>PBKN01000018.1 GCA_002721445.1 Chloroflexota bacterium | reverse complement strand
GTGCTAAACTAGATGTAAGTGCATGATTTGCAGGGATGGGTGAGTGGTTAATACCACCAGACTGTAAATCTGGCGCCCGGAAGGGCTACGTAGGTTCGAATCCTACTCCCTGCACCAAAATAAAAATAAATAATTTCAAAAAATATGGGCCCGCATAGCTCAGTGGTAGAGCGCGTTCTTGGTAAGAACGAGGTCAGCAGTTCAACTCTGCTTGTGGGCTAAATTGAGAGAGAGGAATAAATTGGCTAAAGAAAAATTTGATCGGACTAAACCACACGTTAATGTAGGAACTATTGGGCATGTTGACCATGGTAAAACTACCTTGACAGCAGCAATCACAAAAGTTTTATCTTCTGCAGGATTGGCTGAAGGTAGAGCTTTTGATACTATTGATAACGCTCCTGAAGAGAAAGAAAGGGGTGTGACAATTGCTATTACTCACGTTGAATATGAGACGGAAGGGCGTCATTATGCTCACGTAGATTGCCCTGGACATGCTGACTATATTAAAAATATGATTACGGGTGCAGCTCAGATGGATGGTGCTATTTTAGTAGTAAGTGCCCCTGATGGACCTATGCCTCAAACTAGAGAACATATTTTATTAGCTAGGCAAGTTGAAGTTCCTTCAATGGTCGTAGCTTTAAATAAAGTTGACCAGATGGATGATCCGGAATTATTAGAGTTAGTTGAATTAGAGTTAAGGGAGTTATTAAATGAATATGGTTTTCCTGGAGATGATATCCCTATAGTAAGAGTAAGTGCTTTAAATGCATTAGAAGCTGATGATGTTTCACGTGATTCGGAATGGGGTAAAGGTATTTGGGAGTTAATGGATGCTGTTGATGCAACTGTAGAAGTTCCTGAGAGACCCCTTGACCAGCCATTTTTAATGCCTATAGAGGATGTCTTTAGTATTAAAGGAAGAGGTACTGTTGTTACTGGTAGAGTTGAGAAAGGTGTAGTAAAAGTTGGTCAAACTGTCGAAATTGTAGGGATTAAAGAAACAGTTACAACTACCGTTACTGGTGTTGAGATGTTTCATAAGTTGTTAGATCAAGGTCAGGCAGGGGATGCAGTTGGTGTGCTAATTAGAGGAATTGAGAGAGATGAAATTGAAAGAGGTCAAGTTTTGGCTGAACCTGGTACAATAACTCCTCATACTGAAGCTAAGGCACAAGTATATGTGCTCAGTAAAGATGAAGGTGGAAGACATACTCCTTTCTTTACAGGGTATAAGCCTCAATTTTATATTAGAACTACTGATGTTACAGGAGAGATTAAATTGCCTGAAGGTGTTGAAATGGTTATGCCTGGTGACAATATTGAGATGGATATGACATTATTAGCTCCAGTAGCAATGGATGAACAGTTGAGATTTGCAGTTAGAGAAGGTGGAAGAACTGTTGGCTCAGGTGTTGTTACTAAAGTAGTTAAGTAGATTTGTAAGGAGTTACAATAAATGGCAAGGAAAGGAAATGTTCGTGATTTAATAACATTGGGTTGTGAAGATTGTAAAGAACGGACGTATCATACTACTAAAAATAAAAGAAATGATCCTAATAGAATTGAATTGAAAAAATATTGTCCTAGATGTAGATCGCACCATCTTTTTAGAGAGGTTAGATAATTATAATATGGTTAGAGATACAGATTTAAGGCGCAGAGTATCGTCTCAAGCTTCGAAAAGGGTTTTTTCTCTTTCAATTATTGGAGATGTGATTGCTGAATTAAATAGAGTTACATGGCCAACACGAGAAGAAACTACTAGGTTGTCTATTATGGTAATAACTGTTGCAGTTATAGTAGGTATATTTTTAGGTGTGATTGACTTAGGCTTTTCAAGTATATTTAATTTTATACTAAATTAAAGGAAATTATTGTATGAATGATGTTGAAGATATAGCACGTTGGTATATTATTCATGCGTATTCAGGTCATGAAGAACGCGTAAAGAAAAACCTAGAACAAAGAATTGAAACTTTGGATATTAAAGATAAAATTCTAAATGTTGTAGTGCCAACTGAAGATGAAATTGAAATAAAAAGTGGAGTTAGGAAAACTATTTCTAAGAAAGTTTTTCCAGGCTATATTTTAGTTCAAATGAATATGGACGATGAGAGCTGGCATATTGTACGTAATACTCCAGGAGTTACTGGTTTTATTTCTTCTGAGGATGAGCAAGAAAAAAGATCTAGGCCTATCCCATTAGAAGATTCAGAGGTACAAGAAATCATAAAGCAGATAGAATCTGACGAACCTAAAAATAAGATTGGTTATGTTTCTGGTCAAACTGTTAGAATAACTGAAGGGCCATTTGCTGATTTCTTAGGAGTAGTTGATCAAGTTTATTCTGATAGAGACAAAGTTCGTGTACTAGTATCTTTTTTTGGTAGAGATACACCTGTAGAGTTAGATTTTTTACAGATTGAAAGATCTTGATTTTTTTATAATAGTTTTATGTAAGGATTGATAAAGTGGCAAAAAAAGTTAAAGCAATAATTAAATTGCAAATAGAAGCAGGTAAAGCTACTCCTGCACCTCCTGTAGGCCCTGCCTTGGGTCAGCATGGAGTAAATATAATGTCATTTGTAAAAGAATATAATGAAAGAACAGCTTCTCAACAGGGAAATGTTATACCTGTAGAATTGACGGTTTTCGAGGATACTTCATTTACTTTTGTTGTTAAAAGCCCTCCAGCTTCTGAATTATTAAAAAAGGCTGCTGGGATTGAAAAAGGTAGCGGTAGCCCTAGAGCACATAAGGTTGGAGTTATAACTACTGACAAGATAAGAGAAATTGCAGAAAGTAAGATGAATGATTTAAATGCTAGCGATATTGAAAGTGCTATGCGTATAATTTCTGGTACAGCTAGAAGTATGGGATTACAAGTAGAATCTTAAGAGAAGAAAATAGGTGTTAATTAAATGGTTAAACATGGAAAAAGATATAATAATATTTTAGAAAAAATAGATATATCTAAATTATATAATTTAGAAGATAGTGTTGCTTTAGCTAAGTCAACTGCATCTGCAGGATTTGATGAGACTGTTGAGTTACATTTAAAAACAAATGCTGACCCTAGGCAAGCTGATCAATTAGTTCGTGGAGTAGTTATATTACCTCATGGAGTTGGTAAGACAGTTAGAGTAGCTGTGTTTGTGCAAGGAGAAGGGGTATCAATAGCAGAACAAGCTGGAGCAGATTATGTTGGAAGCGAAGATTTAGTTAAAAAAGTTGAATCTGGATGGTCTGATTTTGATGTTGCTATAGCTACTCCTGACATGATGAGTCAAATAGGTAAATTGGGTAAAATTTTAGGTAGGAAAGGTTTGATGCCTAATCCTCGTACTGGTACAGTTGTTAAACTTGATGATATTTCTAGAGCTGTAAATGATTCAAAAAAAGGAAGAGTTGAATATAAACTTGATAAAACTTCAATAGTTCATGTTTCAGTTGGTAAAGTTAGTTTCACTGAAGAGCAATTAATAGATAACATAAGAACATTAATGTATGATATAATTAAATCAAAACCGAGTGGTATTAAAGGCCAATTTATTAAATCAGCATATTTGACTACAACAATGGGGCCAAGTATTGCCTTGGAGGTTTCAAATATTATAGATTCTGAATAAAATCTAATTTACCTAAGACAGCAGGTTCCTTATAGGATTAAAATTCCAGCCGAGGTTTAATATTAAATTATTTATATTTAACCCAGGTGTGCCTGGGTTTTTTTATTTAACATATTTTAAATCAAGATAATAAGAGGTGTGAGTTGCCTACTAAAGAAAAAAAAGAATCAATTAAAGAAATTCAAGATTGGATGAGTAAATGCACAGTTGCTATATCAACTGATTTTACCAATCTATCTGTTTCAGAAATGACAGGTTTAAGGGAATCTTTAAGAAAACATGGAATTAATTATAAGGTTGTAAAAAACACTTTAGGTTTATTAGCAGCAAATGAGTCTGGCGTGTTAGGTTTCAAAGAAATCATTTCAGGACCTACTGGTATTGCTTATGGTTTTGATGAACCGATTAATTTAGCAAAAATTATTTTTAAGGAAGCAAATAATAAGGGCTCAGTACTTCAGATTAAAGGTGGTGTAATTGATGGAGAAGTCTATTCGTTTCAAGATATAGAAAAATTATCTAAACTTCCATCAAGAGACCAGTTGGTAGCTACTTTATTAATGAAGCTCCAGACACCTATATATGGATTAGTTAATTCATTAGATTCCCCTATATCATCATTAGCTAGAGTCATTCAAGCACGTATTAATCAAGAACAAAAATAAATAATAATATTCGGAGGTTTTATATGCCAGCAAGTAAGTCAAAAGTAATTACTAAGGAAGAGATATTGGAAGCTATTAAATCTATGTCAGTCATAGATCTAGCTGATTTAGTAAAAGAGTTAGAAGATGTATTTGGAGTTAGTGCAGCGGCGCCAGTTGCAGTTGCAGCTGCCCCAGTTGCAGCTTCTGAAGGAGCAGATGCAGGGGGAGCTGATGAAGAAAAGACTGATTTTAAAGTTACTTTGCAAGAGATAGGTGATAAAAAGATTAATGTTATTAAGGCAGTTAGAGAAGTAACTACCTTAGGACTTAAAGAAGCAAAAGACCTTGTTGAAGCTGCACCATCTGTTGTAAAAGAAGGAATAGGTAAAGAAGAAGCTGATCAGATAAAAGAAAAAGTAGAAGCATCTGGAGCAAAAGTATCTATTGAATAATTAACTTTATTACAAAAGTAATTATTTAATTATAAATATATGGTATTGTTTGAGGGCCTTGAGGTAAAACTAGTATTTGAGATCCTTTACCATATTCTTTTATTTTTTCATCAAGGGTTTTTTCTAAATTTGTAATTGGGTTCATATGCGCGGAAATTATATCTTGATCTTTGATATTTTCTGACATAAAGCTTATATTTGCTTTTGTCATTATCTGAGCTAATATTTGTACTTGCCATTGGTCATGAGACTCATATTTATCTGAATTTATCATTTCTAACAATCCTTCTGGTGTATCTCTAGATTCTAAAATTTGCTTGAATTTACCATGAGAAGGAATGCCATCTTTACATTCTGCAACACATAATATTGATCCTTTTTCTTCAACAACTTGTGCTGCTGCTGAAATCCCTTTTACTGCTTGATATAAATTTAGATCTAATGGATACCCGCTATTACTAGTTAGTATAATAGGGAATCGCTTTGATAAAGGTTTCATCGATATGTGTTTTACGAAATCACTACATGCCTTATGTATAGTGAATAATTCTCCTGCATAAATACTCGTAATTTGATGATCTCTATTTATTGAAACATCTATGCTGAAATCGACCTTGTTAATTTTTGCAATTTCTCTAATTGAGTCATGAATTGGGTTGCCAAAAGTTATTCCCCAAGTTGAATTTGGGTTGCTGATCATTTTTGAACTATGGAGTCCCATAATTGTTTTAAAACCTGCTAAACCTGGTGCAACCATTTTAGGTCCACCGCTAAATCCAGCAAAAAAATGTGGTTCAACAAATCCAGTGGTTATTTTTATATCATTATTAATCCATTTTTTATTTAACCAAATAGGTATGTTATTTGAAGTTTTGCCTGCTAATTCAAGATCTTTTTCGTTAAAAGCATCATGATTAATTATATTGTATTTATTTCTGATATTAATCCCTAACATAAGGTCTAATTCAGACGCAGTATTTGCCCTGTGAGTACCTGTTGCAATAAAAATTGTTATTTGTTCATTAGGGATATGTTCAAGTTCTTTAAGTAAAACAGGTAAGACAGTGGAAGTAGGCATAGGGCGTGTTATGTCACATACTGATATTCCAACAGTTTGATTGGGTTTAACTAGTTTTTTTAATGGTAGAGTTCCTATAGGATTTCTGATTGCATTTTTTATAGCTCCAATTGGGTCTGGAATTCCAGGTAGAAATGTTGGCTCTATAATAGTAGTTATTTTATCAGGTAGTTCTATATTAATTCCGTCTTTACCATAATCTAATTTAGTAATCATTTGGATTTTAAAATAGCTTCACAGAAATGTGCAGCGTCTACTAAATCTGATATTGTGACATATTCTCGTAATGTGTGCATATTATGAGTTGCCATTCCTACAACGATAGAATCTACACCATTTTTACGAAAAATATTTCCATCAGTACCGCCACCTGAAGGTTTCATTTCTGGTTCAAGGCCAAGTTTTAATAAAGCATTTTGAATTTTTATTAAAACAGGGTCATCATCAGTAATTTGATAAGATTCGAAATTTTCTAAAATTGTTTCTTTAATCAAAGCATCTGGATATAAAGTTTGAATTTCTTTAATCTTATCTTTTAGTAGAATATTTATTGAGTCAACAGTTTCCATGTTTAAGCTTCTAAATTCTCCATTTAAAATAGTTTTTTCAGGGACTGTGTTTCTTACACTTCCACCATATATTCTGCCTATATTAAAAGTTGATTCTGAATCTATTCTTCCTTGAGGTAATCTAGTAATTAAATCAGCCGCAATTCTAATTGCAGAAATACCTTTTTCTGGTTCTACCCCAGCATGAGCAGCTCTTCCTGTAATTTCAATGTCAAATTCTATTGCAGTTGGACTTTCTACAGTAATTTGTGATACGGGACCTTCTCCATCAAAAATAATTGCTTCTTTAGAATTTAATTTATTGAAGTCTAAGTTCTGAGCTCCATGTAATCCTATTTCTTCTTCTCTAGTAAATATAATTTCAACATCTGTATAATCAGCTCTGTCTTCTTTAAGAGATGTAAGACCTTCTAATATTGCAGTAATTCCTGCTTTACAATCACCTCCTAATATAGTTGTTCCATCAGATGAAATTCTGTCTGAAGTTACTATGGGTTTCACATTGGTTCCTGGCTGAACTGTGTCCATATGAGCAGATAATATTAATGTTTTTTCACTGTTAGTTTGACTAACTACATTTCCATATGTATCTAATTTAGCTTTAATTCCAATATTGGATAATCTTTTTATTAGTTCTTTAGATATATTCAATTCTTGACCTGATAAACTGTCAATTTTTGCTAACTCACAAAAAGTATTTATAATTCTTTCTCTATTAATCACTATTTATACCTCGATGTTATATAAATTAATTATATTTTAATTGTATGTTTTGTTTTTATACTGTCAATAGTATAGATAATATTTTTTAATTTGCTTAACATTATATATTGTAGTATTTTATGATAATTATTCAAAATTATTGTCTGTGAGGAGAATTTGAAAATATTAGTAATTGGAACAGGAGCTATAGGAGCTTGTTATGGAGGAGCGTTGCATAAAGATGGTAACGATGTAGTATTTTTAGCTCGTGGAGAAAACCTAAATGTAATTAAATCTAAAGGTTTGATGATTAAAAGTGTTAAATTAGGTGATTTTCATATCAAGCCAAGAGTTACTGATGTTCTTACTGGAGAATGGAAAGCTGATTTAATTTTATATTGTGTGAAAAGTTTTCATAATGAAAATGCTATACCATTATTGTTGCCAGCTATATATGAAAATACACGTATATTAACTTTGCAAAATGGATTAGGTAGCGGTGACTTATTAGCTAAAGAATACGGTAAGCACAGAGTATTATTAGGTGCAGCATATATAGATGCTAAACTTAGAGAACCTGGGATAGCAGAAGAATTAGGTGGCCCATTTAAAATAGTTTTTGGGCATGAAGACAATCAGAAAATTAATAGTGTTTTAGAAGTAAAAAATATTTTAAAATCTGCAAATATTGAAGTGGAGTTGTCTGAAGATATTTTATTAGCATTATGGTCTAAACTTACTCTTATTTGTGCTTTGAGTGGGATGTCATGTATTACAAGAGGGTCAGCATACGAAATATTGACTAATCCAAAAACTTTAGATTTGTCATGGAGAATAATGAAAGAAGTAGGTGCAGTTGCTAGGGCTAAGGGAGTATCTTTAACCGATGATATGATTGATAAAATTATGAACCAGTTTAAAGAAAATATGCATGCTTCTAGTTCCTCTATGTACTTAGATTTAATTTCAGGTAATCCTTTAGAAGTTAATGTCTTAAATGGTGTAGTTGTTGATTATGGAAGAGAAGTAGGAATTTCTACTCCAATAAATGAATTCATTACATATTGTTTATCTATTCAAGATGATAGAGCTAAAAATACATAAGCTTAAGAATTACTAATTATAAATTATTGTCACTTTAGTTGTTTTTTAATGTTGACTATTTATTAATGTAACTATTATCAATAAAATATTAAAGCTAAGATATATGACTAGTCAAAATAATGCCAAATAAAAACACATTTAGATGGGGAATGCTTTTTCTAGTATGGTTATTATATTTTTCTTTTGGTATAACTTCTGTCACGATAGCTCCATTAGCAATTCCTATAATGAATGATTTAGAAATATCTTATGCTCAAATGGGCTTTATTTTAGGAGCTTGGCAGCTAGTCTATATATTTACTGCATATCCACTAGGTGTATTTATTGACAAGTTGAGTCTTCGTAATTCTTTAGGTATAGGTATTTTATTAATATGGTTTTCTCTAATTTTTAGAGGTATGGCTGTAGATTTTTTTACTCTTTTACTTGCTGTTATTATATTTGGGTTTGGAGGGCCAATAATATCTATTGGGGCCCCTAAAGTTATTTCAGTTTGGTTTAAAGGAAATGAAAGGAATATAGCTGCAGGTATTTACACAACGGGTCCATCTATTGGAGCTGCTGTAGCATTAGGTACAGCAGCTCCAATAGATGGGTTAATAGGTTCATGGCGTGGTATATCTCTTGTTTATGGAGTATTTGTATTTTTAACTATTATACTGTGGTGGCTATTTTCCAAAAATCATTATATTGACTCTACCAGAGAAAAAGCTGTATCAGCATTTGAAACATTCAAGGATTTATTATCTATAAGGAATGTTCGAATAATTATGATACTGGCTATAGCTAGTTTTTTTTTGAACCATGGTTTGAATAATTGGCTGCCTACTCTTTTACAGGAGAAAAATATAAGTTTGACTAGGGCGGGATTTTGGTCAGCAATTTCAATGTTGTCAGGAGTAATAGGACTTTTAATTATACCCTCTATAGCTAGACATGGTTATCGTATTGTTATTTTAGCTGTTATATTTATTATTGCTTCATCGACAACTTTTGCATTAATAGTGTTTACGGATTATCCATTATATTTCTCTTTAATTGTATCCAGTATTGTTAGAGCTCCAATGATGCCAATATTAACTTTGATGCTTATGGAAACAAAAGGGGTTGGCTCCGTTAGAATGGGAGCAGCAGGAGGATTATTTTTTACTGCAGCTGAAATAGGCGGATTTAGTGGACCTTTTATAATTGGAGTAATTAGAGATAGAGCAGGGACTATGGATTTAGGATTGATAGTGCTTGGAACTTTTGTTGCTTTGCTAATTTTGTTGTTGCCGATACTAAAGGAGAACTAGTTAACTAGTTCTCCTTTAGTTTAAATTAATTCAGGATTTTAGATTTATTTATATGATTATGATCCATATCTTATATCTGATACAGGATCGTTATAATCAACACCTTTAGTGGCCCAAAAGATTTTTGCTATTTGATCAACTGTCTCAACAAGTTTTTTAGCTGAGCTAGTGTTTACACTTTGTTTATTTGCTCCTGCAAGTTTATTTGCATTCCAGAATAAATCATGAAGTTCAGGATATTTTTCTAGATGTTCAGGCTTAAAATAATCTGCCCATAATATATTAAGTTCATTCTTTACAATTTGTGCATGTTCTTCTTTCACAGCAATATATCTAGAAGAAGCAAAGTATATAGTGGATTCATTACCGGAATCATCAGTTGTTTGTAGAGGCACTTCAACTGCTTCTATTTTAACATCCATTTTCA
Organism: Chloroflexota bacterium; assembly: GCA_002721445.1. Lineage (GTDB taxonomy): Bacteria > Chloroflexota > Dehalococcoidia > Lucifugimonadales. The sequence continues at coordinate 81,359 of PBKN01000018.1, read as the reverse complement.
GTACAGTCTGTGCCGCTATTTTTGCAACTATTGGGTCATATATACCACATGGTATGTCACAATGTGCATAGACTGGTATTGTATTAAATATTTTTGGTATTTTAAATTTTTTCATTTAAGTCTCCTTTTTTAATTATTTTATCTTTTATTAATTTATTTTATCAGTCGTTTCATTTCAGTTTCAATTAAATTAAAGTCTTTACTAGGTATTAAATGTAAATTTTCATAAAAAGCTAGTGGCCACATTTCAGGGAGCCATTTTTTTAGGTATTCTAAGCTAGGGGCTAAAACCATTGCGTCAATATAATTATTTTCTTTAAGTATTATATCAGGTTGCATATAAACCCTATTAGGATATGATTCATCAGGGTATATAGATGTCCATATTGTTTTATTATCTATAAATGATTTAGATGTTATAGTAGCAGTGAGAGCCCATTTTTTTTTGTTATATATATAAAAAAGAACTCTATCATTAGGTTCCATTCGTTTAGCTTGTTTACGATATTTACTCTTTAAACCATGAATCGAGAAATTTAATTCTTGACTTTTTTTAAAATTTTCATTGGTTTCTGATACCATCCAGAAATTTTTACCCTTGGATGTGATTTTATTATTCATTTATTATCCTAGTTTGTTAAAATAATATATCTATAATATTAATATATCATAAAAATTATTAATAAATAAAAATAATAAGATCTTTATAATTGATATTATTTTAATATTGTAATTACTAATGTATATTATTTATTACAGGAAAATAAAAGTATAATTAATGATTTTAGTACCAGAAAGATCAAAAGAAAAAAATATATCTAATGTGGGTGTAGTACTTGTTGCTGCAGGTAATTCTACACGAATGGGTTCAATGGACAAAATATTTTCTAAAATTGGTAATAAAGAAGTTATTTCATATAGTTTATCAGTTTTTAACAGTTCTCCTATAGTAGGATCAATAGTTTTAGTTTTGAATAAATCTTCAATTAAATCAGGTCAGAAATTAGTTATGGATTATGGTTTTGATAAAGTTTCAAAAATCGTAATTGGAGGTGCAAGACGTCAAGATTCAGTATTATTAGGCCTAAAAGAAGTTAATGATTTTGATATAATAATGATTCACGATGGTGCTCGGCCTTTCATTAATTCAAATATTTTAAAACTAGGTAAAAGTGCGGTGAATAAAACAGGATCAGCAATTCCTGTTATTCCTTTAGAAGATTCAATTAAATCTGTAAATACAGATGGATTTGTAGTAGATCATGTCGATCGGAAAAATCTTTATTTAGTTCAGACACCCCAAGTCTTTCATCAGGATATTATTTTGCAAGCTCACCATGATATCGAAAAAGATGTTACGGATGATTCTGCAATGGTGGAATTGAACAATGGAAAAGTTTCAGTTTTTCAAGGATTGAAAGATAATATTAAATTAACTACTTTATCTGATTATTCTTTAGCTGAATCAATACTTGATTTTAAAATTAGACATGGTGAATTATAAAATGAGGTCAGGAATAGGTATAGATATACATAAGTTGAGTAATAAAAAAGCTATGATTATAGGTGGAGTGAATATTCCATATCATCTTGGAATAGATGGGCATAGTGATGGGGATGTATTAATACATTCAATTATTGATGCACTTTTAGGAGCGGCAAGTTTAGGAGATATTGGTATGTATTTTCCTTCAAGCGATTCAAAATACCAAGGGATATCAAGTATTAAATTATTAGAAATAATAGTTGAAGAGCTATATAATCATAGTTGGAATACTAATAATATTGATGCTACAATTGTTTTAGAAAAACCGAAATTGTCTCCATACATTTTTGACATGAAAAAGAAATTGAGCAAGGCAATAAAAATAAATATGAATCAAATTAATATAAAAAGTACTACAGTTGATGGTATAGGTTTAATAGGTGAAAATGAAGGGATTTGTAGTATAGCTATCGCTTCAATACATAAAATTGATGAAATTATATAACACACTTACTAGAAAACAAGAAATATTAAGTATTAATAATAATATTATTAATATGTATATTTGTGGAGTTACTCCTTATGCATCGTCTCATATAGGGCATGCAATGAGTTCAGTTGTCTTTGATGTTTTAAGAAGATATTTGGAATTTAAAGGTTTTAATGTAAATCACATACAAAATTTTACAGATATAGACGATAAAATGATCCAGGTTGCGTCTGAACTTGGGATATCTACAGTTGAATTAGCAGATAATAACATTAAATCTTTTTTAACTGAGATGGATTTATTAAATAATTTGCGAGCTAAGTTTTATCCTAGGGCAACTGAAGAAATAGATAAAATAATCGAAATTATTTCTAATTTAATATCTAAAGATTTGGCTTATCATAATAAAGATGGTGTTTATTTTAGAGTAGATAAAGTTGAAAATTATGGTAAGTTAAGTCGAAGAACTCTTAAAGATATGATTAGTGGTAGTAGAGTTGAAGTAGATGAAAATAAAGAAAATTCAATGGATTTTGCACTTTGGAAAAGTAAAAAATCTGGAGAACCATTTTGGAATAGTCCTTGGGGGGATGGAAGGCCAGGTTGGCATATTGAATGTAGTGCAATGTCTATAAAGTATTTAGGTAATACTATTGATATTCATGGTGGAGGCCAAGATCTTATTTTTCCTCACCATGAAAATGAGATTGTTCAATCTGAAGCTTTTACTCAAGAGATTCCATTTTCAAAATTCTGGCTTCATAATGGGTTACTTAGAATGGGGTCTGATAAGATGAGTAAATCTGTAGGCAATATAGTATTGATAAAAGATGTTTTAAACAAATTTTCCTCAAATGCTGTAAGGATGTTTATATTGAGTAGTCATTACAGATCACCTTTAGACTATAGTGAAGATAATATAATGGGAAAAGAGAATTCTATTAAAAAATTATATAAAGTGTTAGAACATACTGGGGGTGTTCATAGTAATGAAATTAATGATTTATTAGAATCGAGAAAACAACAATTTATTAACGCTATGGATGATGATCTTAATACTCCTAGAGCTATAGCTACTATATTTGATTTGTCTAAAGATTTAAATCAATTAATTAATAAAAATATTGATATTACAGAAGGGCAGATTTTGTTAAATAGGTTAACTAATGTTTTAGGAATTGAACTGACTAATAAAAATAAAGAATCTGATAAAGATCTATATTTAGAGCCATTGATGAGTATTTTAACGGATATAAGGTTTGAATTAAGGAATAAAAAAGAATTTGAATTAGCTGATAAAATTCGATCTGGTTTATATGATTTAGGTATTAACTTAGAAGACAATCCAAAAGGGACTAGATGGAATTTTATTGAGAAGGGACAAAGTTAATATTTATAGGTATTTAGCACTTATTATAGATATAACAATAAAGAAAATTGACAATATTATAGTAGCTTGAAATAATGTTCTTTCAATACCTCTTCTTGTTCTAAAAGACCCATCCGAAGCACCAAATAAACCTCCGCCTTGTCCTCTAACTTGCATTAATATTATGCCTATCAAAATTACAGCAGAAGTTATCTGAATAGTGTTTAATATTGGTTTTAATAAATTATTTGTTTCTTCCATCTTTTTTCACCTACATAATATAAATTATATCATGAATTGTTATATTTATGGTTTTCATATAATTTTATAATGTTTTTAGTTAGCTTATTTGAATCATGTCTTATTGGATGTGTTTCATCTCCAATATCTGATTCAATAATTTTGACATGTTCAATAGGGGTCTTATTATTAATTACTGGTTCTCCAAAAAATCTTTCATCTAATTCTCTAACATGATTATTAACTAAAACATAATCAGCAATTGTAGGAATTGTATGCTTCTGTAATGATTTAATATGTTCTTCCATAGAATATCCATTAGTTTCACCAATTTGGGTTGCTATATTGCAAACATAAACCTTGCAAGCTTTTGATTCGTTTATTGCTTTTGTTATGTCTTTTATTGAAAGATTAGGGATAATACTAGTATATAAGCTTCCTGGTCCTATTATAATTATATCTGATTCTTTAATTTTATTTAATGCAGGGGGATAAGCTTTTGCATTTATTGGATTAATTGATAAACGTTTGATTTTGGATTTGGTTTTGCCTATATAGGATTCTCCTTGAATTTCTTCTCCATCTTCTAATTTTGCTGTCAATTTTAGATTTTGTAACGTTGCTGGTATTATTTCACCTTTTACTGCAAGTATTTTACTTGATTGCATTAAAGCTTCGGGAAAACTTCTTGTCAAGTCATTCATTGCAGCAATAAAAAGGTTACCAAAGCTATGCCCTTTTAACCCATCCCCTTGATTAAATCTATATTGAAATAACTCAGTCAATAATGGTTCGGTATCAGATAATGCGACTAAGCAGTTTCTAAAATCTCCTGGAGGAATTACTCCTAATTCTCTTCTTAATCTACCTGAGCTGCCTCCATCATCACTAACTGTAATAATGGCTGATATATTATTAGAATAATTTTTTAGACCTCTTAGTAAAACTGAAAGACCTGTACCTCCTCCTATTGCAACAATTTTTGGACCTTTTTCTTTGTTTTTTTCTGTATAAATGGTATTTGCTAAGTTGTCAAAAGATTGTCCCTGTAATAAGAAAGGTCCTATTGATTTATATATTCCATAAATAGATCCAATCACTATTGCTATACCAATAACAATTAATATTAATGATTCTAATTGGCCTGGGAGTAAATCTGAAAATGAAAACCAGACAATCTTTCTTATTGAATATGCCAATCCAACAGATAATAATCCGATGCCTATAGAGCCACTTATTAGCCATCTTTTAAGTCCAATACCTGGATATAAGAGTTTAGAGATTTCTTTCAGAAATTGATATTTATTATTTCTGCTTTGATTCATTTGTTGTTTAATTCTCTTAATTGATTAATTAGTAATTCTTCAATAACTTTAGGATTTGCTTTTCCTTTTGTATTTTTCATTACTTGTCCTAACAAGAATTTGACTACATTTTCATTTCCCGTTAAGAAATCTGAAATAGCTTTAGGATTTTCTTGTAAGATTTCTTTTATTATAGGCTCTATATCATCTGCATTAAAAGTTTGGATAAGGTTTTTATTATTAGCAATTTTTTCAGGATTGTCGCCATTTAAAAACATTTCTTCGAATATTATTTTTGCTGAAGCATTATTAATTGATCCAGTATCGATTAAATCGAGTAATTTTTTAAAATTTAATGGTGTGATCTTTTGATTTTCAATTATTATTTCATGCTTTTTAATTAGTTTATTTAATTCGCCTAACATCCAGTTGCTAACTGTCTTTGCAAATTTATTTGAAGAGTTGGGTTTACTAGCAATTGTATTTTCAAAAAAATCTGCATTGTGTTTATTTATTACTAATAGATCGGAATTGTATTTTGATATGCCATATATTTGCTGAAACCTTTTTGATTTTTCTTCAGGTAATTCTGGAATAGATTTTTTAATACTTCCAATTATATTTTTATCTATTTTTATTAAAGGCAGATCAGGTTCAGGAAAGTATCTGTAATCTGATGCGTATTCTTTAGTTCTTTGTGAAATAGTTATATTTTTATCTTCTAACCACCCTCTAGTTTCTTGTATTATTTCTTTGCCTGAATTTAAGCAATCACTTTGTCTTTCAATTTCATATTTTAGTGATTTGTAAACTGATCTCAAGCTATTTAAGTTCTTTATTTCTACTTTTGTACCAAGGTTTTTATCCGATATTTTTTTTAAACTTATGTTTGCATCACATCTAAAACTTCCCTCTTCCATATTCCCTGTTCCAACGCCTAAATATTTAATTATTGAACGTAGTTTAATTAAATATTCTCGTGCCTCTTCTGGGCTTCTAATATCTGGTTCGGTAACTATTTCCATTAAAGGTACTCCGGAACGATTAATATCAAGTAGGCTATAAGAATTGTTTTTATCATTTCTATGTATTAATTTTGCTACATCTTCTTCTAAATGTAGACGATTTATTCTAATAGAATATTCTTCATTATTTATAAGAATTGTTACTTTTCCGTTACTGGCAAGGGGCATGTCAAATTGTGAAATTTGATATCCCTTCATTAGGTCAGGGTAAGAGTAATTTTTTCTATCGAATTTTGTATATGAAGATACACTGCAGTTTAAAGCTAAACTTGTTTTGATACCTAAGTTGATTGCCATTTGATTTATATTTGGTAATGATCCTGGTAATCCTAAACATATAGGGCATACTATTGAATTAGTTGGCTTGCTTTGATATTTTGCACTACAATTACAAAACATTTTAGATTTTGTTAATAGTTGTACATGTACTTCTAATCCTATTACGGTTTGATAATTCATATTAACCTTTGGTCTTATTTGATTAATCTAGTATATGCAACAATGTTCGAAATTTACACCCTAATTTATGTTAATTAGTGTTTTAAAAAGAACATTTTGTTTATAGTTTAGGTGAAATTAAAGGTACAAATTTACAAGAATTTAAGGATTCAACGGCTAATCCAGTTGAAGTTTTTGTGATTTTGAGTAACTCTTGATTTTTTGAAGATCCAACAGGGATTATAAGATGTCCATTATAAGATAATTGTTTTAATAGTTCAGCTGGTATTTTATTTGCGGCTGCAGATACAATAATTCTATCAAATGGTCCGCTTTTTGGCCATCCAAGTTGATTGCTTGCAAGATGTATATTTTCTGTTTTATATCCTAGCAAATTTAGTCTATTTTTTGTTTTATTAATTAGGGGTTTTATTATTTCAGTGCTAGTTAAATTCGTAACGAGTTCAGATAAAATTGCAAATAGGTATCCACTGCCTGTACCGATTTCTAATACTTTGTCATTTGTACTTAAGTCTAATTTGTAAAGCATTTTAGCTAAAATATAAGGTTGAGAAATAGTTTGATTATATTCAATTGGTAGGGCAGTATCTTCATATGCGAGGTGTCTATACTCTTTGCTTATGAAGAGTTCTCTGGGGACCTTTTGAAAGGCTTTAATAATTTTAAAATTATTAAATTCAGTTTTAAGGCTGTTTATTAGATCTTTTTTAGATTGATTCACTTTGTTTAAGATTATAAATATTCTGATATAATTAATTATATTATAGTATATTAAATTAATCATAAAATTTATTGAATATTTATTTACTAATTATTTGTAGATTTTTTCAATGTTAAAATATTAAATCAGATCTGATTATTAGGATTTATCATGTATTATCCAGCTTTTGTCAATGTGGAAAATAGAACTTGTTTAGTGATTGGAGGAGGGAAATTTGCTGAAGAAAAAGTATTTAAATTACTTAGTCATGGGGCTAAAATAAAAATTGTCAGTCCAGATATTACTGAAAATATAAAAAATATTTTGGATAAAGAAGAAGTTGTTTGGATTAAGAGAAAATATTCTTCAGGAGATTTAAAAGATGTTTTTATTGCAATTTCTGCTACAGGTGATGAGGTTGCAAATGATCAAGTCTTTAAGGAAGCTGAAGATAGAAATGTCTTGTTAAATGTAGTAGATGTTACTCATTTATGTACTTTTATAGCTCCTTCTGTTGCTACTAGAGGTGGAGTGACTGTGGCAACTTCAACTGGAGGTTCTAGCCCTGCTTTAGCTAGAAAATTTAGAGAAACACTTGAAGGCGGATGTGAATGCAGACTGTTAGAATATGGAGATTTAACTACAATTCTTTCTGAAGTACGGAAGGAAATTCGTGATAAAAATATTTTAGTTAGCGTTGATAGATGGCAAGAATGCATTGATGAAGGACTTTTAGACTTAGTACAAAAAGGAAAAGTTGATGAGGCAAAAAAGATGTTACTATCAGGTTTGACAAGCAGTAAATGAATAATTTAATTTTGTGCAATAATTATTTTGCAAGAGGTATATTAATAAATGAAAGATTCTTCTTTAGTAGTAATAGGTGCTAGGGAAAGCAGACTATCTATTAAGCAAACTAATGAAGTAATAGAGTTACTCAAAAGAAATTTTCCTGATTGTGATTTCCAGTATAAACCTATTAAAACGACTGGAGATATTTATAAGAATGACCTTATGCTTTCTCTTGGTCGAGGTATGTTTGTAAATGAAATACAATCAGAATTAATGAATGGTAATATTGACATTGCAGTACATAGTGCAAAAGATTTAACGGTTGAGATACCTGAGGATTTAATAATAGGTGCGTATACTGAAAGATTAGATGCAAGAGATGTGTTGATTTCATCATTAAATAAAGAAATAGAAAATCTTCCTCAAGGAGCTATTGTTGGTACTAGTAGTCCGAGGCGTAAAGTGCAACTAAAAAATAAATATTCTAATATAAATATATTACCAATAAGAGGTAATGTAGAGACAAGAATTGAAAAAATAAAAACGGAAGAATATGATGCTGTTGTATTAGCAGCAGCAGGATTAATCAGATTAGGTTTAGAAAATATAATTTCCCAATATATATCTATTGAAAACTGTATTCCAGATGTTGGACAAGGCACTCTGGCTATTCAGTGTAGAAAAGATAATTCAACTATTATAAAGATGTTAGATAGTATAAATCATAAAAAAACAAATATATTGGTCCGAACTGAAAGAGCATTTGTTCATTATATTGGGGGAGGATGTGTAACTCCTATTGCTGCATATGCTTCAATGCAACAAGGCGGTATAAAATTATCAGCTATGGGAACTGATTATAATGTTGAAAAAATTTTCCGTACTAATATTAATGGCTTAAATAATACTCCAGAAGAAATTGGATATGAAGCTGCTAATAATTTATTTAAATTAGGTGCTTTTAGCTTTTTATAAAGTAGGTATATTTATGAATATAGGTAAAGTATTCTTAGTTGGCTCAGGTCCTGGTGATCCAGAATTAATCTCTGTTAAAGGTTTGAATTGTATAAAGAATGCAGATGTAATTCTTCATGACCGTTTAATTGATACAAGTTTACTTGAAAATGTTAAGGAATCCTCAGAAATAATTAATGTAGGGAAAAGTCCTGGTGATAGTCTATTAATTCAAGATAGAATAAATGAATTAATGCGCGAAAAAGCTTTGCTAGGTAAATACGTAGTCAGGTTAAAAGGAGGTGATCCATTTATATTTGGCAGAGGATCTGAAGAAGCACAATTTTTAAAAAAACATGGATTGAAATTTGAAATTGTTCCAGGTATATCATCAATATACTCAGTAGCAGCTTATGCGGGTATTCCGTTAACACATAGAGGTACTTCTTCATCATTTACTGTTCTTACAGGAACAGAAGTTTTAAACTCACCTGAAAAATTAATTGGATTCAGAAATATATTGCCATATGGAGATACTTTAATTGTTTTAATGGGTCTGAAAAATATAGAAAATATTGTTGATGTATTCATAAATAAAGGATTAGATAAAAATACTCCAGTAGCTTTAATTGGATCAGGTACTACTTCTAGGCAAAATATTATTGTAGGTGATTTATACAATATAATTGACAAATTAAATTCCGTAAATATATCTACACCAGTTGTAGCTATTTTTGGAGAAGTAGTGAAGTTAAGGAAAGAAATTAAATGGTTTGATAACAAGCCTCTTTTTGGGAAAAATATACTTATTACTCGTTCAAAAAATCAATCTTCTGCTATAGAAAAATTGCTTAGATCTGAAGGTGCTAATCCAATAATATTTCCTACTATTGAAATAAAACCAATTAATAAATATAAAAATTTAGATAAATATTTATTAAATTCCAAAAGTTTTGATTGGATATTATTTACAAGCCAAAATGCTGTAAATCCATTTTTTGACAGAATGTTTGAATTGGGAATTGACCTTAGGTATTTGTCATCTGTTAAAATTGGAGCTATAGGTAGTATAACCTCAGATACTTTAAAATATTATGGAATTGTTCCAGATGTTGTTGGTGTTAATAACAATTCTAGTGATTTTATTGATGAATTCGAAGATATTAATTTTAGAGGTTTAAAAATTTTGTTACCTACAGGCAATAAAAGTAAAAATTATTTATATAATAGTTTAATTGATAAAGGTGCTAATCCAACTAATTTAGAAATATATAAGACTGTAGAACCAGGATACAGTAAGTCAGATTTATATAAAATATTTGATAACGGAATAGATATTTGTACATTTACTAGCCCTTCTACGGTAGAGAACCTAGTTAAATTTATAGATGGAGATTTGAATTTGTTATCTAAATCTACAATTGCATGTATAGGTTCAGTTACAGCTAGTGCTGCTGAGGGAATTGGGCTTAGAGTTGAAATTATTTCTAAAGAATATACAATTGAGGGGCTATTAGGTGCGATTGAGAATTATTATATTCAAGATTTATAGGTTATATTATGAAAAATAACATAATTAGAATGAGACGATTAAGAGCAAAAAAGTTCTTGCGCTTGATGTTGTCTGAAACAAATTTCACTTTAGATGATTTGATTTATCCTTTATTTGTTACTCATGGAAGAGGCTTAAGGCGTGAGATAAATACTATGCCTGGTATATATCATATTTCTTTAGATAATTTAATCTCTGAAATAGACGAAATAGCTAGATTGAAAATAAAATCTGTAATATTATTTGGTATTCCTGAAAAAAAATCTGAACAAGGTATCGAGGCATATGATTCAGGAGGAATAATACAAGAATCCATTAGAGTAATTAAGCAAGCTATACCTGATATAGTTATTATTACTGATGTATGCTTATGTCAATATACAACTCATGCTCATTGTGGTTTGATTAATAATAATCTTATTGATAATGATTCAACTTTAGATATATTGGGTAAGATTGCTGTTTCACAAGCAGATGCAGGGGCAGATATAATTGCTCCTTCTGCTATGATGGATATGCAAGTATCGTCTATACGTGATTCTTTAGATAAAGAAGGTTTTAAGGATACTCCAATCATGTCATATTCTGCAAAATATTCTTCTGCTTTTTATGGTCCTTTTAGAGTTGCCGTAGATTCATCTCCTCAATTTGGAGATCGGGACTCATATCAGATTAACCCTAGAAATATTAAAGAAGCTATGAGAGAAATTGATCAAGATATTAAAGAAGGGTCAGATATAATAATGGTTAAACCTGCTATGTCGTATTTAGATATTATAAATCTGGCTAATCAAAAATTTAATCATCCTTTAGCTGCTTTTAATACTAGTGGTGAATATGCAATGGTAAAATCTGCTTCTCAGAATGGATGGATTGATGAAAAGAGAACGGTACTTGAGATAATCACGTCTATTAAAAGAGCTGGTGCAGATATGATAATTTCATATCATGCAAAAGATATCGCTAGCTGGTTAAATAATGATTTGGATTAAAACCAATATCTTAATCTATATAGAGGCCAAATTCGTAAAAATACTTTTCCTATTATCATTGATTTTTTAATTGGTCCGAAATGTCTACTATCTGTACTGTGAAAATAATTGTCGCCTATAACAAAATATTCATTTTCAGATAATTCGTTATAAGTATTTATATTATTGGGCAGTGTTTCAATGGTTTTTAAAGATAAAAAGGATTTATTTTTTTCTTTTGGTAATCCTATTACTCTTTTAATAAAGTAATTAGTAGGGTCCTTGGGATTTTTTAAAACAATAATATCATTACGTCTAAAGAAATTTTTTTGAGATTTAGGTTTCTTAATAACTAATAAATCTCCTTCTTTTAATGTTGGAGACATGCTGTTACCTTTAACACTATATATATTCATATTAATATTATACTTTTATATATTAATAATATTCGGAGAAAAATGAAAAAAAAGTTTATAAAAATCGTTTGTGGTGACTATATACAACTGAATTTAAATGGCAATGAGTTAGATTATAGTTTATTCAAACCTATTTTTATTATTTTATTATCTTCTATAGCTTGGTGTATTGGCTTATATATTAATGATGTAAATCAAACGGATGTATTTTTTATGATTATTTCATTAACTATTTTAGGTTGGGGTTTTTGGGCAGTTTCAATATGGTATATAAGTAACAGATTTTTACAGATATATATGAATTACAGGTCTATTCTTAGGCTGTTAGCGTTTAGTTATCTTCCGGGTATATTAATGGTTTTAATATCGTTTAAAATTGTTAATTCTAATATTATATGGTTGATTTCTCGAATTTGGATATTAGTTATTGCAGTTTGTATATTTAAAAATTTTGCTAATATAAGTTTACGTAAGTCATTTTTATTAGTATTTTTTGGATGGGTATCAAGTCAAATAATTTTTGGTAAATTTTATTAATTTATTTTTAAATATTTTTCAATTATATTCCATTTATTTTTTAATAAATTTTTCATATTATTCTGGATATTAAATTCAATTTCATTAAATGGTATTTTTTTTATTTCAGATATTTTTGAGATAATTAACTTTAAGTCTTTTGGTTCAGTCCATTTGTTTCTATTTGGTTTAAATGTTTGAGGATATGTATCAGTTTCTACAACAATTTTATCTAAATTTATTTTGGATATTATATTCTGCAAGTAAGGATATCTTAGTAGTGGTTTAGCAAAAGATAAATAGAAACCTAAATCTATAGCTTGCTCAGCAATATTTTCATCTCCTTGAAAATAGTGCATTACTCCTCCTACTTCATAAGCTTTTTCTTCTAGTAGTATTCTTAAAACATCTTGATGAGATTCTCTGCTGTGAAAAACTATAGGGATTTTTAAATCTAATGCAATTCTAATTTGCTGCCTAAATATATCATATTGAATTTTTCTTGTAGATATATTTTCTGTGAAATCTAAGCCTATTTCACTCATGACTAGTACTTTTTCATTGTTTAAGGCTAAAGAATGGATATGTAAAAAACTTTCTTCATTAAGATCTTCTGATATATTCATAGGGTGAATACCTACTCCAGAGAATATATCGTTAAATTTTTTTGATAAATTTACTGATTTATTTGAGGTTTCTAAATCTACTCCTGCAGATATAACCGCAGATATGCCAGCAGTTTTGGCGCGCTGCATAATTTCATTTATTTCTTTTATCGAAAAAGTTTCTAAATGTACGTGAGAATCAATTAACATAATTTATTACTGGAAATTTTATTCTAAATAAAAATTAAAGTTTTAATATAAATTTTAAATAATTTAAATTTTTTCAATCTCATTTATTAAAGCTGTCCAGGGTAGTAGGCAGCATTTTATTCTGATAGGGTTTTTTTTGATTATTTTAAGGTTTTTTAAATATCCAAGTTGTTCTGAAGCTTTTTTAGGCACTGTATTTTCTTTCATCATACAATTGAAAATATTATATAAATTAAATACTTCTTCTATAGATTTACCATAAAGAACTTCAGATAACATAGAACTTGAGGCTTGATTAATAGCACAGCCTAAGCTTTTTGATCCAGTTAACGTGATTATTTTTTTAGAGCTTAACTTGATTTCTATATTTACTTCATCTCCACAGAATGAATTAACAGCTTTGCAAATAATATTAGGTTTATGAATTTTTCGGTTGTTACGAGGGTTTTTGCAATGATCTAATATAATTTCATCATAAATTTGATCTATGCTATTTGACATCAGTGAAATACCTAATTGCATTACCTAATGTGTTTATAAAATAATCAATTTCATCTTTTGTGTTATAAATGTAGAAACTTGCTCTACTAGTAGCTGGAATGTTAAGGCTACGTATTAATGGCATTGTACAATGGTGCCCAGTTCTTATAGCTATTCCTTCATGGTCTAAAAATGTACCTATATCATGCGGGTGTATATCTTCTGAATGGAAAGATAATATCCCTCCACGAATTAATGGATCTAATGGACCAAACAATGTTAGCTTATCTAGTGACTTGAACTTAGATAAAGCATATTCCGTTAATTCAATTTCATGGTTTCTTATATTTTGCATACCTATATTTTCTAAGTAAACTATTGCTTCCCCTAAAGCAATCGCATCTGCTATATTAGGAGTTCCTGCTTCAAATTTCATTGGTAGTTCATTCCATTTAGCTTTTTCGTAAGACACTTCAAGTACCATTTCACCTCCAGTTAAAAAAGGGTCCATTTCTTCTAATATTTCAGGTTTTACGTATAACACTCCAATACCTGTTGGGCCAAGCATCTTGTGACCCGAAAAAACTAAAAAATCACAATCTATATCTGCTACATCAGTTGGTATATGAGGGACACTTTGGGCCCCATCTAACATGAATTTTGCACCTACTTTGTGAGCTTTACTACATAATTCTTGAATTGGATTAATTGTTCCTAAAGAATTTGACATGTGTACTGCAGATACAATTTTTGTTTTAGAATTAATAAAAGTATCAATTTCATCTAAATTCAAAGTTCCATCATTATTAATCGGAAGTATTACTAGTTTTGCTTTATTAATATCTGCAAGTATTTGCCAAGGGACTAGGTTGCTATGGTGCTCCATAGCTGTAACTAATATTTCATCTCCTGGTTGAATATTTTTTCTCCCCCAACTATTAGAAACTAAATTTATTCCTTCAGTAGAATTTCTTGTCCATATTATAGATTCAGAATTTTTTGAATTAATAAACTTAGCAACTCTATTTCTAGCTTCTTCGAATAAATCTGTTGATTCCATACTTAACGTATGTACGCCTCTATGAACATTGGAATTGTATTTTGAATAAAATTCAGTCAATGAATTGATTACAGATATTGGCTTCTGAGATGTAGCCGCATTATCAAAATATATTAGAGGCTTGTTATTGACCTCTCTTGATAATATTGGGAAGTCATTACGTATTTTTTTAATGTCTAACATTCTATCTCCAGGTTAAAGTATTTAAATTTCTAATTCTATTGCGCCATTGTTTATCTTAATATTGTATGTTTTTATTGGACTTACGGCCGGAAGGCAAGTAACTTCACCTGTACGAATATCAAATTTTGCACCATGCATAGGGCATTCTATTTCATATCCATCTATAAACCCTTCTTGTAGCGATGCTTCATCATGTGAGCAATTATCATTTATAGCAAAAATTTGGTTATTTATATTGCAAATAGTTATCTCTTCATCATTTATTTCAAATTTTTTTGTATTACCATTTGGTATTTCAGACAAATCACATACTTTAATTAAATTCATTACTACTCCGTTAATATAGGTGCGAGAAATTTTTTTTCATTAGATTTAGGAATTAATTTGAAAGTTTGTTGTACTAAATCATAAATAGTTGTTTGGTTTAATATTGAATTCATTGTATTTTCTATTTCGCTCCAGATTTTACGCTGGGCACATACAGAAAGGTAGTTACAGCAGTTTACTTCGTTAATATTTAAGCAATTAACAAAATATTCTTTTTTATGAATTGAATTCATAATTATTTCTAATGTAATTTCAGAAGGATTTTTTGCAAGGATATGCCCCCCTTTTGGACCACGGTAGCTTTTAATCAAACCATTTTTTTTCAAAGTAAGTAATACTTGAGACAAGTAGGGTTTTGGTATATAGGTTCTTTTTGCAATATCACTTGTTCTAGCAGGTATTTTATTTGAATATATGCAAATATCTACTAGAGCTCTCACTGCGTAGTCTACTTTAATTGGTATATGCATTGTATAGCCTTAATTATTTTTATTCAGTACTAATTTCTTGATTATTGTTGTCTAAGATAGATTTTAATGCGTGCCAAGCTAAAGTGGCACACTTAATTCTTGCAGGAAACGCAGATACCCCTTTTAATATTTCTAAATCACCTAAAATATCTGAATCATAGTCTTCATCAGTTGTTTTAGTAATCATTTGCCTGAAGTTGTTAAAAATAATAATTGCTTCAGATTCAGTTTTTTGATTAATTGCTTCTGTCATTAATGAAGCAGATGCTTTAGATATAGCACAACCTGATCCAGAAAATTTAATTTTGTTAATTAATTTATCTTTTAATTCAATATATAAGGTTATTTGGTCTCCACATAAAGGATTATATCCTTCTGCAGTTTTATTTGCTGTATCTAATTTTCCAAAGTTACGCGGGTTTCGACTATGGTCTATGATGATTTCTTGATAAAGTTCTTCTATATCATACATGTCAAAACTCTAATTTGTATTTTGGCAGAGATTCTAGGAATAACTTTTCTAATTCCTTTTTAAGCCCCGGAATATTTACGCAATCAATAATTTCATTTGCAAAACCATTGATTAATAACTTACTAGCTGTTTCTAAATCAATTCCTCTGCTTCGCATATAGAATATTGTTTCAGCATCAATATTACCTGCAGTAGCTCCATGGGCGCATTGTACATCATCAGCATATATAAATAATGCTGGTTTGCTATCAACTTCTGCTTCATCAGATAATAATAGGTTTTTGTCAGATTGAATAGAATCAGTCTTCATTGCTCCTTCTCTTACCCATACTGTACCTCCAAAGACTGCTCTAGATTTTTCAGTTAATATTCCTTTGTAATTAAGCCTACTTGTTCCTTTCGGTTTTATATGATCAATATTTATGTAATTATCTATATGCTGAGTTCCTGAAGTTAGGTATAGACCATTAAGATTGCAATAAGAATTTTCACCTTCTATATTTACTTTAAGATCATATCTACTAATTTTTGAACTTTTAGAGAATGAAGTAGATTCAAAAGTGGAATTACTTTTTAGATTTACTCGTGAAGATTCAATATGAAAAGTATTTTGGCCTTCATTTAAAAGTCTGTAATGGGATATTTTGGATGAATCTTCTAGCATTATTTCTGATACCGAGTTTGTAAAACTTTGGATTGATGAATCTCCTATATAGTTTTCTATAATATTCAAAGAACTATTTTTATTAGCAATTATTAATATTCTAGGGTAAGAAACATTAGGTGTTACAGTTGAATGAGATATAAAGGATAAGTTTATTGGGTTAAGTATTTTAGCATTTTCATCTACATTTATTAAAATACCATCATTTATAAATGCTGTATTTAGTGAAGTAAATCCATCTTCATCAATTTGTGAAAATTTAGATAAATTATCTTTTATTAGTTGATTTATTTTTGGGTTACCAAATGCATCAGAAAATTTTGTTACTGTAATACCTTTTTCAAAGTTTTTTATTTTTGATATATCAGTTTGAAGAGCTCCATTGATGAATGTTAAGTTAATCCAAGAATCATCAGATATAATGAGATTCTTGTAATTACTTTTTTGTAAAATATTTTCTTTTTCAAAAGAAAAAGAAGTTTTAGCTAATTTAGAAATATTTGTATATTTCCATTTTTCATTTCCTTTGCGTTTCGTAGGGAAACCATTTTTAGATAAATTTTGAAAAGCTTTTTTTCTCAGATCATTAAGCCAATTGGGTTCTGATTGATTTATTTGACTATTTAAATTTTTATAGTCTTTTATATATTGTTCAGGTACAGATGTAGTCATGATTAGTTAGTTCTTTAAGATTGTTTTAAAATAGATTCTCTAATCCATTCATAGCCTTTTGATTCAAGTTCCAATGAGAGAGACTTGTCTCCAGATTTAACTATTTTACCGTCCATTAAAACATGAATATAATCAGGGCTAAGATGGTTTAATATTCTTTGGTAATGGGTAACTAGCATAACTGAATTATTGTTATTGTGATAATTTTTAACTCCTTTAGCTACGATTTGTAAAGCATCTATATCTAAGCCAGAGTCTGTTTCATCAAGCATCGCAAAAGTAGGGTTTAAAAGAGATAACTGAAGTATTTCATTTCTTTTCTTTTCTCCACCTGAAAAACCTTCATTTACTGATCTTTTTAAAAGTTCTGAGTTCATTTCAACAATTTCTTTTTTTTCTTCTAGTAATTTATCAAATTCTTTGATTTTCAGTTCAGGTAACTCATTATGTAGTCTTATAGCATCAACAGAAGATTTTAAGAATTGCCATGTTCTTACTCCAGGTAATTCCATAGGGTATTGAAATGCTAAAAACATCCCATTACGTGCTCTTATTTCAGGATCTTGAGAAGTAATATCTTCTCCTTTAAATATTATTTCCCCCTTATCAATATTATATCCAGGCCTACCTGACAAAACATTTGCAAGTGTACTTTTACCAGATCCGTTAGGGCCCATAATCACATGAATTTCTCCAAGTTTTATAGTTAAATTTATTCCATTTAATATTTTTATATCATCATCTACAGATACATGAAGATTTTTTATTTCTAATAATGATTTTTCTTTTATCATTAACCTACTGTTCCCTCCAAGCTTACCTTTAATAACTGTGATGCTTCCATAGCAAATTCAAAAGGTAATTCTTTAAAAATACCTCTGCAAAATCCATTTATTATCATATAGTTTGCTTCTTCTAAAGATATTCCCCTTTGTTGTAAGTAAAACAATTGGTCATCGTTTACTTTTGAAGTTGTGGCTTCATGTCCCATTTGGGCAGTTGGGTTATTTACTTCTATATAGGGTATTGTGTGTGCACCGCATTTATCTCCAATCAAGAGAGAATCACATTGAGTAAAGTTTTTTGCATTTTTTGCAGTTGGTAATACTTTAACTTGCCCGCGGTAAGTATTTTGAGCTTTGCCAGCTGATATTCCTTTAGCTATTATTGTGCTTTTAGTATTTTTTCCTACATGAATCATTTTTGTCCCAGTATCTGCTTGTTGGAAATTATTTACTAGTGCAACTGAATAAAATTCACCTATAGAATTATCTCCTTGTAGTATTACGCTAGGGTATTTCCATGTAATAGCTGATCCGGTTTCTACTTGTGTCCACGAAATCTTTGAATTTTGACCTTTGCATATACCTCTTTTAGTTACAAAATTATATACTCCACCTTCGCCATCTTTATTTCCAGGGTACCAGTTTTGCAATGTAGAATATTTTATTTCTGCATCTTTTAATGCTACTAATTCAACAACTGCTGCATGAAGTTGGCTAGTTTTTCTCATTGGAGCAGTACAGCCTTCCAAGTAACTTACATAACTACCTTCATCAGCTATAATTAGAGTTCTTTCAAATTGTCCTGAATCTTCTTGATTAATTCTAAAATAAGTCATTAATTCAATAGGGCACCTGACTTTTGGCGGTACATATACGAACGAACCATCTGTGAAAGCTGCAGAATTTAGTGTGGCGAAAAAATTATCACTATAAGGTACTACAGATCCAAGGTATTTTTTAACTAATTCTGGATGATTTTGAATGGCTTCACTCATAGAACAAAAAATTACTCCAGCCTTCTTTAGCATATCTTTATATGTTGTTGCAACAGATACACTGTCTAATACAGCATCAACTGCCACGCCAGTTAATTTTTTTTGTTCTTCTAAGGGGATACCTAGCTTATTAAATGCTGTTATTAATTCTGGGTCAACATCATCAAGGCTTTGCGGAGCAGAGTCATTAGATTTGGGAGCAGCATAATATATTATATCTTGATAATTAATCTTAGGATATTTTATATTAGCCCAAGTGGGTTCACTATCACCTTTTTTGATCCAATGGTTGTATGCTTTCATTCGCCATTCATACATCCATTCTGGTTCTTTCTTTTTTTTAGAAATAAATTTAATTATTTCGGGATTTATTCCTTTTGGAGCTGTTTCTGAATCAATGTCAAGCTCAAATCCCCATTTATATTGATTATCTTCTAATTTAGTATTTCTAGATATAATTTTTTGATTTGCCATAAACACCTTTATAATTTATAAACTGATATTGTTGACCTTCATGATCAAGAATTGCCTATTTATAATTTTATATTTTATTATTAGCTAGGTCAATGCTGAAATAATAAATAGATTATTCATTTAAGTATTTTATTAATGCTGCTGAGCTGTCGATTCCACTTTTTACTGCTCCTTCCATAGTTGAAGGCCAGCCAGTTTTTGTCCAGTCACCAGCTAAATATAAATTTTTTATGCTTGTTTTATTTTTGGGTCTAGATTCATAAGAATTTGGTAGATGCCGTATTGTTGCATTAGAGTGTTTAATAACTATTGATTGAATTAATTTAGCTGAATCAGCAATGGGGAAATATTTTTTTATTTCTTTCAAAGATAATTTAATTAGTTCATTTTTTGATAAATTAATTAAATCTGAAGCCCCACTTATAGATATACATAAATGTTGTTTTTGTGAATTGGGTTTTTCTTCTATTTTATTTCTATTGAATACCCATTGTATAGGGCTTTCTAACAATGCTAGAAATTCTTGATTCATAATTATTTTATCAAACCATAAATGGATTGCAATTATTGGAGAAAAAGATAGGTTAGATATTTTATTTAAATCTTTTTGAATTAAAATGTTTTTTGTTAATAAGTTTGTTAATTCATTAAAGGGTATAGCAAAAATATAAAAATCTGATTTTATAACAATATCTTTAGAGAGTTTTATGTTTTCTAGTTTGTCATTATTGAAATTTAGAGATTTAACATTTTGATTTAATAAGATTTTTCCGCTACGTTGATTTATAAAATCTTGAGTAGGCATGTCTAGCAATTGACTAAGGCCTGCTTTACTGTATCCTAAACTTGCCTCTTTTGGTTTTGCCAAGATGCTATTTTTTATTACCATAAGTCCCATATATGCACTGACATTGCTAATATCATCGTTGAGAGTGGGAAGGATTATCAAATTCCAAATATTTTTAATAGTATTTTCGTTTTGATAATTATTTTCCAACCATTTTCTAAATGTTATTTTATCTAATTTGATAGCATTATTGTCGTTTAGATTAATTAAATCTGCCTTAATCATTCCGTAAATTATTCTTATTTTGTCTTTAAAATTTACGTGTGGGTATCTAAGCAAGGAAGGTAACATATGGAATTTACCTAAGTAAGGTAAGCTTTTTAATATCCCAATTTTCCCTTTAGATAAAATTTCAGTTTTTAAACTTTTTTGAGTATAAACTTTATCATATACTGATAATGATTTAAGTAACTTTATGAAGTTTTTGAAACACCCCATAAACAAATGTTGTCCATTATCAACTTGGTCATTTGTATTACTGTCGGTAAACGAAAAAGTCCTGCCACCAAGATAGGGGCGTTTTTCAATTAAGGTAATTTTAAAACCTTTTTGAATTAGATTTATTGCAGCAGATATTCCTGACAATCCTCCACCTATTATGGTTACAGATATATCATTATTTTGTTCTTTATGTTCTTTGTCCATAGTTTTAAGAATATGATTATTTTTTCAGTTTTTCTAATTTTGATTCGTTGATCAAATACGTTGAAATTATGTTCAATAATAAGGTCTAAAATTCTATTATAAGTTCCATGCATCAACTCTGTACATGCTTGTGAATCTTTATTTATTAAAGGGAATAAATTTTTTGATTTAGTGTAATATTTTTGAGCTCTATCAGCTTGAAATTTCATTAGTAAATTAAAGTTTTTGTTTTTTAAAAATTTTTTTAATTCGAATTCAGAATAATTAAATTGTTTAATTTCATCTAAGGGTATATATATACGATCCATCTTGGAATCTTCTTTTAAGTCCCTAAGTATATTAGTTATTTGCATTGCATAGCCTAATTCAATAGCATATTTTTTTGCTATAGAATCCTTATATCCAAAAATTTCTATACAAATTAATCCGATAACAGAAGCTACTTGATAACAATATTTGGATAATTCATCAAAATTATTAAATCTATTTTTTGTAATATCTGATTTTACACCTGAGATTAATTCTGAATAATAATGTTTAGGAATGTTAAATTTTGAAATAGCATCGTCTAAAGCTGTAAATATTGGGTCATGGAGTTTTTCTGTTTCAATATTATGAAATGAACTTTCTAGTTTTTGTAATTTATATAATTTGCTTTGGTTATTATCTGAACAGTCTACAATATCGTCGCATATCCTACAGAATGCATATGTAGCATAAATTGCTAGACGTTTTGCTTCAGGTAATAATTTAAAAGCAAAATAAAAATTTTTGGCATTTGTTTTTGTGATTTCTTCACAGTGCTTATATGCATATTTAATATTATATTTACTCATTAGTTCATTTATTTATTATTGACTTAAATATTATTTCCAATTTATCTTTCATGTTTAGTTTTGGAGGATTATTTATAATGTCATATCCTTGTGATTTGATTTTATCTAATATTTTGATTCCTCCTATACTGAAAAGTTTTATATCTGTTCTGAATCTTCTTGTTATTAAGGGGAATAAATCTTCACCTTTTTTAAATAAATCATATGCTCGATTGGTCTGAAATCGTACTAGTTTAATAAAGTTTGGGTTAGAATTTGAATTTAAAATATCTTTTTCTTTACAATTAAAATTTTCCATATCTTCATTAGGTATATATATTCTTCCTAAATTATAATCATTTTGTATGCCTTGAAGGAAATTAGTAAGCTGTAATGCTGTACAGGTATAATCTGAAAGAGTTTTTCTTAAGTCATCACTATATCCGAAAATATTTAATACTAAATGACCTACAGGATTAGCCGATTTACTACAATAATTTTCTAGTTCTTTGAAATTATTATAACGAAATTTCGTTTGGTCAATTCTATTTGCTTCAATTAATTTAAGGAAAGGGGTAATATTTATATTAAATTTGTTTATGGTGTCTTGAAGAGCAATCATGAATGGATCTTTAGGCATATACCCTTTTTTGTAGCATTTATGTAATTCTGCTTCTAATATATCTAGGTTATTTAGTTTTTCAATTTTATTTTCAAATAATGAATCTCCTATGTCATCAGTGTTTCTACAGAATGAATAAATTGCATAGAGGTGATTCTTAATATGCTTGGGTAAAAATAAAGAACCTATAGTGAAATTTTCATAGTGGCTTTTAACAAGATTTTCGCAGTAAGTATAAGATTCTTGTATATTTGGCATTGGATATTCTGTTTCATGAACAGTAGATAATTATATTATTATGTGCCAAGTATTTGTAATATAATTTCACGATAGGATGCTGGACCTTCTTGATCTAATTCTACATGAAAAATTCTTTGCCAGTTACCTAGTGTTAAATTATTTTCAACTATAGGTATAGTTTCACTTGTTCCTAATACTAAATGTTGACAGTGTGAATGGCCATTAGGGCATTCATCTACATGCATATGAACTGTTCTAATATCGAAATCATTATGCTTGTATTTTCCTTTTTTGGGAGCAAAGGATTCTAGTGTATTCGATAAATCTTGCAGTAGTAATGGTTCATTTTCTTGTATTACAATAGCTGAAGTAGTGTGCTTAGAGAAGATAACTGCAATTCCTGAATTTATTTTTGATTTAGAAATTAATTGCTGAATAGTCTCAGTTATATCATGGAACTTCGTAGATTGGTTTTTGTCTACATCTACCTTTATAGTATAAGTTTGAGAACTGATTGAAGATTCGTTCTTGTTTAATATAATATCTTCTATCATTGATTTTTGTTATCCTTTTTATTTAAATTTTAAAAAATATTACTAAATATATACATTATAAAATTTAGCTAATTAATTCAACTATGTATTTATTTTAGTATAACATTTTTATAATTTTTTAAAAAATCAATGATTTCTAGTAGATAGAAAATCTACTAAATTTTCAATTTCTTTTATTGTGCTACAAGGTATGTTTTTTTGTTTTAGTGCTTTTATAGCTCTTTCAGCATGATAATCTGTAATATCTTCAGCATGTTTTTTTATTTTCAAACTTTCTAATACATCTAATATTTCTATTACATCGTTATTTGTAATGGACTTTTTGGAATATTTATCAATTAAGAATTTTTTTGTTTTGTTTTTTGCATTTGATATTGCATAACAAATGGGGAAAGAATTTTTTTTCATCTTAATGTCTGAACCAACTGGCTTCCCTGTATTTTTAGATTCTCCCCATACACCTAAAATATCGTCTCTTATTTGAAATAAATAACCAATAGAACTTCCGCATTCTGAAAATGCATTTATTATATCTATATTTTGAGTTCCAATAACGGCTCCAATTTGTAATGAAGATTTAATTAATGCTCCTGTTTTATTTTTAATCATATTCATATATTCTTCAATGGATATTCCAGGGGATCCTTCATAATAGATATCTAAATATTGACCTTCAATCATTTCTAAATATGATTGAGTAAGGATTTCTATAACAAATAGAGTGCGATCAATTTCAGTTCCATTAGCAACTAATTTTTCTAGGCATTGATCTGCAATTATTCTTAAAACATTTCCTGCAATTAACGCTTTAGGTACTCCCCATATTGTCCATAAAGTTGCTTGATTATATCTGAATTCGTCTTTATCTTGTATATCGTCATGAATCAATGAGAATTTATGAATCAATTCTATTGCTACTGCAGCAGGAATTGAGGGGCCAATTGAACCAGATAGAGACTCGCAAGCGAAAAGACAAAGCGATGGTCTAAGCGCTTTACCTAGGTTGTTATTTTTTTTATTACCATTTATATCTATCCAGCCCATAGAATATGACAACAGTTTATATACTTCAGAATTTTCATTTGGCATATTCTGTTTTAATGAAACACTGATTGTTTTTTGATATCGATTTAGAATGCCCGCATTAGTATTATTTTCCTGAGAATGTCCCAATTATATTTCCTGTTAATAATTAATAATAAATTTAATATTTTCAATAGAAATATATTATATAATATTAAACTATAATGATATATTAATAAGTAGTAAATTTTACTTGCAAACTGTTAAATTCGTATGTATAATTTACAGATATTTATTGGGTAATTTTTAGGTCCTGATTAAAAGAAATTTAGGAAATTAAATTAATATATATGTTTGACTTATATTTCCGTCAATATGGTTTTATAGCTATATTCGCTGGATTAGCCCTTGTAGTTCCTCTAGGTATGATATTGATATCTTGGATTTTGTCTAAGGTAACCATTAGGCCTCATATGCCAAATTCTATTAAACAGAGTGTTTATGAGTGTGGTTTTGAGCCCATATCTGGTCCGTGGAATCAATTTAATTTCAGATATTATCCAGTGGCTTTACTGTTTATAATTTTTGACCTTGAAGTTGTATTTCTTTTTCCTTGGGCTGTAAGTTTTGGCGCTATGTCAAGAGAATTCGGTATTTTTATTTTAATAGAAGTTGTAGTTTTTATCGGAATTTTGGCATTAGGGTGGATCTACGCATTAAAGAAAAATGTATTAAATTGGTAAATGAGGAGTTAAACATATGTCTTTTCAGATAGAAATGATTAACAAGTTAGATTATGAAGAAGGCTCGGCAATAAATGATTTAAAATCATCACATACTTCACCTATTTCAGATCCATTAATTGAAGTTCCTGATGATATTAGAAGTAATATTGCTGTTACATCAGTTGATGCTTTATTAAACTGGAGTAGAAAAGCTGCAATATGGCCTTTGACATTTGGCTTAGCATGTTGTGCATTTGAAATGATAGCTAGTGCAATGTCTAGATTTGATAGTGCTAGATTTGGTATGGAAGTGTTTAGAGCTACTCCACGTCAAGCTGATCTCATGATAGTTGCAGGTACAGTAACTTGGAAAATGGCTCCAGCAATACAAAGAGTATATGAACAGATGCCAGAACCTAAATGGGTTATATCAATGGGTGTATGTGCAACTAGTGGTGGCCCTTATTATGGTTCATATAGTGTTGTAGAAGGAGTTAACCATATAGTTCCTGTAGATGTTTATGTCCCAGGTTGCCCACCTAGACCTGATGCGCTTTTATATGGAGTAATGCAATTGCACGAAAAAATTAAGAAAAATTCAATTCTTGCGAAAAAATAATTGGAAGTAATATATTAATGACAATAATAAAAAATGAAGATGGAGTAATAAATCGAATCAATTCTTCATGTATTAATTCGCATTCAATAGGTATTGGGAATGATATTTATATTTCACCTCAATCGGTAAATAATGTAATAAAGTTCCTTAAAGAAGATGTTGATTTAAATTTAAACTATTTAACATCTATTACTGCAGTAGATTACATTGAATTTATAGAAATTATTTATCACTTGTTTTCTATTAATAAAAATCATAGGATTATTTTGAAAACAAAATGTTATGAAATCGATAATCCTGTAATCCCTTCTATTTCTGACCTTTGGAAGGGTGCTGAGTTGCAGGAGAGGGAGATTTGGGATTTGATGGGGGTTGAGTTTTCGGGACATCCAAATATGAAAAGAGTTTTACTTTGGGAAGGCTTTGAAGGCCATCCCTTGCGCCGAAATTATACAGGTTGATTATATGCCAATAAGAACTGAACCAGTAACAATAAATTTGGGACCTCAGCATCCTAGTACTCATGGAGTGTTTAGGTTAAGAGTTACTTTTGATGGTGAAATTGTTGTAGATGTTGACCCAGTATTCGGATATATGCATAGAGGTACTGAGAAGTTAGCAGAAACAAGATCCTATGTGCAAATCGTAACACTTACAGATCGTTTGGATTGGGTTTCAAGTATGTCAAATAACCTTGCATATGTTCGAGCTGTAGAATCTTTAAGTAATATTGAAGTTCCAGAAAGAGCGAAGTTTTTAAGAGTAATAACTGCTGAATTGCAGAGAATTGCAAGTCATTTTATGGCTACAGGTTTTCTAGTGAATGATATGGGTGCTTTCGCAACTCCTTTGATGTACTGTTTTCGAGAAAGAGAAAGAATTTTAGATTTATTTGAGATTTTATGTGGAGCTAGGATAACATTAAGTTACATGAGGCCTGGAGGAGTTTTTCAAGATGCTCCTAAGGAATTTTGGCTTAGACTAGATGATTTAATCAAAGAAATGCCGGGATATATTGATGAATTAGAAGGGTTAGTTACTACTAATGAGATTGTTTTAGCTAGAAGCAAAAATGTAGGAGTTTTGACAGCTGAACAATGTATAAATGGTTCATTGTCAGGTCCAATGCTTAGAGCTTCATCAGTAAATTGGGATATTCGCAAATCAAATCCTTATGAAGTATACGATAAATTAAGTTTTGATACCCCTCTGGGTATTAATGGAGATGTATTTGACAGATATTTAGTTCGTATCAAGGAGATGAGGGAAAGCTTAAAAATTATATCTCAATGTGTTGAGATGATACCAGAAGGACCTATAAGGTCTGAAGTTCCATATAATATAAGACCACCAGATGGAGACACATATTCGTCTGTAGAAGCTCCTAAAGGAGAATTAGGTTTTTATTTAGTTAGTGATCAGACTATTGCTCCATATAGGTGTAAAATCCGATCCCCTTCTTTTATGAATTTGTCATTATTACGTGAAATGTTAATTGGCTGGAAAATGTCTGATTTAATTGTAATTTTGGGATCAGTTGATTTTGTTATGGGGGAAGTAGATAGATAATGTGTGAACAACCTGAAGGACTCTTAAATTTTTGTAGGATATACAATTTATATGAAATTATTTTACCTTCATGGTTAAGTTCATTAACTTATTTGATGTCGGCTATTACACTTGCATTTGCAGTAATTAATATGCTTATTATTTCAACAGCATTATATACTTGGTTTGAAAGACGTACATTAGCAAGGTTTCAGTCAAGAATAGGTCCTAATAGGTGGGGTCCATTTGGGTTATTGCAACCTATCGCTGATGTAGTAAAAGCTATAACTAAAGAAGATACAGTTCCTGAATCAGCTGATAAAATTGTTTTTAATTTAGCTCCTATATTATTGCTTATTACAACTTTACTTGTAATAGTTGTAATACCATTAGGCCCTGATTCTTTTATGGGTTCTTTAAATATAGGTGTAATATTTATAATTGGTGTGACTTCTATAAATACTATAGCTATATTTATGGGTGGTTGGGCTTCTAGAAATAAATATGCAATGTTTGGAGCTATGAGAAGCGTAGCAATGCTTATAACTTATGAAATACCTATGGGAATAGCAATAGTTGGTATATTATTACTATCTAATTCTTTAGCACTTTCAGATATAGTAATGAGTCAAACGATCCCATTCTTTATAGTACAGCCTATAGGGTTTTTTGTT
Organism: Chloroflexota bacterium; assembly: GCA_002721445.1. Taxonomy (GTDB): domain Bacteria; phylum Chloroflexota; class Dehalococcoidia; order Lucifugimonadales. The sequence goes on along the minus strand of PBKN01000018.1, from coordinate 53,376 downwards.
TTTTTTGCTGCATCTATTGCTGAAATTAGTCGTACTCCCTTTGACCAAATAGAAGCGGAATCAGAACTTGGTTCTGGGTTTCATACTGAATATTCTGGTATTAAGTTCGCAATTATTACTCTTGCTGAGTTTATGGCACCTATTATTTCTGCGATCATTATTACTACATTATATTTAGGAGGCTTTAAAGGTCCTAATATTTTACCAGCTGAATTTTGGTTTGCTATTAAAGTATTTATACTTATATTTTTTATGCTTTGGATTAGGGCAACCTGGCCAAGGCTTAGAATAGATCAAATCATGAATTTTGCTTGGAAACCATTATTTGGATTAGGTTTATTTAATTTATTTGCAACTGCAATTGAAATTATTGTTTTTCAGGATAATGCCACTGGTTTTATTTCTACTTCAGATTACTGGATAATTTCTGGTATCAATTGGATGTTTGCAATAGTATTATTTTTTGCCATAACCCAAATTATGGGTAGTAAAAATAAAGAAAAAATTAAACATTCTTATGAAGCTAATATTGTTAGATAGTAAATTTAATTGGAGTTAATTATATGTATGGTTTAGGACTGTTAAAAGGATTAATGGTTACAATGAAGAATTTAATCTTCCCTGGTAGGATATTTACCACTCACCAATATCCTGATCGTAAGGTTAGTCCTCTAGATCTAGCTAAATTAGAAAAGAAAAACATAATAACTTTTTTTATTAATAATCCAAAAAGATTTTTTAAATCTTTATTAGGATTAGTATCTGTACCTGATAAATTTCCACAAAGTCCGAGGTTTAGAGGGCAAGAATTTACCTGGTATGAACAACGTTGTACCGGTTGTGCTAGTTGTGCTAAATATTGTCCGTTAGGAATTATTAAAATTGTTACTAGTCCTAGTGGGGAATCAATTCCTGAAGGTGAAAAATATGCTATTGATGTTTTTGATATTGATATAGGTAGATGTATGTTTTGTGGATTATGTGTTGAAGCATGTCCTTATGATGCTTTACATATGGGTAGTGGATTTGAGGAGGGGACATATAAAAGGGAAAATTTAGTTATTGATGTTGATCGATTAAAATCGGCTCCAAAAAAACCTAGTACTTGGTTCAGACCTCAATTAGAAAAACTTGAATATGATCCTAGGTCTGGAGATGAAATTACTTGGGATCAAATAGGGAGGCATGAGCGTCCAAGCGTCTCTGATCAGGAAGATAATTGGGTAAATAGATGAATTCGGAATTTGTAACAGAAAGTTCTATGGTCCTTGAGATTGTGTTTTGGGCAATTTCTGTTATATCTATTATTTCTGCATTAGGGGTTGTTTTATTAAAAAGTGTATTTAGAGCTGCCTTATCATTAATTATTTGTTTTATAACAATAGCTGCTTTTTTTATTTTATTGAACGCCGAGTTTCTGGCAGCTGTGCAAATACTTATATATATTGGAGCAATTTCTGTATTATTGATATTTGCAATTTTATTTACCAGAGATATTGATATTCAAAATGTTTCTCATAAATTCAATTTAATCACAGCTATTGTAGTTGGAGTTTTTTGCTTAATTTCAATTTATATATTTAATGATATAAATATTAAGGATATTACAAAAGATGAAGCATCTTATTTGTATGGTAGTACTGTTAATGAAATAGGTAGATTATTGGTAAACAATTTTGTTCTTCCTTTTGAAGTTGTATCAATATTACTATTAGCTGCACTTATTGGAGCTTTTGTATTGATAAGAGAGGATTAACTTATGGATTTAAATAATTTTTTAATTGTATCTGCAATACTTTTTTCAATAGGTTTGTATGGAGCATTAACAAAAAAGCATTTAGTTGTAATCTTTATGTGTATTGAATTAATGTTTAATGCAGTTAATTTAGCTCTAGTTGGATTTTCTAAATATCAAAATTTAACTTTAGTTAATTTAAATGGACATATTTTTGTTATTTTCATAATTGCTGTTGCTGCAGCTGAAATAGCTTTAGGCCTAGCTATAGTCATGTCAATTTATAAAAACAAAGATACAATTTTTATTACTGAAATAGATAGTTTAAAAAAATAAAGGATATATTTTGTGTGGGTTGATTATAAAATAGCTTCGAATTTATTTTTAGCTCAAATCTGGAAAGATTTGTTCGAAAGTGAAGGTTTACCTACTAGGTTAATACCTGAAAATGGTATTAATGAATGGAGAGTTATGACATCTTTTAGAATCTTAGTGCCTAAGGGACGAGAGCATGTTGCTGATGAAATTTTGAGGAAAATATAAATGGAACAAATTCTTTGGACTATATTTTTTTCTCCACTTTTATCTTTTCTTATTTTGATTCTTATTTTTAAGCCTTTTTTTGCTAAAATGGATAGATTGTCTAGCTTAGTTTCAATTTTTGCAATTTCACTTTCTACTCTTCTTTCAATACTTGTTTTATTAGATTTATCAATTAATCAAAGAGTTATTTCATTTAACCCTAATGAATTTTTGGTCATTGGAAGCTTGAATTTTGGTATAAGTTTTATCCTTGATGAACTTACAGCAGTTATGTTGGTTGTAGTAACGAGTGTAAGTTTATTAGTACAAATTTTTTCGGTAGGATATATGTCTCAAGATAAAGGTTATATTAGATATTTCGCAATTTTATCTCTTTTTACTACTGCAATGTTAGGGTTAGTATTGGCAAGTAATATTATTCAATTGTTTGTTTTTTGGGAACTGGTTGGATTAAGTTCTTATTTGTTAATTGGATTTTGGCATCATAAACCTGCTGCTGTGTCAGCTGCAAAGAAAGCTTTTATAATTACTAGGATAGGGGATTTTGGATTATTATTAGCTATACTATATTTGTTTGTTCAAAAATCTATATTTATAGAAAACTCATTAAATCCAATTATGATCCAAGATATCATATTCGCAGTTAATCAAGGTTACCTTTCTGACTTTTTTGTTACCTTATTTGCATTAGGTTTATTTGCAGGTGCAATTGGAAAATCTGCTCAATTTCCGTTGCATACTTGGTTGCCAGATGCAATGGAAGGTCCGACTCCGGTAAGTGCATTAATACATGCAGCAACAATGGTAGCAGCTGGAGTATTTTTAGTTGGGAGATTTTTCCCAGTTTTTGAAAATTCTGTAATAGCTATGAATACATTGGCTATTACTGGAGGAGTTACAGCAATGCTTGCTGCTCTAATAGCTCTATCTATGAATGATATAAAGAAAGTTTTGGCTTATTCTACTATTAGTCAACTAGGTTATATGATGTTAGCTCTTGGAATGGGAGCTTTATCTGCATCAATATTCCATTTATTTACTCATGCATTTTTTAAAGCGTTATTATTTTTGGGGGCTGGAAGTATTAGTCATAGTACAGGTACGTTTGATATGAATAAAATGGGTGGTCTTAGAAAAATTATGCCATGGACTTATGTAACATTTATAATTGGATCTTTAAGTTTGTTAGGAATATTTCCTTTTTCAGGGTTTTGGAGTAAAGATGAAATATTGAGTGGAGCTTGGTCTAATTCAGGAATAGTTTCAAATATAGCATTTTATTTAGCATTTATTACAGTTTTTATTACTTCATTTTATATGTTTAGAGCAATTTATATGACATTTCATGGAGAATTTAAAGGGGGAATTTCGAAAAAAGATTTACATGAATCTCCTAGTGTGATGCTTATACCTTTAGTCATATTGTCTATTGCTTCTATATTTATAGGTTTTATAATAAATCCAATTATTTCAATTGGTTTTATTCCAAGTCATTGGTTTTCTGATTTTATTGGGCACGGTGGAGTTAAATCACATGTAAATATATTTAGTAATTGGTTCGTATATGGTGCTACTTTAATATCTTTATTGGCAATTTTATTAGCTTATCAAATTTATATACTCAAAAATTTATTATTGATTAAATTTATTGATAAATTTACAATTTTCAGGAAGATTTTAATTAATAAATACTACTTTGATTATTTTTATGAAGAGATAATAGTTAAAAAAGTTTTTCTTAATTCTTTGGCAAAAGGGTTAAATTGGTTTGATACAAACATTGTGGATAGAGTCTTTGGAGCTATTGGATGGATTGGTTTAAATATGGGAGTCTTATTAAGGCAAATACAAAACGGGCAACTTCAAACTTATGGAAGCATAGTATCATTAGGAATAATATTAATAATGATATTTTTTATGTTCTTATAGAAAGGTGATTATTTTATTTTGGCTTTTAATGGGTTAATTAGTGCAACAGTTTTCATACCTACATTAGGTGCTTTAGTTATTGCTGTTTTATTAAAAAAGAATAGTCATGTTTTCTTATTTGCTAGATTTGTGGCACTATTAAACTTAATATTATCAGCACTTGTTTTGTTTTCTTATCAGATTAGTGAATCTACTGACAAGTTTAAACTAGTTGACAAATATGAACATTGGATACCATTTGATTCTTTTAAGGTGCAATATTATTTAGGTGTAGATGGTTTTAGTGCTCCTTTAATTTTATTAACCGGTTTATTAACTGCAGTTGCAATTTTTTCTTCAAAAAATATAACTCATAAAATAAAACAATATTTTATATGTTTATTATTACTTGAGACTGCTGTTATGGGTGTTTTTTCATCATTAGATTTATTCTTATTTTTTATATTTTGGGAACTTGAATTAATACCTATGTTTTTCTTAATAATGGTTTGGGGAAGCGGTAGGAAAAATTATTCTGCGATGAAGTTTTTGATATTTACTCTAATTAGTGGAGCATTAATATTATTTGGAATATTAATGTTATTTGCATCTACTAAGACTTTCGATATAACATTGCTTCCTTCTTTAATTAAAGAGGAATCTTTATTAATACCCATGAGTATCATGTTTTTTGTGTTTTTCATTGCGTTTTCTATTAAATTACCTGTATGGCCTTTGCATACATGGCTACCAGATGCACATACAGATGCTCCTACAGCAGGTAGTGTAATGCTTGCAGGAGTACTGATAAAGATGGCAGGATATGGTTTGATAAGAATATGTATTGGCTTGTTTCCTGAATCTGTATCTGAATATTCCTTTATAATAGTTATATTAGCTGTAATTAATGTTATATATGGTGCTGTAATCACTATGAGGCAAACTGATATGAAAAGATTGATTGCTTTTAGTAGTGTTAGTCATATGGGATTCGTATTATTAGGTGTTGCAGCTTTTAGTGGTTCTTATGATGATAAAGTTACAGGACTTGTAGGAGCTTCCTTGCAGATGTTTACACACGGAACGATTACAGGGTTACTATTTTTACTTATTGGATATATTTATGAAAAAACCCATACGCGTTATATTCCACATATGGGGGGCTTAGTTCATCAAATGCCGAGATTATCTGTTGCTTTGACAATAGCTGGAGTTGCAGCTCTAGGGTTGCCTGGTACAAGTGGTTTTATATCTGAAATCATTATTTTCATTGGAGCATTCCCTGTATTTAGTTGGTTTACAGCTATAGCTGTTTTTGGAGTTGTTTTGACATCGGCATATATTTTGTGGATGATTCAAAGAATTATGTATGGACCAAAATTAGATAGATTTGAAAAAACTTTAGATGCTAGTGTTTATGAAATGATACCAGTTATTTTATTAATTATATCTATCTTATTTGTTGGATTATATCCATCTTTTATAACAGGAATTTTTAAAAATGGAATTATACAAATAATAGGTTGATAAAAATATGAATTTACAAGACTTATACGCTATATCACCTCAAATATGTATGATAGTTTTGGGGATGTTATTAATACTATTTGATTTATTTTTTGCTCAAAAAATATTATTGCGTCCTTTAGTATTTATAGGGTTGCTTGGAATATTTTTATTAAATGTATTTTTATGGGTAAATATTGATTCGAATAAATCAATAGATGCATTTTCAAATTCATTAGTTTTAGATGAGTTTGGACTTTTTTTTAATTGTTTTTTTATAGGGGTTGTATTTTTTATAATTTTTATTTCGCAAGATTATATTAAATCATCTAAAGCTAAATCAGAATATTATTCACTCATAATATTTTCTGCTACAGGTATGATGCTTTTAACTTCTTCAATGGAATTGATTAGTTTTTATATTGCTTTAGAATTAACAACATTGCCAATAGTTGCATTAGTTGCATTTAATAGAGACATAAAATCTTCAGAAGCAGGGGTTAAGTTTCTGATTCTAAGTGGAATTAGTTCAGCCTTATTACTTTACGGAATGGTTATACTTTTTGGTTTTACTGGAAGTACTTTATTTGATGATATTGCAAATATTATATCTCAATCTTCAATTTCAAATGATAAAGCATTGTTATTTTCATCTATTTTATTAATTTCAGGATTTGGTTTTAAAATATCTGCAGCTCCATTTCATATGTGGGCACCTGATGTATATGATGGTGCACCTATGCCTATTACATCTTATTTAGCTATAGCTAGTAAAGTAGCAGGAATTGCAATTTTATTAAGAATTATATATAGCATTTTTCATGTAAATATTAATTTGATAGGAAGTTGGAGTGAAATTTTAATAGTATTAAGTATATTATCTATGTTCTTAGGTAATTTGATTGCAATTCGACAGACTAATATTAAGAGATTGATAGCTTATAGTAGTATTTCACATACAGGATTTATTTTAATTGGAGTAATTAGTTTATTAGTAATAGTTTCTGAAAGTGGAGTTAGTAATTCATTAGATGCTGCTTCATCTGTAATTTTTTACATTTTAGGTTATTCCTTAACTAATTTAGCTTTATTTACTACAGTTACGATTATAACTAATAATATTAATAGTAGTTTGATTGATGATTTTTCGGGAATTTCTAAAATTTCTCCAGTATTAGCTTTTACTTTAACTTTAGTGATGATATCTTTAATTGGATTACCTCCTACAGTAGGATTTTTTTCTAAAGCATATATTTTTAATGCAGCCATTAAAGCTGATTTGATTTGGTTAGTTTTATTAGGATTAATTAATACAGCAATATCAGCTTATTATTACCTTAGGATAGTTAAAATATTATATCTAGAAGAACCATCTGATAATCTTTCAATTAATTTTAACTATAATCAAAAACTTTTTGTAATTTCTACATTAGTTCTTATATTTATATTTGGTATTTTTCCTAGACCTTTAATAGACCTTTCATATATTGTTGTTAATATTCTTGTATAATTAATTAATAAGATTTAAAGGTAAATAGTTTAATTGAGTAATATTAAAAATAAATTAATAGGTTTTATATATAATTCTTCTATTCCTGAAACTAGTGTATTCATAAAAAATTTAATTTGTGAATTAGGTTATTCTGAATGTAATACTTGGAGTACTTCATTAGACGAATTATCTTCTTATGAGAATCAATTTTCTAAAACATCTTTGGTTGTAATTGCTGGTGGTGATGGTTCAATATTGAAAACTGTTCGTTCAATTTATAATTATTCCATACCAATTCTGGGTATTAATTTTGGTAAAATTGGGTTCATGACTGAACTTGATCCTAATGATGCTCTTGAAAAATTACCTGAATATATAAATGGCAGAGTTAGAATAGAAGAAAGAATGATGTTAGAAGCTTCTATATTTTTATCGAATAATGATAAGCCACGATTAACGATTAATGCTTTAAATGATGTAGTTATAGGCAACGGAGGAGTAACAAAATTATCTGATATAGAAGTTTCAGTTGATGATAATGTGCTTACTATATACCGTTCAGATGCAGTTGTGGTATCTACTGCAACAGGTAGTACTGGTTATTCCTATTCAGCTGGAGGACCAATTTTACACCCTGAATCTAATGAAATAATTTTACAACCAGTTGCACCTCATACTGGTCTAAGGGATAGTATAGTATTACCTAGAAATTCTAAAGTAACTTTACGACCTATTAAAAATGATATTACTATTGTTAGTGCTGATGGTGATTCTGAAATTCAATTAAATGTTGGTGATAAATTGGTAATTAAATCTGGCATATATTCTGCAAAATTTTTAAGGTCTTTATCAACTGTAAGTTTTTATAATACATTAGCAAATAAGTTAGGACTTTTTAATAAATCTTGATTTTTAAAAATTAGATTTTATTAATTTCTAGTTAAAATTATGAATAATTGTATTGAAAATATATTAGAAGTAAATGATATTGAATTGCATTATCGTGATTGGGGAGGTAGTGGTCAAGAAATTATTTTATTACATGGATTGGCTTCTACTTCTAGGATTTGGGATTTTGTTGCTCCTATTTTATCAGATAAATTTCGAGTTATTGCACTTGATCTAAGAGGGCATGGTTTGTCTTCTAAACCTTCAACTGGTTATGATTTTAAATCTATTCTTGAAGATGTTAATAATTTTATTATAAAAGTTAATTTTAAAAATCCTATTATTGTAGGGCATTCATGGGGTGGAATGGTTGCTCTATCTTATGGAGCAAAATATACATATTGTATAAAAGGATTGTGCTTAATTGATGGAGGTACAACAGAAATATCTTCTTCAGGTATTAAATATACTGATATGAAAAAAAAATTCACCCCTCCTGATTTTAGCCAAACTCATGTAGATGAATTTATAAAAAGGATACATTTAAAAATCAACTCGTCTAATAATTTATTATTAGACGATATTATTTTATCTAATTTCAATATTGAGGATAATTTAATTAAAGGAGCTAAATTATCTTTAGATAATCATATGAAGATTATAAAATCTATATGGAGTTATAAACCAACTGACATTTATAAATATATAAAAGCACCTGTTTTATTAATGCCTGCTCGTCAAGATAATGGTAATTCTGCAATTATAGATAAATCATTTAAAAATATTGGAATTAACGATGCAATTAATTCTTTAGATTTTGTCAAACTAATATGGTTAGATAATTCTATACATGATGTGCCTCTTCAGAGGCCTGAATTATTAGCTAATAATATTATCAGTCAATTTGATTCTGGATTTTTTAATACTTAGACATTAATTGCTATTTGTTGGGGTAATTTAGTTAATTGTTTATTAAAATTATAATTCGATGGTTTATCGGTTAAATTCTTAATTTCATTATTTATTTTCAATTTAGGTTTTTCTATTCCTGTAGCAATTAAGGTTATGTTAACTTTACGTTTCATATTTTTTTGTCTTACTACGCCGAACATGATTTTTGGTTCGTGTAGAGTTATTTTTTTAATTTTATTTGCAATTTCATGAATTTGACCTAGAGTGATTTCATTTCCACCTTTTATATAAAAAAGTATCCCATTTGCTTCATCTATAGTTTCATTTATTAATGGATTTGATAAGGCAGATTCTATTGCTTCCATTGCTGCTTCTTTTCCATCTCCATAACCTACAGACATTAATGATTTACCTGCATTTTTCATAATTGTTTTTAAATCTGCAAAATCAACATTTATTAATCCCGGTAAATTTATTACTTCAGAAATTCCTTTTACACCTTCTTCTAATATTTCATCAACTTTTTCAAATGATTTGATTAATGATGTTGATTCCTTAAGTGCAGGAAGGAGAGTATCATTATCAATTGTTATTAATGCATCTAATTTCTGATTTAATTTTTTTAATCCACTTAATGCAATCTTTCTTCTATCTGCCCCTTCAAAAGAAAATGGTAGTGTCACAATGCCTATTGATAGTATCCCATGTTTTTTACACATTTCAGCTATGATCGATGATGCTCCAGTACCTGTACCTCCTCCCATACCTGCTGTTATGAAAACCATATCATTCCCTACTATTAATTCTTCGATTTGATCATAACTTTCCTTTATGGAATTTTTTCCTATTTCTGGATTCCCACCAGTTCCCATTCCTCTAGTTATATTTGGTCCTATAGCAAATGTTTGAATATCTTTTATGCTTTCTAATGCCTGTATGTCTGTATTTATTGCAAGTAATGAATTGCCTTCAGGAAGATTTTTTGACATTCTATTAACTGCATTTCCTCCACCTCCACCTACTCCTATGATTTTTATTTTTATTATTGATGATTTTGACATAATAACCTCATAATTTTAAATTATTTAAGCTTTGCAAGTAGAAATATGGTATTTTCCATGTTCCGTTTGCACCTAAATCTATTATTGCTAAATTTGATAGAGTATTTTTAACTGTTCCAAGTGAACCAAATTTAGGCCCATTTAGATGCTTACCTATATAGTAAACTTTTTCACCTTTATTTAAATCTAATTTGCTTCTCTTTGTTTTAAAGCTCTCTTTTAAAGGCACTTTTATATCAAGTTTATATTGGTGATATGTTGTATGTGACATTTATTTATCCTATTATTTATTGCACTGCTTTAGAACAAATTAGAACAGAACAAATGATCTTTGTCAAGATGTATTATAATATCTATTTTTAAATTTAGTTGATTTGAATTATTGCTTCGCCTAGTGTACTTTTAAATTTATCATCATTTTCTATCCAAATTTTGCATTTAACTAATTTTTTATTATTTTCAATATATTTTCTAGATATTATTCCTTTGCAATAAAGTTTTTCATTGGTTATATTCATTCCTCTATATGATACTGATAGTTTTTTCAAAATATTATTTTGTCCTATCCAATCAGTTATAAGTTGTCCTAAAAATGCATGTTTTAATGAACCTTGAACTAAAACTCCAGGTAGTCCTGCAGCCTTTGCATAGTCTATGTCATAATGTATTTCTGGAAATTCTAATGAAGCTGCTGCATATTTAACTAATTGTTGACTGTTTGGAGTTTTTATAATTGTAGGTAATTTCATTCCTATAGATATATCTTCGTAAGAAATTATTTTATTTTTTGAATCTTGTAATGGATTGATGGATTTGACTTTCATATTTTGTGGATTTTGTTTGTCTTCATTGTGCATATGTTTTTCAAGAAAAATACCTATATTTTCTTCTTTTGCAACTAATGATTTAAATTGATTTATATATGTTATTGTTTTTTTTTGAAATAACATTTGTTCTTTACGACCACTTTTCTCATATAAATCAGTTATAGTAGCAGTTACATTTATTTCATCGCCATCTCTTATTGGTTCAAAATATTCCCATTCACTACCTCCATCAACACTTGTATAGAATGGCAAGTCTATGGATTTTTTCCATGGACCTGCATAGCATGAACGCAAAAAAGTAGGAGGTGCTATTAGACTTCCATATGTGGATTTTCTAGCTTGTAATTCATTAGTATATAATGGGTTGTAATCTTGAATTGATTCAGCAAATCTAATTATATTTTCTTTATGAATCCTAAATTTATTTGTTTCTGATTGAGTTCCAATAATATTAAGCATTTTTTTTGTTAATATTGAATTATTTTTCATTATAATCACCTTAGAACATTAGATTAATATTTTTACTTATACAATTGAAATGTAATATAATATTTTTTAAAATTCATTGCAAGATTTAAATTATTTAAAGAGGTTTATATTGAAAGGTGTTATTGTTTGTCCTCAAGTCGAAGCTGTTGAAATTGGGCGCAGTATATTTGAAGAAGGTGGTAATGCAATAGATGCTGCTGTTGCTACTGCTTTTGCTCAAGGGATAGCAGAGCCTCATCAAACTAGTATAGGGGGAAATGGAACCCTGCAAGTTTTTGATGCTGAGTCCGGAAACCATTTGGTTATAGATTTTTATGGTAGAGCTCCCTTAAAATCAACAAAAGATATGTGGTCTGAAAAAGTTATTAATAGATTGCCTGCTGATATGTGGGAATTAGAAGGCAACATTAATCAAATAGGATATCTATCAGTAACAGTACCAGGGACTCTTAAAGCTCTTTATGAAGTTTCTAATCGTTTTGGTACTATGGGTTGGAAAGATTTAATTAAACCATCTATAGATTTAGCTAAAAAAGGTTTTATAATACCAGCTGAACTGCATCAGAGTTGGAAACATGATGGAAGCTTAGGTTATAGTGACACGGAAGATATATTAAAATTTAATTCTGTATCTAGCCAGATATTTGCACCAAATGGAAATGTTCTTAAAACAGGTGAACGTTTAATTATGCAAGATTACGCCGAAGTATTAGATAGTATATCTGTTGAAGGTCCTGATTTGATGTACAAAGGTGAACTTGCAAAAATAATAGCCAAGGATTTTTCCGACCATGGAGGTTTAATTACTGAAAAGGATTTTTATGAATATAAATTAAGAATTAATTCTCCTCTTAAATCTAATTACAGGGGATATACTGTATGTACAAACTTAGCTCCAGGTAGTGGGCCTCAAATTATTGAAACTCTTAATATATTGGAAGGGTATGATTTAAATAAAATTGGTTTTGGGACACCTGAATATTGTCATATAATGTCACAGGCTCAAAAAGCAGGTTTTGTTGACAGGGCAAAATACCTTGCAGATCCCGATTTTGAATTTGTACCAATAGATAAAATTACATCTAAAGACCATGCTATGGATTGGAAAAAAAAGATTGATAGCAATGAAACTATATCTGTTCCAGGGTTAGACATAGCTGAAGGTCATGATACTACAACTGTTTCGTCGATGGATGAGAAAGGTAATGCAATTGCTATAACTCATACCTTAGGAAGCCCTTGTTCTGGTGTAGTAGTTAAAGGGTTAGGGTTTTTATTTAATAATTCTATGCATGTTTTCAATCCTTATCCAGGGCATCCTAATTCTATTGCACCTGGTAAATCACGTACTACTGGAATGTCACCTACTATAATTTTAAAAGAAGGGTATCCGGTTATAATAACAAGTGCGCCTGGTGCTGTTAAAATTCTTACAGCAAATTTACAAACTATCGTTAACATTATTGACCACGAGATGTCTGTTTTAGAAGCAGTATCAGCTCCTAGAATACATTCAGAAGGTAAATGGGTAGATGTTGAAGCAAGATTATATTATAGAATTTTAGAATATATGAACGAAAAAGGTCATGATATTAAAAAAAGTGAGTTGAGTTTTGATCCATTTTTTGCATTAGTACATGCGATTACAAGTGATTATGGTAAGAATCTTATTAATGGCGCTGCAGATCCTAGAGGACGTGGAGGATATGCTGAAGTTAAATAATTATTAGTTAGTAATGGAGTTCATATGTCTGATTTTGAAAATGTATTTGCAATTGATACTTCTAATATAAAATATGGTTCAGGAGTTACAAATGAAATAGGGTTTGAAATGAACCGTTTAGGGTCTAAGCGTGTAATGCTTGTTACTGATCCTAAAATGGCTAAGAGTAATTGTGTTGAAATTGCTATTAAATCATTAAATCAATTTGGAATTGAAACGATTTTATTTGACCAGGTTTCAGTTGAACCAACAGATGATTCATTTAAACTGGCAATAAAATTTGCTCAATCTGAAAATTTTGATGGATATGTTGCTATAGGTGGTGGCTCATCTATAGATACTGCTAAAGCAGCTAATTTATATGCTACTTACCCTGCAGATTTTTTCACATATGTAAATTCTCCTATAGGTGATGGAGTACCAGTACCAGGAGTTTTAAAACCTTTAATAGCTATTCCTACAACAGCAGGAACAGGTAGTGAAACTACAGGTGTTGCAATATTTGATTTATTAGATATAAAGGCTAAAACTGGAATTTCTCATCGTTACCTTAGACCAAATATGGGTATGGTAGATCCAGATAACGTTAAAACTCTTCCTCAAATGGTTGTATCTTGTAGTGGATTAGATGTTTTATGTCATGGTTTAGAATCATTTACAGCTATTCCTTTTTCTAGACGTCCAGCATCTGATAGTCCTTCTGTACGAAGCCCATATCAAGGTGCAAACCCTATAAGTGATATATGGGCTTTAAAAGCTATTAAAATGGTTTCTAATAATATAGTAAAAGCATATGAAGATCCAGATAATATATCTGCTAAAGGAGAGATGCTTTTAGCTGCTACTTTTGCTGGGTTTGGATTTGGGAATGCAGGAGTACATTTGCCTCACGGAATGTCATATCCAGTAGCAGGCAGAGTTAAAGAATTTTTGCCTAAAGATTATCCTATAGGTCATTCTATGGTTCCTCATGGGATGTCAGTAATTCTTAATGCTCCAGCTGTTTTTAGATTTACTGCTCCAAGTAATCCAAAAAGACATCTCCATGCAGCTAAATTATTAGGAGCTGATATTGATGGTGCTAATTTAGAAGATGCAGGTGATATTTTAGCAGATTCTATAATATCTCTTATAAAGAAAATTGGAATCCCAAATGGATTGAATGGAGTTGGATATAGTAGTAATGATATTGATGACTTAGTTGAAGGGACTATGCCTCAACAGAGAGTTATTAGTTTATCTCCTAGACCTGTTAATAAAGAAGATATTAGAAATCTATTTACTGATTCTATGAAGCTCTGGTGATTTTAAAATAATAATTTTTAGGTTTAATAATGAAAAATTTTAATATAAAAATATATGGAACAGATTGGTGCTCTGATTGCATTAGAGCGAAGTCTTTTTTAGATAGCAATAAAATAAACTATGAATGGTTTAACATTGAATTAGATGAGAGACTTTTAAATTATGTACTTGAAATAAATAATGGTAAACGTATTGTACCAACTATTATTTTTGAGGATGGTTCTATATTGTTAGAACCAACTAATAAACAATTAGCAGAAAAAATTGGTTTAAACTAATAATCTTTTTTTCAATACCTATATGGATTATTACTGTATCCGTTCTAATTTAAAAGTTACAGGCCTGAACCCATCAGAACAATTAGTGATATATGTTCCTTCTTTGCATCCTAACATATTACCACCTCTGCTTAATATCCATATATATTTTTGTATATCAACCCATGGAGGAGATGGAAATCCCTCAGGCATTTGAGACCCATCGCTTATGAATTGATGGCCTATTTCAAAAGAATGACAACAGTTAGGGTTTTTACCACCTATTGAGCCATCTTTCCAATCTTGGGGGTTAATTGTAAATTTATTAATTAAATCTTCATGTAATGTTTTTTTTATAATTGTTATGCTTACTTTAAATGGAATATTCATTAAGTTAGCTTACCTCTTCTTAATGCTTTACCAGCAAGAATACCTGTATTATTACCATTATCGATTATAATTTGCCCATTAACTATTACATAGTCTATGCCTATAGGATATTGTTTTGGATTGTCTCTAGTAGCATAAGTTTTCACTTCTTTTGGATCAAAAATTACTATATCAGCTTTAAAACCATCTTTAATTAATCCTCTATCAGATAATCCTAACCTTTGGGCAGGGAAAGATGTCATTTTTCTAATTGCTTCTGGTAACTTAAGGTGCTTTTCAGCTCGTACAAATTCAGCTAATACTAAAGGGAAGCATCCATAACTTCTAGGATTTGGGTATTCTCCAAATAATATTGCATCACTAGCTATCATTCCAGAAGGATGAGATACAAAGGCAGGCAAAGTATGTTGATTTGTACCTAATCCAACTACTGAAACTCCTAAATTTTCCTCTAATAATAGATCGAATAATGTTTCATGTACACTTTGATTCTTAAGCTCAGCTATATGCTCAAGTAATTTACCATCATATTGTTTATTTTTTGGATTATTAAAATTTGTTAACCAACAGTCTTTTAGTTGATCATTAGAAATTTCTTTAGTCATTTTTTTTCTACTATTAGTGTCTTTTAATACAGAAATTAATTTTTCTGGGCCTCCATCTTTAGTCCATGGAGGTAACACAATACTTATCGCTGTACCTGAATAAGGATAACTATAGCAATCAAATGTAACATCCATTCCATTGGATTGTGCGTCTTCAACTAATTGTAAATAATCTAAATGACTGCCTTTACTTTGTACACTTTGTCTGTAATGAGTTAGATGAACAGGGGAACCTGATTTGTGTCCTATCTCTATTGCTTCATTCCATGGCTCTAAATAACCTTTTTTACTCAATGATGCTCTAGTATGTGTATGGTAAAATCCTCCCATTTTTGCAGAAGTTTCAGCTAATTTTATTAGCTCTTCAGTATTAGCATAAGATCCAGGAGGATAATCTAAGCCAGTTGATAGGCCCCAAGCACCTTCTTCCATAGCCTCTCTTACTACTGATTGCATATTATTAATATCTGATTTTGATGCTGGTTTGTTATTCCAACCAATTGTCCATATTCTTACTGGTGAATTTCCTAATATATAAGCTATATTTACAGCTACTTTGTTATCATATTGGTTCAATAATTCAGCCACTGTTAACCAATTAGCAGGTAATGGAGGGTAACCATTAAGGCCTGAATCAAGCCAAATATATTTATGAAGTTCATCTTGAGTTTTAAATGGAGCATGTGATATACCATCTATCCCAACTAATTCAGTAGTTACTCCTTGTCTTATTTTAGGATCATGATGTGGTTCTCCTAATATTGTAAGTCCTGCATGAGAATGTAAATCTATAAAACCTGGAGAGACTATTTTATTAGAGGCATCAATGTAAGACTTACTTTTTAAATCTTCAGTGTGCTCTCTAATGATTGATAATTTATTGTCATTAATAGCTATTTTCCCATAATATCCAGGACTTCCAGTCCCATCTATAATTAATCCATTATCAATTATTAAATCAAACATTATATACTCCATTCATTTAAGTTTGGGTTAATAAAAATTTAAAGAGATTTTTTCTTTAGTTCATTTTCTCTAAGTAAGTTGCGACGGATTTTACCGCTAATTGTTTTTGGTAATTCAGTTACAAATTCTATTTCTCTAGGGTATTTATAGGGTGCTGTAATATTTTTTACATGTGATTGAAGTTCTTTTTTCAGGGAATCTGATTCTTCTATAGTTAATTCATATGGATGTATTCCAGGGGATAAAACTACAAAGGCTTTTACTATTTCTCCTCTTACATTATCAGGGCTGCCGATTACTGCAGTTTCTGCAACTGATGAGTGCTCTGCCAAGGCTGATTCTACTTCGAATGGTCCAATTCTATATGATGCACTATTTATAACATCATCGCCTCTGCCAACAAACCAGAAATATCCATCTTGATCTTGAGAGGCTTTGTCGCCTGTAAAATACCAATCATCTCTAAAAGAGTTAGTATTTGCTTCGTCATTATCCCAATATCCTTGAAATAATCCTACAGGCCTATTAGGTTTAATTTTTATAGCTATTTCACCTTCTTCTCCATATTTTAATATCTTTCCATTGTCATCTACTATATTAATTTCAAACCCAGGTGCAACTACACCCATAGAACCTGGTTTATATTGAATTCCTGGGAATGTTGCTATACATAGTGTAGTTTCAGTTTGTCCATAGCCTTCCCAAATATGAAAACCTGTATTTTCTTTCCAAGTTGAATTCAGATCTGGATTTACGGCTTCTCCGGCTCCCAAACAGTGCCTTAAATTTTTAAATTTGAAATTAGATATATTCTCTTGAACTAACATTCTGTAAGCTGTTGGAGGAGCAAAAAATGTTGATATAGGATAGTCTTCTAAAATTTTCAAACTAGCTTCAGCATCAAATCTACCACGCTGGTCCCATATAAATATAGCTGATCCCATATTCCAGGGAGCAAAAAAACAAGTCCATGCAGCTTGTGCCCACCCTGTATCAGATAAAGTCCAATGTAAATCAGACGGTCGATTATCTAACCAGTATTTTCCAGTAACTATATGTCCGAGAGGATATGATGCATGAGTATTTAATACCATCTTGGGATAACCAGTAGTTCCAGATGTAAAATATCCCATTAACAAATCACTTGATAGGTTTTCAGGATTTGGCAAATTACTTGAAGATTTATTAACCATTTCTTCATAATTTAAAATACCATTTTCTAAATTATCATCTACTACAATAATGTGTTCTAAATCATCACATTTACCTTTAATAGATTCGAATTTTTCATAATTATCTCTGTCAGTTATTACAATTTTTGCGCCGGACATATTTAACCTATATTCAATATCTTTAGTAGTTAATAAAACTGTTCCTGGGATTGACACTATTTGTGCTCGAATTGCAGCAATTATAATTTCCCACCATTCTACTAATCTAGGTAACATAACAAATATACGGTCTTGTGGTTCTGCCCCTAATCCAATTAGCATATTAGCTGTCTTTTTGGATCTTTTAGACATTTCTTTAAAAGTTATATTTTTTGATTTTCCATCTTTATCAACCCATAACATAGCTAATTTTAAAGGGTCTTGGGCCCATTTATCGAAGACTTCATAGGCCCAATTATATCTTTCAGGGACTTCTATTTGAAAATTTTTATATGTATTTTTATAATCACCAATTAAATAATTTTGATTCATATTGCACCTAAAACAATTTTATTTGATCAAGTATTTCATTTGTGTTTTGTCCTAAATTCGGAGGTGAATTAAAAGGTCCTATATCATATGAAGAAAATTTAAATGGCATTTTCATAAAAGATGAATTATTTATGTTTTTAAAGAATTTTCTATTAGTTAATTCTTTAGTGTTTAAAGTTTCTTCTAAAGAAATTACTATTGCTCCTGGTATATCTAATTCTTTCAATCGTTTATCCCATTCATATGAAGGATTTAAAAGAAATGTTTTTTTCAAGGTTTTATTTATTAGCTCATATTGATTTAACCTTTCATCAAAATTTATTCCAATGAATTTTTCTAAGCCAGCTGTTTTGCAAAATCTATCCCAGAAATGGTTTTCATGTACTATTCCTAGACTATACCATTTATTATCAGAACATTCGAAAACTCCATAGTGTGGAATGTTGGTTACGTTAGGCATATGGTTTTCTGATTTGATTCGACCTATTTCAATATTAAGTAGTGATATTGCTGATTCAGTCATTGATAAATCTATATATGTTCCTGTTTTAGTTATATTCTGTTTATTTAGGGCTGCTAATATTGCAATTGTTGCGTAAAATCCAGATGATAAATCTGATAAAAGTACTGTTGGAGCCCAAGGTTTTCCCTCAACCTTAGCTTGCATATCTAGATAACCACTAAGTGCTAGGTAATTTATATCATGCCCTGGTCTTTTATTCCATTCTCCTTCTTGTCCAAATCCAGAAATTGAGCAATATATTAATTGATTGTTTTCTTTTTTTAAAGTTTCATAATCAGCAGATAATCTTTTTGCTACACCTGGTCTCCATCCTTCGATTACTATATTCGCAATTTTTGCTAGTTTACTTAAGTACAATTTGTCTTTAGTAGATTTTAAATTTAATACAATGCTCTCTTTTCCTCTATTTAGGTTATCCCACATTTCCTTTTCAGATCTTAAAGGGTCTCCACCTGGGGGTTCTATTTTAATAACTCTTGCTCCTAGATCTGATAAATTCATAGAACAAAATGGTCCAGGAACATTAATTGTTAAATCTAAGACAGTTACTCCACTTAAAAGGGAACTCATTATATGATTCCAAGTTCTCTTTTTACAATATTTGTGCCTTTAACTAATGCCTCTAATTTTAAGTATGTTATCCATCTAGGAAGTTGGAAAAAACCGCAATCTGGACTTATTGATAATTTATTTGGAGGAACATAATTTAATAATTCACGTATACGTTCTGCGACATCTTCAGGAGTTTCTACATAAAAAGATTTTACATCTACAATTCCAGCACAAAGTTCTTTTTGAATATCAAATGTTTCCCACAAGTTACTTTCACTCATTTCTCTATTGGCGAATTCTAATACTAGTTGGTCTGATTTTGCATTTAACAATTCTGGAAACATCCATTTATAACTTCTCTTCCCTCTTGGCCTACTAGAGAAATTACCAAAACAAACATGTAATGCGATTTTTGCATCTATATCTTTTACACATGCATTATATAACTCTATCCAGTCTTTATCAGAACCTGGTATTATTGCGTAAGAAGGTTCATCTATTTGGATAAATTCAGCACCTAATTTAACTAATTCTTTTAACTCATCATTTATTACATCTACAAAATCCCATGCTAGTTCTAATCTATCCTTATATCCATCCTGAGGTCTGATGTGTATTGTTAGGGTTAATGGACCAGGACATGTAACTTTCAAAGGTTTATTTGTTTGAGTTTTTAAGTATTTAAATTCCTCAATTATTCCAAGTCCATGAGGGATTTTTATTTTACCGGTAGAGTGATATCTAGGAGGAGAATCATATCCTTCAATGCCTGTTAACCTTAGAGGTGGATCTTGAACGATCCCCTCCATTTTTTTATAAAAACTTTGTACGAAGTGAGATCTCCTCATTTCACCATCTGTAATGATGTCTATACCAGCTCTTTCTTGATCTAATATAGCTATATTTACTGCATCATTATATACTTCCTTTATATCTGTTGATGCATAATTTCCTTTATCTATTTCGTTAAGAGCAGTCCAAAACCATCCAGGTATTGCATGGCTTCCTACAACCGTAGTATTTAGTAAATTATTGTCTTGATTCACATTTATACTCCCTTTTATATTTAAGTTGATATTAAAATGTTTAATTGCTTAAGAGTAATAGTCATTTTGAGAATTTGCAAGAAACTAATTTTTATCTTAATTTTCTATACACGCACAAATTTTTGTAATCGTTGATGGTTTTTCAGCATAGCTAAATACAGATCACCTCTGTCATCTATCCACATTCCATGTGAAGGTCCAGGTATCCAATCTCCAATTCGATCTCCTGACAATGTCATCAGAGTTACCTTGCCTAAGCCTGAACATACGTGTATGATGTTATCTTCATCGAAGATTATATCGTTTGGACCTTTTTCTCCATTTTTTAATATTTCTTCATTGTCATCAACTATATATTTCCATTCTTCCAGAAATTCTCCATTAATATTGAATATTTGGCATCTATTATTAGGTCTATCTAAAACATATATCCTTTCTTTTTTGTCAACATTTATGCTATGTGGGAGTTCAAATTGCCCAGGTCCTTTCCCTGTTTCTCCCCAAGACATAACAATTTCTCCATCTGATTTCAACCTGTGAATACGATTTTGTCCATAGCCATCAGAAATAAACAGGTCTCCTGTTTTGCTTTCTACTACCTTTGTAGGGCGGTTAAAAGGTTTTCCTGGAGCAGATATTGTTTTGTATCTATTAATAGGTCTGTCACCAGCGACCATTGTGTAACCTCCAAGGGTCATTAAGAGTTCACCTGAGGGTGAAATTTTATGAACCCTATGGTCTGTTGCATCTGTATAATAAATTTCATCATTTGAATTTATGTGTAATAGATGAGGTGTAGTAAAAAGGTCTTCTCCAATTGATTTGATGAATTTTCCATCTCGATTAAAAACTAATATTGCTCCAGAGAGTGTTTCAGGATAAGGAATATTACGAACCGCAACATAAACATTGCCTTTTGAATCACATGCAACTCCTGATACGACTGCACTATTTTTAAGATCTTTTCCAATTGTAGGTAACTGTCCCCAGTTGGGAACACATTCATATTGATAATTCCCCACTCCCACTCTATTATTCATTTAAAATCCTTTCTAAATATATTACAATTTTTCAGATAGTTTGTTTTTGTTTTTTATAAATATTATTAGGGAAATCAAAAGTAAGACACTTGTTGTCGTTATTATAGTTATTAGATCAAAATTTGAATTTAAAAAGGAGTTAATTTTTTCTCCTAAAATATATATCATTATGCCGATAAATAGAAAACGTAAAAAACGTCCAATTATTGACGCTATTATAAATTTTTTAAGTTTTAAATTTAGTGCTCCAGCAGTTAAGGTAAATACTTTATAAGGAATAGGAGTAAAAGCAGCAGTTATTATTACCCAAAATCCATATTTTGAAAATAAATTTTCTGCCTTGATTATATAATTTTCACTTATTATTTTAAATATTAAATTTCTTCCTAATTTGTTTCCAATATAATAACCTGCAATTCCTCCTAAAACTGAAGAAATTGCTGTAATTATTGAAATAAAAATAGATAATTCAATATTTTTAAGTGAAAGTAGTATTAATAAAGCATCTGGAGGTATCGGGAAAAAAATTGATTCAGTAAAAGAATTAAGAATTAATACTGGTATTGCCCATGGACTATCTCCAAAACTTAAGACCCATTCGGAAATGATTGAAATTATATTAAATATATCCATAAAAAATTAAATTTAATTAATTCTCATCAATTAATTCTTTTCGTGAGATTTCTATTTCAAAATCAAATTTTAGTTCTGATTTAGGTAATATTGTTTGGGCTTTGATTGATTTAGTAATGATAGGGGGCGGTAATTTATCAGTACTTGTATATAGATTTTCTATATTATCATTTATTTCAATAAATTCTCCATCTATATCAATATTAAATATTTTATTTTCATATTTATTAGCAAATTCTTGGTAAGATTCTAAAGCTTGATCTTGGGATTTAATAAATTTTGTAGCTTCTTCAATAGTTATTACCTTAAATTTCAAAATGTCACCTGGCAATGCTTGGCCTAGTTTTGGTAAGTCAGAAGAAATTACAGTTGCTATTTTTGTATAACCACCAGTAGTACCTCTATCAGCTAATAGGATTATTGGTATGCCATCTCCGGGTATTTGTATAGAGCCATTTGCAGTGCCATCTGAAATAATATCTGGAGAATCAATATGTGTTATTGGTGGGCCATCTAATCTATAACCCATTCGATCAGATTCAAGTGATATTTTATATTCAGAATTTAATAAAGTTGATATAGATTCTGCTGGGAAATAGTCATTTTGGGGACCTAAAATAATATTTATTTCATGCTCATGTCCATATTCTAGAGGTGGGTATTTTCTAAGGTGCATATCATTTGGATTATTTTTGTTAAATGATTTTATGATATCGCCAGTATCTAATTTTTTCCCTTTAAATCCTCCAAAACTTCCTTGAAGGTATGTTGATCTACTATCCATAACTTTTTCTACATCTATCCCTCCGGCAAAAGCTATGTATGCTCTCATACCATCTAGTAATTCTTTAAATTCAAGTATATCGCCTTTTTTTATTTTGATAGATTGCCACATTTCAGCTGGTTTGTCATTTAGCTTTGGTGATATGTTTGCGCCAGTAATTGATATAAAAGTATCATCTAGAAATTCTATTTTTGGACCAATTATTGTTATTTCTAAACAAGCAGCATTTAAAGGATTATCTAATAATTTATTTGCATATTTCAAAGATTGAATATCCATAGCTCCAGAAACAGGAATTCCAAATTTCTGAAAACCATATCTTCCAGTATCTTGTATTGTAGTTAAAAGTCCTCCATCTAAAATTTCTATAATATTTTGAGTCATTACTCATTTTCCTCAATTGAATTTATTTTTTCTTTTATTATAGAAAATTCTTTTTCATTTGATATAGGGATAAATTTTATATTGTCACCTATATTGAAAATAAAGGGGTTTTTTTTATTTGGCGAAAATAATTTTAAAGGAGTCCTTCCAATTATTTGCCAACCTCCAGGAGATTTAACTGGATATATTCCTGTTTGGTTATCTGCTATCCCTACAGATCCTTCATTTATAGAAGTTCTAGGTGTTTTTAACCTAGGTGTATTTAATTTTTCATCTAAACCTTTTAAATATGGAAATCCGGGAGTAAAACCTATCATATATATTGGGTATATATTTTTTGTGTGTATATTTATGACTTCTTCTATACTTAATTTAGCATTATTAGCTACGAATTCAATATCTGGACCATATTCTCCTCCGTATAATGTAGGAATTTCAATAGTTTTAGGTTTAGGTAGTTCTATATTTTTTAGATTATAGTAGTTATCAGAACATATTTCTTTTAGTTCAGAGATAGATATTATTGTTGCATCAAAATTTATTAATATTGATCTATAAGAAGGTATTAATTCAATTACTCCAGCTATGGAATTTTGTTCAATTGAATATGATAAAGCTCTAGTTGTTTGATTTATTTCAAGATCGATAGAGTTTCCTAGTTGAATTACTAGTGATTGATCTCCTGCTGATAAAAAGTTTAATTCTGTTTCCATAAATTTATATCCGTTCAATATTTAAAATCATACAAGGTCAGCAATTTTTGATGTTTCTATACCATTTTTTTGTAATTCTATATTTAGTAACTTTGCCATTTCAACTGAACCTGGAGTGTCGCTATGAAGGCATATACTGTCAGCTTCAACTTCTATTTCTTTTCCATCTATAGTTTTAACACTTCCTTGATTTATCATTTTAATACTTCTATCAATTACAACATCAGCTTCATGAATAACTGAACCTTCAATTGATCTAGATACGAGGGATCCGTCAGAGTTTAAAGCACGATCTGCAAATATTTCTCTAGCAACTTTTAAACCCATTTCTTTAGCAATTTTTATCCATTTAGAATTTGCTAGTGCAATAAGAATAATGTTTTCATCAGTTTCCAGGATAGCTTCACATATTGCTCTAGATAGATCTGGGTCATTGACACTTTGATTATACATTGCACCATGTGGTTTAACATGTTGTAGTTTTTTATCTTTCGTAAAAGCAGTCAAGGCTCCAATTTGGTATTTCAAGTCATTTTTAACTTCTTTACTAGATAGATTCATGTTTCTTCTTCCAAATCCTTTTAAGTCTGGAAAGCTTGGATGTGCTCCAATGCCTACTTTGTTCTTTTCAGCTAGCTTTACTGTCTCATTCATCCAGTTTGGATCTCCTGCATGGAAACCACATGCAATATTAGCAGAAGTTATATATGGGATTATTTTTTCATCTAAGCCCATTTCATACATTCCAAAACTTTCACCCATATCACAATTAAAGTCAATCTTTGATTTCATAATAATTAGTCCTTAACCTGAAAATATATATAATGCATTATATTATATATCTGATTAAAATTCTCTGTAAGTATGTTGCTGGAAATTATTTTATTGTTGTACAATAAATTTTTGTATTATATCAAAAAATATTAAGAGGTTATATTGGATATAGATATATTTAACCAGGCTCTAAACCTGACGCTTATTGGGGTTACTGTAGCTTTTGGGTTGTTATTATTTTTGATGTTTTCAGCTTATTTTACAAGCTTTTTAACAAAAAAAGTTTTGAATATTATTAATGATAAAAATACAAAAAATTTAAAAAAATTAGAATTAGAAGCCTTAAATAAATCGAAAGCAGCTGTTGCTGTTGTAACTTTATTAATAGCTGATTCTCAAATGCGTAAGGAATCATAATTGGGCTTGATATTATGTTTGGTGTATATAAAAAGTGTCAGAATTTATAGATTTTTTTAATTCAACTGGCTTTGTTGCTATAAATTGGAAAAATTGCCTAATGTTACTTGTTGGGCTCATTTTTATATATATAGCTATTAACAAGAATTTAGAGCCTTATGAATTATTGCCAATTGGGTTAGGGGTAATTGTAGCAAATTTACCATTAACTGGATTATTAGATTCTCCCACTACGAGTACTGGTTATCAAGAATCTGGTATTTTTGGTATATTCTTTCATTATGGTTTATCTTTTTGGAATATCTTACCCCCAATAATATTTTTAGGCATAGGTGCAATGACAGATTTTGGTCCTATAATTGCTAATCCTAAAGTTTTACTGTTGGGAGCTGCTGCTCAGGTAGGTATATTTTGTGCTTTTTGGGGAGCTTTAGCTACTGGAATGTTTACATTGAGTGAATCTGCTGCTATTGGAATAATAGGCGGGGCTGATGGACCTACAACTATATTTCTTTCAGCACAATTAGCTCCTGAGTTGTTAGGTATAACTGCAGTTATCGCATATTCTTATATGGCATCAATAGGTTTTATACAGCCCCCTTTAATGAGACTTTTAACAACTGAATCCGAACGTAAAATTGAAATGAAACCGGCTAGAGATGTTTCTAAATTAGAGAAGATTATTTTTCCTTGCTTGGCAATGGTGATTGTGATTTTAGTAGTTCCTAGATCTGCTCCATTAATATCCATGTTTATTATTGGAAATTTATTTAAAGAGAGTGGAGTTGTTCCGAGGTTAAGCTCAGCTGCATCTAATGAACTACTAAATATAGCTACAATATTTTTGATGCTTACTGTTGGAACTCAATTAACCGCTGAAACAGTATTTAAACTTGATACAATAATTATACTTGTTTTAGGTTTAGTTGCTTTTATGTTTGGAACTGTAGGTGGTTTACTGTTTGCAAAGATTATGAACCTCTTTTTAAAAGAAAAAATTAATCCATTAATAGGTTCAGCAGGAGTATCTGCGGTTCCTATGGCTGCAAGGTTGTCTCACCATATTGGTCAAGAAAATAATTCTAAAAATTACCTGTTATCTCATGCTATGGGTCCTAATGTAGCTGGTGTAATTGGTTCGGCAGTAGTGGCTGGAGTATTTATTGCATTAAGTAATAGTTTTTAATTTTAAATTAAATTTGAGTACGTAAAATGGTTAAAAAAATAAAAGTAAGCATTGATGGAAAAGACTATTTAGTAGAAGTTGATAATATAGACTCTAATCCTGTAAGAGTTATAGTTAATGGTGATGAGATTGAAGTTTATACTGATCAACTAAAATCAATTGACAAAAAATCGATTGATGAAAAACCTTCTTCAAAAACTAATACAAATATATCTGTAAATGAAGGGTCTGGAGGGAGAACTTTTTATTCCCCAATGCCTGGATCAATTATATCTGTTGCGGTGAAGGAAGGTGATCAAGTTATTACTGGTGATGATGTATGTGTCCTTGAAGCAATGAAAATGCAACAATCGTTAAAGGCTGATTGGTCTGGGATAGTAAAAAAAGTTTTTGTTTCTTCAGGAGATCAAGTTAATGATGGTTCTCCTATTATAGAATTAGAATGATATGAGCTTTGTATTATCTGACAAAAAGTTAAGACATATAGAAAATCATATACAAAAAAATTATATAAATTCTGGGAAGTATCCAGGTGTTTTAATTGGTTTTTATAATAAAGGTGATGTAACACTCTTAGACCCATTAGGTATGATGGATGTTGAAAGGTCAAGACCAATGGGAAAAGATTCAATATTTAGGATCTATTCTATGACTAAACCAATTACTAGTGTTGCATTAATGCAGTTATATGAATCAGGTTCAATTAATTTAAATGATCCAGTATATAAATACATTGAATCATGGAAAAATTTGAAAGTATATAATTCTGGAGATTTAGGCAATTTTATTGTTGATACTCCTGTTAGGCATATGACTATAAAAGATCTGATGACTCATCAATCGGGTTTAAGTTATGGATATATTAGTAATACTAAAATAGATGAATTATATAGAGAATTATCTTCTCCAGATGGATTTTTCAATAATTCAACTGAAGATCTTATAGAATCTTTATCGAATTTACCTCTATTATTTTCTCCAGGGACTTTATGGAATTATTCTGTATCTACTGATGTTATTGGTTATATAGTTTCAATTGTTTCTGGTTATTCATTGGAAGAATATATGAATAAGAATATTTTTTACCCACTAGGTATGTCAGATACTGGCTTTCATGTTTCCAGTAGTAAAGTCCATAGGTTTACTGCAAATTATTATAATAGTCCTTCTGACAAATTAAAACTAGTTGATGATCCTGAGTCTAGTAGATATTTGAAAAAACCAGGGTTTTTTTCTGGAGGAGGAGGATTAGTTTCTACTTTTGACGATTATATTAAATTTTCTTCTATGTTATTAAATAAAGGTGTGTTTCAAGATAAGAAAGTTATTAATGCTTCTACTGTAGAACTAATGACTAAAAATCATTTATTTAATAATCAAGATTTACTTTCAACTGCTATGCCTGGTTTAAGATGGGCTGAATCATCTTTTGAAGGAATAGGTTTTGGTTTAGGGTTTTCTATACAAATGGAGAATACTGATGAGGGACCTTCTGGCCAATATGGATGGGGAGGCGCTGCAAGTACATATTTTTGGATTGACCCGCATTCAGAATTTATATGTATATTTTTGACACAATTGATGCCTTCATATTCGTATAAAATTAGGAATGAATTAAAGAAAATAGTTTATTCGTGAAATTAGATGAAGCTATTTAGTTTACAAAAGATTTTTCCATATTATTATGGGTGGTTAATCTTATCAGTTACTGCATTAGCTATGTTCTTTTCAGGACCTGGTCAAACTTATGCAATATCTATATTTTTGGAGCCAATGCGTAAAAGCTTGAATCTCAGTCTTTCAGAAATTGCAAGTTTGTATACTTTGGGTTCTTTGTCTGCAGCTGTTTTTATGGTTTTTATTGGTAAGTCATTTGATAAGCTAGGTGGTCAAATATTAATGCCTTTAATTGCAATATTTTTCTGTATAAGTTGTATATGGATGAGCCATGTATCGAATTCGTTTGAACTATATATTGGTTTCACACTTCTTAGGGGCTTAGGACAAGGTTCATTGTTTTTGGTTTCAAGTAGTCTGATTGCAGTATGGTTTGTAAAATATAGAGGTAGAGCTAGTGCATTTAATTCATTAGGGAGTTCTCTTAGTCAAGCTATCTACCCGAATTTAATTTTTGTTTTGATTATAAATTATAGTTGGGAGGAATCTTGGAGATTTTTAGCAATTATAATTTTATTGGGTTTACTTCTACCTTCTTTATTTATACTCCGTAGAAGTCCAGAATCTATTGGATTATTTCCAGATGGATTAATTTATTCTAAAAATACTGTGGCCCATACTCGTGATTATGTTAATGATGAAGATAGCTGGACTTTAAAGGAAGCTATGAAAACTAAGACATTTTGGTTTTTATTATTTGCAAATACTTCAAATCCATTAATTATGACAGCATTAACATTTATACAAGTGCCTTTGTTTGAGAGTCGAGGTTTAGATTCTTCAGTAGCAGCTAAGGCATTTTTTGCAGTATCACCTATGATGTTAATAGGTTCTTTTTTTTCAGGTTTTTTGATAGAAAAAATTCCTGGGAGATTTCTTATAGCTTTTAATCAAATTATTGCTATTACGGGAATGTTTTTAATTTTTTTAATTTCAAACACTTGGGAAGGTTTTGTGTATGCAGGTATATTAGGGTTTTCTATGGGGTTTTCTCAAATAGTTAGTCCTGTAATTTGGGCTAATTATTATGGAAGAAAATCAATAGGATCTATAAAGGGTTTCGTAGCTACAATTGTTGTTGGGTCTGCAGCAATAGGACCATTTCCATTAGCATGGTTAGTTGATTATACTGGGTCTTATGAAAAATCAGTATCTTTATTTATCGTTTTACCTATACTTTGTATTATATCTGCTATTTTAGCTAAGCCTCCAGTTAAGTTCATACCTAAAAAGGTTTAGTTAATTAATATTTATATTTGTAATTAGCTTATTTGGCGTATATACTATCTCAAAATTACATATTTTGAGAGGATATATATATATGAGTAAAGAATTAGCCTTTACATCTGCATGGGAAATGCGAGATTTAATTAAGAAAAAAAAAGTTTCTCCTGTAGAAATTACAAAGATATATTTTGAGCGTATTAATAGACTTGACCCTCAACTCAACTCATATTTAACTTTAAATGAAAAAGAAGCTCTAGAAAGTGCTAGTAAAGCTGAAAAAGCTGTTTTATCTGGAGAAGCTCTTGGCAAATTACATGGAATACCTATAGGTGTTAAAGATTTAGAAATGACTGAAGGTATTCGTACTACTCAAGGTTCTTTAATCTATAAAGATAATATCCCTACAGCTGATACTATAGTTGTGGAACGCCTTAGAAAAGCTGGAGCAATTATATTAGGCAAAACTAATGCATCTGAATTTGGAGCAGTAGGTTTTAATGAAAACAGGCTGGGGGATCATTGTCGTAATCCATGGAATACCGAAAGAACTACAGGAGCTTCAAGTGGTGGGGCAGGGGCAGCTATGGCTGCTGGTTTATGCTCTTTAGCTACTGGTGGAGATGGAGGAGGTTCAATAAGAATCCCTTCAAGTTATTGTGGTCTATATGGATTAAAAAACACTCAGGGACGGGTGCCTAAATATTCCGGTACTCCAGCTCAACATATTCCAAATTATTTAAGTCAACAAGGTCCTATGAGCAGATCTGTAAGAGATTCAGCTATGATGCTTGAAGTATTAGCAGGTCATGATCCAAGAGATCCTGCATCATTAAGAGGAACTATTCCAGATTATATCGGATCGTTAAATAAAGATATAAAAGGTTTACGATTAGGATGGTCTTCAGATTTTGGTTATATTAATTCAGAACCAGAAGTATTAGAAATCACATCTAAAGCTGCAAAAATTTTTCAAGATTTAGGATGTAGCTTGGATGAATCAAAATTAAACCTTGAAGATCCATTTTTTTCCTGGTGGGCTATTTATAAATCTGTTATAAAATTTAATATCAGTCAATTAGAAGAAAATAAAGAAAAACTCACTTGGTATATGCAATATGTTTTAGAATCATCTAGAGATGTAACTACAGATGAACTTGTAAAAGCATTGGGTGAAAGAGATATTATGATATCTAAGTTTGAAGATGAGTTTGGGAAATTTGATTTATTATTATCTCCAACTATGCCTTCGACAGCATTTCCAGTAGATACTCCTCCAAAATTAATAGCAGGTAAAGAAGTATATCCTAGTCCAGAGACTATGTCCTATATATACGGATCTCATCCATTTACTTATCCGATAAATGTTATTGGATATCCTGCAGCAACTGTTCCTTGTGGTTTTTCTAAAGATGGAATGCCTATTGGTTTACATATAATAGGTAAAAAAGGTGCTGATGCATTAGTTATGGCAGCATCTTCTGCATTTGAAAAAGCTAAACCTTGGACTCAATATATTCCACCTGTATCTTGATATTATATAGAGAGTAACAAAAATGAAATTTAATAGTCCTCGATTAGTTTTTTGGATTTTTATAGCAATTTCAATCATATTTCTTAAAGTATTATCTAATTTTAATTAATAAATAAGATTTTTTCTATAAACAATCAAATCTGTAAGGCAAAATTAATTTGTGTTGTTAATTATGGCTTAATAAATTAAATAGCTTGCAGTAATTAAATTCTATTGTTTGAGCTTATAATTAATTAAACTATTGACGTCTATTATTCATAAGTATATACTTAGTAAATAGATAAACATTTATATACAAAATATATATGGAGGGGATAATTGTATAAATTATTTAAAAAAAATATAGTATTTTTGCCACTAGCTCTTTTAAGCTTTTCATTATTTGCTTGTGAAGCTGAAGAGATAATTAAAGAGGTAGTTAAAGAAGTACCTGTAGAAAAAATTGTTACTGAAGAAGTAATAAAAGAAGTAATAAAAGAAGTACCTAAAGAGAAAATTGTAGAAGTAATAAAAGAAGTACCTAAAGAGAAAATTGTAGAAAAAACTGTAGAAGTAGTAAAAGAAGTGCCAGCTGATCCAGGTAAATTAGTAGTTTATTCTGGTCGTAAAGAATCACTAGTTGCACCTATAATAGCACAGTTTGCAGAAGCGACTGGGATAGATGTACAAGTGAAATATGGAAAAACTGGTGAAATTGCTGCAGTATTAATGGAAGAAGGAAGTAAGTCTCCAGCAGATATATTCTTTGCTCAAGATCCAGGTGGTTTAGCTGTTGTTGTAAATAAAGGCATGACTGAAAAGATTGATGCGGAAATCTTAAGTAAGGTACCTGCTTGGGCACAGTCTGCAAATGGACAGTGGGTAGGTATCTCTGGTAGAGCAAGAGCTGTAGTATATAATACTGAAAGTATTGACCCTGCAACTGACCTTCCTGAAACATTATTAGGTTTTTGTGATTCTGAATGGAAAGGTCGTATTGGATGGCCTCCAACTAATGGTTCATTTCAAGCTATGATTACTGCAATGAGAGCTCAGTGGGGAGAAGATAAAACTCGTGAATGGCTTGAATGTATAAAAGCTAATGATCCAATTGTTTATCCTAAGAATACTCCGACTGTAGAAGCTGCAGGTAAAGGAGAAATTCACGTAGGATTTGTTAATCATTATTATTTATATAGGTTCTTAGCAGAAGCAGGTGATGGTTTTGGCGCTAGAAATCATTATTTGAATTCTAAGGGTCCTGGTAGTTTAGTATTAGTAGCCGGTGCTTCAATACTTAAGACTGCTGAAAACAAAGATAATGCAGAAAGATTCTTAAACTTCATGCTTTCTAAAGTTGCCCAACAATATTTTACTGGTCAAACTTATGAATATCCGCTAGTTGATGGAGTTAAAGTAAACAGATTGCTAACTCCTTTGGCTGATCTTAATAAAGCTGATCTAGATATGGCTGATTTAGAAGACTTAGCTGGAACTCAGGCGTTATTACGAGAGGTAGGCCTGATCAATTAAATAAGAAATATATATAACATATATATATCCTAAAACTGAATATGCTGTTGTTAGTTAACCTTTTACCTTAATATTAGTATCCTTAATATTTTTACAAACTGAAACCTGCCTAACATAAATATAAATTTTACACTCAACTAACATCAGCATATTCTTTGCGTTTTACTAATATTATGTTTATTAATGATCAATATTTAATTGCATAATTTTTTAATTTATTTGTTTAATAATTTTAGTTTGAGTGTTAGTTTTATAATGTTAGTTTTATATTGTAAAAAAAATGTGATGAAGTAAGGTATTACATAGAGGTTGATAATTCATGAATAAAAGATATAAAGATGACCTGTTTCATCTATAATTATTAATATTATTTATTTACTTAATATTTAAGTTATTTTATTTTTATGAAAGGGAATTTTTTTAAATGATGAATTTTAATAAATACATGTTTTTACCAGTAGCTTTGTTGTTATTTGTTTTTATAGCTTGTGATGTGCTTGAATCCTCAAATAATGATTTGGAGGTTCAAGAGAAAGAAAATGTGGCTCAAGTAATAAATACATCTGAATCTAAAAATGATGAAGATGGAGAGCGTCACGATGATGAAGATGGAGAACATCACGATGAAGATGGAGAGCATCACGATGATGAAGATGGAGAGCATCACGATGATGAAGATGGAGAGCGTCACGATGATGATGGAGAACATCACGATGATGATGGAGAACAGCACGATGATGATGGAGAACAGCACGATGATGTTAAAGCAATTATTCTTATAGATAAACTGAATAGAGAAGTTGAAATAGATGTAGGTCCTGTGAGGGTTGTAAGCTTAAGTCCTACTGCTACTGAAATGATTTATAAAGCAGGAGGTAGTGTTATAGCAAGAGATGCTTCTTCTAGATATCCTGAACAAATTATGAATTTACCTACAGTTGGAAGTGCTTACACACCAAACTTTGAAGCTATTATAGCCCAAGAGCCTGACTTAATTGTTATTGAAGCATTAACGCAAGCTAGGTTTATGAGAGATCTTAGTAGATTTGGTATACCTATATTTGCAGTTAGAGCTACTTCTTTAGAAGACATTAGTGACGGTATTCAAAGTATGGGAATTATTTTTAATAAAGAAGAGGAAGTTAATCAAGTTTTGATTGATATGAATAAGCAAATTGAAGAAATATCTGAAAGGGTTAATTATTCAGGAGATATTTTAATATTAATATCTGATGCTGATCGTAATTTATATGCTGCTAAGCCAGAATCCTATGCAGGTTTAGTTGCTGACATTCTAAATTTAAAAAATGTAGCAGCAGGAATGGATGATGCTGGTCCTTATCCTGGTTATACATCTTGGGCTGGGGAAACTGCAATGCGTTCTGACCCTGGATATATATTTACTATAAACCCAGCACCCCCTCCTGCACCTAGATTATCACAAACATTGCCATCCATTCCTGGTTTTAATAGATTAACAGCTATTAGGGAAGAAAGAGTTAAAGACTTAGATCCTATATTATTTATGCAAGCACCTGGTCCTAGGATAATAGATGCATTGCTAGAACTTGTATCTAAAATTGAAGAATAAACTATTAGTATGGAGTAATAATTTTTTTGAATAAATTTATTACTTTATCTATAACTATTATTTTGCTAGGTCTTTTAGGAATCTTACTTGGTGTTTTTATAGGACCTAGTAAAATTGGTGTTGGAGAGTTTATAGACGCAATAATGTTTAAATCTAGTGTTGCTAATAATACTATTATTTGGGACATTAGATTACCTAGAATTTTTATTGCTATATCTGTTGGCAGTAGTTTTGCTGTTGCAGGTGTTATTTTGCAAACAACTACACGTAATCCATTAGGTGATCCACAACTATTTGGTATAACTGGTGGGGCCTTAATTGTTCAAGCATTAATTATTACAGGTTTAATAGATGCTACTCCATGGTTAAATACAATTTTATCTGTTTTGGCTTCAATTATATGTTCTATACTCATATATATATTTGCATCTAGAGAAACATTTAAACCAGCTACTTTAGCTTTAATTGGTTTTTCAGTAGGTGCAATGTGTCTTGCAATTAGTACTGCAATAATGGCATACCAAAGAGTCTTTACTCAACAGGCTTTAGGAGTTATAGGTGGTAGTACAGCTAATATAGCTTGGTCATCATATATTCCTATGATTCCATTTATGTTTATTGGTTTATTTTTTATATTAAGTATTTCTTATAGACTTAATATCTTAAGTCTAGGTAATACGATAATAAGAAATGTTGGAGTGAATCCAAATAGGATAAGGTTACTGTCAATGATATTTGCTGGTGTTTTAAGTGGATCAGCAGTTAGTGTGGTAGGCACAGTAGGTTTATTAGGATTGATAGCTGCGCATATTTCGAGGATAATAATGGGCAATGATGTTAGGAAAGTAGTGGTTTTTGCTATTCCTGTTGGTTCTCTTTTGATGCTTTATGCTGATCAAATTTCAAGATTGATTTTTATGCCTAATGAAGTCCCTGTTGGTTTGGTTATTTCAATAATAGGAGCTCCTATTATGATTTACCTAGCTTGGAGGCATTTATGATAAGTATTAATAATTTATCATTTAATTATGAAGAAGCAAATATTTTAGATTCTATTGATTTAATTATTAAAAATAATGGTCTTACATGCTTAGTTGGAGGAAATGGAGTTGGGAAAAGTACATTATTAAACCTAATTGTTGGAGAACTAGAATTGCAAGTTGGTGCAATTCATTATAATGATAAAAATATAAATAAAAGTGATCTTTTGAGTAAAATATCTTATTTGCCATCTGTATTATATGATCCACTTTATATAACTGTTCAAGAATTGTTAAATTTATCTAGATTTAATAATAAAGGTTTTTTAAATTTTAAACTTGAATCAGAAGATAAAAAGAAAATTCAATTTAGCATTGAAAAATGTGGGCTTCAAAATTACACTAATAGAATATTTAGTTCTTTATCTTCAGGAGAGAAGCAGAAAGTATGGCTAGCTTTTTGTATTGCACAAGATAAAAATTTTATATTTTTAGATGAAGCTTTAAATAATCTAGATTATGATAATAAAGACATATTTTTCAATCTGTTAAAAGAAATTTCAATAAATAAAGGTGTTTTGATATCAACTCATAATATTGATATGGTAATTAAATATGCAGATAGAGTTTTAGTACTTAAAGATAAAAAAATAGTATATGATGGCTTACCAAAAGAAGATTTGTATAAAATAATTTAACGAAATGTAGTTTTTTTATTTTAAGGCGTCTACAATTCTGTCAGCAACTATTTCTTCTTCTCCAGCATTAAGTCCAAACATATGAATATCCATACAGTCATCACCTTCAGGTGCATATAAACTTTTTCTAGTCCAAACAGGAGGATCTCCAGATTTCAATTTCTGTACTAAATCTTCTATAGTAAAGTCCGCATGTACATTTGGCCTTATTGTTAGTCCAAATGGCTGATGTCCAATAATATTATTTATTATAGTTACGTCAATTGTTTTTATGTGTTTAATTTTATCTACTATTTTATTAGTCATTATTTCTGTTTTACTTAATCTATCTTCATGATTTAAACTCATCCATCTCTCTACAGCAGTTACGCAGCCAATTATTTCTTGTCTATCAACTTTTTGAGGCCTGCCAACTCCTCTTATTCTTCTACCTTCATAGCCTACAAAAGATTGTAAGGATAATTTATGAATAGCTTCTTCTGTTCCAAGTGCAAACCCTGTTGAATGAGGAGCTCCTATATACTTTGCAGCTACGCATTGAATATCTGCACCCATTCTCACATATTTTCCAAGATTTTCTAATGGAAATACTTGGCCAGCAGCATCTACTAAGACATATAGGTTGTGTTTTTTTGCTATTTCTATTGTATCTTCAAGGGATAGTGCATTTGGGTCTATATTTTGTTCTACAGCATAATAATGTACAGCTATGGTTTTATCTGTAATTGCGTTTTCAAGGTCCTGTTTTGTAGTTTTATTGTCTGATCCAAACTCAACAAGTTTTGCTCCAGCTAGTTCAAGGCACCTGTCATACCAATAGTGTTGAACTTTTTGAATAAGAATTTCATTTTTTATATTTCTAGTATCTGGTAATTGTTGAATTAATTTATCGTTATCTCCTGCCATAAAAGCTGCTGTAGCTAGAGTTAATGCAGATCCTGCTCCAGATGTTATATATGCTGAAGGCACGTTTGTAAGCTTAGCTATATGGTCGCCAGCTTTTTCCTGTAATTCCATTAAAGGGACATATGCAGAATCAGCTTCATCCATTGCTTCTTTAACTTCTTTTATAGGAGTAGATCCTCCAAGTAAAGTTACACTGCCAATTGCGTTAATTATTGGCTTTGCGCCGATTGATTTATAAATATCACCCCATTTATCCATATTTTAAAACTCCTTTATGTTTATATATTATAAACATAAAAATACTCGAAATTCTCAATTTTATTGTATATTAGTTATTGTAACATGATAGTGTAAAAGAGGGTCAAATGATGAAAAAACATTGGGAATTAGCATTTAAATCAGCCTGGGATTTAAGAAAATTAATCTTAAATAAAGAAATTTCGCCTGTTGAATTAGTTGAAGACGCATTATCTAGGTTGAATGATATTAATCCAAAATTAAATGCTTTTCTGGAAATAACATCTGAACAAGCAATTACAAAAGCTAAAATAGCTGAACAAGATATCTTTAGAAATAAAAATCTAGGTTTACTTCACGGGATTCCTACATCAATTAAGGATCATATACCAACTGCAGGAATAAAGACTACTTTTGGGTCTAGAATATTTAAAGATTATATACCTAGTAAAAATCATATAATCGTTGATAGATTAAATAACTCGGGCGCTATTAGTATTGGAAAAACCAATTTGCCTGAATTTGGGATGATAGCTGCAACAGAAAATTTCTTAGGTGAAGATTGTGTAAACCCTTGGGATATAACAAGAATTGCTGGAGGATCGAGTGGAGGTGCTGCAGCTTCAGTAGCATCAGGAATAACTTCATTTGCACAAGGGAGCGATGGAGGGGGATCTATAAGAATACCTGCATCATTTTGTGGTAATTTTGGTATAAAACCTACAACTGGTAGAATTCCTACTTTAGAACAAGGTTCTTTAAAGAATATTCCTCAATTAACTTTTTCTGCTATAAGTCCAGTTTCACGGGAAGTTATAGATTCTGCACTTTTTTTACAATCAGTTTCTGGTCCTCACATTGAAGATCCTAATTGTATTCAAACAGAAATACCTGATTTGATTAGTAATATAAATAATGGAATAAAAGACTATAAAATAGGATGGAGTCCTGACCTTGGTTCAGTTGTAGTAGACTCTGAAGTTAAAGATATAACTCAAAAAGCAGCTATATCTTTTGAAGATTTAGGAGCAAATATTGAAAATGTAGCTTTAAATACCAATTTTCATTCATTATTTAAATGTTTTAGTACTTTAATGTATACAACTCTGTATAACGGCATGGGAGATAAATGGGAAAAGTTTGGAAATCAGATGAATTCTTGGTTGCAAATGAGATTTGAATATGGAAGTAAAGTGACTGCAAATGAATTATTATTAGCTATTAATGAATTAGAAAATTGGAAGAAAAAAGTTGAAGAATTATTTGAAAATTATGATTTAATATTGACTCCAAGTCTTTCAGTTACAGCCTTTAAGTGTAGAAATTGGCCAACATCTATAAATTCTATAGATATAGATCCTTTTGAAATTAGTCAAAATGGAGGATTTTATCATTTTTCTTATCCATTTAATATGTCTGGTAACCCAGCAGCTTCTATTCCATGTGGCTTTTCATCAGAAGGTTTACCTGTTGGGTTGCAAATAATAGGTAGAAAAGGAGATGAGTTAAGTGTTTTAAAGGCATCTTCTGCATTTGAGGAAATTTCTCCATGGAAAAGTAAATATCCACCAATTTCTATGGAATATATTAATTAAATACTTGAATTGCTTTAGGAATTATTTCTACTTTAAAGGGAGTGGAACCTATTATTTCACCGTCAATATTTAACAGGTCTTTATTGATAGAGGTGATTGAGAATTTATTTGTTTGGTAGTAATTAACTTCAGGTTCGTATATATGATCGCCGGTAAATAATTTGGGTAATACTTTTAATAGCCTTTTCCTTTTAATATTGCCATCTACTGTTATAACATCTATAAGCCCATCATCAATTTTTGCCTTTGGAGCCATTTTCATACCTTTACCTATATTGATTGAATTACAGGCTACTATAAAAGTAAATTCTTGTTGTATTTTTTCCCCATTTATTTCTAATAAAGCTTTTCTATTTTTTTTAAAAATGATTTCAATAATTGATGCTATGGTGTATCTTAATGGACCTATAAATCTGTAGTTTTCAGACCTGATTCCTACATCAGTTACCATTCCCCAGCCAACTAGATTAATAGAATAGAGTAATTTTTTTTGCATATATATCTTTGTTATATCAATAGATCTTTTTTTAAGATTAATTATTTTATATGCTGCTTCAATTGGATTAGTTAAATTTAAATCCATCATAAAAGAATTACCTGATCCTCCAGGAATGATACCTATAGGGATTTTCTTTTTATCATGACGGTTTAACATCCCATTTATCGCTTCATGAAAAGTACCATCTCCTCCAATTATAATAACACCATCATATATATTTAGGTTTGTTTTTTGAATTAATTCTACTGCATGGCCTTTAAATTTAGTTACAATTTTGTGAAGTTCAATATTTTTTGAATTGAAAATCGGGTTTATTTTATCGAATATTTGAATCGATTTCCGTTTGCCACTAAATGGGTTCACAATGGTTATGAATTTCATCAAATCGTTTAAGTTCCAATAATTAATTTTTAGAATTAGAAATTTAACTAAGTTGTTTGGAAATTATTACATGACTCACAAATTGAGTCTGGAATTAATTTGAATTTCATTAGGTATTTGAACACCAAACACCCAGCACAGAATCCTAATATAGATTCTAAAAATGCAAATATTGATAATATTATCAATAACGTATTAGCTAAAACGTTAATTTGATATATAGCAATAGATACAAAAATAGCTGTGGAGAAAATTAAACCGATTAATTGTGCAAATCTTTTAGGAGGTCCTGGAACTAATTTTTCTTTTTTTATTAAGTAAGGAACTATTATTTTTGTGGACAACAATCCCATTGGGCTTAGTTTGGGGCCAGTCAATACTCTTGCTAAGAATCCATACAATAAAATTGCAGATAGCCAAGGTGAATTAAATATAAGAGTCATTATTGATAAAACTAAAACCATAAATGCTACAGTTCTAGCAGCGTATTCATTAACAGGATTTGGAAAATTTAATAGGTTATTCATTGTTGTTTCTTTCATTAGAAAATATTGTTGTTTGTATATGAAATAGGAAAATATCACCTTTATAGGTGATTTGAAACAAAATGAAAGTTATAAGTGAAATAAATCGTCTTTAAGTCTTGAATTCATAAGTTAATTATATCATAAAGGTATATTCACCATAAAATCATTTAATGATGATACAATATATTAGGTTAGTATTTAAAGGAGACAGAATGAGTACGCGATGGTTTTGTTGTGCAGAGTGTTGGGAGTATTTATATGAAAGAATACCTAAAAAAGGTAATAAAAAGATTGGAATATGCAAATAATTTTTTTTTTATTTTTTGAAAGCTTCTTTTAAAGATAAACAGGCTTGATCCATAGCTAGTCTCCCTTTTTTTATTAATGTGGTTCTCCCGAAAAAACCGTGAAAAACACCATCGTACCTTGTACATACAACATTGACTTTTGAATCTTTTAATCTTTTTGCGTATAATTCGCCTTCATCTCTTAATGGATCGAATTCAGTAGTTATTATTAGTGCAGGTGGTAAGTTTGAATAGTCTTTGAGTTGTAAAGGCAAGGCGTAGGGGTTGTCTTTATCTTTTTCAGTAGCTAAATACTGGTTCCAGTATGATTTCATAGCAGATTTGGTTAATAGGTAACCTTCAGAATTATCTATATAAGAACTAGTACTAAAATTACAATCTAACATTGGGTATACAAGTAATTGGTGAGCTATATTGGGTTGTTTTTTATCTCTAGACATAATACTTACAGCTGCAGCTAAATTACCCCCAGCACTATCACCTCCAACTGCAATTTGTTCGGGATTTGTATCAAAATCTTTAGGGTGGTCAAAAATCCATTTTGTAACATTATAACAATCTTCTAAAGCTGCAGGGAATTTGTTTTCGGGAGATAATCTATAGTCAACAGAAACAACAGAACATTCAGATCCAGAACATAAAAACCTAGCTATTCCATCTGCTGAATCTAGATCGCCTACTAGCATACCTCCTCCATGAAACCATACTAATAGAGGTAATTGTTTAGATTTTGAAGATTTATAAAATCTTATAGGTATATCTCCATTAATTGAAGGTATAAACCTATCTTCAACTAGTTCTAACTCAGGTCCTGGTGATTGAAATATTTTTGAAAAATTTCTTCTTGCTTCTTGAGGAGAAACTGTTTCAGAAGGAGGATTCCCTAATGAATTAAGATAGTCTATAAAGGCTTGAGATTCAGAATCTAGTGGCATTGTAAACTCCTAATATATTTTATTTGCATAATATAAACAATATTATTTTAAAAATCAAATGTTAACTTTTAGTATTTATTACCACCCTATACAGTAACCAATAATACCCTTTGCTGAACAAGCTCCATGGATCAATTTTGTTCTATTATTATATTTTATACCCATTACTTTACCATGTGACCATGGATCTGCTTTTTGAATAATATGACCTTTCTTTTCGAGATCTGAAATAATTGAATCATTAATATTAGTTTCTATTGATATTACTCCCGGAAAACTGTTTCTAGGGTAAAAAGAAGAAGGGAAATGTAAACTGTGCACAGATGGAGCATCAAGTGCTTCTTGTAAATTCATTTTATGTACAACTACATTTAAGAAAAATTGTAAAGTCCATTGGTCTTGGGAATCTCCTCCTGGGGTTCCGAAAACCATATAGGGGAGTTTATTTTTTGTAACTAATGTTGGAGTTAAGGTTGCTCTAGGTCTTTTTCTGGGTTCTAGAGCATTTGGCCTATTTGGATTTAGATAAAACATTTGCCCTCTTGTTCCCATAGGAAATCCTAGGCCTTTAATTACAGGAGAAGTACCTAACCAACCACCACTAGGAGTTGCTGCAACCATATTTCCATATTTATCAATTGCATCTAAGTGAGTAGTGTCACCTGTGTGAGCATGCCCGATTCCTAAGTCTTTTGTTGGTCGTTTTTTTATTCCCAATGAGTACAAATTATCGTCATGAATACTTGTTTTTATATATTCAGGATATGAAATATCAGGAATTTCTCCAGGGATAAGTTTTTTTGATGCTTTTGATTTAATCAAATCTCTTCTTTTTTCATTATAGGAATCAGATAATAAAGTATCAAAATGATTGTTGTCGAATTTAGGGTCTCCATAATATGCTTCTCTATCAGCAAATGCTAATTTCGAAGATTCAATTATCGTATGTAAATATTCAGGAGTATTATGCCCCATTGATTTCAAATCAAAGCCTTTTAAAATTGATAATTGTTGCAAAAAGACTGGCCCTTGAGTCCACGAGGAACATTTCCAAACGTCTAATCCTGAGTAATTATATTTTAAAGGTTCTTCAATTTCAGAATGCCAATCTGAAATATCTTCATAAGTAAGTAATGATTTATTTTTTTTCCCACTAGCATCTTCTATAGGGTTTTTACTTAAAAAGTCTAAAATCTGATTTGCGATGGATCCTCTATAAAATTCATCGCTTGCTGCTTCAATTGCTGCTATTCTACCTTTATTACTATTGTTTTTTTCTGCCTTAACCATACGCTTAAGCATATTTGCAAAATCTTTATTTATTAATAAATCTCCTATTTCTGGTAATATTCCTTTAGGAAAATAAATTTCTCCAGTTGTAGGATATTGATTTAGAAATTTATTTTTATTTTGAGATAAAGTTTTGTGTAATCTTGGATAAATAGGGAAACCTGTTTCAGCCAATTCAATAGCTGGTTGTAAAATATCAGAAAAACTTAATGTTCCAAATTTACATAAAGCTAAGGCCCAAGTTCTTATTGGAGCAGGTGCTGTAATTGGTAAGTATCCATCTCCTGGTATTAAATCTATTCCATTTGACTTACACCATTCTATAGTGAAATTTTCAGGAGACCAACCTACTCCGCTAATTGAGTAGGTTTTTTGTTCTTCAGCACTATAAATCAGTATAGGTACTTCTCCTGCTATACCGCAACTTTGAGGCTCAAGTAAATTTAGACATATACTCATAGCAGCAGCAGAATCAATTGCATTACCTCCATTTTCTATAATGCGGTGACCTGCAGTAGCTGCTAAATAATGGCCAGCAGTCACTACCCCTTTTTTCCCTATTATTACTGGTCTTGTTGTAAAATCTTTCATTGTTTTTATAATTTATATTATCTGTTATTCCTGAAATTATACTACTAATTCTAGTACAAAATAATACCCTGGATTCCAAGCTTGACATATTAGGTATAAATTATTTTTATATTTATACCAAATTGTGTTATGTATATGATCTGCAAGTTCAATATTTAAATCTTCTTTAGGTCGTATAGTAGACAATACTTCATAAGAATTAGCATCTAAAATATAAATAGGGGCAGGTTTGTTTTCATCTGGATCACTTAAGCTACCTATTAAAGCTAAAGAACGTCCTTGCCATTCTATAAAATCGATTCCACATGGTTTAGATCCATCAGGAATTTGATATGATTCTTTGAATTCTCCTTCAAAAGTGAAATGTTCCAATCTGGAATGCGGCCTATCTGTAATAGAAAGGTGTTTCCCATCTGGTGATGGATTTAATCCGTGTGCAGTACCAAATAAACCTGGCATTTTAGGGTCTTCTGTTTTACCTGCAAAAATGCTTTTCCATTTTTGAGTAATCAAGTCTGCTTTTG
Organism: Chloroflexota bacterium; assembly: GCA_002721445.1. Classification (GTDB taxonomy): domain Bacteria; phylum Chloroflexota; class Dehalococcoidia; order Lucifugimonadales. The sequence goes on along the minus strand of PBKN01000018.1, from coordinate 10,005 downwards.
TAATATAGTTAGAACCATAACCATCAGCAATATATATATGATTATTTACGACTGCTGCATCTGTAGGTTTAAATAATACTGATTTGTCTTTATACTCTACAAATTCAGGTCTTGATAAAACAAAATCGACTTCTCCTTCAAGACTTAATATAATGACCTTTTCGTTATTATTTGCTGGCAATACTAAGCGTCTTTTGTTATCGAAAGTACATATTTTAGTTCCATGAAAATTTACTGAATTTAATTCATTAGGTAATTCTATAATTTCCTGTGATATTAAATCATCGCTAATTCTGATAATCCCACATCCAGGCATACCGTAATAAATACCACCGCCAGGTTCATGATCGATAGCAAATCCTCCATGCAAATCTACCTCACAATCAAGGGCTTTATTTGGTAAAGTATGTAAATCATCGCGATATGTAAACACAAAAGGAGGTTGTCCACTAATTTTCATTTTATTAACCTCTTATCATACTTATAGATTTTAGTTTGAAATTACTCCATGAGGGTCTATGACAAATTTCTTTGCAACACCTTTATCAAATTCTTGATATCCTTTTGGAGCATCATCAAGTCCAATTACTTCAACATTTGTTGCCTTTGCAATCTGAATTTTGTCATATAAAATTGCTTGCATCAATTTTCTATGATATTTCATAACTGGGCATTGCCCCGTTGTAAAATTATGAGATTTAGCCCAGCCTAAGCCAATTCGTATCCCTAACATACCAATCTTTGCATTGTCATCAACTCCACCTGGATCACCAGTAACATAAAGTCCTGGAATTCCAAGAGAACCTCCAGCTCGTGTAACTTCCATAATTGAGTTCAATACTGTTGCAGGTTTTTCAACTTCAGCTTCAGAACCATGGCCTCTTGCTTCAAAACCAACACAATCAACTGCCGCATCTACTTCTGGAATACCAACAATATTTTCAATTTGTTCAGCTAAAGAAGCATTGTTATTTAAGTCTACAGTTTCACATCCAAAGCTTTTTGCTTGTGCTAATCTTTCAGGAATTAAATCACCAACTATAACACATGCAGCTCCAAGCAATTGAGATGAAGCAGCTGATGCAAGACCAACTGGTCCGGCTCCAGCTATATAAACTATTGAGCCTGGTCCGACACCTGCTGTGTATGCTCCATGAAAACCTGTAGGAAATATATCTGATAAGAGTGCCAAATCTTTTATTTTTTCCAGTGCTTGTTCTTTGTCTGGAAATTTCAATAGATTAAAGTCAGCATAAGGAATCATAACATATTCAGCTTGCCCCCCAATCCAACCTCCCATATCAACATAGCCATATGCAGCACCAGGTCGGGCAGGATTTACATTGAGACAAATCCCTGTTTTACCTTCTTTACAATTTTGACAACGACCACACGCGATATTAAATGGAACTGAAACTATATCTCCAATATCTAAAAATTCAACGTCGCTACCTTTTTCAATAACCTCACCAGTAATCTCATGGCCGAGTATTAATCCTGAAGGTGCAGTGGTACGTCCTCGTACCATATGTTGATCACTTCCACAGATGTTAGTTGCAACAACTTTTAATATAACACCATGATTACATTTTCTATTACCTAAAGACAGTTTAGGAAAATCAATTGATTGTATTTCAACTTTTCCAGTTCCTAAATATGCAACACCTCTATTAGTAGCCATAATTTTTATCTCCTTAAGTTTATTTTAAAAATATAAAAACAAATCAAGTTAATAATATACTTAAATTACCATTAGTTACTTTTTTCTTAAACCTTTTATTTTTTTATTAATACTTATTCAATTAATATTTACTTAATAACTTACCATATCCATTAATTTTTTTCTTACATCTAGATAATCTTAAGGAATGCCATATAGATGCCTGGTTGCTTGTGATTACTGATTTATTAGTTAATTTTTCTAAAGGTTTAATTATTTCCATAGATGTAACATTTGTGCAGCTGAGTAATATTCCATCAGCTTGGCTAAAATCTAGTTTAGTTGCATAATTGAATAAATCTTTGGGATCTAAATTACCCCTTTCTAAATTATCTTCAATATCTAAAAACATATGGTCATATACAGATATATTATTTAAATTTAAAAAATCTATTTCAAGTTGAGTAATACTTTTGTTATAAGGTGTAAGCAGGACTAAGCTTTTTATTTTTAATTTCTTTAGAGCTTCTAATACGCTTTCACTAGTAGTTGTTACTTCTGAAGATTGAGAATATTTTTTAAGTAGTTTTTTTATATTATTGTTTCCATTATATCCATCTTTAAAGCTGCCACTTGTACATACATAATTTATTACATCAGGGTTTATTGTAGCTAATTGCCTAACTGCTAATTCAATACCTTCATTCATTTGGTTTAATCCATCTTCATTTGTATCTGTTATTAAAAGCCTTGAAACACATCCAATAGTTGTAGATATTTGAGGAGATAATTTAGCCAATTCAAATTCAAAAACAGTACAAGATGAAGGTATTATAAATCCTAATTTTTTAAAGTTATTCATTTTTATTACCTAAAATATGGTTTGTTTTTTAGTATTGTTATTCCTAATATACCAGATGATATGAATGTTATAGTTCCAAAAATTGTTAAGGCTACTTGAACCGAATATATTTGAGCTGTTAGACCTATTATTAACCCTCCAAAAGCACCTGTCCCCCATGCCATTTGATGAATACTCATAACCCTTCCTCTAAATTCTTCAGTTACTATGCTTTGAATAATTGTATTATTTATTGCTGCAAATGCTGAATTAAAGCCTGCAACAAAAATTAATATTAATACTGAAGTATATATCCATGTACTTTGAGAAAATAGAATTAGGCTTATTCCAATTCCTAATGTACAAATAAATTGTAATTTCGAAGAATTTTTTAGATTGCCAAATAACGCTAGCATTCCTCCACCTAATAATGCTCCAATTCCACTGCCTAATAGTAAAGTACTATATCCTTCTATTCCTTTTTGAATAATAATTTCAGCATATGCTGGAAGTAATGTCATAAATGACGTTCCAAAAATAGTGATTATTGTTCCTATAGATATAAGTACAAAAATTATTCTGTTGTATTTTATATATATCCATCCGTCTAATAAATCTTTTAATATTTTATTTTTATTGTTACGTTTTGGATTTGGTATGTGTTTCATTGACATCAACATTAAGACTGTAAGTATGTATGTAAATCCTACAAAATAGAACAACCCGTCTAATCTGAATATTTTTACGATTGGTGCAAAATACGCAGGTCCAGCTAAACTAGATATACCAAATATGAATGAGTACATTGTAATTGCATATAAAAGATGTTTTTTAGGAACTATACTTCCAAGTATTGCTTGTCTTGAAGGTATATCTATGGAGAAAAGTATACCCGTTCCAATAGATATTATAATTAAATAAAGTGGAGTAATCATATTTAGTGTTATTAGTATGCCAGTTAATATAGATAAAAAAGCAAACATGAATCGTGTAAATGTAATTATTTTGAGTCGATTAATCCTATCAGCTAATACTCCACCCCACATAGAAAAAATTAATATTGGTCCTGAACCCGAAAAAGTTAAAATTCCAAGCATAAGGTTAGAGTTCCCTGAAGAATAGGTTAATTCTTGCATTAACCAGAGTCTTCCTGACATAAGAGCCCATACACCTAAATTTGAAAATAGCGCACCAAGCCAGAATAACCTATATTCTCTAGATTTGAATACTGTGAAGATTTCGTATTTATTTTTTATTAAAGAGTAAATATTATACACTTAATTTAAGAGAGCCATTTATCTTTTATGATAGAATATAAAACTTCATCTTTTCTATTACCTCGAATAAGGTTATGTTCTTTTAATAATGCCTCTTGAACCATACCTAGTTTTTTCATAACGTTTAAAGAGCGAAAATTTTCTGAATTTGCTTTAGCAAATATTTTATATAATTTTAAATCTTTGAAACCCCATCGAGTTACCTCTGAAGTTGCTTCAGTAATATATCCTTTTCCCCAGTATTCTTTAGCAAGTGAATAACCTATTTCAGCTATATTGTTTTCAATGTCTATGTATAATCCTGTACCACCAATGACTTTTGAATTTAGTGTTATAGAGAATCTAGGGCATATATCCCAAGGAGAGGATACCCATTTGTTAACTAAGTTTTCTACATGTTCGAAAGTATGAGGGTTAAAGTATTGTCCCCATTCTTCGTCTTTAGAATAATTATATATTGCAGAGAAATCATCTGGAAGTATGGGTCTTAATATTAATCTATTAGTTTTTAATATAATCTTCTTCATATTTTATTTTATTTATTGACTATTATTAGTAAGTTTGATTTAGAATATATACTATGTTCGTTTTAGTGTAAAATAATTAATACAATTTTCAATTTTGGAGAATTTTTTGACTAGTATATTTAAACCTTTCAATGTAGATATTAAATATAATCAAAGAATTATTATGAGAGATAATATATCACTGTCTGCTGATATATATTTTCCAAAAGACAGGAATAAACCTTTACCAGTCATACTAACTAGAACTCCATATGATAATTCTTCAGATGATATAGTTGAAAGTGCAATTTATTTCGCTCAAAAAGGATATATTTTTGTTGCTCAGGATACTAGAGGTAGAAATGATTCTGAAGGTGAATTTAGACCCTGGATAGATGAATTCAATGATGGATTTGATACTCTTGAATGGATTGGGATTCAACCTTGGTGTGATAGCAATATTGGAATGGTTGGAGGTTCTTATGTTGGAAATGTTCAATGGCAAGCTGCTTCTATGGGCAGTGAATATTTAAAAACGATTATTCCAAGAGTGATTGGAGATAATTTACATGAATCTCCTCACTACCAAGGAGGTGCATTTCAATTAGGCTGGTCGGCAACTTGGTCATGGAGGCAAGATGGACGAACAACTCAATCATTAAAACTTTATGATTGGAATCAATTATTTATGACATTGCCTTTGAAAAAGTTAGATGAATTTGCAGGAAAGAATGTTGATTTTTTTCGTGAATGGATTTCCCATCCTGACTATGATTACTATTGGAAGGAATTAGCAATAAAGGAAAGGTACCAAGATATTAAAATTCCAGTATTACAAATTGGAGGTTGGTATGATTTCTTTACAGCAGGTACTTTTAATAATTATATAGGTATGAAAGAATTAGGTGGTTCTGATTTAGCTAGATCTAACCAAAAAGTTATTTTAGGTCCATGGGTGCATAATGCTGGTTCATTAAGTTATGCAGGAGATATGGATTATGGCTTAGATTCTAAATTAGATATTTTGCCTATAGAGTTAGAATGGTTCAACTATTGGTTGAAAGGTATAAATAATCGAGTTAAAGAACAACCTGATATTAAAATATTTACTATGGGTATTAACAAATGGGTTGAAGAGAATCAATGGCCATTAGAAAATACAGTTTATACCAAATATTATTTTCATAGTAATGGCTCTTCAAATTCATTATTTGGTGATGGGTTTTTATCTATAGAGCCCCCAGTACTTGAACCTGAAGATTCATATATATATAATCCTGCTTTTCCTGTTCCTACCTTAGGAGGTAATACATGTTGCAACCCCAATATTATATCTTGGGGAGCATATGATCAAAGTTCTATTGAAGCTCGTAATGATGTGTTAGTTTATACATCTGAATTGCTAGAATCTGATTTGGAAGTTACAGGTAATATTGTAGTTAAATTATATGCGAGCTCAGATTGTATAGATACTGATTTTACAGCTAAACTTGTTGATGTTTATCCAAATGGTAGCGCAATTAATCTATGTGATGGAATTATAAGAGCAAGGTATCGAGAATCAACAGTTCATCAAAAAACAATTGAACCTTATAAAATATATGAATATGAAATTAATTTATGGCCTACAAGTAATATCTTTGAAAAAGGTCACAAAATTAGAGTAGATATATCAAGTAGTAATTTTCCTAGATTCGATAGGAATTTAAATACTGGTGGAGAATTTGCATTAGAGGATGAATTTAAGCTAGCATCTCAAAAAATTTATCATAATAGTGATTATAAATCCCATATTATATTGCCAATAATCATACGATAATTATGTTAGATTTAATACGTAGGAATAAGCCATTTAGAATATTATTATTTTTTTTTATATGTAATGATTCTTCTGTCATTTTATTACAAATGGCTAATGGATGGCTTACTTTAGATGTTACCAATTCGGTTTTTTGGACAGGTGCAGTATTTGGTGTTACAGGGTTAGGGGTTGTATCTTTTAGTTTGTTTGGAGGAATTCTTGCGGATAAGATTAATCGAAAGAAAATTTTACAACTAACACAACCAGTAGATTTTTTTGTTACATTAATTTTGGGATGTTTAATTTATTTTGAAATAGTTAAGTTATGGGAAATATTATTAATAGTATTTATAAATGGTGCAGTAGGAGGTGTTAGATTACCTACTAGAGAGGCATTATTATTAGATGTAGTTGGAAAAATTGATTTAGTAAAGGCTATTTCAACTACTTTTTTGTTATATACTGTTTTAGGATTTTTAATACCTATTATTACTGGTAACTTAATAGAAATAAATATGTCTATAGTATACTTTATATGTAGTGCATTAATTTTTTTATCATTTTTATTTATAAAAAATCTTTCTGTTATTAATAATTATTCAGAACACTCAAGTTCAACTGGATTTGGTTTGAAAGAAGTTATTAAATATATATATGATAATCATTTAATTAAACAAATATTAATTATTATGTTATTTTCAGAAGTTTTTGGCTGGTCTCATAATAGTATGATTCCAGTAATGGTTAGAGATATATTTAAACTTCCTGCGTCAAATCTGGGATTAATTCTTTCTTGTGCAAGCCTTGGAGCTGTTGCTGGTACTGTTATAATTTCACAGTTATCTAGATCATCATATATGTATATGGTATTTGGGTTGTTTGGGTTCGGTGTGTTTTTGATTTCTTTTGCTATTTCACCTTATTTTTACTTAGCTGTTCTTTCTTTAACTATAGCCTGGGGCTTTGCATTTATATTTGAAATAAAGATTTATTCATATTTACAGTTAATTACTAGTGACGCTATGAGAGGTAGAATATTAAGTTTATTAGCAATCTCATATGGATTGTCAAGTGTTGCAGGATTTTTTAGTGGAACTCTCGGAAAGTATTTTGGTGTAGAGTTTTCTATAATTTTATTAGGAGTTATTCTAATATCTGCATCTGTATATTCAATATTCAAATTAAAAAAGGTTGATGAAAAAGTTCAAGATATACAAAGTCAAATTAAAAATGTATAGATTATATTTAGTATTATTATTTATATTTATATGCAATATAAATATAAATTGTGGTTTAGATGTTAATAATAAAAACTTGGAACCTCCAGTTAATTCAGTAAATTATAATTATAATTCTGGTTTTCAGACTATTGATTTAAAAATAAAACTAGCAAAACATCTTTCTCAAGAGGGAGTTAGAATGTATGGAGCTTATTGGTGCCCATATTGCGATAAACAGAAAGAATTATTTGAAGATTCATTTGATAAAATCCTTTATATTGAATGTGATTCTAAAGGTCAAAATTCAAATTTAAATTTGTGTAAACAAAAAAAAATTACATCTTTCCCTACTTGGGAAATTAATGGGAAATTATACCCAGGCATGCGTACTTTGAAAAATTTAGCAGTTTTATCCAATTATAATCCTTTGAATTAGAGGTGCTTTATGAGATTGAATTCAGATCAAATTGAAGAAGTTATTAAAAAGCCTATTATTTCTATAGTAGCTACATTGCGTAAAGATGGTTCTGCTCATATGACACCTGTATGGCATATTTTGTATGAAGATTTTGTTTATATAGTAATTGAAGATTCTTCAGTGAAATCAAAAAATCTTAAAAATGATGACAGGATTTCTCTATGTATTGCTACTGAAACTAAGCCACAAAAATGGGTTCAAATAAATGGTAAAGCTCAATTAACAAAAAATAATATTCAAGAATTAGTTATGCTTATGGCTATTCATTATTTAGGTAAAAGTGAAGGTGCTGAATATTCAAAAAATGTTTTGAAAGAATTAGATTTTATTGCAGTTAAAATTTTGCCTGATAAGGTTATAGGATTTGATATGGCTGAAGAATAATATATTAACCTTGACCAAATCAAAGATATTATTTACATATTTGTATAGACTGATTAAGATTAATGAAGTAAAGTTTAATATATTTTTTATTATTGAATTAGGAGATGTTATGCCAGAGAAGAAAAATCTTAAACAAAGAATAAATGAAGGTGATGTAGTTATTGGTGCAGCTGTACCTTTAACTGCTACTAGAGAAAGATTAGAAGAAGTTATAAAAGAATATCCATATGATTATTTTGCATTAGATAGTCAGCATTCTGCTTTCTGCGAGCATGATTTAGTTAATGTATGCAATATAGCTGCTGAGTTAGGTGTTGATGTTCAATTTAGAATCAAGCATACAAAATTTTCCTTTATGTTGGGTAATTATCTTGACCTTGGGCCAACCGCACTTGAAATTCCTCAAGTAGAAGAAGAATCTACTGTGCAAGAAGCTTTGGATAGTTTTTATCTTCCTCCAGTTGGTAAACGTAGTTGGCTAGGGGGTGAATCTAAAGGGTTTAAAGAATTTGGAGCAGGTAAAAACCTTTCAGAATCTGAGCACCGTTTAGGTTATTCAAATTGGTGGAATAAGACTGGTGTATTATGGATGCAAATTGAATCTATAAACGCAGTTACTAATGCAGCAAAATTAGCAAAAAAAGGAGTAGATTGTTTATCATGGGGACCTGCTGATTTAAGTTTTAGTAGAGAAGCTAATCCGGATCATCCATTTAAAACAGATGATGATTGCGTAGAATATGTTGCTGACCAATTGAAAGGAACTGGTACTAAATTAGCTATTAGACATTATTATCCTGAATTAAGAGATAAATATATAAAAATGGGTGCTACAGTGCTTTTAGAAATACCTAAATAGTTGTTGAAATGTATAGCTTAGTTGAAAAAGGATTAATACAAACTGTTACAGGTTTAATAAAACCTGATGAATTAGGTATTACCTTAACTCATGAACATTTACTTTTTGATAGTAGCTATAAAGAGACTAAATTACCTATTGGGTATACAAGTCAAATTCCAACTGAAGCAAGTCTTAGAGATCTATATTATAAACCCGTATCTTTTGAAACTCTCGGATGGATTAGACACCATGGCATACATAATATAGATAATGGTAAATTACTTGATATTAATACTGCAATTGAAGAGGTTGATTTATTTAAGCAATACGGAGGCGGTACATTAGTTGATGTTACAAGTATTGGTATTGCTAGAGATCCTATTGGATTAGCGCGAATATCAAGGCATACTGGTGTTAATGTAGTTATGGGAGCTTCTTTTTACGTAGACGCTGCACATCCAGTAAACATGGATGAAATATCAGAAGACGAGATATTTGAAAAAATCGTTGAAGATATTACAGAAGGAGTTGATGGTACTGGAATTAAATCTGGTATTATTGGCGAAGTAGGTTGCAGCTGGCCTTTAACTGATAATGAACTTAAAGTACTTAGAGCTTCTGGTAGAGCTCAACTTGCTACCGGTGCTCCTTTATTAATTCATCCAGGTAGACACGAAACTGCTCCTTTAGAAATAATTGAAATTCTAAGAGAAGTAGGTACAGACCTCACTAGAACTGTTATGGGGCATGTTGATCGTACTATATCTAAAAGAGAAGATTTTGAAAGATTGGCTGAGACTGGATGTTATGTAGAATGGGATTTGTTTGGAACTGAACAATCTTATTATATCGCAAATCCAAATGGTATAGATATGCCTAACGATGCTACAAGAATGGATCAGATCGGATGGCTACTTGAAGGTGGCTATGAAGATAAAATAGTAATCGCACATGATATATGTAGTAAACAAAGATTAATTAAATATGGTGGACATGG
>PBKN01000017.1 GCA_002721445.1 Chloroflexota bacterium | reverse complement strand
TACAGGTAGTTTACAGTATTATTGTTTAAATAGTACAAGTGCAAGTACAGAATTTGGAAATGGTACAGTAGGAACTTTAATAGTTTCTGGTAATTCTAATACGCCTACGCCAACACCTACGCCAACTTTAACACCAACACCTACTGTTGCTCCAACAGCTACGCCAACGCCTACACCAACTTTAACACCAACACCTACTGTTGCTCCAACAGCTATGCCAACGCCTACGCCAACTTTAACACCAACACCTACTGTTGCTCCAACAGCTACTCCAACGCCTACGCCAACTTTAACACCAACACCTACTGCTACTCCTTCATCTAGTTCATGGAATGGAACATATGGAACAACAAATATGAGTGAAAGTTCTAGTTATGATATTGGTAGTGGATCTAATAGAATGTGGTGGTCTATTGCAAGTGGTAAACGAGGGTATTTTTATTTTAGAAATCATATAGATGTAGCAAATGTAAATAGTTCAGGTGCTGGATGTAATGGAACAATTAACTGGCACAGTGGTTCTTATGATGGATTCGATAGTTTATCTGAATTAACCAATGTTTCATCGTTAACTTATACAGGAGGCTTAGTAGTAGGTATTTGTTCAGAAGATGCACCTTCATATCATGGTTCAAGTGCCCAAAATGATGGATTGTTAGTATTTAAAGTTAATAACACTAATAAATACGGTGTAATGAGATTTGTATCAACTAATGGTGGTGTTATGACAATTCAATGGTGGTTAGGAGCAGATGGTGTGACTGATTTTTCAAATGCTCCTTCACAATAATAACTATCAATTTAGAATAATAAATTACACCTTTTTGGGATCATCACCGTAGTTGTTTGCACCATCAGTTCCAGGAGATAAAGACCAAATTATAAATGCTATAGCGATAAGAAAATTTAGTATTGGCACAAATAATAAAAAAATCCACTTTCCAGTTCTATTAACATCATGTAGCCTTCTAACCGATACAGCCAATGAAGGTAAAAATGTAAATAAATAAATAAATAAATACAATAGAACAATATAAATTGCAGATTTCCAATCACTAAGATCATTAACTACCTGCATGAAAATTATATAGAGTGCAATATAAATAATCCATAGAAATAGATTATAGTACCAAAATTCAGAACGTCTTGCTCTTCCTGAAAAATTTACATAGTTTTTAAATAATACTGATGAAACTGCTTCAATAATATTCATATTATAAATCCTTTAATAAAATTATTTTTATTTTGATTTAGAATATATATTATTTTGTAATAAAATACTAGCTTTTATCAATCATTTGGTCCGATTACAAACTTAATGCCTTCTAAATTAGCAGATTTTTGTATAATTTTTGGCAGTTGTTCTAAGGGATATCTTCCAGAGATAATATTAGTAAGTGGCATGTTTGGTAAATGATTTAATGCTCTTTCAAACGAATTTCCTTGACCAAAAGCACCAAAAACAGAAATTTCATTCCTGTGCATTTCATATAAATCAAAAGGTAATTTAGAACCCTTGGGATTTACTCCAACTAGTAACATTTGACCTCTAGGTCTAATTAGTGGGAAACATCCTTCTAAAACTTTTGGATTTCCTACTGCTTCTACTACAATATCAGCACCATATCCATTTGTTTCAGATGAAACAATTTCAGTAAGGTTTTCTTCGATTGGATTAACTAAAATATCAGCTCCAAATTGTTTTGATAAATTTCTTCTTTGATTATCTATTTCTGAAGAAATAATTTTTTCAATTCCAATTTGTTTTAAAAAATAAATTGTAAATAAACCTAATAAACCATTACCTACAACAACAGCAGTATTATTACTGGGAGGTGGTTTTAACATTTCTACACAAGATAAACTTGCAGAGGCAGGTTCAGTTAAAGATGCATTTTCTAATGATAAGTTACTCGGTATAATTGATAATGCTTGCTCGTATAATAAAACATACTGACTAAATCCACCAATTCTTCTTCTATTAACTTCACAATGTGCTTTTGTCCATCTCTTACAACTCTCACATTTACCACATCCTCCAACAGTATGTGCAGCAATATCTTTACCTAATAATGATTTATCTACATTTTGACTAACTTCAACAACTGTTCCAGAGAATTCATGTCCTAATATTACATTTTCAGGTGAAGGAAAGAGACCTTGAGTAATATGTATATCAGTACCACATATACCAGCAGTATGTATTTTAACAAGACACATACCTGGTCTTATTTTAGGTATATCTATTTCATCAAGAGAAAAATTATTATTCCCTCTCCATGTCATACATTTCATAATATTTATCCTTACAACATTAATACTACAATATATAGTATCCTGTAAATAAATAATTGATTATTTTTGGAGATTATTTATGGAACATCGTAAATTGGGAAATAATGGACCTACAGTACCTGTTTTTTGCTATGGAGCATGGCCTATAAGCGGAATAATGGGAGATGCACCAATAGAACAAGCAATTGCAACTTTAAATGCTGTATTAGATGTAGGAATTACATTTATAGATACTGCTGAAAAATATGGGAATACTGAATCTTTAATTGGAAATGTGATAAAAGGTAAAAGAGATAGACTTTTTATAGCAACTAAATTATCGGGTAATCATAAAAAAGAGCACTTAGATCAAGCATTTGAGAATAGTTTGAAAGGTCTTGGTACTGACTATATAGATTTATATCAATTACACAATCATGATTCTGAAATTTCAATTGAATATACTATAGAAAGATTACTGAGACTTAAGGAGCAGGGAAAAATTAGGTATATAGGTATTTCAAATTTTGATGTAAATCAAACTAAAGAAGTTGTTAAATATACAGATATTCAAAGTGTTCAACCCTTATATAATATGCTTCATAGAGTTAATGGTAATGATTTATTGCCATTTTGTGCAGAAAATGGAATAGGTGTAATGGCATATTCACCATTAGGTAAAGGTTTATTAACTGGTCATTATAAAGCTGGACATAAATTTAACCCTGAAGATATTCGTAGTAAAGACTTAATTAACGTATGGCAAGGTGACAATTTTGACAATATATACAAAGTTACTGAAAAATTAAGAAATTGGGCAGAAGATCATGGTAGAGATATAATTCAATTAGCTATCGCATGGGTTTTAGCTAATAAAAGTGTTACAACAGTAATAGTTGGTGCAAGAAAACCAAATCAAGTCTACCATAATATAAAAGCTTTAGATTGGAAACTTACTAAAAATGATCTTAATGAGATAGAAGAAATATTGGATGGATTTATTCTACCTCAAGATCGTTGGTAAAGGTTATAAAACACTTTCTTTATAATGTTCAAACCTTTGTCTTATCATATCGCATGCATCTTTAATTCCAGTTAATGTTTCTTCTGGAGATAAACCTTCAAAAAATGTTCCTGATATTTTATTATCATCAAAACTAGCTTTAACTTTAGCCCTTACTAACCATCTTGAATATCCTTTAGCCCAATCTTTTAAATAAGGTGAATCATTTAAATTTTGATTTTTCCCAGATGAGTCGGTTACTGTAATTTCAAAAGATGGTTCATTTCCTTTTATAACAAAAACAACTCCAGCTTTTGGAAAACTTAAATTTATATTTATTTGTGTATTTGACATTTTAACTCCTGTGTAAAGTTACACTTAGGTATAAGTATTTATAGATGAATTGTTATTCCATTTCCCCTAATCTTTGCTTTCTTTTTACGTGTAAGAAAGGTAGGTTTTTATCTGGATTTATAGGCCTTCGTTCAATAAATGCTAACCTTCTTTCTTCAGCTTCGTCTGATTCATCGTAATTAGACATATATCTTTCAGTTGGACTAGGTAAGTCTTCAGTGTATCCAGCAATTTCATGAAAAGTAATTTTCTCTAATTCTAAGATTACAGGGCTATTATTTTTAATTAAGTTACAATACCTTACTACTTCGTCTTTTAATTTTTCAGCTGGAACTACTGAATTAACTAGTCCCATGTTGAATGCTTGTTCTGCAGTATATTGCTGACTTAACATCCATATCTCTTTAGCTCTTTTATTGCCTACTACTTCTGAAAGATATCCTACTCCGTAACCTGATGCAGGGCTACCTACTCGCGGGCCTGTTTGACCAAATTTTGATCTTGTTGAAGCAACAGTAAAATCACATTGATATGCAAGAATGTTACCTGAACCAATAGCGAAACCATCAACCATAGCAATAACTGGCTTTGGCATCTCTTTAATTAATGTTGTATAGTCTAATGTAGCTGTTCCATGATAATCATCCGTTAGTCTATCTTCACTTTGATCTCTTCCTGCACAAAAAGCATTTGGACCAGTTCCTGAGATAACTACAACTCTTATTGAGTCATCAAGTTCAGCATCTTCTAAAGCTATAGACATTTCATCTGTAGTTCTACCACGGGTAGCGTTATATACTTCTGGACGGTTAATAGTAACCCATGCAATGTTATCAGCTTTTTCATATAAAATATCAACAAATTTCATAATTTATTCCTTTCCGATATATCAACAGATATGTATGATACCCTAATATTGTTTAAATTAAAATATATTATTTAAAAATCTTTCTGGAAAGATATATGAATATATCAAAATTTGGTGAATTTAATTTAATTAATCATTTGATGGAAGTTATAAGTAAAGATAATTTAGATATTATTAATAATCTATCTGAATTAGGATATGTTTTATCTGTACCGTCTGGTGATGATTCGGCTGTATGGAATTCTTTGGATGATTCACATGTAGTTACTGTTGATGCATTAGTTGATAATGTTCATTTTAATTTAGATTATATTTCTTGGGAACAACTTGGATCCAAGAGTGTTTCAGTTAATCTTAGTGATATTGCTGCTATGGGGGCTAAACCAATATTTATTACTATTAATTTAGGTATTAATAATGAAATCAAAGTAGAAGATTTAACATCATTATATTTAGGAATTATGAATAAATGTAAAATCTATAATGTTGCAGTAATTGGAGGAGATATAGTCAAATCAAGGGATTTCTTTATATCAATATCTGCATATGGGGCATTGAAACAGAATGGTGTACTTAAACGTTCTGGTGCTTTAGTTAATGATTTAATTGCTATTACAGGAAATATAGGTTCTTCTTATGGTGGTTACAAAATATTATCAGAAAATATTGATATAAATGATAAATTAGCAAAGGATCATCTAATTAATTCACATAATAACCCTATACCTAGAGTAAATGAAGGACTTGAATTGTTAAATTTAGGTGCAAATTCAGCAATTGATATAAGTGATGGGTTATTAGACGATCTTAATAAATTATGTAAGTCATCTAACGTAGGTGCTGAAATACATTCTAATGATTTACCAATTGATTCATATCTTAAAATTGCATTTAGAGATGATTATTTAGATTATGCATTAAATGGTGGTGAGGATTATGAATTATTGTTTACAGCCCAGAATGATGTAATGAAAAAAATAAAAAACAATATTAATACGAATATAACAATAATTGGTAAAATAATTGAGAAAGAAATTATAATTTTAGATGAATTAGGTAATGAAATAAATATTGATCCAAAAGGTTGGGATCATTTTAAATAATATATTAATTATTTATATCATTAAATCTCCACCATTTATATCTAAAGATGCTCCAGTAATATATGAAGCTTTATCTGAAACTAAAAAACTTACTAAATCAGCTACTTCAATTGGCTTTCCCAGTCTTTTTATAGGAAAGCTATTAGCATATTTTTCAGATAGATCTTGTGAAATTGTTGATTGAACCATTTCAGTATCAATTAAGCCAGGACACACAGAGTTAACAGTAATTCCATATTCAGCAACTTCTTTTGCTAAATGTCTAGTAAAACCAAGTATACCTGCTTTAGCTGAAGTGTAATGAGCACCACCAACAGTACTAATATTTTTACCAGCTGTAGATGAAAAATTTACAATTCTCCCCCACCCGTTTTGTTGCATTGCAGGAAGTACACCTCTTGAAAACATATAAGTACCTTTTAAATTGATATTTACTACAAAATCCCATTCATCCTCTTCAATATCAATCACTTTTGTTGGTTTAAGTACTCCAGCATTATTAACTAAAATATCAATTCGACCAAATTCATCTAAAGTTGAATTAACTGTATTATCTATATCAAATTTTGAAATTACATTGCCTTTTACGAATATAGCTTTTGAATCATATGTAGAGTTAATATGATTAGCTGTTTCAATACCTGAATTTTCATTAAGGTCATTTATCACTATATTACAAGACTCTGATGCTAAATTTAATGCTACTGCTTTACCCATACCTTGGCCAGCTCCAGTAATTATTGCTACCTTTTTAGATTGATTATTCATTAATGGTTTTCCTTTATTAAATTATTGATAATTCTTTAGCTGATTTTTCAAATATTGATATTGCTTTATCGAGTTGCTCTTTAGTATGAATAGCAGATAGTTGTACTCTAATTCTAGCTTCGCCTAGGGGAACAACTGGATAACTAAAACCTACAACCAAAATGCCTTGATTATTTACTAATTCAGCTAATTTAACAGTTTTGATTTCATCCCTTAACATGATTGGAACTATAGGATGTATACCAGGTAATATTTCAAAACCTAAATTCGACATTTTTTCTCTAAAATAAGATGTGTTTTCCATTAGAGTCTTTCTTCTATCAGGTTGATTTGAAACTATTTCCAATGATTTACTTGCACCAATAACAATTGGAGAAGCTAAGGTATTTGAAAATAAATAAGGTCTAGATTTTTGTCTTAGATATTCAACAATTTCTTTTTTTCCAGATGTGAATCCCCCGGAAGCTCCACCTAAAGCTTTTCCTAGTGTACTTGTTGTTATATCTATACGATCTCTTACATTTAAATGGTCAGCAGTTCCGGCTCCATTCGGACCTAAAAATCCAGTTGCATGAGAGTCATCAACCATTACTAATGAATCATATTTTTCAGCTAAATCGCATATCTCGTTTAATGGAGCTAAATCACCTTGCATACTAAAAACTCCATCGGTTGCAATTAATCTAAATCTCTTGTCCATAGATTGAGATAATTGTTCTTCAAGATCTTTCATATCGTTATGTTTATATCTTTTACGATCAGCTTTACATAATCTTATTCCATCAATTATACTTGCGTGGTTTAGCTGGTCACTTATTACTGCGTCTTCTTTATTTAAAATGGTTTCAAATAAACCAGTATTAGCATCGAAACAAGAATTGTATAATATTGTATCTTCAGTTTCTAAAAAATTAGATATTTGATCTTCTAAACTTTTATGTATATTTTGCGTACCACATATGAATCTTACAGATGCCATCCCAAAACCATAATCATCAATTCCATTTTTAACTGTATTAATTATTTCTTTATTATCAGCTAAACCTAGATAATTATTAGCACAAAAGTTTATTTTCTCTCCATCAGTTGTGTCAACATTAGTTGATTGAGAGGAAGTAAGTATGTTTTCTTTTTTATATAAACCACTTTCATGTATATTAGTTATTTCTTTTTCAAGCCAATTTTTAATTTTTGTATATGCCATTTGGACTCCTATTCATAAATAATTTATATATAAACTAATATTTTTAGATTATTATCGAATTTAGTTGAAAGTATAATAATTAAATTGTTAAAATCATAGAATACTAAATATAATTATTTTATTCAATTTAAAAGTATTAAATATGATGGAGTAGATATATGAATAAACAAAAAGTTTTCGTCACACGTTCTAGAGTTCCAAAGGCAATTAAATTGTTAGAAGAAAATTTTGATGTTTCAGTATGGAATTCATTAATAAAAGCTCCTAAAAATGATTTGAAAAAATATATTAAAGATGCAGATGCAATATTAACTGAAGTAGATGATGTTATTGATAAAGAAATTATTTCAAATGCTCCTAATTTAAAAATAATATCTAATAGAGCAATTGGTGTTGATAATATTGATATTGAAACAGCAAATATTAATAATATAAAAATTGGTAATACTCCTGGAGTTTTACATGAATCTTGTGCTGATTTAACTTTTGGTTTAATCATTGCCATTGCTAGACAAATTCCATATGCATATAATCAAGTATTAAAAGGAAATTGGAAATTTTTTGATCAAACCCCATATATTGGACCAGATGTTTATGGATCAACATTAGGTATAATTGGTTTTGGGAAAATTGGTCAAGCTCTTGCAAAAAGAGCGCAAGGTTTTGATATGAATGTGCTTTATTATTCTAGATCAAGAAAAGATGAATTAGAACCTAAACTCAATGTTAAATGGACTCCTAATCTTAATAACCTTTTAAAAGAATCAGATTATGTATGTGTATTGGTGCCTTTATCAAAAAACACAGAACATATTATTTCTGTAGATGAATTGAATTTAATGAAAAAGTCAGCATATTTAATAAACACTTCTAGAGGTAAAACTGTTGACCAAAAAGCTTTAATTAATGCTTTAGAATCTAATAGTATTGCTGGTACTGCACTTGATGTTACTGATCCTGAACCTATAGAAATGGATAGTAAACTATTATCAATGCAAAATGTTCTAATAGTCCCTCACATTTCAAGTGCTAGTACAAAAACTATAGAAAATATGGGGTTAATGGCGGCCAAAAATATAATCCTAGGATTAACAGGTAAAGAAATGTTATCTTGTATCAATGAAGATAAGACTAAATAAATGAAAAGTAGATTAAATACTAATAATACATATTCATTATTTTCTATTATTAAAAGTGGATTCAAGAAAAATTCAGTTTTGGATATATCAATGTCCAACAAAACTCCAAAAAAAAATTATGATGTTATTGTAATTGGTGGAGGTGGTCATGGAATGGCTACAGCATATTACCTAGCCAAAAATCATGGGATTACAAATATAGCTGTTGTTGAAAAAGGTTTGATTGGAAGAGGCAATACTGGTAGAAACACTCAAGTAGTAAGATCTAATTATTTATGGACAGAATCGTCTTTATTATATGAACATTCTTTAAAATTGTGGAACAACTTAAGTCAAGATTTAAACTTTAATGTAATGTATACAAAAAGAGGAGTATTTAGCTTAGCACATTCTTATCAAGAAGCACGTGATGTAGCAAGAAGAGTTACCGCAAATAAGTTAAATGGAATTGATAGTTTATATTTAACTCCAAAAGAAATAAAAGAATATATGCCAATAATAAATATATCTCCTACTGCTCGATACCCTATATTTGGTGCATCATTACAAAAACGTGGTGGTACTGTTCATCATGATGCAGTTGCCTGGGGTTTTGCAAGAAGGCTTAATCAAATTGGTATTGATATAGTACAAAATTGCGAAGTTAGAAATTTAATTATTAAAAACAATATTGTTAATGGCATATCAACAGATAAAGGGGATATTTTTGCTAATAAAATTGCAGTTGCAGTTGCAGGTAGTTCTACAAGATTTGCTGAAATGGGTAATTTTAAACTTCCAATAGAAAGCCATCCATTACAAGCATGGGTATCTGAACCTATAAAACCAATATTAAACCCAGTTGTTATGTCTAACGCAGTACATGCTTATGTAAGCCAAGCTGAAAAAGGAGAACTTGTAATTGGTGCAGGTATAGATAAATATATTGGTTATTCACAAAGAGGAAGTTTTAATGTTATTGAAAATGCTACAAGTGCAATTATTGAATTATTTCCAGCATTTAGTAAAGTAAAACTTTTAAGAACATGGGCAGGCCTTGTAGATGTTTCACCTGATGCATGTCCTATAATTGGTAATACTCCAGTAAAGAATCTATATATTAATTGTGGCTGGGGTACAGGTGGTTTTAAAGCAACACCAGGTTCAGGATATGTATTTGCTCATACTATTGCCAATGATAAGCCTCACATTCTAAATGAAGCTTTTAGTTTAGATAGATTTGCAAGTGGTAAATTAATTGATGAACATGGAGCTGCTGGGGTAGCTCATTAGGAGATAAATGTTATTAATACAATGTATATATTGTGGTGAACGAGATGAAACTGAATTTGATTATGGTGGTGAAGTTCGTGAACAAAGGCCTTTAGAACCTGATAATTTATCTGACAATGAATGGGCTGAATTTTTATTTTCAAGAGCTAATATAAATGGTATTCATGTTGAACAATGGTTTCATTCAGGTGGTTGTAGACAGTGGTTTAATCTTGAGAGAAATACTTATACTAATGAAATAACAAAAGTTTTTAATTTGAAAAACCAACAAATTATAAGAGATAAAAATTGAAACAAATTAATAGAATAGAAAATAAAGGTTTAATTGACAGATCTAAGCCTATTGAATTTTACTTTAATGATAAAAAATTGTATGGGTTTCAAGGAGATACTCTTGCTTCTGCATTGTTAGCAAATCGAATAAGTTTAATATCAAGAAGTATCCAATATCATAGGCCAAGAGGTTTGTTTACTAATAATTTGGGTGAACCAAATTCAATTATACACGTAAATATAGATGATAAAGAATTTATTAATGTATCAGCAACTGATATATATCTCGCCGAGAATATGAATATTAAAAGTATAAATTCATGGCCATCATTAGAATTTGATTTGTACGCATTAAAAAGAGTTTTTTCTAAATTTTTTCAACCTGGTTTTATATATAAAACATTTATGTGGCCACGATTTTTGTGGGACGTTTATGAGAAATTTATTCGTAAAACCAAAGGATTTGATGAATTGAAATCAGATTTTGATTCTTTAAGATATGAAAAGAAACATTTAAACACAGATATATTAATTATTGGCTCAGGACCTTCAGCTATATCTTTTGCTTATTCAGCTTTACAACTTGGATACAAAATTTTAATGGTTGAACAAGATTCAGTCGCTTCTCCCACGATGTTAAATATTAATAATATATTTAATAATAATGACCAAAAAGACGAATATATTAAAATTAATAAATATGTATTAAAACATCCAAATATAAAAATCTTATTAAATACTAAAGTATCAAGTATAAATGAACATAATTTTTCTACATTGATACAGAATTCAGCAATAATTAATAGTTTAAATAAAACATATTCACCTGATCAAATTCTCTGGAAAATTAGATCTAAAAAAATTGTTGTTGCTGCTGGTTATATTGAAAGACCAATGTTGTTTGAAAATAATGATTTACCCGGAATAATGTCAGCTAATTCTATATCAACATATTTAGAAAGATTTGGAGTTATTGCTGGAGATGATGTTGTTTTATATACAAATAATGATTATTCATATCAAATGGTATTTGATTTATTAGAATATGGTATAAATGTTAATGCTGTGATTGATGTTAGAAAAAATATAAATGAAATAATATTAAAGAGACTTCAAGAAAATAATGTAAAAATCATTTTAGAACATGAAATAATAAAAGCATTTGGTAATAAACATATTAATCAAATAAATATATCTTCAATTGAAACAAAAAAAGAAATTAAAATTAAATGTAATTTACTTGCAGTTTCTAATGGATTTTCTCCCATAAACCAGTTCCATGTACAATCTGGTGGCACATTAAAATATTCTGATAACTTAGATTGCTTTATTCCAATTGAAACTGAATTTAGTCCAATTCATATTGGAGCATCTGCAGGAATATTTGATTTTCAAAAATCTATTAAATATTCATATTTAAAAGCTTTAAAAATATTTGATATGCAAAAAGTTGATTTATCTAAATTAATTCCTATTAAACATTTTGAAAATACAGATAATTACACTATTTCTAAATTTATTCCATCTAATATAAATAAAATGAATACAAAAAATGTTTTTGTTGATTATCAATCTGATACTTCTTTATTTGATATAAATTATGCTGTAAAAGAAGGATTTGTATTTCTAGATCATCTAAGACGATACACTCTGTTTGGTACTGGAATAGATCAAGGTAAACAATCGAATGATAATATAATATTTCTTTTAGCAGATATATTAAAATTATCTCCTGAACAAATTGGCCATATTAAATCAAGACCGCCATTTTCATCAATAAATTTTGGTGCTATTTCAGGTAGAAATAATAATTCGTTTTTTGACCCTGTACGAATAACATCTATTCATAATTGGCACAAACAAAAAAATGCAATTTTTGAGAATGTTGGTCAATGGAAAAGACCTTTGTATTATGCAAAATTTAACCAAAATATGGAAGAGTCAGTTAATCAAGAATGTTTGGCAGTTAGAAACTCAGTCGGAGTAATTGATGCATCTACATTAGGTAAAATTGAACTCGTAGGGCCAGATTCTGTTGATTTTTTAAATATGGTATACCCTAATAAATTTACAAAAATGAAAACAGGTAAATGCAAGTATTCTCTAATGCTAAATGATGAAGGAATGATTTTTGATGATGGAGTCATTGCTAAATTAGATGAAAATCATTATTTATTACATACTACTAGTAGTGGAGCTACTGCAGTTTTAGACTGGTTAGAACAATGGTTGCAAACTGAATGGCATAACTTTAATGTTACATTAAGATCTGTAACTGACCAATGGACTACTATATCGATTAATGGTCCGAAATCTCGAATTTTGGCTTCAAGAATATTTAGTAAAGTTGATTTTTCAAATGATGCATTTCCTTTTATGTCTTTTAAAGAAACTACTTTTGATAATATACCAGTAAGAATATTTAGAGTTAGTTTTTCTGGAGAGCTTTGTTATGAAATAAATGTTCCTTCTAATTATGGACAATATTTTTGGAATAAAACATTTGAATTAGGAAGAGATTTATCAATACTTCCTTATGGAACTGAAGCAATGCATATTTTAAGAGCTGAAAAAGGTTATATAATTGTTGGACAAGATACTGATGGATCGGTAACACCTATAGATATTGGTGCTGTTAAAATGCTTTCAAAGTCAAAGGATTTTCTTGGTAAACGTTCACTTAATAGAAAAAATTTTCATGATGAAGAAAGAAAACAATTAGTTGGTTTATTACCAGAAGATTCAGAAAAAATAATTAAAGACGGTGCTCATATAATAAATCCTGAATCTCAAAATCCAACTGGAAATATACTTGGACATGTAACTTCAAGTTACTTTAGCCCTATTTTAAAAAAATCATTTGCACTTGCTTTAGTAAAAAATGGATTTTCAATGATGGATCAAAAAGTATTAATTATAGATATGAACCTTAATAGAAGTTTTGCAAAAGTTACTAAACCAATTTTTTATGATGAAGAAGGCCTTAAACAAAAATGATTGAATTTCCACCTACAGTAAATCATATTGATTTAAATAAATTTCAGAATAATAAAAATATATCTATATCTGAAGTTCGTTTTAAACATTATTTTAATATAAAATTTGACAGAAATATTATATATGATAATAAATCAAAATTAGAAGTAGATGGATTAATAATTCCTAATATTAATAATAAAATTACTCATTATGATAATGATAAATTAATATGGATTTCCCCCTATGAATGGATATATATAAGTGAGTCAAATAAATTTCAGAATATTTGTAAAAAACCAAAATATACATATATAGATGATTATAAATCTATCTTCGATCTATCAAGTTCTTATACTACAATTAAATTATCTGGTGAAAATTTTATTAATGTACTATCTAAACTTACTAGCTTAGATATACTCGAAAATATTAACTCTGATTATTGTGCTCAATCATTAGTATCTAATATAAAAACTATAATTTGGGCTAATAATATACAAAAGGAAATATTTCTTACACTAAATCGTAGTTATTCTCAACATCTTTTAGAAACTATTTTAGATTCTTCTTTAGAATATATTTAATTGATATATTTATATATTTCGTATGACATTTCAGCAATTAATTCAGAAGCAACATATTGACCTGATACATTATTAATTTCAGTAGGAACAAATGATGTATATGCAGAAAATATATATTGAGGTATATCATCTTTAAAAACAATACCTGCATCATTATGGTTATGTGGTGTAGTTCCAGTTTTATGTGCAACAAGTGTATTATAAGGTAATAATCCAGGGATCTTACTTCTAAATTGTTGTCCAGATAATATATCTAAAGCAAGTGAACATAAATTTTGAGAAGTTCCAAGAATATTTAAAGAATCATTACAATTATATTTCCCATTTAAAATTAAATTTAGTAAATGAGTTACATCATTAGATGACGTAAAGTTAGTTTCTTGTAAATCACCTTCATATTTTAAAGTCTCTAATGGAATGCCATGAATATGTTTTGTATTTACCATTCCAATATTTTGACAAAAATCATTAATGTTGTCTAATCCAACTAGATCGACTATAGTTCCTGTACACGCATTATCACTTACTATAATCATTAAAGTTAATATGTTGTAAATTTGCATACTAAATCCTGGTTCACAAAACCTAAATACACCAGAAGTATTATTAAAATAATCACTTTTTATTATTAATTTTTCATTAAGATCTAATTTATTTTCATAAACTTGTTTCAATGCAGTCATTAATATTGATATCTTTCTAGTACTTGCTGAGTAAACAGGTTTATCTCCTTCTCTATCAATATTTTTATCATTAATTAGATTTTTTAATGTCCATGTTGTTTGAAATGATTGGTTTTCACAAATTGAATTAAGTTTATTTTTTAAATCTTCCATATAGCAACCTCTTATTTAAATTTTAATTATTGGTAGGCCAATATCATCTAAATTCTTGATTAATGTTTTTAATTCTAAATCAGTTAATTTTTTAAAATCTTCAAATTTTTTATCAAGTTCTTTTGATAAAAAATTTAATACATTTACTGATTGATCAGTTGGTTTATCATCAGATAGAGATGGAACGAATGATAGTTCTCTAATTTTTATATATAAAGTAGCTGGTGAACTTAACCTGTCATTACCTTGAATAGTATTATAATCTATTAAGCTATTTTCTATATTAGATAATTTTTCTAAAAATTTATCTATATTTTTAATTGTCTTTTTATAATCCTTATTATTTTTATCAATTTTTTTTATTGAATGTGATAACTGATCTCTTAAATCAATACATTTATTAATTATAGTGCTAGTTTCACTAATTTTATTTCTGACTTTAATTAAAAATTCAAACTGAGATATCAGGTCTTTATTAGTTGATTCTATTCTTGGATCTTTTATAATATTGAATTCTTGAGATTCTATTAATTGTTTATCTTTAAATAATTTAGCTTTATATTTACCTGGAGGTGCGATTGGTCCTTGTAATCCATGATCTATTGCACCTTTATAATTTACTTGTAGAGCATCAGAATATCTCATTGACCATATGAATTTATTTAAACCTAAATTTGTCGTAATATGTTTTTCTTTTAATTCATTATCATTAATTCCTGAACTAGGCTTAAATGTAGCAATTTCTTTATCTTGATCATCATGTACAGATAAAATTAAAGAAGATAAGTTTTTTTCTGATAAATAATAATGTATAGCTACTCCATCTGGTGGATTAGTACCTCCATCTAATATCTTCCTATTTATTTCATTATTTGCTTGTTTTTTATCAATAAATATTCCATCTTTACCTAATCCAAAACCATAATTCCTTTGTCCTATAGCATCTTTTGTAGGAGAGTTGCCTGCAAATATTCGATATGTATCAGAAGGCTTAAAGAGTGAATTTTTTACAATATTTTCTTTATTTATTTGTCGTAAAACATTAAGATTATTTAATATCCAAAACCCTCTGCCATTAGTCGCAACTATTAATTCATCATCTTTTATTTTCATATCTGATATAGGAACTGCAGGTAAATTCATTTGTAATCCTTCCCAATTATTTCCATCATCAAATGAAATATAAACTCCATTTTCAGTTCCTACATAAAGTAACTCTTTATTAACTGGATCTTCTCTAATTATTCTAGTGAAATCATTATCTGGAATTCCATTAGTTATTAATTTCCAATTTTTCCCATAATCATTTGTTTTATATAAATATGGAGTGTCATCGTCAAATTTATATCTAGTACATGATATATAAGCAGTAGATTGATTATGTTGAGAGATTTCTATATTATCGATTCTAATATCATTAGGAATATTTAATGGCGTAATATTATTCCATGTTTCACCCATATCAAAGGATATATTAATTAAACCATCATCAGAACCAGCCCATAAAATATTTTCATCATGAGGAGATTCTGCAAATGAAAAAATAGTTCCATAATTTTCAACCATTGTTACATCTAAGGTAATTGGTCCACCAGATGGTATCATTTTAGTTTTATCATTACGAGTAAGGTCAGGAGAGATAACTTTCCAGCTTTGCCCCCCATTTTCGGATTTAAAAACGACATTAG
The DNA here is from genome assembly GCA_002721445.1 of Chloroflexota bacterium. GTDB lineage: Bacteria > Chloroflexota > Dehalococcoidia > Lucifugimonadales. The sequence goes on along the minus strand of PBKN01000017.1, from coordinate 38,539 downwards.
CAGTTACATAAATTTTATCTAAGTTATGTTTAGAAAATACTATCGGATATGTCCATTGAAAACGATATTTATGATCTTTAGCACCATGCCCCCATGTAACCTCAGGCCATATAGATACTATTCGAGTTTGTTTTGTTTTATGATTATATTTTAATAATGAATCTCCTCCTCCAGATGAACTACCTATTGCTCCAGAATAAACTATATCAGAATCTTTAGGGTCTACTGCAATATGACCACTTTCTGATGTTCCTACTTGATAACAATCTGACCAAAGAATTCCTCCATGTGTTGTTCTGCTGGGGACACAAATCGCACTATTATCTTGTTGAGTTGCATATAAATTAAAAGGAAATTTATTATCTGTATCTAAATGATAAAATTGTGAAGTTGGCTGATTATATATAGAGGACCATGACCTTCCAGCATTAAATGATACACAGGCGCCTCCATCATTGCCTTGGATCATTCTATTTGAATTATTTGGATCTATCCATAATTCATGATTATCCCCATGAGGAGTAGCCATAATATTAAAATTAACCCCACCATCTGTAGATTTCCACATTTTATAATTTAATGCATAAACGGTTTCAGAATCATTAGGGTCCGAATAAATATGTGTATAATACCATGGCCTTTGAATTATATCAGCGTTATCGCTAATTTTAACCCATGAATTACCATAGTCTTCTGATCTAAAAAGACCTCTGTCTTTAGATTCAATTAATGCCCATACACGACCTGATTTTGAAGCTGAAATAGAAACTCCAATTCTTCCCATAATTCCTTCGGGTAATCCATTTGTTGAATCTAATTTTTCCCATGTATCACCAGAATCAGTTGATTTATACAAACCACTATCTTCTCCGCCGCTTGTAAATGTATGGGGTTCTCTTTTAGTTTCCCAAATAGATGCAAAAATAATTCTAGGATTATTTATATCAATAGATAAATCAGCTGATCCAGCATTTTTACTAACATATAATATTTTTTCCCAGTTTTTTCCTCCATCTTTTGATCTAAAAACTCCACGTTCTTCATTTGAACCAAAAATATGACCCAGTGCAGCTACATAAACTAAATCAGGATTAGATGGATGAATCCTAATCCTTGATATATGTTTAGTCTCTTTTAGACCTATATTCTTCCATGTTATCCCCTTATCATTAGATTTATATACACCATCTCCACTTATAACATTTCCTCTAATACAAGACTCTCCAGTTCCAACATAAATAACATTTGGATCTGAATTAGAAACAGCTAATGCACCAATAGATGCTGAATTAAAATAATTATCTGATATGTTTTCCCATATAACTCCACCATCTTCAGTTTTCCATACTCCACCTCCACATGCTCCAAAGTAAAAAACCATTTGGTCTTGTGGATCGCCTGCAGCAGCAACAACTCTACCACCTCTAAATGGACCAGTATTTCTCCATTCTAATGTTTCTGTATATTTGTTATTTATTTTTAACATTAAAAATTTCCTAAAGATTATAAATATATTTTTGTATTATAGACTAGTTTAATCAAAAATCCATATTTTTAATTAGTATATATCCAATTATAGATATACTTTTTATATAAATAATTAATAAAATATTTTCTATTATGATTTATAAAAATAGTATAAATAAATTATCGATATTCTCATGGTGTTTATATGATTTTGCTAATACATCTTTTTATATAAATATTATTTCAATATATTTTGCATTATGGGTAGTTAATATTATGGGAAGTACAGATAGAATTTATGCATTTGCAAATTCATTTTCTATGTTATTAGTATTAATATTTGCTCCAATATTAGGTTCGATTTCAGATAAAAGTAATAAAAAAATTAAGTTTTTAATTATTACAAGTTGTTCATGTGCTTTAGCAACTTCACTTATAGGTATAAATGGTTTAAAAATAGCAATAATGCTATTCATAGTAGCTAACTTCATGCAGCAATGTGCTTTAGTTTTTTATGATTCTTTATTGCCTTCAGTTTCAAATACAGATAATCAAGGGAGAATAGGAAGCATTGGTGTTGCATTAGGTTATATAGGCGCTTTATTTGGTATAGGGATTAGTATTTTATTTATTGATAGCATTGGTTATATAGGAATTTTCAGAATAACTGCCTTATTATTTATAATTACTGCGATACCATCTTTCATTTTTGTTAAAGAAAAGATAAATATTAATAATGATATTAAGACTATAAATTTATACTATATTCTTCATGACATTAAAAATAGTATTCTAAATAGTAAGAAATTTCCTGGTTTAAGAACCTATTTATATGCAAGATTACTTTATTCTGGTGCAATTAATGCATTTATGGTGTTTGGTGGTATATATGTATCTAATGAATTAGGTTTTACTCAAGAAAATGCTCAATATGTTTTAATGGCTGCAATAATTTCAGCAATATTAGCATCGTTTTTATGGGGATCTCTTGTTGATAAAATTGGCCCATTAAAATCACTCAAAATTGATCTTAGTTTATGGATAATTGTTTTAATTGGGGGAGCATATCTTGCTTATGCTGAAATTCATATCATTTATTCATGGATATTATTTAATTTAGCTGGTGTAGCAATTTCTGGTATATGGACTACAGATAGGCCATATTTACTTACTTTAAGTACACCAGAATACGTAGGTCAATTTTTCGGTCTTTATTCTATGGTGGGAAGAATTTCATCAATAATTGGTTTTTTTGTTTGGGGATATATTACTGACGGAATACAATTAGGTCGTCCAGTAGCTGTAATATTTTTAGCTATTACTATTTTGATTTCATTATTAATTCTAAACAGTTACAATCGTATTAATAAGAAAGTTAATTATAATTAGCAGTTTCTACTTTATCAGAAATTTTACCTTCTTTTACTAATCTAGATACATGTTCTAAATCGCGTAAATAATCATCTATATATGGAGCATGACCAGGTGATTGCATAAATCTTATTGCTTTAAAGGGAAATGAATCTTTACCAACTAACCATCCTCTATCTTCTAATCCAGATGCAATAGAATAAATATTTAATTCGTCAGAAGAATATGCAAAAACTGACATAACTGGTTTTCCTAATACTTTTAATCCATTTATAGAATTAATACCATTCTGAAATCTTCTTATATAATTCATAGTATCAGTAACTAATTTAATATATCCTTCAATACCTAAATAATTAACAACAGCCCATGCTGAAGCTATTCCACCTCCAGGCCTTGTTCCTGCCATGTTAGGCGTAACGTAATATTCTTTTGATCTATGAGGAGGGCCCCATTCAAATATTTGATGTTTAAAAATATCTTCATCTCTAGACATTATTAAAGATGCGCCTTTTGCTGTATAACCAAATTTATGTAAATCAGCTGAAATAGTTGTAACGCCAGGTATTCTAAAATCCCATTTCTCTAAATTTTCTCCAGATTTTTCTAAAAATGGTAAAAAGAATCCGCCTACACATGCATCAACATGAAAATTTATATTGTTTTTATCGGCTACAGATGCCATTTCAGAAATAGGATCTATCATTCCTAATGTTAAACTAGGTGCAGATCCAACCATTAAAACAGTATTTTTATTTACAGCATTAATATATGATTTCATATCAATCATTCCGTCATTTTTCAATGGAGTTGCTATAGTTTTTAATCCAAAATAATGTGCTCCTTTCCAAAAAGCAGGGTGAGCTGATTCAGGTACTACCATTTCGGGTTCTTTAATATTTGGATGTAATTCTTTAGCTCTATCTCTAGCTGATTTAATAGCTAATAATATACTCTCAGACCCACCTGAAGTTATACTACCTGTAGCTTTATTAGAATTAAATAAATCAGAGGCCATTTCAACAAGGTCTTGTTCAAATTGAGCGACGCTAGAAAATATATTTTTATATAATGCATTTGCAGAAAAAAACTTTAAATACGCTTCTTTTGCAATGTTTAGTACATCTTCTCCTGCTGGATAAGAAACACCCCCAGCAAGCCTTTCTTTCCATTTCAAATCTAAAGTTGATCTTTTATCCATCTCAGACAAAATTTTAGATCTGTTTAAACCATTTAATGGGAATTTTTTGTAAATTTTTTCTTTCATAGTATTTCTCCTATTATTATTTAGATTTTTCAATATCAGAATCTAATATAGGTTGTGAATATTCTTTTGTATCACCATTATAATTATAAAGTTTTACCACTCCTTGATTATGAATGTTTAAATCTCTGTAATAAAAAGCAATCAGATATTGATTGCATTCATTTGAATTTTCCCAAGTGCAATTTTGAAAATCAGGTGGGTGGAATATTTTAATTCTATATTTTTTACCAGTTATATTTTCATTTTCATTTATTTTTGTTTCACTATTTTTATATAACCATTGACCAAATTTGAGTAAATCTAAATCACTTATTTGCCCTTCCCAGTCTAATGAAATAGATGCACAATAATATCCTTTACATCCAGAATTATTATATCTAAAGAGCTTTTCCCCGGTATTATCTTTTAATTGAATCAATTCAGATGATTCTAAATCAATAGAATTACCACTACAAGCTATAATAAATAAAGAAATAATTAATGTAATAATTATTATGTAATACTTCATACTTACCTTCATTTTTTAATATTAACAGAATTAGGATCTACACCAACTGATAATATATGAAAATCTTTGAAATTAGTTATACTATTAAAATTTTCATCCTCAGAGAAAAAGTTATTAAAAATTTGAATTCTTCCTTCATCAGTCAAATCACTAAAATCTAATTTATCAATATAATCTCCATTAATAAATAACCAAGCTGATTTACCAAATACCATAATTTGAACAGTATTTTTATTACTATCAAATATATTGATTTTTTCAGAGTAATCAGATTTAATTAATTCCCATGAAGTCGCTGGAGTCCATATGAAATGACTCCAGTTACCATTACCAGAAATCACAATACAGTGAGTTCCAGATACTTGGTTATTTCTTATAAATATTCCAGGACTCCATTGTGTAATATTTAAATCATTAAAATAAAAAGTTGCATTGATTATAGAATCAGTAACAGATACATCACTATTAAATGTATCTATCATACCATTACCCAATTCTTCTATTATCCCATTTTCTTTTTTGTATGCTGATTCTAAGGACTTAATATTTAAATTATTAAATTTAGTTTGTTCCCCATCGTATTCATCTCCTGTAAACCAGGAACCAATAGGTTGAATATCTCCATAACCTGTCCATAAAGATAAATCTAATTTTGTAATATATTCTTCGTTAATAAATAACCATCCTTTATCATCTATATATATTATGCGTAATATATTTTTATCATCTGATCCTATTTTAATAGCTGATGTGTATTCAGTTGCTATTATATCTTCTGGATTTAAATTTTTATTTCTAGCATAATGGAACCAATACCCATCACTTGTTATTCCTATGGAATGTAATTGAGAACTATTTTTACGTCTAATTAAAAATCCTGAACTCCATTTTCTGTTTTTATCATAGTGAGGAGGAATAATTGTTGACTCAATTACACTGTTTAAAAAATTTGTATTAGTTGCTTTAAAAGGTATAAAACCATCCTTTGTATCATGTTCTACAATTATATCTTTAGGTCCAAAATTATAATTAGAATTTACAAATAATGGTTCAGGAGTTGCTGTGACATCTGATATTCTTTCAGTATTTACTACAGATTTATCTATAGTAAAAGTTTTTAATATATTATTAACTTTATTCTTAGAATCATGCCAGGATGATATTTCAGCCTCTGTATATATTGAATAACCTAAACCTGAATTCGTTAAGAAATATTCTACTCCTTTATGAGTAAAATCATTCTCAGGTCTTTTCCATATCTCAGTGATTTCCCATGCGTCAAGATCATCGAGTTTAACCTCTGATATTGATATTCTTTCATAGTTCTCAAAATTTTGATTTGATGATATTGATATTCTTTTATCAGCATATTGTTTTGTTGTTGTATTGGAGTCAATTTTCTGAACTAAAATATAAATTCTAGTACTTGATTCTTCATCATATAGCATTACAAAATCAGGTCTTATTTCATATGCATTCCAATTATCTAACAAATTTATTTGATATGGATATTTACTATTAACAAATTCTTTACTATTTTTAGCATTACCATTTTTAAGTCTATTAATAGAATTAATAGCTTCATCCATAGAAATTGCAAAATTTATTCCTTCTGCTGATTTAGCTACAGCAGTATTTATTCCTATAACATTTCCATAAAGGTCTACTAAAGGACCTCCACTATTACCTGGATTGATAGCTGTATCAGTTTGCAATGCAGTTAAATTGCCAAAAAGATTAGGCCTATATGCGGAAACCATACCTTTAGTAAAAGTAGCATTTCCAGGCAAATCTAATGCATATCCCATAGCTAATACTTCCTCACCTACTGCGGGTCTTTCAAGATTCCCAAAACTAATTGGTTTTAGTTTATATCCTTCGATAGCCAATAATGCTATATCTTCATTAATATCTTTACCTAATACTATAGCTTTTCTTTTATTCGTATCGAATAGAGTAACCAATAATTCTAATTCATCACCTACAACATGTGCATTAGTAACAATTAATCCATTTTGTGAAATTAAAAAACCAGTTCCTACTGATTCTTTTCCTTCAATTTTAACAACTGAAGGTCTCAATGTTTTTGCTATATCACTATACGATGGTTGATTATTTTCAGGATTATTAATTTTTATTGGAGTAGGTATAGCTGTAGGAATAGTAGTAGGAGCTACTGTTGGTATAGGTGTTGGAGTAACTGTAGGCGTAGGAAATGGTGTTGATGTAGGTATAACTGTAGGGATAGGAGTTGGAGGTAATGATAATAATTTAGCGTATGCTGTAGCATCTGAAAGCAATTTAGCTCTAGCTTCTATTGTTGCTTCTATATTATTTTCTCTTTTAGTAATTACTGATTCTATAGTAGGTACTAATCCAAAATCTATATCTGAATCATTATCATCTGTACATGATATTAGAATTAATAAAATAAATGTTAAACTTATAATAAAAATATTTTTAAAGATTTTGAACATATAATCACTAATTTATTAAAGAATATTACTTTTTATTTAGTTTTATATTTAAATTAAATAGCATATCGTCAATCATATCATTAATATTATATTTTGGGTTCCAATTCCATTCTTTTCTTGCAACGGTATCATCTAAACTATTTGGCCATGAATCTGCAATAGATTGTCTTAAAGGATCTATTTCATAATATATATTAAATTCAGGTATACGTTGTTTAATAAGATTTGCAATTTCTTTTGGTGTAAAACTCATAGAATTTATATTAAAGTCAACTTTATGTTTCAAATATGATATATCTGCATTAAGTAAATTAATAAGAGCATTTATAGCATCAGGCATATAAATCATTGGCAACCTAGTGTTTTCATTTAGAAAACATGTATATTCCTTTTCTAATATTGCTTTATAAAATATATCAACAGCATAATCTGTTGTTCCAGCAGTTGGCTCTCTTTTCCAACTGATTACACCAGGTAATCTAATACCTCTTACATCTAATCCTTTTTTTTCTGCATAATAATTTCCTAAAAGTTCAGTAAAAACTTTTGATATTCCATAGATTGTATTTGGATTTTGAATAGTATCATTAGGTGTTAATTCATTTGGAGTATATGACCCAAATGCAGCAATAGAACTTACTAAAATAACTTGCTTTACATTATTTTCTTTTGAAGCTTCTAGTACATTAATAAGACCTGTAAAATTAACCTCATATGATAAAAGTAGTTTTTTTTCAGCAAGAGCAGATAATATAGAAGCTAAATTAAATATAGTATTTATATTATATTGACATATAACTTGTTCAATTTGCTTTTTATTCCTTACATCAATATATGTATGTGGACCATTATCTTTAATATAAGAGGGCAAGTCATTTTCATATCCTGCTGATATCACATTATCATTACCATATTTTTTACGTAAAATTGGTATAAGATCAGATCCTATTTGTCCTCCAGCTCCAATAACTAAAATCTTTTTCATTAAAAACCTTTAGCAGAAACGGCAGCGCATATTTTCTTTAGAGAATATTTGAAATGAATCTGCATCTTTAGCAACATAATCTAAAAGAATTCTTATTGCTTTTGAATTACTTGATATTTTATATTCTTTTGCTATATCTTCAATTAATTCTAAGTGCGTACTATCTATTTCAAATTCAATATTTAATCTTTTTTTTGGCATATTATACCTCATTAAAATATATATATTTTTATTGTAACAGCATTATATAAAGATTTATATATAAAAATTTATGAACCAACTACATCACTTAATACCCTAAGTACATTAAGTCCCAAGATTTTTTTTATTTCATCATTTGTATAATTTCTATTTATAAGTTCTTGTGTTATTAAAGGTATTTTGGAACAATCTTCCATACCTGTAGGGGTTCTAGATCCATCGAAGTCTGAACCTAATCCCACATGATCTATTCCTGCAACATCAACCATGTGATCTATATGATCAACTATTTCTGTATATATAGGTTGCTTTAATAGTGGTAGAGAGATTTTATTATGTTCAATATTTATTTTTTTTATATATTCATTATAAAGTTCAGAATTAATTTTATATTTAGATTCTAATTTTTTTATCTCACTTTGTTTCCATGTGTCTATTTTTCTTGTTTCCTGGTTACATTTATCAGATACAAATGTTACTTCGTAATTAACACAAACAACACCATTGTTTTTTGCTACAGCTTTCAATTGATCATCATCAATGTTTCTTGGGTTTTTTGCTATTGAATATGCAGAAGAATGAGAAGCCATAACTGGTTTTTTTGTAGTTTCTATTACATCCCAAAAAGTTTTTCTGGCAACATGTGATATGTCCACTATCATACCAATACTATTCATTTCTTTAATAACTTTTTTACCAAATTCAGTTAAGCCATTATGTTTAGTATCATATTTTAACCATCCATTTTCTTCATGAATAATTTTACTTTTATCCCAATCGATTATTGCTTCGCTACCTGCTTCATCTTGAATTCCATCTGCCCAATTATTGCTCATATTATGAGTTAATGTCATATACCTGACTCCCCTAGAGTGAAACATTTTTAGGACATCTAAACTATCAACAATTGCATGCCCTCCTTCAACACATAAAATACCAGCTATTTTGCCTTCTTTTCTAATTCTTATTACATCAGATGCTGTTTTAGCTTTAACTAATGTTTCAGGATAATTAATACATAAATTATCAAATGCATCAAAGTATTGATTTGCTCTATTTACTGCTTCTTCTACTTTGAATCTTTCAGAATCAACAAATGCAGCAAAGAATTGAGCATTTTGATTACCTAATTTCATTCGAGGTAAATCCATATGCCCATTTAAAGTATTAGTACCTAAGTCTTCTTCATTATCTACTGTTCTGCCCAAGCTATCTGAATGGGTGTCAAAAACCAATGATGAAAAATGTAATTCCTTAGCTTTGTTAGTTATCATTATTAGTTCTCCTTAATGTATTTTATATATTTCTTTATAATAAATTTGTACTGATTCATATTACGTATTAATAATTAAATTTATATATTTCATCATATATACTATAAATATATATAAAATCAATACCCATATATGTTAATTTATAATATAAATATATTTTAGGAGAATAGCAATATGGAAAAAATGAGTGGTAAAAAAGCTCTACTAGAAATGCTTAAGTCTGAAGGGGTTAAACATATTTTTGGTAATCCTGGAACTAGTGAAGGTCCAATAATTGATATGTTAGGAGATTATCCAGAATTAAAATATTTTTTAACATTACAAGAAAGTGTTGCTATAGGTATGGCAGAATCATATGCTAGATTAACTGGTAAGGCATCCTTTGTTAGCCTACATGTAGATAGTGGCCTAGCAAATGGAATTGCTCTTATGTTAGATGCATATAATACTGGTACCCCAATGGTTGTTACATCAGCAAATTATGATGTAAGAAAAATAACAGAAAATAAAACTGATTTAGCGGAATTAGTAAGACCTGTAACAAAATGGGCAGTTGAATTAACTCATCCAGAACAAATTCCTAGCGCAATAAGAAGAGCTTTTAATGAAGCTAACAGTCATCCAAAAGGACCAGTTTATGTTGGTTTTACTTCTAATTGCCTTGAAGAAGAAGCTGAAATGAATATAATACCTTCAGCAAATATATACTCTAATTATTACCCTGACCCAATTGCTTTAATTAATGCTTCAGATTTAATTCTCCAATCAAAATCTATTCTAATACTTACAGGAGATAGAGTTGCTGATGATGATGCTGTTAATGAAGTAGTTCAGTTAGCTGAGATACTAGGATCTCCCGTATATCAATCAAGAGGTGCTGAAGTCTCTTTCCCTACTAACCATCCTCAATATTTTGGAATACATTCTCTTAGAAGTAAAAGTTCGCGTGAAATTATAAAAGATTTCGATTTAGTAATTACAATAGGTATGGATACATTTGAAGAATTATTTTATTGGGGAGACGTTATTTTAGATTCTTCTACTAAGCTTATACATATCGATTCTGTACCAGGTAAAGTTGGAAAATCAGAACCAACAGATATAGGTATTGTATCTAATTGTAAACATGCTCTTTTAGAGCTTCTTAAAATATTAGATAAAAGTATTAAAAATAATCAAATTTCATTATTTTCTGAAATACAAAATAATACTAGAGCAAATGTTATTAAAAATAATAATGAGTTTGAATCTTCATTTGTAACAAATTGGGATAACGAACCAATAATACCAGCAAGAATGATGTATGAAATTTCAAATAGTATTCCTGATAATTCAATTGTAATCGATGACTCAGTAAGTAATAGAACTGTTTTGAGGCATTATATTAATGCAAATAAACCTGGAGATTTATTAGGTGTTAGAGGGCAATCAATTGGAGGAGGAATTGGAGCAACTTTAGGTGCTAAAGTCGCTTACCCTGATAGACCTGTATTTGGAATTATTGGTGATGGGAGTGCTATGATGACAATACAAGGTTTATGGACTGCTGCCAATGATAATATACCTTCAATTTTTATTATTTGTAATAATGGTATGTACAGAGTATTAAAAGTAAATTTTGGTATATATCAAAAAGAAATATTAAATGTAGATGAACCTGCAGGTGAAAAATTATTGTATTCTGATTTTGGAATTCCGTTTGATATGGCAGGTATTGCTAAATGTATGGGATTAAATTCAGAAAGAGTTTTATATCCAAATGATATTGGACCAGCTATAAAAAGAGCAATTAAATCACAAAAACCATCATTAATTGATATAGTAATAGATGGTTCATTATGAATAAAGGATAAATATGATTAATAGAATAATCGGAGTATTGACACTAAACGTTAATACCTATGAAGAAATTGAAGCTGATAAGAATGCAACTATACAATCTTTTAGTATTGTTGTTTTATCATCTATAGTTACTGCAATAATACTTAAACCTGATACAGGTTTTTCTTTACCAAATTTTATATCTGCAATTATTATAGGTATATTTCTATGGGGACTATGGGCATTAGTTACAATGTTTGTAGGTACAAAACTTTTACCTACTCAGGAAACAAGTTCAAATTGGGGAGAATTAGCAAGAACTACTGGTTATGCTCAAGCTCCTAAATTATTCTCAATTTTTGCACTAATACCAATATTAACTACTATAGTTTTATTTATTGTAGGAGTATGGAATTTGATTACTATGATTATTGCTATAAGACAGGCTTTAGATTATACATCTACTTGGAGAGCTGTATTTGTTGTATTGTTAGGATTTTTACCTTATGCGATTATTGCATCATTAGTAATATCACTTTTGCAATAACTGTAATATATTCCTATCAGGATCATAAAAGGTTGCAACCCAACCTCCCCATTTTTCTTTTTCAGGTTTTCTTATGAATTGAACGTCTTTATTCAATAAAGTTTTGTACATTTGATCAATATTATTGGATAATAAATTAATCATTATTCTATGTGAATCATTATTTTTCTTATTAACCATTGAATGTGTACCTATATTTAATCGAAAATCTAAATATTCGAATGATATCCAATTATCTTTTGTTGAGTGTACCTTTAAAGATAAAATATTTTCATAAAAATTAGACATTTCCTTAAAATTATCAGTCCATATATTAATACCAGCAATATTATCAATCATATATAAATCCTTGATTATATTTTAATTATCAATATGTCCTAAATTTTTACCAGGTAAAATTTTATCTCTAACTATTTGTTTTAATTCTTTTGCTTGCGGAAATTTACGTAAAATTTTAAAATCCCATATAATTTCATCGTTTAAAAGTATTTGGAAAATCCCTGTGTTATCTGATGGGGATAATATTATTTCAATCATATCATTTTCAAAAGTAGATAATAATTCTTGTGCAATCCAAGTAGATCTAAGCATCCATTTACATTTAATACAATATATTATTTTAATAATCTGATTTTGTTTCATATTAATTAAATTTTTCTAAAATACTATTTAAGACTGTTGAATATTCAGGATTAATTTCAACAGGTAGCATTCTATGTGAATTATTTATAACATTTTCAATTCTATTTTCATGAAATGAAGTTTTGAAGTCTGTAAATTTTAATCCATTTGCTGTTGAAATCACAACTGTTTTATCGTTAGGTTTTATTAATCCTTTTTTAACAGATTTTATTAATGCTCCTAAAGCAACTCCAGTTTGAGGACAAGTAAATAAACCTGTTTTATCGGCTATTCCAACTGCATCTACTAGTTCTTCTTCATTGACTTCTTCTACAACACCATTAAATTCTTTAATTATTTTTATAGCTTTTTTATAGCTTACTGGATTTCCTATCTGGATTGCAGTGGCAGAAGTTTGTTTAGCAGTAATAGAATTAAATTCTTTAAATTTATTAATATAACTTATATATAATGGATTTGCATTCGAAGATTGAGCACATATAATTCTTGGATATTTATTTATTATTCCTAAATCAAACATCATTTTAAATCCAATTCCAATTGCTGATACATTTCCTAAGTTACCACCAGGAACAATGACCCAATCAGGTACTTGCCAATCAAATTGTTGAACTAATTCTATACTTAGAGTTTTTTGTCCTTCAATTCTTAAGGAATTTATAGAGTTAGCAAGGTAAAAGCGTTCATCTTCACTTAACTTTTTTATTATTTTCATGCATCCATCAAAATCAGTATTTAATGAAATAGTATAGGCTGCGTTAGATATAGGTTGAATCAATTGTGCATTAGAAATCTTTGATTTAGGCAATATAACTACTGCGGGTATATCAGCAGCTGCACAATACGCGGCTAATGATGCTGAAGTATCACCAGTAGAAGCACATATTACAGCTTTGACTTTATCTCCATTAATTATTTTTTGTTTCACATTGGAAACTAAAACAGTCATACCTAAATCTTTAAATGAACCAGTATGACTATTTCCACATTGTTTAACCCATAAATCATTTAATCCAATTAAATTTCCTAATCTTTCAGCCCAAAACAAATTAGTTCCACCTTCATATAATGAAACTACATTTGAATTATCTAAATTTGGTAATACAAATTCTTTTTTACCCCATACACCACTTCCATAAGGCCATTCAGTTTTCATATACCTAGAATCAAAAATTTTCTTCCATTCTTTTCCAGATCTAGACTTTAACTGATTCATATCATGCTCAACAGATAATAGACCTTTGCATTCAGGGCAACGATATATTATCTCTAATAAATCGAATTTATTATTACAACCTTCTGAACATCTGAAATATGCATTAAATTTCATATAAACCTTTATAGTTTTTTTTTATTATAACTTTTAGATTTTATTTACTCAATATTAAAGAAATATTGAACGTAGTTTTGATATACTAGATTGATAAAATAAATAAATATATATGAGATAAAAATATGAATAAACCTAAAGTATTAGTAACTAGAAATATATTTCCTGAATGGATAAATTATATATCAGATAATTCTGAATTAGATTTATGGGAAGATGAATTACCTCCACCTAGAGATATTTTACTAAAAAAAGTTAAAGGAATTGACGGTATATTATGTTTGCTAACTGATAAAATTGACTCTGAATTAATGGATATTGCTGGACCTCAATTAAAGGTTATAAGTCAAATTGCTGTAGGATTTGATAATATAAATATTAACGAAGCTACTAAACGTAAAATTCCCGTTGGTAACACGCCAGATGTATTAACTTCAACTACTGCAGATGCTACTTGGAGTTTATTAATGGCTGCTGCAAGACGTATTACCGAATCTGAAAGATTTGTTCATCAAGGCAAATGGAAAACATGGCACCCACTTCACTTTTTAGGACAAGATATATACAAATCTACATTTGGAATTATAGGTATGGGTAGAATTGGATATGAAGTAGCAAAAAGAGCAATTGGTTTTGATTGTAAAATTATCTACTATGATGTTAATAGAAGAAAAGATTTAGAAGAAAAACTACCCTTAGAATATGTAGATTTAAAAACTTTATTAATTAATTCGGATATAATTTCTCTTCACACAGTTTTAAATGATGATACTTATCATTTAATAGGAGAAAAAGAATTGAATTTAATGAAAGATAATTCTATATTAGTAAATGTATCAAGAGGCCCCGTAGTTGACAGTAAAGCACTTTACAATGCACTTCTCGATAAAAAGATATGGGCTGCTGCTCTTGATGTTACAGACCCTGAACCAATTCCCAATGATGATCCTTTGCTTAAATTAGATAATTGTTTAATTGTTCCTCATATAGCAAGTGCTAGTTATAAAACAAGATATGAAATGTCTAAAATATCTGCAGAAAATCTGATCAACGGTGTAAACAAAAAATCATTAATAACATGTGTTAATCCAGAAGTTAATTATTAATATGGAGTTAAAATGACTAAATTAAATGGAAAAGTAGCAATTATTACTGGTGCAGGTAGATTAAGAGGAATTGGATATTCTAGTGCAATTGCATTTGCAAAGCTAGGAGCTAAAGTAGTAGTAACAGGTACTGGACGTAAACAAGAAAATTATCCTGAAGATGAGAAAAAAATTGGGTGGAAGGATGTTGAAAGTACTGCAAATAAAATTAGAGAATTAGGATCTGAATCATTATTTTTCAATTTAGATGTTACTGATGAAAAGCAAGTTCAATATGTTATTAATGAAGTCTATAAAAAATTTAATGCAATAGATATATTAGTTAATAATGCTGCAGTTGGTATTGGTACTGATAGAAGTCCAATAACAGAAGTTGACCTAAATACATTTCAGAAAGTTGTTGATGTCAAAGTCACAGGTAGTTATTTGTGTACTAAACATGTAATTCCTTTTATGAAAAAAAATAAATCTGGAGGAAAAATAGTAAATATAGCTTCTTTATCGGGTAAAAGAGCATCAGCTAATAATTTAGCTTATAATGCAGCAAATTATGCTATGGTTGGAATGACACAATCTATGGCTAAAGAATTAGGTCCTTTTGGAATAAATGTAAATGCAGTATGTCCTGCAATTGTTGATACGCAAAGAATGGATTTATATGGCAGGTCTGATACATGGGAAGAAATGTCCAAAAGATCATCAATAGGTAGAAATGGTTCACCAGAAGAAGTAGGTGATTTTGTAGCACATTTATGTACTGAAGAAACATCTTGGATTACTGGTCAATCTATAAACATGTGTGGTGGCACAGTAATGGAACATTAAAATTATTTAGTAATTTACATCTGATATTCTAATGAACAAATGACTCTTGAAGAAATAATAATAATAATATTTAGGTTAATAGGTTCATTTGCTGTTTTTATTCATCCATTTTATGGTGCTATTAGTGTAATTCTAATTGATTTTTCTGACTTAATATTAATGAATTTCCTAAAACTAGGAGGTGTATCTAATTATCAAACTTTAGATAAAATATTAGATATTTCATATATGATTACTTTCTTAATAATTATGCTAAGGTTTAATAAAAGAGAAAGATATATTGGATACTCTTTATTTATCTATAGAATTATTGGAGTAATAATATATGAAATATCTAAATCAAGGATAATTTTATTTATATTCCCTAACTTCTTTGAAGTCTGGATAATAGGTATATCTGCATTGAATCTTTCTAAAAATCATTCAAGATTAACAAAAAAAAATATTTACTTATTAATAATCCCGTTATTTGCAATTAAAATTTTTCAGGAATATATTCTGCATATAAATAAAGTATTAGATAATTATACATTGATTGAATTTATAGAAATTTTTATAAAATAGACTTTACTAAATTTGTTATTAAGAAAGTTTCATTATAAGGTCTGGTATTTGCTCATCCAATGACTCAAATCCTGTCCAATTTTCGTATCTATCAGATAATGTTTTAATCACTATCTCTGTTGCCTGTTTTATATTTCTGCCTTCATCTAAAGCATTCTTACTATAATTTACTAAATCATTTATAAAAGTTTTAGCTTCAACTAAGTCATTATGATTACCATTATCTCCATGACCAGACACAAAAATGTCTACCGGAAGTTTAGATATTTTATCATTTGTATGAGGCCAGTCAGCAGGATAGCAATCACCTAAATAAGGAATTTTTCTTCGTTGTATAACATCTCCAGTGAATAATATTTTTTCTTTGGGAATATTTATAAAAATGTCACCACTAGTATGCGCTTTCCCAAAATAAATGAGTTCAATCTGGCGTCCACCAATATAGAGAGACATACTGCTCTCGAAAGTTAAGTTAGGAGGAGTTATATTTACAATATTAGCTTCTTTAGCCCAAGAATCATCTCCATTTACTATCTTAGATCTCCATTCTTCATTCCAATCAACATCTGTCATTTCAAGGTAACAGTTTTGATGACCAATAATTGTTACATCGTTAAATTCTTCATTCCCCCAAGAATGATCCCAGTGAGCATGTGTATCTATCACATACTTAATTGGTTTATCAGTTATATGCTTTACATCTGAGATAAGATCTTTTGCAAATGATGGCATACTTAAGGAATCAATTATCAATACTCCTTCATCTCCAACTATGATACCTGAATTTGTCATGTTATCATGTAATCTAGCATAAATATTTGAAGCTATCTCAATAATTTTGATATCTGGTCTTAATTTCATTTTTACTCTACTTAATTTGATTAGCTATGTTGATATTGTCTTAACCTAAATTAATAAGCTTTTCTAACACACTTCCCTCTAGTGATAATATATCTATTAGTTGTTGGTTAGGAGCAGGTATGAATCCAACGGGTATTTTTATAACCATTTTCACCAAAGACGACGGACCTTGAGTTTGTAAGCGAGGCATGTGAACATCGTCCGGGTCGAACAAAGCATACATCCCTTCCGTAAGCCGAATGACTGTCATTTCACTTTCCGATTCAAAAGGAGCGTATGTAACATCATCACTTTTAGAGAGGTTATATATAGGCACAGGTCCTCCTTTTTTAACTCTCCCGTCCAATGGGGTATACCCGATAGACTCTACTCCAATCAATGGTACATGCACATCAACAAATTCTCTGTGAGCTTCAAAGAATCCATCCTTGGAAAGGCCAGTGCTGGTACTCTGAAGAACGACAGATATACCCCGGGCTCCAAATACTTCTAGCTTGGCCATACCTTTTGAATCTAAATCAGGATGAGTCAATTTCGATAATTTAGAGTCAGTTAATATCCTGTAAATTTCAGGTATATCTCTATTCTGGCAGTATCTCTCAAACTGTTTAATTAATCCAACTTGCATTACCTATCCCTCCACAATCTATATACAAATAAGTTTGTTTTAAATGGTTCATTAATATATCTTTTATGTTTCATTTAGTTTTTCTGCAATCCCAATTCCAGAGAAATTATTTCCACAGTAGAAAAGTAGTTCTTTATCTTCTTGGCTTATTGTACAAACATATTCTGTCATATTTGAATCCCAGCCTTGATTGGAAGCTTCAATAACTATATCAGGGTCTATGTTGAAATTTATTCCATCTTCACTTTCAGCATAACGAACTCTGTATCCAGATCCTGCAGAGTTATACCACATTTTATATATTCCTTTATCAAAATATACTACAGGTTTAGAACATATGTAATCTTCAATTGGATTGTTAAAATCTGGTTTTATTACGATTCCTGCTTCATGTGGTATGAATTTTAATCCATCTTTTGAAGTAGCCAAAGCAATTCCTATGTTCAGGTTTTTTCTTGTTGGATATTCTTTATCAGTTCTTAAAGCGGTATACCACATCCAATATTCATTTCCAATTTTTAAAACTGAACATGAACCACTACCATGTTCATGAGGTGATCCAGGCGTTCCAACAGGTAATAGTGATCCAAGACCACTTCTTTTCCAGGTTATTCCAGCATCATGGCTGATTGCTAGCATAGTATGATTTAATTTGAAGTCGTCTTTAACCCATTGATCGCCAAATCCAGTGTAATACATATACCAGAGTGAATCAGTAATTGGTAAAACCCATGGATATGAACACCATACAGAATCTAAACTACCTGGCTCAGATAAATCTAGAATAGGGTTAGTTATTGATTTTGTCCAGTTAGTTGGATCATTTAATGGTGCTTCTGCAAAACCTATACGTCTTTCTTTACCTCGTGGACCGAATCTTTCACCATAATAATACATTCTAAATTTATTCCCCACACGTAAAATATGTGGAGCTGAGGGATATTTATCCCATAAATCATCTTCACTATGGTCAAATATAGGGTTTGTAAGAAGTTTATTCCATGTACCTGCAAGTTTTATCATATATAGCCTGTTGTATTTTTAACAGTTATTACTTTTAGTTTACTGATTTTCTTGAACAGATTTAATTACCCATAACCCGCTACCTTTTTTACCTAATTCAGTAAAACTTATTAACCATCTATCTATACTATTTTCATCTTGAGATATATTAATATACATTGACATGTTTCTAGATCCAGTTTTTCGAGGTTCGCTTTCTTCCATCCAAGTTAATTTACTATTATTAGTTGAAAACTTATTAATTTTATCTTCTAATAATTTAGTGACTGTTGATTTTGAATCTTCATCTACGACTTTTAAAATATTATCTAAATTAGAAGTATTAATAGATTCAAAAAATGTATTAACTAAAGTTCTCATGTTGTCATAAATACATAAGTTATAATCAAATGTATTCCCACCTCCTCTTCCTCCTACTTTACTTCTAGATTTTGAACATTCTTTAAAACCAGGATGATGATTAAGTTCTTCTGATTCGTATTCTTGTAAATATATCTGAACATTTTCAGTATCTTTTGCTTTTTCAATCAATTCTTTATTTTGTTCAGTTGCTGAATCTTCAGCAGAAGCTTCAGAATCCACAGAAATAGTTTGGGTAATTATATTGTTTGAATCATTATTGTTAGAACATGACATTAAAATTAAGAAAAAAACTATGTGAGTTATATATATACATTTTTTCATAATTATTTCACAATACCTATATTAATTTACTTATCATATGCAATTAAACTTATTGACCAAATACCATCACCTCTTTTTCCTATTTCTAAAAACTCTACCAACCATCTTTCAGAAAAATCTCCATCTGTAACGTTTATAAACATTGATGCTTTTTTTGAACCTCTCATGCCAGGTTGATCTTCTTCAATCCAAGTTAAATTTAAACCATTATCTTTTACAGTTTTGCTTTTTTGTTCAAATATTGAAGTATGTTCTATTAAATATTTTTCTTCAATATAATTATTAACTAAATTAATATCTGAATTGTTTAAAGCATCAATGTAATCTTGAACCAATACTCTTAAATTTTGTGCACGACATATAGTAAATGCACGTATATTACTACTACCATCTCCACCGCTCCCTGTACGAACTCCTACACAATCTTGAAATTTAGAGTTGTATGCAATTTCTGGAGCTAAACCTTCAGTTTGAATACTTTGTACATCTCCTTGTTTCCTCTGTTCTGTTTCAGTTTTTCCAGTTGGAGCTACAGTTACAACAGCAGCTACTGTAGCTGACGGAGCAGTATTTCTAAATTCTTGATCAACTTGAGCAGAATAATCAGTAGTAGTTGAGTCATTACTACACGAAATTAATAAAATTAATAAAGAAAAGAAGACAATAATATTTGATATAAATTTTTTCATAATTAACATCCAATCTATATATAATAATTGTTTTTTTATAATTAATATTTATTTATCATATGATACAGAACTTATATACCAAATTCCTCCACCCTTTTTCCCTACCTCTATAAAGTCTACTAACCATCTTTCAGAAAAATTTTCTGCAGTTACATTAATAAATACTGAAGCACTTTTAGACCCTCTCTTTGCAGGTGGTTCTTCTTCTTCCCAGGTTAAATTTAAACTATCACTACTAATTTTATTGCTTTTATCTTCAAATATTGGGGAATGTTCAGCTAAACTATTTTCATCAATATATTTATTCACTAAGTCAAAATCGCTTTTATTTAGAGCATCTATATAATCCTGAACCAATACTCTTAAATTTTCTTCAGTACATAATGTATGACCACGTACATCGCCTCGCCCACCTCCACTTTGTGCAGTTCTTAAACCAGCACAGTCTTGAAAATTTGGATTATGTTCAATTTCAGGGGCTAATTCATCAGATTCTTCAGTCCGCAAAGTCTTTATATCACCCTGAGCACGCAATTCAGTTTCAGTTTTACCTGTAGGTCCTATATTAGATGTTTCTTCTGGTGTAGGTGAAACATTATTTGAGGTAACAGATATAGCTAATGTTTCTTTAGAAATTGAATCATCTATAGTTGTCGAATCATTACTACATGATAATATAAAAATTAAAATCAATAGTAAGTTAATTAAATTAAATTTATATATTTTCATAATAACCTTTCAGTCTTATAAGTGATATGTAGTTTAACTAATATCGGTTATAAGTCAATAATCTAATTAGATTATTTCTCCTTTTTTTATTGTTAAAACTGGCTCCAATAATTTACCTTCTCTTTTATTACCATTAACATCTACTAATTCAATATTATTATTTTCTTGAATAACTACTAAATCAGCTGATGAACCAATTGATAAAGTACCAATTTCATCTTCTAAACCCAGAATCTTCGCAGGTGATAATGTAGCTCTTTCAAAAGCATCTTGATAGTTCATACCAGATGCAATTAACTTAGAAATTACATGAGGGACATCATGTACTGGATCTGAATTTATATGTCTTCTATAATAATCTGTAGATATTGAATCTGGTAAAAATCCTTCTGATATTGCTGTTTCTGCAACATTAAAATTAAAAGATCCCATTCCATGACCAATATCAAATTTCACTCCTAATTCTTTAGCTTTCCAAACGCTATCTTCCACTCTACCTTTAGGAGCTATCCCTCCTGGTCCTATATGAAAACAGTAAGTTACTAAATCACCTTTTCTAAGTAAATTTAATTGATCTTTAATATGCCAATCAAAAGGCTCCCAACGAACACCATACAATATTGGTTTACTAATATATTCAGCAATATCAAGAACTTTATTCATAATAAAATCAGGTTTATGTGTATATGTACATGGTTCAGCAACATTAACTGATAAACCCCATATCAGTTCATTCTCTTTATTTATAGTTTTTATTGCTAAATCTTTATTAATATCATCTAGATTTTTAAATACAGGTTGTTGAAATTCTTCACCATTAATAGCTGGACTTAATGCCATATATATATCAATTTTTGAAGGTTTAATTATATCGTTTTTATATTTATCCCAATTATTTGCCCCTGCATCACCTTGTGACATTATTGAAGTTGTACCTCTAGACAATATATATTTATCTGCATTCATACCATATTTCCAATTAATTGGTCCTGGATGTGTATGTAAATCTATAAAGCCAGGAAGTAATGTTCCATTTGGAAAATCCAGAATTTTAGTTGCTTGATTTGAAATTTTTTTATTAAACTTTATAATCTTTCCATTTTTTATAGCAATAGAACCAGGTTCATCAATATTATTTTTTGAACAAAATACTTTACCAGCATTAATAATTAGATCATATTTAATATTATTCATATTTATATCAAACTCTAAAATTTAATTTTATATTTTATCAATAACAGATAATCCAGATATAATTTTCTCTTTATAATTATCTTTTGATTTGTTATTCCATTCATAAAAACCTTTATCTGTTTTCATACCTAAATTATTTTTACTTAATTTTTCGGTAAGTAATTTGGGTTCATTATTTGTTGAATCCAAATCAGGAAATAATTCATTAGCGATTGCTGTAATAGTATCCCATCCTGCAGCATCGAAAACTTCAAATGGACCAGCTAATGCTAATCTTCTTCCAAAACTATATTTTACTACTTCATCAACTTCTTGAGGTGTTGCAATTCCATTACTTACAATAGCTATTGCTTCTCTAAGTAATGCAAATTGCATTCTATTCCCAATAAAACCTAAAGATTCCTTGCTAAGTAGTACTGGTTTTTTATTAATATTTTTAAATAATTCCATAGTTAAATTAGCTGTATAATCAGAAACACTTGGAGAATCAACTACTTCAATAAGAGGTAATATGTGAGGAGGATTCCACCAATTTGCAACTATTATTCTATCTTGAAAATTACTGCATTTTTTTGATATTTGACTTGCTTTAAACGATGATGTATTACTACATAATATTATCTCTTTTTTACAATATTTATCTAATTGTGAGAATATTTCTTCTTTGATTTTTAAATCTTCAAACACAGCTTCTATGATAAAATCTGAATTTTCACAAGTTTTTTTTAATGATGTATCAGTATTAATATTACTTATTATTTTATTTATTTCATCATTTTTTATAATCCCTGATTTAGACATTGTTTTACAAGTTGACAAAATATTATCAAGTGATTCTTTTAGTTTTTCTTCTGATGTATCGTTTAAATTTACTGTATATCCATACCTTGCAAATTGAATTGCAATTCCATGTCCCATTAATCCTCCACCTATAACTCCAACATTTTTTATGTCAATTAATTTCATTTTTACTCCAAATTTCTAAATCTATATTTGTTTTTCCCATTGATATATATATAGCATAAATATAATATGGAAATACATTATATGAATAGAAATGTAATAAATGCAAAATATTAATACAAATCAACAATTTAAAATTTTTAGTTTTTACCAATTCATAAATTTGAACAATACAAAAATTATTGAAAATTCTATTTTTGAATTTTCTTCATTAAAAAAAATTAGGGGAACAACAATATTATCTAAAGAAGGAATTAATGGGACTATGGCAGGTACACGAGATAATATGGATGAATTTTTATACCTCTTAAAGTCTTTAGGCTTCAACCAGCTAAATCTTAAAGAATCTTATTCATTTGAAATGCCTTTTTATAGACTTAAAGTAAAAATAAAAAAAGAAATTGTAAGCATGCTTAATAATCCTATAAATGCGGATTTACCTAGGGCTACACATGTGGATTCTAAAGAATGGAATAATTTAATAAATGATGATGATGTTTTAATATTAGATGTTAGAAATAAATACGAAACTGATATTGGATCCTTTAATCAAGCAATTACTCCAGAATCAAACTCTTTTGTTGAATTTAAAAATTTTATTGATAATAAATTAACAATTAATAAAAATAAAAAAATTGCTATGTATTGTACGGGTGGCATACGTTGTGAAAAAGCATCTTTTTATATGAAAAGTATTGGTTTTAATAACTTATATCAACTTGATGGAGGAATATTAAAATATTTAGAAGATAATTCATCAGAAAATAATAAATGGAATGGTGAATGTTTTGTATTTGATAATAGAGTAAGTGTTAATGAAGAATTAGAGCCAGGTTCCTATGAATTATGTAGAGGATGTAACAATCCAATATCTGAAGAAGAAAAATTATTAAACGGTTATGAAAAAGATGTATCCTGTTCAAAATGTTATAAAAAATCAAGTGAATCAAGAAAAAATAATTTCCGAGAAAGATCAAAGCAAGTTGAGCTTGCAAAAGAAAGAGATCAAAGTTATATATATGATAGTTTAAATTATAATCAATATATCAAAGAATATAATTTAGATAAATCATAAAAATTTTATATATGAAAAAATTAATAAATAATAGAGTTTTTGCTTGGTCAGTATATGATTGGGCTAATTCTGCTTATTCAACTAGCTTAATGGTTGCAATATTACCTGTATATTTTGTTGAACTATTTAAAAGTTCATATGGAGATTCTGTAACATTTTTAGGATTAAATTTTACTGGAAGTTCATCTTGGAGTTTGATTATAGCAATATCAACCACAATAGTAGCATTAAGTAGCCCTTTTTTGGGTACATTAGCCGATATTAAAAAAATAAAGAAAATCCTTCTTTTTGTTTATACCCTATTTGGTAGTTTGTTTACTATTTTAATGTTTTTCTCAGCATATACTTCTTCTCCTTGGTTATTTCTTTCAGGTTGTTTCTTTCTCTCTAACATTGGTTATAGTGGTGCTATTATTTGGTACAATTCTTTTTTGCCAGACATTGCAGATAGAGATAAACATGATGATATTAGTTGTAAAGCTTTTGCATTGGGATATTTAGGTGGAGGCTTATTATTAGTTATTCACTTGGTATTAATTATGCTTTTTATGGAAACTGACCATATAGACATAGTAACTAGAATTTGCTTAGCATCAGTTGGATTTTGGTGGTTTGGCTTCGGACTTTTCACTGTCTTAGTTTTAGACGATAATAAGGTTTCAAGTAATAATCATCTAAATAAAGTTTCAATTTTAAATTTATCTATAAAAAAGACATTTAATACACTAAAAAATATTTCACATTTTAAAGTTTTATTCATGTTTTTAATTGCTTATTTGTTATTTAATGATGGAATAGCTACAGTAATTAATATAGCTGGTGCATATGGTCCTGATGTTTTAGGTATTAATACATTAACTAATATGATTGCCATTGTATTAATACAATTTATAGCTATACCAGGAACGTTATTTACTAGTAAAATTGCAGAAAAATATTCTGCAATGTTTTCATTAAAAATATGTCTTATTGGATGGGCAATAATTATATTATTAGCAATTGGATTTATTCCAATAAAACCTAAATTAGATAAAGATTTTGATTACTTAATTAATGATGAACAAAATGGGAAATATAAAATCATAAGGTTATTAGAATTAACTGATTCTTTTGAAGATAAAAACTGGAGTAATTTAAGTTTAGTTTCTGATACTTCAAGAAAATATTCCGACCTAAACTTAAATGACAAATTAGACAATAATGAATTAATTAATTTCAAGTCAAATATAAAAAACAATTCATCTTATTCTTTAAGAATTATTAATAATGATATTACAGATGATTACATAGGTATAAATCATCTATCTAATAAAACTGATGGTCCATTAGGTTGGTGGCCTACTACGCTTCGCAAATACATATGGGAACCAATAGGAATTAATGTTAATATGCAATGGATAATTTTAGGAGCTTTTGTTGGTATATTCTTAGGTGGTAGTCAAGCACTAGCAAGAAGTATTTTTTCAGTAATGACTCCTGTAACTAGAAGTGCAGAATTTTTTAGTTTTTTTGGTTTTATAGGAAGAGTTTCATCAGTATTCGGACCATTGTTATTTACATTAACTACTGGATTTTTTGATCAAAGATTAGGTGTTTTTACTATATTAATATTAATATTTTCTGGATATATTTTATTATTTAAAATAGATGTAGAAAAAGGAAAAACAACTGCAATCCAAGAAGATAAATCTAATTAATTTATTATTCAATCCAAAATGAATAAATTTCTGAACATTTAAGATTAAAAATAACTCTAATAGGTTTATTATATTTAATCTTACTATTGCCATTCCAGGAAACTTTAATATCTATATTATCTCTAACTAAGATATCGCATTCATGTAAAGAAAAATTTGGTAATGGATCTAATGTTTGAGCATCAACTATAGAAACTTTAATGTTGCCCTTTAATGAATTAGCATTAATCTTCAATATATTTTCAGATACTTTAAAAGGTTTTGTGATTAACTGTCCATAATTTTCGGCAAATAATGATACAAATCCATCAAGTCTTAATTTAGCCAATCCTAAAGCACCGAAATCATTAAAATATTCTTTATATTTATTATGGTAAATTTCAGAAGATCCTCGAAATCTTGCTCCTTGATAATAAATCCATATTTCATTGTTTTTAATAATTGGCGATCCACATATAGAAACTTGAGTAGTGTCATAGCTTATACCATCCCATGGATCTATTCCAATAAATATATCTCTATTCGCAACTCTTTCCCAATCATAAAAATTTCTAGATACAGCTAATTCAGTTTGATTTAAACCACAGTGATTCATTTGTGGCAAATCTGGACCAGCAGGATTAAAAATAAGAGGAAAACCTATATATAGGTTTTGATAATTCATAATTGGCATTAAATATAATTGCGCAATATAATCAGTATTCATGTCTATTTTAGGAGGTGATAAATATTCTTTGTTTTTTAAAACAAAATTTATTCTTTCTTGTCGATTAACCATATCAATTTCATCTGTATGTAAAATTAGTTTAGGTATACTCCATTTTATAAAATCTTTACTAGTGGAAATACAAACAGACCTACCCCATTCTGTTCTTTTTTTTACAGTTGCAACAAATTGGGATTTAAAACTATCAAACATTAAAGATGAAGTATCTTCACTATAAATCCCTTCAATATTAGGAAAAAACCATTCAAATCCATTCGAGGAGAAAGCAGGATATCTATTGAAAGTATCAGAATTACTAAAAAGACCTTTATATAATTTATTTATATCTTTATCATTATCATCTCTTATAAGGTGCTGTAAACGTCTTTCTGAAATATTGGCTGGATTTTTTTGAGCACGTCTTTTTAAAAAATCTAATTTAGAATGGTATGCTAAATTATTATGATAAGAATTTTCCCATTCATACAATCCAAGATTAGGGTATTCCCATTCTACTCCATCATTAGAAGTTGCATAATGGTAATCTCCCCAATTTATATTCCCAGGACCTTGAAATGGAGCATTATAAAAAGCTAAATACCATAATTCCCATTTATTTATATCAGGATTCCAAATAGGTTTATTGTTACTCTGAACTAAAGTTTGGCCTTTAGACCTATCAGGTTTAATAATATAACCTTGTTTACTAGGTCTTTTTATTACTTTTTTTAGACCTGTTATTGTTTGAAATGAATAATCATCTAAAAATAATTGTTTAAATGATAGTGGATCTATTAAACTATAATTTACATCTGTATCCAATTATCACCAAGTTTATCAAATCTAGATTTTAATTCATTAATTAATTTTTTATCTAAATTAATTCCGTCTTTTACCAAATTTATATTACTTAATAAATGTTTGTCATCTTTTGTACCAACGATAGCAGTATCAACAATTTTTTCAGACAAAGCATAACCTAACGCCAATTCTATAGAATTATCCGGCTCATTACTTAATGGACCTAATGCAATCATTTCATTTGCTCTTTCTTTATATGAATCATCAAAATAATCAGAAAAACCAACAAATATTTTCTTTTTTGACCTCCAGGCCGCATTAGCTATAGGTCTTTTAACTATTAAACCAAGATTTTGCTTTTTGATTAATGGAAATAAATCCAATCTAGCTTTTTGATCAACTAGGTTATAACTAGTTTGCAGAGTATCAAAAACACCTAATGACATAGCATATGCTGCAGCTTCATTATCACCAGCATAACCGATAAAACGTGTTTTACCTGATTCCTTAATTTTTATTAATCCCTCAATAATTTCCCCTTTTTTTAAAACATCTAAACTACATGAATGTATTTGTAATAAATCTACATAATCAGTTTTTAAGCGAGATAAACTTTGATTAATATTTAATTCAACTGTTGATGCTAACCAACTTTTAGGATGATCTTCTAACTTTTTCCTATATGGATAATGTCCACATTTTGTAGCTAAAATATATTCATTTCTTCTACCAGATACTGTTTTACCAATTAATTTTTCACTTATCCCATATGCTCCATCTTCACTTAAACCATAGCAAGAAGCTGTATCCAAAAAATTAATTCCATTATCTAAAGCAGTATTTAACACTTTTCCTGCTTCTAAAACATTATCTGTTGTTAATTGATATCCAATTTCAGCTAAACCAATTCCTAATCTACTAACTTTTAAACCTGTATTTCCTAAATATGACATTTCCATTTAATTTTATCCTTTATTGATATAAGTTTTCAGAATACAAATTATCCATAATATCTAAATATTCATTTTTAGTCAGTTTAGGTTTATGTTCAGATATTATTTTATTACCCAATTTTGCATCATCATATAATATATCAATCAAAGTTCCAAGCATAGCTTTAGCTGCAGTAATGACTGTTAAATCATAATCTTCTATTTTAAAGTTATGCGTGTGATGTGATCCTGAAGCACCTGTAACATATGGATGAATAGATGGAATTAAGTGACTAACATCTCCCATATCAGTTGATCCACCTGAATGTTCTTTATTTTTAACATTTTCTTTTCCAACTATTACTTCAGAATTTTCTTTATATATATTTGATAAATTAGAATCATTAATCATTGGTAACATACCACCAAGGTTACTGATTTTTACTTTTGCACCTAAAGCTAATGCACAATGTTTAATTGCTTTATCAATCTTATTATTAGTTTGCAAAACTGCATCTAAAGTCTTAGCTCTTATATATGTTTCAACATGCACTGAATCAGGTACTTGATTTACTGCAGCACCTCCTTTTGTAATAATCGGATGAACTCTAATAGTATCATTATCTTTAAATGTTTCTCGTAACATATGTATTGCCTGTAATGAAAGGTTTGCAGCATTTAATGCATTAATACCATTATGAGGGTCTGTGCCTGCATGAGATGAAATACCAATAAATTCAATTTTTTTTGCAATTAAACCATTATTACCAGAAGGAATAAGTAATTTACCATAATTGTTATCAGATGTAGCATGTGTCATAAATGCAATATCAACATTATCAAACAATCCCAGTCTTATAAATTCTCCTTTACCTGTTAGATATTTTATTTGTCCATTGTCTTTCAGGGTTTTTCTAAATTCAAGTTCTATATATTCTTCAGCTGGTATTGCCATAAAATTTATGCTCCCAGATATATTATCAAGAATATTGGCTTTAGTAACTGCAACTGCAACTGCAATCATATTTGCAATTTGTATTTGATGTCCACATGCATGTCCAGCCCCAGTCTCAGGATTACCTTCTGGATGTCCTGGTACTATATTTGAATCTAATTCTCCAATAACCGAAATTGTAGGACCATCTTTCATAGAATTTACTATACCGTTCACACCAGTAATAGCTATATTATCTTGATGTTTAATATTTAATTCATCAAACCATTTCTTTACAAGTTCAGATGTATTAAATTCTCTAAAGCCAGTTTCGGCATTTCTACTTATAGTTTTTGCAAGTTCAATTAATTTAATCGAATTTTTATCAATCACTTCATAAGATTTCAACTTTATATCATCTTTATTTATCATAATTCCTCTCACATATATTTATAAAATAAAATTTTTTCTATAATATACATTAAATATACTATAAGTTGAATTTAAGGAAATATATGAGTTTATTAAAAAGACTAAACATTTTAGAAAACAATAATTACATTCCTATAATAGGAAATGGAATAAAAACAAATACAATCGCTAAAAATGCTGATGCAGGTTGGCCTTTAGGTATAGACCAATTATCTAATAGTAACTTAATTATTGCTGATTATACATTTAATTTAATTTGGGAGATTAATAAATCCGGAAAATTAAACGTTATAGCTGGCACAGGTATGCAAGGTTACAGTGGTGACAATGAGTTAGCTATTAATGCAGAACTAAATGGTCCTCATGATTTAGTAGTTGATGATAATGATAACATCTATTTTTCTGATTTAGGCAATCAAGTCTATAGAATGATAGATTATAAAACAAAAATAATTACAACAATTGCAGGTAATGGTATGCTTGGTCGTAAAGGTGATGGTGAACTAGCAATCAATGCTGAAATGGATTGCTATTGTGGAATTGCAATTTCAGAAGAAGGAGATATATATATATCAAGTGAATGGTCAAATAACATAAGAAAAATTGATAAAAAATCAGGTGTGATTTCACTTTTTGCTGGGTATTTATCAAAACATAATTCTACAAATCTTAATCAATATAAACCAATTGTTGCAGAAAAATTAAGTCTAGGTGGATACTCTGGCGATGGTGGGCCTAAGGAAATTGCTGCATTTAACCATCCTGAACACCTAGCTTTTGATTCTAATCAGGATCTATATATATGTGATAATTCTAACGATAGAATCAGAAAAATAGATATGAAAACAGGTATTGTAAGTACAATATTTGGCAATGGAGATAAAGCTTCAAATGGAGATGGCGGTTTAGCTGTAAACGCTAGCACACTTATGCCTGATGCATTATGTATAGATGATAAAGACAATATATATGTTGGTGAAAAATATGGTTTTCGTATACGTAAAATAGATTCTGAAACAGGTATAGTTTCTACTGTAGCAGGTAACGGTAATCCTGGTTATGGAGATGAAAATGTTTTAGCTACTGAAACAGAATGTAATTCAATTGAAGTAGGATTACATATCAGAGATAACAATATATTATATAGCGATTGTAGTGGCAGAGTAAGACAGATTGATTCAAAAGGGTATGTATCAACTATATTTGGAGGTACATCAATACATGATAAAGAAGACTCTTTAAATGCATTTTTAGCTAGTCCTTTTGGCATTAGCATATCAAATAATGGAGATATTTATATTGCTGACACATGGAATCAACGTATAAGAAAAATAAATAGCTCTGATAATACTATTGAAACAATAGCAGGTACTGGAGCTAGAGCATATGGTGGAGATGGCGGTTTAGCTACAAATGCTCATTTAGGAAATCCTTATGGTGTATCTGTAAATTCTAAAAATGAAGTATATATATCTGATACAAGACATTCTCATATAAGAAAGATAGATTTAAATGGAATTATTCATAATGTTGCTGGATCTGCATTTTCGTGGGATAAAGGCGATGGAGGACCATCTATATCATCAAATATAGTTCATTCCAGGTCAATCATACATGATTCAAATGACAATATATATTTTGGAGACTCAGGCATTGGTAAAATTAGAAAAATAGACTTTAAAACAGGAATAATAAATACTTATGCCGGTATTGGAATAAGCGGTTATAGTGGAGACAATAAATTAGCTGTTAATTGTAAATTAGTTTCTCCAGTAGATCTTGCTTTTGACAATCTAGGCAACTTATATTTTGCAGATGAAGGTGCTCATGTAATTAGAAAAATAGATAATAAAACAGGAATAATAACTACTGTAGCTGGTAATGGAGATAAAGGATTTTCCAAAGACGGTACTAAAGCTATAGATTCTTATCTAGATTCCCCTTCAGGAATTGATGTATCTGAAAATGGAACAATTTATTTTTCAGATACAAATAATAAATTAATACGTAAAATAAATGAAGAAGGAAAAATCGAATCCATATTTGGGATTAATACAAGGAAATCTAAATTTGAAGACCACTATGACACTAATCAATATAATAAAATGATCCTGCCAAGAAATTTAAAATTCTATAATAAAAATATATTATTAGTTTCAGATCATTTTAATCATCAGATATTAGCTATAAGTATAAAATAATAGGCATATTAAAAATATGCCTATTATTTTAATTTTTAACTTTAATTATGGTGTTGTTGTATTATCTGTTTGATATAAAAGTTTCAACAAATCATCATTCATTTTTACAAGTTCTTCATTAACACTAACTAATTTATCAATTTCTGAATCTTTATCTAACATATTTTGAAATATCTTATCATTTTCTAATTGTATTTTATCTCTATCAGCTTCTGCTTCAGCTAAAAATTTTGACAAATTATCTCTATCAGCTTCTATAACTTTTATATCTTGACGTAATAGATCTGAATCATTTCTTAATATATCATTATCAGATCTTAAATTATCCATATCTTTTCTAATTACTTCAAAATCTTTCATTGATTGATTCATATCATCCCCATACTGAGAAGATATTTGTTGTATATCTTTTATAAGCTGCTCATTATCTCTACGAAGTTCATCATTATCTTGTCTTAAAAATTGAATTTCTTGCTCAAGAAATTTATTAGACTCCATTAACATTCTCATTTCTTGAACCATCATTTCAACTTCATCAATAGCTGCATTAACTTTAGGGTCTGTACCATATTCATCTCTAAATTTTTGGATTTCTAATTTTACTTCATCAAATTCTTGTTGAATAGTTAAATCAGCATTTGTATTAGTGCTAGCACCAGTTCCTTGTCCAACAACTCCATCTGAACAACCAATCATAAATAAAATTATTAAAATTGAAATAGATATTATATATTTATTCATATAAACCTCCTATTTTTTATACTTATAATATATTTGTTAATTTTTTAATAGGGTAAAAACACCTAATCGTTTTTATCATCTTTTTTAGATTCAATAAAAGGTTTAAGTAAGTTTGTAAATTCCATAGGAAAAATATATTTTGTTGATTGACCTTCACCTATAGATTTTAAAGTGTCAAAATATTGTAAACTCATTGTATTAGATGTAATATCTTTAGCTATATTTTGAATTTTATCTAAAGAAAGGCTATAACCTTCTGCTCTTAATACTGCAGCTTGCTTATCTCCTTCAGCAGTAAGTATTTCAGCTTCTTTATGACCTTCAGCTTTTAATATTGCTGCTTGTTTTTCACCTTCTGCAACAGTAATCGCTGACTGCCTGGTACCTTCTGCTTCAATTATTACTGCTCTTCTTACTCTTTCAGCTGACATTTGTCTATTCATTGCTTCTTGAATATCAGCAGCAGGTTCAATTGTTTTAATTTCAACATTAGTAACTTTTATTCCCCATCTGCCAGTTTCATTATCTAATTTAGTTCTTAACATTGTATTTATTTTTTCTCTTTGTGATAGGACTTCATCAACTGTCATTTCACCAACAACAGCTCTAAGTGTTGTTGTAGACAATCCTATTACTGCCATTCTATAATTTTCTACTTCTAAAACAGATTTAGCTGCTTCACCTTCTATAACTCTTAAATAAATGAGAAAATCAATATCAATAGGAGCATTATCTTTTGTTATATTAGTTTGTCTAGGAATATCAATAACTTCAGTTCGTAAATCAACTTTCACACCACTATGCATAATAGGTATCATTAAAGTTGGCCCAGGTCCTTTCATTCCAGTAAAGTTACCCCATTTAAATCTGGCTATTCTTTCATAATCTTTAAGGAAATTTATGATAAACATTTCAGCTCCTTTATTTGTAAATATATGGTTTAAATTTTATCATTATCTTTTTCAATCTGCACTTTTAAAATTAATTCCTGCATAGATATAACTCTTATTTTTGTGTTTATTGGTATATTTTCCAAATTATATGATTCAGCTGACCATACTTCATCTTTAACATATACAATTCCTCTTGGATGTAATTGTGATTTTGTTATCCCAATTTGGTTTAATAATTCAAAATCATATTGAGTTTTTTTAATTTGAGATTTTCTTATGTCATAAATAACAAATAATGTAAAAAAACCAAAAGAAAAAGTACTTGTTAAAATAATCCAAAAATTTACATTAAAACCCAAAAATATTGAAGATTCATTATTGTTTGGTAAAAAATCAATGCTATTATTGCCAAACAATATTGTTGCTCCAAATACAAAAGAAAGAATAGCCAATATCCCTGCAATACCAAAACCAGCTATCGAAAATTCAATATAAATTAATACTAAAGCTAATATAATCATAATAACTGCAAAATAATTCACTGGTAAATTATTTAATCCAATAAAAGCTAAAACCAACAAAATTATTCCAAAAACTCCACTTACAATTGTTCCAGGTATCAATATTTCCATAAATATTAATAACGCTCCTAGAGTTAAAAATAGAAAAGTTATATTAGGGTTAGATATAAAATCTATAATTTTCTCATTTAAATTCATATTTTTATTTATAATAACAAAATTATCTGTATTTATAATAAACTGGCTATTAGAACCTAAAGTGACTTGTTCACCATTTACAGAATCAAGAAGAGCATTTAAATCATTAGAAATATAATCAATCATATTTGATTCTAGAGCTTCATTTGAGTTAAAAGAAGCTGTTTGTTGAATAGTTGATTCAAATAGTTGAATATTTTTATTTCTAGCTGTAGCTAATTCTCTAATTAGTGCTGATGCATCTTTGGAAATTTTATTTTCTAAAGTTTTAGGTAAATCTTTTCCATCTATATCAACTGGTGTAGCAGAACCTAAACTAGTAAAAGGAGACATTGATGAAATATGTGAAGCCGCCATTATAAAAGTACCTGCAGAAGCTGCTTGTCCTCCTGCTGGATAAACATAAGATATAATAGGTACTTTTGACGCAAGTATTAATTCAATTATTTTTCGTGTTGCTTCGTAAGAACCACCTGGAGTATTTAAAATCAATACAATTATATTATTATCATTTTCATTTTCTAAAATTATTCTTTCTATGTAATTTGCAGTATTTAATTTAATAGGTCCATCAATTGAAATAGTGTTAACTCTTGTAATATGTGAATCAGTATTTAATACATCTATTGTGAAAAATAAAAAAGCTAATATAAATAATAAAATTAAATTTTTAAAACTTAATATTTTGGTTAGCATTTAATTAAATTCATTTCATATTTTATTTAAAATATAATTAACTCATAAATGTTGGTTGCACCCAAGCTTTTTGACCACCAGAATTAGTAACTGTTGCCCTAATATATATTTGGTTTTTATCTAGTTTAAAAGATGGATTTAATCCAGGAACCATTGCTAATAATTCACCATCAGTTCCAATAAACTCAGTTTTATATATATATTCTTTTTCTTGGCATATATTTATATTAATAGATTTATTTGATATATTAACTTCTTCAAGAGTGACACCTGTACTTGAATAGAAATTACCAAGTTTAATCGATTCTACAATTTTATCAACAGATAATTCATTTGATTTAACCATCAG
Source organism: Chloroflexota bacterium (assembly GCA_002721445.1). Lineage (GTDB taxonomy): Bacteria > Chloroflexota > Dehalococcoidia > Lucifugimonadales. The sequence goes on along the minus strand of PBKN01000017.1, from coordinate 3,207 downwards.
CCAGCCTCTACCTGGATTTGATTTAATAGGTGTAAAATCATGGTAATTATGTGAATCATCAGTTGCAACACCAAAGATTTTTTTATTATTACTTAAAATAAAGTCCCATATTTGTTCTGTACTAAATTTACCAGGTCCTCCCTGATTATTTGTAGCAGGATGACCATTGTGTATTTCCAATAAACTAGCTCCTTTTATATGAATTAATTCATTATGAGAGAAAGCCCATTTAAAATTTGGATGATTAATTGAAGCTATACCACCTGCTTCTATGATATTATCAACATTCGCTTGAATAGTAGAAATTATAGTATCAGAATAAGTAGGTTCAACTAATCTACTTATACCTATCCCGTTAATATGTAGAGGTATTAATTTGCCATCTATTTCAATATTAGCTGAAACTTCCTCACCAGGAATCATCAGAGGTCTTTTAAACCTTCTTTTACCTTTTGGGTATTCTAATAAAGTTATATGGTTATGGTCACTTAATACTAAGAAATCATAACCATGTTTTCTATACCATTTTACAACTGATTCAGGTGTATCATCCCCATCCGATTCAGTTGTATGAGTATGTATATTGCCTTTATACCATTTATACTTCATATAATAACCTCTAATTTTTAAATATAATAATAGTATAAAACTAATTTATATGGTACCCCTGCCCGGACTCGAACCGGGGCACACGGTTTAGGAAACCGTTGCTCTATCCGCCTGAGCTACAGGGGCCGATTAGCTTATTTTATAGCTTAAATTATTAATTCACAATACGAGTATTATGTTAATTTTAAAAGAAAAATATATATATTTGCTATACATAGTAGCTATAATCATCTAGAGTAAATTACAAATGGCTATCAAATCAAATATAGAATAAATCTAAATTAGAATTTATAAATCATAATAGATGAAGTATGTTTAACAATTAATTATATTTCAGATATTGTTTTAATAAATTTATAACTTTTTATATCTTTTTCAAGTATATATTTTAAATAACTCAGTAAAAAATTTTCTATTTCAAGCAAGATATTTTTTTCTAGGTTAATTTTTTGTATATTATTAATATCTTTTTCTCTATATAAAAGTCTAATTATTTTCATGCAATTAAGTGAAATTTTAAGTAATGTTGTATTACTGTTTATTTTACATTTACCACAAAATATACCACCGTCATTAAAAGAAAAAAAATGATCTGTAGGTTCCAATTTATTCCTACAATAAGTACATTCAAAAAATTCAGGAGAATAGCCAGATATAATAATAAGTTTAAGTTCTAAATACCTTAGACATAAATCATTACAATTATTTTCATTAATTAAATTTAAAGTAAATTCAGTTAATGGAAACATATTTTTTACAGGTTCATTTTCAACAGTTAAAGAATCTATCAATTCAATCCAGTACATTGATTTTGATAATAATTTTAAATTATTTCTAATATTTAAATAGGTCACATTAGTATATGACTCTGTAATTAAATCTATACTATTTCGTTTGATTATAGATAAAGAAACAGAATTTAAAGTTTCTAATGAACCACCAAATTTACTTTTTGGACTTCTTATACCTTTTGCAATCAATCTCAATTTGCCATATTCTTGAGAATAAATTGTAATAATCCTATCTTTTTCTAAAAAAGGTATTTGTTTTAAAATTATTCCGTCAGTTTTATATATTCTTGTACGTATTTTACTCATATCTAATAAAATACAAATAACTAAAACTTTTGTCTACCTGTGATTGCTTGCCCTAAAGTGACTTCATCTGCGTATTCTATATCACTTCCAATAGGTATACCTCTAGCAGGACGTGTAATATCTATATTTTTACCAGTTAAAAGTTGATTTATATACATAGAGGTTGCTTCACCTTCAAGATTAGGATTCATTGCCAATATGATTTCAGAAAAGTTACCTGAATCAATTCTTTCTATAAGTTTTTTAATATTGATATCATCAGGACCTACACCATTTACTGGTGAAATCACACCATGTAATACATGATATAAACCATTAAAAATACCCGTACGTTCAAGAGCTAAAACATCTAAAGCTTCTTCTACTATACAAATTCTAGTTTTATCTCTTATTGGATTATTACAAATATTACAAGGATCAATTTGAGTAATATTAGAACACTCACTACAAAGAATGATATTATTTTTTACTGTCATTATAGATTCTGATAATGATAAAGCATCTTCTAAATTTGTTCTTACTAAATGATAAGTTAACCTTTGTGCAGTTTTCTTTCCAATTCCAGGCAGTTTTGAAAACTCTTGTATTAATTTTAATATAGCATCAGGTACTGTATTTATATTATCTATTTCATTCATTTTAAACTCAATAAATTTAAATTAAAAACCAGGAATGTTTAAACCACCTGTTAAAGAACTCATTCTTTTAGATGCTTCATCTTGAGATTTGGTAATGCCTTCATTTACAGCAGCTAATATTAAATCCGACAACATTTCAATCTCATTACTGTCAACCACTTCCTCAGAAATAGATATAGATTCTATTCTAAGTTTACCGTTCACTACAACTTTTACAGCTCCACCTCCTGATGTCGCTTCAACCGTTGAATTTTCTAAATCTTCTTGCATTTTCAACATATCTTGCTGCAATTTCTTAGCTTGTTGTATCATTTTTTTATTCATCATTTACCTCATTTTTCTCAAAAACTTGTGCTCCAAAATTTTGTGCTGACCTAACTAAATGGCTTGATTTATCAGTTATTACTTCTTTAATATCATCAGCATTTCTGGGTTTTATTTTATTTACTGTTATAAGAATTTCTTTTAATATATCAGCAACCTCTTTTTGTACTACAGGATCTGTAATCTCATTATCTAAGCGTTCTACATGTGATTTATGTGAAAAAGTAACAATTAAAGAATCTTCGTTAATTATACGAGTTTTAGACACATTTAAAAGAGCTCCAATTTTGAATCTTTTACCAACATTTCTAAGTTTCTTTTTTATATCATTCCAATTATCTTCTACTAATGGATCATTAACAAGAGTTTCATCTTTTATATTCACATCATCAATAATAATATTAGCTTCTTTAGAAATGTTTATAGAAGGAGATTTATCTAAATTCACTTCTGAATTTGTAGAATTATACTTATTACTTTTATCTTTAGTTGGCAATTTATCTGAATTCACTTCTGAATTTGTAGAATTATACTTATTA
>PBKN01000016.1 GCA_002721445.1 Chloroflexota bacterium | reverse complement strand
TGAAATTGGAATACTATAATAAACGGCACTTTCATCTTCAGACATTCTTTTAGCTGTTACAGAATTCCAAGTTGAATTACTTTCATTAAATCTGCTAAATTCAATAGACCATTCATGTAAATCATTCTCTTCAAACCATGACTTCTCAATCGGAACAATTAAATGTGCAGATACTAAATCTTCATTTTCAAATCCTGTCTTATCAATTTGAAAATACTCTTTTACTACTCTACCTTCTCTTGAATCAGGTACACTAGGATTTATTTCATCAATGTTTATACTTACTGCAGTCTGTGGAAGATCATTAAATTTACCAAAAATTCTAGCAAAAGAACCGCTGCCAGAGCCTCCTTGAGATAGTTCACCCCATATTCCGTTTCCATATGGATCCCATCCAGGATTTGGTAAAGATTCCTTAAGCCAAATATCTACTGGCATCTCAGAACCTAAACTCTTAATAAATTCTTTACCTTCAGATGAAGAAATTGAATCTACTACTTCTGAAAGTCTGCTAGTTGCACTTTCAGGGTCGATTTTACCTGCAGCATTTAAAACTTTAGCCGAAATTGCTGCATTTGAATTTACAGCATTTACAACTAAATCATTCCATATTATAGATTCTGCAGTGTTTTTTATTAGAACATAACCTAATGCTTCAGAATTATCTTCAGAAGAATTATCTGATAGTATAGAAGAAACGATATCAGCATCAATTTCAGCTGCAATAATAAAGGCGTCAGCTATATTTTGCTTTGACTTTTCATCTACTGCAGTATCATAAATTATTGAGATAATATTAGACATTACTGCAGAGTCTAATCTAGCTCCTTGGCTCATCATAAGTCCGATTTTCTCAGAATCACTGTTAGCAGCAAAACTAACTACATTAGCTATAGCATTAATATCGTCATTACTTGCAGATATTATTCCTTCAGCAGCTAATTCAGAATCTTCATTTATTTCATCAAGAAGCTCCACACTAGCTAAATCAGGAGTTGTCTGAGCTTTTTGCAACCACTCAACAGATGACAAAGTTGAAGAATCTCCAGAGCCTATTGCAGAACCAATTAATCCTGAAGTTGCACCAAAATAAGCTATTCCACTTATTGCAGCTATTGCTAAAACTCCAACTATACTTGTAACAAAATTTCTCTTCCCAAATCTTTTTCCAGATCGTATAATTTTTCTAGTCGGTAATGATACAGGCAGCTTTCGAGTTCCTCCAGCTGACTCTTCACCTAAAGATTCAGAAATATATTGTAAATCTTCTGCAAACTCAGCTGCAGTTTGAGGCCTTTTATCTGGTTTTTTCTCTAGTGACTTTAAAATTAATTCATCTAATTCATTAGGAACATCATCACGAAAATCTTTAACTGGTGCAGGCGTTTCATCCGTTTGCTTTTTCAACACCTCAAATGTATTTTTACCAGTAAAAGGTGGCTGGCCTGTTAACATCTCATATATTAAACATCCTAATGAATATATATCTGATCTATGGTCTACATCCTGAGCAGATATTTGCTCAGGTGACATGTAATTTGGTGTACCTAAAGATTCTAAAGTCCCAGTCATAGATGGTAAAACGTCAGCTGATGCAATCCCAAAATCTGTAATTTTGGGTGCTCCATCAGCTTGAATTAATATATTTGCAGGTTTAATATCTCTATGTAAAATCCCAGCATCATGAGCTGCTGTTAAACCACTTGCAATCTGTATTGCAACTTCTACAGCTCGCTTAGGATTCATTGGACCGCCACTCTCAATAATCCTAGATAAATTTTCAGGTACAAACTCTACAGCTATATAATGTTCACCGTCAGCTTCACCTTGATCATATATATCTACCACATTTGGATGATCTATGGATGCAGCAATTGATGACTCTCTATGAAATCTTTCAAGAAAATCATCTCCCATACTAGGGCCAACCTGAATTACTTTTAAAGCTACAATCTGTCCATGACTTGTATCATATGCTCTAAATACAGTACCTTGAGCACCAGAAGCAATTCTTTCAAGAAGTTGGTATTTGCCTATTTGTTTTTTATCCATACTCAATATTTTCTACTTACAAGAAGTATTTAGCAAAGTTATTTAATTTTATATTTTATAAATTAAATAACTTCCGTGAGTTTACTCGTTCTAATATAGGTATTCTCACCTATATATTATCAATTCTACATAAGAATCATAACAATTAACAAGTGAAAGCAAATATAATGTTAAATATAGATTTAAATATTATTGAATTACTTCGTCACGTCCTGAAATTTTTCTAGAATCTAATTTAGCAAGCTCTAATAATTCACCTGAGATACTTTTATTCATAATATCAAGTACATAATCTGCAGTAATCAACCTTGGTAAGACAACATAATTAGCCCCAGCGTCATACAATTCATCGTGTGAAGAAAAAGTTTCCGCTGTAACAATTATATCTGCATTAGGAGCCATTTTACGAAGTTCTCTAACTAATAATAAATTATTTGTCCCAGCTAAAACCATATCAGGTACAGTAAGTAAAATAATACTAGCTCTTGAAACACCTGATTCTTCAAGTAGACCCATCCTGCTAATATCTCCATATACATATTTGACTCCATGGTCAACCAATCCTTTGGTTACTTCAGGATTAAAATCTATAATCATTAATCTATCTAATAGTTTTGGAAACTTAGATTTAATATTAAATAATAATGAACTTGCTTCTCTAAAAAACCCTAAAATCACAATAGAATCTTCAATATGTGCTGAATCAGTTTGCTTGTCAGCTAAAACTTCATGATGAGGGAACCTATCTCTAATTCCTAAGAAAATCAAAATTTTTTCGAAAAATACATATATATTATGGTTATATTGAATACTATAAGTTGAAATAGTAGATGTAATAATAATAGCTAATACTATACTAGAAGACATAATTCCAGAAATATGCCCTGAAGCAGTTCCTAAGGCCATAAAAACCAATGCAAATTCACTCATTTGCGCAAGGTTTATAGTTGTCATTAAAGAAACCCTTACTCCTTGCTTCATAGTATATAAAATAGGAAAAATAGTTATAAATCTTATAACTAAAACAAACCCAACAAGCATGAAAGTATACGTCGCCATAGTCCATGTAGGCATAGGTATTTCTAAACCTAAAGCTACAAAAAACAAAGTTACAAAAAAGTCTCTGAGAGTAATAATTCTATCAATAACATCGTGATTATATGGAAAAGTAGCTAAAGAAACGCCAGCAACTAATGCACCCATTTCCCTAGACAGTCCGCTATATCCAGCAAGGCCTGCAATACAAAAACACCAAGCAATAGATAATAGAAGTAATATTTCTGGTTGCCTGGAGACTACTTTAAATATTCTAGGTAAAATATAATTACTAGCAAGCATACAAAATATTACTAGACCAATACCCTTAATTAATGAAAATAAAATTGAATTAACTTGAGGGTTACTAAAATTTGGTTGCAGGGCAATAAACAAAATTGCCCATATATCTTGTATTACTAAAATCCCTAAAGTCGTTCTACCAACAACAGTATCTAATTCCCTTTTATCATATAGAAGCTTTACTACTACCATAGTACTACTTAAAGATACTGAAGCAGCTATATATATTAGATCAAATTCCCCAGTAAATGCTGAAGTTCCTATAAGAATAAAAAATGCCATAGCTGCAGCAACAGTAATACTAACTTGACCAATACCTGTAAATATAACTGGCTTACCTAAAGCAATAAGTTTTTTCAAATTGATTTCAAGCCCAATCATAAACAAAAGGAAAATAAGGCCTAGTTCACCTAAACTATGAATTGTATGTATATTATGATCATGAACTAATCCAAAGCCTATTTTTGGACCACAAATTATCCCAGCAAGTACATAGGCTAAAATTAGAGGCTGCTTTAAAATTCTAGCAACATATGCTAAGCCAATAGCTATAATAACTACTGTACCTATTTCTGAAACTAAATTTTCAGGCATTAAAATCCTCTTTATCAATACAAATAAATTAAATAAAGTATATTATAAGTATTTAATATACTTTCTACAATAATAAATAATAAGTCAATTAAAAAAGACAGCCTGACATTTAGGCTGTCTTTTTTAATTTTTAATTTATTTAGCCTAAGACTAAGGTACTAAATTTATCCCAACGCTAAACATTAAAGGATAACTCCACTCACTTAAACGTAGGCTATTATTCTCATCCAAATATTCATAAGCAACCCTAACATAATAATCGCCAGTTTCTAAATTCGAAAACAGAACTTTGAGTTGATTTGTACTTACGGTTTTTGACCACCTAATTGTACTCATTGGGTTATTTGTATTATAAATATCTACTTTATAAGAAATTGCTTCTGGAACACTAGTCCAAGTAATATATGTTTCTTGATTAGCCTCTATATATTCCATCCAAGATGGATATTCTATATAAATAGGAGTCTGAGTAACAGGAGCGATTGGGGGAGTTTTATTTAAATATATTTCATAACCATCTTTATTTACATGACTTGACGTAATAACTCTAACAGCGTAAGTCCCAGATATAGGTAGTTCATAATTATTTATACTTGTTATACCTAACTCATAGTTAGGAGGAGCACTCCAATCTAAAAGATCATAACCTCCATAATTATTTATTAAATTATATATAGCACTTTGATCTTTATCATATATATATAATAAAGCTATTAAAGGCTCAAAGGAAGACAAATTATTATTTATTTTTAAATCTATCTTCTCACCTTCAGATCCTTCAAAAAACCATATATCTTGTTGGTCACTATAAGCCATCCAGCCAGTATTAGATATATTACCTCCAGTTAGATACCCCATATCAAATGTTCTATACTCAGGCCGTAATGTTATGAAATTACTAGGATGCGACTCATCACTTTCCATTCCCGTAGCCGAATTTATCAATCTTATTGTAAAAAACCAATTCTCATATCCATCAGAATAATCCGAGTTCAACTTGCCATCTTCTGCAGTTCTAGCAAAGAAATGACGTGGGATTATTAATTCATTAGTTGTAATTTTCTTTGACCCAGATCCAAATACCCAATCTGGGTTTCCAGTAATATTGTTCATGGAATTCTGTCCTTTATACATGTAAACAACATAAGATTCATTATCTAATAATGGTGTAGTTCCCCAAACAACCCTAACAGCATCAGCTTTATAAGTACTTCCTACAAGTGCTGATGGAGCAGAAGGATATTCTTCCAAATTTATATTAAAAGTATCTACAATTATTTCAGCATATGCTCCATCAGGCGTTGAAAGCATATTATCTGAATTATGAGCAATTATTATATCTGTAGGATCAGAAAAAGTCGTAAATCCAGCGTCATTGTAAGCTAACACAACAAACTGATATTCAGATCCAAAAGGAACAACAGAATCTACATTAAATAAAATCTCATAGTAATCATCTATATCTTCAGCTTTTGGCGCATATCCTGCAGTAGAAGAACTCATTAATAAGGATTCTGCAGATGGAACCCAGTCAACTGCTATAGACCAATCATCAGAAGTTGAAGGATTAGGACTAGCATTTAATAAAACTTGATATCCATTTATAGGAGAACCTCCGTCTTCAATAGATTTATTCCAGCTAATTACTATTTCTTTATTATTAATTAAACTAGCGATCACATTACCAGGTTTAGAAGGGCTAGAAATAGGTGCCTCTAAAAATAACGGATAAGAAGGAGCACTTTTCATGCCTGTACTATCTATAGAGGAAACAGTAATTTCATAAGCTGATCCTGCTTCAAGATCATTTATAAGTACATAATTAAAATATCCATCTCCTATAACGCCTTGATCTTGATCATTATCAACTCCAACACTGGTAAGTGGTCCATAAGACCAAGTTGGATCAAAAGGATTATTAATTTTCACTGAATCAATCACATAACCAACGATTGGATTTTCAGTAATACTACATGGAACAGTCCATTCTAACACCATCTCATCGAGACCAGTTTCAGGTATATATCCAGTAATATAGTCAGGAGGAGCTAATGTATCACAAGCAACTATAGCAGTAGTACTAGTAGAATAAACAGAATCACTAGTATAAGTTTCAGTATCTGAAGCTACTTTTAATACATAAGAAGTATCTTCGATTAAAGATATTTCTTTACCAAAATTATGAACTTTCAATCCATAGAAACCAGGACCATCTTCAAGCATTAAATTTAAATACGGTAAAGTGTAACTATTTGCATATGCAGTAGGTCCATAATTATTAATATCTGGAGTTAAAATCTCAAATGGGTTATAAACTTCTAAATCTAAGTTAGATGTAGCATCAAATTCAAAAGTAATAAAGTCAGAATCTTCACCTATAAAAAAGTAGCAGTCATAATGATCTGAACTAGTTATTAATCCGCTATATGTTTCATTATATTCAAGCTCTAAACAATCAGTTGCAGGCTCTGCATACGAACTGCCTGTACTACCTACTTCAGCTGCAGCTACAGCTGCTGAAGGTAATATATCTACAAATTCCACATCAGGGCCCCAGTTATCCCCACCAACCACCATCTCCCAAGGCCAGTCAGAATCTATATATGCATTAGCAAGCCATTCAGTACTTGGAGGTGAAGGTTGAAGTACCCATACCCATCCACTCATTGTAAATGCTACAGGATATCTATATATATAACATGATTCTCCGCAATCTGGGTTTAACCAAACTGGATAGTTATTGAAGTCATTTCCTATATACCAATAAGTTCCTGTATAAGAATCATTATTATGGCTTACATATAAATGTTCTACAAAGGATGGATTAGAATAATCATATCCATATAAACTGACATCAAAAGGAGCAGATATTGGTTCAGGCATAGTTGCAACCATATCGTCTTTAAGAAGTGGAGTTTCTGCTCTTATAATTTCTAACGAATATCTGCTATTTTCAACAAATCCTCCATATTGATGAACTTTAAAATAATAATCCCCTGTTCCTCCTGATAGAGTTTCGTAATATGAAGAAGGCATAGGAATTGCCCATTCAATCACTTTAATATCCCCTGAGGATACAGCATAATTATGGCCGAAGTTATATGGGTCGTCAGTTAATGTTTCACTTGGATTATAAAAATCTAAATCAGTTATTGCTTCTGCAGTAAATCCTATATTAATCTCATCTCCATCATTACCTGGTATCCAAAAACAATCGAATTTATTTTCTTCATTTATGGCACCTGAAACAAAATATTCTAAAGGGCCTCCAGGAATAGACGTTTCTGCAGGGTATAACTGTTCACATGTTAATCCAGTTGCAACACCAAAACCCAGAACAGAACCATTTGACATTCTAAATATTAAAGCTGCAATAATTACAATTAAAATTAGTATTATTTGCAGACTCCAAGCTTGAATCTTCGTAAATAACGTATCCATATTCATCTCCATAACTAAGCTTAATAAATAAACACAAATAAAGTTAAGTTAACGTTATTGATTGTTTATTTTAGTAAGTTTATACTATATTAATATTAATTAACAACTGAAATATATTAATATAATATTTAGTATAATTAACTTAAACAACAGAAATTACTCCTGCCATTTTATAGGTATAAATACTTGAAAAACATGTGAGATTAATATGAATCCAATCACTATAGTTATAGGAGAAGACCACTCATTAGTACGTGAAGGAATCAAAAGGATTCTAGGGGAATTTAACGACTTTCAAATTATAGGGGAAGCTTCTAATGGTCAATCATTTCTAGAACTAATTAAATCTAAAAAACCTGAAATTGCAATTATTGATATTAGAATGCCAATTCTTAACGGTGTTGAAGTACTGCAGGATTTAAAGAAAACTGGAACAAATACTCGTGGATTAATACTAACTGCATTTGCTGACGATGAATATATACTTGACGCAATGGAAGCTGGCGCTGCAGGCTACCTTCTTAAGTCAGTAGAGCCAAATGAATTAGCTGAAGCAATTAGAACTGTACATCAAGGCGAATCTGTCTTAGACCCTAAGATATCTTTAAGATTAGCTAGAATATGGAATGAAAAGAGACGTGGAAATATAAAGAAAACTATAGGAATTGAATCTTTATCTACTAGGGAAGTTGAAGTTTTAAAACTAGCAATCAAAGGCCTACGAAATAAAGATATAGGAGTGGACTTAAATATTAGTGTTAGAACAGTAGAAGGCCATTTTAATAGTATATTTAATAAACTTGGAGTTTCTTCTAAAATAGAAGCTGTATTACTTGGCGTAGCTTTTTGGCATAATACATCTGTTGAAAAATAATTATAGATTGCAATCTATACTCACAACAAAATTTATATAAACTTTTTTCATTTTATCCACCAATGGATTATTTCTAGAATCAATTAACAAAATTATATTCTTGATTCATATCTTGTTAATATGAATCAAGAATATCTATTTAAACAAAGATTGAATTGAAAATAACTTAGTTATTATTTACCCCAATATTTAGGTACATTTAGCTCTTCTTTAGTCATCATTTCTAATAATGCTGGTTGCCCAGATTTATTAGCATTTACTGCTTCACGTATAGCTGGAGCAATTTCATCAGGCGTAGTGACTTTCTTAGAAAAAGCTCCCATGCCTTCAGCAATTTTCGTGTAATCTCCACCTAATTTATGTAAATCCCATTCTTTAGCAGCATATTCCAAATAAGGCCTAGGGCTAGTGTAATTTGTCATTACTCCATTATTTAAAACAACTGTTAAAATAGGAATTTTTGACCTTACAGCTGTCTCGATATCCAATCCAGCCATACCAAATGCTGCATCACCCATAATATTTATTACTTGTTTTTCAGGTTTTGCGATTTTCGCACCTATAGCCAAACCTAGTCCGTAACCCAATTGTGTTGATTTACCCCACCCAATATAACCCCATGGTGTCACAGGTTTCCAAAATGGAACTAATTGATCCCTTGGATATCCAGAATCATGAGTAATTATAGTTTCTGCCACATTTACATTAGAAGCTAATTCATTAAACACTCTATATGGACTTAAAGGTATTTCATCAGAAGTTAATCTTGGCGTCCATTCTTTATAAAATTCATCTCTAACTGATTTGATTTCATCAGCAACTCCAGATGATTTAGTAATACCTTTATCACCTACTTGACGTTTCAATTCCTCTATCATCTGTCTCAAAACAAGCTTTACATCCCCTACACAACCTAGGTCTATCTTATAATCCTTATTAATATGATCAGGAGAATCAGTTATCTGAGCTAAAGGTGTTCCCTTTGGCATCATTGTACTAAAAGGAGCTTTAGTAAAACTTGTTCCTACTCCGATTATTAAATCAGACTTACGTCTAAAGTGATCAACCATCAATGTGCCTGAATTTGCTCCAGCTCCAAGAGACAATACATGGTTTTCAGGAAAACAACTTTTACCTGCTAAAGTTGTCATTACAGGTATATTTGATAATTCAGCAAACTCTATAAGTTCTTTAGTTGCTATTCCATACAAAACTCCTTGACCTGCATTAATTACCGGAGAATCAGCCGCTACTATTGCTTTAATTAAATCACGTACGTCGTCTGGATTAGCTTGTGATTTTGTAAATTTAACTGGTTCATATTTAAAGTCACTATCAGGAAATTCTTGATCTTGAACATCTTGAGGTATTTCTAGTAATACTGGCCCTTTGGATCCATTTTTTAACTGAGTAAAAGCTCTTCTCATGAAATCTGGTATTCTTGAAGCATGACTAACATAACCTGACCATTTAGTTATACCTTTATAATGATCAACCGATTGAAAACCCGGATGAATACCGGATGCAGTTGTTGGAGCACTTCCAGGTAATAGTAAAATAGGAACTGAATCAGAAAAAGCTTGAGCAACTCCACCAAAAGCATTCTCTGCTCCTGGACCAGCTTGCATAGTAAAAACACCTATTTTTGATCCGTTATTTACTCTACTAAATCCATCAGCAAAATTAACCCCTGCCCTTTCTTGCCTGCATAATATAGGACGTATACCTTGTTCGGCAGCAGCACTTATTAAAGATTGTGCAGGAAAACATGACAACCAATCAACCCCTTCAGCTTTTAAGATTTTTGCTATAGCAGTATCACCATTCATAATAATTCTCCAAATAATTTTTAATAATAAAATTTATAATTAACGATAAAGAGAATATCACACAGAAGGTGGAACTAACAACTATATAATTAAAGTAAATAGTATTTCAAAAAAGGGGTAGCGATTTATCTGAACAGATGTTAATATTCTAATAATTTTTATTATAAATATTAATAAATTATAATCCTTATAAATTAGGAGATAATAATGTTCAAGAAAATAACTATAATATACACATCAATTCTAATTATATTATTAATAAATGGATGCGGTAGTTCTAATGAAACTAAGACTGACTCAGCACCGTCGGTGGCTGCAGCGGCTGCAGCTCCGACAACCAACAACGAAGAACCAAAAACCTCAGATAAGTCAAAATCTGTTGATGCTCAAGATATGGCAAAAGTTCAAGATAAAGCTGCGAACAAAGCTGCAGAAAGTGCTGCAGGGAATGTTACTGTGGCATCTGGTGCTGGATGGGGAAGCGGCACATCAGAATTTGATGTAAACATGGCCAAAGCAGAACAAACAAATAAACTTTTAGAAGCATATTGGACTTCTCATATTGAATACACCCCAGAAATAGCAAAAGAACTTCTACATGCTGAATATCTTGAAAAAGGCTCTATGACAATAGATGAACAAATTAATTCATTAAAATCAGAAGGATCCAAAATAACTTTTGAGACAGACGGAACTGCAGCAAGAACAGGTTCTACAACTTTAGGAATGACTGTTTTTGTTACTCACCCTACAGAAGGGGAGTTGAAATTTTACATGACATTTAAGGAAACAGAAAAGAAAAATAATGAATGGCGTATAAGCAATGTTGAAGAGATGGAAGTCGAATAAATTTAGTAAAATAAATAAAATTTTTAAATTGACAATTGCAAAATACTGTTATATTATTGCATATCTATAATAATTATGTATAGGAAACGGTCATTTGGCCAAATAAAAACTAATTGAGGAGGATGCTAATTATGAAGCTCTCTTATAAAATAATTGCCTTTGGGTCTATGGTAGCCCTTATGGCATCAATAGCTTGCTCTAGCAGTGATACTGCAGCGCCTGCAGCACCAGCAGCACCGGCTGCACCTAAAGCAGCAGCACCAGCAGCAGCACCAGCAGCAGCACCAGCAGCGGCTCCAGCAGCAGCACCAGCAGCACCTGCGGCACCAGCGGCAGCAGCGGCAGCAAAACCTGCAGCACCGGCAGCGGCGGCAGCACCAGCAGCTCAGCCAACAGCAGTTCCAACTGCTAGGCCTGTAGCAGCAGCAGCACCAACAGGACCAAAGGTAGGAGGACATCTTAAATGGACTAACCAAGCCAGTATTGGTAGCTTAGATCCAACAAGAAATACGTCTTTCGTGACTCACACTTTAGTAGCTCACTGGTATGATTACATTTTCACATGGGATCAAGACTTAATCGCTACTGAACAGATGATTTCAGACTGGTCTATGAATGCAGACGCCACAGATTATACTTTTACTCTTAGAGATGGCTTAGCATTTCATAATGGTTCTGCGGTAACTTCTGATGATGTACTTGCATCAATAGAGAGATGGAGAACTCAGGTTGGAACACCAGGTGTCATGTGGGACCTAGCAAAACCAACTACATCAAAAGTTGACGACAAGACCTTTAAAGTAAGCCCAACACAACCATTCGGTTTATGGGTTGACTATTGGGCACAAGACAAAACAAATGTAATTCCTAAATCTACTCTAGATGCTACAGGAGAAGAAGAAACTTTAACTGACTATACAGGTTCAGGACCTTTCCAACACGTTGAATGGGATCCAGGAGCTAGAAACTTAGTTAAAAGAAATGAAGCATATATACCTAGAGATGAGCCTAAGAGTGGTATGGCTGGTGGCCGTGTTGCTTTATTAGATAGCTTTGAGGTATTAGAGGTTCCTGATGCTGCAACAAGAGTAGCAGCACTTCAGACTAAGCAGGTTGACTTTACAGAAGGTCTTCCAAATGACTTCTATGGTACAGTATCAGCTGATGGTAACTTAAAAGTTCATTTGATTCCTAACTGGGCTATACCTAACTTAGCTACTAACAAATTATGGCCTCCACTAAACAATCCAAAGTCAAGATTAGCTCTATTGCTCATGACTGACCCTGCTGAATATATGGCTGCAGGTTATGGTGATGCAGCATTATGGAATACTTGTGGTGCTATTTACTTCTGTGGTTCTACATGGGCTACTGATGCACACACAGATAACTATTGGAATGTTGATAAAGCTCAGGCAAAGAAACTTTGGGATGAAGCTGTAGCTGAAAGCGGATTCGAAGGTAAAATGGTTCTATTAACTAATACCGACTACTCTGACTTCTATGCAGCAGCTTTAATTACAAAGAGAATTTTAGAAGAACTTGGCGCAGAAGTTGACTTCGTTGTTACTGACTGGGCTACAGTAATTTCTAGAAAAATTGCGAACTTAGACAAGTCACCACAAGAAGGTGGTTGGCACTTCTACCATTCATGGGGTGGATTCATGGATCCAATTGGAGATCCTAGAATTGGTAAGTCCTGGAATGGTGGCTGGGGTAATGAGAGAGGTTACAAATTAGTTGAAGACTTCTCTAAAGCCAAGTCTAAAGCAGACGCTGAAGCTATTGTTGATGAAATTCAAAGAATTTACTTAACAGAAGATCCACCTAATATTAACTACGGATCATTCAGCTTCTTAATGGTGATGCAACAAGACGTTATGGATTACCAACCATTCCGAAATGTTAACATCGAAGGTGTATGGTTAGATAGGTAAATATAACCAATACCCTATTACATAGGTAATAAAAAAGAGGTGCAGGATTATTCTTGCACCTCTTTTTTATTTTGTGGAGAACAGAAGAAGATATTCACAAATATTAATGAAGCCGAAATTCACAAATATTAATGAAGCCATGGATAAACTTATATATAACTGCAAACAGGATTCTGGAATTTAATACTAAATTATTGTTTATGGCGTATATCGTTTAATCGAATGGAATCCTTTTTCAGTTTCATAAGTTCCGAAGTACGAAAGATTCTATTCTAATAGAATAATCTCTTTTTTATAATGTAGTTATTAATAAATTATTCTCCAGAGATAATTACAGGATTAATATTGTGCCATTCAGTATTTGATTCGTATAATTTGCCAACTTGAAACAACTTTAATTCTTGAAGATGCTTGCCAACAAATTGAACGCTAAGAGGTAATCCTGATTTGCTGAAACCTGATGGAATAGATAAAGTTGGGGCTCCATTAAAATCAAATGGTTGAGTAAATTTACCAAAATAAGTATCTCTTTTTACATAATCACCATAAAGTACAGCTTCATCAATTTTATGAGGTAATTTAGTCATCGATGGACAAATTAAAACATCGATATTAGAAAACACATTCTTAATTATGCTATTCAACTCTATTCTTAAAAAATTAGCATTAGCATAATCAATTGCAGAATAATTATTGCCATTTTCAAGCCAAGTTCTAAACCAACCACCGTAATCATTCTTTCTTGAAGGATAATTATCTTTATGAGCTATAGATGCTTCAGTAGAACATATTATATTCCAAGCAGGTAAATAATCCTTTAATTCAGGCATTTTTACTTTAACAATTTCAGCTCCATGTTTTTGCAAAATATTTATACAATTAAAAACTGACTCAACTATTTCAGAATCTACATTATCTGATATATACTTTTCATCTAATCCAATCTTCATACCATCTATTCCTTTATCTATATAAGGTAAAGTATCAGGTACAGTTTCATTTAAAGAAGTAGGATCATAGACATCATATCCAGCAATTGAATCAAAAACTATTGCTGCATCTTCTACCTCTCTTGTAATTGGACCAAGATGATCTAAAGATGGAGCTAAATCAAGTAATCCATATCTACTTACTCTACCCCAAGTAGGCTTAAGCCCAACGACACCACAAGAGGCTGATGGAAATCTAATTGAGCCTCCAGTATCACTTCCTAGTGAAGCAAAACATAATCCTAATGATGTAGCTACCGCAGATCCACTTGATGATCCACCAGTATAATATTCTATTCCCCATGGATTTCTAGGTATATCAAATTCAGGGTTATAACCACCTACAGCTGCTTCAGTTAAATTTAATTTACCTAAAATTATAGCTCCTGATGCTTTTAGCTTATTGACAACTGTTGCATCAAAAGATGGAATATGGTCACTTAATACTTTACACCCACCCATTGTAGGGATTCCTTTTGTAAATACTAAGTCTTTTAAAGCTATAGGTATTCCATGTAAATACCCTTTATAATTTCCATTATATATCTCTTTTTCTATATTAATTGCAGAATATAGAGCATCCTCTTTCATCAATGTTATAAAACTTTTATATACATTATCTAACTTGTCAATTCTTTCAAAAATATACTTTGTTAATTCTACTGGAGAAATAGATTTATTTTTTATTAACTTAGATATTTCTGTTATAGATTTATAATGAACATTATTTTCCATAATAAAACCTCTTTATTGCTAGTTTATTAAAAAAAAAGTAGAGCACGTTAATCCGTGCCCTACTTTTATATTAAAACTATATTTATAATTCTTATCTATTACCTGGTGGTAAATTAGATGTACCTCTTTCAAGTTTCTCAATAGTAACTGTCTTAATTATATCACCTTCAGTAATTGATTTTGCTATATCCAGTCCCTCAAATATCATACCAAAGGGTGTATAACATTTAATATCAGGACTAGCACAATCTCGTTTATAAAATTCTTCATCATAATAGTTATATTCTGGAAAAGCTTTATATGCTATAAACCATTGGCTACTATTTGTACCTCTATTATTCTCATCCAATCCTTCATTGTAAAATGATATTATTCCTTCTCCTGTATGTTTCATCTTGTTATTAACTTCATTATCAAATGTATATCCAGCTCCAGTTAATGGACCTGGAGGATCTCCTGTTAATGCCATTTCTCCAGCAATAACTTTATGAAATGTTAATCCATCGTAAAACCCTTGTCGTGCTAAAAATACAAAATTATTCACGGTGAAACTAAGTGCAGAATTATGAAAAATTGGTGAATGAGAATACCACATATCAAACTTAAAAGATTTACCGTCAGCTGGATCTCCTCCTACAGTTTCCATCTCAACTGTAGCCCTATATTCATCTTTATATGCTATTAGCATTCCACCAGCTATGTTCTTTGGTCTCTCATCCCATTGCTTAACTCCATCGACTACAGTCATTAAAGCTGCTGTCTCATTCTCCCCAGTCCCTGAACCTTGTCTCTCTGTAACTGACCTATCAGCTCCAGCTCCAGCTTTTACACTGTCAGTAGTAGACTCTCCTCCACCGCAATTTAAATAAACAATAGATAAAATACTTAAAATTAATATTACTGCAATATTAGACTTTTTAATCAACATCCTAAATACTGCCTTTCTTGATTTTTATTTACTTTCATAAAATAATTTAATATCAAAAATATACAGTGTCAAGAATAACCATAGTGATATTGTCTTATAAATACGAATATAGTATCTTGAAAGAATATATTCTGTTTGTTATAATTTTGTTAAATTTTTTTATTGAGTTTGAATTAATATTTATTGGAGTTAATACTTTGGGTAGATATCTCATACAACGTTTGTTAGCCATTATCCCTGTATTTATGATTGTTGCTATTACAGTATTTATGTTAATACATATTACACCAGGTGATCCTGCATTACTTATGGCAGGAGATGAAGCAACGCCTGCACAGATCGATGCCCTTCGAAAAGATTTAGGTTTAGACAAGCCAATCCATATTCAATTAGTGAATTACTTTAAAGATATATCTCGAGGTAATTTAGGTCATTCTATATTTAACAACCACGATGTAAGAGGTTTAATTGTACAAAGATTAGAACCTACTCTATCAATAGCATTTGTAGCTGAAGGTTTAGCAATTCTTATTGGAATACCTCTTGGAATCATAGCTGCATGGAAATCTAATACATTATACGATAGGTTAATAATGATATTCGCAGTTGGTGGATTTGCAATACCTTCATTTTGGTTGGGATATAATCTCATTTGGTTATTTGCAGTTAAATTAAGTTGGTTTCCTGCTATAGGGTATAATTCTTTTACAGATGGTATAGGTCCATGGATACAATCTATTACATTGCCATGTATAAGTATTGGAACAATTGGGGCAGCTTTAATCGTTAGAATGACTCGCTCTAGTATGTTAGAAATCTTACGTGAAGATTATATACGTACTGCTAGAGCAAAAGGATTAGCAGAATTCCCTGTATTAATTAGGCATGCATTTAAAAATGCCGGACTTCCTGTAATTACTGTTATTGGTTTAGGTATTGCAGGTTTAGTTACTGGATTAGTTGTTACTGAAGCAGTTTTTGCAATACCTGGAGTAGGAAGGCTAATGGTAAATGGAGTTGCTAGAAGAGATTTCCCAATAATTCAAGGAGTTGTTTTAGCAACAACTGTATCATATGTTTTAATAAATCTATTAATTGATTTAAGTTATGGATATTTAGATCCAAAAATAAGATATAAATAGTTAGTAAAGATAAAAAAGATGACAACTCAAGTTCAATCTTATTCAAGGTTTAGAGAAAATTTAAAAACTACCAAAAGGATTTTAAAAGGCAATCCAAATCTTTTACTTGGAGTTATACTAGTTACTTTTTTTGTCATAGTTTCTTTAGGTGCAGGAATACTTGATAAAGCTAATGACCCTAAGTGTGAAGAATCTTCACAAATAAGAAAAACAAATGCTATAGAAAAACATGGAAAAGATAAATATAAAGAACATTACGCGGTTGTAGATTGTTCCCCAGCTATATATATTAAGCCATTTATTCGATTGAACCCTCCGGGTTATCCTGAAAATCTTAAAAACGTTCCACCAAATGCGACTGAAGATCAAATTGAAACAATGAGAGCTAAGGAGCGAGCTGAAACTCATATTAGTCATTGGTTTGGAACAGATTTAATGGGTAGAGATGTGTATTCTAGAACTTTACACGGAGGAAGATTATCGCTCGCTGTTGCAGCAACTGTATCTTTATTAGTTATGCTTACAGCTGCTCTTATCGGTATACCTACTGGATATTTTAGAAGAGTAGATAATATAGTAATGAGATTTATGGATGGATTAATGGCCTTTCCTTCTTTCTTACTAGCAATTGCATTAGTAGCTATACTAGGTCCAAGTTTTCAAAATGTTGTAATCGCACTTTGGATTACTGGTATACCTGGTGTTGTTAGAATAATTAGAAGCTTAGTATTAACTCTTAGAGAATCACAATATGTTGAAGCTGCCAGGGCTATTGGAGCTCAACCACTTAGAATTCTCTTTATCCATATATTTCCGCAAACTATAGCTCCCATAGTAGTTGCAGGAACATATATTTTTGCAAATTCTATTTTAACTGAAGCAGGTTTAAGTTTCTTAGGTACTGGAATTCCTCCTACTACTCCAAGCTGGGGTAATCAAATGGGTGAATCTAGAATATATGCAAGTATTTCTTCATGGACAATATTCTTTCCTGGATTAATGGTAGCATTAATGGTTCTTGCAGTTAACCTAGTTGGTGATGGACTTCGTGACGCATTAGATCCTAAATTACGTAGAAGAGGATAAAATTTCCCCATATTATAACTTATCGGTTAGTTCATTGATCTTATTTTAAAAAATTTTCTTCTATATTTCTCAATTTATTTGTTTTTTCTTATCAAATACTAATTTTAAGTTGAAATAATAATATAAAACTAAAACTTTTGAAAATAGTTTCAGCAATCAAAGTTATATATGATAAACTTTTAATATAAAGTAATATTATGAATCTCTTTAAAAAAATAAAAATCTTTATATGTATATTGTTTTTATCAACTTTAATATCTTGTTCTGAAAACTCGATATCAGATCAAAAAGAATCTGATATAAATCTACCATCAGAAGAAATAAAAAAATTAGAAGTAAGTCAATTTAATCAATTAACAGATTTAGAAAATTATTCTAAAAAGTTAAAAGGAAGTAATGATCCATACTTTGGAACATTACAAAGACAAAAATTAATAAACTTATTATCTAACCCTCAATTTCAGAGTCACAGTAGCAAAATAACAATTAGACAATTACTATCATTTGATTATTTAAGATTTGGTGAATATGAAAAAGCTATAGAAGTATTGGAAGATGCATTAGCTGAAGAAAATAAAAACTCCAAAGACAAGTTATATCTTTTGGATTTGCTAGAAGATTTATCCATAACATATTTGAAATCAGCTGAATTACTTAACCAATCTAATGGTTCTTCCAAATTAGTTTGCACATTACCTATAAGTAATAATAGCGGCTATAGTAATACTGATTACACATATTTAGCAATAAATTATCTAAATCAATGGTTAGATATTGAACCTGAAAATTTAAAAGCCCGATGGTTGCTTAATATAGCTTATATGACTTTAGGAAATTACCCTGATTCTATACCAAATAAATTTTTTATTAATATCAATGAAAGAAAACAAAATCTAAACCTTGATAGGTTTTCAGATATTTCTTCGAAGGTAGGAATTACTGATATAAATTTATCAGGTGGAAGTATAATTGAAGACTTTGATAATGATGGGTACTTTGATATTGTTACTTCAACATGGAACCCCGATGAATCATTAATACTTTACCATAATAAAGGAAATGGAGTATTCTCCAAACTTACTATAGATGCAAATTTAGACAACCAACTTGGTGGCTTAAATATCAATCATACTGATTATAACAATGATGGACTAATTGATATTCTAGTAATGAGAGGAGGATGGATGAGAAATAATGGGCAAATGAGAGCCTCTCTTTTAAAAAATATTGGTAACAATGTATTTAATGATGTAACTAAAGAATCTAAATTAGATTTTCCTAATTATCCAAACCAAAATTCTGCATGGGGTGACTATGATAATGATGGAGATTTAGATTTGTATGTTTGTAATGAATCTGAACCAGATGATGATTTTGATACTACATCATTTAAATTTCCTAGTCAGTTATTTAAAAATAATGGAGATGAAACTTTTACAGATATATCTGGAAACGCAAATGTTAAAAACAACGGCTATTGTAAAGGAAGCAGTTGGGGTGATTATGACAATGATGGAGATTTAGATTTATATGTTTCAAATTTTGCTTCAGAAAATCGTTTATTTAATAATAATGGAGATGGCACTTTTACAGATATTGCAATAGATTTAAAAATTCAAAACCCTATATCTAGCTTTACCACTTGGTTTTGGGATTTCAACAATGATGGATGGCTTGACATATTTGTTGCAGGTTATGGAAGTAAAGTAGAAGATGTAGCTTCAAGTTATTTAGGTATAAAAAATAATGGAGAACAAATGAAATTATATCAAAATAACCAAAATGGAGGATTTACTGATGTAACTGAAATAGTGGGTTTGAATGGAATCCATTTAACTATGGCTGCGAATTATGGAGACTTTAACAATGATGGATGGCCTGATATTTATTTAGGTACAGGATATCCTTCATATGATGTAATAACTCCTAATATAGCATACTTAAATAATGAAGGTAAAAGTTTCATTGATGTAACTTTTGAACTTGGGTTAGGTCAACTTCACAAAGGACATGGTATTTCTTTTGGAGATATTGATAGGGATGGTGATCAAGATATATTCTCACAAATTGGAGGATTCTATCCTGGTGATGGTTTTTATAATTTTCTTTATAAAAACCCAACAAAATCCAATAACTGGATTTCAATTAAATTAAAAGGTGAAAATTCAAATTCTATAGGTATTGGAGCTAGAATAAAAATTATAATAATTAAAGAAAATAAAGATTTAGAAGAAATACATTCTTTAGTTAGTTCAGGTGGAAGTTTTGGATCATCCACTTTTGAACAACATATAGGACTTGGTTCAGCCAAAAGAATAAAAGAAATTCAAATAAATTGGCCTAATTCTTCTAATGTACAAATATTTAAAAATGTCCCTATTAATAAATCATTATTAATAGAAGAAAATAAACAAAATTATTATATAAGAGAAATAAAACCTATTAATATGTCTAATTAGTAACTAAATCAGGATCATCTGGTGCTTTATAACTATTAGCTTGATCTATAAGATCTACTCCAGCTCTTTCACCCCAAGCAGCCATTAATTGACTAGTAATTGGTCCAGGAATATTACCTTCAATTGGTCTGTTATCCATCTTCGAAATAGGCATTAAACAATAAGCTGTGTTCGAAAAGAATAACTCATCAGCAGTATACATATCATATGCCTGTATATCTTCTGATTTAGCCTCAATAGATAAATTTTTTGCTAACTCAAATATTAATTTTTGTGCATCACCTGCTAAAGAACTACGGTTAGTAGGAGTTTTCAATACTCCATCTTTAACAATCCAGACATTCCCTTGAATGTTTTCAGTAATATTACCGTTACCATCTGTTAAAATTGGATAAGATTCTCTATCAACATCAGCAGCCTCTAAAGCTGCAAGAGCAAAATTCAATCTATTATCATGTTTAACTCTAGATTCTAATGCAGATGGAGCATAACTAAGAGTTTTTACTATAACTCCATGTACACCATTTTTATAACCGCCAGTCCATTTTGAAGGCTGTAAATGCCAAGGCCTAATAACAATTGTAGGTTTAACAGGATCAAGGGCATCCTTACCTGCACCTCTTGAAACATACTGACCTATGAAAAAATCTCCTCCAGGAACTCTCAAGTGTTCGTTTTTTTCTAGCAGACCTAAAGTCAAATTTTCCCAATCATCTATATCTAACCCAGTATCTAATCTAGCATATTTTAATGAACGCATAAACCTTTCTAAATGTTCTCTAACTCTAAAAGGCTTGCCATTAAAAGTTCTTTGGATATCAAATACAGCATCTCCATAACGAAAACCCCTATCAGTGACATGAACTATGCAATCTCGTTCTGGTATATATTCACCATTAAAATAACTAATTAAACTCATGTTTTCCTCCTTAACTTATAAATTATAAAAAAAAATATATAAAATTACAATCTTTATAAATTACCTAATAGTTATAAAATATGCTATTGTCTAATATTAAATTAATGAACTATTATAAAAATATAAATACAAAATAGATTACTGGGTATTAAATTGAAAAATACAACAAAAGATAATGAGCCAATTAATAATTTAGATAAAATAGTTTCACTTTGTAAAAGAAGAGGGTTTATTTTTCAAAATAGTGAAATATATGGAGGATTAGGTAGTATATGGGACTACGGTCCACTTGGAACACAATTAAAACGTAATATTAAAGAATCCTGGTGGAATAAAATGGTACTTGAGCGAAAAGATATTGTAGGCTTAGATTCTAGCATACTAATGAATCCAGATATATGGAAAGCAAGTGGCCATTTAGACAATTTTACTGACCCACTTGTTGAATGCCAGAAATGTAATCAAAGATGGAGAGAGGACCAGTTAAATAAAAACTGTTGTCCTGCCTGTTCAGGAGAATTATCTGAAGCACGTTTATTTAATTTAATGTTTAAAACTAGTATTGGCCCTGTTGAAAAAGACTCAACTCCAATTTATTTACGTCCAGAAACTGCTCAAGGTATTTTTGTAAATTTCAATAATGTAACTTCTACAACAAGAAAAAAACTGCCTTTTGGGATTGCGCAAATTGGAAAAGCTTTTAGAAATGAAATTACCACTGGAAACTTTATATTTAGAACTCGCGAATTTGAAATGATGGAAATGGAATATTTCGTATTTCCTGGAGAAGATGAAAAATGGCATAAATACTGGATAAATGAATCTTTAGAATGGTATAAATCTATCGGAATAAATTCAAATAAATTAAGAGTGCGCGAACATGGCTCAACAGAAATGGCTCATTATTCAAAAGCAACAGCAGATATTGAATATAATTTCTCATGGGGATGGGGAGAAATAACAGGTATAGCAAATAGAACTGATTTTGACTTAAAAGCTCATTCAAATGCTAGCGGAGAGAATTTATCAATTTTTGATGATAAAACTAACCAACATATAACACCATATGTTATAGAACCATCAATAGGTATTGACCGAACAGTGATGACTTTATTACTAGATGCGTATAATGAAGAAGAATCTATAAATGCAAAAGGTAATTCTGAAAAAAGAGTATTTCTAAAATTTGATCCTGAAATAGCACCTATTAAAATAGCTGTTTTACCATTAAGTAGAAATGAAGCTATACTGCCATTATCTAACGAAATATATGAATTATTACTTAAATCAAAGTCTATTAATGGTTCAATCGATTTTGATGACTCTCAAAGTATAGGTAGAAGATATAGAAGGCAAGACGAAATAGGAACTCCAATTTGTATAACAATAGACTTTGATTCATTAAATGACAACTCAGTTACAATTAGAGATAGAAATACAATGTTGCAAAATAGAGTTAAAATAGAAAATTTAGAACTATCTATAATTAAAAAATTAAACAATATAAAATAATATGCTAATTCTTCATGTTGCAGATATACATATTGGAGTAGAAAACTACAGTACTATAGATCCAGAAACTGGATTGTCTACAAGATTATTAGATTTTTTAAAATCATTTGATGAATTCGTAGAATACGCTATAGTAAATAAAGCAGATTTAATTCTTTTATGTGGTGATATGTATAAAAGCCGAAACCCTACTCAAACCCATCAAAGAGAATTTGCTAAGAGAATATCTAAGCTCTCAAACAACAATATACCAGTAGTTTTAGTAGTTGGTAATCATGATGTCCCTCATGTTTTAGAAAGAGCTTCAGCGTTAGAAATATTTGGAACATTAGATGTGCCGAATATTTATATAGGAGATTCTATTCAAACTCATTTAATAGATACACCTAAAGGAAGTATTCAAATAATTACATTACCATGGATCAGAAGAAGTGGGTTCTTATCAAGAGAAGATACAAGAGATTTAACACCAAACGAGATTAATCAAGCAATTCAAGAGCGCTTATCCAATATGATAAAAATTGAAACAAATAAATTAGATCCAACTATACCAGCTATTCTTGCAGGCCATGTTACAGTTAGTGGTGCTAAAACCAGCTCAGAACAGTTAATGACTTTAGGAAGAGATTATTTACTTTTAACAAGTGACATAGCATTACCAGAATTAGATTATATAGCACTTGGACATATACATAAACATCAAATTTTAAATAAAAACCCTTATATAGTATATAGTGGAAGTCTTGAAAGAGTTGATTTTGGAGAAGAAAATGATATAAAAGGTTTTTGTGCTATAGAAATAAACCCAAGTAATAATATTGGAAATAGAGTAACTAATTTTGAGTTTATACCAACTAATGCTAGAAAATTTGTTACTATTAATATAAACATTTCTGATGATGATGAAAATCCGAACAATACTATTATTTCTTCTATAAATAAATTCAACATAAAAGATTCTATAGTAAAAATCAATATTGAATCTCCTAAAAATTTAAAGGAAATTATAAGAGAAAGTGAAATAAGAACATCATTAAAAGAAGCTCATTATATTGCTTCAATATCAACAATAATTAATTCTAACCATAGCAATCGTTTAGGATTAACATATTCATCCAATATGAATCCTAATGAATATTTGAAAAAATATTTTCAATCAAAAAATTTTGATAAAAATAAAATTGACACTTTAATGAAATATGCATCAGAATTAATTGAAAACGAAAAAGAATAATTTAAATGGATATCGGAGATATATTTTTATTAATAGTTAGATGGGTACATGGCATATCTGCTGCTACATGGATAGGTGGTAGCATATTCTTTATGATAGTCTACAAGCCAATATTATCAAAACATAATAAAATTTCAAACATACTATATTCTGATACTTCGAATTCACTTAGAATATTAATAGATACTAGTATTTTTGTATTAATAGCAACTGGAATAATACTAACATTCGACAGATTAACTTCAAGCTTTATTCAATTACCATATATACTTACATTATCAATTAAAATTGTCTTATGTATTTGGATTTTCTTAATTGCCAGATGGAGCAGAAAATCCAAAAAAATAAATACCAGTTTAGAAAATAATCAACCAAAAAAATTAAATAAATTCATTTCGAGTTATAATATGGTAATTATATTAGGTTTAATAGTATTTCTGATATCAGATTTATTAAAAATTATTGTTGAAACAACTTTATTAAATAATTAACTAAATTAAAGGCAAAAATATGAAGAAATCCATAATGGATATATTAGTATGTCCAAAATGCAAAAATGATTTAATTCTAAATGTAAGAAAAGAAGATAAAGAAGAAATAATTGAAGGGGAATTAAAATGTAATAATTGTTCTGAAATTTACCCGATAAATGATGGGATACCTAATCTTCTAACTTCGGATCTACAAGGCTGATTTTCTTATAAATAAAAGATTTTAAATATAGCTAATTAACTTAATAGATGAAAAATCTTGTGAATCTTTTAAACTTTTGAAAATTCTATATATTGAATCACCAGATACAGGATTAATTAATTTAGGATTTAATTCCATAAGTGGCACTAAAACAAATAATCTTTCTAGCATTCTTGGGTGAGGAATAATTAAATTAGGTGTATTTATAACCATATTATCACAAAGTAAAATATCTAAATCAATTGTCCTTGGAGCATTAGCAAACCCCTTGGTTCTTCTTAAAGATTTTTCAAATTTTTTGAGCTTAGATAATAATTGAAATGGATTTAATCCAATTTGAATATGACAAACTGCATTTAAAAATTTAGGTTGAGAAATAAATCCAACAGGATCAGTTTCATATATAGATGATTTAGTCATAGAATAAGATATTTTATCTAACATTGAAAATGCTTTTTGTAAATTTGAATTCCTGTCTCCTAAATTTGAACCTATTCCAATATATAACTCATGCATCTTGCCAACCACGAACTATCGCATCACTCATTTTAGCAACTCTACTCATTTCACACACATCATGAACTCTTATAATATCGACTTTTTTACTAATAGATAAAGCAACAACAGCTGAAGTTCCTTCTAAACGATCATCCACAGGTAAATTTAACACTTCTCCAATAGATGCTTTACGAGACATTCCTATTAAAACTGGATACCCCAATGATCTAAATTTATCTAAATTTCTATATAATTCTAAATTCTGGATAGTATTTTTACCAAAACCAATTCCTGGATCAATTATTATATTTTCTTTTTTAATTCCAGCATTACTTGATAAATCAATAATATTAACAAAATAATCTTTGATGTCTTCAATCAAATTATTGTAATGATAATCTTTTTGATTATGCATTAAAATAACAGGTATTCCACTTTTTGATATAACTTTAATCATTTCTGAATCATTGCGAAAACTTAACACATCATTAACAATATTTGCCCCTGCTTCTATTGCATTCAAAGCAACTTTAGATTTATAAGTATCTACACTGATTGGTATATTTATTCTTTTACGTAATTCACGAATGACTGGTATTACTCTTTCCATTTCTACTTTTTCGGAAATAGGCTTAGCACCTTTATACACCGATGCAGGTCGAGTAGATTCACCTCCTACGTCTATAATATCCACTCCACATTTTTCAAAAAGCAAAGCTTTTTCGATTGCTAAATTAATATTACGTCCAATTCCATCACCAGAAAAAGAATCAGGAGTAACATTAATCACTCCCATAATATATGTTTTTTTCCCCCAAAAAAAATCTGTCCCATTTATATTTGTTTTATTAGGTTTATTATCATTCATTAATTAATAGAATTTTTATTTATAAATTTATTTTAATTATCATATACTAATTTAAATTTTTGTAATAGATAATCTTGCGACAAACGTACTAATTTGGTAACTTATAATATATTATTTTTTTATTTAACTTAAAAATTTTAAACATAATTTATTACATTTAATGGATAACCAAAATACAATTGACCCTAAATTAACAAAACTTAATGAATTACGAGAAGAATCCTCTAAGGGTGGTGGTGAAAACCGAATTAATGCCCAACATAAAAGAGGAAAATTAACTGCGTACGAAAGAATAGAACTGTTATTCGATGATAATACTTTCGAAGAAATAGATCCTTTTGTACTTCATAGATCTACAGATTTCGGTTTGGAAAAAAACAAATTCCTGGGTGATGCTGTCGTAACTGGGTACGGTAAAATTAATAACAGATTGTGCTTTGCATATTCACAAGATTTTACTGTTCTAGGAGGCTCACTATCTGAAGCAGTATCTCAAAAAATATGTAAATGTATGGATTTAGCTATGAAAAGCGGAGTACCAATAATCGGACTTATTGACTCTGGTGGAGCTAGAATTCAAGAAGGAATAGATAGTTTAAATGGTTATAGCGAAATATTTTTCAGAAATACAAGAGCTTCAGGAGTTATACCTCAAATATCTGCTATACTAGGGCCTGCAGCTGGAGGTGCTACTTATTCACCTGCTTTAACAGATTTTATTTTTGTTGTTCAAGAAATAGGTCAAATGTATATTACTGGACCTGATGTCATTAAAGCTGTTACAGGAGAGTCTGTAAGTCATGAAGAACTTGGAGGAGCACTAGCCCACTCTACTAAATCTGGAGTATCACATTTTGCAACTGAATCTGAAGAAGAATGTATTAATAAAATCAGAAAATTATTAACTTTTCTCCCTTCAAATAATATGGAAACTACTCCTATCGTAAATAGTAATGATATTGGAAAAAGAAAAAATGAATCCTTGATTAATATAATTCCAGAAGCTTCAAATCAGCCATATGATATGTTAGAAATCATTAACGAAATAATTGATAATAATGATTTTTTTCAAATCCATGAATTATTTGCAAAAAACATAATAGTAGGTTTTAGCAGATTCAATGGGGATTCAGTTGGGATTGTAGCACAACAACCAAGCCACTTAGCAGGTATATTAGATATAGATGCATCAGTTAAAGCAGCACGATTTGTAAGATTTTGTGATTCCTTTAACATACCAATTTTAACTTTAATTGATGTTCCCGGATTTATGCCTGGTACTAGTCAAGAATATGGGGGTATAATTCGTCATGGTGCAAAACTCATATATGCATATGCTGAAGCAACTGTACCTAAAATAAGCTTACTAACAAGAAAAGCTTATGGAGGTGCATATATAGTTATGAGTAGTAAAGGACTAGGAGGAGATGTCAATTATTCATGGCCATCTGGACAAGTAGCGGTAATGGGTGCTGAAGGGGCTGTAAATGTAATTCATAGAAAAAAATTAGATGCCTCTGAAACTCCTGATGAATTAAGAAAAAACTTAGTAAATGAATATGAAGATATATTTATGAACCCTTATGTAGCAGCTTCAAGAGGTCTAATCGATAATGTTATTGATCCTACTGAAACTAGAAATAAAATTATACAATCATTAGATATGCTTAAAAATAAAAGGGATATTATACCTCCCAAAAAACATGGAAGTATTCCACTTTGAAAATTACATATAATCATGTATCAAAATTAAATACAGACAAAATCTCTGCTATTATATCTGCTGCTTTAACTTTTCAAAATGAAAATAATAATATAAATGATCCAGTTAATAACAAATTAAATAAATGGCAAATCAGCTTAACAGAAAATTCTATACTTAATAATAAATGGACAAAATTTAAATGGTAAATTATATTTTGGAGTTAATACAATATGCCTAACAACTCTATCAAAATAACTGACACAACTTTACGAGATGGACAACAAAGTATTCTTGCAACTAGATTACGGACAGAAGATATAATTGAAATTGCTAAAGATATGAAAAATATTCCTTTTTACTCTATGGAAGTATGGGGAGGAGCAACTTTTGATTCTGCAACGAGATTTTTAGCAGAAGACCCATGGGAAAGGTTAAAATTGCTTAAAGAAATTTTACCCAATACTCCTTTAATGATGTTGTTAAGAGGTAAATCTTTAGTGGGATATAAATCATACAATAATGAAATAATAGATTCTTTTATAAAAGAATCAGCAAAAACAGGAATTGATATATTTAGAGTTTTTGATGCTTTAAATGATGAAGAAAACCTAAAACAAGCTGCTAAAGCAGTTAAAGCAGAAAATAAACACCTCCAAATGACAATATGCTACTCAGCAACTGAAAACACTGGTCTTGATGGTCCTATTTACAATCTAGAATATTATGAGACTAAAGCAAAAAGATTTCAAGAAATGGGTGCTGATAGTATTTGTATAAAAGATATGGCTGGTATCATCTCACCATATGATATTTTTAAACTTGTATCCTCTCTAAAAAAGTTAATAGATATACCTATCCAGTTTCATACACATTCAACTAGTGGATTGGGACCTTTATCAGTAATTAAAGCAATAGAAGCAAACGTAGACATTGTTGACACATGTTTATCTCCTCTTTCATTAAGAACATCGCAACCTCCAATTGAACCACTATTAATTACGTTAAAAAATTCTGAACGTGATCCAAATCTAAATTTAGATGAATTTATTCGTGCTAGTGAAAAACTAAAATCAATTTTACCTAAATATTCTGATTTGGTTTCAAATTCTAATAATTCCATATTAGATTCAACAGTATTGAAACACCAAATACCTGGAGGAATGTATTCTAACCTATTATCACAATTAAAAGAATCTGATTCATTAGATAAATTGGAAGAAGTTTTAAATGAAATACCTAACACGCGTAAGGATATGGGTTACCCTCCTTTAGTTACTCCAATTAGCCAAATAGTTGGTTCTCAGGCTGTAAGCAACGTAATCTTTGGAAAATATAAAATAATATCTGAACAAATGCAAAATTACATATTAGGTGAATATGGAAAACCTCCATCCCCAATTAATCCTGATATTATAGAAATGGTTACCCCAAAAAGTAAAAATGATCCTTCTGATGAAGGATTAGAAAATGCTAAAAATTCTATTAGTGAAATATCTAAAAACATACAAGATGTTTTAACATATGCTCTCTTTCCAAATACTGGAATGAAATTTCTAAGGATAAAATATGGGTTAGATCAAGTTCCAGAAAATATGAAATTATATAAATCTGTTACTACAGATACTGCAGAAAAGCTTCAAAGTAAATCTGAAATAAATATTAAAGAAAATATAATAACTATAAATAATAATTTACAAAACCTTTCACCAGATTCAAAGACGTATAATATATATATAAATGATGAATCTTTTCAAGTAACAGTAGACCCAACTACAAATGATAACTCCTCATCAACTAAAACAAATAATATAGTTGAAACCAAAACAAAAAACATGGAAATTGAATCTACTCAAGAGAATAATATTGTTAAATCTCCTCTTCCTGGAATTTTATCAAAATATTTAGTAGTTGAAGGGCAAGATATTAAGAAAGGTGATCCATTATTAGTTATAGAAGCTATGAAAATGGAAAATACTATTCCTTCACCTAAGGATGGAATAATTAAAGTTTTACCATTAGAACCTGGAAATCTAATAGCTCGAGGGGATACCTTACTAACTATTGAATAAAATAGTAATAATAGACATAAATAACAAAGTTACAAATAAATAGGAGTTGGTAAAATAATGAGAAAAAAAGTTACAGTTGTAGGGGCAGGTAATGTAGGAGCAACCACTGCTCAAAGAATATTTGATAAAGGTTACGCGGATGTTGTACTAGTAGATATTGTTGATGGATTACCACAAGGTAAAGCACTAGATATGCTAGAATCTGGTCCAATATTAAATTCTGACTCATCTATAATTGGAACAAACGAATATGATGATACATCAAACTCTGATGTAGTAGTAATTACATCTGGATTAGCTCGTAAACCTGGAATGACTAGAGATGATTTACTATTAACTAATAAAAAAATTGTTTCTTCAGTTACTGAACAAATATCAAGTAGATCACCTAATAGTATAATCATAGTGGTTACAAATCCTCTAGATGCTATGGCACAACAAGTTCAAAAAGTTAGCGGTTTTAATAAATCACAAGTAATAGGAATGGCTGGTATATTAGATACAGCAAGATTCAGAACATTTTTAGCTGAAGAACTGAATGTATCAGTTGAATCAGTCTCAGCATTTGTATTAGGTGGACATGGAGACACTATGGTACCAGTTGTAGGAAATACAACAGTCGGAGGTACTCCAATATCAAAATTAATTACTGAAGAAAGATTAGAAGAAATAGTTCAAAGAACACGTGATGGAGGAGCAGAAATAGTTTCTTATCTTAAAACAGGCAGTGCTTATTATGCTCCATCAGCTTCTATTGTCCAAATGGTAGAATCAATAATATTTGATAAAAAAGATATACTACCATGTACTACTTATTTAGATGGAGAATATGGTATCTCAGGTTTATATGTAGGAGTGCCTGTAAAATTAGGTGCAAATGGAGTTGAAGAAATAATAGAATTTGATCTTAACAAAGAAGAATTATCTGCATTAAGAAAATCAGCGGATGCAGTCAAAGAACTCATTGAAATAATGGATAAAGATGACTAAATATTATTAAGGTTGTAACGCTAATTCTGAAAGAAATACTTTAGTAGAAACAATATGTTTATTTAATCTTAATTTTTCTGGCGATATACCTAATGCAAGTCCTAATAACTGAGGTAAGTGAATTATAGGTAAATTTATTTGAGACCCTATAGATTTTCCTGCTTTGGACTGAAATCCATCTAAATTTAAATGACATAATGGACAAGGGGTAACCATAGCATCTGCACCCAAGCCTTTAGCATCTGTAGTATGCTTAGCAACCATTTTCATAGAATTTTTTTCATTAATTGTAAGTATTGGGAAACCGCAACATAAGGTTTTACCACTAAAATCAACTACCTCTGCATCTACAGCTTCTATAATTCTTTCCAAAGAATCTTCTCTTTCAATATTTTCCTTAAACCCTAAGGCATCTGAAGGCCTTACTAAATAACACCCATAAAAAGGAGCTAATCTCAAACCATTTAAAGATTTAACTAGCTTTGATTTAAATTTTTCCACACCATAATCTTCTAAAATAATCCAAAGGAGATGCCTAGGTTCAGCTATACCTTTATATTCTAAACCTTCTTCAGCTAATTCTGAGTTTATTTCTGCTAAATATTTGGGGTCATCTAACATACGTTTACGAGCTTGAGACATTACTCCTTGACAAGTACTACAAATTGTCATTAATGGCAAATTTGATCGTTCTGCTAAAGCAAAATTTCTAGCATTTAAAGTATCCCCTAATCTTTGATTTTTTTCTTGTAAAACACCAGAACCAGTACATGAAGCACCTTTCATAGCGTCATGATCTAAATCAATTCCAAGTAACTTACATACTTCAACAGTGGCAACAAATAATTCTGGACATGCACCTCTTGCAACACATCCTGGATAAAATGCATATTTCATAATTTAATTTTTATACCTTTCAAAAATTTTACGAATATTCTCAACACCAGGAATACTCTTGTGAAAAATAGGTGGGCGCTTACCAACTAATTGTGACTTAATACCGATTGGAATTAATTTAATTAATTCTTTGAAATTAAACATACCAAAAGTTTTAATTGGAAGTCTTAATTCATCTAGCCATCCACTATGACCAACATCTCCATATACCGCTTCAGCATGTCTTGCTCCATTAGTGTTTGTAAATCCAATTTCTATAGCTTGATCCCTCAATTCCATAATTCTTTCCATAGGATTCACACCTTTAGGACAAACTTCAACACATTGCATACATCTAGTACAATCCCATATACCACCATCTTCATAGTTTAAATCTTTCAACCTGTCTTTTTTCTTTGAATCTCTGGGATCATCAACAAATCTCCATGCCTTAGCAAGTGCCGCAGGACCAATAAAATTATCATCCACCTCTAATACAGTACAATCAGACACACAGCAACCACACATTATACAATTCATTGCTGTAAGCAAGTTTTCCATTGATTCATTAGAAGCAATATATTCTCCACTATCAGGAATGAAATCTGGCTGCATATAAGGTTCAACTCTTTTAACTTGGTTAAAAAAAGTATCTAAAGAAACAACTAAATCCTTTATGACAGGCTGGTTACCCATAGGTTCAACTGTTATCTGTTCACCATTAGGCGAAACTCCAACAATTCTAGTCTTACAAACTAATTTTGCACTACCATTAACTTTCATACCACAAGAACCACAAATAGAAGCTCTACAAGCACATCTTAAAGCTAGAGAAGTATCTTCATATTCCCTTACATGAATCAATGCATCCAAAACAGTTGAATCCTGATGAATATCTATATTATATTCTTGCCACCAACTACCTCCAGTAGAATCAGCAGGATCAAATCTTTTAACTTTTAGATTAACATTCATTAATACACCCTCTTTACTGGTTCCCATTTAGTTATTGTCACAGGAGAAGTTTCAACTCTAACATTGTTTTCATTATTAATATCATAATAAACTAAAGTATGTTTTAACCAATTTTCATCATCTCTATCAGGCATATCAGTTCTATAATGAGCTCCCCTGCTTTCTTTTCGAGTAATTGCACCGTGAATTATAGCTTCTGCGTTATCTACCATAAACTCTAATTCTAATGCAAAAATCAAATTGGTATTAAAGAACTTACCTTTATCTTCAACTGAAATATTTGGCAATCTTTGCTTTGTATTTTTTAAATTTTCTAAAGCTCCTTCAATAGATTCTTGGTCTCTCCACACACCAATACCCTTTGTCATATTTACTGCCATATCTTCTCTAACCTTAGCAATATTTTCACCTTTAGGTCTATCAAGAATAGCCTGTAATCTTTTCTTTTCAAGTTTTAAATCATCCTCAGATTTAGAATTAGGTCTTACTGATTTCACATATTCAAGAGCATGTTCTGCAGATCTCCTGCCAAAAACTACAGTATCTAATAAAGAATTAGCTCCTAATCGATTTGCCCCGTGTACACTTACATTTGCACATTCACCAGCTGCATATAAACCAGGAATTTCTGTCAATCCATTTATATCAGTTTTAATCCCACCCATAATATAATGCATACCTGGCCTTACTGGTACAGGATTTTCTGCCATGTCAATACCCAAAAACTCAAGTGAAACTTCTTGAAGATAACCTAATCTTTTTTCAATAAAATCTCTACCTAAATGTCTAAGATCCAAATGAACATTCCCATTAATTCCTCTTCCTTCATCTATTTCAGTCTGTTCAGATCTTGATACTACGTCTCTTGAAGCTAATTCCATATAATCTGGCGCATATTTTTTCATAAATCTTTCGCCATTTGAATTTAAAAGATACGCCCCTTCACCTCTAGCAGCCTCAGAAAGTAGTATTCCAGTTCTAGCAAGAGTAGTTGGATGATATTGAATCATTTCCATATCCATAAGAGGGACACCGGCTTTATAAGCCAAAGCTATACCATCGCCGGTACAAATTAAAGCCTGTGTAGAAGGTTCAAAAACTCTACCATTTCCTCCGCTTGCCATAATTACAGCTTTAGCTTTTATCGTATGTAACTCACCATTCTTCATATCATAAGCTATTACACCTCTACATACCCCATCCTCTATAATAAGCTTAGTAACAAACCATTCTTCATAAACATTTAAACCAAGCTTAAGAGATTGTTCGTAAAGTACATGCAATAGAGCAGATCCAGTAATTGCTCCAACAAAAAAGGTCCTTGCTACTTTTTGTCCGCCGAACGCTCTAGTTCCAAGTTTCCCATCTTCTCCTCGAGTAAAAATAACACCCATTCTTTCCAATTCAATTACAGCATCTCCAGCCTCTTTAGACATAACTTCCACTGCGTCTTGATCAGCTAAAAAATCAGAACCTTTTATAGTATCGTAAGCATGACCTTCCCAATCATCACCACGATCAGTTAAAGGCGCATTGATTCCTCCTTGAGCTGCATTTGAATGACTTCTAACTGGATGAACTTTTGAAACAACTGCAACATTCATACCATTTTTGACACCCTCTACGGCTGCTCTTAGACCAGCAAGTCCCGCTCCAACAATTAAAATATCATGTTCAAACATAATAAAATATATCTCCTAAAATTTTTATTTATATTGCCAAAAATAAAATCTAAAAATTACTTAAACAACCTACCCATTTTTATTTAAGTACCACTTAAGCTTGGCAATTGACCTCGAAGTGTTTGCGCCACTGGGCCTGGATCATCAATTTCTTCCATTTTTATTGTTTGCATAGAACCAATACCACTTGCTACAACAACACTTCCTCTACCTGTAAGCATTTCAAAAAAACTACGGTTTTCTGATATTGATATAACTCTACTTACTGGTATTTCATCTGTATGTAACATAAAAAATTTAAATATCTTAATTACACGTCTATCTGTAACTATATAGGTGACATGTAAATTCCTTAAATACCTCGTAATACCTTTAAAAAACATAAAACTTCCTATAAGAAAAACTATAAAAGGATATACATAAGGAGACATGGTAAAAGCAAATAAATATATTGAAATACCTACAAAAGGAACACTCATTATTAACCTGGCATATGCTGGCCTCATTGAAGGATGTCTTATCATTAGCTGCTCCTCTTCATTAAGCAATTGAGGGGTAGGAAAAACAGCGGTCAAAGTAAGATAAAAACCAATTATTCCTAATATTCCCCCAAATCCTAAGAGCATTAAAGTGCTCCAAATTGGAAAATCTCCAAATACAAATCCATAAATACCTGAAATTAAAAACGGACATATAATTATTAAAGTAATAAGAAACTTTCCTAATATTTTTAAAGCATGTCTAAATATCATAATTTACTTACCTCTAGCCATTTGAGCAAAAGTACCTAGCATAGTTACAAATATACCTAACATAGCTAATACTGTAGGATCTATCCATTCAATTCCTAATAGTTCTTTCATAATAGTATCAGATGGAACAAAAAACCCTCTTTGGTTCTCAGGTTCAGATTCTTCAGTTTCCGTTTTACTTGCTTGATTTAAATTAACCCCAGGAAAAGGAGGTTGCATCATATTTGGTGGATTATAAGCAGAACCTAAGCCAGTACGTCTCCCTGAATCAATATTAGAAACTACACTTAAAGAAACTTGGCCTTCTGAACTTAAAGACCTAATAATTCCTTGGGAAACATCAAAGAAATAAGCCTTGCCAAATCTGTCAACAGCAATTTCACTTACTCTCCTAATATCCAATTCTCTTGAATCAATTCTTCTAGTTAGAATCCCATCAGAATTAAAAACAACTACATCTCCATTTAAATCGTTTAATACATAAAGCAAATCATTATTTATATCATAAGTTAGTTTTGTTGGAAGAATATCACCAAAATTATACGAAGCTACATTAGAGATATCACCCCATGAATTTGCTCCATTAATGTTAAATTCTTCGAAAATCAATCCATCCTGATTAGTTTTTATTATACGATTATTATGCTTATCAGATATATATAAATTACAAAATCTGTCAGTAGCCAAACCATCTGGAGCATTTAAATTATCAATTCGTAAATCAGAAATATAATTACCATTTTCATCAAAAGCTAAAATTCTATTATTATCTCTATCTGCAACATATACTCTAGCTTCATTACTTTCAAAATAATCTGGATCCATGGTAGATCTATCACACACTGCTAAACCCTGAGTACCTCTAAAGGATGCAGCCGGTTCAGAATCTCCCCATGAAGAAATAAAATTACCATTCAAATCAAAGATATGAACTTTATCATTCCCTACATCTGATATATATAACCAGTCTTTGTCTCTGTTGACTGCCATACTAGTAGGCTCAAGAATTTGCCCTTCACCTCTACCTCTACTACCCCATTCATTAACTAAATTTCCATTATTATCAAAAACTCTAATTACCGAATCTTTGCTATTTCCAGGCAGGAATAAGAAACCGTTATGCGCAATCATACCAGAAGCATTTGGAGCTACATCAACATATTCTTCAGTAAAAGATTTTACTGCTTGAGAATCTTTCTCTACTCTTAGTTGCCCATATTTGCAATTGTTCAAATCAGGACAGCTGTCAATAATAAGAAGGTAGTTCCCTTCTTGGCCGTTGCGGGAAGAAACATTAATTTCATACCATCCATTATATGGTAAAGTAAATACATGACCTTTAATATCACTAGGATTAAAAGGTATAGTGCTATCATATGAAATCACATTTGAAATCTCTTTATCAGATACACCATTAGGTAGTAATATTTCAGCATATGGATCTATAAAAGAACCTTGGTCAGTTCTCACCATAATTGCTACTTCTCTACCCTGCTGACCCTCAAAAAGCCATCGTGAATTATCTATACTTGAACCTGGATAAATTTGCAAATTACCAACGTCTTCTTGGTCAATCATTTCATCAGGATCTGACACATCTGAAAAATCAGTAACACCTGGAGGAGCTAACCACCAGTGAATTTTAAGATACCTTACATCTCTGTCGGTAACATTAGGGTCAGCAATTATTTCTATAGGATCTATGATTCCTATATGATTATTATGTTGAAAAAGTAATTTACCACTATAACAATCTGAATTACGAGTACCTATTCTAATTGAATGAGGTATATCATAAGCGAAATTACCTGCATCGGTTAACCCATCAAGAAATTTAATACCCCTGTAACCTGTAAAATCATCATTTAAATTTTCTCCAGGCCTTACGCATCTGTTTTCAAATGGAGGGATTAATTGAGTAAATCCTGTGTCAGATGTTCCACCTAAAGGCTGAACCAAACTCTTATGTCCATAAAAAAAAGCCTGTTCTTCAGCGTTATTAGCTAAAGCCCAGCCCATTATTCCACTTCCTAAGTCAAAAATATTCTCTCCTAGAAAAGCTACACCCCAACGAATTCCATTATCAGAAATACCCCATTCTTCAACATGAGAAGGAACTTTTAGTTCTAAAGAACTAGTTTGCTGCATTGGCTGAGGTCTAGGGTTTTGAGGTTGCTGCTGATTTTGCTGACCAAGTAAATTTTGAATAGCATTAATAGGTTGCTGAATAAGAGATTCCTGTTTAATTGGAGGATTGTAAATTTCATTATTACCTCCAAACAAACCAGCTTCTGGCAAATCAACCCTTACTCCTCTATTTAATAATTCAGGGATTCCTTTTTCATATGAACTTCTGCTCAAAGGATTCCCTTGTAACTTCACTTCATCTCCTAAATTCAATCCAAGATTTCTAACTAGGGGAGAAATATCTTCAATTTGATTAAAATTTAAATGCAAAAAACCAATATCTGTTAAATTTTCCAAAGTTGATATATCTCTAATCCTGTTATCTTCCATATTGAGATGATAGATTCGATATAATCCTGCAAGTGGACTTATATCTTCAACCCTATTCCCTCCCAAATATAAAAAATTCAAATTTTGCAAATTACTTAGTGGAGTTAAATCTGATATTCGGTTGTCTCCAAGCCACAATTCTGCAAGACCATTCAAATCATAAAGTGGAGAAATATCCGTTATATGATTTTGACCTAACTCCAAAACATCTAAATATTTCATATTATTTATAGCAGATATGTTTTCGATTCGATTTTGGGATAAAGACAGCTCGTCAATGTAAATTAGATTTTGTAAAGGGGATATATCTTCAATATGATTATTTGGGAGTATTAAAGTCTCTAGATTTGCTAAATCTCTTAAAGGTTCTAAATTTTTAACCTGATTATCCCAAAGTATTAAGACCCTCAAATTTGACAATTTAGATAAAGGCATCAAATCACGTATTTGATTTCCTCCAAGGAATAAATAAGATAAACTCTCTAAATGCTCTATACCTTGAATACTTCGAATATTTTGGTTGTCCCCTTCAAGGGTTCTTATATTAAATAAGTCATCACGGTAAATAGGACCATTAGGCTTTTTAATAGTAAAGCGTATTAATCTTTCAAACTGGGCATCTTCAAAAAACACCTCCCCATCTGCATGAACAGATGAGAGATTAATCGAATACAAAAAGCTAAATATAATAATCCCTAGTAAAAATAATCTTGCCTTAGGATTATTAACAATATTTTTACAATAATATATGATCACAAACACATCCAACAATTTTTTCTTAATCATTATATTACATATACATGATAAAAATCCAACCGTAAAACTACTTAATTTAATAATTAACTAGAGTATATTTAACATAAAATATAGTATATTAATCATACTTTAAAATTATAAAAAGCTAAAAAGAAATATTAAAATTATAATTTAATTGAAATACATTAAGTTATACACAAGGAGATGTATGAATTTACCAATTCCATCAAACAAAGATATTAATAGAATAGCTAAAGAAAATTTTTTCGAACTTACTACAGATGAATTATCAGCTTTTGAAAAATTGGTACCAGAATATTTTGACCAATATGAAAAACTTAAAAATTTAAACGAGCCTTCAAAAAAAATAAAATCACAAAAAAGGATGGTCGGGCAAATACCTACAAAAAAAGAAGACCCTACAAATTCTATATACAGAAAATTCAGTATAAAAGAGAAATCCTCTGGAAAGTTACATGGAAAACGTTTCGGATTGAAAAGCTGCATCTCTATAAAAGATATGGAAATGAATTCTGGATCATCAGTTTTTGAAGGATATATTGCAAAAAAAGATGCAACTATAGTTACAAGGTTGTTGGATTCTGGTGCAGAATTAGTTGCTTCTTTAAATATGGATCATTTGGGATGCTCTGGAGGAGGTAATACATGTTCATATGGAGTAACATTGAATCCACATAACCACAATCATTTATCAGGAGGGTCTTCTTCCGGTTCAGGAGCAGCATTATCTTACAAAGATATAGATATAACTATAGGAGGAGACCAAGGTGGATCTATACGTATACCTGCTTCTTGGTGCGGAGTTGTTGGCCTAAAGCCAACTTATGGATTAATACCATACACTGGTATAGTAGGACATGATCATTCTTTCGATGCAACTGGACCAATGGCTAATAATGTTGATGACATAGCAATTACACTTGAAGTAATTGCAGGATACGATGGAAAAGATCCTAGGCAAAAAATACCAAATAATTTAAACCATAACTATACAAAAAATATAAATAATTCTATAAAAGGCTTATCTGTAGGAATACTTTCTCAAGGCTTTGATGGTGAGAATTCTGACCCTGCCGTTGATAAAATAGTTTTAGAAAGCATAGAAAAAGGATCACAATTAGGTTTAAAAACAAGGTCAATTAATTTACCAGAACACCTAAATGCAAATATTATTTTCTGGGGATTATGCGTAGAAGGTTTATCAAAAACACTGACAAGTAATCTTTCCGGATACCACTGGGAAGGCGAATATGATCTAGACTTAATGGAATTTTATAATTCAGCTAGAAAAAATAAATCAAATAGTTTTTCTCCTCAAGTTAAGTTATTAATAATTATTGGTAGTTATATAAAAGAAAAATCTAATGGTCTTTTATATGGTAAAGCTCAAAATTTAAGAATGGATTTCAAAAAAACATATAATAATATTTTTGAGGAAATAGATATACTTGCTATGCCTACAACTCCCATCACAGCACATCCAAATAACTCTAATACTAATATCGTAAATTATATAAAAGATGGATGGAGCATGATGCAAAATACTGTGCCATTTAACCTAACTGGACACCCTGCTATATCTATACCTTGTGGAAAAATCAATGGTTTACCTGTTGGCTTAATGTTAGTTAGCAAACATTTTAATGAAGCACAGCTACTTCAAGTTGCTAAAGGATATGAAACCATATTGAATTGGAAAACCAATAACAAATAAGGAGTAATTTTAATCATGCAAGTAGTTGGATACAGTGATCAAATAAGCTTACAACCTGGTGATACAGTCAACATCATGGTTAGCTGCAAACAAGATAACTATCATGCTGATTTTGTCAGATTAATGAATGGGAACGACCATCCAGATGGGCCTGGAGTAAAAGAAGAAGAAATACCCTCGAATATTACTGGCAAACATCCTGGTAGAGTACAAGAATTCCAGCATGGATCATATATCAAAATAGATAATTCTCCAGAATTAAATATAAAATCTAGTTTTACTATTCAAGCTTGGATATATCCAACTGAATCTGAAAAATCTATACAAGGAATAGTTACAAAATGGTCTCACGCCTCACAAACTGGTTATGGATTATTCTTAAATGATAAAAAACAACTTGAATTATGGATTAGTGATAGTTCTCAAAAAATAGAAAAAATATCTACTGACAAACCTATTTCTTATAATACATGGAATTTTATATATGCAACCTATAATTCAGAAGATAATTCTGTAACCGTTTCTCATGAACCTTTTAATATATGGACTAAACAAGATTTTTCAGATACTAAAAATATTAAAACTCAAATATCTGATTTGAGTTCAAATCAAGAACCTCTGCTAATAGCTTCTTACTCGGGGGCTGAAAACAAAATAACTGGACACTTTAACGGAAAAATAGATCACCCTGTTTTATTTAAAGAAGTACTAACTAAACAAAAATTAATTGAAATATACAACGGTAAAATACCATCTTCTAAAAATAACCTAATCGGCTCATGGGATTTCTCAAAAGATTTCGCATATTCTAAAGTAACTGATACATCTGAGAATCAATTACATGGAATAGCTATCAATATGCCTGCGAGAGCAATGACTGGACATAACTGGGATGGAACTGAAACAAATTTTAATCATGCACCAGAACAATATGGAGCTATACATTTCCATGATGATGATATGGATAATGCTAATTGGGATACAGATCTAGTATTGAAAATACCTGAATCAATAAAAAGTGGTGTGTATGCAGTAAGATTACGTACTGAAAAAGGAGAAGGCTCTGAATCTTACATACCTTTATTTATAAAACCTAAAGAAGGTACCTCCACTGCAGATGCCCTATTCCTTGCTCCAACTAATACATATATAGCATATGCAAATGCTCATCAAGAAGCCCACAAAGCAACTAGGGAAAGATATAATAGAATGGGATTTGAAACAGCTAAAGATTATCCTTTCTTACCCGATGATAAATATATGGTAGATAATGAACTTCTAAGCCTATATGACAGACATACTGACAACAGTGGAGTAGCTTATTCTTCTAGAAGGAGACCAATATTAAATATAAACCCTAAACATAAAGCTAGTATGGGATCAGATGGACGTAATATGGGTTCACTTTTATTGGCAGCAGACCTTCACCTACTGGACTGGATGGAAGTAAAAGGTTTTGACTTCGATGTAGCTACAGATGAAGATTTACATTTAGAAGGTAAAAACCTGTTAAAAAAATACAAAGTC
>PBKN01000015.1 GCA_002721445.1 Chloroflexota bacterium | reverse complement strand
TTTATTTGATCTCCTCCTGCAACTTTGAAATATTCATTATTTCTTATAGCTATTTCTTCTAGAGTTTCTAGGCAGTCAAAAATAAAAGCAGGACAAATAACAGAAATTTTTTTAATTCCTTTTTTTGCTAGTTTTTCAATAATATCTGTGGTGTTTGGTTGCAACCATGCATCTATGCCAAATCTACTTTGAAAAGAAATATCATAAGG
This sequence comes from Chloroflexota bacterium, assembly GCA_002721445.1. Classification (GTDB taxonomy): domain Bacteria; phylum Chloroflexota; class Dehalococcoidia; order Lucifugimonadales. The sequence goes on along the minus strand of PBKN01000015.1, from coordinate 24,459 downwards.
TTTATTTGGGTTAAGTTTTTTGATTACGCTATTAACAGTTTCAAAGCAGTGATGGCTATAGCACATTTGATTGTACTTGCTAATAGATTCACAGCATTTATTTTTTATTAAACAATACTTATTTGATAAGTCTAATTTTTTTATTTGTCTTTGAGGCAAGCCATGAAAACTAAATAATAGAAAATCACTTTCATGATAAGCTTGCGATTCGGATATTGATTTAACAATATTATCTATAAAAAATTTCTTATTATAAAAATACTCGATTATTTCATATTTTAAATTTAAATTTAATTTATGAATAATTTCAATTGCTTTGTTTATACATGACCCTGACGTAGCTTGAGCATATTGAGGAAACATCGGAAGTAGTATTATTTTACTTACTCCTGCTTTTTTTAGCTTAATTAATCCAAGCTCTATTGAGGGGTCTCCATATCTCATACCTAATTCAAATATAATATTTGGATTTTTCTTAGTCATTTTTTTTGAAAAATTATTAGAATTAACTAGTAAAGGAGATCCATTATTTGTCCATATGCTTTGATATTGAGGTAAAATAGTTCTAGGTCTAAAAGGTGCTACAAACAAATTTACTATTGCCCATCGCATTATTGGGTTTGTGTCTATAACATCTGGGTCAGACAAGAATTCTTTTAGATATGATCTTATTGCTTTGACTGTAGGCTCGGAAGGAGTTCCTATATTCATTATTAGACAGCCTATTTTATCATCAGCCAATTTAAAGAGAAGAACCTTTCTGAAATAAAAAAATTACTTATATTACACTTATATTACAATTGTAATATAAGCTTAAGAAAATATAAAGATTAGTTTTTAATAAAGAACTATTCGTCTTTTACGCCATGATCTGTAAGAAAATCTATTGCCGCTTGTACTGTTGTAATTCCTTCTGCATCCTCATCGGATATTTCTACATTGTTCTCATCAGTACTAAATTCTTCCTCAAACCCCATGATTAATTCAACTAAATCTAAAGAATCTGCATTAAGGTCATCAGTAAAAGAGGCTGATGGAACTACATCGGCTTTATCTACATCTAATTTTTCAGCTACTAAATCTTGAACTCTTTCAGAAATACTTGCCATAGTTTAAATTCCTCCGTGATTTTAAATTGTGATTTTTTCTTTTGATTCTATTAATGATCCTAATACTCCATTAATAAACTTTGGAGAAGATTCAGATCCAAATAGTTTAGCTAGTTCAACTGATTCATTAGCTATGACTTTTGGAATTGCATCTTTATATATTATTTCATATATAGCCACTCTAAGTATATTTTTATCAATTATAGGCATTTGGTTGATTGGCCAGTCAGGAGCATATTTTTTTATATTTTTATCTATATCAATTATATTTTTTTTAATACCTGTTATCAATAAGTTTGTAAATTCAGTTGAAATGTTATTGTCATCTTCTTGATTGTAAGAATCTCTTAAATCTGACTCAAATAATAATTGCAAGGTTTGAATTCTTGACATTCTTCTACTAGTGAAAACTTGTTTTTGTTTAGGCTTAGTCATTGTTGATATTAATTTGCTCAATTTGTTATTTAGTTATTACTAAAGTTTATTATAGTTTTCATATCAGATATGTTTGAAATGTTTGCTTTTCTATCAATACGTTTCATCATGCCACTTAAAGCTCTACCTGGGCCTATTTCAATAAATCGAGATATTCCGTTATTCATCATATAAGATATTGTCTTGTTCCATTGAACACTTTTACAAATTTGAGTTATGAGTTCATTTTTAATATCATCACCAGTATTTAAAGGAACTGCACTACTATTTGCAACAATGGGTATTTTTGGGTCGTTAAATTCAAGTTCGTTTACAGCATCAATTAATCCTATCATTGCAGGCTTCATTAATGCAGAGTGAAAAGCTCCTTCTACGTTTAAAGGAACTGCCTTTCTTGCTCCTCTTAACGAGGCTAAATCAAGAGCTCTTGCTAGGTTAATCCTGTCTCCACTAATTACTATTTGATCTGGGGTATTAATATTAGAAATATAAGTTCCAGTTTCAATAGCAATTTCTTGGACAATCATTTCATCTAATCCCAATATAGCAGCCATTGATCCAGGGTTTTGATCACATGCTTTTTGCATTAATTCTCCCCTTTTTTGGACTAGCCAGGCTGTGTCTTCAATGTTTAAAACTTCAGAAACAGCTAGCGCTGTATATTCTCCAAGGCTGTGTCCTGCTAAGAGAATAGGAGAGTTGATTTTCGAGGGAGCAATATTTTCATTCATTGCCTTTATGCATGCTAAACTTATTGCCATAATGGCTGGCTGTGCATTTATGGTCTTTTTTAATTCATCTTCAGGCCCATTAAACATTATTTCAGTCAAATTTCGTCCTAAAGCTTCATCTATGTTTTCTAGCAAATCTTTAGCCGCAGCTGAGTTTTCGTATAATTCTTTACCCATCCCAATAGCTTGAGAGCCTTGACCTGGAAATAAATAAGCATATTTTGAGGAGGACTCTAAAGTTTTATTTATTAATGTCATAAATTTACCTAAATTTCTGACGTGCTAGGGGCAACTTCTTTGCCATTATAATATCCACATTCAGAACATATTCTGTGAGGTAAATATGCGCTATTGCATTGAATACATTTAACAGTTTTTACAGGTGTAATGCCTTTATGGGCTCTTTTATCACCACGTCTTTTTTTTGAATGTTTCTTTTTGGGCAGTGGAGGCATTTTATTCTCCAATAATTAAAGTTTTATATTTATAAGATAGATTTGTATATTGATATATTATAAGAAGTATAATCTTTATATAATAGATTTTAAAATTAAAAAGAGTATATAATATTTCAAAATAAAGGATTTCAGCTTTATTAATTTTTATAATTTAAATAATTATATTTAGATCCTTATTTATTTTATTGCTAGTATAGAATTCTAGAACGTCATTAGCTTTTGTGTCAAGTAAGCTTAGTGTTCTAATTTAGCTAAGTTTTGAACAGGAATTAAATGGATTTTGATATAAAAAAAGATGTAATTGTTGTGGGAGCAGGAAATGCTGCTCTTACTGCAGCATTATCTGCTCTAGAAAACGGCGCTTCAGTTTTAATTATAGAAAAAGCTCCAATTCACCTTAGAGGAGGCAATTCTTATTTTTCTGGAGGCTTATTCAGATTTTCATATAATCAAATAAATGATGTTAAAGTTTTATTTGATAGTTTTTCAGACCATGAGAACAGTAAAGTTGATATTGGAAGTTACACTGAGTCTAAATATTATTCAGATATTATGAGCGTCACTGAAGGTTTATCTGACCCTACATTAGCAAGAATTCTAGTAACTCAATCATATTCAACGATGCTTTGGTTGAAGGAAAAAGGTATTAAATGGATTTTGTCCTATGGAAGGCAATCGTTTTTAGAAAATGACAAGCATAAATTTTGGGGAGGTCTAATTGTTGAATCTGTTGGTGGGGGCAAAGGGTTATCTGATTTTGAATTTGGTGCGGTAGAAAAAGCACATGCTGAGATTATGTATGATACAAAAGTTATAGAAATATTTAGAAAAGATTCAGGAAGTATATTGGGTCTTAAGATTAGAAATAAAGATGGCGTTAAAAACATTAAATCAAATTCAGTAATTTTAGCTTCTGGAGGATTTGAAGCTGATCCTCAAATGAGGGCAAGCTACTTGGGAGTTGGTTGGGAATTAGCCAAAGTTAGAGGTACACGTTTTAATACTGGTGATGGCTTGAAATTAGCTCTAGATATTGGAGCACAACCATATGGAAATTGGAGTGGTTGCCATGCTGTTGCATGGGATTTAAATGCCCCTTCTTTTGGTGATAGGGTAATAGCTGATCTCTATCAGAAACATTCATATCAGTTTGGTGTTATAGTTAATATTGATGGGAAAAGGTTTGTAGATGAAGGTGCTGATTTCCGTAATTATACATATGTAAAATATGGTAGAGAAATATTATCTCAACCACAGAGAGTAGCTTTTCAGATATTTGATAGTAAAACTCGACATTTATTAAGGGATGAATATTTTATTCCACAGGCTTCAGTTGAAACATCTGATAATTTAGATGATTTAGCAAATAAATTAGGAATATCTAGGTCAAATTTTTTAAACACTATAGAAGAATATAATTCATCAGTTAATTCTAATTCAAATAACTTTAATCCATCTATATTAGATGGGAAATCTACTAATGGAATTAACCCTCCCAAATCAAACTGGGCATTAACTTTAGATACTCCTCCTTATTATGGATATGCGGTAACATGTGGAATAACATTTACTTTTGGCGGGGTAAGAATTAATGAATTAGCGCAGGTAATTGACACGGAAGATAAAGTAATAGAAGGATTGTATGCTGCTGGTGAAGTGGTTGGAGGTTTGTTTTATAATAATTATCCAGGGGGATCTGGATTAATGGCAGGATCTGTTTTCGGTAAAATAGCTGGTTATAATTCAGCTAGGCATTTTTTAAATTAATAATTAAATATTTAAGAGGAGTAGTTATGCAAGGTAATAATGTAATAGCAAAAATATTAAAAGCAGAAGGAGTTGATTTTATATCTTGTTTTCCTGCAAATACATTGATAGACCAAGCTGCTAAAGAAGGAATTAAGCCAATGATTTGTAGGCAAGAAAGAGCAGGTGTAAATATTGCAGATGGATTTTCCAGAATTAATAATGGGAGGAAGATTGGCGTTTTTGTAAGCCAACATGGCCCTGGTGCTGAAAATGCTTTTAGTGGAGTTGCACAAGCTTTCTCTGATTCTGTTCCAATTCTTATATTGCCTGGAGGCCCACCCTCTGATAAGGTTGGTATTTCTCCAGCATTTTCAGCTTCTCAGCAATATACAGGTATAACAAAATGGTCAGGACATGTAAATAAAGTATCAAGAATTCCTGAACTTATGCGTAAAGCATTTAGCCAGCTAAAAAACGGGAAGCCTGGGCCGGTATTATTAGAAATTCCTACAGATGTTGCTCAAGAAGAATTTCCTGAAAGTGATTTTTCATATACTCCTATTAAACCTTTATTGTCTTCAGCAAGTAAAGAAGATGTTAGAGAATTAGTTACTGCTGTTTTGAAAGCAAAAAATCCAATTATTAATGCTGGTCAAGGAATTTTATATTCTGAAGCAACCAGTGAACTTATAGAGTTTTCAGAATTAACTAATATCCCTGTAATGACTACTTTAGCAGGAAAAAGTGCATTCCCAGAAAACCACAAACTATCGCTTGGCACTGGTGCTCATACTGCTACAGTTATGGCTGCAGAATTTTTAAATCAATCAGATTTTATGCTAGGAATAGGAACTAGTTTTACTTCTTCAAATTTTAATGCACCTGTTCCAGAGGGAGTAACTTTAGGCCAAGTAACCAACTCACATGAAGACATAAATAAAGAATATAAAATTGATTATGGAGCTGTTGGGGATGCAAAATTAGTTCTTCAGCAGATGAATGAGGAAGTAAAAAGACAATGTGGCAATTCTGGTAGGAATGATGAAGCTGGAGTGGTAACCAAAATAGCATCAATAAAGAAAAAATGGTTAGAAGAATGGAATTCAAGCTTAAATTCAGACGAGGTTCCGATTAGTCCATATAGAGTGTTTACTGAGTTATCTAATATAGTTGATGTTTCTAATACTATTATTACTCATGATTCTGGATATCCAAGAGATCAATTAGTCCCGTTTTGGGAAACTGTTGCTCCTCGCACTTATATAGGTTGGGGTAAATCTACACAGCTTGGTTATGGGTTAGGTTTAGCTATTGGGGCTAAGATTGCTAGGCCAAATATGAATGTGATAAATGTTATGGGTGACGCTGCTTTTGGAATGGCAGGATTAGATATAGAGACTGCTGCAAGGCTAGAAATTCCAATTTTAACTATTGTGTTAAATAATGGAGTTATGACACATTATAGCGATCATATGCCATTTGCCACCGATAAATGGCAAACTAATGCTTTGGGCGGAGATTACTCTGGAGTCGCTAAAGCATTAGGTGCTTATTCTGAAAGAGTAGATCAACCAGAAAATATTTCATCATCTATAAAAAATGCATTAAAAGCTAACAGTAATGGTCAGCCAGCATTACTAGAGTTCATGACAAAAGAAGAGTTAAATGTTCCGAAGTTTTGGTAAAATGTGTAGGCTTTATTTGACTATGCTTGTTTAGGGGATATTATGCAAATTGTTAATAATAAAGATACAGATTGGTCTTATGTTATTGGATCATATAAGCAACCTGTTGCAAGTATTAAGCCTGGAGAGGTTTTTAAAATTGAAACACTCGATGCATTTGGGAATAAAGTAGATTCTTCTACTTCAGATATCACAAAGTTAATTCAAATGCCTTATGTGAACCCACTTACTGGTCCTATATATGTAGAAGGTGCTAAAAAAGGTGATGCTTTAGCTGTCAAAATTATCTCAATAGAAGCTGCAAGAGACTATGGAGTAAGTGCAATAATACCTGAATTTGGAGGTTTATGTGCTACCCCATTAACTCGCACATTGAATGACCCTCTGCCTCCAAGAGTAATGATTCATCCAATAGAAAACGATTCTGTAATTTTTTCTAAAGATCTCAATATTGCTCCAATTCCATTTGAACCTTTTTATGGAACTATAGGCACTTCACCTGAAATAGAGGCTGTTTCTTCATTATCTCCTGGTAATCATGGAGGAAATATGGATGCAGCAGATGTATGTCCTGGTAATACAATTATTTTACCTGTAAATGTTGATGGAGGACTTTTGTATATTGGAGATGGGCATGCTGCTCAAGGAGATGCTGAGGTATGTGGAGTTGCCACTGAAATTCCTACTTTAGGTACCTTAAGAGTAGAATTAATTAAAGGTTTATATTTAAGAAATCCTAGAGTTGAATCAAATGAATTCATTATGACTATAGGAAGCGCGAGGCCCATGGAAGATGCAGCAAGGATAGCATTTTATGAATTGATTATGTGGCTACAAGATGATTATGGAATTGAAAAATTAATTGCATATCAGTTATGTTCCCAGGTTGCCAGAGTAAGACTAGCAAATATGGTTGACACATTGTATTCAGTTGTTGCAAAATTTCCAAAAAAATATTTACCTAAATTGAATTAGTAAATTTTTAATAATTTAGATTATAGAATGTAATTTCATATATTCTTTAATATTTGACATACTTAATAAATATCTGTAGTTTATGTGTGGCTTATATAAATAATATTGTCTAATATAGTCTACATTGTGTATTTTGGCATTTTGGCATTTTGGGTGTTTTATGAGTTTAGATCAAAACATTGAGATATTAAAAAATAGGTACATTGATGCTGTTTTATCTGGTAAAAGAAGTGACGCTGTTCAAATAGTATTTGATTCGCAAAAAAGAGGTGTAGATATCTATAAAATATATATTGATATTATCTCTGAATCTCAGGCTTCGATTGGAGAAATGTGGCATAAAGGTATTATTAATATAGCAGAAGAGCATTTAGCTACTGTAACTACGCTAGAAGTAATGGATCAATTGAGATTATATAATATGAATAATAGGCGACCAATTGGATTTAAGGCTCTTGTTGCTCCAGTTGAAAAAGATGATCATATAGTTGGAGCTCGCATGATGAGCGATTTTTTAATTATGGATGGATGGGAAGTTGATTTTTTGGGAGGATCTACTCCTACTCAAGACCTTGTTGAATTTATTAAAATTAAGCCTGTAGATCTAGTAGTGCTTTCATTAACTAATATTGAATTTCAATCAAATGCTATTCTAATGACTAATGCTTTAAGTTCTATTATGCCAAAGCCCAAAATTTTACTTGGAGGGCTAGCAGTTAAAAGTTCCAAAATTAATATTAATTTAATGAAATGTGATTCAATTACATCAAGTGTTCTGGAAGGTGTAAATGAGGCTAGAAGATTAGTTGGGCTTTCAAGTGAAAAATTAAGTTTAGAAGAACACCTTAGGGTAATTGGTAAACGAATGCGTATAGCAAGGATTAATAAGCAATTAACTCAGAAAGATTTAGCAAAAGCTTCAGGTCTAGATCGTACATATATAAGTTCAGTAGAACAAGGTAAGCAAAATATGACATTTAGTGCTATTTTAAGAATAAGTGAGGCATTAGGAGTGGAAGTAGTTGATTTAATGAAATCTTCAAGAAATATTATTGATCTATAAATTAATAATATTTTATATAAAAATTTGCATTAAATTATCTAGTAATAATAATTAGAGTCAGGTCCAAATTTATTTGGACCAAAATTACCTCTTGTAGCCATCCAGCGAATCCACCAAATTGTTATTGTTAAAAAAAGAATAAACCAAATTATAAATGCAACTATTCCTATAATGGCTGCTGCAATAAAAAATGGAAATAATAGAATAAATAATAGTATATATATAAAGATAATTATTAATTGCCACCAACCTGTTTTTCCTATATCGTGAAGTCGTCGAGCAGTAAGAGAAATAGTTGGAATGATTAATATAAGATTTATAAATGGGCCAATTAAAGGTACCATGGAAGTAAGGATATAAAATAATATCCACCACCAATATTCTGCTCTTGAAGATCTTCCGTTAAAGTTAAAATAATTAGTAAATCCAAGTCTTATAGCAGATCCTAATCCGATTATTTTTATTTCGCTATTAGGCTCATCTTCAAAATCTAGTTGTACTTCATCAATAGGATCCTCTTGTAAACTTGGATTTACTTCATTAATAGGTTCATCTTTTGATTTAAGTTTATTGCCACATATACCGCAAAACAAAGCAGATTTATCATTACTTGCTCCACATATATCACATGTGGTTTTAGATTTTTCAGTATCCATTTAGTCTCCAATATATATAGTTAAATTCCAAGCCATATATAAAATTTATTATAATATATCATTTGTAGAATAATAGTTTAAATTGTTAGGTTTGGATCAGCCAAATTTACTATAATAATTTTTACATTTTTATTTTGACTGTGCAAAATCTTGCAATAAATAAAAAATAATTTTAGGATAAAAATATTAATATATATATGTTTAGTATAAATCAGTATTAGGAGGAAAAAATGTCAGGAATATCAAAGACAGTAGTTAGTTTGCAGCCTGGAAAAATGGAAGAGGTTACTAAATTTATTGATACACAGGCACATTTAGTTACAGAACTAGAAGGTATTATTGGTTTTGCTGTGGCAGTTACTGGTACAGATGAGGTAACAATAATTGGTGTTTATGAGAATACTAAGTCAGCTGAAGCTGCATCTGCTACAGTACAAAAGGTGTTTTCTGAAATGGCTCCATTAATGGCTGCTCCGCCTGATAGAGGAGTTTATTCAGGAGTATGGTTTGGTAAATAGACTGCATGGATGATCCTATATTAGAAATATCAAATCTAACAAAAAAATATGACAATCTAGTTGCAGTAGATGGATTTAACTTAAGACTTAATCAAGGTACTGTTCATGGATTAGTTGGCCCGAATGGTGCTGGTAAAAGTACTATGCTTTCAATTATTTCAGGATTACGAAGAAAAACATCTGGCATAATTAATTTTGGTGTGGCTCAAAAAGAAATTATGTTAATGCCTGACACTCCAGAATTTTTTGGATTTCTAACTGCTCGTCAAATAGTTGATTTAGCTCGCTCTCCTTTTTTACTCAATATTTCTGAGGAACAGGTAGAAAAAGTGATAGATGATGTTGGATTATCCAACTCGATTGATTTGAAAGTGAAAGGTTTTTCTCGGGGAATGAAGCAAAGACTTGGTCTAGCTACTACAATCATTAGTCAACCTAAACTTATTTTATTAGATGAACCTTGTTCTGCACTTGATCCAATTGGGAGGCATGATGTATTAGAAATTGTCTCTGAATTAAAGCAAAATTCTACTGTACTTTTTTCAACTCATATATTGAGTGACGTAGAAACTGTATGTGATTCCGTTACAGTAGTAGATCATGGTAAAACTTTATACGAAGGTACTGTTTTAGGTATATCTGATGGGAAGAAATCTTTTGAAGATGCTGTAATAGAACTATTAAGGCCAAAAAAGGAATTATAATATGAATTTATGGAAAGCAGAATTACTGTTATTGTTTCGAAGTTGGCGTGGGTGGACTTTAGTAACTTTATATTTACTTGCATGTATACTTGCTTTACTTACAAACTATTTTATAGACAAAGCTAATTCAATAGAACTTATTTCTTATGCTGATGTTATTGAGTTATATTTGTTGTTTAGTTTGCCAGCAGGGATTTTGTTTATTGGACTTGTGGTTTCAAGTATGTCTTTTGATTCAAATCAAAATCTTTCAATATTCTTGCGTATGAGGTTCTCTTTTAAAAGAATATTACTTACCAAGCTAGTTATTTATGTTCTACTTAGTGAAATATTATTTCTTTTTTCTTTTGGGGTAACCTTTGCTTTGTCGATGCTAATGTTTGATACTTCAGATACTATTTCAACTAAATGGTTTTTATTTGGTTTCTTATTTAATATATTAAATTCGATTTTTTGGGTATGCCTTATTACTTTTACATCAGCTGTTTTTAAAGGCACAGTTGCATCTTTATTACTCACATTAGCTATAACAATTGGTTTTCCTATATTAGTAGGTGTTGCTACGCCTCTTGAATTAGCTGCAAGAGGACTTTTAGATACTCCTGAAAATGAATGGAATAATGTTTCTTACGTTGGCAAAATTAATAATTGGTGGCCAACTACTATTTCAGATACGCAAAATTTCTTAACAGTTACTAATTCTGAAATAGCTGCAAATACCATCAAAGTTAATTTTGAAGATGTTGAGCTAGACCCTTGGTTTAGATTAAAACCGTTTATTGTTTCTTTGTTTGTAGCGCCATTTTTGTGGTTGTATGCATGGAGAACATATTCAAGAAGAGAAGTTTGATTATTAGGCTATTTGTTTTTCAATTTCAGATACATCATTGTTACTAAGTATTCTTCATACCTTACATGATTGGTACTCAGTTGAAATAGCTTGGACAGTCTTTCTACCATTTTTCATATCCATTACTTTAGGAATTTTTATTTTCCTTATTTTAACTGTATATTACTTACAGCCATTTTACCACGCTGCTCTGTTAGTTCGTATTGAACTGCTTGACCATCATTAACTGATTGTATATTAGCAGCTTGTAATGCTGACACATGAAGAAATACGTCTTTATCACCTTCATCTGGCGTTATAAAGCCAAAACCTTTTTTAGCGTCAAACCATTTTACTTTTCCTGTAGCCATTTTATTTCCTTTTTACTTAGGTCTTATATTTTAAAGTCCGAGAATTGACCTACTTTTTCCCGAATTTATTATCAGTTGATAATGTTTGACCACTATCAACTAAATCTGTTTGTGCTACATGATAAAATCTCATATTTGATCTATCAACACCTAGAATAAATTTTCTAATGATCGTTGGATTATTATATCTATTCTTTAATTGTTTAACCGTTATCTAATTTATTTTTAGTTCTTCACTACTAATTAGAGCAAACATGAAGTCTGCTGTATTAGGCTATTTGTTTTTCAATTTCAGCTACATCATTGTTACTAAGTATTCTGCATACCTTACATGATTGGTCCTCAATTGAAACACTATTGAAAGCCTTTCTGCCATTTTTCATATCCATTACTTTAGGGATTTTTATTTCTATTTTTCTTCTTCTATATTTTACTTTGTGTTTGCGAAACGACCCTAATAGCTCTCTATATGACTTAAGACCAATAAATTGTCGAACCACTTTTAAATAAGTGCTTGCGAAATTCCTTCCATGATGATCAGCATCAGTACTATTATAATTAATTACGTGAGACATCTCATGACATATAAAGGGAAGTGTTTGAGTCCCAGTATAAGGTAATACTATAGCATCCTGTGTAGCATATACATAGATGTGCCCTTCTAGAATGATCGTAGGTGGTTTTATTTCTGCCCATTCTGAAATACTGCCAACTAAGTGTTTAATATTGTTTATTGAAAGGACAGTAATATTATTCCAAAAACTACATTCTTCTTCTGCTTCATATAATCTTTTTCTTTGATGATCTCTTATATGAGCATTAGGAATATTCCCTATATAAGATATTGCCACTAATAATCTCCAAATTCTTTATCATCTCTATAGCTATTTTTACCTATGTCATTTAATGCTTTGTTAAACCCTGCATGATCAGACATTAATGCTCTGAATTCATATAGAGAGCTATTAGAGTAGGCTAGTAAGCACAAAGTAAAGCCTAACTTGAAATCTTTTATTGTTTCTTTATTTGTGGGCAGATTTTTGTGACTTTATTCACGAATAACCTATTAGCCTATTTGTTTTTCGATTGCGGCTACTTCCTTGTCTCCAAGTATTCTAAATACCTTAGATGATGGATCTTCAGCTGCAACACCCTGAACAGCTTTTCTGCCATTTTTCATAGTCACGATCTTAGGATCTTTTATTTCTACTCTTTTTCTCAATTTAAGACTATAAGCTGTTAATTTGTTACTCATATTATGAACTCCTTATTATTCATTGTTTTGTACTATAATTGTTATTAATTTAAATGCATGAACTATTACATATATTTGGGAATGGTTCTCATTCCTAAATATATGTTATTACTTTATATGTATCATGTCAATACAATACAAAATAATATGTTAAGATTTATTTATTTTATATATAAAGAAATAAAAGATTTAATGCTCTTAAATAAATATTCCAATATTATTTTTATTAAAAGATTATAAAATGATGTTAAAACAAACTAATATTTATTATGGTTGGTTAATTGTTGTTGCTTTATTTTTATCTATGTCATTAGGTATAGGTACTAGGCAAGGATTTGGTATTTTTGTTGATTTATGGAGTTCTGAATGGAAAACAAATGTTTCTTCAATTAGCCTAGCTGCAAGTATTGGGTGGCTTGTTAATGGATTAGCAGCTCCTATTTTAGGTCATTTATCTGATAAATATGGTCCAAAAATTATTCTAATTTTTTCGGCGATAATTATTTCAATTTCATCAATACTTGTTGCATCTTCATTTAATATTCTTACTCTATCAATTTATTATGGATTTCTTATTTCATTTAGTACTGCAACAGGTGGCCCTGTAGGAATATTACTTTCAAAATGGTTTGCTAAAAAAAGAGGACTTGCGATGGGCGCAGTTATGGCAGGGGGCTCTATAGGGAGTTTATTTTTTATCCCACTATTAACATTTATTACTCTTAATTTTAGCTGGCAACTTGCATGGATTGTCATGGGATCATTTGGCCTTATAGTTGTTGTACCGCTTTTTATTATAGTTTTAAAAAATGATCCTTCAGAGTTAGATAACTATGGAACAAATAAAGAAGGTGAAGTAAATTCAAATATTGTTGAAGAAGGGCCTTTGTGGGTAGATAAATGGACAAAAGCATATAAATCTAAACCTATGTGGCAGCTATCTTTAGGGTATTTTGTTTGTGGTATTACTACAGCATCTATATCGGTTCATTTTATAAAATGGGCTATTTCTCAAAACATATCTCCATCTGAAGCTGCTTTATCTTTTGGAGTACTGAGTGGAGTTAATGGAGTTTCAGTATTTTGTTCAGGATATTTTTCTGACAAGTTTGAAAGAAGGCATATATTAGGAATGGTATATTTTGTTAGAGGTATAGCCTTTTTATGCCTTTTGCTGTTATCAGGACAAGGTGCACTTTGGGCTTTTGCTATTATTGGAGGCATGTCTTGGCTTGCTACTGTTCCCTTAACTACAGCTCTAACTTCCGAAATTTATGGATATAAAAAACTTGGATCATTAGTTGGTTTTATAAATATGTCACATCAGATTGGAGGTGCAGCTTCAGTGATTTTATTTGGTGTTGTATTTGATTACTATGGTAATTATGATTTGGGTTTATGGGTCGGAGTAATTTCTTTAATAATTGCATCAATTGCATCAATTTCGATTGGTGAAAAAAAGTTTTCTTCAAGGTTTTACAATAAACCAATTAATCAAACAGTCTAATGTTTATTGAAACAAAAGTTAAAAACCAGTATTACAATCATCATGATGAAGCAATAAATTCAGATTTTGCAATATGGATTATGGATTATATATCAAGTTTTTCTGAAAGTTTTTGGATAATAATTTTTACTACTGGATTTTTATTCATTTTGATTTTATTTATATCAATATTATATCTTTCAAAAAGTAAGCAGAAAAATTATATCGAATAGTATTAGTTAATATATAACAAATATATTAACTAATAGCTTCCGGATGATTGCTTTATAAATTAAATTCTATTCTTTTTAGTATTCCATAATTCCCAATAAGTAACGCTTTCAACAGGCTTTCTTTTAGGTTGTGACCATTTGCCTTTAATTGGATATCCTAATGGAATCAATGCCATTGTCATAGCGTCATCTGGAATATTTAATATTTTCTTTACATCTTCTTCATATGCAGTATGTAAAGCAGTTAATGTTGAGCCTATACCATATGCTCTAGCTGCTAACATTAAATTTTGAATAGCTCCATAGATAGATGATCCAGTTATTGGGCTTTTTGATTTAGAAATATATCTAAGTATTGGCACTATCCAAACAGGAGCATCTGAAATATGATTTGCTAGGTGTTCAGCACTTAAAAAGTTTCTTGGTCCTAATGCATCATTGTCTAAATTATTTAATATACTGTCACGCCTGTTTCCATAAGATTTATTCCAGCTTTCTAGATACAATTTTGCAATCTGATTTTTTGTGTTTTTATCTTTAATTACAATCCACCCCCAATCTTGTTTATTCCCGCCGGAAGGCCCGCGAATTGCTGCATCTATAATATTCCAAATAATTTCATCATCAATTAATTCTTCAGATAGATACCTTCTAGATGGAGTGGAATGTATTCCTTCTAACAAACTTAAATTAGGAAATTTTTTATCAATCATTAGTAAAATCCTTACTTAACGGCTAAAGGTTAATTAAGAAATATATAACTATATGATTATATGGATGTCAATCTATTCTATATCTAGTAAATTTTTTATACCTGACCTAGTTTTAAACCATATATTAGGTTTGATTTTATTTATACCATTGATAATTTCCCAGTCTGTGCTAGTTAAATTAGGAGACAATACATAAATGCCAGAGCCAAGAACCTCAGGCCCAGGTTTGATAATGTTAGCTTTTACTAATGCTCTTAACCTGCTATCGGCAGACCTCTCAAAGTCACTTAAATGTTTTTTATAGTTTTTAAACCACTTAGGATATAAATCCCCCCACCCAATATTCATTTTTGCCTCTAAAGAGTTAATACATTCTTGTCGTGTTTTAGGAAACCCTTTAAACGGTATGTTGGCGTTAGCGTTCCACCAAGTAGATAATATAGTGGCATCTAGAATGGCAGGATCAGGTTTGTCTGAGTGTATATATTTCTTACTACTAGTGGCAGCTTTTTTATTATGACTCAATGTAGATAATTTTAAGCCTAGGTTTATTATTCTTTCTTCAGTGTTTTTTATAATATTTGTTTCCGGAAGTGATTTACTTTTTGTGTTTATTTCAAGCATCTTTTTAGCAATGGAATTATATTTAGTAGATACATTTTGAGTTTTATCATTTTTAGATAAAACATCTAATCTTTCTGTAAGAGTATCGTCCAGTCCAGTAAGACAATCAAGGAGTTGAAATACGCTAATTCCGGTATTAGTTTTTAGAGAAGCTAAAGTTTCAAAAGCTTCTGCAGATATTTGAATATGTTTTCTTTGTCTAGGCATAATTGTAATAATAACATTTTTATAAATATAATAGCAATCAAAATTTAAATGACATAACATATAGATTAATTTTAATATAAATTAGTAAATAATTATTATCAGTATTATTTTATTTCTTAAGATATATATTTTAATAGATTTAAATGAAATATATATTGTATACTATTTTTTATATATAAATAATTTATGCGTAATAATATAATTTATTTGATAAATATATAGACATGTAATTATATAAGTAATCTTTTATTTTCTTAAGAAAATATACACATATATTTTAAGCAGTAACTCTTATTTTCTTTAGACATACAAAGGTTTTTATATATTTGTAAGTTTATTAGTTTTTACTTATCCAAAATTTATTTTAATTTTCCTGTAAGCCTAGTTATATTTGTGCCATCTGAATCCATAACATATAAATCGAAATTAAATTGGCCGTCCATATCTGAGCTAAACACTATTTTCTTACCATCAGGAGACCACTTAGCATAGTCGTCTACGCCATATTGATTTGAAGTAAGCTGAGTTATATTTGTACCGTCTGAATCCATAACATATATATTTGAATCCTGCCCATCCATATCTGAGCTAAATACTATTTTGCTACCATCAGGAGACCAAGAAGGGGAGACATCTAGGCTTTCATTTGTTGTAGTAAGCCTAGTTATGTTTGTGCCGTCTGAGTTCATAACATATATGTTGTAACCCCGTCTGAGCCCATCCATATCTGAGCTAAACAATATTTTACTACCATCAGAGGACCAAGAAGGAAACCCCTCTAGGCTTTCATTTGTTGTAGTAAGCCTAGTTATGTTTGTGCCGTCTGAATCCATAACATATATGTTTGAACCCATTTGCCCATCCATATCTGAGCTAAACACTATTTTGCTACCATCAGGAGACCAAGAAGGCTCTAAATATGATGGATCTGAAAGATTTTGATCTAATTGATCTAAACTTTCAGATAACTGATCAAGTACATTAGTTGATTCCATTTGGGCTAATTCTGACATTGTCCCGTTTCCATGTATAGCACCTGATTCTAATAAAAATTGTTTGACTTCATCTAAACTTTCTTTGGTATATGGTAAATCCATTTCTTCAGTTGAAACACCAAAAAGCTCAAAGTTAGATATCATGTTTTGAGGTACCCAGATATAATCTAAAGGTGTGTTTTGAGTTTCATCAGTTTCATTGATAATTGCCCCATAATCAAGTAAAAGTTTTATGATGTCTAATTGCCCAGTCATTACGGCTATATGTAAAGGAGTCCAACCTGATTGACCACCATCTTCTGGAGCCATATTATTGACTGAAATGAATTCTGCCTTAAGGTTAGGGTTGGCTCCATAAGATAGAAGGAGATTAGGAATTCCACCTTGATACTCTTTTACAGAATTAGTAAATGCATCTACATAAATAGCAAGGTGTAGAGGATGTAACCCTTCAGGAATTTGTTCATAAGTATAGTGTTCTCCTTGAGTAAAAGTCTTATCTGGGTCTATTCCATTTTCTAGTATATCTAATACTTTGTACATAACATCTTCTAGTCTAGCCCCTCCCGTACCTAAATACATATAATAGCTATCCATTATAACTTGCAAAAGAGTAGGGTCATCTAAATTATCACTAAAGGTAGAGTTCCCTTTTGTATGCATTACAATGCCGTTATAAGAAGATGATACTGGATTAAATTGATTACTTTTAGACAGTAAATCTTCTACTAAATATACACAAGCTCCATTACTTTTAACACAAATCAGAAAGATATTATTGATTAACCAAACTTTAACATTGAAGTCTTTATGGGCAGCGTATTCATTTCTAGTAAAAAATGATTCAATTAATAAAGAATCAATAATATCTTCATCTATACTTGTCCCTTCATATATTCCAAGTAAAAATTCTTCTACATCTAAAGTTCCAATTTTTATTTCCCCACCCCAAGCTTCAATGAATTTTTCTGAATAATAATCATTATCTGGGGCAAATGCTTCATGGTATTCTTCAGAAGTAACACTTTCAATATTTATATAATCAATAGATTTTATGTCTTCAGCAGTAAAGCTAATGAGCTCAGGGTTAGATACAGGGTGCATTGTAGGTTTAACAACAGCAGTTGGTTTAGGCGCAGGTACAGCAGTTGGTTTAGGCGCAGGTACAGCAGTTGACTTAATAGTTGTTGAATTTTCTTGAACTTGGGTTTCAGTGGTATTTTCTGTGTTATCTGATCCTGAACAGGAGGCAAAAATAAATAATGTAATAAAATATATTAAATATTTAGTTTTTAAATTAATCATGAATATATTTCCTTAAAATTAACTAATATAAGTTGCAGCTATTTTGATTATTTTGTTTGATATTTTCTATGTCCCATAATTTGGAAAAATTAAATGCTCTTGGGCAATGTCCATATGCTTCTTGTATTTCAATCAAGACGCCTTGAAGGATTTTGGATTTAAAATCAGGGTTTGAAACTTCTGGTTTAAGGTTTAATTTTTCTACTTCTTCAACATTCAAAACTTTTGCTTTTCCGTTAACACGTAAAGTCTCATTAAGGCCAGGGATAAAAAATATTAACCCTACATGCGGGTTGTCCTCAATATTTTGGTAGGACTGGAAAAGCTTATTCCCTGCAATATCAGGAAGAAGTAAGCGTTCTTTATCTAAAACTTTTATAAATCCTGGTAACCCCCCTTTTGGAGAAGCGTCACATTCACCTTTAATATTAGCTGTTGCAATAACTGCAAATGGCGATTCTTTAATAAAGCTTATATGAGAATCTTTTAAATAATTAACAATTTTCCCAGTGGCTTTTTCTGAAGGGAATCCAAATTTTTGTGTAAATGTATTTTCGGAATTTTTTGGGATTTGAGCCTGGTTCATTTCTTATAGTTCCCTAATGATTAAAGGTTAATATTTGTTTACAGTTAACAATATCATTATATGAATGTCAATTTAGACTGAATAGAATGTAATAAATTTAATTAGTTTTTATTTATTAGATGTATTTGATACAATAAATATATATATTTTGAATTTCAAATATGACTCTATAAACATAAATAAATGTTGATTTTAGTAGCATATAAATATCTGTATAAATAATAAATGAGAATGCTTTACGAATTATTTATTGTTTAATATAAGAAAGGAATATCTTGATGATTGATTTATTATCTATTGCTAGAACGGAAGCTTCTGGGGGAGATCTTTTTAGAGAGATTTCTAGCTTATTTGAGTCAACAGATGTGAGGCCAGATGGATACCCCGAGGCAGTAGTATGGAAGGGTGGAAATCATGATCAAAAAATAAATCCAGTTACTCATTCTCTAACAGATGCTTATGCACTAATTGGAACTCTTGCGGCTATAGATGTATTAGGTCTTCCTTTTTATGCCATACCTATGTGGGCTCAATATCGACATGATACTAAGCTAGCTGCACTGAGTTGGTTTGGGAATATGCAATCTACTTCAATTAAGTGGTCTACAGCAGGGGATGCATATGTAAATGATTCAAATGGTAATAAAGTAGTTGTATTGGGTAAGTCTGGAAATGCCCCTTTAAGAACACAAGCTGGTGTGTACTGTAACGTAAGGCCATATGGACCAATCACTGTAGTAAGAAGCATGCCTTGCCTTCCATATTCCCAGGATAAATCTAAATTTGGTATTAATGATAAAGGGGTTATTCATTCTGAAATGAATACTCCAGGTGTCCAG
This sequence comes from Chloroflexota bacterium, assembly GCA_002721445.1. Lineage (GTDB taxonomy): Bacteria > Chloroflexota > Dehalococcoidia > Lucifugimonadales. The sequence continues at coordinate 4,933 of PBKN01000015.1, read as the reverse complement.
ATGGCATATTCTAATAGACTGTTTCTTAAGATGGTTCATGAAACTGGACATTTAGGAAGAGTTGCTATGAAGCCTACGCAAGCTATGGAAGATGGCATTAATGCAGGTCTTCATTCTTGGATGATTAAAGGAACTAAGTTTGAAGTTGGACGAAAATATGCAGTTGATCCTTATGAAGAACATAAGGAAAGTATAGATAAAATTATTAATCTACTTCCAGATAATTTTAAAGATGGTATGGAAAATTGGGGCGGAAAAATTGATCAACATATATCTGATACTAATTATGGACTACTTGTTTGGGATCTTATAGAGAAAAGAAATACTATCGTTTTAACTACAGATTTAGATGGAGATCGTTTAACGGATTTGCTTGCTGATATTTCTGACCCTTTAAGAACATATGGAGGCATAATAGCAAAGCATCTTGGTAAAGATGTTAATATATCTGATCTTTGGTCCGAGATGGGATATGTAACAGGAAATGGTAGAGACATGACGTCTGTAATGTACAGGATGGATGGCCCTCCTATTCATGAGCAGACTTTAGGATCAGCTGACGCAATGTTACTGAGGCTATTAGATGGTGATGAATCAATGGGTGGAATAAAAAAACCTTATGATCCAAGGATTCATTTTGTTTTAATACGTGATGCATATATTGATGCTAATCCAGATAATAAGGATCTTATTGAATGGCTTGATAATTGTTTAGGGATTTTTGATGAAATATATAAAGGTCAGCGTCCCCGTTTCTTAGATGGTTATAAATCACTAAAATCTGCAATTAAACCTTGGACAGGAAATTAAATAAGTTAATTTAGATTATCTAATATAAATACAGATATCGATTTAGATATCCCTGTCGGCCTTTCTTTAATTAAAACTATCCTTACATTCTGTCAACTTTAAATCGTCCGTATATACTGATCAAAAACACTAGACCAAGTATTACCCATATAGGTATTGGGGGACTTGCACTATAAATAATTTGATTGGCAATAATTGTGACAAGAACTAGTAAGCTCAATATGCTTACGCCTAGCAAAACTATTTTTGCTGAACTAATATCTTTTATGAAACTAGATAACAAAACTATAATCGCAATTCCAATTCCTTGAATTATAACAATATTAGCCAATGTTTTACCATCTCTGAAATGCGCCTCTGTTGCTTCTTCAACAAACCAAGAATCTGTAAATAGATGAATACCAGCAAATAGTCCTAAAGGCATGATTACGAATAAAATGCTACATAGGCGTAATATATTAGCTAAACCCATTTAAATACTCCTTATATATTATTAAACTTTAATATAAAAATATTATTTATTATACCTGGCATTTATAAAGCTTTTTATAAAAATTATTATAGAAAGCGTCGATGTTGTAATCATAATCAAAACCCTTAAAAGTCCTATATCTCCATCATCTATAGATTTTGGAAGCCTTGTAGTTACAAGAGCAAATAGTATAAGTAAAGTTAGTAAAATAGCAACGTGTGAGAAAATTTTATTTAATTTTTCGTTTCTTTTAGAAAGCAAAAAACATGAGAAAATTAAAACTCCAAATATTGTTGGTATTAATGCTGTTGGGGATGAAACATCTATAAATCCCCACAAACCCATAATAATAAGGGAAATTGAATTTATAATATTAGTATTTTTTGGATTCATAACCTGCCTAATTTCTTATTAACATTATAGAAGCTGAATATTAATGATTACAGCCTGATTAAATTTAATTTTTTGTATATTTACTATTTCCTCGTACCTCAGTAATGATAGACATGATATTTAGTAATATAGTGAATAACCAGAATGGGATTAGTATGTAAACACCCCAGCCGATGTGGTCATCTCCACCCGATTTACCTGTTGTTAATGCTTCAAACATACTTGGTACAACGAATAGGTAGGCAAGTGTTGGGAGAGTAAGTAAACCTGCTCCAATCTTACCCTTGAATTTATATGCAGCAGCAACTAGACCTCCAATTGGAAGTACAATTATTAGGAAATCTAACCCTTCTACAGCAATAGCTATATATATGTGGAATACAACAATTACTGCGTTAGCAATTGTTGCATTGCGAATGTCTGAAATATGATTCATTATAGACATTTTTATACCTTTCTATTAAATATTAGATATAGTTTTAATATAAATAAAAGATATTTTCAAGAGTAAAACTAATTAATCGGCAATACCCAATGTCGTTAATTAAAATGTGACAATTTTTTAACGTCTGCCGCCATGACTTTGATAGCATTCACTGCAATATACTGGCTTGTCTCCTCTTGGTAAGAATGGGACTTGTGCATCTTTATTACAATCTGAACATTGAATTGTATGCATCTCTCTAGGTCCTCGGTTTCCAAAACCGCCTCCTCTTCCCATAGAGTTACGGCTTGAACGTTTTGCTGCTCTGCATGTGCTGCATCTTTTAGGTTCATTTTCATAACCTTTTTCAGCATGATAACTTTGGTCATCTGCACTAAAAATGAAAATTTCGTTACAGTCTACGCATGTTAATTCTCTATCAGTATATTCCACTTAGCTATCCTCCAGTTAATAGACTTATGTCTATTTCATAAAATTGTATTCGTTAGCTTATATCTTATATTTAAAGGTTTCATTGGTAATTTTGTTCTACTTTTTCACTAATTTTCAATTAAAGCGTTTTATCCTATAGCAAATAAATTTTTTATGCCCGATCTAGTCTTAAAAAGTTTTATATCTAGATTTGGGTTTTATATCTAGATTTGGTTTGATAGCATTTATCCCGTTTTTATTCAAGTGTCACAAAAACCTCAAAAATAACACTCAGTCCAATTATCGCCTGATTGCCTATTGCAATCTGGACAGTAAATTGATGCCAAATGTAACCCCATTTAATAATGGTGTATGAATATATTTTTAGTATAACTAAAGTTGTCAAATAGAAATCTTAAGCCAAATTACAAAATCTAAACAAGATGGGTGCAAATAAAAGTACATTTTAAAATACATAAATGATATCCTATTAATTAAAGAGGTAGGAAATGAGAAATTGTAGATGTAGCCCGGCTGAAGCATCAGGGATAACAAAAGAACCTTGGCATACTCAGCCACATCCACAGCCAGCAACACTAGTTACAATTGACGAAGCACCTTTTGTAGGAGAAACACCTATAGAAGCAATTAATAGTTGGCTTACCCCTAATTCGCTCTATTATGCGAGAAATCACTATGATGTTCCTTCAGTTGATATATCAAAATGGGAGTTAATTGTTGATGGAATAGTGGAAAATATTGGAGAATTTACATATTCAGATATTGTTGAAATGCCAAGCAAAACAATCCCTGTAACAATGGAATGTGCGGGTAACAATCGAACAGACCTATACCCCCCTGTTAGTGGTAACAAATTTCAAGGAGGTGCGGTAAGCACTGCAATATGGTCTGGTGTACCGCTAAATCTTATTCTTAAAACCTTAGGAATTGGAAGAAATGTAAAAGAGATAATATTTGAAGGTTTAGACAGCGGAATTCCCGATGGACACAAAAAAGAAAGTCCGTACGGTAGAAGTTTGCCTATAGAAATAGGCATGCACACGGATACGATCTTGGCATATGAAATGAACGGGGAATCTCTTCCTGTAGACCACGGATATCCGTTGCGCCTTGTTGTTCCAGGGTGGTATGGAATGGCTTCTGTTAAATGGCTGAAAAGAATATCACTAGTTGATTATAAATACGAAGGATTTTTCCAAAAAGACCGATATATTATAGAACAGGAAGACTCAAAACCCTTGCCTCTTACTTTAATGAAAATAAAATCCTTGTTTAGCAAGCCTAGACATGGAGAATTTTGCAAATATGGTGAAAATAAAATTGCTGGCTTAGCATGGTCTGGTACAGGTAAAGTAGAGAGGGTTGAAATAAGTGACGATTTTGGAAAGACATGGTCCGTGGCTCAATTATCAGATTTATCACATGAATATACTTGGCAACAGTGGACATTTGAATGGGAAGCGACCCAGAAAGGGCATAATACACTGATGGTCAGAGCAAGCGATGATAAAGGAAATACACAGCCACTGGATAATATTTGGAACAGGTTAGGTTATGCTGTGAATGGTGTTCAAAGAGTTTGTGTAAATATTGAATGAAAACATTGCCTAATTAGTTAAACCTAAGACAGCATAAGCCCAATTATTGAAAATATATTAAAAAAAGAAATAGGATTTACTCTAATGGTGTTATTTCATAATACCACCACTTACGGTCTTTAAAAAAATATATTTCACCTTCTGTTTCGTTGAAGGGGGAATTCTTTAATATGACATTACCTCTGCATGAAATATCATTATCGCCTTCAAGTTTAGTCTGCTTAATATTGGTAATACTGACAACTTGTTCCCAAGAAATATCATAATAGGGAATTGGTGTATCGGGATACTCTTGTCTAATATCACTCATTAATTCTTCACAGGTATATGGAGTATCATCAGCAAAATATCCTATTTCAAACTTAATGGTGAAATAAGCTATAATTGATATCACTGCTATCAATATTATGGTTAAAAATAAAGAGGCTAGCCTTTGCTTAGTGGCATATTCGGGTCGTAGATAATTTATGAGGGATGAGAATAATGTAGAATACACGAAGAACACTGCGGGAATAGTAACAAAACAGAGCAGAAACAAATCCACCCAATAATTTCGCCCACCGTCGTAAGGTTCGCCCCACGCACCTATGTATGAACTCCACCACTTTACTCCAATTATCAGTACTACTATCGCCAATACTATCGCCCACCTCTTACCAAGTGGCTTAAATTCATCTACTATCGCTTCTTCATCCATTTCTCGGTCTATTTTTACTTTCTCTACTGCTGAAAGCTCATCATAGTGTATAAAGCCTATAGAAAGTTCATCTTTTTCAGATTTAG
>PBKN01000014.1 GCA_002721445.1 Chloroflexota bacterium | reverse complement strand
GTTCAGGTTCATCATCTGGTTCAGGTTCATCATCTGGTTCAGGTTCATCATCTGGTTCAGGTTCTTTCTTATTCCCAAAAAGGCTGTTCCATATTGTATTTAGAATATATCCAATTATACTCCATATTATACTTGCCCCAAGAATAAGACCTCCGAGAATTAAGCAAATTAAAGCTTTAGCACTTATACCGTTAATAAAATTATCAGCTATATTTTCGACTGTATTAATACTTTTATTTATAGTTAATTCAGTTGTTGATCTGAAATTTTCATCAATTGCAATTTTACTAATTGCTTCAGTTTTAGTATCCTCAATTATTGATTTCGCTACAACGTAGTAACCAATATTTAGTGAGCCTAATATTATAAAAGAACCAATTATTAGGTATACTGACATTAGTCTTATACGTTTAGTCCATGTTCTAAATAATATTAAACTTGATACAAGCATTAAAATAAATATTGGAACATAAATTACAAAACGGAATTTTTTCATGCTTGCAACATAACTTCTGCCGTCATTGAATAAAGATATAGTATTTTTGTCTACTATTTTAGCCATGTCTTCTTCTAAGTTTAAGTTGTTATAAGTAAATCCATCACTTAGAATACTGCGTGATTGTTCTAAAGTATCTGTTCCCCATTCTCCAAATTTTTGATCTAAATGTCTCTTTAAATCTTTATCAGTATAAATCCATCCATTTTTAATTTTATCTCTTGCGGATTCAATAAATTCATCTTCTGTATTTGTAGTTGATATACCTAGGGATTCTTTTAGCGACTCTTGTGTGAACTCTATAGAATCTGGGGTTGTTGCTAGTATTTTTTCAACATTAGTATTAATTTGATTATCTAAAGCATTATAAACTTCTTTAGGGATTAGGTTTTCTGGAATACATGTAGGTATAGAACTTAAAGAAGATAAAGAAAAAACTTCATTATTTTTACAAACAGGTAGCTTTTCTGTAACTTCATTAAGGTCTTCTTTAACTAAAGCTCTTATGTTTTCTTTTGCTAATTCTTTATTTTCTTCCAGAGATAGTTCTATTGTAAATTCATCAATTTCGCCATTTAAATATTTACTTACATCATCTAAGATTTTTTCTACTTCTTGTTGTACCCAAGATTCAGGAGCTACACTTCTAAGTGCTTCAGTTACTGTTTCGTCAGGTATTTCTAACCCTATTGGTAATTCTAGTTTTTGCCCTATTGTTTCAGCAACTTTTGGACCAATTACCTCGTCATATAAAATTGAATATGCATCTTTTTTTGCTAATAATATTTTTGTTTCAGTGAGTGAATTTTTTATTATAGGACTTAGTATAAGTTTAATTTCAAAAGCTTCTGAATCTTTTGTAGCATATGGTGTAATTGAAGATAAAGTATCATCAATTTGATCATTAATCCACTGTTCAGGTATTACTTTTTGTAAAAATTCAGATAGTTCTTCAGAAGTTAGTTCAAGGCCTAAAGGTAAATTTTGTTTTTCTAGTGTTGAATCTATATATGGATCTACACCTCTTTCAAATAATAGATTGTAATATTCTGATTTATTTAGTAAAACTATGATTTCATCTGTTAAAATAGGTATTCGATCTTTTAAACTAACCTTCAATTCAAACTCATCCGAGCCACCTGTTAAATAATCTACCAACTGTGAAGAGTTATCACTTATAGTTTCTTGCAATAATTCGGGGGATATCAGAGCGTTTAAAACTTTTATATAATCTTCAGTTTCCAGACCAGCATCATTTACTATATTTTTTTGGTTACGGCTATATTTAGAATCATCAGGGATATCTTTTGCTTCATTAATAATTGATGTTGGTAGTTCTACTAAGAGGAAATTAGGTATTTGGTTTTCTTCAAATGTGTCTCCAATATAGTCTGGATTTAAGACTGTTGAATTTAGTTGAAGTAATATAAATGTTAATAATAAAAAAACTGTGATTATAATTGATACAAGTGATATTGATATAGTTTTAAAAAGTAGTATTGGTAGTTTAAGTAAAAACATTTTATTGCCTTAATTATTTATTTTGTTTTATGTTATTGTTTTGCCAATCATAATCTATTTTTCCAGAGTAGAATTTTTCAGGGTTTTCAATTGCCCAAACTTGCTTTCTAATTATATAATTATCCGGATCAATTTCAACACTCTTTTTCCAATATTTTATAGCAAGTTTGATGTTATTAGATTCAAAATATGTCATCCCTTTTTCAAATAAATTTACAGCTTCTTTTTTTATGTCTAAAGTTTTATTTTGGATCGGTTCTACAGGGAATGATTTTGTAATCCAGTTAACTAACTGATTATTAATTTTTTTGTTGCGTATATCAAATCCGCCTATTTTTTTTAAGGCTATATTTCCTTCTTCATCAATCATTATTCCATTTGGGACCGCTTTAAAATTATATAATTGGCCTGTAAGGTTTTTTTGATCAATTAAAGTTGGGAATTTTAAATTGAATTTCTCAATATAGGGCATTACTTTTGATTTACCTTGAAAATCTATAGCTATAGATAAAATTTCTACATATTGCTTGTATTCATCATAAAATTCTTGCCATACAGGCAATTGCTCTCTGCATCCTCACCATGAAGCCCAAATAAATAAGATAATTTTTTTTCCATAGTAATCGGATATGTCTATATACTTGCCCTCTGTAGAGAGTAATGAGAATTTTGGATTTTTAATTTGGTTTTTAGAATTATTCAATTTTATTACTACTTTATTATTTTTTTACAAATATTATGTATAGAGGTCTAAGCAAACTGCCTAGAATTCAAATTACTCAGCCAACACCTTCATATCCAATTGTAACCTTACCATCTTCTAGCAAGACAGGGGTTATTTTTTCTCCATCTGTTAATTTTAATAAATCATTCCATTTTTCTGGATGCTTAGACAAGTCAATTTCATCAAAATCTATATTGTCCTCATTAAGTTCGGATCTAAAAATATCAGAATAAGTACAATCTGGATGGGTGAAAAGAATTGGTTTTGTATGCACTTATGTCTCCATTTATATAATTTAGCATATTCTAATTAAATAAATAACATCATAACACTATTATCAACTATAAATATATTAATTGTCTTTGTTAGTATTATAATAGTTATTATTTAAATTTTAAGATAAATAATATGTTAATTTATAAGGAGTTATATTGTGAACAATTCAGATTTGATAGGAGTTTATTCTCCAGATTCTTCCCAAATTGAATTTTTAAAAGATTCAATAAATGAAAATATAGGTATTAGATGGATAGATTCCAATCAACCATTAGATGTTCAGTCTGAATCAATGAATGGTATAGTTGGAGTAATTGTAATACCTTCAGTTTTTCCAATAGAACTTGCAAAACAATGTAAGGATTTAAGATTAGTTCAAACTATAAGCGCAGGAACTGATTGGATTGATAAAGTATCTTTACAAGACTTGGGTATTAAAGTTGCTAATAATGGAGGAGGAAATTCTGTAGCAGTTGCAGAACATGCTATTTCTTTAATGGTTTCAGTTTATAGAAAAATAGACATTCAGTTTAGTTCTGTAAAAAATTTGTTATGGCAAAAGAATTTAAGAAGTAATTATGGTTCACCAAATTCTAAAACCGATGCTAGTACATTTGAATTGGCAGGGAAGACTGTGGGTATAATAGGATTTGGCAGGATTGGAAGAAATGTTGCTAAAAGGTTATCTGGTTGGGATTGTAATATTATATATAATGATTTAAAGCATATTGAGGAAAATGAATTAAATGTAACTCAATGTTCAATATTAGAATTACTAGAAAATTCTGATATTGTTACGCTACACATTCCTCTTGACCGTATTTCTAAAAACTTAATTAGATATGATAACATTTTAAAAATGAAAAAATCATCAGTTTTAATAAATACTTCTCGTGGTGAAGTCGTAAATCAGTCAGACCTTATTAGAGCTTTAAATGAAGGTTTAATATTCGGGGCTGGACTAGATGTACTTGAAGATGAACCTATATTAGCAAACAATGAATTGTTATCAATGGATAATGTAATAATTACTCCACATTTGGCTGGTTTTTCTGAAGAAGCTTTAATAAAGAGTAGGAGATTTGCTTTGTCAAATGTTAGAATGGTTTTAGATGGTTTAAGCCCAAGCTCAGTTGTGTTGCCAGCATAGCTTATATAACTGTTAATTGATAATTAAGTATATTTGATCATTGAATCATATTGGAATTTATGCTATGATTTAGTGTGGATTTTTATGTTCTAAACCCGGAAAATGAATGAAAGGTTGATATGGTTGAAGAGGCAATTCAAGATAGAGTTGTAAATTCTACATCTATGAAAGATTTATATGATGCAGGTGTCCATTTTGGGCATCAAAAGAGTCATTGGAATCCTAAGATGAAGTCATTTATATTTACACAAAGAAATGGTATACATATAATTGACCTTCGTCAAACATATCGTATGCTGGATAAATCTGCTGATTTTATTTCAAAAATAGGGTCGCAAGGTAAGAAGATTATGATAGTGGGTACTAAAAGGCAGGCTCATGATTCAATACTAAAAGATTCTGCTCGTTCTGGGGCTTTCTATGTAATTACACGTTGGCTTGGAGGTACTTTAACTAATTTTAAAACAATTAAACAAAGAATAGATTATTTGTATGAATTAGAAGAACGGAAAGAAAAAGGGGAATTTGATCAGATAACAAAAAAAGAATCATTGAAATTAGAAGAATCGATTAATAAATTGAATCGATTCTTAGGTGGTATTAAAGAAATGAAAGAATTGCCTGGGGCAATCATCGTTATTGATGTTAGGAATGAACATATAGCAATTTCTGAGGCTAAGCGTGTTGGGGTTCCAATTGTTGGATTAGTTGACTCAGATTCAAATCCTGAGAATATTGATTACCCTATACCTGGAAATGACGATGCTATTAGATCTATACAATTAGTTACAAGTAGATTAGCTGACGCCTATTTAGAAGGTGTGAGTGCTGCTAGTAATAAAGAAGATATAGAAATGACTGAAGAGTTAATTGGTTCTGCTGAAGTTTCTGATAGTTTAGAAGAAAATGTTACTGAGTCATCAGCTAATAAAGAGTAGTTACTATTCATTTTGGATTTATAAGGATAAAAAAAGTTGGCAAATATAGTTGAATCTATTAAAATTCTTCGTGATAGAACAGAGGCTGGTATTATGAATTGTAAAGAGGCTTTGCAAAAAGCTTCTGGAGATATTGACCTTGCAGAAGAAATTCTAAGAAAAGAAGGTATAGCTAAGGCAGCAAAAAAATCATCACGAGATACTGAACAAGGTATTGTTGGATCATATATTCATGCTGGTGGTAAAATAGGTGCAATTGTTGAAGTTAATTGTGAAACTGATTTTGTTGCCAGAACTGAAGGTTTTAAAGAATTAGTTCATAATTTATCAATGCAAGTTGCTGCTATGTCTCCATTATATGTTGATGAATCTGACGCTAAATTTGATGATTCCCAAGACCCTGAACAAGTTTGTTTGATAAAGCAGAGCTTTATTAAAGACCCTTCTAAAAATATTGAAACTCTAGTTAACGAATCAGTTGGCAAGCTAGGAGAGAATATACGTATTAGAAGGTTTTCGCGTTTTGCGTTAGGTGAATAAAACTGTGCCCTCAAAACCTTTGAAATATAATAGAATTCTACTTAAATTAAGTGGAGAATCTTTTAGAGGGGAAAAAAATTATGGTATAGATTCTTCTGTTCTGTCATTTATGTCTAATCAGATTAAAGATATATTTGATTTAGGAGTTCAAATTGGTATTGTAGTTGGAGGAGGTAACATAATACGAGGTTCTGAAGCTGAAATGCAAGGTATGGATCGAGCTTCAGCTGACCATGCTGGAATGCTAGCAACTGTAATTAATGCATTATTGTTACAAGACTCTTTAGAAAAAATACATAAAATAGATACTCGTATACAAAGTGCTTTAAATATTACTGAGGTAGCTGAACCATATATCAGAAGAAGAGCAATAAGGCATCTTGAAAAAAATAGGGTAGTTATATTTGCCGCAGGTACAGGGAACCCTTTTATGTCTACAGACACAGCAGCAGCTTTACGTGCTATTGAGATAGATGCTAATGTGGTCTTGATGGCTAAAAATGATGTTGATGGTATATATGAATCTGACCCAAAATTAGATCCTAAAGCAATAAAATTTGAATCTTTGACTTATTTTGAAGCTTTACAGAAGAGGCTTGGTGTTATGGATTCAACTGCACTTTCTTTGTGTATGGATAATAATCTACCTTTGATTGTTTTTGACTTGTTTAATCCAGAAAGTTTAAAAAAAATAGCTTTAGGAGATTCTATAGGGTCTCTAGTTACATCGGAATAAATATTAATTTCTATTAATTATAGGTGTGTAAGTATGTCTGCAATAAAAACAATATTTACTGATACAAAAGATAAGATGGAAAAAACAGTTATCTCTCTTGAAAATGAGTTTTCCTCGGTTCGTACTGGAAGAGCTTCTCCAGCTTTAGTTAAAGGGCTATTAGTAGAATATTACGGTGTATCTACACCATTAAGTCAAATTGCTTCGATTTCAATTCCTGATTCTAAAACTATAGCAATACAGCTTTGGGATAAAGAAGCAGTGATTGATACAGAAAAAGCTATCTTGAAATCTGAACTTGGGTTGACACCTAAAGCTGAAGGTAATTTGATTAGAATAAATATCCCTCCTTTATCAGAAGAAAGAAGGAAGGATTTAGTTAAATTAGTTGGGAAGATAACAGAAGATTTTCATATCTCATTACGAAATAGTAGAAAAGATTCCATTGAAAAAATTCGTCAATTAGAAAAAAATAAAGAAATATCTATTGATGAAAGTAAGAGTGCACAAAACGAACTTCAAGACATTTATTCTTCATTTACAAATCAAGTTAATGATTTGAAAAAGGAAAAAGAAACTGAAGTATTAGAAGTTTAACTGTATAATTTAAATATTATGACTTGCAGTGAAGAAAATGTTAAAAAAACACCTAACCATGTAGCTATAATTATGGATGGGAATGGTAGATGGGCTAAGTCTAAAGGTAAATCTAGGATTTTTGGGCATCAAGCTGGAACTAATAATATTCGAAATATAATTGAAGTTTTTGCTAGTTTAAATGTTAAATACCTAACATTGTTTGCTTTTTCTACAGAGAATTGGAACCGCCCGAATAAAGAAGTGTCTTGGCTTTTGGAACTTATGTTTAAAACAATCTCTAAAGAGTTAAGTGACCTTAATGATAATGGCGTTAAAATTCAGCATATTGGTAGATTAGATAGAATATCCTCTAAACTAAAGAAAGCTATTGAAAATGGGATTGAATTAACTAAAAATAACTCACGGATTGTGGTTAATGTTGCCTTTGATTATGGAGGTAGATATGAAATCATTGATGCAGTAAAAAGGATCCGTTTAGATAATATTTCTCCAGAAAACATAACTGAACAATTATTTAATAAATATCTTTATACTAAAGATACTCCATATCCTGACTTAATAATTAGAACTGCAGGCGAGATGCGAATCAGTAATTTCTTATTGTGGCAATCAGCATATTCAGAGTATTATTATACAGATGTATTGTGGCCTGATTTTGGAAGAATTGAAATTGAAAAATCTATAAAAGCTTATTCAGAACGTGTAAGACGGTTTGGAAAATTAGAATCTTAGAAATCTTTGAATTAATTATTTGATAACAGGAAAAAACTTGGTTAAATTTGATTTAATTAAACGTATTGTTACTTCTTTAATTTTATTACCTATTGTCATATCTGTGATTATATTAGGTTCATATCTATTTTTCATATCAATTTTATTGTTAGTCGCATTTGCTAGTTATGAAATGTCTAGAGTAGTACGTTTATGGGGTTATGATATATCTTCATTTTGGAGTGTTGTTTTATCTGTATTATTGACATCTATAATTCACTTCAATGCAAGTTCATTCAACGAGAATATTTGGCTAATATTAACTCTTCAAATTGGTATATTTATATCTTTAATTTGTTTTCTTAAACCAAATTTAATTCAATTAAAAATAAAAGATTATTTATTCAATATTGCTCTCGTAATATATATCTCGGGAATTTTGTCTCATTTGTTGTTAGCTAGGTATATGGAAAATAGTATAAATATTATTTTATTTGTTATGTTAGTAATTTTTGCATCAGATACTAGTGCATTTTTATTTGGTAAAACTTTAGGAAAGAGGAAATTGGCGCCAAAAATTAGTCCTTCTAAGACCTATGAAGGTGCAATTGCAGGAGTAATAGCAGCTTCAATAATGGCTTTCTCAGCGTCATTATATTTCGAACTTAATATAAGATTTATATATGTTATTTTGTTAGGTATATTAATTGGTATAATTGCACAAACAGGTGATATTCTAGAGTCTAAATTTAAAAGAAGGGCAAATTTAACTAATTCTAGTGAGATACTTCCTGGACACGGAGGTGTGTTAGATAGATTAGATTCAGTTGCTTTAAACTTACTACTTTTGTATTATTTTTTATTATGGTATTAAAACGTAAAGGAATAGTATTACTTGGGTCAACTGGGTCTATAGGTACTCAGACTCTAGATGTCATTAGGGTTTTTTCTGACCATTTTAAGGTCATAGGGTTAGTGGCTGGCAAAAATAAGAATTTATTAAAAAGTCAGATTAAAGAATTTAATCCTAAATTTGCTTATTGTGATCAAATAGAATCATATGATCAATTATTTGATGGTACTGATTCTATATATTCTGATATTGAAACAATGATTACGGATTCTGAAGTTGATTTATTGGTTTCAGCTACAAGTGGAGATGTTTCCATTCTTCATACCATGAGTGCTATTAATTCTGGAGTTAGTATTGCATTAGCTAATAAAGAAACTATTGTAATGTTAGGTGATATATTAATGGATTCAGTAAAGAGTAATAAAGTGAATTTATTTCCTATTGATAGTGAACCTAATGCCATTTGGCAATGTATAAGAGGTGAAGATAATAATATTTCAAAATTGATAATTACTGCATCTGGGGGGTCTGTGAGGTCTACATCTCTAAAAGAAATGAAAAATCTTACTCCTGATCAAGTATTAAAGCACCCAAATTGGAATATGGGTGATAAAATAACGGTCGATTCAGCAACAATGATGAATAAAGTATTTGAAGTTATTGAAGCTCATTGGTTGTTTGATGTACCTTGGGAAAAAATTGACGTAGTTGTTCACCCGGAAAGTATGATTCATTCATTAGTTGAATTTGATGATGGATCTATTAAAGCTCAAATTAGTAATCCAGATATGAGATTACCTATTCAGTATGCTTTGATGTATCCAAACAGAAAAAATAATAAAAATATAAAAAGGTTTGACCCTATTAGCACTGGAGCACTTAATTTTATTGATATTGATTATGAACGTTATCCTTGTTTTAAATTAGGACTTAATGCTGCAATGAAAGGTGGAACTTGGCCTGCAGCATTATCTGGAGCAGATGATATTGCTGTGGAAAGTTTTCTAAAAGGTAAAATAAGTTTTTTGGAAATTAGTAGTTTTATTTCAGAAATTTTAAGCTCGCATAATAATATCCTCAATCCTAATATTGATCAGATTTTGGATGCTGCTAATAGCGCTCGTGATCGAGGGGATTTATTGATAAGGTGAATTCATGATTCAAATTTCATATTGGTTGTTATTTATTCCTTTGATAATGTTTTTGGTAATAATTCATGAACTTGGACATTTTGTTACAGCTAAATTATCAGGGGTTAAAGTAGATGAATTTGGAATAGGATTTCCCCCTAGGATTTTTGGGAAATGTTTTAAAGGAACTATATATTCAATCAATTATATACCTTTAGGTGGCTTTGTTAAATTATCAGGTATGTCGGACAGAGAAATAGTAGGTCAAGGAGATTTTAAAGAAAAAAATATTTTAATTAGGGCAATTATTTTATCCTCAGGGTCTATAGTAAATCTTTTGTTCCCAATATTAATTTTTATTATATTATTTATGCTGCCAAGAGATTATGCTGTTGGTGAAGTATATATATCTAGTGTAGCTCCTAGTTCACCAGCAGAATTAGCAGGGTTAAATTCTGGAGATCAAATTACAAGTATTAACGGGGATAAAATTGATAACCATATGGACTTAGTGCAAAAGGTTATGTCAAATCTTGGATCTGAAGTGGATTTGGGTATACGTAAAGGATCTAATGTAAAAGGAATATCTGTATCCCAAGAATATATTAGTACAACAAACATAAGTTTATTAGCTAGGCTAAATCCGCCAACTAAGATTGTAGTTGAAAAAGTTATAGACTCTTCAACGGAAGTATCAATTGATAGAGCAAAAATATATGATCCGAATTTATTATTAGGTGATGAAATTATTCAAGGTCCTCTAGGTATAATGATTGGGACATCAAATTTAAAGTCTGTTAACAGAAATTATTCATTTACCGAAGCTTTGAATATGTCTTTAAGTAAAACTTATTCTGTTTTAATTACTTTGAAAAATGTATTTTTTCAGTGGTTTAATGGAGGGCCAATTCCTTTAGGTGGACCTATTGGAGTTGCACAAGTTACAGGCGAAGTTGCAAAAGAAGGAATTCTTCCTGTAATCGAGTTGATTGCATTGCTAAGTATTAGTTTAGGAATACTAAATTTATTACCTATTCCTCCTCTGGATGGAGGGAGAATTGCTTTATTAATTGTTGAATATATTAATGGAGGAATATTAACTGCTGAAAGAGAAAAAATCATAATGTTAATTGGTATAATATTTGTAATAGTATTTTTTATATTTTTCCCATTATATTTAGATATTTCACGTATACTTGATGGTAAAAGTGTTTTTGATTACTAGTTAGATGTTATAGTTAATTATTGGAGAAATTTATGTATAGACGTATAACAAAACCCATATATATAGGTGAAGTTAAGGTTGGAGGAGATGCTAACATAAGTATTCAATCTATGACTAAGACGGATACTAGAGATGTTACTTCTACTGTTAATCAGATCAAAGAATTAGAAGATGTAGGTTGTGAAATTGTGCGTTGTGCTGTGCCAGATATGGAGGCTGCTAATGCTTTAAGTCAAATTCGTAAACAAATATCTATTCCATTGGTTGCTGATATACATTTTCATTATGAATTGGCAATAGCTTCTTTAAAAAATGGAGTTGATTGTTTACGTTTGAACCCTGGTAATATCAGAGATAAAGATAAAGTTAAAATTGTTGTAGAAGAAGCTAAACAAAGACAAATACCTATAAGGATAGGTGTCAATTTTGGCAGTTTGCCTCCAGTAGGAGGAATAGGTAAAACTAAAGGCATGTCAAGACACAAAGATGGAGTAAATTTGTTGCCGAAATTTGCTGAGGCAAGCAATAAAGAATATTCAGTTGTAGATCATATGGTGAATACAGGTTTGTGGGAAATTGGAATTTTGGAAGATTTAGATTTTGATATGATAAAAATATCATTAAAATCTTTTGATGTTGCTACTACAGTGGAGGCTTATAGAAAAATGGCTTCTTTAGTGCCTTACCCCTTACACTTAGGTATTACTGAAGCTGGCACTGCAAAATCAGGCAGTATAAGAAGTGCTGTAGGATTAGGAGTTTTATTATATGAAGGTATTGGAGATACTATTAGAGTTTCTTTAAGTGATTCTCCAGTAGAGGAAATTATATCAGGTATAGAAATACTAAAATCATTAGATCTTCGTAAAGAAGGTGCCGTTTTGGCTGCTTGTCCTAGTTGCGGTAGAGCAGATGTAGATATAAGAAAGCTTGCTAATGATGTTGATAATATGTTGAGACAAATAAAAAGTCCTATTAAAGTTGCAGTTATGGGTTGCGAAGTTAATGGTCCTGGAGAAGCTAAAGATGCTGATGTTGGCATAGCTGCTGGAAATGGTAGAGCAATAATATTTCGTAAAGGTGAAAAATTAAGAGTAGTAAAAGAAGAAGAAATGTTGGAAGCTTTAACTCAAGAAGTAAAAAAGATAGAAGCATCTTTAAATTAATTAATAAATTATCAATATATTGAATAATAAAAGAGAGATTTTTTAATGAGGCGGTCGAAACTTTTTAGTAGAACTACTAGAGAAACTCCATCAGATGCTGAGATTTTAAGTCATAAATTAATGTTAAAATCGGGTATGATTCATCAAGTTGCATCAGGTGTTTATACTTATATGCCTCTTGCTTGGAAATCTATAAAGAAAATAGAATCTATAATTCGTGAAGAAATGGATAGGGTTAATGGTCAAGAAATTAGAATGCCGGTTTTACAGCCTTTAGATATTTGGGATATTTCTGGTAGAGCTGATGCTTATGGGTCTGATTTATTTAGGGTGCAGGATCGTCGAGATAGAGATTTAGTTTTAGCTCCTACTCATGAAGAATTATTAACAAATATAATAAAAACAAATGTACTTAGTTATAAAGATTTACCAATTTTGGTTTATCAAATACAAACAAAATTCAGAGATGAGCCTAGGCCTAGAGGAGGGCTTATAAGGGTTAGAGAATTTGATATGAAAGATGCATATAGTTTTGATTTTGATCAAGATGGATTAGATCAACAATATGAGCTTATACAAGAAGCCTACAAACAAATTTATAAAAGATGTGGCTTAGATATAATAATAGTTGAAGCTGATAGTGGGGCTATAGGAGGTAAAGATTCCCATGAATTTGTATTGATTTCTGAATCAGGAGAAGATTCAATAATTATATGTGAATCTTGTAATTATGCAGCAAATGAAGAAAAAGCTCAATCCAATAAATCTTTTGGAATTGAAAAAGAATCTGAGTTATTAGAAATGGAGAAAGTATATACACCTAATGTAAAAACTATTGATAATTTGTCTGCATACTTGAATGTTCCTAAAAATAAGACTTTAAAAGTTGTTTTTTATATTAATGAATCTGATTTGTTAATGGTTGTTATTCGTGGTGATTTAGATGTTAATGAAGTGAAATTGTCAAATATTTTAGGTGGATCACGGCAGCTTAGAATAGCAGACAAATCTGAAGTTTTAAATAGTGGGTTCGTTCCAGGATTTTCATCTCCTGTAAGTTCTGTTAATGCAAAAATTATTGTTGACGATTCAGTAAATTATGGATCCAATTTTGTTGTTGGTGCAAATGAAGAAAATCATCATTTTCTTAACGTCAACTTTGAAAGAGATTTTAGAGCTGATTTATTGGGTGATATATCATTGTCATCTGAAAATTCATATTGTTTAAATTGTAATTCTAAATTAAAGATGTATCGTGGCATAGAAGTTGGTCATACTTTTAAATTAGGTACAAAATATAGTGAAGTTTTTGATGCTAAATACCCAGATCAAGAAGGTGCTAGAAAACCAATAATAATGGGCTGCTATGGAATTGGTGTTGGACGTTTGTTATCTGCAGTTATAGAACAGCACAATGATGAAAAAGGAATCATTTTTCCTAATGCAATTTCACCTTATCAAGTATATTTAATAGCTATAAATATGCAAGATGAAAATGTTTCAGCAGAATCTGAATTATTATACTCTCAACTAAATAAAGCTGGATTCGAAGTTCTTTTTGATGATCGTTATGAGTCTGCAGGAGTTAAATTCAATGATGCAGATTTACTTGGGATTCCTATACGAGTTATAGTTAGTCCTAGAAATTTAAAAAATGATGTTGTTGAAGTTGCTAAAAGAACAGACAAAAATAATTTAGCTGTAAAAACTGATGATCTTATAAATAAAATTAAAGAATTTTTGAATTAGTTTATGGTATTTTATTGAATTATTTTTTTTTTGTTGCTATGTTAAACTTTGAACAAAAAATATTTTTAGTTTAAGGTAGTGACAATGAAATTTGGTGTTTTTATGGCTCCATTTCATCCTTTGGGTGAGAATCCTACGTTAGCTTTACATCGTGATTTGGAGCTTATGTCTTGGTTAGATTATTTAGGTTTTGATGAAGCATGGATTGGGGAACATCATAGCGCTGGTTGGGAAACTATATCTTCTCCTGAAATTTTTATTGCAACAGCTGCAGAAAGAACTAAGAATATAAAATTTGGAACAGGAGTTATTAGTTTACCTTATCATCATCCTCTTATGGTTGCTAACAGAATGATTCTTCTCGATCATTTAACTAAAGGAAGAGTTATGTTAGGAGTCGGTCCAGGGGCTTTAGTAACTGATGCTTATATGCTAGGGATAGACCCAAAAACTCAAAGACATAAGATGGATGAGTCTTTGGGCATAATATTAAAGTTGCTTACGGAAGATGAACCTATAACTTATCATGGTGATTGGTTTAATTTGAATGAAGCAAGAGTTCATTTGTTGCCATACTCTAAGCCTCATTTTCCTATTGCGGTTGCAGCTGCTCAATCACCATCTGGTTTTGTATTAGCTGGTAAATATGGTGTAGGTCTACTATCTTTGACTTCAACTCCTGGAGGGGTACAGAGAAAAAATACTCTTGCAGATTTTTGGAATATGGTAGAAGAATCTGCTTCTAAAAATAATAGGAAAGTTGATAGAAATGAGTGGCGATTAGTTCTGCATGTACATTTAGCTGATACTAAAGCTGAAGCAATCGAACAAGTAAGAATAGGTGCATCTAAATATCAAAATGACTATTTTGCTAATACAATTGGTCATGATTTAGACTATGATGGGCCCATAGAAAATATTGTAGATGATAAAGTGGAGAAAGGGGTTTGGGTTGTCGGAACTCCTGATGATTTAATTGCAAAAATCAACGATTTGGAGAAAGAATCAGGTGGGATAGGTGGGATAATGTTTCAAGTTACTGAGTGGGGGACTAGAGAACAAGTCTTACATAGTTATGAATTAATTGCACGTTATGTAATCCCTCAATTTAATGGTTCACTTGAGAATTTAGAGAAATCACAGTTATGGTCTTCGAATATGAAAGATAGACTTGCAACAATCAGGCAATCCGTTTTAGATAAAGCAAAGACAGATTATGATAAGAATGTGTAATAATTTATTTAGCTTTTAAGTTTAATGTTAGGGGTATTGCGCATAGTAGGGATGTAGACAAAATTAAGTAAGGTGTTTGATAATTTTGATTAATATCAAACATCCAGCCTACAAATACTGGTCCGGCAATTCCAACTATTGCATTTATGGTCATACTAATTCCCATTATAGTGCCGAAATTTTTCCTCCCAAAGAAATCAGCAATTATTGCAAATCTCATTGGGATTGAACTCCCAAAACCTAATCCCCATAAAAGTGCAAATATTATTAGATAAAATTTGTTAGTAGCATAAACAAAAATTATTGTTGATATAAATTGCAGTGCGAATGCGACTGAAATTAAATATATTTTATTGAACTTGTCTCCTAATATTCCTCCACCTAATCTGCCTAATAAGCTCGTTATAGATATTATTACCATTGTTATTCCAGCAAATTCTCTTGAATAACCAAATGAGCTAATCGCTGGTATTTGATGAACTGATGCTGACAAGACTAATTGTCCTATTCCAAATGCAAAACTCATTTGCCAGAATAATCTGCTTGTTAATGCTTCATATAAAGAATATTCTTTATATGAAGCATTAAGCTTATCTAACTTATCAGTATCTTTTTTGCCATCTGGCATCAATCCGTAATCTTCAGGATTCGACTTCATAAAAAACGCTGCAGGAATACCTATAATCCAAAATCCAATTCCTATAATCAGGAGACTTGTTCTCCAATCTGTAACATTAATTAACCATATTATAATAGGTACAAATAACCCTCCGAATGCGGATCCTGCAGAGCTAAAAGCTAAAGCTTTACTTCTTTTTTTATTAAACCAATTAGTAATAGAGGTGTTAATTACTATCCAAGTGCCAAAAGAAACTCCAAGACTAATTAATGCAAAAGAAATATAAAAACTTATTATGGAGTTAATTTTACTTAAAAAAATAAATCCGAATCCAGTAATAATTATTCCGATAAGCATTACGTTTCTAGGACCGAATTTATTTATGAAAAATCCTACGAATGGAGATATCATACCAGATTCAGTTCTTTGTATAGATATAACTCCTGATGTTATTGCTCTACTCCATCCAAAGTGTATAACTATAGGGTCAAAAAATGCACCAAAGCCTTGCCAAAAAGTACCTGATGTATATGCAAATATAATTGCTCCGCTAATTACTATCCACCAACCAGGGAACACATTAGAATATTTTTTGAATAAATAAATTTATCAATTCTTTCAAATTATTTTTTTAATAATATTGATGGAATGATGGGAACAAGTTTCATTAATGATTCGCGCATTTTTTTAATTTTAAATGCTTTCAAAATAACTTTACTGTGCCAATCAAAAGAAAAATCTGATTCGTTGATCAGTTCTTTTTGGAATTCAAATCCAAGTGAAATGATTTTTTCTATTTGTTCATCATTTAAAGTTTCAAAAAACAATCTAGAATAATGGCTAATACTAATTTCTTTACCAAAAATGTTTTTCCATGCTGACTGGTATTCTTTTAGTTTATTTTCCGAAAGGTTGTTACTTTTTATAGCTTCAATCGAAGTTTTTGCAGCTAATTGACCAGATAATAATGAATAATATATTCCTCCACCAGTTGTAGGTTTTGTTAAGCCGGCTGCATCACCAGTAATTAAAATTCGATTTTTATATGTTTTATTTATTGGGCTAATTGGTATTCCCCAGCTTTTAATATTGTAATTAAGATCTAGAATTTTTCCTTCATTAATTAATTTATTCAAAAAATACTTTATATTTTCTTGGGTTTTTTCTTTGGATATTACTCCTAATAGTGCTCTTGATTTAGATAAAGGAACTAACCAACCAAAAGATCCAGGAGAAATTTCTTTTCCAAAATAAACTTGAGTTTCAAGTGGTTTTTCTACTTCTACTTCAATTTGTGAACCCATTAAAGATTTATTATTATGAGTTTCTATACCTACCATTCTTAATAAAGGTGTATTAAAACCACTTGAAATGATAAGGAGTTTACACTTATAAGTTTTTAAAACCTCTTTATATTTAGCTTTAATGCTAATATGATCAGTATTTTGCTTAATTTCTGTAACTCTATGTTCTAAATCATATTTAGCACCATATTTTTTAGCTTTATTTGCAAAAGATTGTATATATGAAACTCTATTTAATATAGCTGCTTGAGTATTGCTTCGTGTAATTCTATATGTTTTGTTATTTGGAGATATTAATGTAGCTGATTTAACCTCGTGGAATATATCTTCTTCTCTGGGTGGGAATTTGTCTAAACATTCTTTCCCAATAATCCCTGTGCATAATTTGTCTCCAATAATTTGTCTCCAATCTAACACGAGAACATCTAATCCGGCTTCTGCCGTTTTTTCTGCAACAATGTTACCTGCTGGCCCTGCTCCAATTATTATTATATCCTTCAAATAATTCCCCCTGTTAAAATATTTGCAGGTGTTTTTGTTTCAATATATATCTAAAGTAAATCTTCCATCTTTAAAATCTAAATTTGATTTAGATAATTGGTTTGTTAAATCTGCATCTATAAGTAATATTTTCTTATTATTGAATTCTATTATGCTATCAGAGACTCCATAATTACTTATAACTAAACCGAAATCTCCTTCTCCTTTCCAGGCAGGCGGTACTGATAACCTAATACACTGATCTGGATTAAGTTTTCTTGAATTAATTATATTAGATAATTCAGATTTTGCTTTATTGCTAACTTTAATCATAATTTATAATAATATCATTAATTTCATTAAAATTGTTTGTAATATACTGAATGTAATATTTTTTATATAATAAATCAATAATATGTGAGGTTATATTGGATATTACTAAAGTTATTATACCTGTAGCAGGACTGGGGACTAGGTTTTTACCAGTTACTAAATCTATTCCAAAAGCAATGATACCAATTTTTGATACTCCTTCAATTCATTATGCAGTAAAAGAAGCAATGATTGCAGGAATGAAAGAAGTAATTATTGTAATGTCTAGAGGGCAAGAGGCAATAATAGAATATTTTAATAATTCGCTTAAATCTGACAGAAATTCAAATTATAATCAAAAGATGGATGAAATTTCATATATAAATAATAATGTTTCACTAAATATAGTATACCAAGATAATCCTCGTGGTTTAGGTGATGCTATTCTTCAATGTAAAGATATTATTAATGGAGAACCTTTTGGAGTAATTCTTCCTGATGATTTAATATTAGGAAATAATTCAATAATTTCTGAAATGAGTAAAGTTTATACACAAAAGAAATCATCAGTAATTGCAATTAAGAAAGTACCAAGTATTTTGTTGCCTAATTTAGGAGTTGTAGACGCAAAAAGGATTGAATCAAAAGTTTATGAAATTTTAAATATGGTTGAGAAACCTAAAATTGAAGACGCACCTTCAGATTTAGCCATTATTGGAAGATATATTCTACATTACGAAATATTTGAGACCTTAGAAAAAACAAATTTAGGCATTAATGGAGAAATTCAACTTACAGATGCAATTGATTCATTAATAAAAGATATAGGAGTTTTAGGATATCAATTTCCTGAAGTACATTTTGATGTTGGGACACCTTTAGGTTTGTTAAAAGCTTCTATTCATCAATCTATGAAAAATGAAGAATTCATAGATGATATAAAATCTTTTTTTAAATTTTAAATTTTATTTCTATCAATGTTTTCGTCAATTATTTCTAATAAATCTTTAGCTTCAAAGTTAGATTTAGGGTTATTTGATTGTATTGCTTCTTCAAACATTTGCAAGCAAAATGGACATGAAACTGCAACTGTATCGGCTCCAGTTTCTATAGATTCTTTACCTCTTACATGATTGATTTTTTGATTGTTGCTTTCTTCTAACCACATGTGCCCGCCTCCTGCGCCACAGCAAAATCCTTTATCTTTACATCTTTTCATTTCAATTAAATTACTATTAGGTATTGAATTAATAATATTTCTAGGAGGATCATAGATTTTATTATGCCTACCTAAATAACATGAATCATGGTAAGTAATACTTGTTTCCATTTTAGTTAATAGTTTGAGTTTTTTTTCTTGAAATAGAGTATCAATATATTCTGTATAATGTAAAACATTATAGTTTCCTCCTAGATGAGGATATTCATTTTTTATTACATTAAAACAATGAGGACACATAGTAAGTATAGTGTCTAGAGAATATTTATTTATAGTGTTTATATTTTTTTGTGCAAGTGTTTGGTATAAGTATTCATTTCCAAGACGACGAGCAGGATCCCCAGAACATGTTTCTTCTTCACCTAGAATAGCAAAGTCTATATTTGCGTGATTTAATATAGATACCATTGATTGAGCAATTTTTTGACTTCGTTCTTCAAGTGCTGAAGTACAGCCTACCCATAAAAGTGTCTTTGTTTCTGGATAATCTTTTAATCTTTTAACATTAAGCCCTTCTGCCCAGTCGGTACGCGTAAATGTTGTCCCTTTCCAAGGGTGTCCACGCTGTTCAATATTTATCAAAGCATTCATTGCAGTTTCAGGAACTTTTGCCTGTTCCATTACAAGGTTCCTACGCATATCTACTATTGTATCTATGTGAGTTATTCCTACTGGGCACTCTTGGACACATGCTCCACATGTTAAACAATCCCATAAACTTTCTTCTGGTATAGTTTCTCCTATCAAGTTTGAATTTTTGTCTTTTTTACTTACGACATCTTCAATAATTTTATCTTTCATATTATTAATAAGATGCATAGGAGAAAGAATTTTATTTGTTATATTAGCAGGGCATACATCTGTGCATCTTCCACAAACTGCACAAGCATAGCCATCTAATAATTCTTTTCTATTAAAATCTTCTAATTTGTTTGCTCCAAAAGTATCTTGATTTAATAGGTCAACTGGAGTTGATAAAGTTCCTGGGTTTTCCATAGGTCTTATAAAAAGGTTTATAGGTGCAGCTATAATATGTAGGTGTTTAGATATTGGAATATATATAGAAAAGCATAATATTATAATTAAATGAACCCACCATATTACCGCATAAATATCTAAATATTTTACTGAACTTAATTCGAAACTCAATATAATTTTACTTAATATATATGCAAATGGAGGAGTGTTATTTGTATTATTTGCAGCATAATAAAAACCTTCTGAAAGCAAAGAAGTCAACATTAATATAAGAATTAATATTAGTATTAATGCGGATTCTAATTTTTGAGTTATGTCAAATGATAGCCTGTTAGGTTTTATTCCCCACCTTCTATAAATTCCCCATATTATTGTAATTATAAATAAAACAGAAATTATATCTAAATACCACTGGAATATTTTAACTCCAGTTGCGGATAATATTTTTGAAGAAAAATTTGGTATTAATGAATCAGCGTATATAAATAAAATGTAGCTTAATAAAAAGGATAAAAATCCCCAGAAAATAAAGAAATGAGCAATTCCTGCAAGGTCTTTTTTTATAGATACGCTTTGCAAAACTTTTTTTTGGCCGAAAATTAAATTTAAAGAACCAAATAATCTGTTTCTTAAATTTGGATAAATATTAATTGGTTTCCCCTTTAACACAATACGTATGAAGCGATAATAAATAATTGACCCAGATATGCTGAATGCGAGAAGAGTTAAAAGGTAGACTCCTATCCAAGTTGGTATGTCAAAAATTTGGATTGGTGGGGACATATTTAACCTTTTTATAATATTTAGATAATTTTATATTCAATTAATTTCTAAAAATGTATAGAACTCCTGAAGAAGTTACGAGCCATAATATTATTATAGATATAAGAACAATGTCTGATGTAATTATATTTTCTGGAGCCTGCCCTAGTTTTTTATAAATTGTTAAATAAGAATATCTTATTAATCCTAAGAATACAAAAGGTACTGTAATAAGCATACTATTATTATATGGTAAATTAGTAGCTTGAATTGTATATAGTATGTAAGAAATTAATACTAAAACTCCACAAATTAACATTGAAATATCTAATTGTCGAGTGTTGTATTTCTGAAGAGTTTGTCTTTGTTTAGTTATATTTTCTCCTCCTGAATCTAATTCACTCCTTCGTTTTGATAAAGCAATAAAAAGAGCTCCAATTCCTGTACATATATATAACCAATTTGATATTGGCACATCAATTACAATAGCGCCAGAAATTGTTCTTAAAACAAATCCTAAGCTAATAATTAAAACATCTAAAATTATAAATTTTTTTAAAATGATAGAATAAAAAATCATTATTGAAAAATAGGTCATCGATATAATTGCAAAGTTTTTATTTAAAAAAAATGCTGAGATTATAGATGGTATGCATAAAATAATACTAGTTATAATTGCTGTTTTTATAGATATATGGCCGGAAGCTATAGGTCTTTTAAACTTTTGAGGATGTAAAATATCTTTATTTTTATCTATAGAATCATTTATTAAATAAACGCTTGAGCTTAAAAAACAGAATATTAAAAAACTTATAATTGTATTACTTAATAGTAATACTAATTCATCTGGATTTGAAATCTCCCATGCTTCATTTAAAGAAAAGAAAAGAGCTAAGAAAACTAATAGATTCTTAGTCCATTGTTTTGGTCTACACGATAGGATTAAATTTTTTAAAAGGTGATTAGTTTGATTTACCATTACGAGATCATATTAAGATATTTTTCCCAAGTCAATAAGCTTAAATTCTTATTCGTTGACAAATTTATTTAAGTAATTTACAATTTATTAGCAGATGCAGACTTTGTCTGCTAGTTTTATTTTTTATATAAACAAAATTTATGAAAATCGGGAGGATAGTTTAATGGCTACAAAAGCCAAAATCTCATTCAAACCCCTAGGTAATAGGGTGGTTATAGAACCGTCTGATACAGAAGAACAAATGAGTTCTGGTGGAATATATATTCCAGATACTGCAAAAGAAAAACCGCAAGATGGTACTATAGTAGCAGTTGGACCAGGCAAAATAACTGATGATGGTAAAAGAATACCTATGGAACTTAAAGTTGGTGACAGCGTAGTGTATTCGAAATATGCTGGTACAGAATATAAAGTTGGTGAAATTGAATATCTTGTTTTGAGAGAAGACGATATTCTTTTTGTTAAATAGATTTTAAGTTCTTTAATAAACGAAAAATAGGAGGATAAAATGCCAAAAAAATTAATTTTTGGTGAAGAAGCTAGAGCTGCTATGAAACGCGGCATAGACACATTAACCGATACAGTTGCGATAACTTTGGGGCCAAAGGGTCGTAACGTTGTTTTAGATAAAAAATTTGGGCCACCTCAAGTATGTAGTGATGGCGTAACTATTGCTAAAGAAATTGACATTGAAGATGAGTTCGAAAATATGGGTGCTCAACTTTTAAAAGAAGCAGCTAGTAAAACTAATGATGTCGCAGGCGATGGGACTACAACAGCAACAGTTTTAGCTCAAGCTATAGTTCATGAAGGGTTTAAAAATATTGCTGCTGGAGCTAGCCCTATGGCTATTAAGCGTGGTATAGAAAAAGGGGTTGAAGAACTTAGGAAAGCTATTGGGGAAATGAGAACTTTAGTTGGAGATAGTACAACTCAGATTGCTCAAGTAGCTTCTTTATCAGCTCATGATGAAGAAATGGGTAGCTTGATTGCAGATATAATGTTAAAAGTTGGTAAAGACGGCGTTATAACTGTTGAAGAATCTAAAGGTCTTAGTTATGAGACAGATTTTGTAGAAGGTATGAATATTGATAGAGGGTATATATCCCCATATTTTATTACTGACCAAGATAGAATGGAAGCTGTTTTAGAAGATCCTTATATATTAATAACTGATAAAAAAATTACTGCTGTGGCAGACATATTGCCTGCATTGGAAAAAATATTACAGGTAGGGAAAAATGTTTGTATTATTGCTGAAGATATAGAGGCTGAAGCTTTAGCAACTTTAGTTGTAAATAAAATGCGAGGTACTCTTTCAGTAGTTGCAGTAAAAGCTCCAGGATTTGGAGATAGACGTAAAGCAATGTTAGAAGATATAGCTATATTGACTGGCGGACAAGTTATTAGTGAAGAAGTTGGCAGGAAGCTTGATTCAGTTGAAGTTGAAGATTTAGGAAGATGTCGAAGATTAGTATCAACTAAAGAAGAAACTACTTTTGTTGATGGTAGCGGTGGCAAAGATGCTGTTAGGGCAAGAGAGAATCAGATTAAAGCTCAGATTGAGGAAACAACTTCTGATTTTGACAGAGAAAAATTGCAAGAAAGGCTAGCTAAACTTTCTGGGGGAGTTGCAATAATTAAAGTTGGTGCTGCTACAGAAATTGAACTTAAAGAAAAAAAGCAAAGAGTTGAAGATGCATTGTCTGCTACTCGAGCTGCTGTTGAAGAAGGAATTGTTCCAGGTGGAGGATTAGCTTTAGTTAGAGCGAGTGTTTCATTGGATAATTTAACAGATTTACCAGCTGATGAACAGACAGGTGTAGAAATTCTTAAGAGTGCATTGACTAAGCCTTTGAAAATGATTGCTGAAAACTCAGGAGCAGCTGGGGAAGTTATTTTATCTGAAAGTCTTAAATCAAAAGATGATGTTGGATATGATGCTGATACTGGAGATTTTACTGCTTTATTAAAAAGAGGAATTATGGATCCAGCTAAAGTTACTAGAGCTGCTATAGAAAATGCATCTAGTGTTGCTGCGATGGTGATAACTACAGAATCTTTAATTACAGATATTAAAGAAGATGCACCACCTATGCCTCCTGCTCCACCAATGGATTATTAGTTTAATACTTATAAAAAGGGACTAACATTAAATGTTAGTCCCTTTTTTTTTTGGTGTGCTTTATATTTAGTTTATTTGGTATTAAAATTTGTGTTTTTTTATAAATTATAAGTGTATTATTCATTAATGTATATTAAAAAAATTATGAATTAATTATCAGTAAAAAATTTGAAGCAGGGGTCATTTGTTTACACATTTACATGTTCATACTGAAAATAGTATGTTAGATGGATTATCTCGTATCGATCAAATGATTGCAAAAGCTAAAGAATTAGGAATGGATAGCTTAGCAATCACAGACCACGGTGTTTTATATGGTGCAATTGATTTTTATAAATCAGCTGTGTCAGCAGGTATTAAACCTATTATAGGGTGCGAGATGTATGTTGCTCAGAATAGTAGGCATGAAAAAAAACCTCAATATAAAAAGCCTTATCATTTAACGGTATTAGCAAAGAATATAACAGGTTATCAAAATTTAGTTAAACTTGTTTCTCTTTCTCATTTAGAAGGCTTTTATTATAAACCTCGAGTAGATAGAGAATTATTAGAAAATTATTCTGAAGGTTTAATTGTTTTATCAGGATGTCCGAGTAGTGAGGTTTCAACATTAATTGTTGAAAATAGATTGGATGAAGCAAGAAATACAGCTCATTGGTACAAAAACAATTTTCAAAATTATTATTTCGAATTAATGGATCATGCAAATGTTGATAATCTAGATAAAATTAATCAAAAGTTAATTGAACTGAGCTCTGAAATGGATATACCTTTAGTTGCAACTAATGATTGTCATTATGTAAATAAAGAGGATTCTTATGCTCAGGACATCTTAATTTGCATTCATACAAACACTAATATTTTAGATGAAAAAAGAATGAAAATGGATGATGATTCATATTATTTGAAAAGCCATGATGAAATGAGCGAAATGTATGATAAATATCCAGAAGCAATTGCTAATACTCAAAAAATAGCTGAAATGTGTGATTTAGAAATTGATTTTGACCAAATGCATTTACCTGAATTTGAAGTGCCTAATGGTCTAAATGCAGATGAATATTTAAATCAGATTTGCTTTAGTGCCCTTAAAACATTTAATTTAGAAAATGATCATCATAAATCTAGACTTGAATATGAATTAGAAGTTATAAAACAGACAAGTTTTGCAAATTACTTTTTGGTGGTATGGGATATAGCAAAATTTGTACGTGATAATCATATATTCTTTGCTGTTAGAGGCAGCGCTGCTGCTAGCTTAACTTTATATTGTTTAGGTGTAACTGATATCAATCCTTTAGATTACAATCTGGTATTTGAAAGATTTTTAAATTTAGAAAGAAAAGATATGCCGGATATAGATATGGATTTTCAAGATGATAGAAGAGAAGAAGTATTAAATTATGTTGTAGAAAAATATGGATCTGATCATGTTGCTCAAATAATTACTTTTGGTACGATGGGTGCTAAAGCTGCTATAAGGGATGTAGGAAGAGCCTTAGCTATTCCTTATTCTGATGTTGATGTAATTGCTAAATATATTCCAAACCGTTTAAATATTAGTATAACTGAGTCATTATCAGAATCTTCTGAATTATCTTATTCTTATCAGTCTGATTCGAAAGTTAAAAATTTAATTGATACAGCTATATCATTAGAAGGATTAAAAAGACATTCCAGTACACATGCCGCAGGTGTTTTAATATCAAAAAAAGAATTAGATAAACTTATTCCTTTGCAAAGGCCTACGAAAGATACTGAACATAAAGTAGCAATGACTCAATTTGCTATGGATCCTATTGCTTCTTTAGGATTATTAAAGATGGATTTTTTAGGTTTATCTAACTTAACAATTTTATCTAATGTTCAAAAACAAATTAGTATTGAGAAAAATATAGATATAAAACTACAAGATATACCTTTATATGATAAGCCAACATTTGATCTTCTTGGAAATGGAGAAACAGCTGGGGTATTTCAATTAGAAGGTAGTGGAATGACGCGATATATTAAAGAGTTAAAACCTACCTCTCTAGGTGATATAGCTGCAATGATTGCATTATATCGCCCTGGTCCAATGGAGCATATAGATACATTTATTTCAGCAAAGCATGGACACATTGAACCTGAATATCCCCATGAAGCTCTAAAAGAAATACTAGAAGAAACATATGGAGTAATAGTATTTCAAGATCAAGTTTTATTAATAGCACAAGCATTTGCAGGTTATACATTAGGTGAAGCTGACATAGTACGTAAAGCAATGGGGAAAAAAATACCTGGAATAATGGCTACCGAAAGAGAAAAATTTATAGGAGGAGCATTATCTCATGGTTATTCAAATGAATTAGCTGAAAAGATATTTGACCTGATAGAGCCTTTTGCAGGGTATGCTTTTAATAAAGCACATAGTGTCAGTTATGGATTAATATCTTATTGGACAGCTTATATGAAGGCAAATTATACAGTGGAGTATATGGTTGCCTTACTTAATGCGTATATTGATAATATGGATAGAGTAAGAAGTGCAATAGTGGAATGTCGTAGATTAGGTATTAAAGTATTGCCTCCAGACATTAATTTTAGTAATTCTAAGTTCTCCATTTTTAGAACTAGTGAGGATAAACAGGGTATTAGGTTTGGTTTGTCAGCAATTAAAAATGTGGGAGATTTAGCTATAGATTCATTTTTAATTGCTAGAAATAAATACGGAAAATTTGGCTCTTTAGAAGAAATGTGCAGAGAAGGAGATATGAGTGGGATTAACCGTAAGAATTTAGAAAGCTTAATTAAATCAGGAAGTATGGATGAATTTGGACATCGTGGAGCCTTATTAGATTCTATTGACAGAATATTATCCCTGGCTCAAAGTGAACTTAAATTAAAAAATTCTAACCAGTCCTCAATGTTTGATCTTTTTGGAGAATCAGTTTCTGTTCCATTATCAAAAATTGATTTACCCTTATCTACAATTTCAGATCATGAACAATTATTATGGGAAGTAGAAATGCTGGGTATTTCTTTATCATCTAAAAACCCTTTGAATCTATTAATTAATAAAGCTGATTCTGAAATGATAGTATTTTTGAATCAAATTAGTGATATACCTCAAGGAAAAAAGGTGAATTTAGCTGGCCAGATTTCATCAGTAATACATAGAAGAACAAAAAATGATAAACCTTTTTTAATTGTATCGTTAGCTTTATTGGATGGCTCAATAGATGTATTTGTGTGGGAAGAGTTAATGAGTGAAAGTATGAGTTTCTGGACTGTTGGAAACTTAGTCAATATACTTGGGACTTTAAAGTTTAGAAATGAAGATGTTACTCTTCATGCAACTTTTGTTAGTAGATATAATCTTGAAGATGATTCGAGTTCTTCTCTTGAAGATAATGATTTTGTATCTGTTGAACCATTATTTGAACCTACAATAAATCCAGAAACTATCTTAGGAGTTAATACTATTAAAGGCATTGGAAAACAAAATGGAAATCATTTAAGTAAAATTGAAGATAAACAAGAGATGAAAAAGTTAAATATAACTTTAATTGAAACAGATAGTGTTAAAAATGATGAAGATCGTTTTAATGAAGTGAAAGATTTACTATTAGGCCATAATGGAGATGATGAAGTTATATTAAAAATAATATCTGGGCAAGAGATAATAAAAATGAGTTGGCCTATGATGAAGATTAATATTTCTGATAATTTGAAAAATAATTTAGAAAATATTCTGGGTGATAAAGGGAGTATAAAAGTAGAAAATATTAATTGATTTTTAGAAATAGGATTCTAGATTTAAAAAATATTTTTTTAAATCTATTTTTTTTTCTTTTCCTAAATACCCTGTTACTTTACCTTGTTTAGAAACCACTCTATGGCACGGAATAATAATAGGACAGGGGTTTTTTGCTAAAACTTGACCTACTGCTCTATAAGATAATGGGGAATTTATATTTTTAGCAATCCATTGATAACTTTTAGTTTTACCATATGGTATCTTTCTACATAAATTTAAAACAAGTTTAGCAAAATAAGAAAAGGTTGATAGGTCTATTTGATAATTTGAAAAGTCTTTATTTTTGCCTTCGAAATAGTCTATTAAATCTATATATAAAGGATTTATTTTTAGAATCTTAAATTTATTTGTATTAGCATAGATATCATCTTTATTTGCCGATCTATAATCTGGTTTGATCGGTAAAGTGATTTTTTTTATTCCATTTGCTGAGTATTCAATACGAATAGAACCTATTTTTGTTTGTATTATGTCAAAACAGGGAAATATTTTCATAAAATAATTTTTTCAATGGTGGGCGATCGAGGACTCGAACCTCGGACCTTCTGTGTGTAAGACAGACACTCTAACCAGCTGAGCTAATCGCCCTTTTAATTTATATATTGTACATCATTAAATCAAATTAGTGGTATGTTTTTTAATTATATTCGTTGTAGTATTGATCTAATTGGTCTGGAGAAGAATGGAAACCGCAATTATATTATACAAGAAGTTAGGAGCAATATTTTCTAATCACTATATCATGAGACTAATATTGGTTCTCATGTTTATATGGACAGTTGTCAATGTATTATATGGGTCACAACTCTATGCCGCAGGAATGTTTTGTGCATTAGGAGTTCCCTTAATAACTGCTGTAATGGGTAAAAAATATGGTATGTCATCAGCTGCACTAGGGTTTATATGGTTTGTGTTTTCATTAAGAGTTTTGATTTGGGAATTCTTTATAAAGTAATGACATATATATATTACCAACTGAAAAAGGTACATAATAGGGTAATTCTTTAAGATGAAGTTATATGTGGATATATAACTTCATCCATAATTATTATATACGTTAATACTTTATCAATCAATTTACCCTTTGATTTTGTAAATAGTAATGTTATTGAAAGTACATAAAATATTCTGATTTAAATGAAAAAAATGTGGCGCGCTTGGTGGGATTCGAACCCACGACCTCAGCCTCCGCAGGGCTGCGCTCTATCCACTGAGCTACAAGCGCAAGATTGATTCTTTATTTTTTCATTATTAACTAATTTAAATAATATATAATGTTTATTTATAATTATAAAAGTATTATTTAGAGGTGTGGCAACGACAGGACTCGAACCTGTGACCTAGCGCTTATGAAGCGCCCGCTCTAACCACTGAGCTACGTTGCCTACTTTAATGCAATAGATAATATAATATCATAATTATAATTGGGAGTTTATAATTTATTGTTTAATATATATGTTATTTAGTATACTTACAATTTGAGGTGGCTTTAATTTTAGAATATCTTAGGAGATAAAATGAAAATTGGAATTTCTGTTTTGCCTACAGATTATTCACCGGATATTGCATTAATTGCAAAAGAATTAGAAGAATTGAAATTTGAATCTTTGTGGGTTGAAGATCGTCCTATTCTACCTGTAAATACTTTTATAAAACCTGTAGATGGTATTAGAATTCCAAAAATTTTTGCTGATGTTGCAGATCCATTTGTTTCACTGGCTAGGGCATCTTCAGTAACTGAAAAATTGAAATTAGCTACTGGTCCATGCTTAATAACTGAAAGAAACCCTCTATTATTATCAAAAGAAGTGGCTTCACTGGATATGTTTACTAAAGGTAGGTTTATCTTTGGTATAGGTATGAGTCCATTTAAAGAAGAAATTTCTATAATGGGAGGAGACTTCGATAATATATGGGCAAATATCGAAGAAGCTGTATTATCTATGAAGGTGTTGTGGACAGAAACAAAAAGTGAATTTTCAGGAAATTATTATAAATTTCCCCCAGTATTTTCTTTTCCCAGTTCTGTAAGTGAACCGCATCCACCAGTTTTAGTTTATACAAATGATGAAAAATCATATGAATATATATCTAAATGGGGTAATGGTATTGTACTTGAAAATATAAGCCCTGATGAATTAATTAGTCAGAAAATTCTATTTGATAATTTATTTATAAAATCAAATAAGGACTTTGATATAACTATCAAAACTAAAGATGTTTCTAGGGATTTAGAATTAATAAATGAATTTGAATTTGCTGGAGCTAATAGGTTGATTATTGATTTATACTCTTATGATTCTGAGCAATCTATTGAGAGTTTACAAGATATAGCTAATAAGATTAAATTATATAAAAATATTTGAAAGTAAGAATTATATGAGTAATGAACTAAGAGATAAAGCATTAAAATATTTATGGATGCAAAATCGAGATTGGTCACAGATGGCTGAGATAGGAGATCCTCCTGTTTTTGTTAAAGGTGAAGGTATAAGAGTTACAGATACTGAAGGTAATACATATATTGATGTTAATGCAGGTTATAACTCTGTAAATGTAGGTTACGGTCGTAGTGAAATTGCTGAAGAAATTTATAAGCAAATGCTGGAAGTAAACTATTTTCCTGAAGGAAGTACTACGAAACCAACTATAGAATTAGCTAAAAAATTATCTGATTTAACCCCTGGGGATTTATCTAGAGTTTTCCCTGTTAGTGGAGGATCAGAAGCAAATGAAACAGCTTTAAAAATTGCTAGAGCTTATCATGTTAAAAATGGTGATATAAATAGGAATAAGATTATTAGTCGAAGAGGGTCTTATCATGGAACTACAGCAGGTGTATTGTGGTTAGGTGGGGGGCCTCCTGTAGCTTCAAGAGATGATTTTGAACCAATGTATCCTAATATGCTTCATGCCCCACAACCTAATTCATATAGGTGTGAATTTAATTCATTAAATAATTCTGAATGCGCGATTAAGTCTGCCAATGCAATAGAAGATTTAATTAAATTTCATGGGCCAAATACTATTGCAGCTGTTATAGCTGAACCTATAGCTATACCTCAAGGAGCTATAGTTCCTGGAGATGAATATTGGCCGATGTTAAGAGAGATTTGTGATAAATATGGTGTTTTATTGATTGCTGATGAAGTAATTTGTGGATTTGGAAGAACTGGTAAAATGTTTGCTATAGAACATTGGGGTATAACTCCGGATATTATGACTGTAGCTAAAGGGATAATTAGTAGTTATCTACCTTTAGCTGCTACGATAGTTAGTAAAAAAGTTGCTGATAAATTTGCTGATGAAAATAATTATTTCAAGCATACATTAACTAATTCTGGCCACCCGGTATCTGCTGCAGCTGCATTGAAAAATATTGAAATTTTAGAAAATGAAAATATTATAGATAATTCTGCAAAAATGGGAAAATATTTAAAAGAGCAATTAGAAGTTTTAAAAACTGACCACCAAATTATTGGAGATGTTAGAGGAATTGGTCTATTAGTAGCTTTTGAAATAGTTAGTGATAGAAAAACTAAATCATTATTTTCTTCTGATTTGTCAATTCCTGATAGACTGACAGAAAAATTTTTTAAACACGGTTTAATTTTTAGAGTAAGTAATGAAATATTGAATATTGGACCTCCATTAAGTATAACCCGTTCGGAAATTGATGAAATAGTTCATGCTATAGATTTGTCTTTATGGGAACTTGAAGGGGAACTTGGACTACCTGTTAATGATTAGATTATTATAGGGTTGTATATTTTTATAAAGGAGACATTTATTGAATACCAATAATCTTAAAAATATTGCAATAGAACATCTTTGGATGAATAGCAAAAGTTGGTTGCAATCAAATAAAGAAAATGGCCCTAGAATAATAATTGATGCTAAGGGGATTTATGTTACTGATTCAGAAGGGAATACTTTTATTGACTGTAATGGAGGTTATTCCTCAGTAAACTTAGGATATGGTAGGCCTGAAATTGCTCAAGTTGTGAAAGAACAATTAAATGCTATTTCATATTTTCCTCAAGGTTCAACTACTGAGCCTTTAATTAGATTAGTAGAAAAACTAGCTAGCATGACTCCGGGAAATCTTAATAGGATTTATCCTGTTACAGGAGGATCAGAGGCAAATGAAACAGCTATAAAAATTGCTAGAGGGTATCATTCTCGTAGAGGTGATAAGGGTAAATATAAAATTATTAGTCGTGAAGGATCTTATCATGGTGCAACTGGCGGAGTTATGTGGCTAGGGTCTCCAGATAAAGTTTCAGAATTTGGAGTGCCTTATCCTGGAATGGTATATGTATCACAACCTAATCCTTTAAGTAATAAATATGAAAATGAAAGTTCTTACGATAATGCTGTGAGATGTGCTAATGAAGTAGAGAGGATGATATTATATCATTCACCTAAAACTATTGCTGCTGTAATAGCTGAGCCCATTGTATCTCAATTACCAGACCAAGCTGTTTCTCCTCCCAACATTATATATTGGGAAATGTTGAGAGATATATGTAATAAATATGGGGTTTTGTTAATTGTTGATGAAGTAGTATGTGGATTTGGCAGAACAGGTAAATGGTTTGGAATTGATCATTTTGGTATAACTCCAGATATTATGACTGTTGCTAAAGGAGTCGTGAGTTGCTATGTTCCACTTGGTGCAGTAATTGTTTCTGAAGATATTGCAGATGCATATGTTGGTTCGGAGAATTTATTTCGTCAGGCTCTAACATTTGGAGGTCATCCAGCTGCAGCTGCAGCTGCATTAAAAAATATTGAAATAATTGAAAAAGAAAATTTAGTAAACAATGCTGCTGAAGTAGGAAAATATTTTTTAAATAGATTAAATGACTTGAAATCAAAACATAATATGATTGGAGATATTGGTGGGATAGGTTTAATGTTAGGTCTTAGTTTAATTAATAACGACTCGGTTAGTAAAAATATAAATACTAACTTTTCAGATAAACTTAAGTCCAAATTGATTAGAGAAGGTCTTTTATTAAGAACTAATGGTAAAACTATTCATTTTGGGCCACCAATTTGTATTAATAAAAATCAAGTTGATGAGATAATTACTAAATTAGACAAAGTATTATTTGAATTAGAACAAGAATAAATTATGATAGGGATTTAGGTTTTATATATTATGCCAGCATATGCAGTATTAGGAGCACAGTGGGGAGATGAAGGTAAAGGGAAAATTGTAGATTTTCTATCAGAAGATATACAAATAGTAGGTCGATTTTCAGGGGGAAATAATGCAGGTCACACTGTAGTTAATGATGATGGGGAATTTAGTCTACATTTAATTCCTTCTGGAATATTTTGGCCAAATACATTTGGAGTTGTAGGTGCAGGAGTAGTTGTTGATCCAGATATATTAATATCTGAAATAGATTATTTGATTAATAAAGGAATAAATATCACAAATAAAATTTTAATTAGCGAGCGTGCTCATATAGTAATGCCATATCATATCATATTAGATGAATTGATGGAGAAATCAAAAGGTAACAATGCTATAGGTACAACTGGTAAAGGAATTGGTCCTGCATATGCAGATAAAGCTTATAGATTAGGAATAAGAATGGGTGATATTCTGAATTTAGATTTATTTAAATCTAAATTAAATGAAGTTTTACCACATGTAAATCGTATAATCTCGAATGGGTATGACTCTAAGCCAATTTTAATTGATGAGGTATTAGAAAAATGGTTTACTTGGAATGATAGGCTTTCAAATTTAATTGGAAATGTTGAAAAAAAAGTTAATAATTCATTGTTAAACCAGGAGAATGTATTATTAGAAGGTGCACAAGGAGCACTGCTTGATTTAGATTTAGGGACATATCCATATGTAACTTCTTCTAATCCTACTATTGGAGGAGCATTTACTGGATTAGGAATAAATCCTAAATGGTTATCTGGAATTGCTGGTATTTTTAAAGCATATACTACAAGAGTTGGTGCAGGGCCACTGCCTAGTGAATTGGATATGGAATCGGCGAAAGAAATTAGAAATATTGCTAATGAATTTGGTACAACTACCGGAAGACCTAGAAGGATTGGATGGTTTGATGCTGTTGCAGCTAGGTATACTTATCAAATGAACGGTTATGATTCAGCAATTCTTACTAGATTAGACATATTAGATGAACTTAAGTCCTTAAAAATCTGCAAGTCTTATAAATATGGATCCCAAATTTTAGAAGATTTTCCTCTCGATTTAGCTGTATTAGAAAAATGTGAACCTATTTATGAAGAAATAGAAGGCTGGTGCACATCTACTTATGGTGTTACAGAATATAGTGATTTGCCAGATAATGCTAAATTATATGTGATGAAAATAGAAGAATTTATTGGTTGTAATATAGATATTATTTCAACAGGTCCACATAGAAAAAATACTATAAAACGAAAGCCATTAATTATTTAAATCTATTTTATATTTCTTAAATATAGGATCAAATTTTTCTTTAAATTCTGGACTTGGTTCATACATCGGCAATCTTGTACTGCCTACATTAAATCCAGATTTGTTTACTGCATACTTAATAGGTACAGGGTTTGTTTCCCAAAATAAAGCTTTAAATATAGGTAATAAACGTTTGTGTTCATTGGATCCTTTTATAAAATCTCCTTCAAGTATATAATTCATCATTTGTTTTATTTGATTACCTATAATATTGGATGCTACACTTACTATTCCAAAACCTCCTAAGGTCATTATTCCAAATGTTTCATCATCATTACCAGACCAAACTCGAAAATTTTCAGGAGAGTTTTTAATTATATTAGTAATCTGCTCTATATCACTTGAAGCTTCTTTGATCCCAATTATATTGTCTATTTGAGCTAATTTTAAAGTTGTTTCAGTTGTCATATTAAGTGATGTTCTACCTGGAACGTTATATAGAATACACGGCAATGTAGTTGACTGAGCAATTGCTTGAAAATGAAAAAATAAGCCTGTTTGTTGAGGCTTATTATAAGCAGGGACTGTTAATAGTAAAGCATCAACTCCTACTTTTTCGGCTTCTTTTGATAATTCAATTGATTTTGTATGATTATTGTCAGTCGTACCGGCAATTACTGATCCTCTATCTCCTATTTCTTCAACTATTACTTTAAATAATTGGATTTTCTCTTCATCAGACATAGAAGGTGCTTCGCCTGTTGTTCCTCCAATTACTAGTCCGTCGCTTCCTGAATTTATAAGAGAATTAGCTAATTTTCTTGATTGTATATAATCAATTTTCCCATTTTTATCAAACGGAGTTATCATTGCAGTTAAAAGTCTACCTATTTTTTTCATTTTCTACTCCTTCATAGTTTAGAAATAATTATTTGATATAATTTCTTCTGCTATTTGAATTGCATTTAGAGCTGCTCCTTTACGTAAATTATCCGATGCAAGCCAAAGAGATATACCATTTTTATTTGATAAATCTTTTCTAATTCTACCTATTAATACATCATCTTTTCCTTCAACTTCTATAGGAGTTGGATAGAGGTTTTTTAGTGGATTATCTAATATCTTAATACCTTTATTGTTAGAAAAAATATTATTTACTGTTTCTAATTCGATTGGTTCAGATAATTCAATATTTACTGATTCACAATGAGCAATTTTAACAGGAACTCTTACACAAGTTGCAGAAATTGGGAGATCTGGTATCTCTAGTATTTTTCTAGTTTCATTTATCATTTTCATTTCTTCATTTGTATATCCGTTTTCATGGAAATTATCTATATGGGGGATTAAGTTGAAAGCTATTTGGTGAGGATATTCAGAAATTGTTGGGTTGAGGTTATCTAAAATTTCGGAGGATTGTAAATTTAATTCTTTGATTGCTGCAGCACCTGTACCTGATACGGATTGGTAAGTATCAACAATTACACGTTTAATAGGATTAATACTGTGTAGAGGTTTAAGTATCATTGCTAAAGGAGTAGTTGAACAATTAGGAATAGATATAATTCCTTTATGCTCTTTTAGGGCATGAGCATTAACTTCTGGAACTACTAAAGGGACATCTGGATTCATTCTGAATACAGAACTATCATCTATTACTATACAGTTTTTTTTGCTTGCCAATAGACCAATATTTTTACTAATTTCATTATTAGCAGATATAAATACAAAATCTACATTATTAAAAAGTTCTTCTTTTATTTCTTCTACTAAATATTCAGTTTCATTAACTACTAATTTTTTCCCGACAGAACGTGTAGAAGCACAAAGGTATAAAGAATTATATGGAAAATTTCGTGCTTCAATTAAATCTAATAAGACTTGACCAACTGCGCCTGTGGCACCTATTACAGCTATGTTATATTTTTTCAACATTTTTTATTTAAATAATTATAATTTCATTATGTTTTCTAAGCCAATTGTAAATTTATTTGACTTAATTACAAATTTTACTGATTCAATAACAGCTGGCATAAAACTTTCTCTATTTATTGAATCATGTTTAATTGTTAATGTTTGTCCAGGAGCTCCAAATACAAGTTCATGGTGAGCTACTCTACCAGGCATACGTCCACTATGTATATTGATTCCTTTATAATTAGCTCCTCTTGAATTTTTTATAATTTCTTTTTCTGGTATATTATTAGATAAATTTTCTTTTTTACCGTCAATAATAGATTTTGCAATAGCTATTGCAGTCCCAGACGGGGAGTCTATTTTTGCTTCGTGATGAACTTCATTAATATCAGCATAATCAAAAAACCGAGCAGCTATTTTTGCAAAATGCATTAATAGAATTGCGCCTGTTGTAAAATTAGGTGCTATAAATATTCCTGTTTGAAATTTTTCAGCCAGATCATTAATTTCTTCGTAATCATTGCTATCAAAACCTGTTGATCCACTAACTATTCGTATCCCTTCCGGGACAGCAGTTCTTATGACTTCCATAGCTCCGGCTTTATTTGTGAAATCTATAATTACATCTATTTCACTTAAATCAGTGATCTTATTTATATTATTTTCAATTTGAATAGTTTTAGTTTGGCCAGGAATTATCAAAGGTTTTGTTGAAGATAATTTATCTATTCCAGCAATTAAATTTAAACTTGAGTCTTTACATACTGCGTTTAAGACTTCGCTACCCATTTTCCCATGAATACCATTAATTAAGACATTAATTTCTTTATTATTTGTCATAGAAAGCCCTCTCTAAGCATTTATACATAAAGTGTATTATATAACTTTATATAAATAATTATTTTAGCTTCGAGTCAACAATATGAATCGATTTATATTAATTTTCAGTATCAGAGTCGTCTAATAAAGCTTTTCTAGATAAATTTATTCTACCCATATTATCTATAGCTTTTACCAATACGTCTACTTTCTCACCTAATTTAATTTCATCTTCGACTTCTTTTACATGGTAATTAGCTAATTCACTTATATGTACTAATCCATCTTTACCAGGAAGTATTTCTATGAATGCACCAAAATTAGTTATTTTAACAACTTTACCAGTATATTTGTCTCCAACTTCTACGTCTTTTGTTAGTCCTCTAATAATATTTATTGCTGATTCAGCTGCATTGGCATCAGAAGATCCAATGCTAATTGTCCCATCATCTTCAATATCTACTGTTGCTTCAGTTTGTTCTACTATACCACGGATAGTTTTACCTCCAGGGCCAATTACAATTCCGATTTTATCTTTAGGTATAGTTATTTTAGTTATCCTAGGAGCATATGGGCTAAGGTCTTCTCTTGGATTTTCAATAGTTTGGTTAATCAATTCTAATATTTCTAATCTAGCATCTTTAGCTTGATATAATGCATCTTTTATCATTTCAAAATTTATACTTTTAACTTTAATATCTAATTGAATTGCAGTAATTCCATTATTCGATCCAGCTACTTTAAAATCCATATCTCCTATATGATCTTCAAGTCCTTGTATATCAGTAATTGTTAGATATTCATCTTTATCGTTCGTTATTAATCCAATAGATATACCTGCAATTGGAGTTTTTATTGGGATTCCTGCATCCATAAGAGCTAAAGTACCTGAACAAACTGTAGCCATTGATGTACTACCATTTGACCCTAAGCATTCAGCAACTAACCGAATAGTATAAGGAAAATCTTTATCATTAGGTATTACTGGTGCTAAAGCTTTTTCTGCTAATGCTCCATGCCCAATTTCTCTTCTTCCTGGAGATCCAACTCTTCCTGTTTCTCCTACAGAATATGGAGGGAAGTTATAATGCAACATGAATCTTTTTTGATCTTCAGGATTTAAAGTATCAAGTCTTTGAGCATCACCTAATGATCCTAAAGTAGCAACTGATAGAACTTGTGTTTCACCTCTAGTGAAAAGGCCACTACCATGAGTTCTAGGTAAAAGACTTATTTCAGATGATAAAGGTCTTATTTCCTTTGGAGTGCGTCCATCTGGCCTGTTTCCTCCGCTTAATACAATAGATTTAAATTCTTCTTCTAATACAATTTCGAATACTTCTTTAATATGGTTTTCTTCATATTCTTCATTAAGTTCTTCTTTAAGAGATTTTTTCAGATTATCAAGAGAGTCTTCTAGTTCAGATTTCCCTAGAGAAGATGTTAGCAAATTATTTATATCTTTTGAGATTTTTGATTCAATTGTGTTTTTTAATTCTTCAGGATATTTCTCAGTATTAAAATCTATTTTAGCTTTTCCAACTTTTTTAATGAACTCTTCTTGTAATTCAATTATTTTGTTGTTAGTTTCTTGTGCTAATTTAATTGCTTCAATTACTATTTCTTCATCTACTTCATTAGATCCACACTCTATCATTACAACACCAGATTTGCTACCAACTATAAGAAGATCTAATGAAGATTCATCCATTTCACTATAAGTTGGGTTTACAATATATTGATTATTATTATAACCAATTCGCGTTGCTGATATTGGGCCTTCGAATGGAATATCAGATATAGACAAGGCTACTGAAGCACCAATAATAGATATTACATCAAACGTATTTGATTGATCTGAAGAAAGAGTTGTTGAAATTACTTGAACTTCATTATTGAATCCTTTTGGAAACAATGGTCTTATACTACGATCAGTCATTCTTGCTATCAATATAGCTGGTGTACTAGGGCGTCCTTCTCTTTTGAAAAAACTTCC
This sequence comes from Chloroflexota bacterium, assembly GCA_002721445.1. Taxonomy (GTDB): domain Bacteria; phylum Chloroflexota; class Dehalococcoidia; order Lucifugimonadales. The sequence continues at coordinate 39,457 of PBKN01000014.1, read as the reverse complement.
AGGGATCTTTCCTCTAGCATACATTCTTTCTTCAAATTCAACAGAAAGAGGAAAAAAATCTATACCTTCTCTGGGGTCGCTCATTGCTGCAGTAGATAATATTATATTATCTCCATATTGAACAGTTACGGATCCATCTGCTTGCTTAGCTAGTTTTCCTGTTTCAAGCTTTAGAGTTTGATCATTAATGTTTATACTTACTTCTTCTAAACCCATTAGGGGAGACCTCCTACATGGATTAAATTAAATAGTATTATTTACAATATACTATCTTCTTAATCCAAGCTTACTTATTAGAGATCTATATTGGGAACGATCTTGACGATCTAGATAATTTAATAATCTTCTTCTTTTGCCAACCATTTTAAGAAGTCCACGTTTTGTACTTTGATCATGTTTGTGGAATCTCAGATGTGTAGTTAACTGATTTATTTTTGACGTAAGTAAAGCTATTTGAACTACTGATGAACCAGTATCGGTATCATGCAATTTGTTATCTTCTATAATGCTACTTTTTGATTCTTCTACCAACCAAATCTCCTGTTTTATTTATATTTCACTTAAATTTTATCATGGTATGGAGAATCTATCAATTATATTGCATAGTTATTTATAATTGATTTAAAAAATTATTTATAGCTATTTGGAATCCTGCAGGGTTATCTCCTGGAACTAAGTGCCCAGCATTTTCAACAGTAACAAGAGTAGCGTTATTCATTCTTAAAGCCATTTTTTCAGTAATTTCACCTGCTACTAAATCACTTTGGGCTCCCCTAACAATTAATGCAGGGCAAGTAACATTTTCAAGTCTATTCCATAGTGTTTTTGCAGTTTGATCGGGGTTTTGAACAACTCTTTGAGGGGATCTGAAAAAGCTGTCATACTTCCATGTCCATTTGCCATTCTTTAGCTGTTTAATGTTATGGATTATACTGCCTCTAGCTTGCTGTCTAGTTCGCCTAGGGTTATATTTTAAAATTCTATCTATAAATTCATCTATAGAATCTAGTTCATCTTTTTGTTTCATGAATTTAGACATGTTTTTATATCCAGCTTGCATATTTTCAGGTGCTGCATCAACAATAATCAATGCACGTATTTTATCAGTATGTTTTGATGCATAAGTGAAGGATGTTTTGCCTCCAATTGATAATCCAATAATAATAAAATTAGTAATATTTAATTTTTCAATTATTTTATGTAAGTCATCTGAATATGCTTCAAGAGTATAATTATTATCTGATGACCAATCGCTATCTCCATGTCCTCTAAGATCTAAAGCTATCACTCTGTATTTTTCAGATAATCCTAATGCAATAAAATCCCAAGAATGACAAGTTTGTGCTATACCATGGACTAATATTATTGTTGGATTTTGGATGTCACCCCATTCTAGGTAATGAATTTTTAAATTATTAACATCTATGTATTTGTCTGTTGGAGAATTTTCTTTAGTAAATTTAACTCCCATATTTCTTGCGGCCTGGTAAAGTGATAATGGAGCTTCAGAATCTTGATCATTCATTGTTTGATTTTTAACCTTTACTATTTAATATGATTTCTATTTCATCAAGTACATCAGTTTCAAGATCCCAGTCAGCAGCCTTTGCATTAATTTCTAATTGGCTAGTTTTAGTTGCTCCAGATATAACAGAGCTAACATTATTATTACTTAACAACCAAGAAATTGCTAATTCTGTAACAGTATGGTTTGCGTCATTAGCAAGCTGTTCTAGTTTTTCAATAATATCAAAATTCTTAGAAGTAAAATAAGTATTTGCACTTTCAGCGCTTTCAGATAATCTTGTACCTGATGGAGGAGGTTGATTTCTTTTATACTTACCAGTTAAAAAACCATTAGCTAAAGGGAAAAAGGGTAGTATGCCTAATTTATAATTTTCGCAAGCTGGGAGTATTTCAGTTTCTATGCTTCTATTTAACATGCTGTATTCAGGTTGGTTTGATACAAATGCTTCTAAAGATTCTTTTCTTGATGTCTCCATTGCTTGAGCTATTTGCCATCCTGCAAAATTACTGCATCCAATATATCTTACTTTTCCACTTCTTACTAAATCATTAAGAGTTGTAAGAGTTTCTAGTATAGGTGTATGAGGATCAGGGACATGAATCTGGTATAAATCTATATAATCTGAGTTAAGTCTTTTTAGACTGTCGTCTACTTGTTCTAATATATGTTTTCTGGATGCACCAATGTTATTTGGAATACCACCCATATCCATACCAAATTTTGTTGCTATTATGATATTTCTTCTTATATCTTTAGTGATTGTTTTACCTATATATTCTTCAGACAATTGATTTCCATAAGTATTTGAGGTGTCGAAAAAATTAATGCCTAAATCTATAGCTTTATGTATTACTTTCTGTGTTGCATTTAGGTCCATTCTTCTTCCGAAATTATTTGTACCAATACCTACAGTAGATATATCTAATCCTGAATTTCCTAATTTTCTATATTGCATAATTTTTACAACCTTTTTGATACTATGTTTTGAGTTTTTTAAATAGGCAATTAACTTATCATTTCTAATCTAAAGTGTAAATATCAATAATGGAAAATTTCTCAGGTTATTAAAAATGATTAGAATGTTCTATTACTCTCATTGATGTCCATTTTCCAGTTTTATATCTGAGTATGAATACAAGAGTCAGGCTGATTATATAAGCCGATCCTATTGACCATGCAGTTTTTAAACCTAAATCAAATATTTCTAAAGCTATATAAGTTGGTAGTATCAAAAAAGTGATTGATAATCCGATTATTGCTAACATAATAAATTTTGTGTCTCCTGCTCCTTTTAGTGCTGACGATATCACTATCGTTATGGAGTCAAAGATAGTCCATGCTGCAATAAATTTCAAAACTGTTATAGCGTGGATTTTAATTTCTTGAAATTCAACAAGATCTGCATTGGCTGAAAATGGATATATAAATAATTGTGGCACAATTATATACAAGCAAGCAATGCTGCCCATATATACAAATGCCATTTGTAGTGCGGAGAAGGTAGCTCTTTTCGCCATGTCTGGTCTATTCCCACCCAATGATTGCCCGACCAATATTGACACGGTAATTCCCATCCCTAGCATAGGCATGAAGGAGAGCATGCTAATATTTAAAGCTATATTTGAAGCTGCTAATTCTGGAGTGCCAAGCCTACCAATAAGCAGAATAAAAATTGAAAAAGCAGCTATATCCAGAAAAAACTGGATGCCGTTCGGCATACCAAATTTTATTAGTCTGGAAAATAATAGTTTATCAAAATGGTACCCAGAAATTGTTTTAAATTTAACGTTATTTTTTCCTGAAAGAGCCAAGTAGAGAAGTATAATGAAGCTAATTAGTTCTGATATGATAGTAGCTAGCCCGGCTCCGCCTATTCCCATTTCAGGTAAACCTAATTTTCCAAAAATTAATATATAATTTAAAACTACGTTGATTGACATACCTGCTAGGCTTGACCACATGATGGGATATGTTTGACCCCTGCCACTAAAGAATGATGATACGGCTGCTTTACCGATTGGTAAAAACCCTCCTATTGCCAGATATTTCCAATATTCTTTTTCAAGTGCTTTAACTGCTGGCTCATGACCAACAGCATCAAAAATTGGATCGGCAAGAAAGAAAGTTGATGCGACTACGAGACCGCCTATAATTGCAAAATAAATTCCTTGCCACATTGCAGGGCCTATCCTTTCGGATTTTCCGGCTCCAGTATATTGGGCAACAAAAGTGCTGGCATAGCCGGAGGTGCCAAGAAAAAAAGAGACTATAGTAAAACTGAGGATCCCTGTAGGCACGGCGGCTGCCAAAGCATCGGGTGAATACCATGATAGGTACATTCTATCCACGAATTGTTGGATAGACCATGATCCAGTACTTAAAATGAGAGGGAATGCAACTATAAGAACTTGTTTATATCCATTTTCTCTATACCAACGTCTCTTTAAAAAGGACATAATCTTCTCGCTCTACTAGAGTTATTTTATCAGTTGAAATCACTCTACCGTGACTGATTCAGTTTGAGTGCACCTTCTGAAAAAAAGTTTAGTATTAAATTTATTTTTCAAACCTGCACTCAAACTCATTCCACAGTAACTGATTTAGCTAGATTTCTAGGCATGTCTATATTACATTCTTTATTTAAAGCTATATAATACGAAATAAATTGCATAGGTATAGACATTATAATTGGAGTTAAATCATCAGATGTTTTAGGTATGAATATAATATCTTTTGCTAAATTGTTTATATAATTTTCATTTTCAGTAGCAATAGCTATTATTGTGCCTTTTCTAGCTTTAACTTCATTAAGGTTGATTAACATTTTATCTAACATTTTATCTTTAGGTATTAAAATTACAACAGGCATATTTTGATCGATTAATGCTATAGGGCCATGTTTCATTTCTCCTGCAGGATATCCTTCAGCATGTATATAGCTGATTTCTTTTAATTTTAATGCACCTTCCATAGCTAATGGATAATTTAATCCACGTCCAAGATATAAGAAATTAGAATAGTTATAATATTTATTTGCAATAATTTTATATTGTTTTTGATTATCTAGCATATTACTAATAATTCCAGGTAGTTTTGCTAATTCTGATAATTTTGCATTCATTTTTGCTTTTGTTAAAGAGTTTCTTTTTTCTGCCATAAATAATGATAATAAATATAAAGTAGTCAATGAGCACATAAAAGTTTTGGTCGAAGCTACTCCAATTTCGATTCCAGCTCTTATATCAATTGTATAATCAGCAATTTGACTAGTTTGTGCTTTAGGAGAATTTGATAATGTGATCTGTTTCGGATTCAATGGCCTGAATTTTTCCATTGCTGCAATTGTATCTGCAGTTTCTCCAGATTGAGAGATAGATATTATAAGATGATTTTCATTTAATATAAGATCTCTATATCTAAATTCCGATGAGTTATCTACTTCAGTCGGGATTTTTGTTATTGATTCGAACCAGCTTTTTGCTACCATGCAGGCATGCAAGCTAGTTCCCATACCAATCAATATTATTTTTGAAAATTGTTTGATTTCATCGTCCGTAAATGGAAATTTTTCAAATTTAATTTTATTATCAATAAATGAAACTCTAGAACCTATTGCGTCTGTCATTGATTGTGGCTGATCATGAATTTCTTTTAGCATAAAATGCTTAAATTCACCTTTAGATATAGATTCTTCATTTAATTCTAAAGTAGTAGTTTTTTTAGATATACTTATTCCGTCAATGTTTTTGTATTCAACTTTTTTTGATGAAATAATTGCTATTTCATTACTTGATAAATAAGTTATGTTTGATGCGTAAGGGATAATTGCAGGAATATCACTTGATACAAGCATTTCATCATTACCATGAGCTATTATTAAGCCACCAGCACTACCAATCCGAAAACAAAATATTTTATTTGGATGTTTGTTAGATATAACTAATACAACATTTGCTCCCTTAATTTTATTTGCAGTTTTTATTATTGCTTTTTCAATATCATCATTATTGTCTAAATAGTTTTCTATTAAATGTGATATGCATTCACTATCAGTTTGAGACAAGAATTTATGTCCTAATTTTTCTAATGAATTACGAATTTCCTGATGATTTTCTATGATGCCATTATGAACAATACTGATTTTTTTAGTACAGTCAGTGTGAGGGTGAGCATTAATATTATTCGGTTCTCCATGTGTTGCCCATCTTGTATGCCCTATACCTATTTTGCTGTCAACATCATATTTCTCTAAATTTTTTTTTAAATTATTAACAGTACCTGAAGACTTTTGAATAGTTAATTTTGCGTTGGTGTCTAATAAAGCAACTCCTGTACTGTCATATCCTCTGTATTCAAGCTTTTTCAAGGAATTAGTTAATATTTCAGGGGCATAATTATTTCCTACGTATCCAATTATTCCACACATAATTTTTCCATATCCTTACGGTAGTATTGAAAAATTTTATTTTTTGATAATTTTTCTTTATACGATTTATCTTTATATATACCTTGGTATTTTGGTGGTAAGAGTTGAGCAATTTCCATCATAATAGATTCATTGATTGAGTTCATGTTTTCTTTAGTAATTTTCTCATTTTTGGATATAATTTTAAATGGCTTACCAAATTTGATAGTTATTTTACCAGTTGGGTTAAAAACTCTAGTTACATATTGCATATTTTCAGTTCCTGTTATGCCAATAGGGAGGATATATGTATTTGATTTAATAGCTAATTTAGCGAAACTATTATCTGCTTTTTGCAATCCATTATAGTTTCTTTTGCCTTCAGGGAATATTACTACAGCTTGATCTTCTTTAAGTCTATCCAGAATCCATTGAATTGCTGAAATGTCAGAAGTTGATCTGTTGACCGGGAAAGCTCCATATAAATTTAAGAACACTCTTGCTATAGGGTTTTTAAAAAGTGAAGACTTAGCTAAAAACCATATAGGCCTAGGTAGACTAGCACTTATAATTGAAGGATCTATATTACTTAAATGGTTAGATATCACAATGATTGACCCACTAGCAGGGATGTTTTCAGCTCCATATATATTCCAATTTGAAAATAATGACAAAGTAACTCGTTGTGCTGAATTACATATTTTTCTTAATAAAAATCTATTCATTTATTTTTCTCGATATTATTAAGCATTAGTTCAATAACTTCATCTATATTCATATCGTCACTATTAATTTGTATCGAATCATGAGCAGGTTCTAAAGGGGATTCTTTTCTTTGAGTATCTATTTTATCACGGTTTTCTATTTCTGATTTAACTAGTTCTAAAGATAAATTTATACCTTGTTTTTTAAAATCTTTGTATCTTCTTTGTGCTCTTGTTTGAGATGAAGCAAGTAAAAAAAATTTATTTTTTGCATTAGGAATTACTATGGTTCCTATATCACGACCAACCATTACTATATGATTAGAAAATGCTATTTCTCTTTGTATTTTAACTAATTCTGATCTCACCAATGAATTAGTTGCTATTGTGGATACATGTTTTTCTATTTCAGGATTTTTAAGATGTTGAGTAATTGTTTTATTATCTAAATTTATTTCATATTCAGTTGAATTGGGGATAAATATAAAATTTAGATTTTTAATAGATTGCATAAGTAAATCTTCATTATTTGGATTTATTTGTTTTTTTAAAGCCAAATAAGTTACTGCTCTGTACATAATACCAGTATCTAAAAAGTGGTATTTTATTCTTTTAGCCAACTCTTTTCCGATAGTAGTTTTACCAGAGGCTACTGGCCCATCAATTGTTACGCATTCAGTTTGTTTCAAGTTAGAATCTCATAGTCTATTAATTTTTAAATTTAGATCATATTAGTTGTATTATTTGTTCAGCAAGTTTATAGTTGTTTGAAGCTATGTAACAATTTATTTTTTCATGTCTATTTTCAGGGTTGAATGAATATATCGATATTTCTTTGTTTTTATTAAATTCTAATGTTGTAAAATCCTTTTTTGTAGTAAATCCTAATCCAGGATCAATCTCTGTTCTAGGTTCATCGAACATTAAATACGCATCAATTATTCCTCTTTCTAGCCAAGGATATATACATGAACCTCCGTTTGGCCAAATTAAAGGCGGATTTTTAAGTTGGTGTAATGAATTAATAAGGTTTTTAGTATTTTTACTCCAAAGGATTGAATATCCTGTAGTCATTGTGTAAGTTGCAATAACTATTCCTGAATTTAAATCTACTTTTCTTTTGATTTTATTAGGGATAACTTTTTTTGTATTTATGTTGTAGTATGAAAAAATTTCATTATCAGAAAAATAGAATTCTTCTCTAATAAAATCAAAAGCAGCAGCAGCAATAGGTTTATAGGAGTTAGATTTAAATATTGTTAATACTGACCACCATTCACCAGGGATATTGTTTTTATATAATGAAGTCCCATCAAATGGATCAAGAGCAATAATATACGGGGATTCTTCATCTTTAGATTGATTGGTAGAAAACTCACCATGTTCAGAGTATATCTTTATAGGTTTTCCTATATTTTTTAATGAATCAATAATATGATTTTGGCATACTTCGTCTATTTTTAAAAACTGGTCATCTTTAATATTTCTTCCGACAACATCTCCAAGGATAATTTTTCCTTCATTTTTTAAATACATATTTTTAACAATATGATTTAATTCTTCAAATATTTCTAAAAATGTAGTATGCCAATTTATTTTACTATTCATATATATTTTCTCATTTATATTAAATATTATTTATTGGTATTCATAAAGTATTTAATAATTTCAATTGCGGTTTTGATGTTATTTGTAGATAAATCGAAAGTCAATTGGTCTATTCCAATTTCTTTGCAATACTGTATGTCTTTTTTTATTTCATAAGCTGTTCCAGATAAGGATGATGGGTTTTCTTGAAAATTTATATTAGGTAGCTTCAGATCAGTAAAATTAAGGTTCCTTTTTAATGATATTGAAAATGATTTTGTATCTTTACCAAATTTTGATAGTAAATCTTTTAAGTAGGGTAACTTATCTTTAACTTGTTTAGGAGTTAACCTAGTAGGATGCCACGCTTGACCATATATAACTGCTCTTTTTATTGCTAATTGAGAATTTCCACCTACCCAAATAGGTATGCTGGGCTTTTGTATTGGTTTAGGTTCAAAAATATAATCTAAATTGCTGCTTTTATCTTCATTCCATAATTCTTTGATTTTTTCTAAATATTCATTAGTTATTTTACCTCTATCTGAATAAGATACTCCTAAAACTTCAAATTCCTTTTCTAACCATCCTGCTCCAATGCCACATAATGCTCTCCCATTAGATAAAACATCAAGAGTTGAAAAGTTTTTTGCTAATATTATTGGATTGCGGTAAGGAAGAACAATTATGCTTGTGCCTAATTTTATTTTGGATGTTTTTGATGCTATAAAGCCTAATGTGACTAATGGATCAAGGATAGGTGTTTTTGGATTAAGTGGGAAGGATTTGTCTTTAGTATAAGGGTATTGTTTAGTATCTGTTTTTGGTAAGATGATATGATCTTGCATCCAAATAGATTCAACACCATAGTTTTCAGCAGTTATAGCAAAATTTAATATTTCATCTGCTTGAGTGAAAGTTGGTAATACGAATCCAAAATTCATTTTATTAACCTTTAATATATAGATTTATTTTTACTTAATCTTGAAATAATTGCATATATATTTTAATATTACATTGCTATTATAATTAAATATAACATTATTATGTATAATAATTACCTGAAAAAGTATATATTTTAAAGAAATTTATTATGACAAATTTACTAGATAAAAATAAAACTTCTGAAAAACTATCTGAAATAGCTCATTTGATGAGAAGAGCATCTTTTGGAGCTTCTCCATTAGAATTAGAGTCTTTAATCAATATACCTTACGAAGATCTTGTCGATTCTCTAATTGATTTTGACTCGTCAGATTCAATTGATGAATTTACTCTAACTAGATATCATCCGATGATTGATAGACCTAGCCATCTTGGTAATAATCATGTTGGCTTAGAATGGCTTTATAGAATGGTCAATACTTCAAATCCTTTAGAAGAGAAAATGGCTTTATTTTGGCATTATGTATTCGCTACAGGTAATTCAAAAGTTGAAAGTTCAATTCAGTTAAATGAACAAATAAAAATGTTTCGTGAGTATGGATTAGGAAGTTATAGAGATTTATTAAAAAAACTCGCAAGAGATCCTGCGATGCTTTATTGGTTAGATAATACTGAAAACCACAAAAAAGCCCCTAATGAAAATTGGGGAAGAGAATTATTGGAACTTTTTTCAATGGGTGCTGGAAATTACACTGAGGAAGATGTTTTTGAATGTTCACGAGCATTTACAGGCTGGACAGTAAGTCCCAAAATTCATTGGTTGTTGTGGGGGCCTCATTTATGGGAATTTGAATATAAACCTGAAGATCATGATTATGGAGAAAAAACATTTTTAGGTAGGAAAGGTAATTTTAATGGAGATGATATTATAGATATTATTGTCCAGGAACCAGCATGCCATAAATTTATTATGAGGCATTTATATAATTTTTTTGTTGCAGATGAACCTCAGGTACCTGCTTGGCCTATTGACCCTCCTCAAGACCAAGATGCTATTGATTATTTATGTGATGTTTTTGTTAAAGAAAATTTTCAGATGAAACCAGTTTTGAGAGCAATGTTCAATTCGGAATTTTTTAAAAAATCAAAGTTTAAAAAGATTAAATCTCCAGCTGAAGTTGTGGTTGGAACTTTTAAACTTACTGAAGATATGAATGGTCCTGACCCTAGATGGTCTTATTTTGCTGACCAAACGACTTTTATGGGGCAAGCTTTATTTGATCCTCCATCTGTAGAAGGTTGGCATACTGGCAAAGAATGGGTTAATAGTGGTTCTTTTATTAATAGAGTTAATTTTATGTCTGATCAATTTAAAAATATTAATTCACCTGGGATTATAGATTTAATTACTAGATTGAAGAATTCGAATATTCAATCAGAAACTGAATTTCTAGATAAATGTTTAGAATTTGTAGGATATTTTACATTGAATGACACTAGCCGATCCGAAATTGAAGCTGAAATTATTTCAAGGAATTTATTGGAGTTTAATGATATTAATCAAAATAGATTTGGACTAGATTTAGCAGAAGTTTTTTCTTTGATAGCTGGCACGAGAGAATATCAGTTCGGTTAATTTTTAGAGAGGTAATTAATGAAAAATAAAGACCCTATATTAGTTATGTTGCAATTAACAGGTGGTAATGACTATTTAAATACAGTCATTCCTTATCAAGACCCGAATTACTATGACAACAGGCCTACTTTAAATTTTGGCGAAAATAATATACATAAATTGAATGCAGATTTTGCTTTTAATCCTTCTATGTTGCCAATGAAAAAGATATTTGATAGAGGAAATATGGCAATATTAAATGGAGTTGGATGGGAAAGTCCTACAAGGTCTCATTTTAGAGCTATGGATATATGGCATACTGCAGAACCAGATAAAGTAGGACATGAAGGCTGGATTGCAAAGATTATAAGAGAGATTGATCCTAATGGAGAAAATCCTATAGCTGCAGTAAATGTTGGTTATGGTTTACCTAGAGCATTGGTTGCTCCTAATGTGTCAGTGGCCTCAGTTGCAGATCTAGATAATTATGGTATGTTGACTTCGATTGATAAACAAAAACAAAGAGAACATTTACTAAATCGTTTTGCAAGTATGTATGCACCAGCTATTGGTTCAGGTCCCGTAATGGATTATCTTGGACAGACAGGTTTGGATGCTTTAAAAGGAGCAGACACATTGAAAATTGCGCCTGAAACTTATTCTAGTTCTGTAGAATATGGTTCTGATAGTTTGGGTACAAAAATGAAAGATATTGCTAGAATATTATTAGCAGACCTTGGGACAAGAGTATTTTATGTTGAACATGGTGGTTTTGATACTCATGCTGCACAAGCACCTAATCATGCTAAATTATGGAATGAAGTATCTAAATCAGTAGCAGACTTTTGGGATGATTTATATGAACATTCTGCTGTAGATAATGTATTAATGGTTATATTTTCTGAATTTGGACGAAGAGTTAAGGAAAATGGTTCTGGTACTGATCACGGAGCTGCTGGAGCAGTATTTGCAATTGGGCCACAAGTTAAAGGTGGATTTTATGGCGACTATCCAAAGATTCGAGCTGAAGAATTAGTAAATGGAGATTTAGCTTATAATGTTGATTTTAGAAGTCTATATTCTACAGTAATAGAAGATTGGTTCAGTCTAGACTCTATTCCTTTGTTAAATGGAAATTTTTCAAAATCTAATTTTATTTCTAAGGTTGCTGTTTAATTATGATAACAACTACAGCAGGAAGCAAGGCCTGGCATTTTAGTCATGCTTTAGGTAGGCCAAGCAATGAACATAACGTAGGGCACCAATTTGGAACTACTGGTGGATATAGATATCCTGTAGATGTTGTTGTTGCTCCAGATGATATTTTATTTGTTTTAAGTAGAGGACTTGGTTATGGTGCAGGCCCTGGATTTGAAGATTTCGGGAGAATTGGAAAGACTACTGTTGATGAAAACCATATTGGTGATTTTGCACGTAGAGAATTTACCTGGCCATCTAGTATAGCATTATCTAAAGATAATTTACTTTATGTTACTGATGAATATGAAAATACTGTTGTGATTTTACCTTCAGATGTTATTTATCCATATCCTGATTATAATCCAGATGGTGAACGCATAGGTCAATGGGGAAAGAAGGGTTCTCTTGATGGTGAATTGATTTCACCGAGTGGAGTATCAATTAATAGTAACAACGACATTTTAGTAGTTGATTCAGGAAATAATAGAGTTCAGAAATTTTCGCATGATGGAAAGTTTATTACTAAATTAGGCCGTAAAGGAATAAATGAAGGTGAGTTTGATAGACCTTGGGGTATTACTATAGACAATGAGGACAATATTTATGTTGCTGATTGGGGTAATAATAGGGTGCAAAAATTTTCTAATTCAGGCGAATTTATAATGACTTTTGGAAATAGAATTGGACCTCCTTATGATGATTTAAACCATCCTTCTTCTATTGCAGTAGATAATGAAGGAGATGTTTACATTAGTGATTGGGGGAATAAAAGAATAGTAATATTTGAGGCTAATGGAGACCTCTTAGCTTCTTTATATGGAGATGCTGAAACCTTATCTAAGGCTGGTGAATATATTATTAGAAGAGACCCTGAAACTATAAGAGCCCATAGAAAAGTAAAAGATTTTTCACCTATTTGGAAATTTGTTAGACCAGTAGGTTTAGATATAGATAATCAAAATAGAATATTTATTACAGATATATGTGGTAGGCTTCAAGTCTATCAAAAGGAATCACCTTATATAGAACCTGAAATTAAATTAGAAATTGGTTTGAGTTAGGCTTTTTTATTGCCATGTCTGTATGATCTTGTCTTATTAAAATCCATTTTTTCTATAAGGGCATTTTCTAAATCCAATTTATAATGAGCAGACATATCTGCTACTCTTATTAATATATCTGCTAATTCATATATGAAACCTTCGGGTTTATTATCATTTTCTCTATAATATTTTTTCTCATAGCCATTTTCACGATATTCTTCTAAAGCTTCGCTCACTTCACTATGAATTAATGCCAAAAGTTCTGGTATGTTTCTATTTTTATCATCCCACCAACCTTTACTTTTAGCAGTTTCATATGAATTATTAATTAGTTCATTTATTTGCATATTGGTCTCCTAATAGAAAGTTTAATTGACAATCTTTATATATTGAGAATTGTATTAATATGAATATAATATACTATATTTGATAGGTATGGCATCATATATATAAATTAATTTTTTGGAGGATTTTGATTATGTTAGGTTCAGGTGATTTTAAATATGAAAGAGTCCCAGTATGGCCTAATTTGCCAAAATATTGGGATTTTGGTGCAACTTCTGACGTGGACGTTAATTCTTCAGATGAAGTTCATGTTTTTAGTAGGGGTAAACACCCTCTGACCATATGGGATTTGGAGGGAAACTTCATTTCTTCTTGGGGAGAAGGTGAATTTTCAAATAATGAACATGGTATATTTATAGATTCACATGATTGTGTATGGCTAGTCGATGCTAATTATCATCTTGTAACAAAGCATAGTCCGGATGGTTCTTTACTTACTACACTAGGGGAAAAAATGATCCCATCAGATACGTATTATGGGCATCCTTTTAATATGCCTTCAGGTTTGTCTATATCATCCAAAGGAGATATATATGTATCTGATGGATATGGGAATAAAAGAGTTCATAAATTTGATAGATTTGGCTTGCTAGATAAATCATGGGGTAAATTTGGAACGGGTAAATCTGAATTTGCAATTGTTCATAACCTTACAGTTGATAGATTTGACAGAGTATTTGTTTGTGATAGAGAGAATAATCGTGTGCAAATATTTAACTCTGAAGGGGAATATTTAGAGGAATGGAATGATCTACATATGCCTGGTGATATATATATAGATAACGATGTTGTGTATATTGTTGAACAAACAGAAGTGGGTGGTGTAAGCATATGGACTCTCGAAGGAGAATTGATTACACGTTGGTGGGCACATAAAGGAGAAGGAAAAGGAACTTTAATATCTGGACATGGGATTTGTGTAGATTCTCAAGGTTCAATATATGTTGCTGAACTTTCTCCGGCAAATAGAGTAAGTAAATTTCAGAAAATATAAAAAATATTAAATGTATCTATATATTACTAATTTTAGGAATATAAATAAGTGAGTAATACTTTTTCTAATAAGTATATTAGATCTATTGATGCTAACCGTACTTTAAAAGATTCAATTATTAAGTCGATTTATTCTAATAGATCAAGGTCTAGAGTTTCAGTGACTGACTTAGTAAGTCCTATGCAATCATTTTATAGACGTACTCGGCCAGATATTAATCCATCTATGAATAAAGTACAAAACATGTTAGCAGGAACTGGTTTCCATGACCTATTTGGGCAAGTAATATCTGAAGAAGAATTTTTAGAACAGTTGGTTGAATATCAAGGTGTAGTAGGTAAAATTGATATATATGATGATATTCCTATAGAAATTAAAACTACGTCTAAAATTCCTTCTAATTTGTATAAATATAGATCATCTTATTTCGATCAACTGGGAATGTATTGCGCCATGACAAATGAGACTAAAGGTAGATTAATAATATATGAGCGTAAAAATAATAATAAATATTCTAAATTAAAAATTATAGATGTTGAATTTTTAAATATTGAAAAAATACAACAAGAAATAATTGAAATACGAGATGATTTTAAAGAAGCTTTGTCTACTAAAGATAATTCAAAATTGCCAAAATGTGAATGGTTTTTCCAAGGTTGTGATTATAGATCAATATGTAGATGTAAAGATATGCAAGATTCTTCGCCTCTTATTATGGAAGATGAAATAGAGATTGTTGAAAGAGATGATTTAATTGAAGAAATTAAATCTTATGAGATGCCACAATATAGCGATACAGATAAATTTATAATAAATGATTTGGTATTTCCTAGAAAAGCAATATTAAAAAGAAAATCTAACCAAGTCAAAGTTAATGAAGAATCTGATTATCTATTTAATAATATTTATACTCTTGAAAAACAAGGATTCAGAGCTGCATTAAATGATAGTTTAAAATATGGATTCAAAGAGGATTATAAAACTATAGAAGTCAGATTAGAATCTATAATTGATAAGGTTGATTTGTTATTTGATATTCCAACTATTTTAAGGACTAATAGTAATTCATCTATGATTGATAGAAATAAATTAGCAGAATTTTTCCCTCATTACTTCGATAGATTAGCAATAGAATGTGCAATAATGAATATTCAGAAAGGGCGGTTAATACTTTATTATGACAAAATACCAAATGATAAATTCATGGTATATGATGTTATTTTTCATAGTCGGGATAATATATTAAAAGAATCAAAACATAGATTGGATTTATTGGAAAATAATGCTGTTCATGGTGATTTGCCAAAGTGTCCACCTTGGATGTTTAAATTTTGTGATTTCCAATCCGAGTGTGCGTGTGAATAATATTTAAATATGGGACAAAATATAAGATTTAATAAAGCAATCAAAGAATTTCCTGATGAATGGTCTGAAGACTTAATCCCAAAAATAATACAAATATTAAAAGATGCATCTTTTCGTTTAGCAGTAATAGATGATGACCCTGCTGGAACCCAAACAGTTTCGGACGTTACTATTATGAATAAATGGAATTGCAAATCTGTTTTACAAGAATTTAATGAGCTAAATAAAGTGCTATTTTTTAATACAAACCATAGGACTTTAAATCAAAAAGATGCACAAAAAATTATTAAAAATACAATTGAATTAATTGAAGAAATTTCTGATTTGTTATCGGGTAATATAGATATTTTGTATCGTTTTGATTCTACTTTACGAGGGCATTTCAAAGTGATAGTAGAATCTCATTTAAAACAAACAAAAAATAAATTAAATGGTATTCTATTTATACCATATTTTTTTGAAGGCAGACGATATACTATTGATAATATTCAATATGTTTCAGAATTTGATTCGAATAAAAACCAGGAAATTTTAATACCAGTTTCAGACAGTGAATTTTCTAAAGATCATAATTTCCCATATAAAAGTTCTGATCTTATAAATTGGGTGTCAGAACAATTAGGCAGTAATAAGTATATAAAAAAAATAAAATCAATATCTATTGATGATATAAGAATAGGTGGACCTGATAGAATTGTATCTATTCTTGATTCATTATATAAAGATCAAATTTGCATTGTTAATGCTATTTCTATGAGCGATATTGAAGTTGTTGCATATGCTATATTGAAAATTAAGAAAAGGAACAAAAATTTTTTATATATTACTGCTTCTTCTTTTATTAGAGCATTATTAGGACAAAGGAACAAGCCACTTTTAAATAGAAAGTCTCTTGGGTTGAAATCAGAAAAGGGTGCTTTGATTATAGTTGGGTCATATGTTGATAAAACTAATCAACAATTGAAAAAATTACTTGAGTTACCTAATATTTTTCCGATAAAAATCAATATTGATAATATTATATGTGAAAATGAAGGATTAAATTTAGTAGCAGTAAATGAAATTGCAAATTTAATTGATCAAAATTTAAACATAAAAAAAGATGTGGTATTGTACACAAATAGAGAAAATTTAAAGTTTAATAATTATGATTCGAGAGAAATTGGGGTTAAAGTTTTAGAATGTTTAATTTCAATAATAAATAAAGTTGAAGTTGAACCAAATTATATTATTTGTAAAGGATCTACAACTGCAGATTATATTTCAAAATATAACTTTAATGTCAGCAAAGCGATAGTTTTAGGCCAAGTTGCGCCAGGAGTATCTGTATGGGAATTAGGTGTTGAGAGTAGCATTCCTAGTATGAAGTTTATTGTATTTGCAGGCAATGTTGGAGATAATAATTTACTGGTTGAAATTGTTGAAAACTTATCATTTATTTAGTTTTATAAACAATATTTATATAAAGAGAAATAAAGGAATTACAAAATGGGAAATAAAATTTCTACTCAGGAATTAAAATGGCGTTCAATTGGACCTTTTAGGGGAGGAAGAGTTGTTGCAGTAGCAGGACATCCTGTAGAAAAAAATATTTTTTACTTTGGTGCTTGTGCTGGAGGGGTATGGAAAACTATAGATGGAGGTAATTATTGGGAGAATATTTCAGATGGATTTTTTAAAACATCATCTGTAGGAGCATTGGCAATATCTAACTCTAATCCAGATATTATTTATGCAGGTATGGGTGAAGCTTGTATCAGAAGTGATGTTTCATATGGTGATGGAGTTTACAAGTCCATGGATGGAGGAAATACATGGGTACATCTTGGTTTAGAAGATACAAAACATATTTCTAGAATAAGAATACATCCTAACAACCCCGACCTAGTATATGTAGCTGCTTTAGGGCATGCATTTGGGAGCAATAATGATAGAGGTGTGTTTTGTTCGAAAAACGGAGGTAAAACTTGGGACAGAATTTTATTTAAAAGTGACAAAGCTGGTGCTATAGATCTCAGTATGGATTCGAATGATCCGGATATCTTATATGCTGCAATATGGGAAACTTTACGTACTCCTTGGAGCTTAATTAGTGGAGGAGAAGATAGCGGATTATATAAATCTATTGATGGTGGGGCTTCTTGGAGTAATATAACAGATAATATTAATTTAGGTACCAAAATTATAGGTAGAATTGGTGTAACTGTTTCTCCAGCAAAAAAAGATAGAGTATGGGCTATAATTGAATCTGAAAATGGAGGTCTTTTTAGATCTGAAGATGGTGGAGATAATTGGGATTGTGTAAATGATTCTTCAATTGTAAAACAAAGACCTTTTTACCACCATCATATTTTTGCTGATCCACAGAATCCTGATATTGTGTGGACATTACCTATACAAGCATGGAAATCTGAAGATGGAGGTGAAACTTTTAAAATGCAAGGGATGCCACATAGTGATAATCATGATTTATGGATAGATCCAGAAGATACCAATAGAATGATTGAAGGTAATGATGGTGGAGCTTGTGTATCTTATAATGGAGGTATTTCTTGGTCCTCAATTCATAATCAGCCAACTTCACAGTTTTATCATGTCGCTGTAGACAACCAAAACCCATATAGAATTTATGGTACTCAACAAGATAACACTGCTATTAGTGTCCCAAGTTATTCAATGAAAGGTGCTATATTATGGGAGGATTGTTATTCAGTTGGGCCATCAGAAAGTGGGTATATAGCAGTAGATCCAAATGATTCTAATATAATATATTCTGGAGCAATTGGAAGTGCCCCTGGAGGGAGTAATACCTTATTAAAATATGATCATAGATCTGGTGAAACACGTATAATTGCTGTTTGGCCTGAAATTTCATATGGACATGGTGCAAACAAAATGAAATATAGATTTCAATGGACCTATCCTATTATTATTTCTCCACATAATCCCAAAGTTTTATATGTAGCAGGAAATAGGGTCTTTCGTTCGATTGACGAGGGTATGAGCTGGGAAGTAATAAGCCCAGACTTGACTAAGAATGATCCTACTAAAGGAGGACCTGGTGGGGAGCCTATCAGTAGAGACGTTTCAGGCGCTGAAGTATATTGTACTATTTTTGCTTTTGCTGAATCTACATTAAAAGAGGGTTTGTTTTGGGTAGGGACTGATGATGGACTGGTATATGTATCAGATGATTCAGGAAAGACTTGGAATGATATTACACCTCCTGATTTACCTGAATGGACCACAATTAGCATGATTGAACCTTCTGAATTTAATCCAGGCACTGCATATTTAACTGGTATAAGATATAAATTAGATGATTATGCGCCGTATTTATATAAAACTGAAAATTATGGAAAGAGCTGGAAAAAACTAGATTCAAATATTTTTTCAGAAGAATTTGTAAGAGTAATTAGAGAAGATGAGAAAAGACAAGGGTTATTATATATTGGAACTGAATTTAATGTATTTTTTTCGTTAGATGATGGGGATTCATGGCAAATACTAGGTGAAGGATTACCTGTATCTCCTATCCATGATTTAGTTGTTAAAGATGGGGATATAATTGTAGCTACACATGGTAGATCGTTTTGGGTATTAGATAATATTACTTTTCTTCAGCAATTACCTACAAAACTTATTGAAGATAATTTATTATTTAGACCTAGGCCAGCAAAACGCATTATTCCTATGCTTGGTGTAACTTCTGAAGTTCGTATAGCTGAAGGTATAAACTATCAGTTAGCACTTGGTGTGCATGTTGCTTATAAAAATAATTATAAAGATGGCCCCTCTAATAGAGTTTATTTAGATGCTGGCTATAATCATTTATCAGGTGTAGAACTTTTCTTTTATATACAAAAAGAATTTTCAAAATTGAAATTAAGTTTTTTTGATCATAAAGGGAGATTAATTAAGGAATTTGATAGTAGCCATAATGAATTTAAATTTAATGAAGGGATAAATAGATTTATTTGGGATATGCGTTATGAAGATTCTTTATCTCTTGCTACTATAGATTCTATGAATTTATTAGGGGGAAGTCCCTCTAAAGGTCCTATCGCTATCCCTGGAGAATATCAAGTTATTCTTAATATAGATGGAAAGGATTATTCTGAAAAATTCGAAATTCAACCTGCTAATAATATTGATGTTCCAATTAGTGATATGAAAGAACAATTTCAATTGTTAATTTCAATTAGGGATACAATATCTAATACTTATAAACATATTAATAAAATCAGAAAAATTAGATTAGAGTTAGTTAATATATTAGATCAATTAGATTTAGACAAACAAAATCAGGGGAACTGTATTAATGCCTTAGAAAAATTAGATAAGATTGAAGGTGAGTTGTTACCTTCTTGGAAAAATCAAGGTCTTGGTCAAATGGGAGAACCGCTCTCTAGGCTGGTCGATGCTTTATTTAATTTAGACAGTACAGTGTCAAGTGCAGAAGGTCGTCCGACTGCTCAATCGTATAATGTTTTAGAACATCTTAAATTAAAAATAGATTCTGAAATTTCTAGATTTGAATCGTTAATCATAGATGAAATAGATCCTTTAAAAGAAAGAATTAGTAATTGATGTTTAATAAATATAATTTAAAGTATTATTCTAAGATTTTTGGGGTGTTTATTTTTTTACTCATTTCATCATTTATTTTAATCAGTTGTTCTGATAATGATTTGAAAAACCTTACATCTCGTTCACAAGGATTTATAAATTCATGGCAAGATGGAAATATGGAAGAAATTTACACTAAATATATTAGCTATCGAATGAAGGAGAAATGTGATTTAGACAACTTTGTAAATATTAATAACAATGAATTGGAAAATTGGAAGAGGAATTCTGATTTTGTTAATTGGGATAAAGATGTATCTATTACAATTGATAGAATTAAAATTGTAAAACCGACTAGTCAAAAAGAAAAAGAAAAAATAGAACAAGGCGAAAAATTATTAGGGAATTACAAATCAGTAAATCATTTGCAAGGTTTTGTATCTGTTAAATGGTTATATAAAGGTGAATCTTTATCATACCAGTATACTAGTTATCCTGCGTTATATTGGAGGTTTATTGATAGAGGTAGTGATAAGGATTGGTATATTGAAAGTTTTGAAATATCTGAATTTGTCCCGGAAACTTTAGATTGTTTAATATATGTAACTCCAAATTCTAATATATTTGATAAACTACCTGTGTTAGATGGTATAGATATTAACAATTAAGAATATATTTAAGGCAGAATATAATGACTAATTCATCAAAGTATATACAAACTGTTCTTGGCAAAATTAAACCTGAAGATTTGGGAATAACGACTACTCATGAACATTTATTTATAGATTTTAAAGCTATGCTTATTGAACCTAAAGAGTCAACAGAATTATTTAAAGCATATGAATCTATACGACTTGATAATTTAGGATGGATAAGAAGAAACTGGACTAGTAATTTAGACAATCTATTAATATCAGATGAAGAAATAACTATAACAGAAGCAAGTAAATATAAAAGGGCAGGGGGAGGCACAATAGTAGATGCTACTTCAATTGGTATAGGCAGAGATCCATTAGCATTAGCACGAGTTTCACGTGCTACAAATATTAATGTTGTTATGGGTGCAAGTTATTATGTAGATAAATCTCATCCAAAAAATATGGATGAGATCAAAGAATCTACAATTACACAAATGATTATAGACGATATAACCCATGGGGTAGGGGATACTAATATTAAAGCAGGAATTATTGGTGAAATAGGTTGCTCTTGGCCATTAACAAAAAATGAAACTAAAGTTTTAAGAGCCTCTGCTGCAGCTCAAGCTGAGACTGGAGTTGCTATATTAATACACCCAGGACGAGATGAAGAATCTCCAAAAGAAATTATTAAAATATTAAAAGAATCTGGAGCTGATCTCACCAGAACAATTATGGGACATCTAGATAGAACTGTATCAAGCTATGATGTTTTAATTGAAATAGCAGAGAACGGTTGTTACTTAGAATATGATTTATTCGGTCAAGAAACATCTTTTTATCCTCTATCAAATTTTGATATGTTGAGCGACGGACAACGAATTGATTATTTAATATATTTAATATCAAAAGGCTACGAAAAACAAATAGTTATTGCCCAAGATATATGTACAAAACATAGACTACAAAAATATGGAGGACATGGCTTTAGCCATATAATTGAAAATGTAATCCCTCATATGATAGAAAAAGGTATGTCAAGAAAGCAAATTGATAATATTATAATTAATAATCCTGCAAATATACTTGCAATTTGATTATGAATATTTTGAAAGGAACTCATGGGATTTAAATGTGGAATTGTAGGATTGCCTAATGTCGGCAAATCGACCCTTTTTAATGCACTTACTAAGACAGCTATGGCTCAGGCAGAGAACTACCCTTTTTGTACCATAGAACCCAACGTGGGAGAAGTCGCAATACCAGATCCTAGACTGTATGAGTTGGCTGAAATAACCAACTCCGAAAATATTGTTCCTACGAGGATGACATTTGTGGATATTGCAGGTTTGGTGAAAGGAGCTTCTAAAGGGGAAGGATTGGGTAATCAATTTCTCGCTAATATTAGAGAGATGGATGCAATAGCCTATGTCTTGCGTTGCTTTGATGATTCAGACATAGTTCATGTAGAAGGTAAAATAGACCCACTTTCTGATCTTGAAATTGTTGAAACTGAACTTATGTTGGCAGATCTAGAAACGCTGGAAAGACGGGAACCTAGCTTGTCAAAGAAAGCCAAAAGCGGCGATAAGGAATCCCAGGAATTAATAGGCTTGGTGAATAAAGCCTTAGACCTTTTACGGGAGGGCAGACCAGTTCGTACTATAGAAATTAAAGATAGTGAAGAAGCACTATTAAAAAGCCTTCAGTTGCTAACAGCTAAACCAGTTCTCTATGTATGTAACGTAAATGAAACTGATGCTTCCAAAGGGAACCATTATTCAGAATTAGTTTTTGATATGGCAAGAGAAGAAGGTGCTGGGGCTGTTTTAATTTCTGCCAAAATAGAATCTGAACTCTCTCAACTTGATGCTGCTGATCAATATGAATTTCTGGAAGAGCTAGGATTGAAAGAACCCGGCTTAGTTAGGATGATATATGAAGGGTATGATTTACTTAACTTAATGACTTATTTCACGTCCGGCCCCAAGGAGTCCAGAGCTTGGACTGTCCCATCTAACTCATCTGCGCCAAGAGCAGCACGAGCAATTCATACCGATTTTGAAAAAGGATTTATTAGGGCTGAAGTAATTTCTTTCTCAGATTATGTTAAATTCAATGGAGAGCAAGGTGCGAAAGAGGCCGGTAAAATGAGGATTGAAGGAAAGGATTACCAAGTTCAAGATGGAGACGTTATTTTATTTAGATTTAATGTTTAAGAATCAACTGCATTCTGTAATTTTTTGTAGGCTTCATCTAAGTGTATATCATTAGATATTGCATGAACAAATACACAATCAGGTCTAAGTAAACTTTCTACAATTGTAGTTGGAATAGTTTTAATTAAATTCCTTATTTACTATTTTCTAAAGAAGAAATTTGATTAGCTAAAGGGATTATCCACTCATCAATACTTTCTTCTAAATCAAGGCCGCAATGAGGGCATTCAATATCTCCAAAACGTATTCTAGTTTCACATTCATTGCAAATTCTTTGTTGGTAAATCCATTTCAATAAAATTTGTTCTAATTTATTTTTATTGTTAATCATATATTTTGGCCTTTATGAAGTAGGTTTATTTATTTTTGAAGATTGTAATAATATCTGTAATGGTAAAGATATTATAAGTATAACTGAAGCCAAATAGAAAACTGAATTCAGTGTGTAATTTTCTATTGTATAACCTCCTATTATTGCAATAATAGCTCCAATTACAGGTGATATTCCATACATAAAACCAAACCCAAGTCCTCTTTTATTATCAGGTATATATTTTGCTATAAGCACGTTTTGAATAGGTGATCTTGAAGAGATTAAAGCTCTAAGTACTGGTAGGGTAATTAAAAGTATTAGACTTTCTTGTGCATATAAAAATATTAATACTGGAATACATAGTAGGCTTACAATTAATAAAGCTTTTTCTGGGCCTATCTTCGCAGATAAGATTCCACTTAAAATACTTCCAGGAGTACCAAGTAATACTATTAAACTATACATTATAGCTGTTTTAGGTATTTGAAAGATTGTAGTTTCTCCAATTTGACCTAAGTCAGCTATAATTGCTGACAAAAATGAATCAGTTGCAGTTGTAGAGCCTTCTAATAATACTATTATTGAGTAGATTAACACCATAGATACTATTAAAATTGAAAACTTATTAAATATTTGTGGGTTCATTTTATTTTCAATTTTATTTAAGTTTAATTTAGCTTTAGAAAGAAAAAATTTATCATTAATTTTTATCATTAAAAATAAGGGTGAAATTGATATAATTGCTGCAAGTAAAAATGCTTCTTTCCAGCCAAATTGCACTGCTACTGAAATAAGAGAAAGAATTAAAATTGATTGACCGAGTATCCCACCAGCTTCATGGAAACCTAAAGCTTCAGATTGTTTTTTTAGGTTTTTACTTATTAAAGATAAAGAAATAGGATGATATATACCAGTACCTAGCCCAAGTAAAGATAAGCCTATGCCTAAAATTATTTTATCAGGGGAAAGAAAAACAATTAAGCAGCCTAAAGATGTGAGTATTGGGAATAATATAAAAATATATTTACTATTTATTTTGTCAGAAAGAATACCGCATAAAAAACCTGATATTGCTCTAGTAATAATAGTAATTGTAATTAAGAAACTTAAAAATATATAATCATTATAATCATTGTCTATCACAAATATGAGCATAGGAAATAGCATATGCCATGCATCTGATATTGCGTGAGAAAATGATGCAAAAAGAAGAAAACTTCTTTCTTCTTTATTAATCCACCACCTGTTATAAAATAATTTATTCATAAATTTCCTTAGAAAATGTCTATTATTTAAACATTTCTTCTTGATCAAATACTTCAGAAAGAATTTTAATTCCTTCTTGAATCTCATCTGCAGAATTATAACTATAAGTTAATCTAAGGAAATTTTTCCCTGATTTCCCAGCATGAAATTGAGGACCAGGATTATATTCTACACTATTTTTTATAGCATGAGGCAGCGCTGTCCAAGTATTAGCATTTGAAGGCAATTTTAACCATATCATCATTCCTCCATTTGGTTTACTCCATGAACAAGTTTTTGGGAAATATTTTTCCAGAGCCTTTAACATAGTATCTCGTTTAATTTTTAATGAATCCGCTGTAGAAACTACATGTTCATTTCTGTAATTTTTTAGAAATTCATAAACTAATATTGATGCAAGTTGGCTCGGAGAATTCCCGGAGTCAAATCTTGATAATACATTTTGCATATTTGCTGGTAATACGGCATATCCTAGTCTTAAGCCACAGCCTAATAATTTAGTATAAGCAGAGACATAAATTACTGTTCCAGCTGTATCAAGGCTCATGAGGGTTGGAGGCAAGTTTGGACCATCTATTCTGAAATCAGCATAGGATTCATTTTCAATTATTGGTATTTGGTATTTTTCAGATAGCTTAATTAAACTTTTTTTTCTTCCTAGACTCATTGTAATCCCCATTGGATTTTGGTAAACGGGTATTGTACATATAAGTTTTGGCAAAGTATTTTTAAGTTTTAGGTCTTTTAGAGTATTTT
The DNA here is from genome assembly GCA_002721445.1 of Chloroflexota bacterium. Classification (GTDB taxonomy): domain Bacteria; phylum Chloroflexota; class Dehalococcoidia; order Lucifugimonadales. The sequence continues at coordinate 14,025 of PBKN01000014.1, read as the reverse complement.
CTAGTTTTTCAGTTTCAATACCATATTGATCTGTTGGTATATGTATTACTTTAGCACCTTTTGCCAGTAGCATGTTTAAAGTACCTAAATAAGTAAACTCTTCAACTAAGACTATATCTCCTGAGTCTATAAAAGTATCTAAAATAGTTTTTATTGCGCCTCCTGCGCCACTGCTTAAAAATACTAATTCGGGATTTACAGTTAATTTTCTATAGAGCTGTAAATTATTGGATATTAAGTTTCTTAATTTTGGATACCCTTGGATGTCTGGATATTTAGTTAAAGTGTTCCATTCTTTGTTTATAGCAGTATTTAGAGCATCTGACATTTTATTTTTCTGAAAAGTATGTGGATTTGTATAAGTAATTGAAAAAATATATTTTGATTTTTTTGACCCATCCATAGATAATCCAGGTGGCGATTCTATAGGTAAAGGTGCATTTTTTGATATCAAACTAGAATAGTCTAACTTTTTCATTTATTTCTCCATATAATTGGGATATATTGATCAATCTATTATTGCTGTAGCAGTTATTTCAATTTTCATTTCTGGAGTTGCTAAGCATGGGATTCCTATATATGAGTTTGTGGGCCATTCTCCTTTAAAATATTTAGTCCATATTTGTTGTTGTTGATCATTTATAGGCCAAAACTTTGGCATTTCTGATTCTACTATGTAAGTTGTGACAGAAACAATATCTGAAGGTTTACCCCCTTCTGAATCTACTATTTTCGTAATTCTATCTAATATCACATCAAGCTGAGACATTATGTCTTTGTTTTGAGCGTTTGAATTATTTGCTGTAATACCTGATATATATAATGTATTATCTGATTTAATTCCTCTAATATATGTAGGCCCTGCTGGGTAAATATCTGGATAATTATTCCGTGATTTTTTCATTATAACTCCTATTTTAAATTATTTTGTCATTATAAAATTCTGATACTTGCTCTGGTGAAAAACTCAAAAATTCTTTTAATATATATTCTACATGTTCTCCAAGTTTTGGAGCTTTTTGATGTTTGATTTCTACATTACTAATTTTAATAGGGCTTTTTAATTGCTTGATTTCCCCAAAATCAGGGTGAGAAACTGAAAAGATCATTTCCTCAATCACTTGAGGGTCTTTTAAGGCTTTATTTACAGAATTAACAGGTGCAGAGGGTACAAAGCCTTTAAAAAGCTTCATCCATTCAACCGTTGTTTTTTGTCTACTTAGTCTCTTCAATATAGGTATTAATATATCTCGGTTTTCTAATCGATTGTTAAATGAGTTAAAACGAGGATCATCAGCAAGATCAGGGCTACCTAGAATCGTTACTAAATTACGATAGAATTTTTCTTTTGCACACATTACCACAATCCAATTATCTTTTGTTGGAAGTATTTGTGCTGGAACTTGAGAAGGGTGGGAAGAATCTGCAAATCTTTTTGGTTGGTACCCCTTAGTTAAATGCCAAGCACCAATATATCCTAAATGTGAAATTGCATTATTAAATAAATTAACATCTACATCACACCCTTTTCCAGAAATTTTTGCTTTTAATATTGCACTAATTAATCCTAATGCAGCCATGTTACCTGCACTTAAATCAACTAAAGAAAGACCAGATTTTTGTGGTGCGGATCCAGGTTCACCAGTAATACTCATCCAGCCTGAATATCCTTGCATTAAATAATCATATCCAGGTTCATTAAATCTGTTTCCTTTTCGTCCAAAAGCTGAGAGCGAACAGGATACAATAGATGGCTTTACATTCTTTAATGATTCATAATCTAAACCTAATTTACTTGGAAGATCTCCTCTTAAATTATTAAATATAGCATCAGATTTTTTAACTAAAGGATGAAGAATTTCCACATGTCTAGGATGTTTTAAATTTAGAGTCATACTCAATTTATTTCTATTAAAGCTTTGGAAATATATACTATCATTTTTTATATTATAAGGTGGGACATTTCTTGCAACGTCCCCTCCGGAACCAGCATCTTCAATTTTAATAATTTCTGCGCCTAAATCGGCAAGTATCATGGTTCCCCATGGTCCGGCTCCATATTGTTCCACTGCAATAATTCTTATTCCAGATAAAGGTAATTGATTGTTTTTGCTATCATGTCTTGTATTCATAAATAAACCTTAATTAATTATATTTTTTAAAATATTCTTTTGTAAAATTAATAATTTTTTTGTAGAATAAATGATTATATGTAAAGGAGAGCATTATGTCTAATTTAAGAAAAAATAACATATTAGAAAAGAAAAGGTTAACTAGTGTAGCTAAAGGAATAGGCTTTTTATATCCTTATTATCAAGCTGTAGAAATGGTTGGCATGACTAATTTATATGATTTTATTTATATTGATGGCGAACACGGTGTTTTTTCACGAGAATCTATTGCGTTAATGTGTATTGTAGCTGATTCTTATGATTTAACAGTTTATGCTAGAGTTCCAACATTAGATCATTCAACAATTAATATGTATTTGGATTGTGGTGTAATGGCTATACTAGGACCTCACGTAGATACTGCCTCAGATGCAAAAAAACTTGTAAATGCTTGTAGATATACACCCGTTGGTAAAAGAAGTTGGGGATCTGGCAGAGGTAATTATTACGGAGATAGTAATTTACTTAATTCTCCTGGCTCTAATCGCACAAAATGGATGAACGATATTAATAACGAAATTTTAGTTATTGCTCAATTAGAAACTAAAACTTCTTTTAATAACCTTGATGAAATTCTAAATGTTGATGGAATAGATGCATATGCTTGGGGTTCTAATGATTTAGCGCAATCTATGGGGTTCCCAGGTGAGCCCGACCATGTTGAAGTTAAAGATGCAGAAAGTCGTGTTGCAAACAAAATTCATTCATTAGGTAAAAGTATGCTTTTTGATTTTTCTGAAATGGATGATCTTGGTAAAATAATTTTAAAAGGTTTAAAAGATTTTGCGAAAAAAGATTAAATAATATGAGTAAGATTGAAATAAATTACTTAGAAACCCAAAAATTATTAATCAATCATGAAAAAGGGAATATAGAATCTAATATTTCTAATTTAAAACCATATGATTTACTCTTGGCATCTTTTGGGACTTGAATTTCTGAAACTATTCTTTTGTATTGTAAAAGAAAAAATTGGCCAATAAAGATTAATAATATTAGTTTAGATTTGTTAGACCCAAAGGATCGAAAAGTTTTAAGGCAAACAATAAATATAAATCTATATTTAACAGGTTCAGTCTCTGAGGAGCAATTATCTAGACTCGAATATATTGCAAATAAATGTCCAATACATAAAATTTTGCATAAAAGTTTTAATATTGAATTAGCTTTATTTATAAAATAATAAAAATCAGGTTAATATATTATAAATTTGAACTCTATGTCTATTACTTTCAGTTACATAAAGTTTATTTTTATGTATTTTAACTGAAGTTGGTCCCCAGAAAAATTCTTCTATGTGCGAAGATTCTTCGTGAGGGTCATTGTTGAATTGACTTATATCAGGTTTTAAGTTTGCCTTAGAGCGAGCAGAGGCCTCTTCTAAATTTGAATCTAAAAATTCTTGAGCCCATTTAGATACAGTTGCTTGTCCTCTAATTTGAGAAATGTAAATACCTTTATTGTCATAAATCTGTATTCTCTCATTACCCCAATCAGCAACATAAATATATTCTTTATTATCTACAACTACTGATGAAGGTCTGTTTAATTCGCCTTCTTTATTACCATAGTTACCAAATTGGGCAATGAATTTTCCATCATCAGAAAATTTTTCTATTCTATTATTTCTCCAATTTGCTACAAATATATTGTTGTTATTATCTATCGATATTCCCCATGGTAAATTTAGTTGGCTATTATTATTTCCGTATGATCCAAATGAAAGCAAAAATTTTCCTTCATTAGTAAATTTTTGTATTCTATGATTATATTGATCAGAAATATATATATCTTCATTTTGGTCAAATATTATTGATGTAGGTCCATCTAGATCAGATTTACCTTTTCCTTTGTGACCCCATTTATTAATAAATTTCCCATTAGAATCAAATATTGTTACTGTGCTAGTAAGTTCATCGCATGTATAGATATTATTATTTTTATCTATTGCGATTGATGACGGAGTTAATAATTGACCATCGTTATTTCCGTAAGATAGAAAAGTTCCAAAAAATTCACTATGAATATTGTATTTGGTTATCCTAATTGTTCTTGGGTCAGCTTTATGTCCTCTATTAATAGTGTAGATATATCCATTGCTATCGAATGCTGTATCTACAGGGAACATAAAACCTCTGCCTTCCATTGTGCAAAGGCCAATAGTATTATGGTATTCAACTATAGGTGATGTGCTTTTAGTTACACTGATCATTTTGTTGCATGTTCTACATAATTTTTATACTTTTTGAAATTCTGGAGCAGATACAATTAATTTAAGTAAATTTTTTATATTTTTTTCTGTTATTTTGTTGTTGTTTTTATCGAGTCCTATAAACTCATTTAAGACATTTAATGAATTGTCAGATAGGTTGATATACCCGAGTTCTTCTAAGCAGTGGTTAATAATTTCTTTAGGATCATTAACGTCTTGGTTCTCTTTAATAATGTTTTGAATTATTGATTTAGTTCCTGGATTAGATATATTTGTTATTTGTTTAGAAGCAAAATTTAAACGTTCAGTTAAAGATCCCGTATTAATCCATTCAGTACCTTGATGCCAACCTTCAACAGATGGAGGGTTTAATAGTTCTTGTCCCATGAAAATCATTTGGAAATTCCTCTCCAGAATTTCTGTTTTGGGACTTTCAAATTCTTTTGTAAGTCTAATTATACCTGCAACCATATCTACTGGGCTTTTAATTTTAGCATATCTACAATTATCTGATTTGAAAAAATTTGAGTTAAATAAAACATTCAACATATGTTTAATGTCATAATTGCTTTCAAAATAGGCTTTAGATAATATTTCTATTGCTTTAGGATCTTTAGGAGCTATGTAAGGCCACTGAGGTACTGGTGGTTCATCAGCAACAAAAAAATTATATAAATGTCGAGATAAAAAATTTGCTGTAGCTGGTTGTTTACAAATTATTTCTATTATATCTTCTCCATTAAAATTACCAGTTTCCCCTAAAAATGTTTTTGTATCATTGTCATGGTCTTTTTCATTATATTCATAACGCCAGGAAATTTTTCCATAGGGCCATATAGAATTTCTTATAGCAAGTTCTTTTGAATATTCAAGATTTTGCAATGTCCAGCCAGTAAATGCCCGTGAACATTCTTTAATATCATCTTCTGAATAATTTCCTACCCCCATAGAAAATAACTCTAATAATTCTCTTCCATAATTTTCATTTATTGCTCCTTTATGATTGTCATGGTTATCAAGCCAATGAATCATAGCAGGATCTTGAGAAAGCTTAATTAAAAGGTTTTTAAAATTACCCATTCCATATAATTTAAACATTTTCAGTTGGTCGAATAGAACTTTTCCTATAGTAACTTTTGAGTATCCAGTCGCAAATATGTTATGCCAAAAAAGAATAATTTTTTCAGTTAATGGGTCACTTGTAGTGACCATATTGTATAGCCAATTACATGCAGTTCCAGCTGATTCGAAGCCAGCTGATTGCTCTGGGTGATGTCTTCTTATTAAGTCTAGTGGCATAGAATTAGTATTAGATGGATATAATAATTCTTCGACAGTTTTAGAGTAACCTTTTTGAGCATAGATTTCTATTTCTTTTTTATTAGCACCAAAACTTGCTCTTCTAAGCAGATGACCGATAAGTTCGTAATTTTTTTCATAATTACTAACCATTGGTTGCTCCTATCAAATTAATTTATTAATATTATTAAGAAGTTAGCTGATTATTTGGATCTTTCATATACTTGAACTCTGTGACGGTTACTTTCAGTTATATATACTCTACCGCTATCATCTAATTTTACCGAAGTAGGCCCCCAGAAATATTTCTCTATGTGCGCAGATTCTTCATGAGGGTTACCTCCAAATTGAGTTGGATCTGGCTCCAAATTTGACCTAGATCTAGGTTCAGCTTCTTCATAATTACCATCCATGTATTCTTCCCCCCACTTTGACAAAGTGCTTTCCCCTCTATAGGTTTCTATGAAATTGCCATTTTTATCTAGAATTTGAAGTCTTTCATTACCCCAGTCTGTTATATATATATATCCATCATTATCTACAGCAACTCCAGATGGATTCTTGAATTGACCATTTTGTGAACCTCGATTACCAAAACATCTAATCAATTTTCCATTAGTATCATATTTAGCTATGCGGTCATTACCCCAATCAGCTACATATATAAATTCATCAGCACTAATAAATAGCCCCCAAGGCATATTCAGTGTATCTTGACCTTTGTCTCCAAAACTTGAAATAAAATCACCATCTTTAGTAAATTTTTGAATTCTGTTATTTAAATGGTCTGCGACAAATATATTATCATCTGAATCAAATGCTATTCCAGATGGTCCATTTAATTCACCTTCATTAATACCAGTTTCCCCCCAGTATTTAATAGGTTTACCTTCCTCTGAAAAAATATTTATCCTGTGATTCAATTCGTCACTAACATATATGTTTCCGTATTTATCTGATGCCATACCTGTTGGCCATCTAAATTCGCCTAAATTTTCTCCATAGCCACCATATACCCCATAAAAATTACTGTTGATATCATACATAGTAATTCGTAACTGAAATACTGCTGGAGTATAAGCCCTGCTAACTGTATGTAATCTTCCATTTTTGCCAATAGCTGTATCAACAGGAAACATGAAGCCTCGTCCATCCATTACACAAATGCCTATAGTATGGCTATAATTTAGGAATGATTTTTTTGTTTTTATTGTAGTCAATAGTCTTACCTCAATTTTATTATGATTGTTGAAATTCAGGAACTGATCCAATGACACTCATTAATTCTGAAATCTTTTTTGTTGCATTTTCTTTGTCGTTTACTAGATTGATATCTGATATACCGTTATTTTGTGCAAATTCAACTAGAATCTTGTATGTATGCTGAGAAGTTTCTATTGCTCCTAATTGTTCTAGGCATTTATCAACACATATTTGGGCAGATATTGAGTTGCCTTCATTTTTTATTATATTTTCTATAATCTTTTTTATACCAGGTTTTGATATGTCTCCAAGTTGTTGAGAAGCAAAATTCACACGCTCGGTTAATGATCCTGTTTCAATCCATTCAGTACCTTGATGCCAACCTTCAACAGATGGAGGGTTTAGAAGCGTTTGTCCCATAAATCCAATTTGGCTATTATATTCGGTAATTTTTATACTAGGTTCTGTAAATTCATTAGTTGTTCTTAAAATATTACCAGCTAGTTCAGCAGGGCTCTTAATCTTTTTATAATGACATCTTTCAGATTTAAAGAATTCGGAATTGAAAAGTACTCTTATCATTTCACCAATATCATAACCACTATCAAAATATGCTTTTTCTAAAATATCTATTGCTTCTGAGTCTTGAGGTTCTTTATAAGGCCAAGCTGGAACAGGGGGTTCATCTGCTACAAAAAAGTGGTATAAGTGCCTCGATATAAATCTAGCAGTTGCTGGTTGTTCACATATGATTTTAATGATTTCTTCCCCATTGAAATTTCCTTTATGACCTAAAAATGTTTTTTCTCCGTTATCATGGTCATTTTCTTTATACTCATATCTCCAAGCCAACTTGCCATAGGGCATAATTGAATTTCGAACAGCCAACTCTTTTATATAATCTGAATTAGCAATGCTCCAACCTGTAAAAGCCCTAGCACATTCCTTAATATCTTCTTCACTGTAATTACCAACTCCCATAGAAAAAAGTTCTAGAAGTTCTCTGCCATAGTTCTCGTTAATGGCTCCATTATGATTGTCGATATTATCTAACCATATAATCATCGCTGGATCTTTAGATAATTTAAGAAGTAATTTGTCAAGTTTTGAAAGGCCATGATCTCTAAACATACGTAACTGATCGCTTAATGGTTTACCATTTGTTACCTTTGAGTATCCTGTTGCAAAAACATTATGCCAGAAAAGAGCGATTTTTTCCCTTAAAGGTGAGTCAGTTAATAATAATCTATATAAGAAATATGCCCCACCTCCTACTTGGTCATGAGTAACAGATTGATCTGGGAAATAACGTCTTACTAAAGCATCGTTAATTCGTTGAGAGTTATTATTGTCAATTAATGCATCAACTACATTTTCATAACCTATTGAATTATATTTATCTAATTCATCTTTTGTAGCTCCAAATCCAGCTCTTCTTAGCAAATGGGCGATCAATTTAATATCACTATTATTATTTGTCATAGTATTAATTTACCTCAAATGTCCTCGTTTAATGTAATTTACCATAAATTTCATATATGTACACGGCTAAAATATTGTATTTAGGTATTTATTTTTTAATAAAAAACTCAATTTTTGTATTATAAATTTGGAGTAATGGAAAAATAAGTTAATGAGACATTTAGATTATCTCTTATTATTTAATTTTCCAATAATTACTATTCATTAAAGTTACTATACAAAAATTATAAACTATTAGAAAATATAAATATGTATAAAAACTATTAGATTAGTATAAAGTTTTCTCAGGTATTTATTAATGAATAACATTATAGATATTATTTTCTCTAAAAAAGGTAAATGGATAATTATATCTCTTTGGATTTTTATATCTTCTATATTAATTGTCACTTCACCTCCTTTAGATGAAACAACTAATGATGCTGAATTTTTACCAAATTCAGCTGATTCAACAAAAGTATTTTTATTAAGTGAAGAAAAATTTGAGTCTATTGGGACACCATTATTAATTGTTATTAGAAATAATGAAGGTTTATCTGTAGAAGATTTTGAATCAGCTGAAAAAATTGATAATTGGTTGCAGTCCAAAGAAGCGCCTTCTGTTATTGAATCAGTGATTTCTGTATTCTCTGTACCAGGTTCTGAAGTTGAATTGATTTCTGAAGATAAAACAACTATGAATATTGTTGTAAATTTGATAGGGAATCCAACTGATAAGATATTTCAAGACGCAGTAAAAGATATAAGATTTATTGCTGCTAAGGAAAGATCCAATGATTTAAAAGTTGAAAGTGGTGGCCCAGCTGGGCTGATTGTGGATTTATTAAATGTTTTTCAGAAGATTGATGGTTTATTACTTTTAGTTACTGCTATTTTAGTATTAATTTTACTTTTAATTATATATAGATCACCAGTAGTTGCACTACTTCCTGTAATTATTGTTGGTTTAGTGATGCAATTATCTTTATCAATAGTTGCTTTTATTGCAGACAATAGTTCTTTCTTAGTTATTAATGGTCAATCTAGAGGTATTATGACTGTAGTCTTATTTGGATCAGGTACTGATTATTGTTTATTCTTATCTTCTAGATATAAGGAAGAGCTAGGAAAATTTAAAGATAAATATTTAGCTATAAAAGAGACAGTTAAAGGTGTTGGAGGTGCAGTTATATCAGCTGGAGGAACAATATTCATTGCTTCAATAATTTTGTTATTAGCTGATTTACGATCTTACCAGTCTTTGGGTCCTGTTATTGCACTAGCTGTTTTAATAATGACTATTGCTTCTTTGACATTAGTTCCAGCAGCTTTATTAATTTTAGGTAGAGCTGCTTTTTGGCCATTTATTCCAAGATTTAATGAGAATTATAGTACAAAAATAGTACAAAATACTATTTATGGTAAAGTAGGTAAGTTAGTACTCAAAAAACCAATAATTACTTTGTCAATTACTATAATTTTTTTAGGTAGTATGATCTTTGGTTTAATTGGTTCTTCTAGATCTTTTGATCCATTAGATAGTCTTCCGTCAAATACTGAATCAGTTAAAAGCTATGAGTTGTTAAGGGAAGGTTTTCCTCCTGGAACATTATCTCCAACAGTGATTTTATTAGAATTAGGTGATGGAAATAATATTAATAATGTCGACTTTCTTAACTCTATAGATATTATGGCAAGTAATTTACTTTCAAATGACAAGATTGATGACATAATTTATTTTGGTAGACCTTTTGGATTTAATTCAAATATTTCATTTCAGCAAGTTTTAGAATCATATGAAAATATTAAGACAGGCAAGGGTAGACCTAAAGACTTTAGTAATGTAAATAAATCAGAAAGATTTTTATCAATTGATAGAAAGATTATTAAATTAGAGTTAATATTTAAATCTAACCCTAATTCTCATGAGTCAATAAATTTTATCCCGGATTTAAGATGGGAAGTTGAGAATAATATAAAAAATTTAAATCTAGATAATGTGATAGGCTACGTAGGAGGACAAACGGCTCAATCATATGATTCTAAAAAAGCTGCTGATAGAGATTTATTAATAGTTCTTCCTTTAATTTTATTGGCTATAGGCATAATTTTAGCTATACTTTTAAAGTCTTTCATTGCACCAATATATTTAATTGTAACAATTATATTTACCTATTTTTCTACTTTAGGTTTATCTGCATTTATATTTATATTTATATTTGGTCATGAAGGATTAACTCCTGGATTAGCTTTCTTTTTATTCGTTTTTCTTAATGCACTGGGTGTTGATTATAATATTTATTTGATGTCTAGATTAAGAGAAGAATCTCGAAAGAATAATTTAAACCAAGCAACTATAAATACTTTAGCAAGTACTGGTGGAGTAATAACATCTGCTGGATTAATATTAGCAGGTACTTTTTCTGCATTAATGACTTTACCTTTGCAAGATTTATTTCAACTTGGTTTAGCTGTTGCGCTTGGTGTTTTAATGGACACATTTATAACGAGAACTTTAATAGTTCCATCAATAGTTACTGTATTAGGTAAATGGAATTGGTGGCCTTTTAGTATAAAATCCAATATTTAGTAATATTTAGACATATTATTAAGAAAATACTATTAATTTATTTTGAATATGAATAGATAGAATAGAATTTGTTTAAAATTTGGTATATTATTTAGAGATTTTAAATAGGTTATTTATTAAGAGGAGATTTTTTATGGGGGATGATAATTTAAAGGAATCGTTAGGTTCATTACGTGGAGATGATAAGGAATATACTGGATATAGAAGAGTTGGCATAAGATTAACTGAGCCTTTTAATAAATTATTAGTAGATAGTCGTAATTCACTTGATTCAACGGATGAATTTAGTCATGGGTTAAATTGGTTTGATAAAGCTCATGCTGTAATGTTAATTGAAGAAAATATAATTCCAAAAGAAAATGCCAAAGATTGTTTATTAGCTCTTAAAGAATTATCAGTTCCGGGCGTAGGAAAGCTAATAGATACTTCTAGTGGAGGAAAGCATTCAGGAGAAGCATTTCTTATTCAAAAATTAGGTATGGAAGTAGGAGGATTGATTCATGCTGGGAGAAGTAGTTGGGATCTTAGTTTAGTTAGTCATAGAGTAAAATTACGTTCAGTTGTATTGGATTTAATGTGCCATATTAATGATTACAGGAAGATATTACTTAATAAAGCTAGTAAATTTACAGATGATGTCATGCCTTATTATACTCATGGTCAACAAGCACAACCTACTACTTTAGCTCACCATTTACATGCATTTATATCAGCAGCTGAGAGAGATTGGCTTAGATTAGATGGTGTTTATAAAAGAATCGATATAAGTGCTGCTGGAGCTGCAGCAGGAACTGCAAGTAGATTTCCTGTGAATCGAAAACGAGTAGCTGAACTTATGGGGTTTAGTTCTGTATCTACAAATACAAGAGATTCTGGATATAATTATGACCATTTATGGGAAATGGGAGCAGGATTAGGGATGTTAATGGAGAATTTAAGTTTTTTATGTGAAGAACTAATTTTATGGATGGGTAATGAATATGGGATGATTCAACTAGCAGATAGGTATTGTAGTACAAGTAGTATTATGACTCAAAAACGTAACCCTACTGCTGCTGAGCATGTTCAAGCAATTAGCAAACGTATAACTGGACGTATTCCTACGAGTTATATAGCTCCGGAATTAGTTGAGGATGCAAAACATTCAATGGATGCATTAAACTTATGCTCAGGCATGATTGATAGTATGAAAGTTTTTAAAGAGAAAATGTTTGAATTGACTGATAACTCGTGGGCTCAAGCTGCCGATTTAGCTGCTCTTTTGGTTAAAGAGAAAGGATTATCATGGAGAATTGCTCATCAAATTATAGGAGTAATGGTTAGATTAGCTGAAGAAGATGAATTAAGTCCTGGTAATCCGACCCCAGAATTATTAGATCGTGCTTCAAATTTATTTTTGGGAAAAACTCTTGATGTAAATGAAGAATTTTTAAGGAGAGGATTAGATCCTAATATATGTATATCTACTAGAACTGCTATTGGAAGCCCTGGGCCTAAAGAAATGGTAAAACAAATATCCAATTCTAGAAAATTACTTAATGATGACGATTTAGTTAATTCAAAAAGGAAAAAACATCTAGAGGATGCTGAAAATTTAACGAATCAAGTTATAGAACAAATATTATTGTAAAAAACTAATCTTTTCTCTTTATATATTCATTCTGGCTACTTAAGAAGACATTTATTGATTTTATCTTCCAAACTTCATTGTATGTAGTAACTTCCCATCGTTTTTCAGGATGTAAAGGAGGGGTTTTATCTGGGTTTATTAGTTCGTTTCTATTTAAACCGATTGGTTTAGTTATCCATTCCATTTCAGAATTTTCCGGTTTAACATTTCGCCTTAAGATTAACTCTATATAATTAAATGAGCTAAATGCTACATGTGCTAAAAATACTTGCCCAGTTTTTCCTATTTTCCAAGAAGATAAATCAGGAACAATTATTGGGCCAGTACATACTTGGAATTCATTTTCATCATAATTTAAATTAATCAGGTTAACTGGAAATTCTAAGGTTACCGTTAACCCTAATAATTCATCTTTATAAGAACATTTTGCATTAAGTAAATCGCCATTTAAAGTTGCTTTAATTACTTCATGTTCTTTTTTTAATTCGATGTGATTATTATATTCACGTATATCAAGTTTATAATCAATATAATTACCTTCTAATTTAGAAAAATTGATATCAGATGCATTATCATTTGGTTTTGAAGCTATATTAACTTTATTCTTATTTGTCAAAGCCATTCTAAACTCATTGCTAGGTACTTGAAATAGATTATCTTTAGCTATTGTATATTCAGATCTACAAGGTGACCCTAAAAATACTTCATCATATTTTTTTGATTTTTCATCTAAGATAATAAAACTAGATTGAGTATTAAATCTTACATGATATTTTTCACCTAAACTTCCTACAAAGCCTCCAGGGTATTTATAATAAGCATCTTCTTTAAAACTTTTACTTTTCCATGTAAATGTTGAAGAGGAATAATTAATCAAAATAATCTCCTTATATAGAATATAACTTTTTGGAATAATTTAGAGGAATTGGTAGCGGGGGCAGGACTCGAACCTGCGACCTTTGGGTTATGAGCCCAACGAGCTGCCGCTGCTCCACCCCGCGTTATTAACCGCTGAATAACAATAACAATTGAACCTGATTAAAACATTATTTAAAATAAAAATTAATTAAAATCTTCGAGTAACCAAACCTTAATGAGGGTCAAGTCCTCGGTCTATTAGTACCGCTCAGCTGAATCCCTTACGGGACTTACACATGCGGCCTATCAACCACGTAGTCTACATGGGACCTTACTCACCCGATAAATCGGGTTTTGGGAGATCTAATCTAGAGGTTGGCTTCGTGCTTATATGCTTTCAGCACTTATCTCATCCAGACATAGCTACCCGGCTATGCTTTTGGCAAAACAACCGGTACACCAGAGGTCTGTCCTTCCCGGTCCTCTCGTACTAGGGAAAGCTCCTCTCAAATCTCCTACGCCCACAACGGATAGAGACCGAACTGTCTCACGACGTTCTGAACCCAGCTCGCGTGCCGCTTTCACCGGCGAACAGACGGAC
>PBKN01000013.1 GCA_002721445.1 Chloroflexota bacterium | reverse complement strand
TATCCTTTTACAGTAAAGAAAAAATGTTTACTGATGGTTTTGATATTTATGTTGAGCCTGGAGATCTTCTTGGTCCATCAGGAAATGGAAGTGGATATGCACCTCAAATTGATGTATGGCCTAGTATATCATTCTTAAAAATAAATTAGTAAATTGACAAGCTTAGTTATACTAAAAATATATATAATCATGGAAAATAATAAATAAGGAATCTAAGTGATGCTATTCCCAACTACAGTTGTAGGAAGTTTACCTAGGCCAGAATATGTAAAAGATTTACTAAATCTCAAAACCAATAATAAATGTGAAAATATAAATAGGGAAAAACAAATTAATAATGCATTAGAATTTGTAATATCTATGATGAATCAAAGTGGTATTGATATTATTACTGACGGTGAATGGAGAAGAAAATCATATACTGATGTATTTGCACAAATGGCTAGTGGTTTTGCTGAAGGAGAAAAAGTAGGAAAAGAATTTTCTATTGTAGGAAATAAAAAAGCCTACGGATATGTAGTTATAGATAAAATTAAACATAGAGAAAATTTTATTGCTAATGAAACTTATTTTGCTAAATCACATACAAAAAGAAAATTAAAAATATGTATACCATCTCCGTTTATATTAGGACAAAGAATGTGGCATAAAGGAGTATCTGATCATGCATATCCTAATGAACATGATTTTATAAATGACACAATTCAAATCTTGAGAAATGAGATAAAAGAGATTCAAAAAATTGGAGTGGAAACTATACAAATTGATGAACCAACTCTCAGTTCATTTATCGACCCAATTGAAATAAAGAATTTTTCTAATCCAAAAAAAGATTTAGATTTTCTTATAGAATGTATAAACCAAATTACGCATGGATTTGATGATATAAATTTTGCTTTACATATATGCAGATTTAATAGAGGTAGGTTGGGTTGGAGGAATGAAGGAGGATATGAACCAATATTACCTGCTTTAAAAAAGATAAATGTACAAGAATTTACTTTAGAATTTAGTATCCCAGTTGCAGGAGATTATGAAATATTAAAAAGATTACCTCAAGATAAAAATATTGCCTTAGGTTGTGTTGATTGTAGGCAACCAACCATAGAAACACCTGAAACAATAGCTAAAAGAGTAGAAATAGCTTTAAATTTTATAGATAAAGAAAGAATTTTACTTAGCCCTGATTGCGGATTTGCGCCTGCAATATCTAGTGACATACCGCTAGATGAAGCCTACAAAAAATTACAGAACGAAGTTAAAGCCGCTATATTACTTAGAGAGAAATATTCATAATTAAATTGCAAGTATATTTGCAGTGTAATTAATATAACTAATATTTTAAAGTCGTTTATATAACTGGAGGTCGTTTTGAGTGATCAACAATACTTCTCTTTGGCAGAAGCTAATGAACTAATTCCATGGCTAAAAGATAAGTTGGAAGAAATTTATACGTTGGCATTTAATGTCACCCCAGATTCAGGATCTAGGATACTCAAGCGGGGATTAACATCTGAAATACACACAAACGGGACTAGTAAGTCTGTAGATCATTTATCAGGATTACAAAAAGACAAGGAAAAAGTCGAAAAAGAAATCGAAGGGATACTAGTAGATATTAAGGAGAAAGGGATTATTTTGAGGAATATTGAAAATGGACTTTCTGACTTTCCATCTGTAAAAGAAGGAGAAGATATATTCTATTGTTGGACTGCAGAGGAAACACAAATTCAATATTGGCATTACCGTTATGAGGGTTACAGCGGAAGAAAGCCTATTTAAAAAGTAAGCCCATCTAAATTGGTTATTATATATTCACTGTTAAAAAACCACTTCACTACTCCATAAGATATAATTGGGATTATGTTTATCTAAATTGACATTCATTTAATCATGCTGTTATATAGATGAAATTATTAATCTTTATTTTCTGCTCATTTCTATAAAAAAGGTAAATTATGAAATTATCAGATACACCAATGAGATTTATCTTAACGTTATTAATCTCAGTAGTCGTATTACTTATATTGCTAATATTAATATTTGCTGATTGTACAGGCCCAGAAGGTCTTCAAGGAGTTCAAGGCCTGCAGGGTGAAAAAGGAGAAACTGGAGATACAGGTCCCCAAGGAATACAAGGAATGCAAGGGGTACAGGGTGATGTGGGACCATCAGGCCTGCAGGGTGAAAAAGGTGCAACTGGAGATACAGGAGCCAGAGGAATCCAAGGCCTGCAGGGAGAAAAAGGAGAAACTGGAGATACAGGAGCCAGAGGAATCCAAGGTCTACAGGGTGAAAAAGGTGAAACTGGAGATACAGGTCCTCAAGGGATACAAGGGATACAAGGGATACAAGGGATACAAGGTGAGGTAGGTCTGCAGGGTGAAAAGGGAGAAACTGGAGATACAGGACCCCAAGGAATACAAGGCCTGCAAGGTGAAAAAGGTGTACAAGGATTCACAGGAACAGGAGCAACGGGAGCACAAGGTCTTCAAGGAGCTCAAGGTCCAGCAGGAGCACAAGGTTCTACAGGTGCACAAGGAGAAACTGGTGCTACAGGTGATAAAGGTGATCCCGGTTATGCTTCCAGCAGGGCTATTCCAAGTACTTCCACGATAACCTCTCTTGATACAACTGGAAATGTTGGACTTTATTCGTCAGTGACGATAGGAGCTGACGGCCTGGGACTCATCAGTTATTACGACAATACTAATGATGACTTAAAAGTAGCCCACTGCTCAAATACTGCATGTACCACTTCCACGATAACCTCTCTTGATACAACTGGAGATGTTGGAGGTTATACTTCAGTAACTATAGGAGTTGATGGCTTGGGACTCATCAGTTATTTCGACGAGACTAACGATGACCTAAAGGTAGCCCAGTGCTCAAATACTGCATGTACAACTGCCACGATAACCTCTCTTGATACAACAACTGCCAGAAGTGGACTTTATACTTCAGTGACTATAGGATTTGATGGCCTGGGACTCATCAGTTATTACGATGCGGATAACTATGACCTAAAGGTAGCCCACTGCTCAAATACTGCATGTACCACTTCCACGATAACCACTCTTGATACAACTGGAAATGTTGGGGCTTATGGTTCATTAACTATAGGAGCTGATGGTCTAGGACTCATCAGTTATTACGACCTCACTAATGATGACCTAAAAGTAGCCCACTGCTCAAATACTGCATGTACCACTTCCACGATAATCTCTCTTGATACAACTGGAAATGTTGGAAGTTATTCGTCGTCAGTGACGATAGGATTTGATGGCCTGGGACTCATCAGTTATTACGACAGCACTAATGATGCCCTGAAGGTAGCCCACTGCTCAAATATCTTCTGCTCACCGTATTTCAGGAGACGTTAAGAAGATGAGATTTATTTTAACGATATTAATTTCAGTAGTCGTATTACTTATATTACTAATATTAATATTTTCTGATTGTACAGGCCCAGAAGGTCTTCAAGGATTTCAAGGCTTGCAGGGTGAAAAGGGTTTAACTGGAGATACAGGTCCCCAAGGGATACAAGGAATACAAGGAATACAAGGTGTACAGGGTGATGTGGGACCATCAGGTATGCAGGGAGAAAAGGGAGAAACTGGAGATACAGGAGCCAGAGGAATCCAAGGTCTGCAGGGTGAAAAAGGTGCAACTGGAGATACAGGAGCCAGAGGAATACAAGGCCCAAAGGGTGAAAAAGGTGAAACTGGAGATACAGGTCCTCAAGGGATACAAGGGATACAAGGGGTACAAGGTGAAGTAGGTCTGCAGGGAGAAAAAGGAGAAACTGGAGATACAGGACCTCAAGGAATACAAGGAGTACAAGGCCTGAGGGGGTTACAGGGACCACTAGGAACAGGAGCAACGGGAGCACAAGGCCTTCAAGGAGTTCAAGGTCAAACAGGAGTACAAGGTTCTACAGGTACACAAGGGGAAACTGGAGCTAAAGGTGCTAAAGGTGATCCTGGTGATGCTCTTAGTCGGCCCAGTACCTCTACCCTAACCTCTCTGGATACAACTGGCGATGTTGGGAAGTTTACATCAGTGACAATAGGAGCTGATGGCCTGGGACTCATCAGTTACTATAGGGATTACGGTGACCTGAAAGTAGCCCACTGCTCAAATACTGAATGTACAACTTCCACAATAACCTCTCTGACTACAACTGGTAGAAAGGGTTATTATACATCAGTGGCCTTAGGAGCTGATGGACTAGGAATAATTGCTCATAGTGATGACGGAAATGGTAACTTAGATGTAGCCCACTGCTCAAACATAAACTGCACCTCTGCAACTTTAACGATTCTTACGTCAACTACTGGTGGCTACCCATCTATCATGATAGGAGGCAATGGGTTAGCTATGATAGCAGATCGATATACTGAAAACGGTCAAGGACTTGTCTTTCTCATCTGTTCAAACTTAACTTGTACTAGTGCCGCCGGCGGTGCAATTGTTGATAATGATGCTACAGGAAGATATACATCCTTGGCGATAGTGCCTGATGGCTTCGCATTCATCAGTTATTATGACAATGGTTCTCTGAAAGTTGCTTACTGCTCAGACATAAACTGCAGCTCTAAAACGATAACCTCTCTTGATACAACTGGAAATGTTGGGACTTATAATTCAGTGACGATAGGAGCTGACGGTCTAGGACTAATCAGTTATTACGACGTGAGTAACCGTGATCTAAAGGTAGCCCACTGCTCAAATACTGCATGTACAACTTCCACGATAACCTCTCTTGATACAACTGGATATGTTGGAAAGCATTCATCAGTTACCATAGGGACTGATGGTCTAGGACTCATCAGTTATTACGACGAGACAAACAAAGATCTAAAGGTAGCCCACTGCTCAAACATAAACTGCACTTCTGCGATAATAACTTCACTGGATACAAATGGAGATGTTGGACTTTATACATCAGTTACTATAGGGATTGATGGGTTACCACTCATCAGTTATTACGACAATACTAACGGAGACCTGAAAGTAGCCCACTGCTCAAATATCTTATGCTCTACCTCTTTGCGTAGACGCTAGTACAGAATTTGAAATACCTAACATATAACGATTATAGAATATAGAATCAAATAAATAATTTAAATTGACATTCATTTATGTATATTGTTATATAGACGCAGTTGTTGATATTAAATCAGGTATATATGTACTATTCTGAACGAGAAATAAGAATCTTATAAGTATTGGTCTATGCGTTTTTTTTCTATATAAAAGAAGTTTAAGTATGAAAATTCTAAAAATATTCAATATTATTATTGTAATTTTGTTCTGTTTGTTTGCTTGTACAAGTAAACAAACCTCTTTAGAAGTAGCTTGTGACCAATTTGCGGGTAAAAAGCATTTAATTTGGGAAATCAAAATACAGCGTAGTGAGTCGTTCCTTCTGACTCTCTGTTCTAATCCTACCACAGGATTCCAATGGGTTGATCCAGCACAGATAAGTAATGAAAATATTATCACACAAACTAGCCATAATATAATACCTTCTGAGGTGAATGTACCTGGATCGGCTAGTAAGGAAGAATGGATCTTTAAACCATTGAATAAAGGAAAAAGTACATTGGCGTTGGAATATAGTCGTCCCTGGGAAGGTGGTGAAAAAAGAGAATGGTCATTAACTGTGTTTGTTGATGTAGATTAGGCAATATATAATAATTGCTTGAAAACAATTAGATTGTCCATGTTGAAATTATCACATTTGGATAAGAATCTATTATCAAAAGTGAGGAGGCATAAATGAATACTAGAACCAATCAAACAAATATATATGCAATTATTCCTGAAGAATTATGGAATGGTATATCTGAAAATCCTGCCAAAGATTTAGCAGTAATAGTTAATGAAAAGATTATACAAGATATAATTCCTGTTCATATGGTTCCAAATGATATCAATACAATTAAATTGCCAGGCTGTACTTTATTGCCTGGATTGATTGATGCTCATGTACATTATAGCTCAGTTATGGGACCTGCATTTTTATTAGCTGGAGTTACAACTATTAGAGATGTTGGAAACGATCTTCACTGGATACTCAAAGAACGTTCATTTAACGAAAGCAATAATGATAGTGGACCAAGCATAGTTTGCTGTGGACATCTTCAAGACGGACCAGTTAAATATTGGCCAAATATGGGCCGAGCTAATATTAATGCTGATTCAATTAGGTCATCTGTAAAAGAACATATAAATGCTGGAGTAGATGCTATAAAGCTTTATACTAGCCTTGACGTTGAAATGGTTTATGCTGGTATAGATGAAGCACATAAACTTGGCAAACCTGTAACCGCTCATCTTGGGGAATGTTCAGTAGAAGATGCTATTTCTGCTGGCTTAGATTGTATAGAGCATTTATCTGGATGCAGACCAGCTTGGGCTAATTCCACTCAAAAAGAAGATGATGCTCTTATAGATTTACTTTTAAAACATAATGTTGCTATTGACCCTACTTTGGTGGTTTTTGATAGAGTTGCTAAAGGGTTAGACTTAGTGTTTGAAAGAGATAATTCACGGAATTGGGTTCATCCTTCGCATCTACATTATTGGAATGAATATCAATTATTCATCCGCACAAATCCCTTAAAGGTTCAACAAGAAATTTTGTATCTTAAAAGATTTTTGTTACGTGCTCATCAGTCTGGAGTTACGACTGCTATGGGGACAGATACCCCTTTTCCAAGATTAGCTCCTGGTTTTAGTCTTCATGATGAAATAGCAAGTTATGTAGATGCTGGAATTAAACCGGTTGATGCACTAAGATCTGCTACATCTGTTAACGCAAAGGTTCTAAAAAAAGAGTCTGTTATAGGTAAAATTGCAAAAGGTTTTGATGCAGATTTTGTAGCAGTAAAAGGTAATCCTATAAACGATATACGAGATATAACCAAGACAGAGCTAGTTATACGCAAAGGAATGGTTATTTCTCAGCTAAAAATGCAAAAAGATTTGAAATCTACATTTGATAATATTCCTAATGATGCAATTACACTTGATTTTTTTGATAGAATTAAATAAATAGACTAATTCAATTATCAAGGAGTTCTAAATGGCTAAAGGTCAAGATGCTAAAAAAGAAGTAAAAAAACCAAAAAAACGTAAGGAGAAAAAACCTTATGGAGGAAAAGACATAGATTTAAAAAAATAGGTAGTGGGGATTAAATATTATAGTAGTCCCATTTAAAAGAGGGATATTATTGATGAGTAAAATGAATGCAGCACTGTATCAAGGTAATGGTAAATTGTCTGTTAAACAGTTGGATATTCCTGAGATTGATGAAGAAGAAGCTTTAGTTAAAGTCAGAGCTGAAGGTGTATGTGGGTCTGATTTACTTATGTGGACTGATCAAGATGATCCCGCTGGAGTTTGGTCTTGGTCAGAAGAGCCTAACAGCTTACCGACTGGACATGAAGTGTCAGGGGAAATTGTAGCTGTTGGATCAAAGGTAGATTTAAACCGAATTGGGGAACGAGTTGCGGTAGATATGATCGGGCTTGGAGTTAATTGTAGTACTTGCTTTTTCTGTAGACAGGGACAATCTAAACAATGCATTAATAAAAAACCCGACTCAGGTGGTGGATATGCTCAATATGTTAAAAGAAATGCAACTGGATGCTTTAAACTTCATGAAAACATGGGTTGGGATGAAGGTGCTTTAGTTGAACCTTTGGCTGTATCAATACATGGTTGTCGCCGAGGTAAGCTTGGAGGGGGTGAAACAGTTTTGGTTCTTGGAGCAGGAAATATTGGACAAACTGCTGTAGCAGCTGCGAGAGCTATGGGTGCTGGTAAAGTAATGGTTACAGCGAGATATTCACATCAATCTGACTTGGCAAAAGCCCTTGGAGCAGATGTAGTCCTACCAGACGGAGGAGATGATTTAATAGATGCAGTTGCGGATGAGACAGATGGCAGAGGTGCTGATATGACTTTAGAATCTGTTGGTGGTAGAAGTGGAACTACTTTATTTCAGAGTATCGAATTGACTCGTAAACAAGGAAGAATAGTTATCTTAGGTGGATTTTGGGTTCCAATACAAATGGATTGGATGGAACCCCTAATGAAAGAACAGTCAATAATATTTTCCAACTGCTATTCTATACTAGATGGCAGGCATGATTTTGAAGTTGCGATTGATATGATGGGTTCAGGTCAAGTAAATCTTAAACCAATGGTTACGCATAGATTTTCATTGTCTGATGTGCAGAAAGCCGTAGATACTGCTTATAATAAAAAAAGTGGATCAATAAAGGTTCAGATTCATCAAGATTAATAAAGTGAACGATTGAAGTATGAACATTCCTAAACATACTGATACATTAGTAGTTGGCTCTGGAACTGCTGGTTCAATAATTGCTGGCCGCCTAGCTAGTCGCTTAAATCAAAAGGTTATGCTGTTAGAAGCTGGCCCTGACTTTGGACCAATTAACAGCAAAAAATGGCCAGCTGATTTGCTTAATAGTACAGTCATTGGAGAAACCCATGATTGGGGATATAAGAGTGCTAGCATGAATGGGCAACCTAATCATAATCTAGAACGTGCTAAAGCGATCGGAGGATGTTCTTCACATAACGGCTGTATTGCTATATGGGGAAGTCATGTTGATTATGATACTTGGGAATCCTATGGAAATAAAGGATGGTCAGCTCAAGAAGTACTTCCATTCTTTTTTGAAGCAAATAGTACCCTGCGAGTTCGAGATTTTAATGCATCAGAGGTAACTCCGTTTCACCAAACGTTTGTTACTGCAATAGAAAAAACTGGGATACCTAGAACTAAAAATTTGAATGATTTATATGAAAATCAAGGAGTTGATATATCTGCAGTTAATATTTTGCAAGATAAAAGATTTAACGCAGCTTTTGCTTATCTAGATCCTGTGAGAGAAAACGGTTATTTAACCATTGTCGGAAATGCATTAGTCAATAAAATAAATATAAACCAAAACAAGGCTAATTCAGTAGAGGCAATTATAAATAAAGAAGTGACATTGATATATGCCGATAGAATAATTATTTCTAGTGGTACTTTTGAATCTCCATCTATTCTTATGCGATCTGGAATTGGTAATCACAGAAAATTATCTAAGCTGGGGGTAAAACCTAAGGTAAATCTGTCCGGGGTTGGTGAAAATTTACATGACCATCCTTCAATAAACATAAAGTTCGAGGGTACGAATTTGTTATCAAATTTGATGCGAGAATTTAAAGAAAAAGGACACTTAATATTCAGTGAACAAAGTATAGCTAAAGTTCGTAGTAAAAATTGTAAAAAAGGTTTTGATTTACATATATATCCTATAACAGGTACAACAGAAAACAGTAATGGAAGATGGGATTGTGCAATATATTCAGCTAATATGGCTCCATTATCTAGAGGATATTTAGAACTTAGCAGCGATGATCCGCAAGCAAAGCCAATAATTAACCAAGGTTATTTCACTGACACAGAAGATAAAGACATTAAAATTTTAAAAGAAGGTTTAGAACTTAGTCGAGAAATATCACTGCAAAAAGAAGCATTAGAATTAATCGGTCATGAATTACCTGAAACTAACCAAATACTGACAATTGAAGATATACGTAAGAATGCTTTACATTATTATCATCCTGTTGGAACCTGTAAAATGGGACCTCAGACTGATTTAACTGCAGTAGTAGATAACATGGGTAAATTACATGGTTTAGATAATTTGTATGTGATTGATGCATCTATTATGCCGACTGTGCCAAGAGGAAACACAAATTTACCTGTTGCAATGGTAGCTGAGCGATTAGTTAGTACTTTAGATTAATGTTTACTCCTAAATCCTCTATGAAAAAAATTGTTATTTAATTTAAATACTATGAATTTTAATTGATGAATTGACACTGATTAAGCTCTATAGTTATATATAATAATAATTATTTATTTTAGTGAGGTTAATATGAATTCAAAAGTTATTGGTATTATGTTGATATTAGGTCCAATTTTAACTATGGGGGTCTGGATTACAGGTATGGTACCAGATACATCATCAATGTCGCCCTCCGAGTCTATGAATTCAATTTTAGCTAAAAAAAATCAAGCTCTAACAGGTTCGATGCTTCAAATTTTTGGAGTAATGGCTATGTTTACTGGACTTTATTTTCTAGCAAAATCTTTGAAAAATGATAATAGTCTAAGTAATCAATTGGCTGAAATAGGTGGCTTATTACTATTACTTGTTGTCCCAATATGGGTAGTTTTTATGGGTTCATGGATAACAGCAATTGATTATGCTGAACAATTTGGAAACGATGTTGGTGCAACAATATTAGCAAGTTCTACAATGTTTGAAATGGGCGGAATGTTATTAGTAGTTGGATTGATGTTCTTAGGAATTTCTATGACACTTATATGTGATAAAAAATATAAGGCAATTATTGGATCATTATTTATTATTACATCACTATGTGCTTTCCTTGACATGATATTCAATGTCGATGCATTAGGAATGATAGGCTGGATGGGAATGTTTTTGATAACATTTATAACAGGCATAATAACAACAGTTCAAAAAGAGAATCAATCTGAAGCATAAATTATAATACTTTTTCTCTTAATAGCCCAAAAATAATCTAAATTGTGATTAAGTTAAGCATTTTATAATATATATGTTTTTTAATATTTATTAATTAAGGATTAATATTACTGTGATACATAAAAATAGAAATAAAGAATTTGTGTTGTCAGTTACTGTTGATTTCCCTGACGATATAATCTACGGCCCTTTTTCTTTAAAATTAATTGATGAAATAATGTGTCAAATCCGTTACATGGGAGCAACACGAGTTTACTGGTTGTATTACGGTGATGTAGAACAAGATTCATATTGGGCAGGTAATATATATATATATAATGGTGTTTTCACATATGGTTCCAAAACTATTTCAGATATAGGGGAACCTTTAAAGGCTGCTGTACCTATTGCACATAAGCATGGGTTAGAAATATATGGAGTTATTAAACCCTACAACCTAGGAATGTCTGGATCTCATTCTGAAGGCTCTGATTTATTTAATCCCAATGGAATACAAAGAATCGGTGGCAATGTAGGCCAAACAATACCATTTTTAGATAAATATCCTCATACTCGTATGAAAAGAAAATCTTATGATGGTCCTGATTATTCAAGTCTAAATATAGACCGGATAAAATTATTAAATAAAGATAATTCACCTACAAGGATAAAATCTGAAAATATACAAATTTGGGTCAGTAACAATAATTTTAAATATAAAAAAATTGATATTAAACCAAAATTTAATAAATCAATAGAACTAGCCCAGAAGAAGACAACAGATTATTATGGTGAAACTGTAACTGAATTTGGACAGCCAGTTTCAACTATCACTCTAGATGATATAAATATTAAGGAAAAGTATGTATTAGTAACTACTGATTTTGAAGATGATTCAGGAGATTTTATTAATACTGCGGTTTCTATGATTCAGCCATATCATAAATCTAAAATAATTCCTTCTGAAGTCGCAAACCTTAGCACAGTATGGCATAGACCTAGGAATTTCCGAACAGGAGGTTTGGAATTCGATTCTGGGTTTGGAACATTACAATGTTCACTTGATTCATCTAATAAACCTCCTGAAGTAATAAATAGGTGGAATGCGATTCAACGCGGCGGAATAATAGCGGTAGCAAAAGGATTAAACGATTATCTTCCTTCTACTCCATGTGAAATGTACCCTGAAGTACAAAAATTATGGGATGGTTGGGTAGATCGTGTATTAGCTACAGGAGTTGATGGAATAGATATCAGAATCTCATCTCACGGTAATTTGGTTGACGCTCCTTATGAATACGGCTTCGATGCTCCAACTATAGAGAAATTTATTAATGAAAATGGATATGAGCCTACTGACAATCAAGAAGATAAAATCAAGCTAAGTAATATAAGAGGTAGGACTTATACAGAATTTATAAGAAAAAGTAGCAGTAAAGCTAGGAAACTTGGAAAAGAATTTCATTTTCATATGCATACTGAAGCATTTAGAAAAAACCCTGTACACGGACAAATATTGGGTTTTCCTCCAAATATAACTTTTGATTGGGGAAAATGGGTAAACGAAAAACTAATTGATGGGTCTACATTTCGTACGAGTTGGTTTGAAGGCTGGGAAGATCCTCCTAATGAAAATGCAAACAGACAGAGTTTAAAAAGATCCTTAGGAGATCCTATAGCTGAAGAAGCTTTGAGTAAATTAAATCAAAATAAAATTCCATTATATTTAAATCGTTATATTGGAAGATCAGTAGGACTTGATCAATATTTAGATGATTATGAATCAACATTTAATGATTCTAGATTTGCAGGTTTTGATGTTTATGAATTTTCTGACCTCGCTCATGCAACATCTGACGGTCTTAAACTGAATGAAATAAAAAATCAAATCATAGAAATACGTAAAAAATCTATTCAATTAGGTTTGCTTTAATATATTAGATTTTTTAACCCTGATTGATATAAATATATTTGTATACCCTACCCAATCGTCCATTTTTAAATATAAATTTATTCAATCTAAAGCTACAATTTATTTTATTTTCTAGTTATTTAAATATTGAAAAATAAAAAGTATGTTAAAATATATTACAAAGAGGACACTTATTAATGAAAACAAGATATAAAGACGACTTATTTCATCTGTAGTTATAAATATTTTATAAGAATATTTATAGATGTTATTATTCCTTTAAGACTTGTTGGTAATGTACCTTATTTTCAATTAAACAATTATCTTATTTATTGACTTTCATTAAATATATTCAAGATCTACACCTCACTTAAGTGAGGCTTTTTATCCATAATAAATTTATTCAATATTTAAACAAAAGAATTTTATTTAAAACAATAGGAGGCAAATATTATGAGCCAATATAAATTTGAGACATTACAATTACATGCTGGTCAAGAAGCTGATCCAACAACTAATTCTAGAGCTGTACCGATTTACCAAACAAGTTCATATGTTTTCAATAGTCATGAACATGCGAATAATCTATTTACACTCAAAGAATTGGGTAATATTTATACGAGAATCATGAATCCGACTACTGATGTATTCGAAAAAAGAGTAGCAGCATTAGAAGGCGGGATTTTAGGTTTAGCCACGGCTTCAGGTCAAGCTGCACAATTTACTGCTATAACTAATTTAATGACAGCTGGTGATAATTTAGTTTCAACATCATTTCTTTATGGTGGGACTTATAATCAGTTTAAAGCTCAATTTCCTAGAATAGGATTAAATGTTAAGTTTGCTGATGGAGATAGTATATCCAGTTTCGAATCAAAAATTGATGAAAATACCAAAGCTATTTATATTGAATCCATAGGAAACCCAGAAATGAATGTTCCAGACTTTGAAGGGCTAGCTAAACTTGCCCACTCAAATGATATCCCATTAATCGTTGATAATACTCTCGGAGCAGCTGGTGCAATTATAAAGCCTATAGACTATGGCGCAGACGTTGTAGTACACAGCGCTACAAAATGGATAGGTGGACATGGTACTAGCATAGGAGGAGTAATCGTTGATGCAGGAACTTTTAATTGGGGAAATGGTAAGTTCCCATTATATACGGAACCAAGTGAAGCTTATCATGGTTTAGTTCATTGGGATACCTCAGGATTTGAAAGCGATTTATGTAAAGCTTTAGGTATTCCATCAAATAGAAATATTGCTTTTGGAGTTAGAGCTAGATTTGAAGTGTTGAGGGATTACGGTGCTGCTCTTAGCCCGTTTAATTCATTCCTCTTTTTACAGGGTCTTGAAACATTGTCATTAAGAGTAGAAAGACATTCTGAAAATTCTATTGCTTTAGCAAATTGGTTATTAAATCATCCAAAGGTGGAATCTGTTAATTATCTAGGGCTTCCTGGAAATCCTTATAAAGACTTGGCTGACAAATATCTACAAAGAGGATACGGTTCAGTATTAACCTTTACTCTTAAAGATGGATATGATGCAGCTGTTAAATGTATTGATAACTTAAAATTAGTAAGTAACTTAGCTAATATTGGTGATGCTAAAACTTTAGTAATACATCCAGCTTCGACAACTCATGAACAATTATCACCTGAAGAACAAATATCTGCTGGTGTAGAACCTTCAACAATTAGAATTTCAGTGGGACTAGAACATATCGATGATATTACTGCTGATTTTCAGCAAGCATTTGATGCGGTTTAAGAGGGTTTTTTTTGTTCATGAATATCAAAAATACGTTAAGGAGTATAGAAATGAATTTTAAATCGATATATATATTTATATTAATTCTGATGGTGGTCCTTGTTACAGCAGCTGCATGTAGTATTGCAGAAAGTTTTTTACCAGAAATGGAACCTTCCTATGAAGTATGGGCTGTTGATCAATCTCCTACTGTTAGCGACGGGACTGGCGGGCTACTATACATATGGGACGGAGAAGATATTTTTCTAAAGGATGCTAAGAATGCATCTCCTGAGATTATAGATCTGGCAAAGGCAGCTAAAGACGCTAATTGTGACGCCCCGATAAAGCCACATATGATACTTTCCAACTTTACTAACCCGAAGGCCAGTCACGTTCTTCTTGCCAATGTAGGTTCTGGTAACACTTTCTTCATAAATATTGCCACTCGTGAGATCGTCGGTTGTGTTAGTACAGTAGGAGGTTTCAATGGAGTAGGTGGAACAACAAATTCACACGCTTCAGTTGCATCTCCTGATAACAACATGGCTATAGTCGCAAATATTGGCGCAAAAGATGAATCTGGGTTCCTTCATAAAATCCAGACCAACTATACGAATGATAATTACAAATTAGTAGAAACATTGGCATTAGACCAGTTTGCCAATGAATTAGGAACTTCAGTGGTGCGCCCAATCTGTCACGAATTCACTAGTGACAGTAAATTCGCCTACATAACTTTAGCTGGTGGAGGTTTACTGGTAGTAGACGTGGGCTCTGCAGACGGAACCATACCTATGACTGTTGTGAAAGCCTATGACAAGGCCACCGTACCAGGCATCGGTTGTGGTGTATCTCGTTTACCTTTTAATAAGATAATGACCAATGGTGAAAGTGGGGCTAAAGGAGGAGATGATTTCCTTTATACATTTGATGCTAGTAGAGCTATAGATGGAATATTCCCTGATCCAGTACAAATTGAACTTCCAGGTG
>PBKN01000012.1 GCA_002721445.1 Chloroflexota bacterium | reverse complement strand
GACAAAGTCAGGACTACAACCTTCTGTAAGCTTACGGTTTCAGATCTATTTCACTCCCCGCTAGGGGTTCTTTTCACCTTTCCCTCACGGTACTGGTTCGCTATCGGTAGCCAAGTGTATTTAGCCTTGGAGGGTGGTCCCCCCAGATTCAAACAGGATTTCACGTGTCCCATCTTACTTAACAACTCACTAAGGAGTCTTCCTTTTTTCGTATACAGGACTATCACCTTCTATGGTTGTCCTTTCCAGGTTCATTCTACTAAAAAGAAGATTTGTAACTCCTTGCTCATTACTGAGATATGAGCTAGTGGTGTTACAACCCCTATATGACATAGGATCTCAGTCCACTAAGCCATATAGGTTTAGGCTATTCCCCGTTCGTTCGCCACTACTAGGGGAATCTCAATTGATGTATTTTCCTCAAGATACTTAGATGTTTCAGTTTTCTCACTTACCTCTCTATATAAATAGAGTATCCTGGTATAACCCAGGATGGGTTTCCCCATTCGGGCATCCCCGGCTAAGTTTGCTAGACAACTCACCGAGGCTTTTCGCAGTCTTGCCACGCCCTTCTTCGGCACTTGGCTCCAAGGCATCCACCGTAGACCCTTAGTAACTTGACCCTCATTAAGGTCTGATTACTCGGTCATTAATTACAATTAATAATATTTTATTAATACCTTTAATAATATTTTTTAAGAAATTTGTTTTAAACAGGATTCAATTGTTAAAGTACACACGAAAATACAGAAAAACTTCTAAAGTTTTCCTTAGAAATTTGAAATCTATATTAGCGCAAAAATAATTATATACTTACACTATATTTATAGTCAAGATGAATTCACTTGCATAATTAAATATTAATTGTATTATTTGTTTGAAAGAGTTAAGTTTGTTTAAGATTTGAAAATAACTTTATTTATGGAGGGTTTTAGGGTGTCTATATTTCCGTTAGAGATTAGTCAAAATATTTCAGATGAAGATATTTTGTATAAAAAAGAAGATAAGAATAATGATTCAGCTTTACTGACAAGCGATTCGTTATTAATTATGAAACATGGCATATTGGGTTCAAAAAAATTGCATAAAATACATGTGGATGATATTTATAGTTTTGAAAAAATTACAGGTGGTCAAGAAAGCAGAGTTTCTGCAGGCTTAAAAATATCTTTATTTGGAGTGGTATTAGGTTTAATAACTATATTTATCCCAATACTTAATAGGTGGTTAGAAAATTTATTTTTTTTTATAGGTATTATCGCTTTTGTAATAGGGACTCATTTTATTCTTCAATCATTAATTAGGATAAGACCACATACAAGTATATATATTGAATTTAATAAAGGTAAAACACATATAGCAATAGTATTTCCAAATATTGGGAATGCTGATGCTGAAAACTTGTTTAATAAGATAATATCTGCAAGAAAACTTAAGAAAAAAAGTGGATAATAAATTTATAAAGATTAGTGGAGGCTCAATATGCGTTTAATTATAGATGGTGATTACCCTATGGCTCATGGAGCTTTTTATTTAGACCGTGATCTTACAGCCCCTATAGAAGAAGTTAGGTTGGGAAAAAATTCTAAAAGGAGAGGTTTTAGTAGTGGATGGAATGATTCAGAAACTTTAGCATCTATTCCAGAATTAAGAAAAGGAAAAATTGCTGCAGCTTTAGTTAAAGTTTCGGTATGTATATATAGACCTGAATTACATTCTCATGGAGAGTGTAGAAATAGAGATATTGCATATTCTATTGCTCAAGGAGAATTAGAATATTACCGTATTTTAGAAGCTACTGGATGGTCGAAAATACTAACAACTTCTAGAGATATCAATTCACATATTAAATTATGGGAAGAAGAAGATAGCAGTGAATTACCATTCGGAATGATACTAGGCATGGAGGGAGCTGACGCAATACATTGGCCTAAACAAGTTTATGATTGGTGGGATAAAGGATTAAGGGTTATTAGTCTGTCTCACTATGGAGTCAGTAGTTATTCTCATGGAACTGCAACTGGAACAGAAGGTGGTTTAGTGGGAGATGCTCTGGAACTTTTAAAAGAAATGGATGATTTAGGCATGATATTAGATGTAAGCCATACTTCTGATAAGGCAGTTTGGGAAGAACTTGATAATTTTGAGGGCCCAATATTATCAAGTCATCATAATTGCCGTTCATTAGCTCCTGGAGAAAGACAAATACCAGATGGACTTTTACGTGAAATAATATCCAGGGGCGCAGTTATTGGTTCTTCAATGGATACATGGATGTTACACCCAAAAGGAGTAGATTGGAATAATATACCTAATAGAAGGGAAGTATTTCCTAGAGAAGAAATAACATTAGAGCATTTTGTTGACCATCTAGATTACGTATGCCAAATTGCAGGGAATTCTTTACATGCTGCAATTGGAGGGGATACAGACGGGCAAGGAGGACGAGATGGGGCTCCTTATGAAATTGATACTGTTGCAGATTATCAAAAAGTTGGAGATATTTTAGAAAAAAGAGGTTATAAAGAAGCTGATATAGAAAATATATTATATTTAAATTGGAAAAGGTTCTTTGAAAAAAACTTACCAAAATCATAAAGGTTTTTAAATTTATTATATGACTTGAAGTATAAATAAATACACTTATAAAGGAACTATCTATGAGTACTATAATGACTGTTTTAGGGCCAATTTCATCCCAGTCTCTTGGATTCACTTCGATTCATGAACATTTGTTTTTAGATTTGACCCGGGATACTGCTAACAACGATTCGGTTCTAAATGATATTGAGTTATGTTATAGAGAATTGATGAGGTATAAAGAATCTGGAGGAGTATCTTTAATAGATCAAACTACTGCGAGCTTAAGAGGTCATGACCATGATTTATTAGAAGATAATCATGCTGTAGCTGTTCGCAAGATGGCAGAAAAAACTGGATTGAATATTATTCTTGGAGCAGGTTGGTATAGGGAACCTTATTATGAAAAAAAACTTTATAGGATGAAGACTGATGAAATTGCAGATGAATTAATAAATGATATAAAAATTGGTATTGATGGTACAGATGTAAAAGCAGGTATTTTAGGAGAAATTGGATCTCATTTTACTTGGATATCTCCAGTTGAAGAAAGAGTGTTCAGAGCAGTGGCCAGAGCTCATAATCATACTGGTGTCTCAATAGCCACACATGCGGTGAAATCACCAGTAGGGCTTGATCAGTTAGATATTTTAAAGCATGAGGGGGTCAATTTAAAAAGAGTAATTATTGGACATTGTCAATCATATCCTCATTTTGAATACCATTCTGAAATTGCTAAAAGAGGAGCATTTGTTTCTTTTGATCGACTTGGGACTACTAATGCGTATGAGCATGAAATAGACCTTAAAATTATAAAAAATATGATTGATGCAGGTTTGATTAAATATATATTATTTGGACAAGACGTATGTCGTAAACCTGATTATTATGCATATGGAGGTAAGGGATATGCGTATATTTCCGGTGACCTTGTTTTGGAATTAAATAAATTAGGGATTACAGCTGAACAAATTAAACAAATCACTGTTGATAACCCACGGCGGGCACTTACTGGATTAGATTAAACAATATAACTAATATTGAAATTTTTACTTAGTTAACGATATGGTTATCTGCAGAATCCGAAGGCTCAAATCCTATTGATTCTTTGGTGTGGGTTAAGTCTCTATATCCCCATTTATTGTTAGACAGCGCAAATAATACATCATATTTTAAGTCTTTAGGAGCTTCGATACATTTGTATAATGCATCTGTGACATCATTATGGCTTAAGTATGTAGAATATTCGTGTGCGTTAGCTGGTTTATTCTCGGGTCTTACAGCTCCTATTCTAAGGCAAATTATAGATATGTCATAGGCGTCTGAAAAATGTCTGCCTAAAGCCTCTCCCCATACTTTAGTAGCCCCATATATTTTTTGCGGCCTTACTTGTTCATGTGTGATTTTCTTATAATTTTCAGGCACTTCTTTATATCTACCTTCTGCTATAGATTTATAAGGTTCGATATCAGAAAATCCTCTAATAGCATTACCACTACTTGCAAATATTATTCTTTGTACACCTGATAGTCTTGCGGCCTCAAAAACATTGTATGTACCAATAATATTAGTATTTAAATTACCTAGCCATTCGTCATTTTCTAAGTAAGCTGAAAGATGCACTACGATATCTTGATCTTTAAATGCTGGCATAATATTTTCTAAATTACGTATATCTGCTTGAAAATTATTTACTCCGTCTACTTTTGTTCTATTGAGAGCGGTAAGTTTATACTCGCCAATTTCTTGAAGCTTATTTTTTAGAAGTCCACCAATTAATCCACTCATTCCAGTAATTAATATGTTTTTCATTTGAATATTCCTTTTTAATTTTTAAAAAATGGGTTGATCAACCTCTGCCTAGATATGCTTGGTTTACTGGCAGTACTATGGATTCTAACATATTTACATTCATAGGAAGTGATGCCATAGTTACCGCTGCAGTTCCTATATCTTCAGGTTGCATCATTTCTTCATCACGACTTCTTTTTGCCATTGCATCATCGCTATATATTCTTCTTTCAGTAGCAACGTTGCCTGGGTGTAGACAGCTTGCAATTATACCGTATTCTCTTCCTTCTAAAGCAGTAGATTTTGTAAGACCTACAAGTCCATGCTTACTAGTAGTATATGGCGCTGAATCCATTCTAGGTTTTTGAGCAGAAATACTTCCAATGTTAATTATGCGTCCACCTTTTTGTTTTTTCATTATTTGCATTGCGGTTTTGGTACATAAGAATACTCCAGTTAAATTTACATTAATTACCTTTAGCCAAGAAGAAAGAGGTAGGTTATCTATTGGGCCTCCATCGAAAACTCCTGAATTATTAACTAATATATCTAACTTTTGAAATTCATCAATAGTTTTTTTGAATAAATTTGATACATCTGACTCTTTTGTAACATCTGTTTTTATAGTTAAAATTTTAATATCTTTGTTGAAACTGCGAATTTCTTCGTAAGTTTTATTTAGGTTTTCTGTTTTTCTAGAAGCTAAAACCAAATTGCAATTTTCTTTTGCAAATTCTATAGCTATTCCTTTGCCTATTCCGGTACCTGCTCCAGTAATAATTGAAATTTTTCCATTTAATTTGCCCATAATCTTCACCTTTTGTTTTAATTGTTGAAATAATACTTGGCAGTTAATTACATTTTGGATTAAACTGTCAACCTAATCATGTAATTTATTTTATCATTTATTAATATTTCAATCATAAATTCAGGAGATCGTAATATGAATGGAGCACTTAAAGGCATAAGGGTAATAGATTATACGCAAATTGTTGCAGGACCTTTTGCTGGTTCCTTACTATCAGATATGGGTGCAGATGTTATAAAAGTAGAACCAACATGGGGAGAGCCTCAAAGAGAAAGTGCTCCATTTATACCAAATGAAACTCGAAATTATTTAGCTTTAAACAGAGGAAAAAAAAGTCTTCCTTTAAATTTGAAGCATCATCAAGGTACAGAAATATTCTATAAATTAGTTTCAACTGCAGATGTTGTAATTATTAACTCTAGACCTGATGTGCCACCTAAATTAGGTATAGATTATGATTCATTGAAAAAAATAAATTCAAAAATAATATATTGTGAAAATTCTACTTATGGAAATGAAGGTCCTATGTCTCATTTACCTGGATCTGACTTATTATCACAAGCTGTTGGAGGATTAGTAACGAGTGATAAAAAAGTTCAGGATGGATTGCCTCAATTTATTACTGCTTCGCCTGTTGTCGATCATGCTACTGCGTTTTCTATGTGTTGGGGTGTTACTACAGCTTTGTATCATCGTGAAAAAACTGGAAATGGTCAAAAAATTGATACAAGTCTTTTAGGAACTGTCATGGGGTTACTGACTCCTGCATTCATAGAAGTAGATGCTGTTGATAAGGAGAGAGTTGATAAATTTATTAATAATTTGAAAATTTCAAAAGAAAATAATGAATCAATAAGTAAAGGAATTGATTTAAAAAATCAAGATGCAGGAGCTTTTATAGGGTCTTATGCGAATAATTATTATAGAATATTTCATGTTAAAAATGGAGTGATAGCTGTAGGCATATTAGGTAACAGGGTACGTAAAAAATTTATGGATTTATTAGGCATAAATGATTTTCGCTTAGATCCTGATTTTGATAGTGTTAATCTCGATGGATGGGATACATCTGATGATTTAAAAGTTCAAGAAGTTTTTGAAAAAACACAAGAAAAATTAAATAACTATACTATTACTGAAATTTTACCTAAAATGCATAATGCAGGTATACCTGCTGCCGAAGTTTTGTTTACTGAGGAAACTAGCAGGTTAGAGCAGGTTAAAGCTAATGGCTTAATTGTTGAACTAGAACATAGCTTAGCAGGTAAATATAGAACTGTTGGACCAGTGTTGAAGATGAGTGAAACTCCTCTTCAAGCTAAATTACCTTCTCCTGCTTTAGGAGAACATACCGATGAAATTTTGTTGTCTTTAGGATATACAGATGATCAAATAGTTAATTTTCGTAATAAACAAATAATTTATTAATAAAAATAATGATTAATATATATTAGAAAGCCTTGATCAAGAAATATTATCAATATATAATTTTAATATAACTATTTATATTAAGGTTTTTGTTTTGAATTTTAAAGGAGTTACTAATGGCATATATTGTAACATCTGCCTGTGTTGATGTTTTAGATAAAGCTTGCATTGATGTTTGTCCTGTTGATTGTATTTATGTTGATGAAGGTGTTGACAGGATGGTATTTATTGAGCCTGATGAATGTATAGATTGTGCGGCTTGTGAACCAGTATGTCCAGTGACTGCTATATATGCTGAAGATGATGTTCCTGAAGAAGAAAATGATTATGTTGCTGTAAATTATGATTATTTTCAAAAAAGTAAAGATGATGCCAGGGCCAAAGTGGATGAAATAGCTGGACCTCCATCATCTTAAAAATTTATATGAATTACAAAAATTTATATTATAGATGTATATTTACGTGTAATATTAAATTAAAAACTTTTTCTTAGGGTATTCAGATTTGAAAAATTTAGTTTCAAAAAAAATATTACATACCTCTTCTGGAGACTATAATTTCCATTCTATAAAATCTTTGGAAAAAATAGGTTTGATTAATATCAGTAAAACTCCTTATTCTATAAGGATATTGCTAGAGAATGTTTTGCGTAATTTAGAAAAAGGGCCTTCTTCAATTGACCACGTCAAATTAGTTTCTTCTTGGAGACCTAATTATAAACCCAAAAGTGAATTTCCTTTTATGCCTGGAAGGGTTCTATTGCAAGATTTTACTGGAGTTCCAGTTGCAGTCGATTTAGCTGCAATGAGAGATGCTGTAGCTCAGCACGGTGGAGACCCTTCTATTATTAATCCAATTGTCCGCTCAGATATGGTTGTAGACCATTCTGTTCAAGTAGATTATTTTTTAGATTCTAATTCATTTAAATTAAATATTGAAAAAGAATTTGATAGAAATACTGAAAGATATCAATTGCTCAAGTGGGCACAAAATGCTTTTAATAACTTTAAAATTATTCCTCCAGGTACCGGTATAGTACATCAAGTCAATTTAGAATACCTAGCTGAAGGAGTTTTAATTAATGATATGGAAAAACCTACTTTTGCATTTCTGGATACTTGTATAGGTACAGATTCTCATACAACAATGATAAATGGATTGGGTGTTTTAGGCTGGGGCGTCGGAGGTATAGAAGCAGAAGCAGTAATGTTAGGCCAGCCTTATTACATGGTAGTTCCAGAAGTTGTCGGTGTTAGATTGACAGGACAATTATCTGATGGTGCTACAGCGACAGATTTAGTTTTATCATTAGTAGAAATGTTGAGATCAATAGGGGTAGTTGAAAAATTTGTTGAGTTTTATGGTCCAGGATTAAAATCATTACCTCTTGCTGATCGTGCCACCATAGCAAATATGGCTCCTGAATATGGAGCTACTTGTGGATTTTTTCCTATAGATGACCAGACTCTAAAATATCTTAAGGGTACAGGTAGAGAAAAGTCTAAAATAGATTTGGTAGAAAAATATGCAAAAGCAAATGATTTTTTTTATGATGAACATAATGAACCAATGTATACTTCTTCAATAGATTTTGATATTTCTAAAGTAATTCCTTCAGTTGCGGGTCCTAAAAGGCCACAAGATAAATTGACTTTAGATTCGGTTCCAGATAATTTTAATAAATCTTTTGAAAATATATCTGATAATAAACATAAAATAGTAATAGAAAATGAAGAAGCTTCAGTAAGTGATGCGTCTGTTGTAATTGCAGCTATTACTAGTTGCACTAACACCTCTAACCCTTCAGTAATGGTTGGCGCGGGTTTAATTGCAAAAAATGCTAGGAATAAAGGATTAAAGAAAAAATCTTGGGTTAAATCTAGTTTAGCTCCAGGTTCAACAGTAGTTACTAGCTACCTTAAAGCTGCTGGTTTGGATAAAGACCTTGAATACCTTGGTTTCAATACAGTTGGGTATGGATGCACGACTTGTATTGGTAATTCAGGGCCTCTTCCTAAAGAAGTATCTGATTCTGTTACGGAACATGATTTAACAGTTGCAGCTGTTTTAAGTGGTAATAGAAATTTTGAAGGTAGAGTACACCCTCAAGTTAAAGCAAATTATTTAGCTTCGCCTATGCTTGTTG
The DNA here is from genome assembly GCA_002721445.1 of Chloroflexota bacterium. Taxonomy (GTDB): domain Bacteria; phylum Chloroflexota; class Dehalococcoidia; order Lucifugimonadales. The sequence goes on along the minus strand of PBKN01000012.1, from coordinate 77,027 downwards.
TAGCATATGCTTTAGCTGGTAGAGTAGATATTAATATTGCATCTGAACCAATAGGTAAAAATGATGTAGGAGAAGATATTTATTTAAAAGATATTTGGCCATCGCAAAATGACATATCAGATGCGATTTCGGTTAGTTTAACTCCTGAAATGTTTGAAAGCCAATATAAAAAAGTCCTTGACGGTCCAGTTGAATGGCAGAATTTGAATACTTCTTCTTCGTTAAACTTTGCCTGGGATAAAGGCTCTACTTATATACAAAAGCCTCCATATTTTGATAATTTCTCTAAAGAAATTACAGATAGATCTGAAATAATAAATGCTAGAGTTTTGGTTTATTTAGAAGATTCTGTAACTACTGATCATATTTCTCCTGCAGGTTCAATACCTCCAAGTGCACCTGCGGGTCAGTTTCTTTTGGGAAATGATGTTCCCCAATGGGAATATAATTCTTTTGGTTCTAGAAGAGGGAATCATAATGTAATGGCTCGAGGAACATTCGGCAATATTCGTTTAAGAAATAAGCTTGTCCCTGATATGGAAGGTGACTGGACTTTATATTTTCCTTCTGACGAAGTTATGCGTATATATGATGCTTCAGAAAAATATAAAGAAAAAGAGACCCCATTGATTATTATTGCAGGAAAAGAATATGGAACAGGTAGTTCTAGAGACTGGGCTGCTAAAGGGCCTATGTTACTTGGTGTTAGAGCAGTAATTGCTCAAAGTTTTGAAAGGATCCATCGTTCTAATTTAATTGGAATGGGTGTTTTACCTTTAGTTTTTGAAGAAGGTGAATCTGCTGAATCTATAGGTATAGATGGTACAGAGGTTTTTGATATTCCAGAAATTTCATCTTATATTAAGCCAGCATCTACAATCGAAGTTATTGCGACTTCTACATCAGGTAAAATTACTAAATTTAATGTTTTAGTACGAATAGATACTGAAATTGAAAGTTCATACTATCTTCACGGGGGATTACTGCCTTATGTTTTGAGGCAAATGATGGCTGAGTAAGAGTAATTACTTAAATTAATATTTCAACATGGAAGTTAAGAGTAATTTGTTTCAATTAATACTTTGTTTGAATATTCTAAGAATTTAGCTTTTAGCTTTTTTAGTTCAGGTTCGTTCAGTTCTGGGTCTTTTTCAATAATTTTTATAGCTTCATTTCTAGCTATGGATAATATATCGTAATCATTAATGGTTGCTATATTTAGGTTTGGTAGCCCACTTTGTTTCGTTCCTATATGGTCTCCTGGTCCTCTTATTTTTAAATCTTCTTCAGCTAATTCAAACCCATTGGTTATTCTTTCTAATAATTTTAGTCTTTCTCTAGAATCTTGGTTTTTAGATTCAGAAAGCAAAATACAATAACTTTCATATTGCCCTCTACCTACACGTCCTCGAAATTGGTGAAGTTGTGATAATCCAAATCTTTCAGCACCATCTATAAGTATAGTTGATGCATTTGGAATATCAATTCCTACTTCAATTACAGCTGTAGAAACAAGTATATCAATTTTTGCATTTTTAAAATCTAACATAATGCTACTTTTTTCATTAGATGACATTCTGCCATGTAATAAACCTAATTTTAAATTAGGAAAAATATCATTTGATAATTTTTCATATTCTTGTATAGCTGCTTTTGATTGTATTGTTTCTGATTCTTCTATTAACGGACAAATAATAAAAGCCTGTCTTCCTTGATTTACTTGTTTTGCAAGAAATTTATATGCTGATTCTCTCTTTTCAGGTTCTAAAAACCTTGTTCTTATAGGTTGTCTGCCAGGAGGTATTTCATTAATTATTGAAATATCGAGGTCTCCGAAAATTGTTAATGCTAGTGATCTTGGTATGGGAGTAGCTGACATTGCAAGCAAATGTGGTTTATTTCCTTTGTCACTTAGTAGCCCTCTTTGGTTAACTCCAAACCTATGTTGTTCATCTATTATAACTAATGCTAAACGAGGAATTTTAACCGAATCTTGAATAAGGGCATGTGTGCCGATTAATATGTCTATTTCATTATTTTCTAATTTTATATTTAACTCTTTTTTTTCTTTTTTTGTTAAACTACCAATGAGTAATCCTATATTAATAATTTTATTTAAATAAGGTAATTTTAATTTTCTAATATTTTTGTAATTGGATGGTTCTGAAATTTCATCAGTTAAAGAAGAAATAGTCATAAAATGTTGTTCTGCAAGTACTTCTGTTGGCACCATTATTGCACCACAATAACCCTTGAATACTGAGACTAATAAACTTGCCAGTGCAACTACAGTTTTTCCACTTCCAACGTCGCCTTGAAGAAGTCTGCGCATAGGTCTGTCAATAGATATATCATTTAATATCTCATTTAAAGCATTATTCTGTGCATTTGTTAGTTTGAAGGGTAGAGAATTTAAGAATTCGTTTAAAGGAGTCTCATTACTATCTAAGGATATTCCTGATCCAATTTTGCGCCATGTTTCTTTTTGTTGTATTACCAATAATTGTATTAAAAATAATTCATCAAAGGCTAGCCTTTTTCTGGCAATATTCCAATCTTGATTTGATTTTGGATAATGAATTTGTAAGATAGCATTTTTTAGATTAATTAGATTTACTTCATCTAATATTTTATTGGGAATAAATTCAGTTAATTGGTCTATTGTAATATCTATTGATTGTTTAACCGTTTTTCTTATTGTTCTTTGAGCTAAGCCAGAAGTTGTACGGTATATAGGAACTAGTCTTCCAGTATGAATCAGATCCTTTTGTCCATTAATAATTTCATATTGTGGAGATTCAAATACGAGTCTATTTCTGAATACATTTACTTTACCACTAATAATAATTTTAGAATTTAATTTAATGCTTTTACTTAGCCAGGGTTGATTAAACCATATGGCTCTAATTTTGCCACTTTCATCTGATATTATGATTTCTGTCGATTTTTTCTTAGGCCATACATTCGGTTGCCCAACTTTGGTTACAGTACCTATAATTGTTTGCTCATTACCGAATTGGAGTGTAGATATTTTTCTTATATCAGTAAAATCATAGTGTCTAGCAGGGAAGAAATAGATTAAATCTATAATTTTTTCTATCCCAAGGTTTTTAAATTTTGATTGAGTTCTTTTAGTTAAATTAGGTAATTCATTGATATTAGAATCTATATTTATATTGTAATATCTCTTCTCGGTTGGAATTTGTGTAGAATTTTTCTTCTTAAAATTATTAAATGATTTACTTAATTGTAATTCAGGAATACTAGTAAGAATTTGATTTAAAGTATTTTTAATCCATTGGGCTCTTTCTTCTTTATTAAGATTTGAATAGCTTGTATTTGGTTTTGTAAGAAATTTTAAATCAATAGCTAGTATTTCTAGTAGTTTATCTAATCCGCCTATTACAGTTTTATTGTTATACTTGTTAAGTACTTCATGTTGAAGAATTTTATATAAACGTTGTATTTTTTCAATTAAATCTATATTGGGCTTTTCATTCATATCTAATCTGAAATTAATGCTATAGCTAATGCTTGAGGGCCTGCATATGTACCAATTACTGGTCCAAGCCTTGCAATAATTGGTGTGATATTTTCTGATCGTAATTTATCAGCTAGATTCTGTGCTTCATCTGGAGTTGTACTATACATTATAGATATATATTGTAAAGGGGAACTAGTTTTTGCAGATTGTTCTAAGAAGCTTATACCTTTGTTGCGTGAACGTTCTCTGCCTATTTGAACTATTATTCCATCTTCAGATTTGAGTATAGGTCTTACTTTCAACAAATTTCCAATAAGTTCTTTCGCTTTACTTATTCTTCCGCCTTTTTGAAGGAATTCGAGAGTTTCTACTAAAGCTATAGTTTCAGTTTTGTCAATTATATCTGTAATTTTTTTGGTTGCTTCTTCCAAAGATAAATTTTCTGATTTTATTAATTTTGCAGCATATATTGATATTAATCCGACCCCCATAGAAACTGATTTAGTGTCTATTATACTTATAGAATTATTTTCATCTAATTGAGATTTAGCTTGAGAAGCAGAATTAAATGTGCCGCTTAATTTTGAAGATACGTGTATGGAGATTATTTGGTCCCCATTATCTAGTATAGGTTTATATATATTTATAAAATCTCCAATAGACGGTTGTGATGTTTTTGGAAGTTCTGCGCTTTTCTCGAGTCTAGGATAAAATTCATCAGGAAAAATATCTACTCCGTCTTTATAAACTTCATCTCCGAAATGTACATTTAAAGGTATTACAATAATTCCTAATTCTTCTGCAATTTCTTTTGGTAAATCTGAAGTACTGTCTGTGATTATTTTTATCATTTTCTCCCCTTTATTCAATAGATATTATTAATATAGGAGAAGTAAATTCTCCTTCAATTATTTCCAATTCTGCATCTGGCATTATGGTTTCCATGTGATTTGATATAGTTTCTTTTATTTTCCTACTCATTTCTTTGCTATTGTAAATAGTTATTAGGTCTTTGTCATATACGTTAATCTCTTTAAATAATTTGTTTAACATAATTAGTATATTATTATTTTTTGAAATTAATTTCTTATTATACAATGAGAAATATTCATTTGCCTGTAATTTTTCATCATATAATTTTGTAGTTTCTTTAGCTTTATCAATTTCTATACTTATTATTGATTTATATGATGATTCCATGTTAGATATGTTCTCGTCAATCATTAATTCAGGATTATAATTAAGTATAGCTGCAATACCATCAGCTATATTGTTAGTATTTAATATGTGAATAAATTTGTTTGAAAAGATTTTAGAATCAAGTGGGAGTGTAAATCCATTCATCAATAAAATCGCATTTTTAAATTTTGATTTTAATATTATAGATTCCATTTTGTCTTTAGTATAATTATTTTCTTGTATATCAAAGTTTATTGCTCCAAATTCTGTAAATATATTATTAATTTTTTCCCCAGATGATATTGAAAATAATATTGTTTCAGAGGTGTTTTTCGCTTTTGAAATAATTTGATGGTGTTGTTCATCCATATCTTCAATAGAAATTTGAGTTATTTCACCAAATTTACTTGCTATTTTAATTAATTTATCAGGTGATTCAGAATGGACATGGATTTTGATTTTAGTATCACTTCCAACAGCTACAAGAGATGAACCTATTTTTTCAATTTCTTTTTTCACTTCATCTATATTTATTGTATTAGATAAAATAAAAAACTGTACGCAATTACCATATTTGTCATGGCTTTGGTCTAACATATTTTCTGAAGATGAGTTAGATAGATTTATTGGAGCCTTGTTTAAATTTTCTGGAAAGTCAATATTTGATGATTTTAAATCTCCTCCTTCTAAATATATTCTTATACCTTCTAATATTATATATAAGCCTAATGCTCCTGAATCTATAACTCCTGCATTTTTTAAAACTTCTAGAGATTCAGGCGTTTTTAGAACTGAAGTTTTTACATCTTTACAAGTATGAGTAATTATTTCATTAAGTGGAGTGCCATTTTCATATAATTTCCTAGCTGTTTTTGCTGCTACATTTATAATTGTTAGTATTGTTCCTTCAGTTGGTGTTCCTACGGATTTGTAGCAATATTTGACTGCATATTCTAAAGATATTATAAATTCTTCGTATCCAAAATTATGTTTTGATTTAAGAGCTGATTCAAAGCCTTTAAAAAATTGAGACAATATGACTCCACTATTGCCTTTTGCGCCCATTAAAGCAGCTTCAGACATTGTTTTTGAAATATGAGATGCAGAAGGGTTATTGTCATTTTCAATTGACTTAAGAACTTCTCTAATCGTTATAAGCATATTTGTTCCAGTATCTCCATCTGGTACTGGAAATACATTTAAAGAATTTAAAGTGTCAACATGTTTTTCTAAGTAGTACTTACTATAAATAAACATTTGGGTGAGATTGTTGCCGTTAAAAGAGTTTGAATTTTTTACATTATTAATAATTTTCATCAATTGCCTAATCTATTTTATTTAGTTATTATATATATATATAATTTTTATTTATATGGATTCTACTTAATACATCATTAACAGTCAAAGGAGAATTATGGCTAGGTGTGAAATTTGTCTTAAATCTGGAATGTATGGAAATAATGTTAGTCATTCGAAAAAACGTACTCGAACACGTTCACTGGCTAATATTCAAAAATCTAAGATAAATGATAAAGGTGTTTTACGACAAGTCAGTATATGTACTAAGTGTCTTAGGAATCAAAGTAAAGTATCGAGTAAAGCTTAAAGTAATTATCTAGCGTTTTTACTTAATTTAATTACCATTTTAAATTTAGTCAAATCATGCTTTGATTAAAATAATTTGTTTTGGAGGTTTTATTGCCATCATATAGTAAAAGTGAATCTAAGGAATGGGCTAGATATAATGTTAAAGGCCAATGGTCTACATTAATATCCCCTTTTACTGAAGATGACCTCATTGACGAAGGTGGGTTAAGAAAAAATATTAGACGTATTCGTTCATTGGGTACTAGTGGAGTAGGGTGTACTTGGGGTATGGGGGAATTTTGGAGTTTAACCTTTTCTGAGAAAATTCAGATATATGATATTCTTGCTGACGAATCTAAAGGCAATTGGATGATTGGAGCTCATGTTACCCATACATCTGTAAAAGAAATGCTTAATTTAGCAAGCCATGTTGAATCTTTAGGATTTGATTTGTTAATGGTAGCTGCGCCATATATGGTTACTAAAACTGAGCAACAAGTAGTAGAATTTGTAAAAATATTAGCTGAAAATACATCTCTAGCTATAATGTTTTATAATTCTCCTCAATTTGGAATTGTTATGTCACCTGAAGGTTTGAAAAAGATTTGCGATATTCCAAATGTAGTTGGAGTTAAGGAAGCTAGTTTTAATAAACAGCTATCAATAGATACTCATATTTTATTAGGAGATAAAGTATTAATAAGTACTCCAGATGAATGGATATTTGCTAAAGGTAAAGAATTGGGTTTTCAACAACGTGTTATGTTTGCAAATACGTCTGATTGGAGATTTGACATGCCAGGGAAAAATAATTATGTTCAATTTATTGATAAAGCTATAGAAGGAAATATTGATCAAGATTTTTATGATTTAAAAATACGTCCAATAAAATCAATATCTGATAAATGGTGGCCTCGAATAGTGAGCAGTATGAATGGAGTCTTGCCAGTTTCTTTATGTAAATATTGGGGAGAATTAATGGGTATGGCTGGTGGACATGTTAGGAATCCATTATTAAACATGAGTGATTCTGATAAATTAGAGCTTAAAGCGGATTTGAAAGACTTTCGTCCTTCAGCTTTAGATCTTTTAAATCTTAAAAAATATTAATAGGTGGTAATAAATTATGATATTAATGGTTAGTGTTCAAAATTTAAAAGAAGCATATGAAGCTATGAAAGGTGGAGCAGATATAGTTGATGTTAAAAACCTACAAGAAGCTTTAGTGGGATCTGCTAAGCCAAATATATTTAAAGATGTAAGAAAAGCTGTTCCTGCTGATATTCATGCTTCGTTAACTTTAGGAGTAGTACCAAATCAAGAAGGAACAGTTGCTATGGCTGTTTGGGCTGCTGGACAGATGAAAGCTACTTCTGTAAAAGTTGGTTTTATGCAAGCGGATTATGATAAGTCTGTTGAAGTTCTTCAAGCTTCAAAAGAAGCGTTAGAAGGTACAGAGACAAAGTTAATTGGTTCACTTTTTGCTGATAATGTTCTATATGATGGAGGATTGGATCCTCATTTAATGCCTAAATTAGCTAGAGATGGCAAATGTGATGGTTGGCTTATAGATACTTTGACAAAAGATGGAAGGAATTTGTTTGATTTTCTATCTGAAGTAGAGCTAAGAGATATTGTAATGGAAGGAAAATCCGATGGTATGAGTACTGCTTTATCAGGACATCTTAAAATGTCTGATTTAGATGAATTAACAAGGGTAAACCCTGATATTGTTGGAGTTAGAGGGGCAGTGTGTTCTAAAGGAGATAGAGATAACGGAGTGTATTCTGAATCAGTAGCTGAATTTAAACGTCAAGTAGAATTACGTAAGTCTGGTGATATTGAAGTATTAGAAGATATAAGTGTACTAAACAAAAATATTAATGAATCAAATGGATGGAAAGTAATTGATGGTACAGGAAAAACTTGTGCAGGTATAATAGCTGCTTTGTCTCAAGAAATAAATAATAAATCTGATTCCTTTATTGAAGTTGTAATTCCAGATGTATTGAATACTTATGACATATTAATGTGGGTAGAGAAAGAAAAACATAGTATTTTAACTCAAAGAAAAGATGAAAAAGGTTTCGTCAGGATTCTGATATCACCATAATTAAATAATATTTATTGTTAAGCAAATTTATAAATGTTAAAATCATTGTAATTGTTGAGGTGGAAATTGAATGAATTTGCACAAACATTAGTTATAATACGTGACTTCACTCTAATTATAGTATCTGTAATAATTTTAATTATGGGAGTTATAATATTTAGACGAGTTTTGAAATTATTAGAATCATTTGATAATATCTCTGAACAAGTAGATGGTATAACTACAAAATTTTCTCAAAAATTTATTAATCCTGTAACTGAAGGATCAAAATTAGGTTTTGGATTTTCTAGATTTATATCATTTTTTTCAGGATTTAAAAATTCAGATAAAGAAGATACAGAGGAAAAAAATGGCTAAAAAAGATAATGGAGGCTCTTCAATGTTAGGATTTATGTTTGGAGGTTTAGTTGGAACTGTTTTGGGGATATTAATTGCCCCAAAGCCTGGATCTGAAACTCGTGTTGAATTGGCTGAACAAAGTGAAATTTGGAAGTCTAGGGGAGAAGAATTGGCAGCTATTTTGAAGGAAGGTTTAAGCCCTGTAGTAGATGAGTTAAAGGATGTAATTTCCCCAGTAGTAGAAAGCCTAAATGACCAAATAAAAAAACAAAAAACAATAGATAACGATTTAACTCAAAGCGAAGTTGATTTATTTTCAGAGATTGATGAAATTGATTTAGATACTGAAAGAGATCAAACTAAGTCAATTTAATTTTTTTATATATTAAATTTTGGATATGAACCTAATATTTTGAACATTGACACTAGTGGTTTAACTTGATTAAAACACTTATTAACAATTTCATCTGATCTATGCCCCTCAAGGTCTATAAGAAATATATAATTTCCTAGATTAGTTTTGCTTGGCCTAGATTCTATTTTTGTTAGGTTAATGTTTTGTTTTGCAAATTTTTCTAAAACCATATAAAGAATTCCTGGAGAATCATTAGAAAAATCAAAGCAGATTGATGTTTTATCTTTTCCGGTATTTTTATTATCTCTATCTGACAAAATAATAAATCTTGTGTAATTGTTTTTGTTATCACTAATTTTTTTTGATATCACTTTTACATTATATATTGAAGCACATTTTTGATTAGCAATAGCTGCAGAAATATATTTTGATTTTTTCATTTCTTCAACTGCGTTAGATGTACTTAATGATGCAATTAATTCTGCATTAGGTGTATTATCTGTTAAAAATTTTCTGCATTGTGATAAGGCTTGAGGATGAGAATAGACATGTTGAATATTTTCTAATTTGGTTTCATCTTTTATTAAAAGACAATGTTCTATAGGAATTACAATTTCAGTTTTGATTTTTAATTTAGTTTCTTGGATTAATAAATCTATAGTTGAAGTTACTGATCCTTCAATACTGTTTTCAATTGGCAATATAGCTTCGTTGGCTAAACCATTTTTAACTTTTTCAATTACTTGAGGAATTGAATTACAGCTTAAAAGCTCTAGGTTCTTGTTGTAACTTATTGCAGCTTCTTGTGAAAAAGATCCTATAGGTCCTAAAAATGCTAATTTATTCATTAGTTTTTTGTATTTATATTAATTCCCAGTAATTTTATTTTTGATATTAATTCGTTTGTTATGTGTTGATTAACATTTATAGTATAGTTTATATTTATCGTTTCCAACAAACGGCTTATTTCTTTTGAATGGGTAATACTTAAAGTAAATTTGGCATTATAATAATCTTTAGCTAATTGACATGATAGCATATTTTCAGAATCATTTTTTGTAGTAGCAATAAATAAATCTGCTCTCGTTATTCCTGCTTTTAATAATGAATTTGATAAAGATTGATCTCCTAATACACTAATACTGCCTAATGTATTATCAATATATTCACATTTAGATTTGTTAGAATCAATTACTGCTACTTCGTGTTGATTACTAATTAATATTTCTGCTATAGAATATCCAATTTTACCTGCACCTAAAATAATAACGTACATTTAATTGCTCTCAAATAGATCTAATAGTTTTTTATTGAATAAGTCATTTTGGTTTATAGTAATAAATCCTAAATTTGAATATAGTTCATTAGTTATTTGGTCATTAATTTTACATATAATCTTAGATATATTAAATTCATTTTTGAAGATTTGAGAAATTAAAGCATTAGTAGAATCATTACCTGTTAATATTATACAAGTATTACAATCTGGGTCAATTAGGTTTTTGAGTTCTAATATATTCATTGCATTTCCTACCATAGGATTTAAATAACCTTCTGAAATTAAATTTTGAGGTAGTTTCATAAGGTTTTTGTAATTTATGTCTATTATGTCTATTTGATAACCAATATTAGCGAAATTAATTGCAATTTTAGATCCAGAATTACCACAGCCTATAATAGAGACCTTAGACATCATGTTGATTTGTGACATATTAATCTATTCCTAACTTATATATTTTAAGCGGATCTTGGTTTAACTAGTATTACCTGGCATTTTGAATTTATTAACAAATATTCAGCCATTTTGTTTAAAGGGTAGTAATCATTTATTTCATTTTTTTGTAATTCTATAATTATTGTATTTATATTTTTTTCGAATGATTCTTGAATTATTGCAGAGCCAATATCTCTAGATTGCACTAAATGACCTTCAACATTAAATTTTAATCTTTTTGCAAGGAATTCAAGGTTTTTCAAAGTATTTTCGCCCTTAGCTGTAAGTGGAGGTATTTCTGAGTCAATTGGTAAGGTTCGATCCATTTCAATAACATATATTAAATGAATAACATCTTCATTTGGGTTCAAGTTATTAAAAGCTATATCTAAGAGCTCTTTGTCGAATTCGTTTCCTTGTACGTAAATTAATAAAGGAGAAATATTAGCACCTGATACTTAATTATAAATTTTAGTTTAATCAATCAGCGATTTCAATCTGATCAATTAACTCATCTTTTCCAGCAAAAATCAACCAATCGCCAGCTTGTAAACGGTCATTTATATCTGGGTTTAATGTTATGTCTGTATCGCTTCTACGTATAGCAATAACTGCTAGTCCGTATTTGTCCCTAGGATTTGAAAAACCTAATTCCTTTAGAGTTTTATCTATAAAATTTGTAGGTATTTTCATTTTACTGATTCCGTAACTTGGAGTTACTTCCAAATATTCTTGTACATTAGGATTAAATAAATTATGGCCTAACCTAACTCCCATTTCATTTTCTGCATGAATTATTTTATCAACTCCAATTCTTTCTAGAGTGTTTCCATGTAATTCATTAGATGCTCTTGCAACTATGTATGGGACACCCATTGTTTTTAGTAAAACTGATGCCATTATACTAGGTACAATATTGGAGCCGATTGCAACTATAGCTGCATCATAATCTTGAACTCCTAAATCTTTTAAAACGGTTTCATTCGTTGCATCAGCAGTGAGTGCATGGGTAGCTTGGGTCATAATATTAGCAACTCTTGAACCCTCAATATCAATAGCTAATACATCATTACCTGTATTATAAAGTGATCTAACAACGCTTGAACCAAATCTTCCAAGTCCTATTACTAATACTTGTTTTTTCATTTTGTCACCTTTAATAAATTGTTTTTATAATTATCCAATTGTTATTCTTTCATTAGGATATCTAAATGTTTCATATTCATTTTGAATTGTAATAAGAAATGCAATGGCTAGTGGTACAATACGACCCAAAAACATTGATATTATTATAATTATATCTCCAAGTGGAGATATTTTTCCACTGATTCCTGTTGTAAGTCCAACATTTGCAAATGCTGAATGTACTTCAAAAAAAGTGTTAATAAATAAAAAATTTGGTTCGAATATCATTAAAATAATCATTAATGTAAAAAGAATTAATATACTTGGTACACAAATTACTATTGCTTTTTTTACTAATTGAATAGAAATTTCACGCTTGAAGGAAGTAATCCTGTTTTGACCTTTTAGTGTGCATATTACTGCAATAATTATAATAGCTACAGTATTAATCTTTAATCCACTTGCTGTTGATCCTGAAGCGCCTCCAATTATCATCATTCCACTGAAGAAAAATTTAGTGGCAGAATTAGTTTCATTAAAATCAATAGTAGAAAAACCAGCAGTTCTTCCACTTATAGATTCAAATAGTGAATGATGGATTTTATCAGGGATATTCATATCTCCAATGGTTTTTTCATTATTGTATTCGGAAGAAAAGAAAAATATTCCACTCATAAATATAACAATAAATGTAGACAGAATTACTATTTTCGAAGTTAGTTGTAGAGGCTGAAAATTTTTATTTTTTATTACATCAACTATTACCCAAAACCCTATAGAACCTAATATACTTAATACATTAATTACCCATGTAAAATAATAATCATTTTTTAAGTATGAATTTATATCAGTTTCTGAAAACAATATAAATCCAGCGTTATTAAAGCCTGAAACTGAATGAAAAATAGCCAGCCATGATGCTTCTTGAAGAGAATAATCTAGAGAATATTTTAATAATAAGAATAGAAATCCAATAAATTGTATAAATACTGCTAATATAACTATTCTGATAGTGATTTGAACTAATCCTCCTATTTGTAAAGAATTATCTGAGGTAATACTTTCTCTAACTAATAATTTTTGGGAAAGAGTAACTTTTTGACCTACTAGGACCAACAAAAAAGTTGCTAAACTCATAAAACCTAAGCCACCAGTAAATATCATGAATAGTATTACTGCTTGTCCAAATGTGCTCCAATATTGTCCTGTATTATGTAATATTAGGCCTGTAACTGTAACAGCAGAAGTCGCAGTGTATAATGCATCAATAAAAGGCGTGATTTCTGAATTTGCATTAGAAATAGGTAGCATTAATAATATGGTACCGGAAAATATTAATGAAGCAAACAGGTATATTAATAAAAGTGGAGATGCGAATACTCTGGAATTTACTTTTCGAGAAGATAGTTTTAGGCTGATAGGCCTAATTTGTTCTTCTCTAGGATGACGTATTACTTTATCGCCGGGTTTAGGTTTCCACTCTGTACTCATTTTTTACTCGGATATATAGATTTTATAATAGGTTTAAAAAATATATATATATATGTATCATTTATATATAATATAGCAAAATAGTAATTAGTGAACTCTATTAAAAGGTGTATATTTGAAGAAATTTAATCTGAATAGCAACGTTTTTGATGATAAATTCTTATTGAATCCGTTAAGGTATATTTTTCAAATCGGGATCTGTATACCAATTTTTATTATATTATTGTTATTAGGTGATGTAGTTTTAAGAGCACCAATTGTTATAGCTGTTGCATCATCTGCTTTCACTATATTTGTAATGCCAAAGTCTACTGTTTCTAATGTGCGAAGAGTAATTGGAGGACATACTATTGCAATAATTACAGGAGGTTTATTTATGATGGTTCTTACATTTGTGGGGTTAAACGGTTTATATGAATCATCTACTTTATTTAGGGACATTTTGGTAGCGGTATTAGTCGTATTAACAATTTTTATAATGGTAATTACAGATACCGAACATCCTCCTGCAGCAGGGACGATATTAGGTATATGTTTACAAAATGAATGGAGCTGGTTTTCAGTTTTATTTATTTTAATGAGTATGGTTATTATGCTATTTATAAAGTCTATTTTATCTACAAGATTAATTAATCTTGTATAATTGCAAGTGGAGTAATCATGAAAATATTAATTACAGGTGGAGCAGGATTTATTGCTTCACATTTAGTTGATGCATTAATTAGCGCTGGTCATAAGGTAAGTGTTCTTGATAATTTATCTACTGGAGACATTTATAATGTAAATAAAGCTGCTAATTTCTATGAAGTTGACATATTAGATTCTTTTAAACTTAAATCAATATTTGAATTTGAAAAACCAGATTTAGTTAGTCATCATGCTGCGCAGACTAGTGTACGTTTGTCAGAAGAAAGTCCTACTAATGATGTTTCTACAAATGTTATTGGCACATTAAATATATTAAATTTATGTTTAACTTATAAAGTAAAAAAAATAGTTTTTTCTTCTACTTGTGCAGTATATTCAGAACCTTCTTATTTACCTATGGATGAAGAGCATCCTATAGATCCTAAGTCTATATATGGATTGAGTAAATACACTGCTGAAAATTATATTAGATTTTTTTCGAAATCAAGCCATCTTAAATATACAATTTTTCGCTACGGTAATGTATTTGGGCCTCGTCAAAATCCACTTGGTGAAGCTGGAGTAGTATCAATATTTACAGGACAAATGTTAAATGGTATTCGGCCAGTAATTTACGGTGATGGAAATAAGACTAGGGACTATGTATTTGTCAATGATATAGTAATGGCAAATTTAAATGTATTGGATGTGGCTGGCGATAATCAAACATTTAATTTGGCTTCAGGAAAAGAAATTTCAGATTTTGAAATATTTTCTAGTGTGCGTAATAGTATTGGAATTGATGTGGAGCCAAGTTTTGCTAATATTAGAAAAGGTGAAGCTGAGAGAGTAAGCTTAAGTATAAAAAAAGCAAATGAAATATTAAGATGGGAACCGAAAACCTTATTAGATCAAGGTATTTTAGAAGTAGTAAGAAGTATTAAAAAATAAATTTCAGAAAGAAAATTAATTCATGGAAGAGGATATATTAAATGATGTTAAAAATCTGCATGATTCTAATATTGAATTTGTTTTGGTTTTTGCAGGAGCAGGAGGTAGGGCAATTGATAGAATATTGTCAATACCTGGGTCTTCAAAGACAGTATTAGAAATAATAATTCCTTATTCGAATAATTCATTAGATGATTTTTTAGGTTTAAAGCCTGAAAAATATGTAAGTCCTGAAACTGCAGAATTAATGGCTAAAAAAGCTTATGATCGTGCTTTAAAATTAAAATTTAATGATAATAGTAATATATTAGGCGTTAGTATAACCGCAACATTGCCAACATATTATAATAAAAAAGGTGAGATTAAGAGCTATATCGCAATATACCATTCAATGGGATTAATCAAATATGAAATTAATTTTCAAAATCAATCTTTAAGCAGGAATTATTATGAGAACATAATTAGTAATTGTGTTATTAAAGCAATAAATGATTTTTATAATAATAGACAAAGCTTAGAGTCAAAAGATATTAATATAAACAAAAAAGAGTACGGTAGTTACTTTGAATCTTTGAGTAATAATCATCTTAAAAGCATATTAATAGATATAAATGGTGAAATTATTAATAATTTTTTGAAACCTAGTGCTATAATATCCGGATCATTTAATCCTTTACATAAAGGCCATATAGAACTTTATAAATTTTCAAAAACCTTATTTAGTAGTGATGTATGCTTTGAGATATCTATTCCTAATGTAGATAAATCTAATTTATTAGAAAAAGATCTAAATTTAAGAGTTTCACAATTTAAAAATAATTATCCTCTTTTAATAACTAATTCAAGTAAATTTCATATGAAGTCAGAGTTATTTAAAGAAACTAATTTTATAATTGGCATAGATACTGCTATGAGATTATTTGATAAAAAATACTATGAAAATAATGAAAGATTAATGCATAAATCAATTATGGAAATTTATAATAATGGTTGTAAATTTTATGTTGCAGGTCGTAAATATCAAGGTCGATTTATTACTTTGAAGGATATAAAGATTGACAATTATTATAAAGATATTTTTTTCCCAATAAGTGAATCTGAATTTCGTGAAGATATTACTTCTTCTGAAATCAGAGAAAATAATTTAAAATAATATATATCTATTTATAAGGTAAGGTTAGTTAATATGAGATTTGATGACATAAGGCAATTTATTGATTTTCTTGATCATAAAGGTGATCTACGTAGAATATCAGAAAAGGTATCTCCAGAACTTGAAATAACTGAAATTGTAGATAGAGTAGTTAAAGATAAAGGACCAGCATTATTATTTGAAAATGTAGAAGGCTATGATGTTCCTATACTAATTAATATTTTTGGATCTCATCAGAGAATGGCATGGGCATTAGGTGTTAATAATATAAATGAAATTACTGATAGAGTCCGAGGTTTATTAAATCTTGTTGAAGGTCCGCCAGAAGGTTTGATGAATAAAATAAATCTTTTGAAAAATTTATTTGGTATAGCCAGAACTAAACCTAATATTATAAGTCAAGCACCTTGCCAGGAAGTGGTGTATTTGGACTCTGATGCTGATTTCAGTATTTTACCCGCATTAAAATGTTGGCCATTAGATGCTGGCAAATATATTACTCTGCCATTAGTAATTACTAAAGATGTTGTGACTGGACGTAGAAATGTTGGGACATATAGAATGCAAATTTTTGATTCTAAAACCTCAGGTATGCATTGGCAAACTCATAAAGTAGGTTCTCAACATTACCGTCAAGCTGAAGAAAATG
The DNA here is from genome assembly GCA_002721445.1 of Chloroflexota bacterium. Classification (GTDB taxonomy): domain Bacteria; phylum Chloroflexota; class Dehalococcoidia; order Lucifugimonadales. The sequence continues at coordinate 60,260 of PBKN01000012.1, read as the reverse complement.
AAATAAAAAAAATTGAAGTAGCTATTTCTATAGGAGGAGACCCGACTACTGTTTGGTCCGGGTCATTACCTATACCTCCAAATATGGACGAAATAGTTGTATCAGGTATATTACGTGGGAAATCTGTCAGTATGGTTAAATGTAAGACTGTTGACTTAGAAGTTCCTGCTTATTCTGAATATGTATTAGAAGGATATGTTATTCCAGGAGAACTTAGAAATGAAGGGCCTTTTGGAGATCACACAGGATATTACTCTCCTGCAGATGAGTATCCTGTATTTCATTTGACTGCAATTACTCATAGGAAAAATCCAATTTATTTAACAACTATTGTTGGCAGGCCTCCTAGTGAGGATTACTATATGGGGTCTGCTTCAACAAAGGTATTGTTTCCTGCTTTACAAATGACATTGCCTGAAATTGTAGACATCAATATGCCTGCTGAAGGAGCGTTTCATAATATATTAATTGTTTCTATTAAAAAAGCCTACCCAGGCCATGCTAGAAAAGTCATGTATGCATTATGGGGACTTGGATTATTAATGTTATCTAAGACTATAATAGTGCTTGATAGCTATGTAAATGTTCATGACATGTCTGAAGTTGCATGGAGAGTTTCCACAAATATTAATCCTTCGACTGACTTGGTAATAGTAGAAGGTCCCGCAGATGATTTAGATCATGCTACCACTACTCCTAAATATGGAAGCAAAATTGGTTTAGATGCAACTACAAAAGGTAAAAAAGATGGAAGAACGAAAGAATGGCCTGATGAGATTATTATGGAACAGGATATAAAAAATCTTGTTACTCAAAAATGGCATAGTTATAGGATATAGTATTGAAAGTTTTTAACTTTGCAAAAATAGTATATTTATTCGAGGCAATAAAAATTCAAGAATCTATATTTGCATTACCATTTGCTTATATGGGTATGATGATGGCTAGTAAAGGCTTACCTGATTTAAATATATTCTTTTTGATTACCTTAGCAATGATTTGCGTTAGAACTTTTGGGATGTCATCTAACCGTTTAATTGATAAAGATATTGATAAATTAATACCTAGTAAACAAAACAGACATTTACCTCTAGGTAAATTATCTACTAATAACATGATTTTTATAATTATTATTTCATTAATTTTATTTTTATTTATATCTTCACAAATAAATAAAACAACTTTAATATTATCTCCATTTGCAGCTGCATATGTTTTTTTATATTCATATTCAAAAAGATATACTTGGATGTCAAGTTTTTTACTTGGAGGTGCCTTATCAATCGCTCCATCAGCTTCTTGGATTGCAGTTACTGGTAATTTAGATGTTGAGCCATTGCTATTATCATTATCTATATTCTTTTGGGCTTCTAGCTTTGATATTATTTATCATATGGGAGATATTGAATTCCATTCAAAATATGGATTGCACTCTATTGCAAGACGTTTTGGAATTAAGAAATCTTTACTAATTTGCAGAATATTAGATATTAGTTCAATAATATTATTTATTATTCTAGGTATATACTCAGAATTATCGATAGTTTATTTTATTGGATGTATATTAGGATTTTTTATATTATTTTATAAACATTATATTATTGTAATAAATGGTATTAATAATTCAAAAATTGCTTTTTTTAAATTTAATTCTTTTTTTTCAATTACAATATTTAGTTGTACAGCTATAGGCATTTTGTTATAGGATATATATATATTAATATTTGGAGTTTGAAAAATGGTTTTGAAATATGAAGATCCAGTTGTAATAGGTATTACAGGTGCTAGTGGATCATCATTGGGATATAAAACGGTACAATATTTATTAGAAAATGACTATAAAGTAATTGTTACTAATACTTCTTCCGCTAGACTAGTTTGGAAGCAAGAAATGGATGAATCTTTTGGAGAAATTTTAGAGAAATGGAGTGAGTATAAAGGATTTCAATATTTTTCAGGGAATGATTTAAGTGCTTCTATAGCTAGTGGATCTTTTAAAACTCTTGGCATGGCTATAGTTCCGTGTAGTATGAATACTATTGCTAGTATATCTCAAGGTATTACTGGAGATTTAGTCAAAAGAGCTGCAGATGTTTCTATAAAAGAAGATCGTCCGCTTGTAATAGTCCCTAGAGAGAGTCCATTAAATACTATCCATTTAGAGAATATGACTAAATTATCTAAATTAGGAATAAAAATAATTCCAGTTGAACCTCCTTTTTATTTAAAATTTAAAACAGTTGATGAAGTTACTGATTTTATTGTGCAGCGTACTTTATTAGCATTAAATTTAATTGATAGATTACCAGATTATATGACTTATAAATCATAAGTAGCGAATTTTATTTTGAAATTATTAAGTAGGTGAAATTATGGATGCAAATGAAGCAATAAATATAATATCTAGAGAACGGAATGATGCAATTGTTGTGAGTACTATGACTCCAACTAGGTATTGGCAAGATGTATCTAATTCAGAAAATTTAGATTTGCCTATTTATGGAGCAATGGGAAAAGCTTCATCAGTAGCCTTAGGAATTGCTTTAGCTAAACCTAATGATAAAGTCATTATTTTAGACGGTGATGGAGGCTTGTTGACAAATTTAGGATCGGTTGTAACCATTGCTGATCAGTCTCCAAAAAATTTAATTCATTTTGTTTTTGAAGATGGAGTATATTTTACTACTGGAGGACAACCAATACCTGGAGCAGGCAAGGTTGATTTTGCTGGAATAGCACGTAGTTCAGGAATTAAAGAAAGTTATTCATTTGATGACCTTGAAAATTTTTCTATTGAATTACCAAATATCATGAAAAAAGAAGGGCCTATATTTGTTTGCTTAAAAGTTAAAAATAGTAATTATATTCCAGTGGCAAAAAATAAAAGTACTAGAGATTCTAGTATTAAATTACGTAAGATACTTAATTCAGAAGATTGATTGCAACGTTTTATTTGTCTATAGTTTCGATTTAGGTTTAAATCTATTTATATCGGTTAAAAAATAATTCCTTGCTATGTGATAAATTTTTGAATTATGTGAACCATAAACAGGTTCAACTTCAGCTTTTATCCAAGCTTCTGCACCTTCTAAAGTAGGAAATTCAATGATCCAAGCTCTATGCCAGCTATCTTGAGGAGCTATCAATCTAAAACCTTCCAGTCGAATTAATCCATAATCTTTTGCAATTTTTTTCATTAGGTTAACGTGTTCTTTGTCACCTCTAGAATTTATGTCTAAAATATCAGAGCCTGGAAGAGTTCTGCCAAACATAATTACTACAATATTGTTTTCATTAATTTCTAAAGCAGGAATTGTGTTTTCATCTGTATCGATTATTGGCCTGTTTATTGGATTATAGGCTTTTGTTGGCCATTTAGAAAAATAATCTGGGCCCCATGGTCTAGCTAAATAGTATTCCCAGTAACCATGACTACCGTATGGTGGAGCCATTTCTGATTCGATCCAAGCTTCAGCTCCTTCAAAAGTTGGGAATTCAATCACCCATAAGCGATGCCATGGTTGTTGATAATTTATAAGTTTAAAAGATTCTAATCGTTGGATACCATATTTATACCCAGTTTCTTTAATTAATTCAACATGCTCTTTTATATAAGATTCTTGTTTTTTTAAATCTATGAAATCCCAACTTTGCAATCTTCCCGCTTTTACTAATATTACTACTTTGTCTTTATTTACTGTAGGAATTATGTTCATCTAGAAATTATCCGATTCATAGTTAATTAATTTTTTTCATTTCTTTTAATACTATAGCTGGATTCATAGGTAATTGATGCATTCTGATTCCTATAGCATCGTGTATAGCATTTGCTATTGCTGCCATTGGTGGAACTATAGGTACTTCTCCCACACCTCTAACTCCGTATGGGTGTGTAGGATTTGGTACTTCAACAATAATGGTATCAATATTTGGTAAATCTAAAGAAGTAGGCATCCTATAATCTAGTAAACTAGAATTCATAAGAGCACCTTTGTCGTTCATAAAATATTCCTCGTTTAGTGCCCATCCAATACCTTGGACCACACCTCCTTGTATTTGACCTTCAACGTAGCTAGGGTGAATAGCTTTCCCAACATCTTGGGCAGCAGTATATCTTAGTATTTTTATTTTACCAGTTTCAATGTCTACTTCTAAGTCAACTATGTGAGTTGCAAACGCTCCTCCTGCTCCAGATGGGTCTAAATTTGCTTTACCAACTACTGGTCCTCCAGTTTCACCTAATTTTGATGCTAATTCTTTAAAGCTTACCTGTAATTTAGGATCAGACTTGTGACAAAACAGCCCATTTTTTAGATCAATTTCTTCTATAGGTTTTTCCCAAATCAATGCTGCGCGTTCAATCATTTGTCTTCTTACATCTTCAGCAGCTTCGAAACTTGCCCAACCTGTTTTAAATGCTGCTCCACTTCCTCCTGTCATAGACGTATATCCTATTGAATCAGTATCGCCAACTTGAGGGTTGACATTTTCAACAGGTATACCTAATACCTCTGCAAATTGTTGAGCAGCACCAGGTCTTGTACCTCCAATATCCATCGACCCTATGGTTAGGCTCACACTGCCATCAAAATTTACGTTTGCTATAGCACATGCAGGCCCAGTTCCATTCATCCAAAAACCTGAAGCAACTCCTCTTCCGGTATTTTTACCATTTAGGGGGGTCAAATTATGTTGATGAGATTTTATTGCTTCTACAGTTTCGATCATTCCTATTGGAGGGTTTAATATTCCATTTGCACGTCTTGTGCCTTCTTTAGCTGCATTCATGATTCTAAAATCTAGGGGGGATATTTTTAAATTTGTACATAGTTCATCAACCACAGTTTCAACTCCAAAAGCACCTATTGGAGCCCCAGGCGCTCTATATGCAGTTGTTTTTGGCTTGTTGTCAATTATGTCGTATCCATCAACTAATACATTTTCAATATCATAAGGAGAAAAAATACATTGAGAAGCTCCTCCAATAGGGGAGCCTGGAAACGCACCAGCTTCAAATACTAGTTTTGCTTCAGCAGCAACCAGTTTACCTTGATTCGTAGACCCCATTTTAATTTTCATATAAGAACCAGATGTAGGCCCACTCGCTTCTAATACTTCTGCTCTATTCATAGTTGTTTTAACAGGTTGTCCTGTCATTTTAGATAACATTGCTGAAATAGGCTCTAAATATATAGTAGTCTTCCCTCCAAATCCACCACCTATTTCCATTGGAACGCTTTTAATACTAGATGGTTCTATACCTAATATTGCAGCGGTACGGTCTCTAATTTGAAAGTGCCCCTGTGAGCTAGTCCAGAGAGTAACATGATTATTAGGTTGCCATAAAGCAGTTGCAGAATGTAATTCTATATATCCTTGATGGACAGTACTTGTTCTGAATTCTTTTTCAATAACAATATCAGCTTTTTTAAATCCCTGACCTATGTCACCAATATTTAATTGATCTTGGCTTGCTATGTTTCCAGGATATTCTGGATGTATTGTGGGGGCATTGGGGTCCATTGCATCTTCAACATTTGTAACTGATTGTATGAGTTCATATTTTATTTCTATAAGAGATAAAGCTTCTTCTGCAGTATGAATATTGTTAGCTGCAACTGCTGCTATTGCATGTCCTTTATATAATACTTTGTCTCTAGCTAATATATTTGTTCCAAGATTATATATATTAATTGGAGGTCCAGATCCTAATACTTCTGGAGTTTTACTATGTACAGGAAAATCTTTAGAGGTTATTACTGCTTTAACGCCTGGATAATTTAAAGCTTTTTTAGTATTAATAGATATTATTTTTGCATGAGCATGAGGACTTCTAAGTACTTTAGCATAAATCAAATTACTTGGATATATATCAGCTCCAAATTGTGCTTTACCTGTAACTTTGTCGTATCCATCATGTCTAATTGGGCGTTTACCTATTGATGTGTATTTTACACTCGAATTATCTACAACCATGATGCCGCCTTTCAAAATATAAAATGTTTTAATTTACTTCATATTATTATTAAACATAATCATAGATTAAAAAGCAAGAAATAATTCACTTACTTTATCGAATTACTATGCTGTGTTATACTCGGCTAGAAAGTTTTTTCTAATATGAATTCATGAGGATATTGTATTATGTTAGAGTTGATTCAGAATGGAGGAGTTACTTCTCCAAAAGGTTATATTGCTGGAGCTATTTCTGCAGGTTTAAAATCAGAAATAGGGGCATTAGATTTGGCAATTTTATATTCTGAGGATGAAGCAAGTTTAGCTTCAGTATTTACTACTAATAAAATTGAATCTCCTTCAGTGACATTAAGTAGGAAAAGGTCTGTTTCTCTTAAATCACATGGAGTAGTTGTTAATAGTGGTTGTGCTAATTGCGCTGTAGGATCTCAAGGTTTTTCTGATGCTGAAGAAATGACTTCTTTAGCTGCAAATATGTTTAATATTAATCCGGAAAAAATACTTATTTGTAGTACTGGTAAAATTGGGGTTGAACTCCCAATGGCTTTGATAAGACAAAATATAAACAAGATAGTTTTAACTGAATCAGGTGGAGAAGATTTTTCGAAAGCTATAATGACTACTGATAATTATAATAAACAATTTGCTGTTGCGATTGAAATAGATGAAGTTAAGGTTACTATAGGAGGATCAGCTAAAGGTTCTGGAATGATTCATCCTAATATGGCAACGATGTTAGGATTTATAACAACTGATGCTAATATTGAACCTGAATTTTTTCAAGAATCTTTGAAAAAGGCTGTTGATATTTCTTTCAATATGATTGATGTAGACGGAGATCAAAGCACTAATGATTCCGTATTGGCGTTTGCGAATGGGCGCTCAAAAAACATTAATATTGATAGAAGCTCTGTTTATGCTGAGCAGTTTCAAGAAGCGTTAAATTATGTTTGTATTGAACTTGCTAAAAGTTTAGTTATAGATGGTGAAGGCGCACAAACTTTAATTGAAGTAGAGGTTCAGGGTGCAAAATCTTTTGAAGATGCTGCAAAAGCATCTAGAGGTATTTCCTCATCTAATTTAGTTAAATCAATGGTTCACGGTAAGGACCCAAATTGGGGAAGAATAATGATGGCTTTAGGTAAAACTGGAGCTGAAATGATTGAGGATAAAATAGATATTTTTATTAATGATATTCATATAGTGCATCAAGGGAAAGCTATACCTTACTTTAATGAGGCTGTCCTAGGAGCTATGAAGACGGATAAAGTTGTTTTTACAATATCCCTTAATATTGGAGATTTTAAAGCTACTGCTTGGGGATGTGATTTGACAGAAGAATATGTTATTTTTAATTCTGCTTATACTACTTGAATAATATATACTTTGTGATTGATATACAAGAAGTGTTATCAGACTGCTTTTATTAAAATTAAAATAATTAGTTAGGAGTTGATTATATTGGGACGGTAGTTGTTAAAATTGGAGGGAGTACTCTTGGAGACCATGATACTGCATTAGAAGATATAGTGCATCTTCAGAAAAATGGAGTAAGCGTTGTGGTTATACACGGCGGAGGTAATCTGGTTACTAAGTGGATGGCAAGGCAAGGTTTAAGGCCTAAATTTAGTAAAGGTCTTCGCGTTACTGATAATGTAAGTCTTGAAATTGTAGTAGCAGTTTTAACAGGATTAATAAATAAAAATTTAGTTGCTAGTTTAATTTCTATTGGTGGCAAAGCATTAGGTATTAGTGGAGTTGATGGAGGCATGTTGATTTCTGAGAAGAGAAATGACATTTTAGGATTTGTTGGAGATGTAAAAAAAACTAATCCAGAAATTATTCAATCTGCTCTTGAATCAGGCTATATACCTGTTATTGCTTCAGTAGGTTATGAAGAAGTTAAATCTAATGAAAATAAATATTCTTTATTAAATTTGAATGCTGATATTGCAGCTGGCCATATAGCGGCCACATTAAAAGCAAGTAATCTTTATTTTTTAACGGATGTCCCTGGTGTTTTAGATTCAAGTAAACGGTTAATTCCTAAATTGACTAAAAGGCAGGTTACTGATTTGATTAAATCTAGAGTAGTAGATGGCGGTATGATTCCTAAGTTAGAAGCTTGTTTAACAGCATCTAAAAATAATGTTAATACGAATATAATAGATGGAAGAAAGCAGCATATTTTAATTGATTCTTTTTATAAGAAAGGTTTTGGAACAACAATAATTTAAATTTCAGGAGGGCAGTTTGGCAACTAATTCGGATCAAAAATTGATTTTTGATGACTTAGATTTTAATAAAATATTAAATCAATCTAGTCGTTTTATTAAAATAGGAGCAATAGTATTTTTTCTAATAATTTCAATATTAATATTAAATTATATTAGAATGATTTATACTGATTACCTTTGGTATGAACAATTAGGATTTCAGAGTATTTTATTAAAGGAAGTATTTACAAAGCTTATATTAATATTTTCAGGTTGGTTTATAGCTTCTTCTTTTTTAGGAATTAATATATATTTTGCAAATAAAATTTCTAATGGCCCAATAGAATATGATGTGGATGGATCAATACTTAATTTATATAAGAAAATTACTTTTTGGGTTTATTTGGTAATAATTTTACTTTTTGGATTAATAGCTGGATTAATATTGTCAGGATCTTGGCTTGAGATTTTAATGTTTTTTAATTTTCAAGAATTCAATGAATTAGACCCTGTTTTTGGTAGAGATATATCTTTTTATGTTTTTCAATTACCTGTTTTTCATATAATTCAAGGTTGGGTATTAACTATATCAATTTTGTCATTAATTATTACTGGCGCAGTTTATTTAATTAACTCTGTAATAAGAGGTGTTAAATTTGAGATGAATTCTAGTAATTGGGTTCAAATATCTTTAATTTTGGCCTTTATTATGTTTATCCTCTCAATAGGTAATTTTTTGAGTAGATGGGATATTCCATTGACTGAGGGAGGTCTCGTTGACGGAGCATTATATACTGACGTAAATATTAAAAAAACAGGTTTATTAGTTTTATCAATTGTAGGAATCATTATATCTTGTATTTTATTGGCAAATATTTATATTAAAAATAATAAGATTGTATTTGGGAGTATAATAAGTTGGTTTGTTTTATTAACTATTGTTACTATATTATTGCCAATGTCAATTCAACGTTTCGTAGTTAGACCAGCAGAGTATGTAAAAGAAGCAGAATATATATCTCGTAATATAGAGTTTACTAAAAAAGCTTTTGGACTAAATAATATAGAAAATATATTTTTACCAATAGATGACAATACTATAAGTCAACAAACAATCGCAGAAAATTCTGAAACAATAAACAATATTAGGTTATGGGACCATAAACCTCTGTTAAGTGTATACAAACAAATCCAATTGATTAGGCCTTATTACGATTTTATTGATGCAGATGTAGATAGATATGAAATAAATTCAAAATCTAGCCAAGTTTTACTGTCTCCAAGAGAAGTTGCTCCTGAAAAATTAACAGAAGATGCTCGTACATGGATTAACCAAAAATTAGTATATACTCATGGGATTGGCTTTGCTATGAGTCCTGTAACTGATTTTACATTGGAAGGACGTCCTCAGTTTTATGCAAAAGATATTCCTAACAATGGATTAATCCCAGTAAAGGACCATTCTAATAAAAATTCAGAAGAAGAATTTGTAGTTTCAAATCCCAGGATTTATTACGGTGAAAATGATTATCCATATTCAATCGTAAATACAAAAACAAAAGAGTTAGATTATCAAACTGATGAAGGAGATCTTTTTAGAGTAAATTATTGGGGATCCGGAGGAGTTGTTTTAGATTCGACTTTTAAAAAATTGCTGTATGCATTAGAGTTTAGAGATTTAAATATACTTATAAGTGGTGAAATAACAAATAAGAGTTTAATTCAGTACAGGCGATCATTAAAAGAACGTATTTCTCAAATTGTTCCATTTTTAACATTAGATGCTGATCCTTATATAGTTGCAGACAAAGAAAACCTTATATGGATACAAGATGCTTATACTAGTAGTGACAAATATCCTTATTCTCAATATGAAACATATATTGAAGACGATTCAATTAATTATATTAGGAATAGTGTTAAAGTAACTGTTAATGCATTTGAAGGAGACGTAAATTTTTATTTATGGGATGAGCAAGATCCAATTGTTCTAACATATCAAAAAGTATTTCCTGATTTATTTACTAGTAAATCTGATATATCTAATCATATGAAAAAGCATACTAGATATCCTCAAGACCTATTTACATTGCAAGCTAAAATTTATTCTAAATATCATATGGAAAACACGCAGAATTTTTATAATGATGAAGATTTATGGGAATTTTCAAAAGAAAAATTTGGTAATAAGGATGATTTGAAAGAGGTTGCTCCTTATTACGTAATAATGAAGCTTCCTGGCCAAGATTCTACAGAATTTGTTCAATTGATCCCTTATACACCTAATCAAAGGAAAAACCTTATAGGATGGTTAGCTGCAAGAAGTGATGGTGAGAATTTCGGCAAATTATTATCATTTAGTTTCCCAAAAGATAGACAAATAGATGGGACTGAGCAAGTTGAAGCAAGAATTGATAATGATCAAGATATATCTGCTTGGTTTTCGTTAAGATGTGTAGAGGGCTCTTCATGTATACGAGGAAATTTATTAGTTGTGCCTTTGGGGGGATCTATATTGTATGCTGAACCTATATATATTCAGGCAGAAGGAGTGGATTTTCCTGAGCTTAAGAAAGTAATATTAGCGAGCGGAGAAAAAGTTGTAATGGAGGATTCTTTAGAATTGGCTCTTGAAGCTTTATTGGGTATATCTGATATAAATGAGATTAAAGCATTAGAAAATACTAATGAGAATAATTTAAATGAGAAATACTTGGATATTACCGAAGTTGATGTTAAAGAGATGACAGAAATAATAAACAATTTAAAAGATATTTTAGGGGAATTAGAAAATAAATTAGATTTGTTTAAAAACAAGGTTGATTAAAGGAGATAATTATGTCAACTAACTGGCAGGAAATTGAGAAAAAATATTATATGTTTGTTGTGAAACGACAGCCAATTGTAATAGTTAAAGGTGACGGATCTTATGTATGGGATGATAATGGAAAAAAATATATAGATTTTACTTCAGGTTGGGCTGTTAATAATGTGGGTCATTCAAACAAAGCTATATCTAAAGCAATTTCTGAACAAGCAAATACTCTGCTCCAAACATCTAATCAGTTTTATACAGTACCTCAATTAAAGTTAGCTGAAATATTAGTAGAAAATAGTTGTTTAGATAAAATATTTATTTGCAACAGTGGTACTGAAGCCAATGAAGGAGCTATTAAATTAGCACGTAAATTTGGCAAGAAAAATTTAAATAATGCTCATGAGATAATTACTGCCTTCAATTCATTTCATGGTAGGACAATGATGTCTGTAGCTGCTACTGGTCAGCCAAAATACCAGGATATATTTCAACCTATTCCTACTGGATTTAAACATGTTGATTATAATAATTTGGAAGAAATAAAAAAATCTACTAATGATAATACTGTAGCTGTAATGTTAGAGCCTGTTCAAGGTGAAGGAGGAGTTAATATTCCTTCTAAAGATTATTTGAAAAATGTCCGTAAATGGTGTGATGATAATGGGATTTTATTAATATTTGATGAAGTACAAACAGGATTAGGAAGATTAGGCAAGCTATTTGGTTATGAAGTCTTTGATGTTGAGCCAGATATTATGACTTTAGCTAAAGGTCTAGGTGGAGGTGTTCCTATAGGTGCATTTTTAGCTAAAGAACATGCTTGTGCATTTGATCCTGGGGATCATGGGTCTACTTTTGGAGGTAATGCATTAACTTGTGCTGCAGCATTTGCATCAACAGAATATATACTTAATGAAAAAGTCGTAGATAATGTATCAAAAATGGAAAAATACTTCAAAGAGGAATTAAATTTAATTCAGAAGGAATATGAAATTATTGATCAGATTAGAGGAATGGGATTATTGTGGGCTATACAATTTAAATCAGAAATTTCTGCAGATTTAGTTTCAATATGCAATGATAATGGTCTATTGACAAATCCCTTACGCCCAAATGCGATACGTTTAATGCCACCATTAACTGTTGAAATTAATGAAGCTTCTAAAGCTTTTAGTATATTAAGAAAATCACTTGATAAACTTTCAAATTAATATGTGATAACTAGAGAGGTTGATTTGAATTGGAAAGAATTAAAATCTAAGTCTTTAAAAATTGCTGGTGCTGTTTCTGGAGGATTAGATAGTTGTACTGTTACTCATTGGTTATCTCAAAAAGGGTTTGAGATTCACACATATACTGTTGATCTAGGTCAGCCAGATGAAGAAAATTTAGATACTGTAAAATCTCGTATGCTAGATTGTGGAGCAAAGTCAGCACAGATAATATCTGGTAGAAAAGAACTCGCTGAAGCTGGATTGAAAATGATACAATCTCAAGCTAAATATGAAGGAGGATATTGGAATACTACAGGTATAGCAAGGCCTATAACTACTAAATTGATTTTATCTTCTATGTATAATAAGAATATTGAAACATTATTTCATGGTGCTACAGGTAGAGGAAATGATCAAGTTAGGTTTCAATTAGCTTCAAACATGTTGTATCCAAATGTTGAAGTTTATGCTCCTTGGAGAGACCCGGAATTTTTAGAAGAATTTCCGGGACGTAATGAAATGCTTGATTATTGTATCTCTAATTCTCTTCCAATTAAATCAAAGTCAGAATCAAAATATTCAACTGATGCTAATTTTTTAGGCCTAACGCATGAAGCAGGAGATCTAGAAGATGTAACTATATCTCCTTTCTTTGTGAAGCCGGGAATGGGTGTATGGCCATGGGAAGCTGAAGATAAGTATGAAATTATTTCTATTGAGTGGGACAAGGGAGTTCCTGTATCAATAAATGGAGAAAAGTTGGACTTAGTGTCTATATTTGATGTTTCAAATACAATTGGAAGTAAGCATGGAGTAGGTATTGGAACACATGTTGTAGAAAATAGATTTGTAGGAATTAAATCTAGAGGTATTTATGAATCACCAGGAATGGAAATTTTAGGGAAATCATATGAGTATTTACTTCAATTTATATTAGATAGAAGAGCTAGAGAGTTATTTGAATTTTTATCGAATACAATTAGTACTCAAGTATATCAGGGTTACTGGCTTGATCTTACTACTTCTGCAGCTTTAGATATGTTAAATAAAATTAATTATTTTTCTACTGGGACTATATATATTCGTATATATAAAGGCAATATTTATTTTGAATATATTGAAAAAACAGAAAATTCTATTCCATATTCTTTATATACGGATGATTCTTCAATGGAAGGAATTGGCAATTATGATCATTTTGACGCAGAAGGTTTTGTGAAGATTTTAGGAATTTCAGCTAAGAATTTTGGGCTAAAGCAAAGACCATTTATTGATAAGTAATTTTCAATTTATTATATTCAGAGAGTAAATAATGATTCATGAATCAAAGAATGATTTTGGCGGGTATTTTGAAGATTTTGTAACTGGGGATGTTTTCAAACATTGGCCTGGCAAAACTATTACTGAAATGGATAACCATCTATTTTCATTGTTAACAATGAATCATAATCCATTACATATTGATGAACATTATATGACTAAGCATCAACATAAAAAAATTCTTGTTGTTGGTACATTAGTTTTCAGCTTAATAGTGGGAATGAGTGTTAAAGATATCTCAGGTAAAGCTATTGCAAACCTAGAATATGAGAATATAGTACATTACAAGCCCGTATTTCAAGGGGATACACTTTACGCTATAAGTACTATTTTAGACGTTGTTTTGAGTAAGACTAAAACTGATAGAGGAATAGTTTATTTAGAAACTATAGGTGAAAATCAAAACAAAGATAAAGTTATATCACTACGAAGAAGGTTTCTTGTTCCCAAAAAACATGTAGAATAGGTTGGAAAATTTATTATATAATTTATATATATATTTTTATTAAAAAAAAGAGTTGAAATGAAATCTGATTATACATCTTCTATAAAATTTGATAAGCGTTTATATAAACAAGACATACAAGGTTCAATAGCTCATGTAAATATGTTATCTAAGCAATCTATAATAAAAGAAAAAGAAGCTTCTCAAATTGTTAATGGTTTAATGGAAATTAAAATTGAAATTGAATCAGGGGATTTCCCATGGAAAGACGAACTTGAAGATATTCATATGAATATAGAGAATAGGCTTTTTATAAAGATTGGAGATGTAGCCGGTAAGTTGCATACAGCAAGGTCAAGAAATGATCAAATTGCTTTAGATTTACGTATGTATGTTAAAGATGTTATTAAAGATGTATTTTCAGCTTTAAAATTATTAAGAAACTCTTTTATAAAAATTTCAGAATTAAATTCTAGAATTATTTTGCCTGGATACACTCATTTACAAAGAGCTCAGCCGGTACTTTTTTCACATCACATGATGGCATATTTCCAAATGTTTAACAGGGATTATCAAAGATTTCTTGAGACATATAAGAGAGTAGACGTTTTACCTCTTGGTAGTGGTGCTTTAGCTGGAGTCCCTTATCCCATTGACAGGCAATCAGTTGCAGAAGAGTTAGGGTTTAGTTCTTTAACAGTAAATAGTATGGATGCAGTGTCTGATAGAGACTTTCTACTAGATTTTCAGTCAGCTGCTTCTATATGCATGATGCACATTTCTAGATTGTCTGAAGAATTGATTATATGGAATTCTGAAGAATTTAAATTTATAGAAATAAGTGAAGATTATATTACTGGTAGTAGTATAATGCCTCAGAAACGTAATCCAGACTTTTTAGAATTAGCAAGAGGTAAGACTGGGCGTGTTTATGGAGGGCTAATTTCTTTATTAACTATAATGAAATCTCTTCCTTTAACATATAATCGTGATATGCAAGAAGATAAAATACCTTTTTTTGATACTTCAGATACTCTTTTGTCTACTTTATATGTGTTGGCTGACTTAATTGTTAATATAAAAATTAATTCAAAAAATATGATTTTAGCCACAGATCAAGGCAATATTTTAGCTACTGATATTGCTGATTATTTAGTTAATAAAGGGATGCCATTTAGAGAGGCTCATTCTATAGTTTCTAAATTAAGTTCTATAGCAAGTAGTAAAGGTAAAAAATTTAGTGAACTTCCATTATCAAGTTATAAAGAGTTGAGTGATTTATTTGATAGTGATGTTTTAGAAATTAATTTAGAAAAATCTATTTCATCCAGAGATATTCCAGGAGGTACTTCATACAATCAAGTTGAAGAATCAATTTTGAATGCAAAAAACCTACTTGAGGATGAAGGATATGTCTAAAGATATTAAATTAGCCCCATCAATTTTATCTGCTGATTTTAGTTCTTTAGGACATCAAATTACTGAATTGAATAAATATGACATAGACAATATACATATTGATGTAATGGATGGTCATTTTGTTCCAAATATTACTATTGGTTCTGTAGTAGTAGAATCTATTCGACCTTTTACAAACTTACCATTTCATGTTCATATGATGGTGAATAGTCCAGATAAACTTATACCTGATTTTGTAAATGCTGGATCTGATAGAATTATTATTCATTTGGAAGCTTGTATTGATATTCGTAAATCAATATTTCAAATTAAAGAATTGGGGATTGAAGTTGGCATAGCTATAAATCCTGCAACTTCAATAGATTTAATCAAACCCATTCTTTCGGATGTAGATGAAATATTAATTATGTCAGTTAACCCGGGCTTTGGAGGGCAGAAATTTATACCGTCTAGTCTGGAAAAAATAAACAAACTTAGATTAGAAATAGATGAATTAGATCTTGATATTGATATAGGTGTAGATGGAGGAATCAATTTAGAAACTGCCCCCATGGTCTCACAGTCTGGTGCCAATTTATTAGTTGCTGGATCTGCAATTTTGGGAAATGATTTTCCGATTAAAGACAATATTATGAATATCAAAGCTGTTCTGAATTATTAATTATATTGAGTGGTACTTTTTATTAAAGGATTATCTGTGAAACTCAAGAAAATACCTGATTGGGTTACATTTCCTGATGAAGATTGGGATTTAAAAAATTTAGATAAATTAGGCATCAATCCTAGTATATTTAATACTTGGATCAGTACCCTTAATGTTAAAGGTGCAAATTTTGGAGGAGAAGATCATTGTGATAATAAATTTGGTACTGTCATTACTAGAGGTGGCTATATAATACATGAATGGGGTGATAGAAATTACAGATTCCACACAGCATCTGTAGGAAAAGCTTTATGTTGGGTTTTAATAGGCTGTGCAATAGAGGATGGACTTATAGATCCTGATGATCTCATATATAAAACCTGGACTGGTGAAGGTGAGCTATCACATTCTCACAAATATTTAGACCAAGGTTATCATAAAAACTTAAGCTGGAGGCATATTATTGGATATAAATATGGTGATTTACATTTTGGAGGATTTCCAATGGAAATGGGAATAAGGTGGAAAGAAAAACGAACTGGATTAGAAGACGATAAAAGTATATATGGAATACCAAATTGGAGCACATGGACTGGCGACCCTTCATATGATTTGTATGCTCATATAGAACCAGGTACTGAAGGAGTATATAGTAGTGCAGGTTTTTGGAGGCTAGGGCAAGCATTGACTTCTCTTTGGAATAGAGACCTAAAAGATGTCGTTGATGAACGGCTATTTTCAAAAATTGGAATCAAATCTAATAATTGGGATTGGTATACTGGTGAATATGTAAAATCTCAAAAATATTTTTATCCTAATATTCCAGATTCATATACATATTTAGACCCACCATATACTATAAATAGTATACCTGTGAGGAGTGGACCAGGTTGGATCGTAATAAGTGCTTCTGATTTAGCTAGATTTGGGCACTTGTTAGCTACAAATGGAAATTGGAAAGGGATTCAATTAATTGATCCTCAATGGTTAAGAGGGCATGGTGGAGGAAATGGTAGTGGAGTTAGTGGGGAGAGCGATTTTTATACCTCTATAAGTGTTGTTACAACCAGAGGTATAGATTATAAATATGGGTCTAGTCGAAAATCTTTTTTACCACATGAAGTTTTTTCTGATAAATATTATAAAGGTAATCAATTATGAAAATATTAGGTATAGAAACTTCATGCGATGATACCGCAGTTGGGATTGTTGAAGATGGTAGAAATATAATTTCAAATATTGTATTTTCTCAAGCTGATATGCATTCAGAATTTGGAGGGATTATACCTGAAGTAGCTTCAAGAGAGCATATTGTAAAGATTATTCCTGGGATAAATAAAGCATTAAATGAAGCAAGAATGAATTTAAATGACATAGATGCTGTATCTGTTACATATGGTCCTGGTTTAGCTGGGTCATTATTGATTGGAGTAAATACTGCAAAATCTATGGCAATTGCTTCAGGATTACCTTTTATTGGAATAAATCATATTGAAGGTCATATATATGCAACATGCTTAGAAGATATCGAGCTAAAAGAAAAGCCAGGTTTCCCTATTATTTCTTTAGTTGTTTCAGGAGGACATACAGATTTGATTTTAATGAAAGGTCATGGAGATTTTCAGATTATTGCTAGGTCTAGAGATGATGCTGCTGGAGAAGTTTTCGATAAAGTGGCTAGAGTTTTAGGATTAGGTTTCCCTGGAGGTCCAGAGATTCAAAAGATTTCTGAGTCAGGTAATTTATTGGATCCTGCATTTCCCCGTCCAAAGGTTAAAAATTCCATGGATTTTAGTTTTAGTGGTTTGAAAACTTCAGTCGTAAGACGCGCTGAATCAATGGGGGTTTATCCAAAGAAAGATGATAATGATGTAGATCAAAAAATTGCGGATATTGCTAAGTCATTTCAAGAAGCTATTGTTGATACTATAGTGAAAAATACAATTAATGCAGTTAAAAGATTTAAAGCTAAGGGATTGATTATAGGTGGAGGTGTCGCATCTAATCAATTATTAAGAAATGTATTTAAAAAAGAATCTCCAATTGAATTACTTATTCCTAGACCATCTTTATGTACTGATAATGGAGCTATGATTGCATCAGCTGCATATTTTAGATTGAAAAATAATTTAACTTACCAATGGGATTTAGACGTATATCCAAGCTTGAGAATTGATTCTAATTAGTAAAATATGATTAGTATCTTTAAGTATGGCCATAAGGATAGTTTTATTATTTCATTGATATCTTGAAAAAATTTGTTTACGGTTAGGTTTATTTATTTTTAATGAATTTTCATGTAGTAACTGCCAGCGGAGTTTAAAAAATAATTGTATATAATTTTTAGCATTGAATTCTAAGCGGTCTTTATCAATTGTATATTCAATGGTTATATTGTTAGATATTGTCTTAAATATTAATTTTTGATATTTTTTTGAACTTAAATGATCTACTATTAAGTAAATTCCAAGTGATATTAAAAAAAGAAAAAATAGGATACCTAACATTGTTTCTTTAAAAGCTAAATATAGTAATAATCCTGTTAAAAATGCTGTTATACTCCAAATCATTGATTTAGAATTAGGTAAAATCGAATTGCATTCGACTTCTTGGACGTCTTCAATAGGTATAATATTTAATTGAGTTTTATATTTTTCTTTTTTTATTTTAATTAAACGTTTATTTGTTAGTAGTAATGTATCAGAAAATTCATTTTTATTTGATACATCTATTTTTTTTACTATATTCTCATTTTTAATTAATTCAAAATCTAGCATTGTGCAGAAAAAACATCCATAAAATAATTAATTATAGGATTATTTTTAAATATTAATTATTTTTCGTCAAGAGGGATTTATTTATCGAGTTATTTATGTTAATCTCCTATTTGTTGTTTCTTTAAATTAAATAAGGAAAATTTTAAATGGAAAGACCAATATTTAAAGATATAGGTACAAAAGAAATTGAACTTGATACACCTGGACTAATGGTAGATTTAGATTCTCTTGATTATAACTTAGCTTATATGAACAGATTTGTGGAATCTAAAGGGTTAAATATAAAGCCTTATATTGGCGCTCATGGATCTCCTGCAATAGCTCATAAACAAATTAAATATTCTTCTACTTCAGGTATTACTGTATCTACCTTAGGACAAGCTGAGGTTTTTATTGAACATGGACTAAATGATGTTTTGATTGCAAATATTATTTATAATAAACGTAAAATTAATCGCCTTTGTGCTTTAGCTAAAAATTCAAATATTACTTTATTAGTAGATAATACATCAAATATAGCTGATTTGTCAGCTGCTGCTACCTCTGCTGGGGTAGAACTTAATTTACTTCTTGTTATTAGTTCTTCAACTGATAGCTTAGGAGTAGAACCAGGAGATAATGCTGAGAAGATGTGTCAAGATATCCAGAAATTGCCTGCAATAAATTTTACAGGTTTGTTTGGTAAATTCATAAATAATTATGTGTCAGAAAGTTTACCAGAAAATAATATATATAATAAATTAGAATTTAATAAAATAAATAATGATTCTATTCAATTTGTTCAAACAATTTTAAATTTTCGTGAACAAATTGAAACTAAAGGCATAGAAGTTAATTCTGTAGTGTATGGATGTACTTATGATTATCAAGATGTAGCATCTATTTCAGGAGTAACTGATATTATTGCTGGATCTTACGCATTGATGGATGCTAAATATAAAGTTTTAAGAACAGAATTTAAAAACGCTGCAAGCGTTATGACCTGTATAACAAGTTTACCCGCACCAAAAACAATAATCACAGATGGAGGCAGAAAGGCTATTGGAGCTGACCTAGGTTCTCCTGAAGCAACTTTACCTGGATTAATTGTTAAAGGGCTTAGTGCTGAGCATGGAAATATAGCATTTGACTGGGGAAACAAAAATTTAAATTTAGGAGATAGGATTTGGTGTATTCCTTATGATATTACTTCATGTGTTAATTTACATGATTATATTTTTGGTATCAGAAACGGATGCTTAGAATCTATTTGGGATTTGCCAGCTCGAGGGCATTATCGTTAAATAATTTAGAGGAGAGTATATATGGATAATTATAGGCCATTACCTGGAACTTTGTTAGAAGATTTAGATACACCTTCTTTAATTGTTGATCTTGATGCACTAGATTATAATTTGCAATCAGTTTCTGATCTTTATAAAGATACAGATTGTAAAATGAGACAACATACGAAAAATATCAAAAGCCCAAGATTAGCTTTGAGGCAAATAAATAAAGGTGGAACTGTTGGTGGTGTTTGTACAGCAAAATTATCTGAAGCTGAAGTTATGGTTGAAGGTGGTATAAATGATGTATTAATACCTAACCAAGTTGTACACTCTGATAAAATTTCTCGTATGTGTGCGTTAGCTAGGCAGGCTGATATAAAAGTATGTGTAGATAATATCGAGAATGTCAAAATGATTTCTTCAATTGCTTCAAAAAATTCAGTTGAAATAGGTATATTAATAGAAGTTGACACTCAAATGGGTAGAGCCGGAGTGAGGAGTAACGAAGAAGGTGTAGCAATTGCTAAATTAACTCAAGATCTTCCAGGAGTTAAATTTAAAGGAGTTATGAGTCACCAATCTTTACCGGAGTTTATAGATCAGGAAGATAGATGGCAAGTTGGAAGAGATACTATACAAATTTGTTTAGATGTTAAAAATGCTATAGAACAAGAAGGTATACCAGTAGAAATTGTTTCAAGTGGGGAGACTTTTACAATTGATGTTGCAACAGATATTCCTGGAGTCACTGAGGTTGAAGGTGGTAGTTACGCATTAATGGGACATACTTATGATTATATGGGTTATAAACTTGCAAATAAAATTCTTACAACAGTAATAAGTAATCCATCAGATTGTAAATTTATTGGAGATGTTGGTACTTTAGCTCATTCTTGGACTGGATTTGGCCCAACGGTATATTCAAGACCTGATGTTAAAGTAGATAAGTTTAGAGAAAATCATGTTGTGTTTACAACAGATAAATCTGACTCATTAGCTATTGGCGATAAATTATTACTTGAACCACATTATCAAGATATGCTGGTAAATAGATGGGATCAATATATTTGTATTAGAAATGGAATAGTTGAAGAAGTCTGGGATATTCCAGGCAGAGGATGTACACAGTAATTCATTCGATAGTCATTGAACAAAAATTATGTTGGTATAAATAGCCATGAATTTAACTGGGTTACAAGTTCAAGAATATAATAAAAAAGGATATTTATTTTTTCCTTCTTTACTCGATGTTGATGAAATTAATAAATTAAAATCTGCGCTACCTGATATATATAACCGAAAAGGTCCAGAAATAATTAGAGAAAAGCATGATATTTCTGCTACAAGGTTAGCTTTTGGTGTTCATGTATATTCGGAAATTTTTCGCAGATTATCGTTACATCCAAAAATTTTAGACCCTGTTAGACAGTTATTAAATGAAAATGTATATTTACACCAGAGTAGGTTAAACCCTAAGCAAGGTTTTGGATCTGGTGCTTCTTGGGATTGGCACCAAGATTTTCCTCCATTTCATAAAATTGACGGAATGTTAAAACCTAAATGTATTATGGCAAGTATTTTTATTGACGATTGTACCCCAGTTACATCTCCTCTACTTGTTTTACCAGGTTCCCATAAGGAAGGATTATTGACTTCGTCATTACATAAAGATGCTGAAGGAAAAGGCTATGAATTACATCATATAACTAATGATATATTAGAAAATTTAGCAAATAAATATGGTATAGATCCATTAATTGGTCCATCTGGATCAGTTGCATTTGTTCATTGTAATGTTTTGCATGGATCAGCAAATAATGTTTCCCCATGGAGTAGGTCAATAATTTATATGAACTATAATGCTGTAAGTAATGCTTGTACAGAAGCTACAAGACCCTGGTATCAAAATAACAGAGATTTTTCTCCATTAAAGTCTCTTGAATCTGATTGTATTAAATCGTTATAGAGAACTTATTACTTGAAAGTCTTTAAATTAAAAGAGAGGTATTTTTATGTATGGCACTATTTTTACAATGAAGGTAAAAGCTGGTCATGAAGACCAATTGTTAGCAGTTTTCAATTCTAGAGAAGAGCCTCCTGCTGGAGGAATAAGTTGGTTTTTAATGAATCCTGATAATCAACCTGAATGGATTGGAGTTGCAGTTTTTGAAAGTAAGGAAGCGCATTTGGCAAATGCGAATAATCCTGACCAACATGAAAATTTTCAAAAGATAATGGAACATCTTGATTCAGAGCCAACTTGGGTGGATGGTGAATATATTTCGTATTGGACTGAAGGGTATCAATCAACATAACAAATTTAAATACCTATATATGATATGTTATGAGAGGCTCTATAAAGTACATGTATTCAATATGATATAGATATACTTTTAATATAAAACCCCTATCTCTTTTAATGACAACTGTTGTAATATTTATCTAATCGAAATGAATAGGTATGGTATCAACTGAAAATAAAGAAATAGAAACTCAACTTATAAGATAGTTGTGTAGGTAATCTATGAATATATTGATAAAAAATGCCACGATTGTGAGTATGGGATCATCGGGTGTTATTTATAATGGACATATTCTTATACAAGGAACACGAATTGTTTCAATTGCTCCGCAAAATGAAACCACTTCAGATATTGAAACAACTGTAGATCAGGTAATTGACGCAACTGGAAAAATTATTATGCCTGGTCTGATAGATTCTCATTTCCACACATGTCAGCACTTGATGCGAGGAATGGGAGCTGCTATTGCTCGAAGTGGAACACGACATCCTTTTTGGAAGAACTATCTCATTCCATTTGAGTCACAATTAACTCCTGAAGATGTATATTTAAGTGGTGTAGCAGCTTATAGCAATTTAATACGTGTTGGGACTACTTGTTTTGCAGAACACGGTGGACGTCATCCCGAACAGTTAGTAAAAGCAGCAGAAAATGTTGGTATACGTGGTCTTATAGCTATTTCTACTATGGATATGGATACTGGATTGCCGAATTTACCAGATAACATGTTATTTTCGACTGAAGAAGCAATTGAAAAAAACCTAGAAGTAGTACAACGATGGCCATTCAAAAATAATGATGATGATAGTCTTCTTCGCGGTGTTTTCTCATTACGGCAAATCACAGTTTGTACACCACAACTAATACAAAAAACAGCTGAAATGGCAGAAGAATATAGCACTATGGTACAAACACATGCCAATGAAGGTCACTATGAAATTTATCATGCTCAGGACCATCATGGAATGAGACCCGCAAATTACCTTGCAAGCCTGGAATTCTTAAATTCAAATGTAATCGCTGCCCATTCTGTTTTGCTCAGCGACAAAGAAGTAGATCTATATGCCAAACATCAAGTAGGGGTGGCTCATTGCCCATCTCCTAATTTTTCATCTTTAGGTATGGCAAAACTTGTTCAAATGAAGAAGTTAGGTATTAAAATAGGAATAGGTACAGATGGAGCTAATCGTGGTTCATTGGATTTATTTGAAGCCATGAAATTATCGGGTATTGCTCAATCTCTACATTATGGAACCCCATATTTAGATGATAATGTTATCAGTCCTTTTGAGCTAGTAAAAATGGCCACTTTGGGAGGAGCAAGTGTTTGTGGGCTTGATGAAGAAATTGGCTCGCTAGAAACAGGAAAACGCGCTGACTTGCTGATTCTGAATCCGGGACTCAATGCTTTACCAATAGACGATCCTTACTTTGCGATTGTAAATTCTTTACGTGGGAGTGATGTAAATGACGTGATTATTAATGGCCAGATAGTCATGCGTAATAGTAAAATTTTAAATGTCGATGAAAATGAAATCGCCCGAGAAGTATCTATTCGAGCACCACAATTACGACAAACTATTCTAGATAATATAAATTAATGAGGAGAAAACAGTAAATATCACTGAAAGACAAATAATAGTATTTGGTGGATTAAGGCTTGTTGCACTTTAAATAAAAGTATGCGTATAACTAGGCTATTAATATTTTAATTACATCATTAAACTCCTTGAATCATAGTTAGCATGAATTGTTTGAACTTATCGTATAAGTGAAGAGATTTAAGAGAGGTTATTATAATTTTTATTGTAAAGGAGAAAAAACAAATATGGTTAGAACTAAGTCAATTATAAATACGAAAAAAGCACCAAGAGCTCTTGGTTTATATTCTCAGGCAGTTAAATCTAATAAGGATGAATTAATTTTTATCTCTGGTCAAGTAGGTGTAGATATAAACGGAACCCTAGTTGGGAAAAATGATGTATTCAAGCAAACTGTTCAGACATTTAGAAATATTCAACTTATATTAAATAGTCAGAGTGCTGACATGAGCGATATATTAGAATTTACAACTTATTTAGTTGGAAAAGAATCGATCAAACCTTTTTTAGATGCTAGAAAAGAAGTTTTCTCTAATTATTATCCTAATCATGATTATCCTGCAAATACTTTACTTGTTGTAGAATCTTTAGTAAGTGATGAATATTTAGTTGAAATTAAAGCTGTTGGTATTTTGTAAAATTAGATATACTAAAATTTGTCTAAATAATAAGAAATTTTAGCAATATTTGTTTTTATTTCTATTATTTCTTCTGGTGTCCATTTATAGAAGCCTTCTTGTGATTTAGTTCCTAATTTTTTTTCAAGTAGATTAGATTTAAGTATTTTCGGAATATTTTTTGAATCGGATAATTCAGTTACAAGGGTTTTATATATATTAGATTGAACATCCCAGCCACCTAGATCTAGTGTTTTTAATAAACCAGATGTTGCCCACCTTCTACCAATACTGTATTTGATTACATCATCTATTTGTTTAGCACTTGCAAGATTATTATCGATCAAATAAAGAGCTTCTCTAATTAAGGCAACTTGTAATCTTACAGATATAAAACCTGGTATAGGTTTATCGAGGATAACAGGTTTTTTATTTATTGATTTTAGTAATTCATATACTGCAGATATGGTTTTATCTGAACTTTTACTTCCAGGAACAATTTCAACTAAAGGAATAATATATGGCGGATTAATATAATGAGTTAAAATTATGTTTTTTTGACGATTAGAGCTTAATTGAAATTGCTCAGGCAGAAAACTAGAAGTGCTACTGGTAATTATGGTCTCAGGATTACATACTTTATCTAGTTTTGAAAATAATTCTATTTTATCAGGTAGGTTTTCATATATAGCTTCTATAATTAAAGGGCTGTTTTTAACAGAATTTTCTATTGAATAAGAAAATTCTATTTTCTTTTTTATTTTTTTAATTTCATTATCACTTATTTTTTTAATTTTCAATAAAAAATTTATATCGTCAGTAATTAATCTTTTTGCCTTTTTTATACTTTCTTTTGTTCGTGTAATCAATTTTACTTTATAATCTGATAAAGCAAAATCTAAAGCTATGCCTGATCCAATTATGCCTGATCCAATTACACAGATATGATCATTTGATTTTTTTAACATTGTCATTAAATTAGTTTTTCTAAGCTTAAATCAATTAATTTGGATTTATTTCTATTGGAGTGAAGAAGGAATAATTTTCTTCAGATTTTATATTCTTTAATATTTCATTTGCTGCTTTAGATAGACTGGAATTAGATTTGTTCGAAATGGTTTCAAGAAATTTTATTGATGTTTCTCCACCAATTACACCTATAGCATTTAACGTGGCTATTCTTATTTCATGATCATTATCTTTTATAAGTTTAACTATAGGAGAAATATTATTTGAATTGCAAAGTTTAGCATAAGCATTTACTGCCTCAAATCTAATACCAGGATTAATAGAATCTAATTCTGATAATATTTTAGGTAACCACTTTTCGTTGTAAGTTTGACCCATTGAGAATATAGCACTTTTTTTAAACTCTATATTATTTGATTTATATGTTTGATTTATAAATATGTTTATTTCTTCATCTCCATAAGGAGATATAGCTTCGAGCACTTTTTTTCTTATATTTATATCTTTTTCATTTTTAAATATTAACTTAAGTTGATTAATTATTTTATCAGCATCTCTTTTAATTATTTTTTTATCTAGAGCATGCATGATATATATACCTAAAAGTGAAATAGCAGAAATTCTTACTTCAACAGAGTGAATTTTATCAAGTAAACTTATAACTGGATCAATTATTTCTCTACCTTCATATTCCCATAAGCCTTCAAGTGAGAGTTGGTTAATTTCAGGTTCTTCATCTGTTAGAAATCTTATAAATATTTGAGAATAGTCTAGTTCAACATTTTCTTCAGATAATAAAATGAATTTTTTTAATAAATCTATTTTTCGTGTTTTAGAAATACCTTTCCAAGTTTTGAAAAATACTTCTAATTGTTTTTTGTTAATACTTGAAATATGGATTAAGTCTGAATGTTTGTAAGGTATATTATCATCAGATATATTATTGATTAAATTTATTACATCCAAGCTACATATCCTTATTAAGATTGATATATAATTAATTTTGTTATTATATATCAATTAAAGTATAAATGTTTATCATTATATATTTAAAACGAGGTAAGGTTTGATTAAAAGCAATTCAAAAGATACTGCTTCAAAAATTAAACAAATTAATAAAACAATAAAATTATTGCAAAAAGAATATGGTGAAATTGATTGGGAAGCTAGAAGGGATCCCATATCTGAATTAGTGTATACAATATTATCTCAACATACTTCTGACATTAATTCTATTAGAGCATTTAATAGCTTAATTAAAAAATTTAAATCTTTTGAATTATTAAAAGATGCACCTGTTAAAAGTGTAGAATCGGCAATTTATAGAGGAGGCCTAGCAAAAATAAAAGCATCTAGAATAAAAGAAGTCCTCCAAATTATTTACGAAAATATAGGTTCATTCGATCTTTCTTTTTTATCAGAAATGGATATAGATGAGGCTAAGTCATGGCTTAAATCTTTACCTGGTATAGGCCCCAAAACTGCTGCAATAGTTCTATGTTTTTCTTTTGGTATGCCTGTAATGCCTGTAGACACACATATTTTTCGTCTTTCAAAAAGGTTAGGCTTTATTAATAATAAAATCAATGCTGATGATGCACATGAGATTTTAGAAGAAATGATTAAACCAGATAAAGTATTTTCATTTCACATGAATCTTATTAGGCATGGTAGAGAAGTTTGCCAGGCCAGAGGGCCTAAATGTGCTTCATGTGTTTTGTCTACTATTTGCCCATCAAAAGAATAATAATTTGATTTTTACTGTATAATAGTAATCTAATTCATATAGTATTTATTATTGAGGCTTAAATGAAAGTTGGAATAATTAATGTTACTGGTTATGCTGGTTCTGAGCTAGCTCGTATTTTATATCAACATAAAGAAGTGGATATAGTTTCAGTTACTGGTAGAAGTTCAGTTGGTAAAATGCTAGGTGAAGTTTTCCCACATCTTTCTCAGGTTAATTTAAGAATAACTGAAGAATTAGATCCTAATGTTAAATTTATTTTTTCTGCATTGCCACATTCTGCTAGTGCAGAAAAAATAAAAAATTACATTGATAAAGACACGAAAATTGTTGATATAAGTGCAGATTTTAGGTTGAAAAATAAAGAACAATATAAAATTTGGTATGATTACGATCACTTGTATCCAAGTATTCTGAAAAAATCAGTATATGGTTTACCAGAAATATATAGAGATGAAATTGAATCTTCAAATTTAGTAGCAAATCCTGGATGTTATCCTACCGCATCTATATTAGCCTTAGCTCCTTTAGTTAATAATAAAATCATTACTAATGATATTATTATAGATGCAAAATCTGGAGTTTCTGGTGCAGGAAGAGCTTTGGCATTAAAAACTCATTTTTCTGAAATGACAGAAAATATGCTAGCATATTCAGTTAACAATCACAGGCATATGCCTGAAATCAAACAAGAGTTAGATTTAATAAATCCAAATCTAAACACTAGTATAACTTTTGTCCCGCATCTTTCTCCTATGGTAAGAGGAATATTAGCTACATCTTATACTTCTCTCAAAGAAAATGTATTGAGTGAAGGTGATAAAGGGCAAATACAACTTTTAGATTTGTTTAAAGATTTTTATTTAGACCATCCATTTGTTGAAATTATAGATTCTTCACCAATGACTAAACAGACTTTAGGGACTAATAACTGTGTTATATATCCATATCTTGATAATATTTCAAAAAAAATAATAGTTATAAGTTCTATAGATAACTTAGTTAAAGGTGCTGCAGGTCAAGCTGTACAAAATATGAATATTATGTGTGGATTTAATGAAGATGAGGGATTAAAACAGTTGGCTATATACCCATAAAAGAATTATAATTCATATATTCAATAATTATTGTGGCCCCATCGTCTAGAGGCCTAGGACAGCGCCCTTTCAAGGCGCAAACACGGATTCGAATTCCGTTGGGGCCATTTCTCTCTTGGTTGAGGTATTTTTTATGAGTAATATACGTCATTTTACTGCAACAGGATTTGTTGTAGATTCTAATGCTATTTTACTTCATTGGCATCCTAAAGTTTTAGCTTGGTTACCTCCTGGAGGACATATAGAAAGTAATGAAGACCCAGCTCAAACAGTGTTGAGAGAGGTTTTTGAAGAAACCGGTCTTAAAGTAGAAATATTAAATACTAGGGAAAGATTAGATTTTGATGATCCTATTCAGATTGAACCACCATTTATTATTATGTTAGAAAAAATTTCAGATAAAATTATAGGTAATCATAACCATATAGATATGATATATTTTTGTAAATTAGTTGAAAAAAAATATTCATTAAAACCTGATTGGCTATGGGTGTTAAAGGAGGATTTATTGAGAGATTTGCCTTTAATGACACCTGATGGCTCATTTAAAACTATACCTGAAGATGTAAAGTCACTTGCTATTAAAGCTTTTGAATATGCAGAAAAAAAATGAATGGAGATTATATGTCAGAATATAATATAGCAGTTATAAGAGGAGATGGCATAGGGCCTGAAGTAATTGAGGAAGGCTTAAAAGTATTAAATTTTATTTCGAAAAATAGTAATATAAGTTTTTCTTTTGTTGAATTTGATTGGGGCTCTGATTATTATTTCAAAAACGGATTTATGATGCCAGATGATGGGCTCAATCAATTATTGAATTTTGATTCAATATATTTAGGTGCTGTAGGCCATCCTGAATTACAAGATCACATTACTTTAAATGGGTTGTTATTACCAATAAGAAGGAAATTTGATCAATATGTTTGTGAACGTCCATCTACTTTATACCAAGGTGTAACTTCCCCTCTCAAAGGTTATAAGGCTGGTGAAATAGATTTTGTTGTTATAAGAGAAAACACTGAAGGAGAATATGCTAATATTGGTGGATTTCAGTACTTTGGTGATTCTAACGAAATTGGGATTCAAACAGGAGTATTTACTAAAAGAGGTTGTGAAAGAGTAATAAATTATGCTTTTCAGCTTGCACGCAAAAGAGGAAATAAGAAATTAGTAACTTCAGTAACGAAATCAAATGCTCAAGGATATGGAATGGTTGTATGGGATAGAGCATTTGATAATATTGCAAGAAATTATCCAGATATAAAAACTGAATCTTTATTAGTTGATGCAGCATGTATGGATTTTATTCGTAAACCAGAAGTTTTTGATGTAGTAGTTGCGAGTAATTTATTTGGCGATATTTTAACAGATATTGGAGCAATAATTACTGGGAGTATGGGATTAGCTCCTAGTGGAAATATTGATCCATCTCGTAATTTTCCTTCTATGTTTGAACCAGTTCATGGGAGTGCCCCAGATATAATAGATCAAGGTGTGTCAAATCCTTTGGCCACTATTTTTTCTGGAGCAATGATGTTAGACCATTTAGGAGAAAGTAGCTCTTCTAAAATTATACAAAGTGCTGTAGAACAATTAATTAAAGAGGGAAATATTTTGACTAAAGATTTAGGAGGAACATCTTCTACTTCTAAAGTTGGGGATTCAGTAGTTGATTATATTAAAGACTTATATTAGTTTTTATATATTTTAAAAGTGTTGGAGTAAAAATAATGGAATCATCCGATTTATTTGCCGATCGTTATCCTCATCAAAAAATTGAACAAAAATGGCAAAATAAATGGTTTAAAGATAAATTATATAAAGTCAACGATAAAGACGATAAACCTAAATGGTATGAATTAACTATGTATCCATATCCTTCAGGCGATATGCATATTGGGCATTGGTATGCTATGACACCTTCTGATACACGTGCAAGATTTCGCAGAATGCAAGGATATAATGTTCTTCATCCTATGGGTTTCGATGCTTTTGGATTACCTGCTGAAAATGCTGCGATAAAGCATGGTATACATCCATATAAATGGACAATGCAAAATATAGAAAATATGCGTCGACAATTGAAATCAATGGGTACTATTTATGATTGGGATAGAGAAATAGTTACTTGTAAACCTGATTATTATAAATGGAATCAATGGGTCTTTTTGCAGCTGTATAAATCAGGATTAGCTTACAGATCTTATGCTCCAGCTAATTGGTGTGATTCATGTAATACAGTTTTAGCTAATGAACAAGTTTTGGAAAGTGGTTTATGTGAAAGATGCGATACTGAAGTTATAAAACGTGATTTAAATCAGTGGTTTTTTAAAATTACTCAATATGCTGATGAGCTTTTAGATCAATCTAAAATTGATTGGCCAGAAAAAATTAAATCAATGCAGATGAATTGGATTGGGAAGAGTGAAGGAGTTGAGATAAGTTTTGATATTTCGGAATATTCACTAGACCAAAAATTTATAAATACATTTACTACTAGAATAGATACTATATTTGGAGTCACTTTTATAGTTATAGCGCCAGAGCATCCTTTAGTAACTCAATTGACCACTTCAGATAATATTGATCAAGTAAAGTCATATATTTATGAAGCAAGTAAATCTTCTGAAATAGAACGATTATCTACTGATAAAGATAAAACTGGTGTATTTACTGGTTCTTATTGTACGAATAGATTAAATGGAGACCGTATACCAATTTTTGTAGCAGATTATGTTCTTTTAAGCTATGGAACTGGTGTAGTTATGGGTGTCCCATCTCATGATCAAAGAGATTATAAATTTGCGAAAAAATATAAATTAGAGATTAAGCTGGTGGTTCAAGA
Source organism: Chloroflexota bacterium (assembly GCA_002721445.1). Classification (GTDB taxonomy): domain Bacteria; phylum Chloroflexota; class Dehalococcoidia; order Lucifugimonadales. The sequence continues at coordinate 28,982 of PBKN01000012.1, read as the reverse complement.
TCCTACAAGCAAAAATAAAGATATTTTGGAAGCATACTTGTCTGATGGAGTTATGGTTAATTCAGGTAAATTTGATGGCTTGTCAAACATAGAAGCTAAAAATAAAATTGCAGATTATATTGAAAATAGAGGATATGGAAAAAGGTCTATAAATTATAAGATGCGTGATTGGTTGATTTCTAGACAAAGATATTGGGGTACTCCAATTCCTATTATTTATTGTAATGATTGTGGGATTGTACCTGTGCCTGAAAAAGATTTGCCTGTACTATTACCTGAAAATGCTGAATTTTTACCTACAGGAGAATCTCCATTATCTACAAGTTTAGATTTTGTAAATACTATTTGTCCTAATTGTAATTTAGAAGCAAAAAGAGAAACTGATACTATGGATACTTTTGTAGATTCTTCATGGTATTTTTTCAGATACTTAAGTCCAAATTATAAAGAAGGTATTTTTGATAGAAATAAAATATTAGAATGGGGTTCAGTTGATCAATACACAGGTGGTGCAGAGCATGCAGTTATGCACCTATTGTATTCTAGATTTTTTGTTAAAGCTTTAAGAGATTTAGGTTTGATTAATATTGATGAACCATTTAAAAAACTTTTTAACCAAGGTCATATAATTTCGGGCAGTCAAAAAATGAGTAAATCAAAAGGCAACGTAGTTTCACCGGATGAATATGTTAATCAAGTTGGTGCAGATGTGGTCAGGTGTTATTTAATGTTTATAGGGCCTTGGGATCAAGGAGGAGAGTGGTCAGATAGTGGACTTAGAGGTATGTCTCGCTGGATTAATAGGGTATGGGAAATATTTAATAAAGATAAAAGTAATCTTATTATTAATAATCAAGATAGTAAATTAGAAAAAGAAGCTTCATATATAATTAATAAGACTATTCGTAAAGTCACAGAAGATTTAGAAAAGTTTAAATTTAATACATCTATAGCTTCTTTAATGGAATTAACCAATTGGATAAATGAAAAGTTAAATACAAAATCAATTAACAAGGTTATTTGGAATGATATTAAAAATAAATTAATTATTTTACTTGCTCCATTTGCCCCTCATATGGCAGAAGAGCTATGGTATTTACAAGGATATAAATATAGTGTCCATAATGAAAAATGGCCTCAATGGAGTTTAAAGCATTTAGAATTAGATACTAAAACTATAATTATACAGGTTAATGGGAAATTTAGAGATAAAATAAATGTTACATCTGATTTAAATGAAAGTGAAATAAAAGAAATTGCATTACAAAGAGAACGAGTTAATCAATATATTTCAGGTAAAGAAATAAAAAAAATTATATATATAAAAGATAAATTAATTAATTGTGTAGTTAATTGATTTTAATTATATAAATAGGAGTTTAAATGGATTATAAAATTGCAATATTACCAGGAGATGGAATAGGCCCAGAGGTTATATCTGAAGCAGTAAAAATTTTAAAAGTTATTGAGAAAAAATATGACCATTCTTTTGAATTACTTGATGGAATTATAGGAGGTGCAGCAATTGATAAATATGCTAATCCGATTCCTAAAGAAACACTTTCAGTAATAGATAAATCTGATGCTATATTATTTGGTGCAGTTGGTGGCCCTAAGTGGGATGATCCTAATGCAGAATTAAGACCTGAAGATGGTATTTTGTTTTTGAGAAAATCATTAAATTTGTTTGCAAATTTACGACCTATTAAAATTTTTAAATCTTTGATTGATTCAAGTCCTATTAAATCAGATCTATTGAATGAAGTTGATATCATTGTTGTTAGAGAATTAACTGGAGGACTTTATTTCGGGTCACCAAAAAAACGTTGGGTAACTGCCAAAGGTCGTAAAGCAGTAGATACTTTAATTTATTCAGAGTCAGAAATAAAAAGAATTTTAAAAGTTGCTTTTCAACTTGCATCATCTAGAAACCAAAAATTAGCATCTATAGATAAAGCAAATGTTTTAGAAACTGGAAGGTTGTGGAGGCAAATTGCTACAGAGATGTCTAAAGATTACCCTAATGTAAATTTAGAGCATATTCTTGTTGATAATGCATCTATGCAGATAATTCAAAATCCTTATAAATTTGATGTAATTGTTTCAGAGAATACTTTTGGTGATATATTAACTGATGAAGCTTCAGTATTATCGGGATCTATGGGTATGATTCCGTCTGCTAGTTTATCTTCTTTGAATAATAATAGTAATTCCAAAAAAATTAAACCTTCATTATATGAGCCAATACATGGAACAGCTCCAGATATAGCAGGCAAGGGGATAGCTAACCCGATAGGAATGATATTAAGTGTTGCTTTAATGTTAAATTATTCTTTTGGATTAAAGGTAGAGGCTGATGCAATTTATAAATCTATAAATTCTTCATTATCATTGGGTTATCGAACTAAAGATATTGTATCTAGTGGATATGAAGCAATATCTACTAGTAAAATGGGAGATATAATCAGCGATGCTATCGAATAATATTTTAATTTAAATTAATCAGGGATTATATTATTATCTAAATAGATCTTCATTTTTTGCCCTTATTATTTCTTTAGCTCCTGAAGAAGATATTGAATATGGGTAGTTTCTAATTATAGAAACAGGTATTTGATTTGATTTAAAATTAACTAACTCAGCAGCTGAAGCTAATTCATCAGCTATACAAATATTTGTGCTTTTAAGTATTTTTCCTTGTGAATCCTTTTCATTCATATAATCTAGTAAAGGTTCTATTCTTGAAGTACCTATTGCAAAATTTACTTGACCTTTTCTCCATGCTCTACCAAAAGTATCAGTAATTATTACAGATATAGGAGTTTGGTTAATTAAATAAGAAATATCCGAACATATATTATTTGCTGATTTATCTGGATCTTTTGGTAATAGTGATACATTATTACTGCCGGGTATATTTGAATTATCTATTCCTGCATTTGCACATATAAATCCTTGTTTAGTTTCAGTTATTAATATGCTTCTTTTTTCATCTATACGAATTATTGACTTACTTTCATTTATTATTAATTCAATTAGTCTTGGATCTTTATTTATTTTGGATGCTAATTTTATCGAATATTCTGAAGGTTTAATATTGATTAAATTCTTTATTTGGCCTTCTGATTTGGAAACAATTTTTTGAGTTATTATTATTATATCGTTTTCTTCAATTGGAGTTCCTTGTTCAATTGACTTGGATACTATAATTCTTGCTAAATTATCTTTGTATTTAATTTCAGGTATTCCTGAAATTCCTATAATTTCTATACGTGGAACTTTGTTTAATTTATTATTATTATTATTATATTTACTCATATTTGATTAATTTATAGTTTGATTTCATCTTTTAATTGTTTTAAATTAAAAATGTTAATTTTTACTATACCATTTACAGTAAAGGATATATATGTTTAGAAGTTTATTGTTTATTCCAGGGAATAGATTAAGTATGTTAGAAAAGTCTTTAACTTTTTTTCCAGATGTATACATCCCTGATATGGAAGATTCTGTCCCTTTTGATAGAAAAGATGAAGCTAGAAATATTATTTCTGAGTTTTTACCTAATATGACAATTAATAATAATATAATTATACCTAGAGTTAATCCAATTAATTCAGGGTTTTTTGAAGAAGATATTCGTGCGGTATTAGAGCATAAAATTTATGGAATCTCTGTTGGTAAAGTTAGTTCTGATGACGATATAAAATTTATTTCAAATATATTAGATAAATATGAAAAAATTAATAAAATTGAAAAAGGAAGTATTAAAATTATACCTTGGATAGAAACGGCTTTGGGTATAACAAATGCTTTTAAAGTATGTTCTAGTTCTCCTCGAATTTTATCGGTTGCATTTGGTGCAGAAGATTTTACTAATGATATGGGTATTATGCGTTCAGATGATGGATTTGAAATAGATTATCCTCGTAAGTTAATAGTTATTGCTGCGAAATCTGCAGGTATAGAAGCTTTTGATACTCCTTATACAAAGTTTAAAGACATAGATGGTTTAAAAAGAGATATATTTATTGCTAAAAGATTAGGGTTTTTAGGTAAATTTGCTATTCATCCTTCACAAATTGAAATTATTAACGAGAAATTTTCTCCATCTATAGATGAAATTGAAAATGCTAGGAATATAATTAAATCTTTTAAAGAAGCTCAAATAAATGGTCGAGGTTCTACGTCTATAAATGGTTCAATGATTGATATTCCAGTTGTTGAAAGAGCAAAAAAAATATTAGCAAGTATAAAAAGGCTTGAGGATAAATAATTTGAAAGAAATATCTAAAATTATATTAAATGATATTAAATTTTTTGCTCATCACGGATTAACTGAAGAAGAAAAGGTGTTAGGTCAGAACTTTTCAATAAATTTAGAGATGGAATGTTTATTGGATAAAGTTTTTAAATCAGACTTGATTGATGACACAGTAGATTATAGTAATATATTTAATATAGTTAAAGATATAGTTATGTTTTCTAACTATAATATGATAGAAACAATAGCTGATAAAATCATAGCAGAATTATTTTTAATTCCTAAAGTTAAATCAGTACATGTTGAAGTCAGAAAACTAAATCCACCAATTAAAGATAGTGAAATTTCTTATGCTGCTGTTAGTTTATATAGATCTAAGGATTCTTAGATTTTCTTCTATAACTATGTAGTATATCTTCTGTGTATCCATTTGGAGTATCAACTCCATTGAATACTAATTCGAGTGCTGCTTGGAATTCTATACTTTTTTCATAATTATCAGACATTTTTGTATAATTAACATCATCTTTATTTTGTATGTCAACAATTTTAGCCATTCGTTTAAATATTGATATTACATCTTCTTTGTTAGTGATATCATGCAAAATCCAGTTTGCAATATGTTGGCTTGAAATTCTTAAAGTAGCTCTATCTTCCATTAATGCAACATTATCTATATCTAATACTTTAGAACATCCTATGCCTTGACCAATCCATCTAGAAACATACCCTAAAATACTTTGTGCGTTATTTTCTAATTCTTTTTGAATTTGAGATTCCTCTAATAATTTTTCAGACATTAGAGGAGGAGTTAATAAATTTAAGATATCAGAAGGTTCTCTATTTAATAATTGATCTTGTATATCTTTTACATTTACGTAATGATAATGAAGTGCATGTAAGGCTGCAGCAGTTGGAGAAGGGACCCATGCAGTACTGGCTCCAGATTTTGGATGACCTATTTTATTGTTTAGCATCTCTTTCATTTCATCAGGCATAGCCCACATTCCTTTGCCAATTTGAGCTTTACCTATAAATCCACTTTTAATGGCAATGTCGACATTTTGATCTTCGTAAGCTTGTATCCATGGTTGATTTTTGATTTCAGATTTCGGTAGAAATGCTCCAGCTTTCATGCTAGTATGAATTTCATCTCCCGTTCTATCTAAGAAACCAGTATTTATAAAGATAATTCTATCTTTTGCTTCATATATACATTGTTGGAGATTAACAGAAGTGCGTCTTTCTTCATCCATTATTCCAATTTTAATTGTATTATTATTTAAATTTAATGCTTTTTCTACTCTGGAAAATAGTTCAACCGTTGCTGCAACTTCTTTTGGCCCATGCATTTTTGGTTTAACTATATATATGCTTTTATTTGGACTATTAGAATATTTTGAATTACCGTTTAAATCATGCATAGATGCCAATGCAGTTACCATGATATCTAAGAAACCTTCAGGAGTTTTTTCATTTTCTTTTGTTAATATAATGTCAGTATACATATGTATACCTACATTTCTTGCTAGAATTAAACTTCTTCCAGATATTATATAGGTATCATTTTCGTTTTCTTGGGATATAAAAATTTTATCTGGGTTTAATGTTCGTACTAATTCAGATCCATCTTTTGTAAAGGTAGAAGTTATAGTTCCTTTCATTAAATCAGTCCAATTAGTATATGCACTAATTTTATCTTCTTCATCTACTGCTGATACAGAATCTTCGAAATCTTGAATTGCAGTAATTGCTGATTCAATTAAGATATCTTTAATTCCTGCAGAATGTAACTTTCCTATTGAATCTTCTCTGTTTAATTGTATTTCAATATGTAATCCATTATTTTTTAACAATATTGACGTTAATTCTCCATCAGCTTTTTTTGTATATCCTACAAATTTAGATGGATCAGTTAATTGTGTCTTAGTGTTATCAGTTAATATTGCTATTAAGTTGTATTTATTATCAGTTTTATCTATTTGGAAGCTACTTACACTTGAATAACTAGAATTTTCTAAAGAAAAAATATTATCTAAAAATATATTTGAAAAAGATACTACTTTTGATCCTCTATGTATATTATATGCCGTAGTTTTTGTAGCTCCGTATTCTTCAGGTATAGCATCAGTTCCATAAAGAGAATCATATAAACTCCACCATCTAGCATTTGCAGCATTAATTGCAAATCTAGCATTATCTACAGGAACTACTAATTGAGGACCAGCAATCATAGATATTTCTTTATCAATGTTTTTTGTATTTATTTTAAAATCTGGGCATTTTTTAATTAAATAGTTTATTTCTTCTAGAAATTTCTTATATTCAACTATATCAAAGGATCTATTTTTGTTGTCGAGGTGCCAATTATCTATAGTTTCTTGTATTTCGTCTCTTTCTTTTAACAATGTTTCATTTTTTTTGCTTAAATCTTCAATAATTGAACTAAATTCATTCCAAAACTTTTCTTTTGTCACATTAGTACCGGGAATTATTTTTTCATTAATTAATTTGTAAATATTAGGTGATACTTTTATGTTGGCTATATTAATTAGATCCATAAGGAAACCTTCTATATGATTATGTTATTAAGTATTTATTGAGTAAATTATACTTGTATAATGAGATTTATTAAAGATATGTATTAATAATAACGTAAGTATTATATTCAATTATTTGTTATCTTTCTGATAGTATATAAATTAGTGAGGTTAGATAAATATATGACAAGTAGCGAATTAAATTCTGAATTTATTATGGATAAAGTTTACGATTCAAAATTAGTTGAATTAAATATTTATGAATATTGGATGAGTTCTGGACACTTTACGCCTAAAATTGATAAAACTAGAAAACCTTTTGTAATTATTATGCCTCCTCCTAATGTAACAGGTGAATTACATATTGGTCATGCATTAACTGTAGCGCTTGAAGATTTAATGGTAAGGTGGCATAGGATGAAAGGGGATCCTACATTGTTTTTGCCAGGATCTGATCATGCTGGTATAGCTACTCAAGTTGTAGTGGAAAAATCATTAGCATCTCAAGGTATTACTAGACATGATCTAGGGAGAGAACTTTTTATAAATAAAGTGTGGGAATGGGTTGAACTCTATGGAGATAGAATTTATGATCAATTTAAACGTTTAGGTGCTTCATGTGACTGGAGTAGGAAAAGTTTTACATTAGATTCTGTACCCTCTAAAGCAGTTCGAAATACTTTTGTGAATCTATATAATAAAGGTTTAATTTACAGAAAAGACTCAATTACCAACTGGTGTCCTCGTTGTCTTACTGCCTTATCTGATCTGGAAGTTAAATATAAAGATGAAAAAGGCAATTTATATTATATTAAATATGATATTGAGAATTCTGATTCACATATAGTTATTGCAACAACTCGACCTGAAACTATGTTAGGAGATACTGCAGTCGCAGTTAATTCTAAAGACGAAAGATATAAAAAATATATTGGCAAAAATGTGATTTTACCTATAGTGGGTAGAAGGCTGAATATTATTAAAGATTCTATAGTAGATATTGAATATGGTACAGGAGCATTAAAGGTTACTCCAGGGCATGATCCAAATGATTTTATTCTTGGAGAAAAACATAAACTTGAATTTATAAATTTGTTTGATGCAAATGGAAAACTTAATGATAATGCAGGCGATTTTGCTGGTTTATCAATAAAAGATTCAAGAAATGAAATTGTAAAGGAATTAGAAAAATTAGGTAACTTGTTAAAGATTGAAGATATTAATCATTCGGTTGGGCATTGTGATAGGTGTGATGAAATTGTAGAACCTATAATTAGCAAACAGTGGTATGTTAAAGTTGAGCCTTTAGCAAAAAAGGCTAGAGAAGTAATAACTAATGGTTCAATAAAAATAATTCCGGATAGGTTTTCAAAGATATATTTTAATTGGATGGATAATATTAGAGATTGGTGTATTAGTAGACAGCTATGGTGGGGCCATCGAATCCCTGTATGGAATTGTAATGATTGTAATTCAACTATTGTTCAAACAGAAGATTTAGAAAATTGTAATAAATGTTATTCAAATAATATATATCAAGATCCAGATGTCTTAGACACATGGTTTAGTTCAGGATTATGGACGCACTCGACTTTGGGCTGGCCAGAAAATACAGAGGATTTAGATTATTTTTATCCATCTTCAGTGATGGAAACAGGTCATGATATTTTATTCTTTTGGGTTGCTAGAATGATTATGTTAGGTATTGAAAACACAGGGGAAATTCCTTTTCAGAATATATATCTACATGGATTAGTCCGCGACCCTGATGGAATTAAAATGAGTAAATCTAAAGGGAATGTTATGGATCCCTTAGACTTAATAGATACTTATGGTGCTGATGCTTTGAGGTTTGCATTAACTACTGGGACTTCACCTGGTAATGATATGAGGTTAAATGAGCAGAAAATGGAATCTGCTCGTAATTTTGCAAATAAACTCTGGAATGCTTCCAGATTTGTCATGAGTAATGTAAATAAATTTGATTTGAATTATGATTTTTGCTCTGTTAATCCTTCTAATACGCATGACAGGTGGATAATAACTAGATATTTAGAAACTATTAAAGAAGTTGATAGGTTTTTCAACAGTTACCAATTTAGTGAAGCTCAAAAGTCAATTTATGATTTTTTCTGGACTGAATTTTGTGATTGGTACCTTGAGATGATTAAAATTCGACTTAGAAACCCTGGAGAAAAAGATGCTGTCCTTACTTTAGTATACATTCTACAAGGTGTTATACGATTATTGCATCCTTTTATGCCTTTTATAACAGAAAAAATATGGCAATTACTGATGAAATCAATTGATTCACAAGAACATAAACCTCTAATAATCAGCTCATATCCTATTTTTTCAGAAACAGAAAATAAATTAACAGATAATGATTCTGTAAAAAATATTACGATAGTAATTGAAATAATTAGAGCTATAAGAAATATAAAAGTAGATTTTCGTATTCAAAATATTAATAATTTAGATGTCTATTTTAAGTCAGATGAATTCAATGAAAATATTATTAAAGAAAAAGAAACAATAATTCATATGGGCAAAATTAGATCATTTATGAATTATGAAGAATTTTCTAGTGTGTCCAAAGAAAAAACGGTTTCTGTAGTTTTATCTAATTGTGTTTTAAATATTGTATTACCTAACGAAGTAGATATAAATATCGAAATTAAAAGATTAGAATTTGAAAAACAAGAACTAATTTCTAGAGAAGATGGGTTGTCAAAAAGACTCAATGATAATAGATTTTTATCTAATGCACCTCAAGATATAATTGATAAAGAGACGGAAAGGTTAAATTCCATTATTGAACGTAAAAATAGGATTGAGGATTTACTTAGTAAAACAATTAATAGTTAATTTTTATCATATGAATTAAAAGCATCTAAGGCAGATTTTTTGTTTAGTAATTTGGCAGAAGTATTATTTATTTTAGAGGAGTTTTGGATCTTATAAAATTGATTTATTCCCTTTTTTGTATAACTTGCAGATCTAGACTTATCTGAAGATTTAAGTCTATATTTGAATAACCAATATGTGAATAATTTATTTTCAGTTATAGACAGATGTTTTTTAGGTTTTATTTTTTGTTCTTCAAAAAAATTGCCTAATAATACGGTTTGGCTTGATAAATAAATACTTTCAAATGCTAGTTCTGTATAATCTTGATTGAACTGTTTCCCATTACTCAAATTGCGTTTTTGTATTTCACTTTCAACTGATATTAATAGTGATTCTTCTATCGTAATTCCATAAAAATAATTTAAATAACCTCTATACTTACTAAGACCAATTGAATTTTTAAAAATAGAGAGTGATATTATTTCGGGTAGCTCGCCATAGGTTATGAATTTTTCTATTTCTTTTTTGTATAAATTAAAATTATTAATTTCATAACATAACCTTTCAGCTAAAACTAACCAGTCAAATGCTTCTCCATCTAAAAAATATATATAGTTATTATTATTGTATTTCTCTTCAGGTTTTGTCCAAATTGAAATTGATTCTAATAGAGATATAAACCAGCTTTTTCCATTTTTAATAGAGTTGTTCAAGTGATTTATTGATTCTGTCATAATAAAATTCTTTACAAAATATCAAGAACCATGACATCTCTTATACTTAATACCGCTGCCACAATGACATGGTGAATTTCTACCTAGTTTAAGTCCTTTTGATAAAGGATTATTTGTTTTGTTATTTATATTTAAATTTTTATTTATTGTTTGGTTACTTGGTTTAGATGCTAATTGAACATTAAATATGGCATATGCTACATCTTGTCTGATTTTATATTCAAGATTTTGAAACATTTCATAGGCTTCTTTTTTGTACATAATGAGGGGATCTCTTTGTCCGGCTGCATGTAATCCAATACCTTGCCTTAGATTATCTATATTTGTTAAGTGTTGAACCCAATTACTATCTATTGATTGAAGCATGATAGATTTTTCTAATTGCCTTAAAATTTCTGGAGTCAATCTATTCTCTAATTCTGTATATGCATTTTCAATTTGGGCTTCTAGGTATGATTTTATTTCGTTAGGTTGTTTTGAAATAAATAAAGATTTATCCTCAAATTTAATAAATGAATTGAATATCAAATTTAATTCATTTATTAAATCATTTGGATCCCAGTTTGGAGAGTGGTTTTCAGGTATAAACTCTGATATTAATTCTTCAATTTTTTCAAATATTATTTGATTAATATTTAATTTTAGATCAGCTTCTTCGTCTAATACTTTATTTCTTTCTTTATATATAATCTCCCTTTGTGCATTGATTACATCATCATATTCTACTAATTGTTTTCTTATATCAAAATTTTGAGATTCCACTTTTGTTTGAGCACTTTCTATACTCCTATTTATCATCTTGTTTTCAACAGGTGTAGACGAGTCCATCCCTGCCCAATCCATTACTGTTTTTATTCGTTCTCCACCAAATCTTCTCATTAATTCATCATCCATAGCAACATAAAAGGATGAACTTCCAGGGTCTCCTTGTCTTCCTGCTCGTCCTCTTAATTGATTGTCTATCCTTCTTGATTCATGTCTTTCTGTACCAATTATGTGTAATCCACCTAATTCTAATACTTTATTGTGCAATTTTTCCCATTCTTCTTTTGAATCAATATCTTTTCCTCCTAATACTATATCTGTTCCTCTTCCTGCCATATTCGTAGCTACTGTAACAGCCCCAGGTTGCCCGGCATTTTCAATTATTGATGCTTCTTTTTCATGATGTTTAGCATTTAAAACAGAATGCTTAATACCTATATTCTTTAAACTTTTACTTATTGTTTCAGATTTTTCTATATCTGTAGTGCCAATAAGTATAGGTTGCATTTTTTCATGACGAATTTTTATTTCTTTAAGTATTGCCTGCATTTTTGATTTTTGATCTTTGAAAATCAAATCTGATGAGTCTTTTCTTAGCATATCTTTATTTGTAGGTATTTCTATAACTTCTAGTTTATAAATTTTCCAAAATTCTTCAGCTTCAGTTGATGCAGTTCCAGTCATACCAGATAATTTTGGATACATTCTAAAATAGTTTTGAAGAGTGATTGTTGCATAAGTTATAGTTTCTCTTTGTACTTTTAAATTTTCTTTAGCTTCTAAAGCTTGATGTAGTCCGTCTGAATACCTTCGTCCATGCATTAGACGTCCAGTAAATTCATCTACTAATACTATTTGTCCTTCATTTATTACATATTCTCGATCTTTTTGAAAAAGAGTATTAGCTTTTAGAGCATTTTCTACAAAATGAACCAAATTAAAATTGTCAGGGGCATATAAATTTTCTATATTTAAAATTTTTTCTATTTGATCTGTTCCTTCAATTGTGAGTGATACATTTTTATGTTTTTCATCAATAGTGTAATCTTTTTCAATTGATAATCGAGGAACTATTTTTGCAAATTTATAATATTCATTTGGTGATTGACTTGATGGGCCACTTATAATTAATGGAGTTCTTGCTTCATCAATCAATATGTTGTCTACTTCATCGACTATTGCAAAATTTAATGGTCTTTGAACTTTAAGAGATGATTGATTTGTCATATTGTCTCTAAGGTAATCAAAACCAAATTCATTATTTGTTCCATAAGTTATATCTGCATTATATGCATCTTTTCTTTCTACAGGTTTTAATTTTTCGTCATTATCTTCAGAATTATAAATAAATGATGCTTCATGCTGTAATACCCCAACTGACAATCCTAGCATGTCAAAGATCTTACCCATCCACTCTGCATCTCTTTTAGCTAAATAATCATTAACAGTAATTACATGAACCCCTTTTTCTTCTAAAGCATTTAGGTATGTAGCTAATGTTGATACTAAAGTTTTACCTTCTCCAGTTTTCATTTCTGCAATTTTACCTTGATGCAAGGTGATCCCACCTAACAATTGAACATTAAAGTGTCTTTGATTTAGTGATCTTTTAGATGCTTCTCTTACTAAGGAAAAAGCTTCTATTAAAACATCTTCTATGTTAAGAGATTTTGTTTTTATAGAATTTTTTAATTTAGAAGTATAGTTTTTTAAATCTATTTCAGATAAATTAGAAAAACTTTGCTCTTTACTGTTTATTTCGTCAACAGTAATACGCATTTTTTCTATTAATTTGTCATTAGAATCACCAAATAGATTAGTCAGCCATTTCAATTAGAATTTCTCCTTATCCTTAATGGATAAATAATTATTATATTATTTTTTGGTTAAACATGGCTCCAATTGATAAGCCATTGTGAATTCTAAATATAGCTTCTCCAAATAAATTTGCAATTGAAACAGTTCTTAATTTGTCAGAAGTTTGTTTTTTTGTAATTGGTAATGTGTTTGTTATTACTAGATTTTTTATTACGCTATCAGATATTAATTTTGCAGCATTTCCTGATAAAACTGGATGTGTTACATAGCAATAAATATCTTTTGCACCATTTTCTTTTAAAATATTTGCTGCTGAAATAACTGTACCTCCAGTTCCTATTTCATCATCAATAATAATAGAATTTAATCCTTTAACTTTTCCAATTAATGTTCCTGATCCAATTTTTTCTTCATTACCTAATCTTTGTTTTTCCACTATTGCGATCGGCATTTTCAATATATCTGCAGTATTCCTGGCTCTTTTTGCATCCCCAACGTCTGTAGCAGCAACTACTGAGTTTGTTGGGCCATTTTCCTTAAAATCTTGGGCTAAAATTGGTACAGCGCTAAGTTCATCAACCGGAATATTAAAAAAACCTTGAATTTGACCTGCATGAAGATCCATTGTAAGTACTCTATCTGCTCCAGCTACAGTAATTAAGTTTGCGATTAATCTTGCAGTTATAGGTACTCTAGGTTGGTCTTTTTTATCACTTCTTCCGTACGCGAAATATGGCATTACTGCTGTAATTCTACCTGCAGAAGCTCTTTTTGCAGCATCAATCATTATTAATAATTCCATTAAATGGTCACTTACAGGAGTGGATATAGATTGTATAATAAAAACATCTTTTTCTCGAATATTTTCATTATATTTTACAAATATGTTATCGTTACTAAATTTAAAAACTTCACAGTCACTAAGCGTTGTGTCTAAGTATTTACAAATTTCATTAGCTAATGAACGATGAGAATTACCAGTCACGATTTTTAATTCTTGTGAAATAGCCACATTGTCTCCTATCATATATGTCTTTTTTAATTAAAAAATAGAGGGTTTAAGCAAGCAGTATTATAACACAATACTCTATATCATAGATATAAATTTATGCTAATTAAATAATGGTGGTTTTGAATTTCCGACTACAGGAGTTGCTTCTGGGGTTAGTTTGGTTTTTTTAATATTTTTCTTTAATTTATCTCTTAAAAGTTTTGTTGCGTTAGTATTGATTTTATTTTTATTAATTACTACACCATATATGTCTTTAGCTCGTTTAGATGTAATTTTTTCTTCTAAAAAGTCCTTTAATACAGATTTAGGATTTCTATTAATAGGGTTGCCATAACCACCCCCACCTGATTGAATTAATCTGTAAACTTCATCTTTTTTCAGTGTTTTAAGGAATTTTGAAGGTAATAAAGTATTATCTGAGCTAGGATTAAGTATGTTGAAATTTCTTGTCCCAGGGTGGCCACCTTGATTACCCCAAGGTAAAAACTTGCTTCGATCTGATCTGATTTGAAGAGTTGCTTCTTCATGTAACAATTGGAATTCTCTAACAATTCCCATGCCACCTCTATATTCACCAGCTCCCTCAGTATTTTTTATAAATCCATACCTATTAATTTGTAAAGGGTAATTAGCTTCTATGCTTTCTATAGGAGTATTTGCTTGGTTGGTGACTGGAGCAGCTGCGCCATCTGCACCATCTACGTGAGGCCCACCACCTCTTGGACCATCATTGTTAAATTCTACAAATACAAAAGCTTTACCATTAGGGTAATAACCTCCAAAACTTACAGCTACTTCTCCACCTCCCCAAGCACCTGGGACTTTATTAGGTAAAGCTTTTGCCATAGCTCCAAAAACTGTATGGGCTACTCTGAATCCTCCCAAACCTCTAGCAGCTACAGGAGCAGGATGTTGCGCATTTACATAACATCCAGGAGGTGCAGTAACTTTAATAGGCCTAAAAAATCCAGTATTTGCAGTTATATCTGGGTTAGTTAAATTTTTGAATACTGTATAAACTGCAGCTTTAGTAAAAGGTAGAGTAGGGTTTATAGAACCTTTAGCTTGAGGTGATGTACCTGTAAAATCTACATGTAATTCATCATTTTTTATAGTAACTTTAGCTTTAATAGCTATAGGGTCAGTTGAAATTCCGTCATCGTCAATATAATCTGTAAAATCCCAACTGCCATCAGGAAGTGCTTTTATTTCAGCTCTAGTTAATCGTTCAGTATAATCAATTATATCTGTCATATAGACTTTCATATTTTCAATACCATATTCATCAATTAGATGAATAACATCTCTTTCACCTTGTTTTAGTGCTGAAATTTGTGCTAGAACATCACCTATTACCATATCAGGAACGCGTACATTTTTTTGCAGTATTCGCCATACAGCGTTGTTTATAGATCCTTGTTCGATTAATTTGATTGGAGGTATTCTTAGTCCTTCTTGATAAATTTCAGTATTATCACAAGCATTTCCTCCTGCAACTCTACCTCCAATGTCGGTATGGTGCGCAATCACACATGTCCAAGCAACTAAAATATTGTTATAGAATATTGGTTTAAATAAGAAAATATCAGGTAAATGACTAGCACCTTCATAAGGGTCATTATTTGCAAATATATCTCCGTCTTTAATATCTTTACCAAAGTAATCGATTACAGCTTTTAAAGCTGGTTGCATAGCTCCCATATGAAAAGGTAATGTTAATCCTTGAGCTACTTGATCCCCTTCAGCAGTAAATATTGCGGTAGAAAAATCCATTCCATCTTTTACAACAGCAGATCTAGCTGTTCTTACTACTGTTACTGCCATTGTGTCAGCTGCGCTAGATAGATAATTTTTTATTATTTCCCTCGTTACTGAATCAAAAGCTTCAGGTTTATTCATCAATACCTCACATTCAAATTTATTTTAATTGGTTTTTTCTAGTATAATATTATTCATTGAATCTAATGATGCATTCCAATTCGGTGGTACGATAGTAGTTGAATCATATTCCTCTATAATTATTGGGCCTTTATGAGGCTTTTTATTTAAAAATAATCTATCAACAATATTAGTATTAATCCATCCAATATTTTGACCAAAATAAACCTTTCGTTTATTGTCATTTTTACTTTGATTAATTTTATTAGAAGAATTAATTTTATCAGGAACTCTGGATTCACTTGATATACCTCTAGCAATTATTCGAATGTTAACTAATTGCATAGGTTCATCAACTCTGTATCCAAAAGTTTTGTCATGTTCATTCATGTAAATTTCTTGAATCTTATTAATAGATTCAATTGTAAAGGATTGGTCGGGCATCCTGATTGTCAATTCTGAAGTTTGTCCAATATATTTCATATCTAATTGTATTATTATCTCTTGTTGCAGAGAATTAAATCCTTCAGAAATTAATAATTCTTTTCCTTGAGATATTAATTTATCTAGTACTCCGTTGGCTTCTTTTAATTTTAAGTTACTTAATGGGTTAAAATAAGTTTTTACTAGATGATATTCTACGTTTGCAAATAACAAGCCAAAAGCACTAAAAACTCCAGGTGAGGGTGGGATTAATATTTTTGTTATTCCTAAGCTTTCAGCTATTCCTGTAGCGTGAATAGGCCCTCCACCACCGAATGCAACTAATGTAAATTTACGTGGATCCCTTCCTCTTTCGCTAGATACTGCTCTCAATGCTCTACCCATATTTGAATTTACTAGAATATGTATTCCCCAAGCTGATTCGATTTCAGATATGCCTAGGGGGGCACTAATATTTTCTGAGATTATTTTTTGTGCTTTACTTGAATTAATAAGGAAATTTCCACCTAATAAGTTTTTAGGGTTCAAATAACCTAATATTACATTTGCATCAGTAACTGTAGGGTTATTTCCTCCTTTGTCATAGCATGCTGGTCCTGGATCAGCACCTGAGCTTTGAGGTCCTATTTGTAGTGCTTCAGCTTTATCTATCCAGGCTATACTACCTCCTCCAGAGCTAACTTCAGCTATATCAATTGATGGTACTCTTAGCATGTAACCTGATCCTTTTAACAGCCTATGTCCTGCACTCATACCCCCTCCGACTTCATATTCAGGTGCTAATAGCATTTCTCCATTTTCAATAATAGATGCCTTAGCAGTTGTTCCACCCATATCAAAAGTCATGAAGTTTTCTGTTCCAATATGATTACCTAAATGAAAAGCTCCTACTACTCCAGCAGCAGGACCTGATTCAATACAAAAGATAGGTTTTTCTATCGCAAGATTTACAGGAGATAATCCTCCATTTGATTGCATAATAGTAAGAGGAACTTTAAAACCTAGATTTGCAAGTTGATTGTTAAGGTTTTCTAAATAATCTTTTACAACTGGTCTGATATAAGCATTTATAACAGTAGTACTTGTTCTTTCATATTCGCGCATTTCAGGAAGTATTTCACTAGAAACAGATAAATTAATATTAGGTATATGGGATTTTAAAAAATTAGAAATTTCTAATTCATGTTTTGAATTTGCATATGAATGTAAAAGGCAAATTGCTACGGATTGAATTTTTTCTGATTGAATATTTTTAGTTATTAATTTTAAGGAGTTATAGTCTAAATCTTTAAGTATTTCACCTTTGAAATTGACACGTTCGTCTATTTCAAAACGTAACCTTCTTTCTACTATTGGGGTAGGTTTTTGATAATACAGATCATATAATCTAGGGGTACGCAATCGTGCAATTTCTAATACATCCCTAAAGCCTTTTGTTGTAATTAAAGCTATTCGCTCGCCTTTACCTTCTAATATGGCATTAGTTGCTACTGTAAATCCATGATTAATTTCTGTGATATCAGAAGAATTGATATTAAGTTCTTTAATGCCTTCTGATATTCCTTGAATTACAGAATTACTGTAATCCTGCGGAGTACTCGCTACTTTTTTTATTAAAACAGTACCTTTATCACCTAAGAACACAATATCTGTAAATGTTCCTCCAATATCTACTCCTATTCTAAAAGATTCCATTTTTCACCTTCGGTTATAATTGTTAAAACAATTATAAAATACGATTAATTTGATGATAGGTCAATTATTGTAATAATTTTAAATACATTGTAATATATTTAAAATTATTTTCTTAATTTTTAAGGAGTTAAATCTATGACTTTTTTAAATAATAATGAAATTGATACTTTTAATAAACAAGGTTATCTAATAGTAGAAGATGTATTGGATCCAGAAGCTGTTTTAGATCCATTAATAAATGAGTATAAAATGGTTTTAGATTTTCTAGCTAATGATTTATATGATAAAGGTTTAATTAGCTCTAAGTATAAAGATGATAATTTCAGTGAAAGATTAACGAAGATATGTGAAGAATCAGGTAAAATTCATGCTCAATATTTTGATTTTTCCTTACCTCAAAATGGTATAAAAATAGATACACCTATGTGGCATGGGCCTGCAGTTTTTAATGTTTTATCAAGCCCATCCATATTAGATGTTGTAGAAGATATAATAGGTCCTGAAATTTATTCAAATCCAATACAACATGTCAGATTAAAACCTCCTGAGAATAGAACTCCGGTTCATGCTGGTACTAAAACTGTTCAATTAGGTGCTACTCCTTGGCACCAGGATAATGGGGTTGCTAATGCAGATGCAGATGAGACAAATATGTTAACAGTATGGATACCTATATGGGATGCTGCTGAAAGAGATGGATGTTTACATGTGGTCCCAGAAAGTCATATAGAAGGTCTGAAAACTCATTGTCCTCAATCAATTCTTAAAGATGCAAGAGGTGGTTTTGGGTTGCATATTCCTGATAAACTTTTTCGAGTAAATGATGCTATTCCTATTCCAATGAAAAGAGGAAGTATTTTACTATTAAATAAAATGACATGTCATGGTTCATTACCAAATAAAAGTAATAGAATTCGTTGGAGTCTTGATTTAAGATATAATCCAATTGGGGAACCGACTGGTAGAGATACATTTCCAGGTTTTGTTGCAAGAAGCAAGAAAAACCCTAGTAGTGAGTTACATGACCCTGTAGCTTGGGCTGAAAGCTGGATAAAAGCAAGACAAAATTTAAGCATTGGTGAAGAGCAAAGCTATAATAGATGGGATTCTAGCGATCCTTCTTGTGCTTAACTTTCTACTATAGGTTGAGCTATGATCCATAGACTTAAAGCAGTATAAAATACCATTAGAAATAACATTGGGTATTGACTTCGAATAGCTATATTTTGATTTTTAAAAATTTTCAATGCTATTATATGTGCAACAAATATAGAAATTATATGTCCAGATATTATAGAAATAAGTGATATAAACCAAGCTATTTTTGCATTAATGATAGATATATTAATTGTATTATTTGCAGTCCCAATAATATTCAAACCATTTCCGAAAGGGTCAGATAATAAAGGTATTATATATTGACCTTGAATAAGTATATAACTTAAATAATGAGCAAAGTGGTAAGCTAATGCTATAGGAATAAGAGATAATGTGAATTTTTTAAATATATATATTGCATCTAATGATTTTCCTGAATATATATATATATACCATATAAAAATACCATATAACATGATAAAAACTATTGGAAATAATATTAATCCTAAAGTATTAATATTTGCAACTGTATTTGGTCCAAATACAGATACAGCAGAAAAAATATGAATTTGTATTGTTACCCAAAATGGAGTTTCAACTATACCATCAAATGATACTGTAGCAAGTTGGCAAAGTACAAATATAGATGTAGCCATAGTAATATTTTGTGTTTTTATTAAACCCATACCAGGGAATCTGAATTTTAATCTTTTATTTTTTTTAGAAGAAGTTTCTTGGCATGAGTAGCAATCTATGCATTCGTTATTTTCGATACAATTAAATTCACATAATTTGCAATTGTTTGTGTCTAGAATTTTAATTTCTGTAATAGAGAATTTTGACATTATTTTGAAGAATTTTGAAAATGGGTCAGCGTATTCAATCCATGCGTATTTGCCATAAAGTATCATGCCTGTCCAAGTAATTATAGAATAGATAATAATTAAGTTACTTAATTTATACGGTGTAGATGTGTCAAAAATATTTTCAAACCATGCAAATAATAAAAATAAAATTACTGAAGGCCAGGCATCCAGCTTTTTTGGATATTTATATATAGGGTAGTAATTTTTGGAATGTTTAAAATTATTCTCAAAAAATTCAAATATTATTTTCCATGGATTTATGATGTTCCAAACATCTCCAATAATCGCATTTATATATCCCAATCCTACCCACCAAATAATCCATACAAATGTGACTGAAAAATTTTTATATGGGTCTTGATTTCCAATAGAACCTGAAATAATAGTGAGTAAAAATAATATAACTGAGACAGTTTTTAATAAATTGATTAGTATTTTTGAAAATTTATTGAATGCTAATTTTCTAGATAAAAAATTTTGCTTTTTATATGGGTCAAGGTTTTCATGAAATAAATTAGCTATATTTTTTTGTTTTATAAATATACCAATTAATATAAATGAAATTATTATTGTGAGTGAGCTTCCGATCAAAAAATAATTTAAAGGAATTGGGAGGTCGTATCTTTCTCCAAAGCCATGAGCTGATACTCTGTAAGGTATAAATAAAATTGTTAGTGAAAATATTAATGATAAAAATATTTTATTCATATATATTTTAGTTTGGTGTTACTTCTAGAATTGCTAATTGTATTTCATCACTATCATCATGGTGAGAATGGTCATCATTATGATCTTTTGATTTGATTTCTAGAGTAGTAGTATCACTAATATTGTATTCACAATGATTTAAACTAGATAAAATTACTTTAATGACGTTTTCGCCTGAATCAAATTCTTTTTTATTTAATATTGCACTTTTTTCATAATACATACTTTTTAATTTGCCATTTATATAAAGGTGCCAATGTCCTATATTATTATTTTTTGAATCATATAATGTTTTTTCTTTATCAGATACTAATGTAAAATTAAGAATATTCGGATCTATAATATAAGTATCAGGATTTTCACCTGTATAAATATCAATATTTATTGACGGCGAATCAGTATTATTCATAGGGAATTCATGTTCACATTTAGCGTCTTCTTGTTCGTTATGCGAATGGGACATTGAATGAGAATGATGTTCAGTATCATCTGTATGTATAGTAATGTTAAATCTTCCTGTAGCATTAGCTTTAAATTCGATTAATCCAGCATTTCCAGGGGTTATTTGTTTTTCTATATCATATCCGTGTATATGGATTTGGGTTTTTTGATCGGAATTAATATTTAATTTTATATAATCATTATGATTTACTCTTAAAGTTGTCGATTGATTAATTAATTTATTGTTTTTTATATTTAAATCAAAATTGACTTCTTTAGGTTGATTTGTAGTATTACAAGAAATAACACATAAAATAATTATAAAAAGTATAATTTTTTTCATTTTTTTATTTTCTTATTATGTTTGTTTTTTATTTGTGAATATATCGAGAAAATTAAAATAGATACTAGTAATAATAATATAGTTATACCAAAAATTGAAGCTAAAGGGTTAGGTTTTACTACTTCAATCGTATGAATAACTTTGGAATTCTCCTCTAATCTTTGTATATCTATAAATAAATCCCATATTCCGGTTTCTGTTAAAATTAGGTCTATATCATATTCATTTAGACTTAACGGTTCTAATCCAGATAAATTTGTTAATGTTAATGGACCAATTATTTCTGAAGTTTCTCTATGGTTTAATTTTATTGTTACGTTTGCATCGTTTACAAAAGCTTGAGTAGTTTTATCTTTAACAATAATTACTATATGTCCAATTCCTTTTTGTAAAGGGTCAGGTGATATTCCTAATAATATTTCATATGATTCAGTATTTTTTGTTATATAGCTTTTAACTCTTCCATTAGCTAGTAACTCATTTGAGTTATTTAATAAATTTATGTTTATAAGAATTAATATTCCAATAATAAGACATAAAAATATATTTTTTGAATTTAATTTCATATTTAATTAAATAATTTTTTTGAATAAAAAGTTTGCCAGAATTCTACAGCTTGAATAAAGGCTTTTTTACTATTTTCTATATTAATTGATTTAACTTCAAATTCAGGAGATGATTTTCCAAATCTGACTATCCAGCCTTCATTTATTTTATTATTTGTCATTTCTTCTAGGCAGCAAATATAACCTCCTGCTTGAAGAGCATATTCTGGATACAATGCTTTAGATGTTTTCCAGTCAACTAATATTAGTTGATTATCTTTAATTCCAATAGCGTCTAAAGTCCCAGCAACTGAATATTTTTTTGAATAAACACAAATTTCAGAGAATAAAATATCTATATTAAATTGATTTCTCCACCTATTAAAAGATTCTATAGTATCTTGAAATTCTTTTGGTATTTCAGGGTTTTCGCCTTTAATTATAGATTCAATTAGGTAGTGTGCATAAGTGCCAAAATCAGCTGCACTAGTCGATGATTTTTCAATTACAGCTTTAGATTTTATTTGAAAATCTTTTATCAAATCTAATGTAATCGTTTTGCCTAGGTAAGTATTTAGTGTTTCTTCTCCTGCAGTTAACCCAATTTTTTTTGCCCAATTTACGAGTCCAGGCTTGTCAATAACGTCTTTTACTACAGTAGTCACAGATATTAAAGGTTTATCTGAATATCCTGGAATTACATAATGTCTTTTACCATTAATGCTTTGTCTTTGTGGGTTTTTCGGATAATCTCCGATTATATTATTTATATTTTCTGAATTAATCATAATATTTATTTAAGTCTTATTTATATTTATTATAATATATAACATATTAAATCTGAAATAGTAATTATGAATTTATTGACAATAAATAATTCTGTTCTGTAAGGTGGGGTAATAATTTTTTAAATATTTCAATTTAAGAGGTATATATTATGACTTATGTTAGATGTGTAACTGAAATGGGTATGGGTGTAGATATAAGGGGGCTTGATTATACAAGTGCATCAAAGAGAGCTGTATATGATGCAATACACCATAGTAGTTTGAATTTTCAAGATTTAATAGGGAAATCTGGAAATGAAATGAAATTAAAAGTAACAATTGGAATACCTAAACCGAATAAAGTAAATGGGGATGAGGTTTTAAAAGTCTTGCCTTATGGATCTAAAACTATTGAAGTAATTAAAGGTGGATTAGAAATACTTAATGAAGATAAAAAAGATGGGACTTTAATTGCTAATGCAATTATTGAAGTAAGCTTTGAGTCAATGATTAAATAATAATTAAATTCAAAAAATTATTAAGAGGTGAAAATGATTACACAAGATGATTTATTAAAATCGCTTCCTGATGTTATTTCTACAAAAAAGTTTAAAAATCTTTCAAAAAATGTAGAAATTTTTAGAGATAAATGGGGTATACCTCATATAAAAGCTAACTCAGAAAAAGATTTATTTTTTGCCCAAGGATTTGTAACAGCTCAAGATAGGTTATGGCATATGGATTATGATCGCCATAGAGGTTTGGGTAGGTGGAGTGAATGGGCAGGGCAGGTCAATGAATCTAATTTATCACAAGATATTCTTATGAGGAAATTGAGTTTAGAAAGAGCATCTAAAGCTGATTATGAAGTTTCTAGACCCGATACAAAATCGATGGTAGATTCACTAACCGAAGGTATTAATGCATATATTAATGATACAGAAAATCTTCCAATAGAATATCAATTATTAGGTGAAAAGCCTGAACTCTGGGAGCCATGGCATTCTTTTTTAGTTTATAAATGTAGAAATATGTTAATGGGTACTTTTGATATGAAACTTTGGCGAGCTAGATTAGTTAAGTCTATAGGCCCAAAACGCGCCTCAGAGCTATTTCGAGGTTATCCATATAATCATTTAGTTACTACTCCTCCTGGGAGTAAGCATAAAGGAGAAAATTATACTCCATATGAAGAATTAGCTTATGCATGGAGTGAATTAAATAATATTAACGAATTAGATTCAGGAAGTAATGCATGGGTTGTAAGTGGAGATAAAACAGTATCAGGGCTTCCATTAGTTGCAGGAGATTCTCATAGAGGTCTAGATACTCCTAGTGTTTATTATCAAATACATTTGTCCTGTTCTGATTGGAGGATATCAGGTTATTCATTGCCTGGCGTACCTGGAGCACCTCACTTTAGCCATAATGAATATGTAGGTTTTGGAATGACTCATGGTGTAGCAGATTACCAAGATTTATTCATAGAAAAATTTAGAGAACGTTCTGGCAAATTAGAATATTCTTATAAAAATGGCTGGTATCCTGCAGATGTTAGAGAAGAAGAAATAACAATTAAAGATGGTAAACCTATACCTATTGAAGTTGTTATTACTCGGCATGGAAGGATTGTTGCAGGTAATCCTAGAGAAGGTATTGGCCTTGCATTTAGTCATACAGGTACAAATCAAGGAACTAAGTGGATGGATTCGGTGTTAGATATTTCTCGTTGTAAAAATGCTGATGAATTAGAAGATGCAGTTAAAGAATGGACTGAACCTGTTAATAATTATATGTATTGTGATGTTTATGGAGAATTTGGATATAGGCTCAGAGGAAGAATTCCTATTCGCGATATTAGAAACACTTGGGTTCCTGTTAGTGGTAGTGATGGTAATCATGAGTGGGAAAGGGAAATCCCTTGGGATGAAATGCCTCAGGTTCGTAATCCTGAAATAGGTTATGCTGTGACTTGTAATCAAAAAGTTACTACAGATGATTATAAATATCATATAAACCATTATTTTGGTAATGGTTGGAGAGCAGAAAGAATTGTAAATAGAATAAATGAAATAGATAAAGGCGATATGGACATTAACAAGATGGGTTCAATACATGCAGATTCTATATCAATCCCAGGAATTTGGATTGCAGATAAAATTTTATCTTTAAATCTGGAAGATTACATTGAGAAAGAATTTCAAAAATTATTAGTTAATTGGAATGGAGATATGGATAAAAATAGAATTGAACCTACTATAGTAGCAGAGACATATATGCAATTATCTAAAATTATTTCTGATCATATATTTGTTAAACTATCAAATGAAGCTCTTTTAGGTAAAAGTAGAGGTGCTCCTGGTCATTTTGGGGAAGTAATGGGGCATGTTTTAGAAAATATGAACAAAAACAAACAAGATTCTAATATAGGAATTTTCAATTGGGATGAATTAATTAGGAATAGTTTTATTGAAGCAATTATATATCTTAAAAAGCGGTTAGGAAATGATACAAGTAAATGGATATGGGGTAGGGTTCATACTACTAATCCAGTACATCCTTTATCTGAAGTATTTCCTGATCTAAAATCATTATTAGATCCACCAAAATTTGCTTTATCTGGAGGAATGGATACTCCTTTAGCCGGTACATTTTCTTATGCTAATAGGTTTTATATAGATGGTTTATCAGTAAATAGGTATATTCATGATCCTTCTGATTGGACTAAATCAAAATGGGTTGTTCCTCTTGGATCTTCTGGACATCCTGGAAGTGTCCATTATTCTGATCAAGGAGAATTACATAGTAATATTGAATATGTTCCTCAATTGTGGGAATGGGAAGATATAAAAGATAATTCTGAGTCTATACAGTTACTAAAACCGCGATAATATTTATATCCATCTCCAATAATTAACTACAAATATTATGGATGATATTATAACGATAGACATTATCAAGAAGATTATAATTGATGATATATAATAATCTTTATTTGATTGTTTTTGGTCAAATTCGTTTATTAAAATATTTTGAGATTCGCGCATAATTTTATACGAATCCGATAATTTTGGCTTCTTATCAAATAAAGATTTACTAATTTCATAGGATTTTTTATATTCGCCCATTTCAAAATATATTTTTGATCTTAATTCATATGCTGGATAATACTTTTCATTTAAAGTAATTGCATAATTATTTTTATCTAAAGCAAGATTTAAAAGGTCTTTGTTATCAGTATTGGATAAATATTCGTAATAATATATTTCAGATATATAAAAATATGCTTCGTAATTTTTATTATTTAATTTAATTACATTGTTGAAATCTTTTAATGCGTTTTGGTTTTCATTTAAATATTTAAATGCTATTCCCCTATTTAAATATGCAGCTTCATCTAAAATATTTTTTGTAATTACATTATTGAAATGATTGATAGCTGTATAGAAATTATGTTTATCTATAGCTGACAGGCCTTTTTTAAAATTATTATTTAACATTTAGATATTGTAAGTTCATTTTTTTTACTATTTATTGATATAGAATCTCCATTTGTAAATTCGCCTTGTAAAATACGTTTTGAAAGAGGGTTTTCTACATATCTTTGTATTGCTCTTCTTAATGGTCTTGCTCCATATTGAGGGTCATAGCCTTTTTTAGCAAGCCATTTCTTTGAATTTTTAGAAAATTTAATATTGATTTTGTGTTCCATTGTTCTTTGTACAACTTCATCTATCATCATGTCAACAATTTGTAGAATTTCTGACTCTGATAAATGTTCAAATATTATAAACTCATCAATTCTGTTTAAAAATTCTGGTTTAAATGTTGATTTTAAAGCTTCTTCAATTGATGATCTTAATTGAATACCAGATGATTCTGAAGCATCTCTTAAAAACCCTACAGGTTCTTTATTTTCTTCAGATGTACCTAAATTACTAGTCATTATAATAATTGTATTTCTGAAGTCAACAGTTTTACCTTGTGCGTCAGTAATTCTTCCATCTTCTAATATCTGTAATAATATATTAAATATGTCTGGATGTGCTTTTTCAACCTCATCCAGTAATACAACTCTAAATGGTCTACGCCTAACTGCATTCGTGAGTTGTCCACCTTCTTCAAATCCAACATAACCAGGGGGCGCTCCAATGAGTCTAGCAACAGAGTGTTTTTCCATGTATTCTGACATGTCTATTCTTACCATATTTTGTTCATCATCAAATAAATATTGAGCTAGTGCACGTGCTAATTCTGTTTTACCTACACCAGTTGGACCTAAGAAAATAAAACTTCCTATTGGTCTATTAGGGCTTGAAAGACCTGCTCTAGATCTTCTTACAGCTTCAGATACTGATTCTATTGCAGTATTTTGTCCAACTACCCTTTCATGAAGTCTATTTTCCATTTTTAATAATCTTGATGATTCATTTTCAAGTAATCTAGATACAGGAATACCTGTCCAAGTTTCCACTAAACTTCCAATATCTTCTGCTTTTATTATCATTGGAGAGTCATTGTCTTTTTGTGATGCTGATTTGTGAATTTGAAATTTTTCCTGGATTTTTAACCTTTCAGTTCTGAAATCAGCTGCTTGTTGATAATCTCCTCTTTGAGCACAAGCTTCTTCTTCATTTTCTAATTGACGAATTTTACTTTCTAGGGTTTTTATTTCTCCAGGCATACTTTGTGCATCTATTCGCATCTTGCTAGCAGCTTCGTCAATTAAATCTACTGCTTTGTCTGGTAACAATCGGTCAGTAATATAACGTTGACTAAGTTTTACTGAAGATTCTACAGCTTCATCACTGACCTTAATTTTATGGTGAGATTCATATCTTGGTCTAAGTGCATATAACATTTTAGTAGCAACTTCCAAACTAGGCTCGGCAATCAGAATTGGTTGGAATCTTCTTTCAAGAGCAGAGTCTTTTTCAATATGTTTTCTATATTCTTTTTCTGTTGTTGCACCTAATACTTGTAAATCTCCACGGGCTAAAGCTGGTTTCATCATATTACTAGCATCTATAGCTCCTTCAGCTGCTCCAGCTCCTACTACAGTGTGAATTTCATCTATAAATGGAATAATTTCACCTTTTGATTGTGTTATTTCATCCATTACAGCTTTTAATCTTTCTTCAAATTCTCCACGAAATTTGCTTCCAGCTACCATTAAACCCATATCTATTGCTAAAACTTTACGGTTTTTTAATTCGTCAGGGACATCATCAGATATTATTCTTTGTGCAAGTCCTTCAGCTATTGCAGTTTTACCTACTCCAGCTCCTCCAATTAAAACCGGATTGTTTTTTGTACGACGTATTAAAGTTTGCATCGTTCTATTAATTTCTTTATCTCTTCCAATAACTGGATCTAATTTACCTTCACTAGCGAGTTTAGTTAAGTCAATACTATATTTTTCTAGGGATTGGTATCTACTTTCAGCTCTTGAGTCGGTTACCCTATGAGATCCTCTGATTTTTTGTAGAACTTTATATATTTCTTCTAAATCTATTTTAAATTCAGAGATTATTTTGCTTATATTACCTGTATTTTCTTGTATTATAGAAACTAATAAATGTTCACTTGCAATAAATTCATCATTTAATCTTTTTGCTTCAACTTTTGCACGTTCCAAAATAGTGTATGCGCGTTCTGTAGCATATATCTGATTAGAGAATTGTGTGACTTTGGGTAAGGAATTAAGAAGTTGAATAAGTCTATTGCGAATATCAGAAATATCTATTTTTATATTTTTTAATATTTCATAAGTAGAACCTTCTTCAATTTCTAATAAAGCTAAAAATATATGTTCAACATCCCATTGGGAATGTTTAAACTCTCTTACCAATGCTTGGGATCTAGATAAGATTTCTTGTGATTGTTCAGTGAAATTATCTGGTTTAAATACCATTTTATTTCCTTATTTTTTAAGTATGATTTTATTTATATACTAAACCTTGATACGGTCCATGTCAATGTTTAGTATATAAATAAGGTAAAGTAGATTTTAAGAAGGATTTGTAAATGCTAGTATTGATTTAGGATTATCAATTAATATTTTATCAATTGTATCGTCACTGAATCCTCTAGACCTCATTCTTGGAACTATATGAGATATGATGTAGAAATAACCATGTCCACCATATTTAATTAATCTTTGTTTACTACATATATCATGTGCGATTACTATTTTATCTTCATAGCCACCTTC
>PBKN01000011.1 GCA_002721445.1 Chloroflexota bacterium | reverse complement strand
GAAGGTGGCTATGAAGATAAAATAGTAATCGCACATGATATATGTAGTAAACAAAGATTAATTAAATATGGTGGACATGGTTATTTCTACATCATATCTCATATAGTTCCAAGAATGAGATCTAGAGGATTCAGTGACGATACAATTGATAAAATATTAATTGATAATCCTAAATCAATACTAGCATTTACAAATCCTTCTTAAGATATATGGGTTCGAATAATATCATAATGGTTGAATCTTACTCAGATTTGTTGGATATGAAAAAGGAAATCAAACAAAATAATTTTGTTTCTTTTGATTTAGAAGGTAACGGATTACATAGGTATCCTGAAAAAGTTTGTTTATTACAATTTGCAACAGATAAGAATATATATTTGGTTGACCCAATTATAATTAATGATATAACACCTTTAGGGGAAATTTTCATTGATTCTTCTATCCAAAAGATAATACATGCTTCAGGGTATGATATAAGGTGCTTAGATAGAGACTGGGGATTTAAAATCAAAAATATTTTTGACACAAGTATTGCAGCTTCCTTTACTGGCTCTAATAGATTAGGTTTAAATTCTATATTAAATGAACATCTCTTTCTCAATTTATCTGAGAATAAAACTTTTCAAAAAGCTGATTGGACTAATAGGCCTTTGAATAAAAATTTAATTAAATATGCATCCCAAGACGTAATATATTTAAAAACTCTTAGAGATTCATTAATTAAAAAGTTAGAAAACTTAGGAAGGTTAGATTGGGTAATTGAAGAATGTAAAATTTTAGAGTTAATCAGGTATGAATGTAAAGATGAAGAAAATGCATATTTATCGATAAAAGGTAGTGGTATATTAGACGTGAGGGGTATAACTGTTTTAAGTTTTTTATATAAATTTAGAGAGATAGAAGCTAGGAAACGAGATAGGCCTCCTTTTAAAATAATTTCTGATCGCAAATTATTGGAATTATCTCAAAATTGGCAAAAAGAAAAAAATAAATTATATAAAATGGACTTAAATGAAGATGGATTTTATTTTAGATTATATAAAGCCTTTGAGGAAGGATTAAATAGTAAACTTAAAATTAGACCAAAAGTTGATAAGAAAATAATTAAAATTTCTCACGATGATCAAATACATATGAGAGAAAGATTTGATCATTTGAAAACATGGAGGATAAAAATTTCTAAAAAATTAAATTTAGCTCCATCTATAATATGGCCTTTAGCAAGTCTTAATAGATTAGCAAAAAAGAGCCACCAACTAGAATTGGAGTTGTCAAATATATCTATTAAAAATTGGCAAAAAGAAATGTTTAGTAAAGATTTAGATAAATTTTTAACTTCATTAATTAACATTTAGATATGAATTGTTTTTGAGTAGGATGAAATGAAATTTAAAAAAATAGAAGTTCCTTTTCCTATTGGAGTTGAATATTTCAGGAGTGGAGTTCCTAAGAGGGAAGTTTGGGAAAAAGATTTTTTTGAGATTAAAAGAAGAGGGTTTAACATAGTAAGAACCGCATCTTATTGGAATTGGATGGAGCCTTCAAAAGGTCAGTATAAATTAGATGATATAGATGCTTTTTTTGATTTAGCTAAAGATAATGGTTTATATGTTTGGATAGATATTATGTTAGCGACTCATGGGGCATGCCCTGAATGGCTAATTAAAGAATATCCTGATATTTGCGCTGTAAACAATTTAGGTAATAATATACTTCCGGATGCTCATCCAGCTTATTCACAAGGTGCAATGCGTCATTGTTATGATCATCCTGCGTGGAGAAAATATGGAGGAAAGTTACTTGACCATGTAGTAAATAGATATAAAAAACATGACGCCATGTATGCTTGGGGTATTTGGGATGGGATAAATTTATCAACAGCTTGGACAAGCCAGGGGAATCAATTGCCATGTTATTGCTCCAACACTATAAAAAAATATATTAATTGGTTAAAAAATAAATTTACTTTAAACGAATTAAATGAAAGGGTTTTAAGAAGATATAATTTCTGGAGTGATATAGAAATACCTAGATCTAATCAAAATGTTTTAGAAATGTTACTTTATAAACAATTTAATTATGAAAATTTATCAGATCATTTGAAATGGATGATAAATAGAACAAGAAAATTAGATGATATTCATGAGACTCGAACTCATGGAGGCTGGATACCCCGTCCTTGGGATGAAATATGTGCAGAAGTTGCGGATAGTTGGGGAATGTCTATGCCTTCTAATAATTTATTAAATGAGAATGCGACTTCTCTAATGAGTGATAGAGTTTTTGCATTTTCTTGGGCTAGATATTTAGGAAAAAATAACCGTTGGTGGAATGAAGAAATATATTCAGGTATGTCCCCAGGCGGTGTCAAATGGGGTAATCAAACTAAACCTGAAGAATTATCAATTTTATTATGGATGACTTTAATTTATGGTGCAAGTGGCGCTATGTTTTGGCAGTATAGACCTGATTATATGGCTTTTGAATCACCTGGATATAATTTAGCTTCTTTAGATGGTAAGCCAACTCAGAGATTAGAAGCAGTATCTGAAGACATATTAAAAATTAAAGAAATATATGAGCATTTACCTTTAGGCTTTTTTAATAGTCAAGTTGCTATTATGAATCATCAATTATCTCATGAAATATTTACTTATAATGAACTAGGCGATGAATTTATCCAAGAAATTAGAGGGTTGTTTAGAAATTTCTGGTCTGATGGAATACAAGCAGATATAATTTCGCCTAAAACTGATTTAACAAATTATAAATTAATATTATTACCTAATATTTCAATTATTACTGATGATGTATTTAATAGCATTAATGATGTTCTCAATTCAAATAAAGATACTAATCTTATTGCAACGAGTAACTTTGGTTTGTATTCAGATAATGGTCTCTCTAGTTATAATCCTCCTGACAAATTTTCAGAAAAATTAGGTGTTAGGATTTCAGATTTTTCAACTATCACTCAAGAAGATATTAATATAGGTAATAATGTCTTAGAAACTCCTTTAGGTAATTATAAAATAGTTAAACCGACAAGATTTACTATACTTGAACAAACTAATGGTTCAGAAGCTGTAGCTTTATTGAATGGAAATATTGTTGGTATAGAGAATCTGAATAAAAATTTTAGTTGGTATGGATTTTCTTTTGAAGCATTGTCTAACAAAAAAGATTTTTATAATAGCTTGAGTAATAAAAACAATATTTTTCAGCAAATATCTGTAAACAGAGAAAATGTAATTCCAATAATAAGGAAATCTAATAAAAAAGGGGTATTAATTTTTTTATTTAATTTAAATGAACAAGATACAATATGTGAAGTTACATTAAATATAGATATAAAATCAGGTGTAGATCTGACAAAGAATGAAACTTTATATTTATCTAATAATGTATTTAATGTTCAAATGAATAAATGGGGATTAAATATAATACATTGTGATTACAAATAGGAATCTATTATGTCAAAAGATATTTATATATTAAAATTGTCTGCATATATAGGGTATATCGCTAGCCATTCCGCTGTTGAAATATTAGCTAGTGATTATTTTAAATTAAGAAAAAGAAATTTAGTAACACATTATTATATATTAGAGCAGTGTTATATTTTATATTTACATTTAGCTCTCAGAGAGGCATTGTCTAAATATGGGATTATTGGTAGGACTATAATTTTCGATAATATAAAACCACATACTTTTGATCATATACCAATGCATTTAGAAGCATATTTTGGTCGTCTTGAAGACAAGGATAAGTATTTAAAAAGTTTGGAAGTAGGCTTCTTATCAAGATTAGATTATTCAGATAAACGTTATTCTTTGTTTAACAATTTTAATGATATTGAAAAAGAATTAGTACTTAATATCAAAAATTTAGTAAAAGCATCTGATGTTGACAAAGAATTTTTGAAATGTATTAGTTCATCCATTAGGCATAGGGGAAGCTTAATAAAAAAATTAGTAAAAGATTTAATTGAATTTAAAAATGAAAAAATTGCTCAATATAAGAATATGGATAACCAATCAGAATCTAGATTTAATAATAACATTAGTAATGCAAAAAAGAAAATTCAATCAATGCTAATCAACCACCAGATGAACCAAAAAGAAATAAGAAAAATTAAAGGCTTCCGTACAATTATTTTAAGAAAAGCATTAACTGATTTAATTAATGAAAATAGTATTCAGAAATTAGGAAGTGGTAAAAAAGGAGATCCGTTTGTCTATAAAAAAAGCGGATCCAGGGATCCATAATAATCTCCGGAACCATTATATTTTTATTCGCTTATTCATATTATATAAATTGCTCAATTATGGTTCCCGTAGTTTTTTAATAATTTAATATTTACAATCTTTATGATTTAAGAAAGTCATGTATGACTTCAGCGTTGTTTTCTGTGAAATCTGTATCAATATAGTACGCGCCATAATATTCTTTTGGGGTAAAATCTGACAGGTCGTAAATTGGCATCTGGTTAAACTCTACTACCCCTTTTCCTGATTGTATAGTGTGGAATTTTTGATCAGATTGTACATTTTTTCCATCAATTAATTGCATTACATCTATTGTGTTTTTTTCTGCCCCAGGTATAACTTTTAATCTCCAAGAATGATCAGTTTGAGGCAATTGATTAACCTCAATTTTTTTCTCCATTGAACTTCTAATATTCATAATAGATTGATTTGCTATTACTGTGTTGGTATACATTATTCTTTCATCCATCCCTACATTTATACTTGCAAATACTTTTGGTGTTCCGTAAATTTCTCTTCCAGCAGGTATGCTTGATTTAGAATTTAGGAATGCTATTACACAGAAATATCCTTCTTGGTTTTTATATTTACATTTAACTGATAATGTGCTTTCTTCAAATTGTCCATAATTTGAGCACCAACTAATCGTCATACCTGAAGCAATACATAAAGCATCATCAGATGGTTCAAAGCAGCTAGGTAAAACTCTATCGATAGCATTTTTATCAGCTTTAAAATGAACTTGTTGAGATTTTACACCTTTATATAAAGCTGGAGGTTTAGGAAAATAAGTTGAAAATGCAGGCATTCCGTTGATTTTATTTAGAGGTATTGTCATTTTATATATCCTTTATCCTAAGATTATATTTATCTCCAATCGACTACTACTCCGCCAATACTTAAATCTCCTTGGTCAAGCTTATGATATATATCAGGGATTTCTTGCCATTTAACTTTGTGAGTAATCATTGTGTCAATTTGTAATCTATTTTCAGATAATAATTTAATTGTCATATCTGTTGAATTTTTTTTATCCCACCTGTTTCCATCAATATCATACCCATATACAGTACGTATATTTAAAGCATTTGAAAAATATGGATGTCCTACTGGGTTATACTTAGGCATATCTGTATGCCTTGCAACAACAACTACAATTCCCTTTTTTCTAACGATGTCTGAAGATGTCTTTATTGCATTCCAATTAGAGGCAGCCTCTATAGCTATATCAACTCCCTGTCCATTGCTAATTTTATTTATTTGATTTTGAAATTCAGGGTCTTTAGGGCTGATAACTAAATCAGCTCCCATTTTTTTTGCTAAATTCTGCCTAGATTTATCGAGGTCAATTCCTATAGTATTTATACCAAATGCTTTACAATAAGCAAGAGCAGATAAACCTATTACTCCTAATCCGATGATAGCAACTATTTCTCCTATTGAAGGATCACCTGTCCTCAGAGCTATTTGTCCAACTCCAAGTATATTAAGCATGACTGCATGCTCAACAGGTATGTTATTTGGTATTTTTATTGCTTGATCTGCTTTTACTGCTGCATATTCTTTATGAGTTTCTCCCAAAAATACTCTATCTCCTAAATTAAAGTCTTTTACATCTTTTCCAACTTCAATTACTTCTCCAATCATTGAATAACCATTTTCAGTACTATCTTTAGGAAAAGGAACTCCCCCATGTAACATTTTTCCTTCATCGTCTACAGGTATCCATCTATAGACTCTAATTTCAGTACCTGTACTAATAGCTGTTACTAATGTTTTCACTAAGATTCCATCATTTGAGCATTTAGGCGTCGGTATATCTTCAAACTCTGTTTTACATGGACCAGTTATTATAAGACGTTGCATTAAATTTTCTCCATATTATTTTTGAATAACGCTTTAGATGTTAACATAAGAAATATTATTTTATAAAAGATTTTGCTGCTGAATAGAATAATTCTGATGATTTAATTACTCTGTATACATCTCCAGCCATTTTCTTTCCATTTTTATTTACTGATTCGACAACTTTTTTTTCAAAATCTTTAACATCAGGATGATCCATTTCTCCAGGCCTACCAATGGATTGGGCAAAATCTTTTGGACCTATTGCATAGAAATCAATTCCAGGTACTTTTGTTATTTCATCTAATTCTTCTAATACATCTTTGTGTTCCAATAAAGCTATTACAATTGTTTGTGAATTTGTGTGCTCCATAAACTTTTTTCTTGAGGTGCCAAAACCAAAATTTGTAGCTCTAGATAAAGATAAGCTTCTAGTTCCTAATGGAGAATATTTACAAGCTTTAGATAACTTTTCAGCATCTTCTTTTGTATTGATATTTGGTCCATGAATACCTAAAATTCCTCTTTCAAGAAAAGAATGTATAGTTGATCTTTCTATATTTGGTACCATGGCAAATGGAGTCAACCCTGCCATTTCAGCTATTCTTGTTTGGTCTTCTAGGGTATCAGGTGTAAATGTACCGTGCTCTCCATCAAAAAGTATAAAGTCAAAACCTGCCATTCCAAGTAATTCGATTTGTTCAGATGCTGGGGAATTTAATTGACAACCATAAGAAAGTATATTTTGGTTTATGTTTTTTATTAAATTATTAATTTTCATATCTATTCCTAATATTTTATTTGTATATACATATAAATGAATTTATCAACTTTTTACTACAGATTTCATAGCCATTATATGTTCAGGTCCTGTAGCACAACATCCTCCAATTATTTGCGCTCCTAAATCTTTCCAGTCTTTTGCAAATTCAGCTAACCTTGAAGGGGAATAATTTTGTGTTTGTAATATGTCTTCTCCGTCTGAAGGCAGTTGATTTGTTAAGATAGACCTATTTTCAATTGGACCAGTAGGGTTATATCCTATATTTGGGTATGCACCAATAGGTCCATTAAAAGCATCTTTTAATATAGGTAGTCCAGCAGATATTGCTTCTGGATTACTGCACATTAGGAGAATTGCATCTACGGGATGCCCTACCAGTGATTCAGCTAATTGATATAAAGTTTCTTCAGTTTCTCTACTTCGAATAGCATCTTGGTATTGCATACTCCCATTCTCTCCTATGTGTCTTACTGCCAAAAATACTGGTAATCCTACTTCAGCACAAGCATCTACTGCTGCTACACAATCAGGTATAAATCCTAAGTACTCAGCTAATATTAAGTCTACCCCAATATCTGAGAGTAATTTTGCATGGTCATAATACTCTTTATGAAAAGATTTTTTTCCCATATGTTCTATATCTGGAATTGGGACGTCCTCAAGTGTTTGCATTGTTGGAGCTGCAATTCCACCAGCAACATATGATTCAGGGTTTTCTTCGTTACGTGCTATTATAGCGTTTTCTCCTGCTGCTTTAGCATATTCCATCCATTTGTCACCAAGCCCTATACTGTTCATTCTTGAAGGTATTGTCCAAAAATTATTACTAATAATAATATCAGCACCTACTCTAAGATAGTCTTTATGTACTTGTTGTACTACTTCAGAAAATTCGATATTAGCTGTAGCTGACCATGCCTTTAATCTACTTGTAGCACCTTTAAGTACATTGGCCCCTCTTCTTTGTAGTTCTGATCCTGTTCCTCCATCAAGTAGAAGCATTTCTCCTTTAGATAATTTATCCATAATTTTTATTTTAGGCATGATTTATCCTTTCGAATATATTTTTTATTGGAGTGAAGGTGAAATTTTGTGCCAATTTGTCAGGGATTGATATTTTTTACCCATTGAGATTAAAAAGTTCTCAGAGTAAGGTCTACTCATGACTTGTAAACCTGTAGGTAGTTTACTCTTTGGCTCAAAACCATTAGGTAGTGATATTGCAGGTAATCCAGCCAAATTACCTATACTACCCATAGGGTCATTAGCAGATATGAATGAATCTCGAAAATTTTCATTTAAAGGTAGTGCTGTTGTTGGTCTTGTAGGTGCAATCAATCCGTCATATTTTTGAAATACATCATTTGCAATGGATGATGTTACTCTTCTCATTCTTAGAGCTTTTATATAGTCTTTCGCACTTATTAGGTTTCTCGGGATTGCACTATATCTATCTTCTATAGCTGTTAATTTTCTTAATATACCTGAATCTATTATATTTTCTAATGAACTAGATGATTCAGCATTTGATATAGTTTGAATTATTAATTCATAAGGGTATTCAGGTAAATCTATTTCATCAATGTTTGCAAATTTTGATAATTCATTAACACTATTGTTAAAATTAATTTTTACACTTTTACTACAATCATTTAGTATATCTCTGAATACAGCTAAATTAGGTTTTGATTGATGGTTATAATCTCTTATATACGAGAATTTTTTTCTAGAACTAGATGAGTCTTTTGGATCAAATCCTGATATTACATTTAATACTATGCCGCAGTCATCAGCTGATAAACCCATAGGGCCAATTTTATCTAGTGTCCAAGATAAAGCCATAGCTCCATGTCTGCTTACTGTTCCTAAAGTAGGTCTAAGTCCAGTTATACCACAATAAGCTGATGGTATTAATATTGAGCCCCAAGTTTCTGTTCCTAGTGCAAAAGGGACTAAACCTGAAGCAACTGCTGATCCTGATCCACTAGAAGAACCTCCAGCCCATTTTGTTATATCCCAAGGGTTAATTCCTGGACCGGTTATTGATGCGTTAGGATATTTATACCCCATGCCTCCAGCTAGTTCTACCATTGATAGTTTTACTAAGGGAATGGCACCTGCTTTATTTAGTTTTTTTATTACAGTTGCTGTAAACTCAAATTTTTGATTTTTTAAAGGACTAGCACCCCAAGTAGTAGGTGGAGTATAATTTTCATTTATATTTAAGTCTTTATAGCTTAATGAGATTAAGTCTTTAATTCCGTAAGGAATACCATGTAATAACCCCTTGTTTTTTAATTTATCAGCTTTGCTTGACAATTTTTCAGCCAATTCTGGAAGTAGCGTGACTATAGCATTATATTTATCTCCATAATCAGAGAGTCTCTTTAAAAAATATTTAGTTACTTCCTGAGAGCTTATTTTTTTATTTTTAATTAAATTAGATATCTCTCTTATGGATTTAAATTTAAGTGAATTGTTTGACATATATTTATTCTAAAGGTTTTGCATTAAATGGCTGTATACTGTTATCTAATGTATATTTATTCAAAGAATCAGATATTTCATTTATATTTGATATGATATTTTTTATATCATCTTTTTCTTTATCTAAAATCATGTTTTCATATTTTGTTTTTAATATTTCATAATATGAATTCGTAATTTCTTTATTATTCATTTGAAAGTCACCTTTCTAAAGATATTTGTTGAATTTCCTAATATATTACATATATTATAAATTTGCTATATTACAATATATTATTATTTTAAATTAGGAGGTGGAATTGGAACCAATTATAAAAAATTTTCAAAATTATTCAAATCCTATATTAGGAGAAAAAGATGGAGCACCTACTGTTGTTTCTCTATATCATGATCATGAACCTGGAGGTATGAGCCCTCATCATTCACATGACTGGGAACATCAAGCTTTCATTACTCGTGGATCAGGAATAGTATGGGTAGATGGTAAGGAATACCCTATTTCAACAGGAGATTTTGTTTTAGTTCCTCCTAATTCATCTCATTATTTTAAAAATACCGGAACATCTGTTTTGAGTAGAGTTACATTTAATCCACTTAGAAGCGAAGATCACCTTGTATAAGGTTTGTTTTTTCAATAATGAGAGCATACAAAAAAGTAATAACTTTTTTTAAACTTGAGTAATACTGAGATTTTATCATAATAAATAAAACACATTAAACAGCTTTATGAGTTAACAACCCTTTACAAATTTATGTATATGATTAAATATATTCATATTCGGAGGGTATATGAATAATTTAAGAAGATTCAAAAAAGCTAGAGACCTAGGAGCCTCATATATATTGACGCAAATAAATGCCGATGGAAGTTTTGGTAATGTTGATTTAGGCTTAGCTGAATACTACAAAGTTCCTGCTGCCTTACATTGTTCTGGATATGATAGAGCTGCAAGTCTTTTATGTGATTGGATAAGAAAAAAAGGCATTCAACAAAATGGAGATTTTGGTCCTAGACCAACTAACCTCCCAGACCTTTGGGATTATGGTTATCTTTACTATAATATTTGGGTAGTTTTGGGGGCTCAAAAACTAGGTTATTATGACTTATCAGAAAGAGGTATGAATTTCTTATCTACATTCTGGGATTCTATAAGTGGCGGGTTTTATTGTCATCCAAATATTCATAATGAAAAAACAAAGCAAGATTTATGGGTAGTAGCCGGCTGTGGTATAGCAGCTCTTGCTACATCAAGAATGAAAGAATCTATTGGAGTTGCAAAGTGGATGGATAACTTAATGGAATTACAACCAGATTATCCTGATTATCTATATTCAACTTATTCAAGAGCTGAAGGTTTAATTATAAACCCTAATATTAGATATAGAATGTATAGAGGTGCTAACGAAGATCAATTCTTTTTTCATCCAGGTATTGCTGGAGGGTTTTTGGCTAGTATATACATGGCCACAAATGACAGGAAGTGGTTAGATTTATCTATTAAGTATATGGATTTTGTAGATAATGCAAGTGATTTCTTATTTGATTTACCAAGGTCTGGTAAAGTGGGTTGGGCTGCGTCACTTTTATATACAATAACAGGTGATAATAAGTATAAGAAAATAGCATTAAGAGTCGGAGATATTTTAATTGGTTTACAATCTGATTTAGGTTATTGGACAGACATGAATTCATCTGATCCGAATAATGATGTTACTGCTGAATTAACATATTGGTTAAATGAAATACATAAATCAGTTGGTGAAGAATAATTATCGATTTGTTGGGCGAGTTCCTAAAGTAACAACTAATTGTGTTGGCTCGCTATTATTGTTAAATAATGTAAGAATTGACTCGTCTCCAGGACGTGTTTGATTATCTAAGTATATTATTAAATCTGACATGCTTTTTACTCTTACATCATCTACATGAGTTATTACATCTCCTCCTATGGGTATACTTTCACCGTCAATATTTTTCATTTCAGAGCTTCCAATCAAACCAGCTTCTTCTGCAGGACCTCCTCTTAGAATTTCTACTACTAACACTCCTCTAAAAGTTTTAGGTAATTCTAATGCGGTAGCTATATCAGGATTTATAGTTGCTCCAGCAATACCAAGAAAAGAATATTCGAAATATCCACTTTCTATTAATTCTGGAATTACTCTTTTTGCAATATCAATTGGTACCGCAAATCCTACTCCACTATTTCCTCCATCTCTACTAACAATTTGTGTATTTATACCAATCACTTCTGCTTTTCTATTTAGTAAAGGTCCTCCGGAATTTCCCGGGTTAATTGCAGCATCAGTTTGGATTACTTGTGGTATCGAAAATTGACCTAAACCTTGAATTGTTCTTCCTGTAGCACTTATTATCCCGCTAGTAAATGTAAATTCTTGAC
Organism: Chloroflexota bacterium; assembly: GCA_002721445.1. Lineage (GTDB taxonomy): Bacteria > Chloroflexota > Dehalococcoidia > Lucifugimonadales. The sequence goes on along the minus strand of PBKN01000011.1, from coordinate 17,161 downwards.
CAAAGGGGTTTCCAATTGCTGCACTAAATTGTCCTACTTTAACTAAAGAACTTGTTCCCATTACTACAGGGATTAATTTTTTTTCTTCAGGTATTATTTTTAAAACTGCTAAGTCTGAATGAGGATCGCTACCTATAACTTCGGCATTGTATTGAGATCCATCAGAAAAAATTACATTTACTCTAAACAGTTCAGGGTCATCAACAAGATGATGGTTAGTTATGATGTGACCTGATTCATCCCATACAAATCCTGATCCTTCACCTCTTAGGATTTGTTCAGGACTTTGGGGGCTTGTGGCGAATGGAAAAATAAAGTTGTTTGGGTTATCTGATTTTGATCTTACTTTAATTTGAACAACGGAGGGTAATATTATCTCATATATATTTCCTAGTATGTTTTCGCTAGCTTCAACTATATTAGAATCAATAGGGTTATCTAAATTAATATTGACTGTTTCTAAATCAATAGAATCAGTTTTTTTATCAATTGAATCTAAAGGTTCTTGTTCTTCAGGATTTAAATAATTACATGAAAGAATTAGTAAAATAAAAAAAGTAAATAAAGCATAATTAATTTTATTTTTGTTAATCATAATGTAAATATTTTACCTCTTTAATTAATATATTTTAAGAGTGAATATACCTATTTTTATTCATGCCTTAAAGCTTCAGCTGGATATATTTTTGATGCCTGTTTAGCTGGCCAGAAACTACTTAATAAAGCAAAGAATAATGTGATTAAAATTATTATTATTAAATTAATCCAAGGTATATCAAAACGTAATCCTTCAACTTCTTTTGAAATAGAATTAAATATGTTCCAGGCAGTCCAAGTTCCTAGCCCTAAGCCTAGCATTATTCCTAAAATTGTAATATATAAAGATTCTAAAAGAAAACTTAGATATACCATGTTTGCCCTATATCCAATAGCTCTCATTGCTCCAACAATTTTTCTTCTCTCCACAACTGCACGAATAGATAGTACTCCAATAGCTATAACTCCGACAACCAATCCTAATCCCATAAATCCTTGGAATAATTTATTAAAAGCATTTCCTGTTTGTAAACTTTTTTCTATTTCTTTAAGATTATCATTTGCTTTTAATCCTCGTTCAATAAATAAAGTTTCTAGAAAAGGTATTACATCTTCAGCTTTAGTATTTTGAGATAATTTTATATTGTAATTATTATATTCTTCTAAATTATTTGTAATATTATTAGCTACAGATTGATTAGTTATCAAATATGCGCTTCTTTCCCATTCCAGGGAATCTACTAATTGATCTAATACTGCTATTATTTCTATATTTTCAGGGGAAGAGGCTCCTTGTATTGGTAATAATTCTACAGAAATATTTGATTCAGGCCAAAAATCTTTATTTAGTCCTTCTACATCAAATGCAGCTAATTCAAATCTATTTGAATTTGAATCAAAAGGATCATCAGTTGGAATAGCTCCACTGCTTATTACAGCTAAATTATCTTCTTTTGACAGTGCTTCCCATACATCTTTATCTGTTTTTGCATATTTGGGATTTTTATATGAAAATTTTATCTCAGTTGTGTTTAAATAAGATTTATCAACATATCTAATTCTTAAAGGCTTAAATTGTTGCTCTTTACCAGATTTTTCTCTTGCAATTGAAGCAATGCTACCTGATTGAGTAATTACTTCAAATTGACTTAGTTCTAAAGAATTAGATTCATTGATTTTTTGTTTAAATTCATCTAATGAAATAGCAAATTCTTTTCTAACAGAAGCATTTATATCATATCCTCCTGTTACACGAGTAGGTTGTTCAGCTGCTACATTATTTAGACCATTTAAGATTGCAAATATAACTAATGTGAATATTACTAGACCAAACATAGATATAGTTAATCCAGTTCTAAATGGAGATGCTAAAGGATAAGCTACTGCTGTTTTGAAAGTAGCTTGCAATCCGCTTATTCTACCGAATGTTTTATTAGAAGCCGATAAGAGAAGGTCACTGTTATTCATTATTAGCCAAACAGAAGAACCTACCATTGCAACTCCTCCTAATACAAATATGTCTGGAGTAGTATTTAATTCACCTGTATAGCTTTCAAATGTATCGAAAGGAAGTCCATAAAATAATAAAAATGTTAAACCTTCAAAAGTTGACGATATTCGATGGTTTATAGATCTTTGTATTTTGATTAGTTCCAATATACGTCTTAGCGCAAGTCCTAAGCCTAAAATACTTATACTTACTCCTATAGAAAATAAAGTTCCATTGTCTATATTGATTCCTATTCGGTGAACATAAATACCAATTAAAATTAACGGCCATCCTTGTTTATTTATTGGTGCTAATAATTTGAAGATTTGCTTCAGAATGTTAAATGGCCATAGAAATATTGAAATTACAAATAAAGTAACAAATTTTATTAAATTTATTAAAATATTATGATTTATCGTGAATTTATTATCTTTGAATTTCAATATGGTAATTATTGGACCAATTAATGATATCCCAAGGGATTTTAAATTTGCCTTAAATTGCGGGTTTTGTTTTTTTACTAATTCTTCGCTTAATCCTCTAATAGCTACGACAATATTTAATTTACTAATTCTATAAGAAGAGAAACCTACAGTAATAAGAGTAAGAATAAATCCAGAAGAGAAAGCTATCCATAATGATTTAATTGTAAAAGTTACATAAATAGGAAAGTCATCTATATCTCCCTGGGCTTGTTTTAATAATCCTACAAGAGCAAGGCTTACTAAAGCTCCTAAAGCAGTTCCTATAACTGCAGCTAACAAAGCATATACTGATCCTTCAAAAATAAACATTTGAACTAAGTGTCTTCTTTTTAATCCAATAGCTCTAGCCATTCCCATTTCAGTTGACCTGGCAGCAGCAAGAAGTACCATAACTAAAAATATTAGTAGTAGTCCTACTATTATCGAAAAAGAACCAAATATAGTGAATATTGTGGTTACAGAGCTGCCAATATTTTCTGCAAATTTCAATGCTCCAGATTTAGTTTCATCAACTATTAATTTATTAAGTTGCGGCGATAATAAGCTTACCGAGTCAGCTTCAGAGGTATACTCTAAATAAGAAAGAATCCATATTAATCCATTAACATTTTCTTGATTCGCAATTAATTCAAAATATTTTTCAGAATTTGAGTTTTTATTTTGTTCAATTTCTTTTAAAATAAGCTTTAAATCATCGATTACTGTAGTTTGTAGTTTATTACTTCTTTTAAATGAATCATCTATTAAAATATTATTTATATCAGTTATTACTGGATTCTCTTTAATTATGTTTGATATTTGGTTAGCTATTTCCCTATCTACAAGGTTAGTTCGTAAAATATTTGTTACTTCTTTAGAATAATCTAAGCCTTCAGTAATGCCTCCTGTATTTGATATACCTATCCAGTCAATTGATTTAGGTTTATTTATCAAAGTTTGAATTTGAGTTAGAGACATAAGAACTAATTTTGTATCGCCACCACTTGCTAATCCTCCATGTTGGACTATTTGCTTAACAGTAAATGTAGACTTATCTTTTCCAGTGTATACTTCAACATTATCTCCAACTTTAGCATCTAATACTTCTCCAGCATTTTCATTCAACAGAACTTCATTTGATTTTAAATTGACTAAAGGTATAATTGTGCCATCTAAAGCAATAATGTCTCCGAAACTAGATTGGCGGTCAGGTTTATAACCACGTATAATCATTCTAGCTTCAGTTCTATTTGTTCTAGTATTTAATACAGGGAGATTGGTGCTTATTCTAGATATTATTCCATCAACTTGTGGATTATTTTCTAATAACGAATCTATATCTTCGATAGTATTTTCTGGAAAATACCTGCCATCTGAGAAGCGTTGAGGTGAAGATATAGTTTCATCAATATATCCTACTGATTCTAATGCTGTACGCTTAATACTATTATAAACAGTATCTCCAATTCCTAATGAAGCTTCGATAATAACAGTACTTAGCATTAAGCCAAAAACTATTAAGAAGCTTTGTCCAATTCGTTTAGGGATATTTCTAACAGCTAATTTTACAAGAATTGGATTTCTCAGAGCTTGAAATATAATTATAAATGCAAATATAGTAAATATTCCAAGAAGATATATAGCCATTAAGTCAGTGTCTAATCCAAATAGCTTTTTCATTTAATTTTCCTTTTGATCGATTAAGCCATCTTTCATATAAACAATACGATTTGCTTTTGATCCAACATTATCTGAATGAGTAACTAGTATAAATGTTTGCTTATTTTCTTTATTTAATTTAGTAATTAAGTTCATAATGTCTTCTTCATTTTGACTGTCTAAATTTCCTGTAGGTTCATCTGCCCATACTATAACTGGGTCATTAACTAGAGCCCTAGCGATAGCTACTCTTTGTTGCTGCCCTCCAGATAATTCTGCAGGTTTATGCCCGCACCAATCTTCTAAGCCTACAGTTGCCAATGTTTTTCTTGATTTTAGAGAAGCTTCTTTTTGAGAATATCCTGAAATTAAGAGAGGTAATTCAACATTTTCTTGAGCGGTTAATACTGGTAATAAATTATAAGTTTGGAAAACAAAACCCATAAATTTTGCTCTGAAATCACTTAGTTGATCATCAGATAGTTCATGAATCGGCTTATTACCTATCAATATTTTTCCTTGATTAATACTGTCAATTCCAGATAAGCAGTTTAGTAAAGTAGTTTTACCGCATCCACTTGGGCCCATTACGGCAATCATTTCTCCTTTAGAAACTTTTAAATCGACTCCACGCAATGCTTTAACCTGGAATGTGCCAGCATCATATGTTTTATGGAGGTTATTGGCTTCAACCATAACTTCAGAACTATTATCAAATAAATCATTATTATCAGCTTGATTGGGCATTTTGTACTCCTATATTTTTAATATTATATAATTTATTCAGATTGTTTTTGATAATATTAATTTCATTTAATTAGTTTTTTTTATTTAATATAAAATTTTGAAAGAATATACTACCTAATATACTACCAATTATTGGACCTATCCAGTAAATAAAATGATTAGCCCAAGTTAAACTTACTAATGCTGGACCGAAAGCTCTTGCAGGATTCATCACTCCTCCAGTTAATGGTCCAGCTGCAATAGTGTTCATAGTTATTACTAAACCAATTGGTATGCCACCAAAAGCAGGGCCTTTATTATTTATTGTTGTTCCATATATTACACTCATTAATATAAACGTTAATATTGATTCTATTATTATTCCATCTGCTATATTAATATTTGAGTTTAGAAGTGGGGTAGCTAAAGTTGGTGATAAATCAATCAAATTATTAGGTAAAACTATATTTGCAATTAATACTCCCATAGTTGCACCTGCTAATTGAGATAATATATAAAAAATTGCTAAGTTAGTTGTTATTCGTTTATTAATCCAAAAGCCAATAGTTATAGCAGGATTAAAATGCGCACCAGACGTAGAACTAAACGCTGATACTACTAGTGCAATAGATAACCCATGAGCTAAAGCTATTGCAAGTAGATTGTCAGTAACAAGTACTGATAAAACTACTATAAAAAGATGTATAAATGCGCCTATAAATTCTACAAAAAATTTAATTATATTTTTATCTAAATTCATCTAGATTATTTAATACTTGAGATTTAATACAGATATCATTATAGAAGTTGGATAAAATTATGTCAATTATATTCATATATACAAAAAAATATGATGAATATATTCTACTTATATATGGATTTATATTGTAATTTCACACCTGTATTAAGTAATTATTAGTCTTATGTTAAGGTTATATATAAATTGGATTTTGTTAATTAAGTTTATTTAATTAAGATATGAATATTGAGGTTTAGAAAATGATTAGTCTTTGGTCTGATAATCAATTTAAATCATTAGAAAATGATTTGATAGATAAAGAAATTCATGATGATTTAATTGAACGAATTTATACAACACGTCTTTTAGGCCAAGATTCTAATTTAGTCTTGCATGGTGGAGGTAATACTTCCTTGAAAACTAAAGATAAAGATGTAACTGGTAAAATTCATGATGTATTAAGAATAAAAGGAAGTGGTTGGGATATGTCTGATATTCAGCCAGCAGGTTTGCCTTCTGTTAAACTAGATCCTTTATTGAAGTTGAAAAATATTAAATCAATTACTGATCAAGAAATGGTAAATTATGTTAGATCTAATTTACTTGATATAAATTCTCCTAATCCTTCTGTTGAATCTTTACTGCATGCTTTTTTGCCTCATAAGTTCATTGATCATACTCATGCATCAGCAATTTTAAGTTTGACAAATCAAAAAAAAGGCATAAATATTTGTAAAGAAATTTTGGGAGACTCTACGGGTATCGTTCCTTATGTAATGCCCGGTTTTGAACTGGCTAAAAAAGCGTTACATGTTTATGAACAAAATAGAAAAATTACTTCATTGATACTTATGAATCATGGAATATTTACTTTTGCTAGTAATGCTAAAGAATCTTATGAAAATATGATATTTACTGTTAATAAATTTGAAGATTATATAAATAAAAACCGTAAAAATTTTTTTATTCCTAACGTAAAAGTTGATAAATATTTACCAGTATCAGAAGTAGCATCTATAATCAGAGGTGCCTGTACTTTCAAAGATGAATTTAGTTTTGATGGAATATCTCGTTTTATTGTTACTTTTAGATCAAATCAAAAGATTTTGAATTATGTTAATGGGAAAGATCTCTCAAGATATTCTCAAGTTGGTGTAGTTACTCCTGATCACATTATTAGAACAAAGCATATACCATTATTATTATCTGAACCTATTTTATCAGATAAAAATAAATTCAAAGAGGAAGCTTCTATTGCTGTTAAGAAATTTGTTAAAGAATATAAAAGCTATTTTATTAGGAATAATATTAGATATGAACTTTCAAAATCAGAATTAGACCCTATTCCTAGGGTTGTATTGGTTAAAGGTATAGGTTTATTCGCTTTAGGAAGAAGTTTAAAAGAAGCAAACATTGCTGCTGACATAGCAGAAAATACTATAGATATTATTACTGATTCTGAGTCTTTAGGTGGGTTTGAATCAATAAGTGAGTCAGATTTATTCGATGTTGAATATTGGTCATTAGAACAGGCTAAATTATTAAAAGGTTCAAAACTTCCTTTTGATGGCGTTGTAGTTGTAGTAACAGGAGGTGGTGGGGAGATTGGATCTGCAGTATCAGAATTATTTGTAAAATATGGTGCTCATGTCGCTGTATTGGACATTAATTATAATTTAGCTAAATCTATTTGTAGTAATATAGGCAGAAATGCATTTCCTTTTGAATGTGATGTTACAAATAATGAATCTGTAGTTTTAGCTTTTGAAAATATTACAAAATTTTTTGGAGGTATTGATATTGTAGTTTCTAACGCTGGAGCAGCATGGGAAGGAAAGATTGGAGAAGTTGACGATAGCATATTAAGAGAGAGTTTTGAAATAAATTTTTTCTCTCATCAAACTGTTGCTAGTAATGCCGTTAAAGTAATGAAAAATCAAAATATGGGAGGGGTGTTACTGTTTAATATTTCTAAACAAGCAATTAATCCAGGTTTGAATTTTGGTCCTTATGGATTACCAAAAGCTGCAACTTTATTTTTAGTTCGTCAATATGCTTTAGATCATGCATCTGATGGAATAAGATCAAATGCAGTAAATCCAGATAGAATTAGAAGTGGAATTTTGAATAACGACCTTATATCTTCTAGATCTAAAGCACGAGGCCTAACTGAAAAAGAATATATGACAGCAAATTTATTAGGAAAAGAAATTAAGGCTAAAGATGTAGCATTGGCTTTCGTGCACCAGGCATTGCAATCTAAAACTACTGCAGATGTGACCACAGTGGACGGAGGGAATATTTCAGCAATCTTACGTTAGATATATACTAAATATATTTAGTATATATCTAGTTGACATTCAGTAGTTTTAATACTAACGTGATAAAAATATTTATTTAATTTTATTTTTGGAGGATTAATTTATGAAATTGATTATTAAAGCAGATAGGTTAATAGATTCTAATTCTTTACATCCATTAATTAATTCTGCATTAGTTATCGAAAACGGAAAAATTGTTGAAATCATTTCTCAAGATAAATTAAAGGATATTAGTATAGAAACATTCGATATAATTGATGCTGGAAATAGCACAATTATGCCGGGTTTTATTGAAATGCATTCGCATATGCATGTAAATGCTGAAAGTGATGCATATAAACAAGTAACTACCGAAAGTAATGAATTTTTACTCATGAGGGCTGTAAAAGCTGTAAGATCAACTCTTAGTTCAGGTGTGACAACAATGAGAGATCTAGGTAGTAAAAATGAAATAGCATTTCCAATCAAAGAGGCTGTTAATAACGGTGTAATACCAGGTCCGAGGTTGCTAGTTACAGGAACTCCAATAACTTCTACAGGAGGGCATTGCAACTCTTTTGCTTATGAAGCTGATACTAAAGATGAAGTAATTAAAGCTGTTCGAAGGCAGTTTAAAAAAGGGGCAGATTATATAAAAATTATGTCTACTGGAGGTGGATTTACTCCAGGGACGAATATGAGGAAGGCTCAATATTCAGCAGATATATTAAAAGCAGCTGTTGAGGATGCAGAGCGATTAGGCTTGAGGGTAGCTGCACATTGCCATGGAACTGCTGGTGTAATAAATTGTGTTGAAGCAGGAATTCATAATTTGATTCATTGTAGTTGGTTATCTGAAAATCCTTCAGAAATGTTTGATTACCATCCTGAAATTACAGATCAGATAGTTGCAAAAGGGTTATTTTTAGATCCTACTCTTGGGGTTGATCGTCTAAATCAAATTCGTGATCCCCAGAGATATAAATTGCGATCAGAGCTTAAAGATCCTGTAAAAAGATTTGAAATTTTAAAAGATATGTGGGTTAGAGGAGTTAAATTTGTTACTGGTATGGATTCTGGCATGACTAATGCAAGATTTGATGACTTTGCTGTAATGCCGCAAGTTATGGTTGAAGATTTGGGGATTTCTAACATGGAAGCTATAATATGCTCCACTAAAACATCAGCAGATTGTTTAGATATTCTTCAAGAAACTGGCACTTTGGAGCCTGGTAAATCTGCTGATGTGATTGTTGTGAAAGGTAATCCGTTAGAGGATATAAAACTTTTGAGTAATGTTGAAGATATAATTTTAAAAGGAAAAATAATTAAAAGAGATGGGAAGCTTTTGATATAGAAAATTATATACTCGGATTTCGAGGTGTTTGGTAATGGATATTTCAGGTAAAGTAATGACTGTTAAAGGGGCAATAGATCCTTCTGATTTGAAAAAGACTATTACTCATGAACATTTTTTTATAGATTTAAGTAAAAGCCATTTTCCTCATCAGCCCCCTATTTATAATAAACCTGGGAATAAAACTATTGGAAATACACCGTCGTCATCTTCGTCGACCCGAGCTACTAATTATCCTTCAAGACCTACTGAACTAGATTTTCCTGCTACAGAGTTAAATTTGTGGAATGCAAAAGTCGATTTTGGTAATTTGCATTTAGCTAGAAATAGTGAACCAATAGCAGATAATTATATTCTTTCAGATGTGAATTTAGCAATAAAAGAAGCTTTAGAGTTTAAAAATAATGGTGGAAGCACTGTTGTAGATGTAACGAATAGAGGACTTAAGCGTGATCCTGAAGCTCTTCTGAAATTATCAGAAGCTACAGGTCTTAACATTATTATGGGATCTAGCTGGTATCAAAAAATGTTTCATCCTAGAGATATGGATGATAAAAGTGTTGAAAATCTTACGGATGAGATAGTAGAAGATATAACTGTCGGAGTAAATGGTACAGGTATTAAATCTGGTATCATAGGTGAAGTAGGAGTAAATGGAGGTCCAATTACCCGTAATGAAGAGAAGTGTATAATATCTGCTGCTATTGGTTCTAAATTAACTGGAGCACCCATTACTATTCATTCTGGAGGAGTTGGAGAAGAAAAACATCACACTCTAGATTTGATTGAAAAAGAAGGTGTATCTCTTAACCGAGTAATAATGGGCCACTCAGACTGGCTAGCAGACCATTATGAATTTGCATTAGAATTAATAGATAGAAATGTATTTTTAGAATTTGACCTAATTGGACGTGAGTCAGCACTAGAGATTAGTCCAACTGCAAAAGATATTCAAATAGTTACAAAATTAATTCAAGATGGACACGAAGATAAAATATTATTATCACAAGACGTTTGTTTTAAAAGTAATTTAAAACATTATGGAGGATTTGGATATTCATTTGTTTTAGAAAAATTTATTCCACATTTACATTCTTTAGGTATATCAAATATTCAAACAGATAAAATGCTAATAGATAACCCTAAAAAAATATTACAATTCATTGCTCCTGTTCATTGATACTTTGATCAGAAAAAATATCTCTATAAACTAATGGCCAAGCTTTATCTTTAGGAGATTTTAATAAATAAGGAATCATCAAGCCATCCTGAGGTGGTAATTTAGTAATAGACTCTATTAATTGCCATTCATCATCTGAAAAACTAACATTTAATTGATACTTACCTTTATCAATTCTAACTATAAAGCCGTTAGATAAAAGAAATTTCAATCTATTATCAATATATATATGAAAATTACTTTGCCTAAAGGAATTATTTTTAAACCATTTTGGATATATTTCAGACCAAGTTAATTTATCAATTAAGGGAAACGAGATATTTTCATAACCAGGGAAAAAACCAGAAGAAAATTTAATACGTACTAATTCAAAGAGATCTTTTCTAGATTTAATAATTTCATCAGGGTAATAATGCCAGCAAATCAAAATGAATGAATCAATTAAGGAAGCAGAGGGTTTACTCATTAATGGTTTGGTTGGTGATAAATTAGACAAATCTTTTGTTTCTATGATATTAATATCCTCATTCAAATTATCATTAAATTTAGAATTAATTCCCAGAGAATAATCAATTATATTGACAAAGGATATTCCAGTCTTCTGCTTCAAGGAAGTCAAAAGAAAATGTGCTTTACCACTTATCCTAGTAATATAATTATGGTTATAAATAGTCATAAATTTAATAAAAAGTTTACATATACCAATATATATACAACATAATATATAATTTATAATAGCATATATTTAATAATAAATATACAAATTAAAGTAATTAAATTAGAATAACAAAGATATACTATATATATTTATATATTAATAAAATTATAACAATAAATAACATCAATTTATATAATAATATACATTATATTAGCAGTAAGGTATACAAATATAAATATAATAATTAACATTAATAAATAAATCACATAACATATTATATGCTTTATAAATTAATATATTGATGTGATAAATTATCTCCGTCCACTTCAATCAATCTAATACCTGAAGATTCTTTACCAAGTGATAAAGATATAGGACCAGTAGTAATTAATTCTATATTATTATATTTAATTACATTATTTTCATGCCAATGGCCCGTAAAAACAGCTTTTACATTATATTTTTCTAATAGGTCCAAAATTATTAATCGTTGGCTTTTCGGTAAAATCATATGATTATCATCTTCATTTGGATCTTGTCCAAAAAGTGGGTGGTGCATAAAAACCATCTGGTGCTTACACTTATTTTTAATACCTGCTTGTAATCTTTTTTCAAGAAACATAATTTGATTAACATTTTCCCCAGGTACATTTGACCAATCCGATAAAACACAACTATTTAAAATAATAAATTGCGAATCTAAAAAATAAAAACTATGGTAATCAGCTCCAAAGCGTCTTTTAAAACGTTCTATATCTTCAAAATGAGGGGTATTCGTTAAATCTGCATTACCAGGAGCAAAATAATATGGACAATTCAATTTAGAATATAAATTTTTTATAATGTCAGCATGCTCTGATTTCAGCCTGTCTTGCATAAAATCTCCAGTTGTTATTACAAAATCTGGTTTAAGTTTATTAGAAATTGAAATTGCCTTGGTAAGATTAATAGTTTCATATTCAATCCCGTTAACTTCTGGACGCCTGGAAGCGCAGAAACCCAATTGAGGATCAGACATTTGAATAAATTTATAAGACATTACCTTCCCCCTTATTTAATAATTTTTTACTTTAAAGCTAAATCTTTAAATTTAAAAATATCTCCATTTTTTTCAATTAGATACCATGAATTTCTTATATGCTTCATATCTGCACTAGTACTATCAAACTTCAACTCTCTTTGGCAGCTATGAAAAAAACTACCATCTAAAATTGACTCTTCGCTAAGCATACCCCGTTCTACCATTAACCTTAATGCTGCAGCCCCTGATTTATCTGGACTCGCTTCTACTAGGTTCGCACCTTCACGCTCATAAGTTTCTAAAGCAATTTTAAGAATATCACTATAAACATCATTTTTATCTTTATTAATTTCAGATACCAAAAAAGTTGCAAAATAATGAGCTCCACCTTCAACCATCCATATTGTATTTGAATTTTTTAAATCTGACCTTTCTCTACATTTACCCTCATTATTTAAATCTTGTTGAAAAGCATGATAGAACTCATGAATTAAAAAATTTTGGAATTCTGTTAATGGCTCTCTTTCACGCATGTTTTTTGTAACCCCCATAGCCACAACCCTTGTCTTTTCACATACACCATGCATAGTAGATGCATCTGCTCCTTGCTCAAGCCAAGCCCTGTAATCATTTAGATGCATTTTTATATCTTTACTATCTAAACAGGAATCTCCTGCAAACCATTCCTCTATTCCTTTAAGAATAATATCTATTTCTTTTTGAGTTAATAAAACTTCATGTTTCATAAACACGCTATCAGCATAATCTGATCTAACAGATTGTTCAGGTCTTTTGATTTCTCCTACAGGGTAAATAAAAAGCAGTATACGAGCTTCACGGCTTTTCATTTTAGATGCAGCTAAATTAACCCATTCTTCAAGATCTGATGTTTCATATTTAGTATAATTTATTATTTTAATACTATTTTCATCTATTGAATTAGAAGAGTTTATTTCCATTTTTGTATTAGTCTCCCCTTGCTTAATAGATTCTTTATCAGAAGATCCTGAACAAGCTAGAATAAAAATTAAAAACAGAGAGAATATTGCTAAAATTTTCTGCATAAATACTCCTTAAGGTTTACAAGTATCGACCACTATTTTTGTAGAATCTATATCCGGCCTAGCTGACACAACTCTTACTATTGCAGTATCTAGGCCTACAGCCAATTTTCTTACATGACTAACTGCTCCTTCAGCTTTACCAAAATAACCAACTTTAAGAGCAAGGTCATTAGGAAATTCATCTATTAATTTTTCTTCAGTTGCTCCATTTAATTTTAATTTATCTAGCTTATTTAACTCCTGAGCAAAGCCCATTCTTTCAAAATGCCCTCTATAGCCTAAACGTTTTTCAGATGTTTTCGTTGACGTACTATTTAGAGCATACCCTAACATTGAACGAATAAAAGCCCTTCTAGCTAATTCAATATCGTCATCTATGCAAACACGTATATACTGAATGATTTTGACCTCCGCAGGATCTCGATTAAAATTTTCAGCTGATTTTCTTACTATCTCTTTACTCCATATCACTTGATCAGTAGAACACCAGTTTAATGCTATTCCATCAGATAATTTTGCACCTAAAGCAAGCATATTTGGTCCTAACGCAGCTAAGTAAATAGGGGTAGGGTATTCATTATATTCACCAAGCGTAGAATTCAATAACTTAATAGTATCCCCTTGATAATTAACTATTTGATTATTTACTAATTGCCTTATAATTGTAAGATAATCAGTCATTAAGCTTAAAACTGAAACTTTTTGAAACCCTAATGAATTCCTTGTAGCTTCTCTATAAACACCACCAGACCCTATGCCAAGTATAAAATTTCCTTTAGTTCTTTTAGATATCGTGCTGGCTGTCATTGCTAAAGCAAACGGAGATCTTAAATTTACCGGAGAGACGGCAATTCCAGTTGTAACACCGCCATTAATAGATAATTTAGAAGATTTCCATCTTTCCAAACAAACAACAAAGCTATCATATGCACTGCTTTCTGGAGTCCATATACTTGTATAACCTAATTCACTAGCATATTTACTAATGTATAAATCTTGCTCATAGCTAATACCTAGAGTTGTATCTAGACCAATTCCATATTCCATTTTTACTCCTATGAAATTATTAATATATTAATATTCATTTTGGAATATTCTTTTTCTTTTTAATAGAAATAATTCTATAAGCATTAAACAAACCAATAATTACTCCCACAAATAAAGATAATGCATAATCAAGGTTTCCAAGTATAAATCTTGTAATAAAAATAGCTCCAAAAACGGCAATCAATATATTTATAATATATATATGTATATTCTCAGGTATTTTTTTCATCCTATTTACTCTATATAATTTTAAATCCAATGTTTTTTCTTTTTTAACATTTAGCTCATCTGAACCCAATCATCTCCAAGTTTATCAAATCTTAAATATAAGTCATTAATTAAATTATTATCTAAATTAATTCCTTTGTTTAATAATGCTATATTATTCAATAAATGTTTATGGTTTTGTGTTCCCACAATCGCTGTATTCACTACGTTATGAGATAATACAAAACCAAGTGCAAGTTCTATTGAATCTTCTGGCTCATCTACAAATGGCCCCAATTCAATCATTTCATTAGCCCTATCAAGATAATAATCAATATAATTTTCTTCAGTACCATATATAGGCCTTTTAGCTGGCCTCCAGGATGCATTTGCAATAGGCCGCTTAATAATTAACCCAGTATTATTTTCCTTTACCTTAGAAAATAAATTTTGCCTAGCTTTTTGATCAACTAAATTAAAACTAGTTTGCAGAGTATCAAATAAACCTAATGACATAGCATACACTGCAGCTTCATTATCACCGCTATAACCAATAAATCTAGCTTTACCAGAATCCCTTATTTTTTGTAATGCTTCAATAATTTCACCCTTCTTAAGTATTTCCAAGCTGCAAGAATGAATTTGAAGTAGATCAACATAATCCGTTTTTAAACGTTTTAAACTTGTATTAATATTTTGTTCTACTGTTAGTGGCAACCAATCTTCTGGGTGTTTTTCAAATGGTTTTCTTTTTGGAGAATGGCCACATTTTGTAGCTAAAATATATTCTTTTCTTCGATTTGAAACTGTTTTACCTATTAATTCTTCGCTTACTCCATAACACGTTGAAGTATCTAAAAAATTAATCCCATTATCAATAGCCGTATTTAGTAAATTACTTGCTTCTAATATGTTTTCAGATGTTAATTGATAACCAATTTCAGCTAAGCCTATACCTAGTCTACTTATTTTTAATCCTGTATTGCCTAAAAATGACATCTCCATAAACAAATCTCCTCTAGTTAAGTTAAATTATTAGCAACAAAATGACTATGCACAATAAGACAAGTTGCCAAATGAATTCTACTTTTTTATTTGGTGGAGCTGAGGAGGCTCGAACTCCTGACCTCTTCAATGCCATTGAAGCGCTCTCCCAACTGAGCTACAGCCCCATTTTGTATTTGATTTTTGGCTTTTAGCATACCATATTGGGGTAATAAAAATCATTTGTTACATTTTTCGTGACACTAAATTGTTTATCTGGCTGTTTGATGAGAATATAGTTATTGAGGGAATTCTTAAACTTCAACCACAAAGAGGAATATTAATACCTAAGATTATCTAAGAGTAAGAGGATTCTTTAATGACACTTGCAGGTTTATTAAGAGAGGTGAAGGATGGCAGTTAATGAAGTGATTTGGATTATTTTCGTAAGTTTTCATGTGATTTGCTTTTTACTCCTTATTCCTTCTTATATTTATATCATATGGGAAACAAAATCTGATTACTTTGGGATAGGTAAACTCTATACTGGGTTAAACGAAAAAGATATGGCTGCGATAGAGAGATACAAAGAAATTAATAAAAATCATTCTGATTTAATGACACTATTCTTATGGGGGGCTCCAATCTATCGATATAAAGTAGGGTCGTTTCGTTGGATTGTAGTACTATTATCTGGTTTTATTCCAAGTTACTTTTTGGGACTAATTATGGGTCTAATTTTAGCAAACATTATAAGTCTAATGATTGATACGATTAGTCCTTACAACTTTCCTCAAGGAACCCTGTTTGGATTAGACAATTTTTATGCACCAAGTATCATTGCAGGTCTAGTATTTTGGTGGTTAACTGCAAAAGTGGTGAAATTTCTGATGAACTTATGGTCGAAAAACTATACTCCAACTAAATCTTCTAAATCTAAAAAAGATGAACTTTCAGCAGTAGAGAAAGTAAGAATAGACCGAGAAATGGATGAAGAAGCGATAGTAGATAAATATACATTTTTAACAACAGCTAGGATGTTTTGGTGGTTAATATGGATAGCAGGGATATCAACTTTATTTTATTTAATGATTAAATTTTGATTTGTGATTAAATAACCACTTCACTACTCGCTAAGAGATAATTGGGCTTATGCTATCTTAGGTTTAACTAGTTAGGTAGTTTTACTCTTGAAAATACCTTATAGTTATATTAATAATTATAGGTAATATTTAATAGAAAGTAATAACTAAATGTTTGCTAAAGTTAAATATCTATTAGCAATTGGATTTCTTTTCCTTATCCCCGCTTGTGCCACTGAATCTAGCACTCAGGTTGCAAATATAGATTCTTCTGATGAGGTAAGCGTTGTAAAAGAGGTAGCTGAGATTGTAAATACTGCTACACCTTTACCACCTACGGCTACTGCAACACCAATACCACCGACTCCTACACCTACTAATATAAGTAATAATTCTGGAAATGATTATCATCCTTCTTGGTCACCTGATGGTACTAAAATAGTATTTGATTCTGATAGAGATGGTAAGCTACAAATATATGTAATGAATGCAGATGGTACTAACCAAACTAATATAAGTAATAATGATTCTGATCAGATTTATCCATTTTGGTCACCTGATGGTACTAAAATAGTATTTGAATCCCTTAGAGATGGTAATTACGAAATATATACTATGAATGCAGATGGTACTAACCAAACTAATAT
>PBKN01000010.1 GCA_002721445.1 Chloroflexota bacterium | reverse complement strand
TCATATGCCTTAAATAATTCTGTTGACTCTTTAGGAGGAACAAGCATCCATCGCAAATCTATAAATAGATGTTCGTGAGTAGTCGTTATTCCCAAATCTTCAGGTTTAATTTTGCCAAGAACAGTTTGTATATACTTTGATGAATTAGTCATTATATTCTGCCTTAAATATATTCTTAATGGGAGGTTAGCATTAAGGATAATTATCGTCAATGATTAATTACAAGTTTCTTAGTCTGTCATTGAAAATAAAGAATAATATTGTTAAAGCTAGCAATATCAATCCACTTAAGCTTAAAGAATTAGATGTTCCAGTTATTAATGCTAATGCTCCAAATGGAATACTGCTTAATGGCATTAATCCAAAACTCATCATTGAAACACTCATCACTCGGCCACGTTTATCAGGCTCAGAGCTTGATTGAAGTAGAGTTGTATTTAATGACATAAATACAGAACTAAATATTCCAATAAAAATAACAAGAGGGATTGCCATGTAATAAGAATTTGATTGAGCAAAAATGGCCAATAAAAGTCCCCATGTTGAACATGCTAATAATAAAGCTTTTCCTTTAGAATTTATTTTTTTTATATAAGCTATAATTAGAGACCCAGTTAATGCACCTAAACCCATTCCCATCATTATTATTCCAAGACCATCAGATTGAGCATTTAAAGCTTCAGTAGCCCATGCTGGTAAAAGCGAATAATATGAAAAACCAAACAAGACAGGAATAAATAACATTAGCATAATATTTCTTCTAGTTTTATCATTTATTACATAAAGTATTCCTTCTTTAATATCAGAAGTAATAGTACTTTTTTTAGAAATTTTTATAGGGGTTTTGCCAGCGTTTACCATACTCATTGATAACGCAGTTAGTACATAAATAATGGAGACTATTAAGAAAACTCCACTAGTTTCAATTATTATAATTAAAAATCCTGCTATTGCAGGTCCTATAACCCTTGTTAAATTCATGCTGGATGTATTTAATGCAATAGCATTCATTAATAGTTTGTCTGGAACAATATCTGATAATATTGCTTGCCGACTAGGCATGTTTATTGCCATCATACTACCGTTAAGTACTCCAATAATTAACAAATGCCAAAGTTCGATGTTGCCAGTCATATCTAAAATGGCTATAAATAAAGTCATAATTGCATTTCCGCTTTGACTAAAAACTATTAAACTTCTTCTGGGAAGTCTGTCGGCTAGAGCTCCGCCTAGCAATGAAAAAACAGTCATTGGTAAAGCAAAAGATGCCATAACCATTGCGAGAAGAAGAGGGTTATTGTCTGTTAATTGTAAAGCTAACCAGCTTCTTGTAATCATTTGAATATTCATAGCTAGGAATGACCCAAATGATCCTATCCACAACCAACGAAAATCTCTGTATTTTAAGGTAGTTATTATCGGAGATTCAGATTTAGAGTATTGCTTAGAAGAATTCAATTTTGTATATCCACTGGGGTTAATTTTTTTAGCATGATAGCTGAAAAAACAGGAAAAAATGATATCAAAGACATTGATATGAAGGCATAATTATAGCTTTTAGTGTAATCATAAATAATAGCACCAAAAAGAGCACCTAGTCCTCCTGTTATTTGGTGCACCATGCTGATAGTTCCCATTATTTTCCCAATGTTATTATTTCCAAATATGTTGTTTACAAAAATTAGTGTTAATGGAGCAGTTACCATAAAAGTAAATCCATATATTAAAGCAAAAGAAATAATAGAAAAATCATTTTTGAATATAAAAGGAATTAAAAAAATAAAAATTCGTATAACGAAACATAATAAAGTAGGTTTAGATGGTCCGAATTTATCAGATAAAATGCCAGACAATATAACCCCTATTATTCCAGATAATCCCATAAAGGCTAAAATTTGACCAGCAATATTTTGGCTTATTCCGTTATCTGTTGCAAATGCAACAATATGTGTTGCAACGAAAAAGTCTTGGAAACCACAAATGCTATATATTATTATTAGCATCAGGGAAGGATAAGAGAGTAAACTGGGGATTGTAGTATTTAGTTTATTTTTATTAGTTTTAGTTACCTTTTTATCATGTGTAGTTACTTTTGATTTGATTCCAAAAATAATTAAGGGCAAGATAATAATTGCATGAATTGCAGATAATATAAAATAACAATATCTCCAGCTTAAATAAGGTAATATTGATGAAAGTGAAGATGTTACTAAGAGTTGCCCGGTTCCATTACCTGCTATAGTAATACTATTTGCTATACCTTTATTTTTATCAAACCATTGATTAATTAGTGTGCTTATTGTAGGTATGCTAGTTATGGCATGCCCAAATGCATAAATGACACCAAATGACAAGAATATTTGCCATTGATTTGATATGTATCCAGTTAGCCATGTTCCGATTATTGCAATAATTGAACCAAAGGTTAATGTTTTTTTGGGGCCGTATTTGTCAATTAAATATCCAGCAATTGGCATAGATATTGCAGATACAAACATGAAAATAGTAAACCCTAAGGATATATTTGTTCTGCTTACATTAATATCTTCAGATATAGGTTTAAGCAGTAATCCAAACGTGTATCTTGTTCCGACATTAAAAAGAAGTATAGTAAAGCCTATAGATACAATTATCCAGCGATAGTTTGTTAGGTAATTATTCATAAAGCCTAAATAGAATCAATAAGTTGAAGTTTAACTAAGGCTAGCAGTTAAGTTTTATACAGTCAACGAAAAAAGATTATTTTTATATTATTAACTTATAAGCATAATATTAAGGCATTTTTAAATATTTTTATATTTGGTAATATATAGATTCATATTTTAAATGAGGTGAATTATAATGAGCGGATTAGATTTAAAAACCAAAATTCATAATGGTGAAATTATATATGGGACTATGATTAGTGTTCTGCGTAATCCCAGGTGGATTGAATCTATAACTAAATTAGGACTTGATTATGTGATTATAGATAATGAACATTCTCCTCTTGGAAGAAGTGAAGTAGCAGATTTGTTAGCTATATTAAAATTTACTAATATTGTACCTATAGTAAGAATTCCTATTCCAGATGGTCATTATACTACTATGGCAGTAGATGCTGGTTCTCATGGTGTACTAGCTCCTTATTGTGAAACAGTAGACCAGGTAGAAGAAGTAGTAGCTGCTTGTAAGTGGAGACCTTTAAAAGGTAAATTTGTAGATAAAATTATTAAGGGACAAGAGTTTCCTAGTGAAGAGACAAAATTATATTTAGAAAATAAAAATAAGAATAATATATGTATTATTGGAATAGAAAGTGTCCCTGCTATAAATAATCTTGATGATATTTTATCAGTTAATGGAATTGATGCTGTATTTGTTGGACCTAATGATCTAACTATTTCATTAGGTATTCCTGATCAATATGATCATCCTGAATATAAAAAAGCAGTTAAATATATAATTGATAAAAGTAAATCAAAAGGAATTCCTACATTAGTACATCAGCAAACTTTAGATTTGACTAGAGAATGGATAGAAAATGGTTCAAATTTTGTATTGTACAGCTCAGATTCTAGAATGGTTAATAATTTCATTAAGGAAATTGATTATATTAAGTCTTTAGGTGATAAGGTCTTAGGAAAAGAAGAAAGACAGATAATTAATAAAGAAGACTTAGGAGATGTAATTTAAAATTTTAATTAATTTTATACAGGGCCTTTTTTAGGCATTATTCTGTCTATGTTAATTATCTTTCCTTTTTTTGTATGTCTAACCCTAAGATTTTCTCCGATGATGAGTGATTCATAGCTATAGTTATCTATTTTTCCTTTTATAGATCCAACGTTTATATAATAATTTCCATCTGAAGTTACTTCTTTAGCATCGAGAAGGCCTTCTGTAATTACGTAGGGAGGTAATATATCAATTATTGAATTTAATTTAGATATTAAATATTTTGCTAAGTTAATTATTGTATTCATTTTTTGTAATAATTTGGAAAGAGAATTTTTTATGGGTTTTATTTTATCATAATTATTATGATAAAATTTTAGATATGGATTCTAAATTTTTACCTTCAGTTAATACTCATAGATTTGATAATAATCTTAGGATAGTCACGATTGATGTGCCAAATTCTAAATTAGCTAGCATTAGTGTATTTGTAGGTATTGGCTCTAGATATGAAGATGAAGATCAATCAGGTATTTCGCATTTTATTGAACATATATTATTTAAAGGCACAAAATCCAGACCAAATCCTTGGGATATTGCTTCAGCAATTGAAAGCGTAGGTGGCGTTTTAAATGCTAGTACAGAACAAGAAATGACTACTTACTGGTCTAAAGTTCCACAAAGGCATCTTTATTCTTCCATTGATTTAATTTTTGACATGTTGAGAAATTCTAGGTTCGAAAAGATAGGCATTGATAAAGAGCGATTAGTTATTTGTGAAGAATTAAATATGAT
Organism: Chloroflexota bacterium; assembly: GCA_002721445.1. Classification (GTDB taxonomy): domain Bacteria; phylum Chloroflexota; class Dehalococcoidia; order Lucifugimonadales. The sequence continues at coordinate 84,744 of PBKN01000010.1, read as the reverse complement.
TTATGACAACCCTGAGAATAGAGTTGAGTATTTAATGGATAAACTATTATGGCCAAATCATCCTTTAGGTAACGAAATTGCAGGAACAAAAAATACTGTTATGAATATGACCATCGATGAAATGATCCAATTTAAAAACAATAATTATATACCTAATAATATAGTAATAAGTATTGCTGGTAAATTATCTCACAATAAAATTGTTTCTTATATTGAAGAGTTAAATAAAGATTGGTTTAATTCTGATGATATTAGTAAGTATAAAGATGTATCTATAACCCAGGCGAAACCTGCTTTTAATTTAGAATATCGTAAAACAGAACAATCTCATATGATTATGGCTTTACCAGGTTTATCTATAAAAGATTTGCAAAAATATTCTTTAGATTTAATTAGTATATATTTAGCTGGAGGAATGAGCAGTAAATTATTTGTAGAATTAAGAGAAAAGCATGGTTTAGTTTACGATGTAAATAGTTATACGATAAATTTTTTAGATACAGGGGCTTTGTTTGTTGCTGCTGGGTCTGACCCGTCTAAATCAACAGAAGTTGTAAAAAGAGTTTTATCCCACTTATGGCAATTGCAAAATGGTATTTCTGAGTCTAATCTTGCTATTTTGAAAAAATCTTTAATTGGGAGGATTTTACTAAGGATTGAAGATACTTTAGCCTTGTCATATTGGTATGGAGCAGGAGAATTATTTTTAAAAAATTCTAAATCTCCTGAACAAATAATTTCATATATTGATAATATAAACCTTACAGATGTAAATAATGTAATCAAATCAATTATCGATATTAATAAAATAAATTTAGCAATTGTAGGGCCAGATACTAATAATAAGGTTTTTAATAAGATATTAAATTTTAATGGAAATATTGATTTGATATAATTCTACTGATACTGTTGAATTAGTATTTATAATGTTGAGGTTAGATATGAGGGAAGTAATTCAAGAAGCAATAACTATTTTAGAAAATACAGATCCAATGGTTGTGGCAACTGTAGTTAGGACTAAAGGTTCTACACCTCAAAAACCTGGATCCAAGTTATTAGTTCGATCTGATGGAACAGGGGTTGGTACTTTAGGCGGAGGATGTGTTGAAGGGGATATATGGTTTGCAGCTAGTGAGTTGTTAAGAAACAAAGGGAAGGCTCAATATAAAGAATATACTCTAAATGAAGAATTGGCTGCTGAAGAAGGCTTAGTTTGTGGTGGGACAATGTATTTTCTTATTGATCCTATTTATGAGGCTAAAGATTATATAGATTTTGCAAAAGAAATTGAAAATGCATATAAAGGGGGCACTTCTGTAGCAGTTGCGACATTAACTAAAGCCCCTGTTCATAAACGTTATCAAATAGGTATGAAGCTTCTTATTAGAGCAGATGGTTCTACTGTAGGTACACTAGGGGATATCAAGATAGATCAAAATGCTTGTGAAAATGCTAAGCAATTGATGATGTATGGTAAAAATGAATATGTAGATTTTAAAAACGGTTTAGAATATTTTATTGAAGCTTTTACGACTCCACCTCAATTAGTAATTTGTGGTGCTGGACATGTTGCTAAGGCTATTTATCCGATAGCAAAAACTTTAGGATTTAAGATCTTTATTACTGATGATAGGAAAGAATTTGCAAATGAAAAAAGATTTCCTGGCGCTGACAAGATAATTTCTTTAAAGCCTGAAGATGCTTTTCCTGAATTGCCTATTAACCCAAATACATTCGTTGTAATAGCTACTAGAGGGCACAGATATGACCATATTGCTTTAAATGCAGCATCTACCACTTCTGCTGGTTACGTCGGTCTTTTAGGAAGTAAAAGAAAGACAATCTTAGTATATGAAGATTTAGTTAAAAGTGGTGTTTCAATAGACAGAATTAAGGAAATACGAGCACCAATTGGTTTAGATATTCATGCTAGAACTCCGGCAGAAATTGCTTTAAGTGTGATGGCTGAGATAATGATGTTTAGACTAGGAGGTACAGGCAAACCTATGAAGTTAGAAGGTTGGAGAGTAGATAAAATTTTCCAAAAACTAAGTAATTGAAAATTGGAATTAATAGTGAATCCTATAACTGCAATATTATTAGCAGCTGGTGAATCTACTCGTATGGGGAAATTGAAATCCTTATTAGCATGGGGTGAAGATACATTAATTGAATATCAGATAAATTCTTTATTAAATTCGAGAATTGATGAAGTAATAGTAGTTTTAGGATATAAAAATGAAGAATTATCTAGTCATATAGATAAATACCCAATTAATATTGTTGTGAATTATGATTATGCATATGGCAAGACAACTTCAATAAAAAAAGGGATATCTTCTGTCTCTAATAATCAATCTGATTTTCTTTTTTTATCAGTTGATCAACCTAGAAAAACAATATTAATTAATAGTGTTATAGATTTTCATTTCCAAAATAAATCTTTAATTTCTTTTCCTACTTATAATGACCGTGGAGGTCATCCTTTAATTTTGAATAGATCTTTGAAGGACGATATTCTGAAAATTAATGAAAGTACCTTTGGATTAAAGAATATAATTACAAAAAATAAGCAAAAGTTAAACCGCCTTGAAGTTTCTGACGGGCAATGCCTTATAGATTTAAATATATATAAAGATTATGAAAAAGCTTACAGTCAATATTTTAATGATTAATCTATTTTAGATTTATGTATCTTTCAGATATACTCCATAAGGATCTACTTCTTTACGTAGCGTGTCTATTTCTTTTTTAGTAGGGTTTGAAACATTTACATAAGATTTAATTAAGGGCTTAAATTCAGTATTTATCATTACATCATCTATAGATATATTTGGCATAAGCTTTGTTATTACTAGTTTGCCAGATTTTTTATCAATTTCCATAACGCATAAATTAGTAATTACTACAATGTCTGGATATTTAACAACTATTCCTGCATCTTTTCTACCTTCTGGTCCATTAATATATCCTGGACTTGTAATATAATCACAATTTTTTGGGAATCTTCGTTTTTCATGCCGGGTAATAATTAATATTTTTTTTGCATGAGAGGCTAAGTCATTTGCCCCACCACTACCAGGCAGTCTAACCTTAGGATTATTATAATCACCTATAGCTGTAGAATTTACATTGGCATATTCATCAATTTGAGCTCCACCTAGAAAAGCTATATCAGTAAGCCCTCTTTGTAAAATCCCACCTAATGAGTCTAAAAGAGATCCATGCTTTATTGCTTTATACATTACACGAGGGTCGCATACAGAAGTAGGGGTAGGAATCACTTCTGGAGCTATATTTCCTGTTTCAACAACGTAGCACATTTTTGGAGCATGTAATTTTTGTGCTAACAAGCTTGCTACCATTGGTAAGCCTGTCCCTACTAAGACAATATTTTCATCTTCAATTTGCCTAGATGCTTCAATAACCATTAATTCATCTAAAGAAAATCTTAAGCTCATTTTGATTAAATTCCTTATAAGTTTTACCCTATCTATAATAATTTTAGCATAGATTCTTTTAATGATTTTATTTTACTAGGCCCTGCAGCTTTTTTAACATATTCTTCAAAAGATTTGCAATCATATATGTATTTATTTAGATAATCAGAATACTCCTTGCCTCCTGCTCTAGCTTTTTGCTGGTATTCACTAATATGATCACTATCATGTTCATAATAATTGTACACAGAAGTAGGATATCCTCCCAAAGGTTGTTCAATTACAGCATCTACAAAAATATATGGAATTGTAATTTTTTCAGGATTTGACTTAACAAATTCAGTATCTACTAATTTCTCACAACTAATAATCACCTTCTTTGATGCTTTAATCATTTCTGGTTCGTGAGTTGTGAATCCTTCAATTATTACATTTCCAGATTTATCAGCCATTTGTACATGAACAATTGAGACATCTGGTTGCAATGCAGGTAAGAGGACTACTGGATCATTTTTTTTCCAAGGGTTATCTGTAATTTCAAAAGGCTTTTCAGTATTGCTATTTTGTTTTTTTAGTAGGTCTGTTCCTAGCATACTTTTAGAGGGTATAAAAGGTATCCCAAGTGATCCTGCTAAAAATCTAGAAGCCATAGCTAAATGACTGTAATCTTGAACTTCTATTAGATTATTTTGAATTGCATTTCTCCATTGAAAAGCTGTTCCAAAACGTTCAAAACTTCCAGAACCACATTCTGTTTTTTTTACAAGTTTCGCTCCTACTAGTAGGTCCATAGATAATGATAAATTGCACCCAACTAAAGTGAGATTTTTCTTTTGTTGCCTAACTATTTCATGTGCTAGAAAAGTACTTACTCTTCCGATACTTTGCCCGCCAACTCCTATAGTATCACCATCAGAAATGAATTTTCCTATAGCTTCTTTTGCACTCATAGTTTTATCAATAATTTTATTTAACAATATAACCTCAGGTTCTTATTTATGTTTAATTTATAGAGGCAGGTTGATTTTTTTACCTGATTGCATACTTTTTGTTACTGCTTCAGTAAATTCCATATATTTTACGCCATCTTCAAAGCTTGTGTGAGTTACTTCTTCTAAACCTAATATTGAATTTATAAATTCTTCTTCAACTCTCCAGTAGCCTTCATCTTCTTTTGGAATATCAATTTTAGATAAATTAGGGGTTTCTTTTTTACCTATATATATGTCCATTTTATTAATGTCCAACATCAGGGTACCTTTTGAACCGAAAATCCATAATTTATCATCTGGAGCTAATCCAGTAACTGAGCTAAATCGCATATGAGCTATAGCTCCTATATTTAGTTCTGATAGTATTTCAACATGGTCAGGAATAGTAATATATTTAAAATCGTTATTTTGGTCTCGTCTTTTGTTTACATTAACTTTTGTTAAGCTAATTACACTTTGTGCAGTCCCAAGCCATCTCATTAATGTTTCATACCATATTCCCATTTGCATAATATTATAACCGCTTATATCTCTATTTTCTCTCCAATGAAAAGTAGTTTTTTCATCTAAGAATCCTCCGTTACCAGATGCATCGTTATGAGTAGAGAGATCAACAGATAATATGTTTCCTAATGCATCTTCTTCTATTATTTTTTTAATAGTTGAATCTACTTTAAATGTAATTGGAGCTGGTACAATTTGAGTAGTTAAATGAGGTTTACTTTTTGAAGCATTAAGCATTTTATGGGCATCCTGAGAATTCATTGCCATTCTGGCCTCTGTAAGAACATGTTTATTATTTTTTAAAGATTCTATAGCTAAAGTGTGGTGCATATTTGGCCATGTTCCAATACATACAGCATCGATATTAGTATCTTCTATAAGTTCTTTCCAGTTTTTATGAATTACAGGTATGTTATATTCTTTAGCAATTTTTGTTGATGATTGTATACTTCTATTGGAAACACTTATTATTTCTACATTATTTAACTTTTGAAATCCAGGAATGTGTCTTAATTTTGTATTATCTCCTGCGCCTATCAATCCGATTTTGATTTTATTATTTGACATTTTTTTCTCCAAAGATTAATTATCTACTATTTTGCATTCTGCTAATAATTCTATAAGATGTTTAGGTTTTTTATTAGTCCCAAATTCTATTTGTTGTCTACATGAAATCCCTTCTGACACAATTTCAAAATCTCCTTTTTGTGATTCTATGGCCGGAAAAAGTGATTGATTTGCTATTCCTATAGAAATATCGTAATGTTCTTTTTCATATCCAAATGATCCTGCCATTCCGCAACATCCTGAGTCTATTTCTATTGCATTTTTTCCTACTATAGATTGCAGTAAATTCATAACAGTTTCTGTTCCATTTAATGCTTTTTGATGACAATGTCCTTGGAATAATATTTTTGAATCTGTTTTGGGAAATTTTAATGATTTATTGGTTTTATTTAAAGCTTTAATTATAAATTCTTCTAAAAGTAAGGTGTTTTCTTTAATAATTAGAGCTTTTTTATCTTTTTCTGTAAGATCTAAATAATCGTCTTTAAAATTTAAAATGCAACTAGGTTCTATTCCTATTAATTTTGTTCCGTTTTTAACGTCTTCATATAATGAATTAATATTAAAAATAGCATTCTTTTTTGCTGATTCTATCATCCCTTTGGAAAGCATAGGCCTACCGCAGCATTTTACTTTAGGAATAATTACTTCATATCCTAAGGATTCTATTAATTGTACAGTTAATATTCCTAAATTCGGGTGATTATATTCTGTAAAAGTATCTATAAAAAGAATTACTTTTTGGTCAGATTTTTCAGTGATAAATTTATCACTTCTTGATTTATACCATTGTGAAAAAGTTTGATTAGCAAATAGAGGTAAACTTCTCCTTTGATCTATATCAAAAAAATCATTTAAAATCTTTTTAAATATTGAAGACTTCATTATCCAATTAGTTATAGGGTTAAAGAAAGTACCTAGCTTACTGAATAAAGCAATATTAGCAAATAAAATATTTCTTAAACTATGTTTGTTATTTTTAAAATAGCTATTTAAGAATTCATATTTTAATTTTGCCATATCAACATTAGAAGGGCATTCAGCTTTACAAGCTTTGCATTCTAGACATAAATCCATAACTTCATATAAACGTTTTTCGTTAAATGATTTATTTGATATTAATCCATTCATAGTTGCTTTTAGTGCATTTGCTCTTCCACGTGTTGAATGCTCTTCATCTCGTGTGATCATATACGAAGGACACATGGTGCCAGAAGTGACTTTTCTGCATGCTCCTTGTCCATTGCACATTTCTACGTTTTCTCTAAAATCAATTTCAGAAGTATATAAATTAGGGTTGATTTTTAATTCTTTTAAACTTTGTTGTGTACGTAAATTTTGGTTTATATTTTCAGAGTTTATAATTTTACCAGGATTCATAATTGATTCTGGGTCAAAAGCATTTTTTACGATTTGAAATGCAGAATATATTTGTTCACCGAATAATTTTTTATTCCACATGCTTCTAGCAAGACCATCGCCATGCTCACCACTCATTGAGCCATTATATTTAATTACTAAATCACTTATTTCCTTTGATATGGACTCCATCTTTTGTACGCCAGAATCTGTTTTTAAATCAATTAATGGTCTAATATGCAAGCACCCTGCTCCAGCATGTCCATAATATCCCGCAATTGTTTCATGGTTTTTTATAATTTTGTCAAACTCCATAGTGAATTCGGGTAGTTTTTCTGGAGAAACAGCTGTATCTTCTACAAATGGGATAGGTTTTGCAGGTCCTGGTACATTCATCATTAAACCTAATCCAGCCTTACGTATTGCCCATATTTTTGATTGGTCTTTAGATTTAGTAAAAATTTGAGTAGCATAAGTTAGCTTTGTTTTTTCTATATTTGATTTAAGAGCTTGAAGTTTTTTATGTACAATTTGCTCTGTTTCTCCATTCATTTCTACTATTAATAATGATTCTGGTTCACCTTCAAGGAAATCTAGCATTCTTGAATATTGGATATTAGTTTTTGCTTGAGTTAAAATCATATTACCAACTAGCTCAATTGCTGAAGGTTCATATTTCAGTATGTGCACTGTTGCTTCAAGTGCTTGGTATAATGAGTTAAAATATAGTAGGCTAATACCTTTAAACTTTGGATTTTCTACAAGCTTAATTTTTGCTTGAGTAATAGTTGTTAAGGTACCTTCAGATCCAACTATAAATTTGCTCATATTTAATTTGTTTAAATCTAATAATTCGTCTAAATTATATCCTGAAACCCTGCGTTCTATATTAGGATATCTTTTTATAATTTCATTTTTATATTGTGAGTTAATATTTATAACAGCTTGGTAAATATTGCTTTCTAATGAATCATTTTTTATTTTTTCAAAAATTTGATTTGTATTTATTTTCCCAAATTTTGCAATATTTCCATTTGACAATATTGAATCTATTTCTAAAATATTATCAACTGTTTTACCCCATATAATTGAGTGTGCTCCACAGGAATTATTACCTAAAGCACCTCCAATATTTCCTCTATTACTAGTACTAGGATCGGGTGAAAAATGTAATCCTGTATTTTTTAATTTTGAATTTAGTTCATCTAATATTATTCCTGGTTGAGTAATTGCCCACTTTTCTTCTTGATTGACTTCAATTAGGTTGCGCATATATTTTGAAAAATCTATTACAATTGCATTGCCAACTGTTTGCCCAGCAAGACTTGTTCCCCCACCTCTAGGCAGAACAGGAATTTTATATTTTTTTGCAAGTTGTATTGTATTAATCACATCTTCTTGCGTTTTGGGTAAGACTATTCCAACAGGTTCAATTTGGTAAATACTTGCGTCGGTACTATATAATTGTTTGCTCATCTGGTCAAATCGAATTTCTCCCGAAATCGATTTTTTTAACTCTTGTGATAGTTCTTCAATCTTTGAGAGTTTTATTGAATTAGACATGGATTTAGCTTTAAATAAACCAGTATTTTAGGGTTATTTTAAATTTATGCAATAGAATTAATGAGGCTTTAACTTACTTTAAGTATACGAAATTTAGATTTGCCTTGAGCAATATTTAATTCAAATTCATCACCTTTTACGCGATTATATAAGGCTTTCCCCATAGGTGAAACATCCGATATTCGTCCTTCGAGCGGCTTTGCTTCAGTTACACTAACTAAAGTATAGGAAGCTCTTTTTTTGGAATCAATTTCTAATATTGATATTGTTGAACCTAGCTTAACTGTTTTTTTACCGCCTTTTTTAAGATCAATTATAGTTGCATCCATAAGCGTATTTTCAAGAACTCTTATTCTCGATTCTGTATGACCTAATTGTTCTCTTGCAGCTTCTAATGGGACATTTTCTCTAACATCTTTATCTGCGGCAGCTTTTTGAATTTGCTGGGTAAGAGGAACTCTTTCAGCTTTTAATTTTTCTAATTCTTCTTTTAATTGCTTAAACCCTGCAGGAGTTAATTGAGTTTTTTTCCTCATTGAGGGGCCAGTTAGCGTTATATTGTTAGTTTTTGATTTTCTTCTTCTTACGTGTTGGGATAAGTTTTTTTCGATTAATTCATTCTTTTTACAGTAGGTAAGAAATTCTTTAATTATTAATAATCGCCCAGAAGATTGAGGAGTGTTTCCTGTTCCATTAATAAAATCTGTATAATTCCCAATGTCTGCAGGAGTTAATTCTTGTAAAATTTGTCCCTGTCGACACCACTGTACAAATCTTATTAGCTCTCTTTCATATAGATCAGTTTCAACTTTATCATTATTTTTAATTGCATCTTCTAAGTATTTTTTTGCTAGCTGGGAGACTGTTAAGTCATGTACATTTGTCATTAATTTCTCCAGAAACTTATTATTACAATATTAAATATATATCTTAATACTGTCAATCCAAGACTATGTTAAATTTCTATTGACTAAAGATTTTCATTGTGCTAAATAGATAAGACACATAATTTAATGAATAAAAAATATATGAGGTAATAGATGATCAATGAATTATCTAGAGCAGGTAAAGTTCAATCTGTTAAAGGTTTAGTTTCTCCTGATGAATTGGGTGCAACATTAACTCACGAACATATATTGTCAGATGCTGATTTTTTTATTTCTATACCTTCTGAACCTACGCTTAAAGATTTAACATTTCAAAAGCCTTCTTTAAAAACGTTTGCATATGCTAGGCATTACCATGATGTTCTTTATAATATTGAAGATTTTAAATTATCAGATATTGATACAGCTATTGATGAAGTTATGATATATAAACAGTTTGGAGGAGGTACATTAGTTGACGCAACTAGTATAGGCCTTGGAAGAGATCCTGTTGGTTTAGCTAGAATTTCACGTCAAACTGGTGTAAATATTGTAATGGGAGCATCGTATTACGTGGCTTTATCTCATAATAAAGAAATCAATGATATGACTGAAGACACTATTTCTGAAAAAATAATAGATGATTTAATTAATGGAGTAGATAATACTGGAATACGTGCAGGTATAATAGGAGAGATAGGTTGTGGATTCCCTATAGATGATAATGAATTGAAAGTATTACGTGGGTCAGCCCAAGCCCAAGCCCATACAGGTTTCCCTCTATTAGTTCATCCTGGACGAGACGTTACTGCACCATTAGATAATTTAAATACACTTTTAGAAAATGGCGCAGATATATCTAAAATAATTATTGGGCATCTTGATCGTACTTTTTCCAATGTAGATGACTACAAAAAATTAGCTGATAAAGGCTGTTATATTGAATGGGATCTTATAGGAGAGGAGCGGTCGTTTTATGACAGTGACCCTGATTTTGATATGCCAACTGATGCGATGAGAATGGACCAAATTGCAACATTAATTGCAGATGGATATGGAAAACAAATATTAATTGCACATGATTTGGCATATAAACATAGGTTGATGAAATATGGTGGCCATGGCTATGGTTATATATTGGCTAATATAGTTCCCAGAATGAGGCAAAGAGGCATAGAAGAATCAGCAATACAAGATATTTTAGTAAATAACCCTAAGAGAGCTTTAACTATTACTAAGTGAAAGTATAATTTTTAAAAATCATTTAGTTCAGTTTTTATTACTTAATGGAGGTTTGAATGAAAAAAGAAATAGAATTAGTCGCTCATTTATATAGAAGGGCAGGATTTGGAGAAAGCCGTGAGAATATAGACATGATTGCAAAAGATAATTATGAAGGAGTAGTAGAAAAATTATTAAATCCTGGTGAAAGAGATTCTCTCTCTGATGATTTAATTAGACGTTATCATGTCGATCAAAGTGAAATGAGGCTTCTCAATAGCGCAACTGGCAACTGGATTTATAGAATGGTTACCACAACAAATCCATTAGAAGAAAAGATTACTTTATTTTGGCATGGCCTTTTTGCTACAGGATTTAGCAAAGTCTTTCATGGTAAAACTATATCAGCTCAAATCGATATGTTAAGAGGAGTAGGTTTAGGAAATTTTCGAGATATTTTGTTAGGGATTTCTAAAGATCCTGCTATGCTTTTTTGGTTAGATAATAATGATAATCATGCTAATGCAATTAATGAAAATTATGGAAGAGAATTGTTGGAACTTTTTTCAATGAGTATTGGAAATTATACTGAAAAAGATGTTAAAGAATGCTCTAGGGCTTTTACAGGCTGGACAGTACAAAACATAGATTATATGGGTCTTAGAGCTTTAAGTGCTTCAATTTGGCCTTATAGCAATATTGCTTGGCAGTATGAATATAAAAAGGAAGACCATGATAATACTATTAAGGAATTTTTAGGTGAAAAAGGTGACTTTAATGGTGAAGATGTTATAGATATAATAGTTAAAAATCCTGCTACTGCTACTTTTATTAGTACCAGGCTTTATCAATTTTTTGTTTCAGATACTATAGGTGAAGATGGGAAATCTTTAATTGATTTAATGGTTAAATCATATTTTGATTCAGGCTTTGAATTAAAATCTGTTCTTCGCTGCTTATTCAATTCAGACCATTTTAAATCTTCAAAAATAAGATATGCAAAAGTTAAAAGTCCTATCGAGTTAATAGTAGGTATTTTAAAATTAGCTGAGGAATTTAAATTTCCTAATATGAATATTATTGACGCTTCAAGATCAGTGGGTTATATGGGTCAACAGATATACAATCCTCCTTCAGTTGAGGGATGGCATGAAGGAGTAGAATGGCTTGATAGCGGAAACCTTCTTGAAAGAATAAATTTTGCATCTAGATATTTAAGTGGCAATGACAAAGTTTGTGTACAAGATGTAATTAATAAAATAGGTGGTAAATATTCAGAAATCACTCCTAATTATTTACTAGAAGAATGTTTAAACCAGTTAGGATATATTAATTTAGATAAAGTCACTGAACAAAATTTAGTCAATAATGTTTCTTTAAAAGAATTTAAAAATGCAGAAGAAATCACAAATGCTGTTTCTGATACCATAAGATCAGTTGTGTCGTCCAGAGAATTTCAGTTAGCTTAGGTATTGAGAGTATAAATATGCAAGTTGGATTTATAGGAACTGGTAATATTGGTACTCCAATGGCTTTACAATTAATTAATAAAGGATTTGATTTATATGTAAATGACATTAATTTTTCAGCTGCAGAATTTTTGATTGATAGAGGGGCTGTATGGGCAAATTCACCTAAAGATTTATCTGAAAAAGTTGATGTGATTTGCGCCTGTCTGCCTGGCCCAATGGAAGCTAAAGAAGTTGTTTTTGGAGAGAATGGAATAATTAATAGTATAAAGCCTGGGACTATATTTATTGATCATACTACGAATTCAATTGAAGTAATTAAAGATATTGCAATCCAATTAAATAATAAAGGAGTAGGAGTTTTAGATGCTCCAGTAAGTGGAGGAGTAGAGGGTGCTAAAACTCGAGATTTAACACTACTTGTGGGGGGCGATTTGAGCATATTAAATAATGCTCGTCCAGTTCTTGATGCTATGGGTAAAACAGTATTACATGTTGGTGCTGTGGGATCAGGTAATATTTGTAAATTAATGCATAATTGTGCAAATTTTTCTTTAAGTTTAGCCACAATTCAATGTTTAAATGTAGCTGTTAAAGCAGGATTAGATCCTTCTGTAGTTATAGAAGTATTTCAGAAAAGTGCTTTAGGTAAAAATTTTGATTTGCAAGTTAGGTTGCCAGAGACTTTGTTTAAAGGTGATTTTGAGCCTCGATTTTCTCTTAAATTAGCTAATAAAGATTTAAATTTAGCTATAGAATTAGCTGCTTCTTTAGGAATGGATTTTTCAATGGCAGAGACATGTCAAATTGATATGCTGAAAGCAGTAGAAAAAGGTTGGAGTGACATGGATAGTTCTATTTTTTTAACATTACAGGAAGAAAAATCTGGAGTTTTATTAAGACACAATAATAATCAAAAATGATTATTAGAAATGGATAATGCTATGGGTGATATAAAAAGTAAGTTAAATTATTTTAATACAATAGGCTTAGTTGCTATGGAAGGCAGGGGATTTAGTAACCCTGTGGACATAGCTATTGATAGCACACAAAGAATTTATGTTCTTAGCAGAACTAATCCTGACCAAACTGAAGGTATCCGGATTGGTATATGTAATATGGATAGTGAATATTTTGGGGATTTTGGTGAATATGGTACTGGTAAAGGACAGTTTATATGGCCAACTTCAATAGTTTTTGATTCTGAAGATAGATTGTTTCTTGCAGATGAATATAATAATCGCATATCAGTTTTTGATAAGTCAGGAAAATTTATATTTTGTTGGGGTGAGAAAGGAAATTCTGAAGGTAAGTTAAATGGGCCTTCAGGTATAGCCTTTGATATTGAAGGAAATCTACTTGTTGTAGACCATTTAAACAATAGGATACAGAGGTTTACTGATAAAGGTGAATTTATATCTAGTTGGGGTCAAAAAGGTAATGATTTAGGGCAATTCAATCTTCCTTGGGGTATATCTGTCAATAATATAGGAGAAGTAATAGTTTCTGATTGGAGGAATAATAGAATTCAGAAATTTTCCTCAGAAGGAAAAATATTAAATTCATATCCTGATTCTGATAAACTTAATATTTTCAATAGACCCTCATCTGCCGTAATGGATGATGATGGATATTTATATGTAGCTGATTGGGGTAACGAAAGGGTAAAAGTATTAAATTCAAAAGGGAAATTAATCCAAGAACTTAAAGGGGAAGGCAGTTTATCTATATGGGCCGAAGAATTCCTTGATGCCAATTTAGATCAGAAAAAATTTAGAAATCAATCTGATTTGGATCCAGTATTAGACTCAAATGTTAAAACTGCATATGAAGCTTCGTCTAGAATAGAAAAGTATTTTTGGGGTCCAATTTCTATAAAAATTGATAATCAAGGTTATTTATATGTTGTAGAAACTAATAGACATAGATTACAAGTTTATTCAATCCTTAAAGATATCTAGATATTTTAATCCAGTCCCTGTATTTAGAAGAAGTATATTTTCATCTGTAGATATTTGCCCTTTATCTAGTAAAATCTTTAGCCCTTTAATTGTCGCTCCACCTTCAGGGCATATAAACATTCCTTCTAGTTTAGCAATAAGTTTTGTTTCTAATAAAATATCTTCATCTTCGACTGCAACTGCTCCTCCATTACTTGATCTTAGTGCATCTAAAATTAAATAATCACCAATAGCTACAGGGACTCTTAATCCAGATGCGATAGTTTTGGCATTTTTCCAGGGTTCAGCAAATTCAGTTTTTTCAAGAAAGGCCTTAACAATTGGAGCACACCCGCTGGATTGAACACAAAACATTTTTGGTCTTTTACTGTCTATCCAGCCTAATTGTTCTAACTCGTCAAAAGCTTTCCACATTCCTACTATTCCTGTGCCTCCTCCGGTAGGATAAATAATTGAATCAGGTAATTTCCAATTCATTTGTTCGGCGATTTCATAACCCATAGTTTTTTTCCCTTCGACTCTATAGGGCTCTTTTAATGTAGATACATCAAACAAGTTTTCTTTTTCTGCTTTTTCTTGTGATAATTTACCAGCATCATTAATTAATCCATCAATTAATGTTAGATCTGATCCAATTATTGATACTTCTTTTATATTTGCGATAGGGGTGTCTTTTGGCATAAAAATATTTGATTTCATTCCTCCTCTTGCACAGTAAGCAGCGAGAGCTCCTGCAGCATTTCCTGCAGAAGGGATGGTGAATTTTGTTATTCCAAATTCCTTTGCTTTAGAAACAGCAGCTGATAACCCTCTGGCTTTAAAAGAAGAAGTTGGGTTTATCCCTTCATCTTTAATAAATAAGTTAGAACATTCTAACTGTCTACCTAAATTGTTTATTGGCAATATTGGGGTAAAACCTTCGCCAAGCGTGATTATGTTATCTGGATTTATAATTGGGAGCATTTCAAAATATCTCCACATATTTGGAGTTCTAGTAGATATTTTAGCTGGGGTAATCTCTTTTTTTGCATTTTCTATATCATACCTTGGATACAATACTTTTGAGCATTTACTGCAAGTCCTAAGTGGTTTTTCAATTGAAAAAATTGTTTTACAGTATGTACATTCTAGATGTGTTAAAAAAGATCTCATTTTATTGTTTTCCCTGTCTAATATTTATTTACAGAAGTTTACAATAAAGTTATATAAAGTTAAACTTATTCATATTAAATTTAGTAGAAATATTTATTTAAAGAATCTACAAAATGAAAGGTTATTATGTCTAAAACAAAAATTGAACAAAGATATATTGATGAACATCCCGAGTCGTTGTCTAGATATAATATTTCTAAACATCTTTTTCCTAATGGTGTGACTCATGATGCTAGACGTCTCTCACCCTTTCCTTTATATGTTACGCAAGCTAAAGGGTCACATAAATGGGATGTGGAAGGTAACAAAATAATTGATTATAAAACAGGTCATGGCTCAATGATATTAGGACACTCACATCCAGATATTGTTAAATCTGTTCATGATGCTATGAATCTAGGGACTCAAATGGGATCTTCTACCGATATGGAGATTAAATGGGGTCAATTAGTTAGAGAACTAGTTCCTTGTGCAGAAAAAGTTAGGTTTCAAAGTTCTGGCACGGAGGCTGTGATGATGGCTATGAGGTTAGCTCGTGCTTTTACTGGTAGAACAAAGATTATAAAATTTGATGATCATTTCCATGGTTGGAGTGATTATGCTATGGCTGGTGGATCAGGCTTAGGAGGAATTCCTCAGGAGACTTTGGATACTATGATAGTTTTGCCACCGAATAACATTGATTTAGTAGAAAAAACGATAAAAGAAAATGATATAGCTGCCGTTATGATTGAGCCAACTGGGTCTCATATGGGATTACATCCGATTCCTCCTAGTTTTTTACATCAACTGAGAGATCTTACAGACAAAACAGGTGTTGTTTTTCATATGGATGAAGTAGTTACAGGTTTTAGGATTTCAAAAGGTGGCGCATCTAAGAAATTTGATGTAATACCTGATATTACTACATTGGCGAAAATTTTAGGAGGAGGCATGCCTGGTGGGGCTGTGGCAGGTAAATCTGAATTGATCAATTTAATAGAGTTTCAAAATGACGCTGATTTTAACCAAAATGAAAGAGTTAGCCATCCAGGTACTTTTAACGCTAATCCAGTATCCGCTGCTGCTGGAGCAAAGGCATTAGAATTAGTGAGAGATACTAATGTTAATGATAAAGCAGACCAAGCAGCCGGTAAGTTAAAAAAAGAAATGAATGAACTACTTGGCAAAATGGAGATTCCTGGTAAAGTTACCGGTCATGGTTCTTTATTATTTGTTAGGCTTGGAGTTGATTTTGAAGTTGAAGATGATGGAGCTTCTTTTGAATTGACTGATTCGCAATGGAATATAATTAATCATTCAGAACGAAATTCTCAATTGCATTTAGCTTTATTAAATGAAGGTGTAGACCCTATGAGCAATGGGACAAGGTTAATTGTTGGTCAGGAGCATTCTGATCAAGATATCAAAGATACAGTTTTAGCTTATGAAAAATCTTTAACAGAAATTCGTGATGCAGGATTGATTTAGTAATATTAATTTATCAGAGAATAGCAGCATTTGTTCCTGCAATTTTACCAAATACAGAACCATGCATTAACCCTGCTCCTCTTAAGCTGTTGTGAAATAGTATTCCTCCAACTATTTCTCCAGCAGCATATAGGCCAGTGATTGGATCATTGTTTTGATCTAACACCCTAGCTTTTGTATCTATTTTGGGGCCACCGTAAGTATATGTTATTCCTCCAGTTACGCAATAACCATAAAAAGGAGGAGTATCTATTTTTATTCCCCAATTAGATTTTGGAATTGTAAGATTATTAGTTGATATCCCATCTAGTTTTTTAGGGGAGTAGTTTCCATCAGATGCTGCTTTGTTAAACTTCGTTATCGTTTTTATAAATTTAGACTCAGGTATATCTAACTTTTTAGCTAGGTCATTTAAATTTCCAGAAATTGCTGGCTTTGAATTATTGTATCTAGGTTCTAAAAGGTTAAAAGATTTAGAATCAAAAATTTGGAAAGCTATACTTTTATCTTGACTTAAAATACGGGATCCCATTTTTACAAAAGTTTGTTCTGCGAAACCTTCTCCCTCATCTATAAAACGTTCAGAATTTATATTTACAGTAATGCCTAGAGGGTACGATCTTCGGGGCATTCTTTCAGTAATCCCTTGATTACCTGTTGCTGGCGCATTTATATCAATAGGAGTTGCATGGCATCCAGACCACTGTCCTGTTGGTTGTGCTCCAAGTTTTATAGCTAGTCTATGGCCGTCACCAGTATTAAATTTTGAACCTCTAACTTTAGCATTTTCCCAACCTTCGCCAAGGTATTTTTTTCTCATATCGGAATTTGCCTCAAAGCCTCCGCAAGCTAAAACTACAGCTCTTGTATTAACCTGGTAAGTTCCATTTGAATCTTTGCATACTATTGAAGAAATTTCTTTTTGTTTATTTTGGACTAAATCTGTCATTTCAGTTTCATATAAAATTGTAATTCCATTTTGCTTAGCTGATTTGGTTAGCATTTTTATTAAGCCTGGACCTGATTCATAAGCTGACAATCCAACGCTGTTTGGGATGATGGAAGGAGCATTAATTGAAGAGCTTATTCTAGAAGAAGGTAATTCCCATATGACTCCTTTATTAGTCATCCAATTTATAGTTGGCCTTGATTCAGACACAATTGTATTCATGAGGTCTTTATCAGTGTCTCCTCTAGTAACTTCTATCATATGATTTTTAAACTCATTAGCTGTGTACGGTTGCATATTTAAATTATTATATTTATTATCAACTGATGGCATTAATGTTAATAAGTCATTTAACCCATTGTGTACAAACCTAAATCCACCGCCAGTGTAAGGACAATTACCTCCTTGATGAGGTTGGGGAGATTTTTCAATGATTAAAACTTCAGCTCCTTGATCTTTTGCCGCTAGAGCAGAGCATAGAGCTGCATTTCCTGCGCCTACTATTACTACATCATATTTAAGAGTGTTTTGCATTATATTGCCCTTATATAATTATATTTATCTTTTATTTATAATATAAATATGTGATATTATTTTATAGTTCAATTCTTTCTATTATTGCCCGGTGGTGTAGTGGTAACACGCCAGCCTTTGGAGCTGGAATCCCTGGTTCGAGCCCAGGCCGGGCAGAAACTTTTTTCTAGCATGTTTGTCCGCCATCAATAACAATTACTGAGCCTGTCATGTATTTTGCTGAATCACTTGATATATATACTGCAAGAGGTCCTAAGTCATCAGGCTCGCCAGTAGTTTGTGTAGGGATTTTAGATAGGAAATTTTTCATTGCCTCGGGTTCCTTTTTTGACCATTTTATATTTGGTTCAGTCATAAAAACTCCTGGGCATATGCAATTTACTGTAATACCATATTGTGCCCAGTCTATAGCTGTTGCTTTTGTAAACTGTACTAATGCAGCTTTTGCAGTTTCATAGTGTCTGCCTGATAACCCTCTAATCGACTGAAAAGCATTAATCGAAGATATATTAATTATTCTTCCTCCATTGCCTTTATTTAGCATATTCCCACCTATTAATTTAGTACAAAGTACAGCATGTGTTAGATTAAGATCCATATATTTATGCCAATTATTTATTGTCATTTCTTCAGTTGGGATGTTTTCTCTTCTACCTCCGATATTGTTTATTAGTATATTGATATTGGGGTTTATTTTTAATGCTTTCTTACATGCTTCCTCGCATTCAATTGGATTGCTCATATCAGCTTGTATTGGGTATGCATTTTGACCTAATTGATTTATTTCAGATGCAGTTTGTTCTAAACTATTTTTATCTCTTCCAGTCAATATTACATCAGCACCAGCATCAGCAATTGCTAAGGCCATAGATCGTCCTAATCCTCTACTCCCTCCACTAATAAATAAGGTTTTTCCATTCAATCTGAATTTTTCAAAAATATTCATATATAAGTCCTTGTTATTAAAATATTTCAACTAGGATAACACTATTTTTATGTATTCGGAAGAAGCATATTTGTTACTAAATTTGCTCTATGCTATTCTAGTCGGTAATTATAAATTTTTTAGTTAATGGAAAAAATATGCATGTTATAGGAACATCTGGACATGTTGATCATGGCAAATCTAGTCTTGTTAGTATCCTTACAGGCATAGATCCTGACAGGTTAAATGAAGAGAAATCTAGAGGTATGACCATAGATTTAGGATTTTCTTGGTTGAAGTTGTCAAATGGTAATGAAGTAAGCATAGTTGATGTGCCTGGACATCAAAAATTTATAGATAATATGGTTGCGGGAATTGGTTGTATTGATTTAGCTGTACTCGTAGTAGCTGCAGATGAGTCTGTAATGCCTCAGACTATTGAGCATATTTCAATTTTAGATTTGCTTCAGGTTAAACTCGGTATAATTGTAATTACTAAAACAGATTTAGCTGATAAAAATTGGTTAGAGTTGGTGCAAGGGGATATTTTAGACGTTACAAAGGGTACTTTTTTAGAAAAAGCTCCAATTGTTCAAGTATCTTCTCATAATTTAGATGGAATAAATCTATTAAAATCTATAATAGAAGAAGAGTTAAGTAAAGTTGAACCAATAACTAATTTAGATCGTCCAAGAGTTTTTATAGACAGGTCTTTTAGCATGAGTGGATTTGGTGCAGTCGTTACAGGCACTTTAGTTGATGGAGATATTAAAATTGGAGATGTAGTGAATTTTGTTTCGAGTGGTCTTACTGCTAGAATAAGAGGTATTCAAACCCATAAAAAGTCATTACAAATTGCTTCTCCAGGGACAAGAGTTGCCATAAATTTATCAGGAATTTCCCACAATCAAATCAATCAAAGAGGTGAGGTTTTAGTCGTTGGAGATTGGCTGGTTTCTACTATTGCTGTTGATGTTAAATTATATGCTTTATTTAATATATCTAAGCCTTTAAAGCATAATATGTTTATAAATTTTCATTCTGGAACATTTGAAATTATTGGAAAATTAAGATTGTTATCTGCAGATTCTATAATGCC
Organism: Chloroflexota bacterium; assembly: GCA_002721445.1. Classification (GTDB taxonomy): domain Bacteria; phylum Chloroflexota; class Dehalococcoidia; order Lucifugimonadales. Next base: position 64,673 of record PBKN01000010.1, on the reverse strand, counting down.
AGGAGAAAGTAGCTTTGCGCAAATTAAGTTTGATAAACCTGTTGCACTTGTTAGAGGAGATAAATTTATAATTCGTTCAAACCAGATAACTTTAGGTGGTGGGCAAGTTCTTGAAGTTAATGTTCCTAGGCATAAAAAAAATGATTTAAAGGTTTCTGATAGGTTGTCAATTTTAGAATCTGGTTCAGACAATGAAATTGTCTCAGAATTTATTCAATCTAATGAGCCAATTAAATTTGATGAGCTGAAAAATTTAACCGGGTTGTCAAATATAAATTTCATATTAAATGAATTAATAATAGATAAAAAAATAATAAATATAGATGGATACCATTTTACTACTTCATTGTGGAAATACCTAGTTGAAAAAACGAATGATTATTTATCCTTAATGCACAAAAAATATCCTCTTAGAGATGGCCATTCTAAAGAATCATTAAGAGGCCTTTTGAATTTAACACAAGATTTTTTTAATTCTATTATTAAATTACTAGCAACATCTAAAGTTATAATTGATCAAAATGGATTAATTTGTAGTTATGGATATAAGGCAATAATTACAGAAGGGCAAAAAAATATTATTCAAGATTACATAAAATTTTTAGAAGTTGACCCGTATTCCCCTTCAAGTGATTTTGATATAAATCCTGAATTGCTAAATAAAATTATTAATGAAAATTTAGTAGTTAAAGTAAGTGATAAAATAGTATTTAGTTATTCTGCTTATAATTTTATGATTAAAGAAGTTACTAGGTTTTTAAGAGCAAACGGGCAGATCACAATTGCTGATGTTCGAGATTTATTCAAAACTAGTCGTAAATATGCTTTATCCTTAATGGATTACTTAGACAAACAACAGATAACTAAAAGATTAGGTGATATAAGAGTTCTTAGGTAAAACTAATAATTAGTTACTTGTTTATTTAATTACAAATGTATATATTTATTTCAGTTCTAAACTTATATAGCTTCAATTAATTTTAAAGGAGGAAGTTAATGAGGGTCGCTCGTTATTTGCATGAAAAAGGTACTGCTCCGGCAGTAGGAATTATTGATAAAGAAGATAACATTTTTGAAATTCATAGTTCAGGAGGAGATTTAGGAACTTTATTATTATTAGATAAAGAATCATTAGAGAAAGTAGCTAAAACTTCTATAAGAAAGTATAAACTCTCTGAAGTTCGTTTATTAGCTCCTATAGGTAATCCAGGGAAAATATTAGCATTAGCTGCAAATTATCATCCTCATAATAGTTTAAAGGATGTAAATGTTGAGATTGAATCACCTCAGTTTTTTATTAAGCCACGAACTGCGCTAATAGGTCCAGATGAAGTGATTCCAAATACACATGGAAGCAGTACTTTGAATACTATAGAAGAGATTGAGTTAGGAGTAATAATTGGTAAGCCAGGAAAAGACATTTCATTAAGTAATGCCTATGATCATATTTTTGGTTATACTATAATGAATGATTTTTCAGGGAGAGATCTTAAATTACATCCTGACAGGGACCCTAATCACTGGATTGAATGGTTAAATGGTAAGTGGCTTGATGGCTTTTGTCCTGCAGGACCATGGATTGTATTAGCAGAAGATATTGTAGATCCAAATAATTTGGATTTGACTACAAAGATTAATGGAGAAGTTCGAGTGCACGGGAATACAAATAGAATGCTTTTTGATATTCCTCACCAAATTGAATATATTTCAAGGCTTACTACTTTAGAGCCTGGAGATATGATTTGTACAGGAGTTGTTCCTTTGCCAGATGGAGTAGATGATGAAATATATATTAAACCAGGTGACTTAATTGAAGGCATAGTAGAAGGTATAGGAACGTTGTCTAATAGGGTTGGTTTATAAAGATTTGAGTATAATATTTAATTGAAAGGTTAAATTATGTCTTTAGATTTGACTCATACAGCTTTGCAAATAGACCATATGAGTGAAAATATTAAAAATCATAGACAAACCCATATTAATAAGATAGCTAAAGCATTAGACAAAATAGATTCTTTTGACTTTAAACATCATGAATCTAGAATTGAAAATAGTCTTGGAATGTTTAATTGGAATATACCCAAGATATCATCAGGATCTTTTGATAAATTTAATTCAAGTGATTTCCCAAAAGATTATTATGTTATTGCTACAGATGGATCGCACATTGATGTTGATAGGCATATACCTGCAAATTGTTATTTAATTAATATTGGCTCGTGTATTTTAAAATATGGAAATAATTCTTTTGCAACATTGAATAGTATTCCTAAACTTTATGCAGAATATGATGATCTTATTATTACTGATAGAGAAAATAAAAACAAATCAGTATTAGTACGCGGTGCAATATTATCTGCTAAACGAATGTTAGAGGAATTAAAGTCACTTACTAATTTAGTAAAAGAAATTAATAGCGGTATACCTATTTTGGCTCTTATGGATGGTTCTCTTATTATGTTAGATTTAATTGGTCAGACTCACCCTGAATTTGTAAAAAGAGAATTAGTACAAAATGGTTTTGCTGAATGTTTAGATGAACTGTATGAAATATCAAGGCAAAAGAAATTACTTCTAGCTAGTTATATAAGTCTACCTAAAAGTTCTGAAGTAGTTAATTCTTTGCGCGTTTCAAATTGTTCATTTTCTGAGATACATTGTGATTTAAATTGTAGTAAAATTGCTCCTGGAGATAGAAGCTGCGATGAGGTATCAAATGAGATTATTGATAGAGAAGTTTTTTCCAAATATTTAAATACAGGAGAGCGTTCTGGAACATTTCAAATTGATATTGACTTGGTAAATGATTATTATTTAGATAATAAAATACATTATTTTTATTTAAATACTGGTGAAGAAATTGCACGTGTTGAAATTCCTAAATGGGTTGTAGAACGAGAAGATTTATTAAGATTAACCCATACTCTAATATTAAACCAGTGTAAGCTTGGCCATGGATATCCTGTTTCATTGATCGAGGCTCATGAACAAGCGGTTGTAACTTCTTCAGACAGAAATCATTTTGCTCAGATGGTTGAAGCAGCACTCGATGAGCATGGTATGTCTACATACACTTCTGAGAAGAATCTTTCTAAACGTTTGAGGTGGGTATGAACCAAGATAATAGGATAGGTGAAGTAGTAGAATCTTCTTCTCTTCAATTTACAGTACAGTGCTATGATTTATATAAATCTCCAAACATAGGTACTTTAGTAAAGTGCGGTACTGATCCTCAACTATTTGGTATAGTTTATGATGTCTCGAATAAAAGTATGGATCCGGCTAGAAGGCCAGTCCCTAGAGGTAGAGATGAAAATAAAGAAGAAGGTGTGTATTTAAGTAATCCTCAATTAAATAGGTTATTGATTACTGAAGTTAATTGTATTTTAGTCGGATATAAAAGTACTGAAGGTATTCTTCAATCGCCAGTTTCACTTCCTCCAAGAATCCATTCATTTGTTATTGAATGTTCAGAGGAAGAATTAAGAGAGTTCTCATCTACTTTAGATTTTTTACCGTTATTATTAGAATCCCCAATTTTAAATTCTATTGATGATGTTATTTCATCTTTTTTAATAAAATCAAGTAAAAGCCATGATGATAAATCTAGATTTTTAATTTATGCAGGTAAAGAATTAGCTTTTAATCTAAGCGGTCAATTAATTCGTTTAAATAATTTGTTAAAGAGGATTTCTAAATGAATTCAGAAATAAATAATTTCATATCTAAAGATGTAGATGTCCTCGGAATGGTAGTTTCAGGCTCATTGACAAATGGAGTAGAGGTAAAGTTAAAACCTGAAAGGTCAGTCTCAGAAATTAAAGTTGGGCGGTACGTATCTATTGAAGCGGAAAATTTGAAGTTTTTTGGAGTTGTTACTGATATAGAATTAGGAGCTACGGACCAAACACTTAGAGTCAACCCTCCTGAAATTTCAAATCCTTTTATTGCTAATGTAATAAGTGGGTCAACTGCATATGGCATTATTCAAGTAGAGCCTATGCTTATTTTATCTCAAGATGATTTAGACTCAATTTATGGTCCACAGCCTGCTAAAACAATTCCTCCTCATTTTTCGAAAGTCTCACTTGCTTCTGATGAAGATGTTGAAACTGTATTTGGATTAGAGAGTGATACTAATTTTTGGCTTGGAAATCCATTGGATATGGATACTGCTAAATTATGTTTAAACATTGAAGAATTAATTAAAAGAAGTAATGGAGTTTTTGGGAAAAGCGGTACTGGGAAAACTTTTTTGACAAGATTATTACTTCTTGGCATTATTCAAAGAGGCGTTGCTAGCCAACTTGTATTTGATATGCAGAGTGAATACGGTTGGAAAGGTTTTAGTGAAGATTCTAAAGAAGTAAAAGGATTAAAGCAGATATTTTCTTCAAAAGTTGCCATATTTTCATTGGATGAGGAAAGTTCAAGAAGGAGAGGAGTAAATCCAGACTACGTGGTTAGAATTGGGTATGAAGATATTGAACCTGGAGATATATCTGTGCTTAAAGAAACACTAAACTTATCTGAAGTTGCAGCTGATGCCGCATATTCTTTAGAACGGTATTTTGGTCCAAACAATTGGTTTAAAGAATTTTTAGCTTTGTCTGGAGGAGAGGAATTTATTGACCTTGCAAGAAATTTAAATATAAATCAAGCTGCTTTGAGTTCATTGAAGAATAGATTGAGTCGTTTTAAGAGATTTGATTTCATAGATGAATCAGGAGGAAATGATTCTGTAACACAAATTTTAAGTTATCTAGATAGAGGTATGCATGTGATTTTAGAGTTTGGCAGATATGGATCTGATTTAGCTGCTTATATGCTTGTAGCTAACCTTTTAACTAGAAGAATTTATGCTCGATATGCTGTTTTTGCTGAAAAAGCATTAGGAGATCCAACTCAGCAGCCAACTCCATTGGTGATTACTATAGAAGAAGCTCATAAATTTCTTAGTCCTGATATAGCATCTCAAACTATATTTGGTACTATAGCTAGAGAAATGCGCAAGCATAATGTTACATTATTAGTGGTTGATCAGCGTCCAAGCGGAATTGATGATGAAATTATGAGTCAATTAGGCACCAAAATTACATGCTTATTAGATAATGAAAAAGATTTAGATTCAGTCCTTACGGGTGTATCTGGTAACAGGAAATTGAGGTCTGTTTTATCTAGGTTAGAGTCAAAACAACAAGCATTGATTTTTGGTCATTCTGTTCCAATGCCAATGGTTATTAAAGTTAGAGATTATGGGACTGCTACTTCATATGGGGATTTTCAAATAGAGGATACTAAATTTAATTTTGATGAAGATAATGAAGATTTGTTTGGTAAAAAATTATAAATAGCTAATTTAAATATTCATTTATTTCATTTGTAATAGCTTCTTGAATTTCGTTTCTGGTAACATAGTATTTTTCTATAGTATCTTGAAAAAAGATTAATCTTCCATCTGGAGGTGCATTTATTATATTTTCATTTATTGTAGGTATTGTTTCAATTAGGCAAATAAGTTCATCGGAATTTTTAATACCTGATCCATATATTTGATCATTATTTGCTCTTGATTCAATAATGATTTCTAATCTATTTTCTAATTTTGGGAATTTAGTTTGAATGATTCCATGTATTAGATTGCTAAATTCTAAATTATTCATATTAAATACTTGAATTGTATATTATTTAGTGGAACATTCATTACATTTACATAATTTTCTAATTGTTTCAAAGGGATATATTCCTGTGTAGTGTTCATCGCTCCACAAAAATTGTACAGCATACCTTCCTACTATCAAGTAGTCGACAGCTTGAATATTTTCAGAAACTGTAACGGGGTCTAGTAATTTACGATTACTCCATTCCTCAACACACTCTGCGCAACCGCAATGTATTCTCAAATATTTTGGATTATAGGAACTTTTATGTCCGTCAGGCCAATTTATTTCAATAGATTTTTCTTTTATTTGGATATCTGGGATGTGATTGGAATTCATATTAAATAATTTATAATGACCCTATTACTTTATCTGCAGCTTCAAGTGTTTTTAAAATATCTTCTTTTGTATGCTCACTTGAAACATAGTATCTTCCATCTGGCCATATATGGACTCCATTTTCAAGCATTTTCTCACAATATTTTTTATATTTACTAGAATCAATATTTTGTATATGTGATCTATAATCTGTAATTTCTTCAGCATCTGTAAATGAAACACTGAATGTGGGACCTGGACCTTGTATAATCATAGGTACTTCATATTTTATAGAAATCTTTCTAAATCCTTCCATTAATTCGTTACTTAATTCATATATATGTTTATATACAGCTCCATCATTAGCACTTAATTTATTTAAAGCAGCTTCTGTTGCAGAAACTGACATAACATTGCTATTTAGAGTTCCTCCATGAAAAACTGATCCATCACCAATTAATGACATTATTTCTTTTTTACCTGCTACCATAGATATTGGGTATCCACCTGCCATCGCTTTAGCGAATGTTGCTAAATCAGGAGTTACTCCTAATAATTCTTGTGCGCCACCTAAAGCTACTCTGAAACCTGTAATTACTTCGTCAAATATTAATACTATATTATTATCATTACATAGTTCACGCATTTCTTCTAAGTAACCAGGTTTAGGCATAATTGTATTTGTATTACATAAAATGGCTTCGGTTATTATTACACCTATGTTGTCTGCATTTTTTTTAATACATTCTTTTAAAATTTCAATATTATTCCAAGGTAGTAATATTATCTCTTCTTCAGTTCCTTTAGCTATTCCTTCAGATATTGGTACAGCTGGAGGAGATTCATCTCCTCCGGGTTGATTTAGAGATGGGTTTGGTATGTATCCAATACTATCCATCCATCCATGATAGTGTCCTTCAAATTTAATTATTTTATTTTTTTTTGTATAAGCTCTTGCTACTCTTATTGCTAATTGGACTGCTTCAGTTCCAGAACTTGCATATCTAACTAATTCAGCACAAGGTACAATTGATTGGATTTTTTCTGATATTGTGATTTCTGAAGGATGTTGGGCTCCAAATACTTGTCCTTTTTGCATATCTTTTATTACTGCATCATTTAGAAAATCTGGAGCATGGCCAAATATGTCTGGACCAGATCCTAAATAATAATCAATATATTTATTTCCATCAACGTCATAAAGATAAGGGCCTTTACCTTTTTCAAAAAATATTGGAAATGGACCTTTGGCTCTAGCAGCGCTGCTTACTCCTCCTGCTAGTGACTTTTTTGATTGTTCAAATAATTTTTTGCTTTTTTCTACACTCATCTTGCCTCCAGTATTTAAATATAAGAATTAACAGTTTTCTCTAAGTTTAACTTAGCTATATCCTGCTTGTTTTTCCAGGAATTCAAGGTTGATTCATGAGTCTTTAATTTTTCTTTATTAAGATCTATTAATTTTTTAGTTTCTGAAAAGGAAGGGCTGCCTGCAGTAGATTTGTTTTCTAAATTTAAAATTGGATTTAGTCCAGTTTCTAGTTCTTCATTGGACAACATAATTGGGCTACCTGTAATTTCTACAGAGGATTCAGAAATTATTTCAGTTGTAATATCATCTGCACGGAGTCCTTTGGAAATTGTTTTTGCAACAACATTGCCTATTATTGAATGAGCTGTTCTAAAAGGCATATTATGGTTTCTAACTAAAATGTCCGCAAGTTCAGTAGCGGTAGAAAAGTTTTTGTAAACTCTATCTAGCATAACTGATTTTTTAACTTTGACTCTTTTTATTGTTGCTTTAGTTAGTATTATAATTCCCGTAGTCTCTTTTAATGCATTCCAAATAGGTTCTACAGATTCTACACTCATATCTCTACAATGCATAAAATTTAAATTTTTTTGAACTGAAAGATTTGATATTAGAGAACCTAAAATATGCCCAGATTTAGCTTTAATATGCTCTATTGTGCCAGGGTTCTTTTTTTGAGGCATTATACTGCTACTAAATGCAATATCTCCATCTATATCAATGATTGACCATTCATCTGAATACCATAAATAAAGGTCTTGAGCAAGTCTACTTAAGGTGATTGCTGTCATTGTTAAACTATAAAGCAACTCACTAACATAATCGCGAGATGCAACTGAGTCCAAAGTACTTTCAACTATATTATCAAATCCAAGTAATTCAGCTGTTCTTTGTCTATTAATAGGAAATCCAGTTCCTGCGAAAGCACATGCGCCTAAAGGGCTTAGGTTTATTCTATTGTATGATTCTAATATTCTTTCAGAATCTCTTTGTAATGCAGAGCATATACTAGATATATGGTGCCCCAAAGTAGTTGGTTGTGCAGGTTGAAGGTGAGTATATCCTGGCATTATAGTATCTTTATTATCTTCAGCAAATTGAATTAATACTTTAAGTAAATCAAATAATTCTTCAGTAATTTTAAAGAAATTTTCTCTAATTGCTATACGGGTAACAGTTGATCCTAGGTCATTTCTGCTCCTCCCAGTATGTAGCCTTCCACCAATATCAGTTCCAATTTTGTTGATCAATTTTTGTTCAATAGCAGAGTATAGGTCTTCAGAACCAATTCCTGGTGTTAAATCGTTTGGGCCTTCTTCTTCCATTTCTTTTAAAGTGCTCATTATTTTTTTTGTTATGCCTGCAGTTAAAATTTTTTCTTCACATAGCATTATTGCATGAGCTTTATTGATTTCCATCATCAATCTAAAATCTCTAAACATTATTGGCCCAGATTTTGGATTTACTATGTATTCTACAACTTCTGGACTTATATTAGCATGAATTCTTTCTCTCAATTTTAAGTCTTTCGTAAAGTATATTAGTTATATAATTAATTTAATTTAATCGGAAATATTCAGGTCTTTTCTTAGTTCACTAATTACTTGTTTTGCAGGCCTTAAACCTATAGGAGTTCTTAAATCAATTGGAAGGTTTTCAATATCTGGTTCAATTTTCATAGATATAAACGTAGGACCTTCTTCTTCTAATATCGATTCAATATTAATCGCAAATTCTTCGAGATCTGTAAAATTATAAGTAGATTTGTATCCTGCGCTTTTTGCTAGGCCGTCATAGGAAGTTTTGTTGCCACTTGGAACAGGTTGCCCTCCAGTAGTTGCATAAGTTTCATTATCTAAAAGGATATGGTAAAAATTTCCTGGATTTTGTTCAGCTATAGTTGATAATACTCCTAAGTTCATTAAAAGAGAACCTTCAGCATCAAACAATACGATTTTCTTGTCAGGTTGTGAAAGAGCAAATCCAAGAGCAAGTGCTGGAGCTGCACCCATAGCTCCACCAATTACAGCATCTCTACTCTGATTGTTGCTAATAGTTGGCCATGTTTTATAACCTGCTGTTCCTGCAGTGAATATTATGGCATCATCTCGATGTTTATTAAATATTTCCATAATTTCTTCAGCTTTAACCATTTTATATCTCCTATTTTTAAAGTATAAATATTATTAGATTAGATTATTATTGTTCAATTAATATTACACATAATATATTATTTATCAATATACTATTAATATCTACTGAGGTTATATTTATGAAAGATGAAATTTATTATCAAGATGCTACTTCTTTGGCTAGATTAATAAAAAAGAAAGTTATTTCACCTGTAGAAATATTTGATTTGCTAGAAAAAAGAATTTCAAAATTGAATCCTGATTTAAATGCAATCATACAATTTCCAGATGATTCTAGAATTAAAGCCAAAGAGGCTGAAAATGATTTATATACCAAAGACAAATTAGCAATTTTTCATGGTGTTCCTTTTACAGTTAAAGACTGTATTGATACTCAAGGAATATTAACTACTAGAGGGTCTAAGATTTTTTCAAGTAATAGGCCTAATAAAGATGCTACGGTAGTTAAGAGGATGAAAGATTCAGGAGCAATATTAATTGGTAAAACAAATATGCCTGAATTTGCTTTATGGTGGGAGACAGCTAATTCTTTATATGGGAAAACTGAAAATCCCTGGAGCATTGGTAAAACACCAGGGGGATCTAGTGGAGGTGAGGCTTCAGCTATATCTGCAGGTTTATCTCCTTTTGGTATTGGAAGTGATCTAGGCGGTTCAATTAGACAGCCTGCAGCCTTTTGCGGAATTGTAGGATTCAAACCTAGTCATGGAAGGGTTCCTTTAACTGGTCATTGGCCTAATACCTTACTTAGATTTATGCATGTTGGGCCTTTATCCAGGTCTGTAAGAGATATTATTAATGGTTTAATAATTATGTCTGGAAATGATGGTAATGATTACTATTCATTAAAGCTGCCTAGATTTGATTTTGAGCACAAAAACCTGGATGTTAAGAATATTAAAGTTGCTTATTGTTACGATGGTCCGTTTAATCCAGTTTCTCAAGAAGTAAAGTCAAATATAAGTAGAGCTTCAGAAGTTTTTAAAGATATGGGTGCAAATGTTGAAAGAGTTTTTTTAGAAGATTGGGTTGATATTGATCACCAGGTGGCCACTTCCAAAATATATGCAGTTGAGGGAGGCTTTTATTTGAATTCAATAATTGGTGAAAATTTTAATAAATTATCCCCAGTTATGAAAAGAAGATTATTAAATAAACCCCCAACTTTAGATGAGTACCTTGATTCACTGAAAAAAGTAGAAGAATTAAGAGGTTGTTTTACTAAATTATTTTCTGAGTATGATATTTTACTTTGCCCTGTAAGTCCTACAGTAGCTTATAAACATGATCCTATTAATCACAATGGAAATGATTTGAATTTTAATCCCCCCTATTTAGATGTTGATGGAGAAATAATAGAAGGACGTAATTCGATAGGGGCTACAATTCCTGCTGATTTGTCTGGATTTCCTGCTATTTCATTACCCTTCGGTTTTTCTAACAAAGGGTTGCCTATAGGTGTACAATTGATTGGCAGATATGCTGAAGATAGTAGCCTTTTAGGATTATCATTATGTTTTGAATCCCATACTAAAGGAATAAAAAATTATCCATATGATTGAATTTTTGAAGGAGAATAAAATGTTTGATGATACATTAGAGTGGAGAAATATTGGTCCATTTAGAGGAGGAAGAGTTGTAGCTGTTGCAGGAGACCCTATTAATCAGAATAATTTTTATTTTGGTGCTTGCGCTGGAGGGGTCTGGAAATCTACAGATGGAGGTAATTATTGGGAAAATATTTCAGATGATTTTTTTAACACTGCTTCTGTAGGAGCTATTGCTGTTTCTGAATCAGATCCAAATGTTATATATGTTGGGACTGGAGAATCATGTATTAGAGTAGATGTTACTCACGGTGATGGAGTATATAAGTCTGTAGATGGAGGCAGGACTTGGTCTAATATTGGTTTACAAGATACTCGTCATATATCAAGAATCAGAATACATCCTACAAACCCTGATTTAGTATATGTTGCTGCCTTAGGTCATGCTTTCGGTGAAAATAAAGAAAGAGGTATATTCCGTTCAAAAGATGGCGGTATGAATTGGGAACAGGTTTTATTTAAAAGTGAAAAAGCAGGAGCGTCTGATCTATACATAGATCAGAATAATCCTAGAATTATTTATGCAGGTTTATGGGAGACACGTAGAACTTTTTGGTCTATGGATAGTGGAGGAAGCGATAGTGGATTGTATATATCAACTGATGGAGGAGATAACTGGTTGGATATAAGTAATAATCCTGGACTTCCAAAAAATATTATGGGAAGGATAGGAGTTGTGTCTTCGCCTGCTAAACCCGATAGAGTTTGGGCTTTAATTGAAGCTGAAGATGGAGGAGTTTTTCGTTCTGATAATAGAGGAGAAAGTTGGATTAAATTAGATGATAGTGAAGGAGTCAGGTCAAGACCATGGTATTATACTCACATTTTTGCTCATCCTTCAGACTCTAATACTATTTGGGTTTTAAGTGCTCAAATGTGGAAATCAATAGATGGAGGTAATTCTTTTCAAGAAGTATCTACTCCTCATGGAGACAATCATGATTTATGGATAGACCCAACTAATCCAAATCGAATGGTTCAAGGTAATGATGGTGGAGCCTGTGTTTCATATAACGGAGGTAATACTTGGTCGAGTATATATAACCAGCCTACTGGTCAATTTTATTCAGTTGAAACAGACAGTCAATTTCCTTATAGAGTATATGGTACGCAGCAGGATAATAGCGCTATAAGTACTCCAAGCCAATCAATTAAGGGTGCTATTTTATGGGAAGAATGTTATTCAGTTGGATTATCTGAAAGTGGTAAAATTGCAGTTAAACCTGATAATTCTAATATTATATATTCTGCATATCCTGGCGGAACATTAATGAGATATGATCATACTACAGGACAAGTTAGAAATATTATGGTTTGGCCAGAATATTACCAAAATTCAGCGCCAAAGAATTATAAATATAGATTTGGTTGGGAATTTCCAATTGTTACTTCAAAGCATGATCCTAATGTTTTGTATACAGCAGGGAATATGATATTTAAATCAATTGATGAAGGTACTAATTGGGAAAAATTAAGTGAAGATTTAACAAGAAATGATACAGATAAGCAAGGATTATCAGGCCCAATTACTTCTGAGGGACCATGGGCTGAGATATATTGTACAGTTTATGCTCTTTCAGAATCACCAATTAATCCAGATATTTTATGGGCTGGTACAGATGATGGCCTTATATATATTTCAAAGGATGGCGGCAGCAGTTGGAGCAATGTTTCTCCAGAGGGATTAGAGGAATGGACTATGGTTAGCATGATTGAATCATCTTATTTTAATGAAGGTACAGCATTTGTAGCTGCTACAAAGTATAAGTTAGATGATTATAGTCCTTATGTATATAAAACTAATGATTATGGGCAGACATGGGAAAAAATTATTGATGGAATTGCTGAAAATGATTTTGCAAGAGTTGTTAGGCAAGACCCAGTTAATTCTAAAGTTTTATATTTGGGGACCGAAACAGGAGTGTATGTATCATGTGATGAAGGTTTAAAATGGGATTCACTTAGATTGAATTTACCTGTAGTACCTATTTATGATTTGAAGGTCAATGAAGGAGATCTGATAGCGGCTACTCATGGTAGATCTTTTTGGATTCTTGATGACTTATCTCCTATTCAACAAATAAATGAAAATACATTTTCAACAGATGTCCATTTAATGAAGCCAAGAGATTCAGTGAGACTGTTAATGCAATCAGGTTCGAGGTTTAAGGATTCTATTGGCAAGCAATATATGTCTATGCAATTGGGTTCTCCTATGGTTTATGAACAAAAAGAAGATATTGAAGGAGGATTATCAACAAAGTTTTTGAATTGCGGAGTAAATCCAAAAGATGGAGTTTATATAAATTTTTATTTTAATGGAAATATTAGCGATGAAGTTAAGCTTGAATTTTATGATAAATCTGGGCAATTGATAAAGTCTTTTGATAAGGGTTCTAAAGATAAAAAAAATAGTTTGAATTTGAAAAAAGGGATGAATAGAATTATTTGGGATATGAGATACCCTGAATCTTTGCCTATTGATTCAGATGTTTATGGAGTAACAAGTCCATTTGGAGCTCAAACTACTGGTCCATTAGCTCTTCCAGGAGATTATGTTGTTAGATTAAGCATAGGTGATAGAAATTATCAACATGATTTTAAAATATTGGTTGACCCTAGGGTATCAGTAAATGATATGGACTTAACACATCAATTTGATTTTCAAATTCGTATTAGAGATAAATGTACTGAGGTAAGCAAAAGAATAAATTATATTAGAAGTGTGAAAAAACAAATAAAAGAATGGGAATCTAAATTAGATCAAAGTCAAGACATTGAAGATTTATGTAAATTGTCTGAATATATAAAGAATAAACTAGATGATATAGAAGACGTTATGTTGCCATTTAGGTCTGAAGGTCCTCAGCCAAGAGGTATTCCTGTAGGGTTGTTTGCAAAATTAAAAGAGTTAATGGGTGTAGTAGCAAGTGCTGATTGGGGGCCTACATCACAATCCTATCATTTATATGAAGATCTATGCGAAAGAATTGATACTGAGTTTAATTTATTTGATCAATTAATGGATAATCAGGTAGGAGAATTTTTAGCTATCATTGATAAAATTGGTTTAGCTAAAATAAAAATATAGACTTTATCTTACTATTTAAGGTATTTATTAAACCATATGAGCATTTGATTTAATCTTATAATATTTCTATCAGTTCGTTTTAAACTATGGAATTCGTCAGGAAATCTAATCATTTCTGTGTCTACTCCAATGCGTTTTAATGCTACAAATAATTGTTCACCTTGTTCAATAGGGCATCTCATATCGTTTTCATTGTGAATTACTAATGTTGGAGTAGTGGCATTAGAAATAGATGTTATGGGAGATTGCCTTAAATAGTTTTCTATATTTTCCCATGGAGGTTCATCTCCAAAAGCTTCTTCTCTTAACCAGTTCCAATCGCTAGTTCCATAGCTACTTGTTCTATTAATAATACTTACTTCAGAAACAGCTGAAGCAAAAGTGTTTGTATGTCCAATTATCCAATTAACCATAAAACCACCATAACTCCCACCTGTTACGCCCATATTATTATTATTTATATATTTAAGTGATTTTAAATAGGTCGTCCATCTCATTACATCATGATAATCTTCTGTACCATTATTGTTCCAGATAGATTTTGTGTTTTGTTCACCATACCCTCTTCCTCCTCTTGGATTACAATATGAAACAATATATCCATTAGAGGAAAAGAATCTAAATTGGTGCATGAAAATATTTCCGTACTGTGTTAAAGGGCCTCCATGAATAAATAATATAGAGGGATATTTTTTATTTGTTTTAAAATTAGGTGGTTTCATTATCCAGCCTTGAAGAGGGCTTTGGTCTGAATCATTTACCCATACTTCTTCAATTTCTCCTAAGTTAGATTGATTTATCCATTTGTTGCTTTGAAATAATTTATTGTTAGTTTGATTTTTTATATCTAGAACGTTAATTTGTCCTGTGTTTTTATTATCACTTAAAATATATGCAATTTTTGTTTCTTTTAAATCAATGCTATAGTCCCCTACGACTCCTTTTATATTTACTATGTTTTTAATTTCAGAAGTAATAATTGATACTGATTTTAATATTGAAATTCCATGATGAGCTACTTGAAAGTAAATAGACTTACTATCTTTAGACCAAATCGGAGTTTGTATTCCTGTATTACTAATGTCGCTGGTCGTGGAACTTAAAATACTTATATCTTCATGTTTAGTTAGATCTATTGCAGCTTCATTTCCTTCAAAAGGCACTATCCATAATCTATCATTTTGTCCCCAATCAGCTCTATGTTCTCTTCCAACAAAAGCTACCCATTCCCCATCAGGAGATATGTTCATTGTTTCTTTTTTCCCTAAATGTGTATTTATTTTCCTTAATTTATCTCCATTTTCTGAAATAGTATATATATCTACTGAATCAGGATTAAAGTCAGGGTCTTTACTTCTGTTAGATAAGAACAATATCTCTTTTCCATCAGGAGTCCAATGAGGTTGAATTTCATCAAATATATTGCCTGAAGTAATTTCTTGTGTTTTATCTTTAGCCAAATCTATTGTGATTATATGCCATCTTTCTTTGGGTAAAAATCCATAGCCATCTTCTTTATATGTAATCCTGGTTATATGCCTGTAGGCTATTCCTAAGCTTTTATTATTGTTTTTAATACCATTTACACTTGTATCAGTCTTTCTATATTGGGCAACTATTTTTTCTCCATTAGGTGACCATTCAAAAGATTTAATTTCACCTTTTAAGTTAGTTATTTTTTTTATTTTATTTGTTTTTGTAATTAAATATATTTGTTGCTCTTTTTTGTTTTCTCTATTTGATATGAATGCAATTTCTCTACCATCAGGTGACCACCTGGGATGAGTATCAAAATAATTTCCAAAAGTAATTTGTTTTTGGGATTCTTTATCCGATGAGGTCATCCACAAATTAGAATATTTATCCTCATTTCTTTTGTTTATTTTAGTTAAACTATATATAATTTTTTTATTGTTTGGAGAGATTTCGCAACCATATATTTCTTTAACTCTATATAAATCGTCAGCAGTAATTAAATTATTTAAATTTTCCATTTATTAGATTCTCTATCCGTCCCAAGCTGTAGGAGCAATACCATTTATATTAGTTTTTACATCTATTACAGAAGGTTTACCTGATTCAATAGCTTTTTCAACTGCTAAAGCAATTTCACTAGGTTTATTAACTTCAATTCCAGTACATCCCATAAGTTTAGCGATTTCTGCGAAATTTCCTTGGTTGAATTTCCATAATTGGTCAGATCCAGGCTTAGGGCCACCAAATATTTCTTCATTTAGATGGCGTTCTTGATTTAAGGATGAATTATTATTGATTATCCAAATAGTGTTGATATTATTTCTAACAGCAGTTTCAAGTTCAGTTAGGTGGTACCATGCTCCACCATCACCAGTAAAACATATTACTGGACGTTCAGGTGCTGCACATTTAGCCCCTATGGAAGCGGGCAATGCCCATCCTAAAGACCCGGCACATCTAATGTATGATTGGTTTTCATTTTTTAAATCCATTATTGCTCCAGTCCAAATACCAGAGTGGCCAGTATCTGATACTAATATTGTGTCAGTTGGAATCGATGAAGTTAATTCTTTACATAAACGTTCTGGTCTCATTGGGATTTCTTCCGAATTTAATAGAGGAGATATTTCAATTTTCCAATTGTTCACTATTTTTTTAATCTGATTTACCCATTCTGAATTATTAAGGTTTTGATTAATATTAGATATGATTTTTGCTAAGGAAGCCTTAACATCTCCTTGTAGTCCAATAGTTATTGGATATGATCTCCCTAATTCTGATGGATTTATATCTAATTGAATCACTTTTGTCCCTTTTTTAGGTAACCGCCAATTATTTGTAATTTGACTTCCTGTATGGCTACCTATGAAAAACACTAAATCAGATTCAGATATGATTTTATTTGTACATGCTCTAGAATATGTTCCAGGAACACCAATCGCAAGAGGATGATTGTATGGGAATACTTCCTTTGCATTTAGCGAAGTAGCTACAGGTATTTGTAATTTTTCTGCTAACATTATAAGTTCTTTTCTTGCTCCTGATAAATTAGTTCCACCTCCGGCAATTATTACAGGTTTTTTTGCTTGAGAAAGTAATTTTATAGTTTCAATAATTGAACTTAATTCAGGTTCAGGTCGAAATGGGGGTATTTTTATATATTGTTCTTCAGCAATAATTTCGAAATCACTAATTTCTGTGATTACCTCACCAGTTATTCCTTGTAAATCAATATGAGAAGGCCCGGGAGTCCCACTAGTAGATTCCCTAAAAGCTTGTCTTAATGTTAAAGGCAGTTCATCAATAGTATTAACTAGAGTGTTAAATTTTGTTACTGCACTAAATGGATTAATATGATCTACCTCCTGATAAGCATTTCTGTTTTGTTGAATTTGAGGGAGTCTTCCCGTTAGCGCTATTACTGGAGAACATGCTAAATATGCATCTTGCAATCCAGCAGCTAAATTCATTCCGCCAACAGATTGAGCTCCGCATATACCAGCTTTTTTGGCCACTCTTGAATATCCATCAGCCATATAAGCTGCAGGTTTTTCTGCATGAGCCATTATTCGCTTTATTCCTAATTTTTCTAATTCTGGCATAGCCTCAGGTATGATTACTGGCATAAAAAAGAAATGAGTTACATTATATGCATTTAATGTTTCAGCTAGAAATTTGGCACCTGTCATTTTAGGCATTATAGTAACTCCTTTAATTATTAAAAACATAATATTGCATATATATGAAAAAATCTATGTTAAATATTATTTAATATATTATTGAATTAGTGTCAGAAAGGTTTATATCAACAACTAGTATTTTTTAATAAAAAAGGAAATATTGATTATTTATGCTTGGAGAATATAAATATTTGGAGTTTATTTTATATATGTATTAATATTATTACCATTGTACAAACATAGGCATAATTATATGTACATATTCAATATTTTGAGAATTATTTATAGGTCTTAGTACTCCAGGGTTGTCGTCTCCATTAGTTTGCAGGCTGACTTCTCCATCGCCAAGTATTTCTATTACATCCATAAGGTATTTACTATTAAATGCTATACGAGAAGAATATCCCTCTATTTTTGCATCAATTTCACCTTGGTTTTCACCTATTTCTTCAGCGCGTGATGCTATTGATAAATTTCCTTCAGTTGTATTAATTCTGACTATTCCACTTCCATCTCGAGCAAATATTGCTGCAGTTTTAGTAGCTCTTAAGAAATCATCTGTTTTTACAGTAATTCTTGTATTCTTTTTTAGTTTAGCATCTGCTTCTTTTAGCTTAGTATTTCCTTCTTCTTGAGTGATTTCTTTTGCTGCAATATCGTTATTTATTTCTTCAATAGTTTTTTCCAGTTTCTCTTTGATTACCTCATATTGATCTGGTATTAATGTTTTGTAATTTGGAAAAGTTCCTTGAATTAATTGTGAAACTATTTCGATATTATCTAATCTGAATAATACCTGACTTTTCGAAGGAGTTACCGTAAATTCGACAGGGGAAGATTGGTTATTAGCTAGTCGGTTAATTTCTTGTAATGTCTTTGCTGGTATGATGAAGCTTACATCTTCCGATATCGATTCGACTAATTCTCCATTATAAACTGCTAGCCTAAATCCATCTGCAGCAGCTAGTGTAAATTTTTTACCAGTTATTTCAACTTTTACTCCTGTCAAAACTGGCCTAGAGTCTTCAGTTGCTGCAACAAAAGCTATATGGGATACGGCTTTAGAAAATATATCTGAGGATATTTTTCCAATAGCACCAGTATCAACATTGGGTATAGGAGGGAAATCTTCAGCTGTTATACCATTTATTTGTGCTTCGAATCTAGCACATTCTATATTAAGACCTAACGGATCCTCTTGCATATTAATGTCAATGCGCTCTTGTGGCAAAGAATTGATGAATTCAGTGAGTAATCGCGCAGGTACAGTTATTGACCCTTCTTGTTCAATTTGAGCACCTATCCAAGTGCTAATTGCTATTTCAAGATTTGTAGCAGTTAATTTAAGTTGTCCATTTTCAGTAGATAGTAAAACATTTTGAGTTACTGGTAGAGTAGTGCGATTTGACACACCCCGTCCTACAATTGATAATCCTTGACTGAAATTTTCTTGTAATGCAGATAATTTCATATATTTCCCCCTTTGTTTTAATACAATAAGTATAAAAGGGACTTAAAAAATGGTCAAATTCATATTAAATTTGTACCTTATTCTACAGTAATTTCTCCAACCATTCCAAGTGTTTCGTGAGGAATACATATAATTGCATAAGTACCTGCTTTATCAAAAGTAATAGTAACTCTTTGTTCTTCTCCTGCATCAACAGATGCATCAATGTTTAAATCATCAATAGTAAAGCTGTGAAACTCAGTTTCAGAAGTTAAAACAAAAGTAATTTCATCTCCAACTTTAAATTTATGGTTAGCTGGACTATATATGTACTCTCCAGAACCTCCAGGGTCTTGCATTTCAACTTCAACTTCTAATCCGCTAGAATTTGCCTGATTACTACTAGATTCATTTGTAGACATTGGAGCACTTGCTACTGAAGAAGAAGGAAGCGGGGGTGAAGGAATCTTTGCCACTGGAGTTGGGGTAGATTCAACTGAACCACTACTGCAACCCAATATAGTTATAAATAGCGATAAAGATATTAACATAAAAGATATAAATTTCAATTTATTTAATAGCATTGTAATCCTTTGGTTAAGTATAATTTATATTTCTAATATATTATATCAGTTATATAAGCTTTAATGTAAATGCATTTTTTATGATAATCAATATTTTAAAATTTAATAATTATATGAAATGTATCCAAGACTATATAAAATAGCCTTCAATTCCCTTGACAATAATAACCAATTAATAGAACATTAGTTTTAGTATTTTTTTAGTTTTATACGGAGTGAGTTATGAGTTATGTTCTTTCGCAAAGACAGGAAAACATATTAGATTTTATTGAAAAATTTTTGGATGATTATCAATTTCCTCCAACTGTGAGAGATATTCAATCAGGTTGCAATATAAGTTCAACTTCTGTAGTTGATTATAATTTACAAATATTGCAAAAAGAAGGTTATTTGAATAGACTTCCTGATGTCTCAAGAGGTATAGAATTATTAGAAAATGCTTATGGGGAATCTAAGAAGTCTATTGTTAAGGTGCCAGTATTAGGTTTTATTGCGGCAGGTGAACCTATTCCAGTCAACCCTATTTCTACTTGGGAATCAGACGAGTTTGATAATGTAGATATTCCTGCATTTTTAATTAATAGTAAATCAGATGTTTTTGGATTGAAAGTAAAGGGAGAATCTATGATTGATGCCCTTGTAACTGATGGTGACTTAGTTATATTGGAGCCTTCATTGAATGCCAATAATGGCGATATGGTTGCTGCTTGGCTAAAAGAACAAGAAGAAGCTACTCTTAAAAGGTTTTACTTAGAAGGCGACATGGTGAGGTTACAGCCAGAAAATACTACTATGAATCCTATTATGGTTCCTGCATCTAATGTTGCTGTGAGAGGTAAAGTTGTTGGAGTTATTCGTTCTTTATAAAAATTCAAAAACTTATAGATTATAGTAGATTGTAATTGTGTAGTTTTTAAGATTTGTTATGATTTACCTGAATTCTTAATTTTTATAATTTATAATTAAATAATAATTACTATATTATAAAAATATTTGCCGAAGTGGCGGAATGGTAGACGCGGCGGTCTCAAAAACCGTTGCCTTTTACGGGCGTGTCGGTTCGAATCCGACCTTCGGCACCATTATTTAAAATGAAATTAGCTGGAGAAAATTTGATTATTACAAGTGTGGTATTTCATAGCGTTAATGTTTTCAGATTATAAATATATCATTAATTTATTGGAGGCTGAGAATTGTCTAGCAAAATTTTAGATCGAATAAGTGGGTGGATAGCTAAATATTATGGTATTAACATAAGTGATTTAACGGTTAATCAAAAATATATTAGTGAATTGTCTCTTGAGTACTCTTTTCCTTTTCGAGCTGTGAAGATAAATGGTAAGACGGCTTTTACAGCGAATAAATATATAATAAAAAATTTAGAGCCTATTATTTCTAAACTAAGTACAGATGAAATATTTTCTACTTTTGGTAGTTTTGAATTAAGTAAGATTACATTACCTTTTGGTTATGGAGTTTGGGGCCCTACCTGGTTTATGTTTACTGATACATTTTGTTTTGATTTTTCTAAAGATATAAATGTAATTGATATAAACGAGATAGAAATTTTAAACATAGATAATAAAATATTTTGGCATGTTGCAATTCAAGAATCTATTAAGAGTTATGGTGTATATAAGAATAATAATTTAATTGCTGTATCTACAGTTCAGGACAGAGGAGATGATGTTTATGAAATATCAATGGATGTTCATCCAAATGCTCAATCTTCTGGATTAGGTAAAGCTTTAGTTAGTAAGGCTGTGAACTATGTTATTAGCCTTGATAAAATAGCTATGGCATCTGTTGGGATTTTTAATATTCCCTCTAATCGCACACTAAGATCAGTAGGTATGGAGATGTTAATAACTGATATGAAAGGATTGCCTGGAGATTTTATGATTGAGCCTCAACCTTTAGGTGAACCGGCACCAGGGTATACAGTTTTAAATCGTTATCCTTATTGGGCTATGAATCAAAATATTAAAGAGAATTTTGAATGGTACAAGCATTATGACAAATAAAATAATATCGGTTACTGAGGAGCATTTGTCGCATTCTAATGTTTAATGATTGTTGGGGAATTATAGGAAGATTTTAGTTGAAATTTCAGTATTTTGTATAGTTATAGTAAAATAGTATATATATAAATGTTTTAGTGCAAAGTTAATATGTTTAAATCTAATAACGGTCTATTATCAAAATTTTATAATTTAAACCCAGTTGAGTTGCCTTCGCAATCATTCGGTTCATGTTTCAATAATCGAAAATGTGGCAATATAAATGTAGATCTTGCAGATGGATTTTGTGTTAAATGCTGGGATGTTGGAAAAAATAAAAAACATAATACTGAAGTACATTTATCTAATTTAAATTCAAAGGCTTTAGATGATTGATCAAGAATTAGCTTTTAGTTCTGCAATTGATCTTATAAAACTCATTAAAACTAAGCAAATTTCTCCAACAGAATTATTAGAGTTATATTTTGAGCGTATTAATAAATTAAATCCTAAGTTAAATTCATATATTAATTTGACTTACTCTAAAGCGATAGAAGAAGCCAAGATTGCTGAAAAATCTATAATAGATAAAGAAACTTTAGGGCCTCTTCATGGATTACCCATAGCAATTAAAGATACTCAAATGACAAAAGGAGTATTAACTACCATGGGTTCGGTTATATTTAAAGATAATATTCCAAAAGATAATGCTGCTGTTGTTGAAAAAGTTTTAGATTCAGGTTCAATAATGATTGGAAAGACTAATGTTCCTGAATTAGGCCTGGTCGGCAATTGTGAAAACTCAATAGGAATAGAAGGTTTTAATCCATGGGACATATCAAAAACTCCAGGAGGTTCAAGTGGCGGAGCTGCTGCGTCAGTAGCTGCTGGGCTTGCTCCTATTGCCACAGGAAGCGATGGAGGAGGGTCCATTAGGATACCCTCAAGTTTTTGTGGAGTTTATGGGATTAAGCCTACTTTTGGAAGAGTTTCAGGTTATACAGGGCAATATTCGTCTTTACCAAATTTTGGTTCTCAAAACGGACCTATTTCTAGAACAGTTAAGGATGCAGCATTATTGTTAGAAGTAATGTCTGGATATGATTCAAGGGATCATTTTTCTTTAAGAGAAACTCCTCCAAATTTTACTAAATCAATTGATAAAAACATTAAAGGTCTAAAAATAGCTTTTAGTAAAGATTTTGGATTTGCAAATGTGCATCCTGAAGTTTTGGAAGTTGTTTCTAATGCTGCGAAACTTTTTGAAAGTTTAGGTTGTAATGTTGAAGAATTTAAATTGAATTTACAAAACCCTTATGAGGCATTTGGGGCTGTGCATGATTTTCATTTTTTTCAAAATTTTAATAAATATCTAGACAAATATAATGATCAACTAACAGATTTTGTTAAATTTGCAATTGAAAAAGGATCAAAAGTTAAATTATCTGAATATTCTAAAGCTATTAATAATATATATGAACAACGCGCTACTATTAATGATATATTTTTCGAATATGATTTACTTATTTCCCCAGTTTCTTGTTTTCCAGCTTTTTCAAAGGTTAGTTTTGAAGAAGATTCTTCTCAAGGTTTTGAATACCCACCACATTTTTTCAATGGAGATTTTACTTTTCATATAAATATAAGTGGAAATCCTGCAGCTAGTATACCTGCAGGTTTCTCATCAGAAAAAATGCCTATAGGATTACATATTATTGGAAGTCATGGTGATGAAGAAACAGTTCTTGCTGCTTCCGCAGCATTTGAAAAATCGCGACCTTGGTTAATTCATAAGCCATCTGTTTCATAATATTTAATGAGGGGGGGGTTATAAAGAGAATGTCTAAGTCTAAATATTTAGTGGAACTTTTAGCTAAATCTAGATTAATTGGAAATAAAATTGATATTATTCCAGTAGATTTAAGACCTGCTAATGAAGAAGAAGCTTATTTAATTCAAGATGATTTACATAGACATTTATTTGATAAAAAATATGGTGAAATCATTGGACATAAAATTGGTTGTACTACAAAAGTTATGCAAGAATATTTAGGTATATCTAATCCTTGCGTTGGCGGAGTATATGATGTAAATGTTAATTATTATGAAGGCAATTATAAATTTAATAAATTCATATCACCTGGAGTTGAGTGTGAGATAGCTGTATTCTTGGGTAAAGATCTACCTCCACAAAATCATCTATATAATAAAAATTCTGTTCAGGAAGCTGTATCGGATGTTATGGCTTCAATTGAAATTGTTGATGATAGATGGTTTGATTATAAATCTATAGATACTCTTTCATTAATTTCAGACGATTTTTTTGCTTCAGGTTGCGTTTTAGGAAAGAAAATAAAATTAGATAAAATAAAATTACCTGAAATCAGTGGGCGCATGTTGATAAAT
Organism: Chloroflexota bacterium; assembly: GCA_002721445.1. Lineage (GTDB taxonomy): Bacteria > Chloroflexota > Dehalococcoidia > Lucifugimonadales. The sequence continues at coordinate 40,436 of PBKN01000010.1, read as the reverse complement.
GATGAATTAGTAGGAACTGGCTATGGAAAGGACATTATGGGAGATCCATTAGAAGCATTAGCATGGCTTGCTAATTTTATGTCAAAAAGAGGAAAGACTCTAAAAGCAAATCAATTTGTGTCATTAGGAAGTATAGTAGAAACAAAATGGGTGAATTTAGGCGATTCAGTACATATTGAAATTGATGGGCTTGGTTCTGCTATTGCTAATTTTATATAAATATATAAACTATAAATTATATTTAAGAACTACTCCAATAAATTAAAGATAATTAATTGACAATATCTCACAGAATTTTTAAAACCTTTGAATCATTACAGGTAAGAGATTTTAGGTTTTTATGGCTTTCAATGTTTTTCAGCATGGGTGCTTTTCAAATGCAGGCAATTGTGCAAAGTTTCTATGTTTATAAATTAACATCATCCGCATTAATTCTTGGTTTAGTAACTTCGGGCTGGGCTGCTCCTATATTAGTTTTCTCTTTATTTGGAGGCTCTTTGTCTGACAAAATAAATCGTAAAAGGATTATAGTTTTAGGTGAAGCGGTGTTATTTGTTTTTGCAATTTTAATAGGCCTTACTATTGCATTCAATAAAGATCATTGGGTTTTATTTTTATTGAATTCTATGATGCAGGGCGCAATGTTTTCATTTATGGGCCCGTCAAGGCAATCATTAATACCTCAAGTTGTTGGTAAAGAACGTATAACAAATGCATTAGCTCTTAACTCAGCTGCAATGACTTCGACTACTTTTATCGCACCAGGAATTGGTGGGGTTCTTTATAGTCTTATAAATCCTGAAGGGGCTTTTTATGTGATAGCAATATTAAGGTTCCTATCGTTTGCTTTAACTCAATTAATATCGCCGATAAATGCAAAGATACTTAACACTGGGTCGATTTCGGTAGTTAGAGGAATAATAGAAGGTTTAAATTATTTATTTAATAATAAGGTGATATTATTACTTATTTTATCTACTATGATAGCAGTCTTAGCTTCTTATCCTTTTCAATTATTACTACCTATATTAGTTGTAGATGTTTATAAACTTGAATCTGAAGCATATGGATTCCTAATCAGTTTAATTGGATTAGGATCATTAGTTGGATCTATATTTATAGCATTCATTGGGAAATGGAAAAGGGGATTATTATTAGTATTGGGTGTTTTCATTTCAGCTATATCATTATTATTAGTCGGCTTGATACCTAATTATTCAGTTGCAGCTATTTTAATGATTTTACTAGGTTTAGGAAATACTGCTCCAATGACAATAAATATGGCTTTGATTATGGATAATACAGAAGATATATTTCGGGGTAGAATGATGAGTATAATTATGATGCAGTGGGGTTTGATGCCGCTTGGAGTATTACCATTTTCATGGTTGATTGAGCAATTTAGCGGTCAATTTGCAGTATTAACTATGTCCATAATATTATTTGTTGTGTCTATTTATATTTTGTTCTTTAATTCAAGAGTTCGTGACTTAGACTAATATAGTATAATTTTACTTAATAAGGTTGATTTTTTTATGAATATATATTTATTTGTGATCATAGTTTTTTTGGTAGGGTTTTATATTTTAGATGCGGTAGTTGAGATATGGAATTCTTATAGAATCACTACAGATATACCTGAAGAATTTCAAGATGTTTATGATCAAGAAAAATATACTAAGGCTCAAAAATATTTAAAAGAAACCACTCTTTTTGGATTAATTCATGGAGGCGTCTTTTTAATATTAACTATTTTATTTATATTAATAGGGGGTTTTAATTTTCTAGATTTAAAAATTAGGGCTTTATCATATCCTGATATATTTACAGGGGTTATCTATATTTTAATTTTAGGTTTTATTTCTCAATTAATATCTATACCTTTTTCGTATTTTTCAACTTTTAATATTGAATCAAAGTATGGGTTTAATAAATCTACTAAGAAAATTTTTATAATGGATTTTATTAAAAGTAGCATACTAGGGACTGTTATTGCTTCAGTTATATTATTCGTTGTCTTGGGTTTTTTCGAGTATTTTCCTACTAATGGATGGTTAATTGTTTGGGGAGCTTTAATTTTAATACAATTTATATTGATATATATAGCTCCAACTTTAATTATGCCAATTTTTAACAAATTCACTCCATTAGAAGATGGTGATTTGAAAAATGAAGTAGAGAGTTTTGCAAATAAACACCAGTTTAATATAGAAGGTATTTACACTATGGATGGATCAAAGCGCTCTACTAAAGCTAATGCTTTTTTTACTGGTTTTGGAAAACAAAAAAGAATTGTTTTATTCGATACATTAATAGATACAAATACTACTAAAGAATTATTAGCTGTTCTGGCACATGAAATAGGACATTATAAAATGAAGCATATTCATCAAGGTGTTATTATGTCTATATTTACAACAGGATTAATGTTGTTTTTGTTATCTTTCTTTTTAGATAATAAAAATATAGCAGATGCTTTTAAGATGGATAATGTATCTATTTATACTTCAATAGTATTTTTTGGTTTTTTATTTAGACCTTTAGAAGAGATATTATCTATTTTTAATAATTTAATTTCTAGAAAAAATGAATTTGCTGCAGATACTTTTTCTAAACAGACTACTAATGATCCTGAATCATTAGTTTCTGGATTAAAGAAATTAAGTGTTGAAAGTCTATCTAATTTAACTCCTATAAGATTTAAAGTAATTATGGATTATTCTCATCCTCCAGTTATAGAACGGATTAAAGCTTTGAGAGAAAAATAATGTTTTATAATTTTTTAAATCGTATATTAATTGGATTTTTCACTATGTTTGTTATTTCTTTTGCTTTATATGTATTTATTGTTGCTCCTGGACACAATAATTTAAAAATAAATGAATTAGACAGGTTGTCTCAACAATTGCAGCAAAACGATAATATTAATTATTATTCTGGAGTAAAAAATTATGTATTTAAATCTTATTATAGATGGATAAAAGGTTCCTATAAGGCAATAAAGAATCATTCTCTTTTGAGTGAAAGGGCTATGAATACGTTTATTTTGCTTTCATTGACTATGTTTTTTACTTTAGTTATATCTTTCTTGGTGGGATTTTATTCGGCTATTTATAAAGATAGCTTTCTGGACAGAGGGTTAATGTTTTTTGGAACATTGGGAATTGCTTTCCCGAGTTTTTTATTAGCGCTTTTATTATTATGGGTGACTATACAATGGTTTGATGTTACTGCAGGGGGATTCTTTTCTACAGAGTATCTTGAGAAAGAATGGACATTAGGAAGACTATTAGATTTTATTAAGCACATTTCAATTCCGGTTTTTGTTTTGTCTATTCCTCAAATTTCTGTTTTTGCTAGGATATTGAGGAATAACATGATTGATGAAATTAATTCTCCATATGTTTTAGTAGCCCTATCTAAAGGTTTGTCAAAACATTATGTACTTATAAAATATCCGCTTCGTTTAGCTTTACTACCCTTTGTGAGTATATTGGGTTATATTATTCCTACTTTGATTTCTCAGTCGATGATTGTTGAAGTGATTTTAAATTTACCAACTTTAGGCCCTGTAATATTGGAAAGTATTCTTAAAAGAGATGGCCTGGGTTATGCACCAGTAATTCTTTTGTTTTTAGGTTTTTTAACAGTTGTTGGTTCTACAGTTTCTGATTTATTGTTGTTGTTTCTTGATAAACGAATTAAATATGATAATTAGGTATAAATTAATTTAAATTTATGAGATTATTAATTAGTTTGGAGAATTAATGAATATTAATATAGGTTCAGTCCAGAAAATACCTACACAGTTTCTAATAGTTTTTATTATTAGTGCTATTATTACAGTATATTTAGGAGCGTCTGTAGCAGAAAAGAGAATTGAATCTAGAAATACTAATAATAATATAAGTTTATTAAATAATCCTTATAGTCAATTTTCTGATGATATCGAAGCTGAATTTTGGGAAAATGGGTTTTTATGGGCTTGCCCTTTACATTAGTTAAAATAAATGACCTCAAAAAATAAAATAAACAATACTAGATCTTTATATTGGCATTATGCCTGGGTAATCGTAATTATCATAACAATTGTTCAAATGATTGCATCGTCGATTCGTATGTCTTTTGGTGTGTTAATTGATCCTTTGGAAGATAAATATTACTGGGACCAAGGTGATATTTCTATAGCTTATGCAATAAGTTGTATTGTGACAGCTCTTACTTCACCTTTTGCAGGATATTTAGGAGATGTTTATGGTGCAAGAAAATGTATGTATTTAGGAACGATACTATTTTTTATAGGTGCAATATCCACAGCATATGCAAATGAGCTTTGGCAGCTATATTTGTCATTTGGGTTAATTCTCGGCCTTGCTCAATCTATTTTATTAGTTCCATTGGTGCCAGCTGCAATGATTTGGTTCAAAAAGAATTTAGGTTTAGCAATGGGAATAATATTATCTTCATGGGGAATAGGTCCAGCTTTATCAGTTTTGATAGTGACTTTTTTATTAAAGCAATTAGGTTGGGTGGGGACTTTTTGGGTTACAGGAAGTTTTTGTTCTATATTAATGTTGCTTTTAACTAGTATTTTTAATAATAATCCAGAAGAACGAGGTTTATTGCCGTACGGATCTGATGTCGAAGAAAAATTTGAATTAAATAGTACACCAAAAAAAGAAAAAATTAAGGAATATTCTAGTTATATAAGAAATACTGCTCCATATTGGAATATGAGTGCAATTCATTTTCTAGGATGTGTTGGACATGCGGTAATACTAGTTTATATAATTCCTATATGCTTGAATAAAGATATATCTTTAACTGAGGCAGCGTTCATATTTACTGTAGTTTCTGGATTGAGTTCTGTAACAAGATTTTTAACACCAATGCTATGTGAAAAATTTGGAGTTAGATCTATAATGTTTTTTTCCTATTTACTACAATCTTTACCTATTCTTATACTATTATATTCAAGCAATTTAATTTATATATATACTTTTGCATTTGTTTTTGCTATTGGTTATGGAGGTGAAGCTGGAGGGTTTGCAATATTGAATAGACGATATTATGGATTTGCTCCTATGGGTATTCCTCATGGTTTCCAAATGTTAGGTGCAGGAATAGGGATGGCTTTAGGAGGGTGGATTGGAGGCAGTATGTTTGATTTATATAATAATTATGATTTTGCATTAGTTATTTCTATATTAGCAAGTTTAGGTGGAGCAGCTTGTATTCTTTTTCTCAATAGGCCGAATAAATTATTGATTCCAAAGTGGGTTTGATTTTTATTTAATCAAAAGATTTTAAATTATTTATAGTTTTAACATCTAATCGTTTAATCAGATTAATAATCAGCTTTACGGTATTATCAAAATCCAATCTAGAGATTACTCCGTTATGACTATGTAAATATCTAGTAGGAACTGCAATATTTATAGTTGGGGTACCTGAATGTGCTCTTTGTATAGCCGAGCCATCTTGACCATAACCTTTTAACACATTAAATTGAATGTCCATTTTTAGTTCTTCTGCAATTGTTATAATTAGATTTCTAAATTTTATGTTGGGGAGCATGCTACTATCGTGTAAAAATATCGTTGGGCCATAGCCTATTTTTTCTTGGGATTCTTCTAGTGATATTCCTGGGTAATCACCTGCAACTCCTGATTCTATATTTATTCCAATATCTGGATTTATATGGAAGCTACTTGTTTGGGCTCCCCTTAACCCGATTTCTTCTTGAACAGTCGATACTAAGAATAATTTATTAGGATGAAAATTGCTATGGAGAGATTTTGCTATTTGAATCATTACTGCAAGACCTATTCTGTCATCCCATGCTTTTCCAACATATAAACCTTTATTGCCAAGAAATTTGAATTCACTCAAAGGGGCAATGGGGTCTCCAGGGTGGATCCCCATATTTTTTTCAGCATCTTCTTTATTTATTGCCCCAACGTCAATAAATATCTCATCAGATGGAATAGTTTTCTTTCTTTCTTCAGGTTTTATTACATGGGGAGTTTTTATTCCCGAAATTCCAAAAACTATTCCCTTTTTTGTTGATATCTGCCATCTTTGGCCTAATAAAGCAGAATCTAACCAGCCTCCTAATTGTTGAAATCTAATGTATCCTTCGTCATCAATATATTTTACTAATAAACCGACTTCATCCATATGTGCAGTTATCATCACTTTTGGATTATCGGTTTCTTTTTTAAATTCAGATATTAATGATCCTAGGCCATCGGTATATATACTATTTGTATATTTAGATAATTCTTGATTCATAATTTTTCTAACAGGATCTTCAAACCCACTCGGACCGAAAGATTCTGAAAGTTTTTTTAATAATGATTCTACTTGATCCATTAATATTGTAAGCCTGTTCTTTTATTTAATAATAGGTAAATTGGTATCTGTGATTGAATCGTTGATTCGTGATTTATGTCCTGTCATCAGGTTATCAGGTAATTTATCTATTTCAAAAAATTTTAAATCTATACTTTCGTTAGATATTTTAATGTTTTTTGAGATTGGTTTACAGTTAAATGTAATTGATACGTATTGAACTAATCCTCCATCAGGGTAACTCATTATTGAATGATTATCAGGATCAGAATAAATACCTAATAAGTTTATTATTTTTATTTTTAAACCTGTTTCTTCCATCACTTCTCTATGTAATGCTTGAGTAACAGATTCTCCGATTTCAACACCTCCACCAGGAAGACCCCATAGAAGATTATCGCTCCGTTGTTCTAATAATATTTTATTCTTGTCATTAATAATAACTGCACAAACACTTGGTCTAATGCTGTCAGGATATTTATCTATTAATTCGCCAGCAGAATTGTACAGATGTTTCATATTCTAATGTTTCTTTTTGATATTTTACGATCTTTCCATTTAATTGATCCTAATATATTTGATACTAGTGAGTGCATAGCAGTTAATATCATTAAAGTAATAATTATTGGATGTATTAAAGCTGTTAAAATATTATGATTAAACTTCAAGCATACTATTGTCCAAGATATTATCATATTTATAAAAGTAATATATGAAAAAGTAATCCTATTTATTGGATGACTTGTTGATGTTAGAAAGTCAGACAATATTATATATATTGGAGCAATACCTAATAAAATTAGGATTATAATAGCGATTAATAAAATACTTATATGGTAATTTAATGCAGGAAAAATACTTCTAGAGACTCCTTTTATAGTATCTTTAGAATTTTCATACATTTGTGATTCTACATGCTTAGTTCCGTCTAAAAGAATCCATTTATAACCATGTTTTTTTATCATTCTGCCTAAATTAATGTCGTCAAGGATATTATCTTTAATTTTTTTATGTCCTCCGATGGCATCATAAGCATCTTTCTTAAATAACATAAATTGGCCAAAAGTGGCAGACAAATAAGAATTGTTTAATTTTTGTGATATTTTTATTGGTAAAAATGCTAATGATATCCAGTCAATAAAAGGGAATAATAATTTTTCAGCAATACATCTAGGTTTTTTTCGTGGAATTGTAGTTATAAGTTCAGCACTTTGAATTTGCATTTGGCTAACTGCAGTTTTAATTATTTCTTTATTTATTGCTGTATCAGCATCTAAGAATAATATATAGTTCCCTTTAGCATTTTTAGCAAGTTGTTCACATGCCCAATGTTTACCAATCCATCCATTAGGTAGATTTTCCCCACTTAGTAGTTTTATATTTTTGTTATCGTCAATATATTTATTTATTATATTTTTAGTATTGTCAGTTGAGTTGTCATCTAAAACTAAAATTTCAGTATTTTTGTAGTTTTGTTCTACTAAACTTTTTAGGCAACGAATTATCGACTTCTCTTCATTTCTAGCTGGTATTAATATTGAGACTAAAGGGGAAATATTTAAAGTTTTTGATTTATCTAAAGAATTCAAATATTTGAAATTTAGTATCGAAATTAGAAGTAGTAAAAAAGATGTAACAATCAATATAATACTTATTATGTAATAATCTATAATCAAAATTTAGATACCTTTAAATATATTTGTTCGTTTTCTAAATATTATTGGTTTTATTAATTCATTTCGATGCTTGTATATTAATAATATAATATTTATTGTCCATATGGATATTATGTTATAGTCAAAATTAGTTAACAAATAGAATATTAATATACATAACATTGTTAGGATTATTGTCCATGCATGGTTCTTTTGTAAAGAGTGAAATATTATTAGGGATATAATTATAATAGGAACCAATATTCCTCCAGATATTGAAATCCAGACCCCACCTGAGGCTGCTAATGATTTGCCTCCATTAAATTTAAGAAAAGGTGAAAAGGCATGTCCTAATATTGGGGCAATAGAAATAAGTATAAATTCTATATTTGTTAGTTTTAAATAGTTGATAGTGAGGTATACAGGGATTGCAGCCTTAGAAATGTCAAAAATTAAACCAATGGTACCGATTTTCCATCCTGTAGCTTTCCATAAATTTGCAACTCCTGGGTTTTTATCTCCAAAATGACGTATGTCTTTATTTGAAATTAATTTTCCTAAAATGAATGACCACGGTATTGATCCACTTATAAAATTCAATATGAACCAAGTCAATATGTATCTCCAAGTTTATGAAATTGGTGTATAGTATAGCATAGAAAAAAGATTTGAATTATTTCAGGATTTTATATGAAATATTATTTTTTAATTGCTTTTCAAGCAATTTTGATTGTAACTTTATTGATAGTATTTATAAAAATATAATTATTTAATAAATTTAAGAGGTGTATATATGCAAAATATAATGACTGTTACTGGCCCAATTAAACCTGATGAATTGGGGTTTACGTCTACTCATGAGCATGTTTTTTTAGATAACACGAGGCAGCAATGGAGTGCAAATACAGTTTTAAACAATGTTGATTTAGCTTATAAAGAGTTAATGATGTATAAAGAAGCAGGAGGGCAATCTATTATAGATGTTACAACTGCAGACCTCATGGATAGAGAAAATGGGCGATTACTTCCTGTTAAACATCCTGAAGCTGTAAAAGATATGGCTGAGCGTACAGGTTTGAATATAATATTAGGTACTGGATGGTATAGAGAGCCTTATTATCATAAAAGATTATATAGTGCTACTGTCAACCAAATAGCAGATGAATTAGTACAAGATATAGAAACTGGAATAGATGGAACAAATGTTAAAGCAGGAGTTTTAGGAGAAATAGGGACTCATTTTTCTTGGATATCACCAGTAGAAGAGAGAGTTTTTAGAGCAGTAGCTCGAGCACAGAAAAAAACAGGAGTACTTATTACAACGCATACAAACTGGTCTCCAGTTGGAATTGATCATCTGAATGTGTTAGAAGAAGAAGGAGTTGATTTACGAAGAGTAATAGTTGGACATGTGCAATTTTGGCCTGACAATGATTATCACTTAGAATTAATTCGTAGAGGAGCATTTGTAGCATTTGATAGAATGGGGACAACAAATAAAACTGAATTTGGTATTTTTGTTAATGCTATAAAAAGTATTATTGAAGCTGGCTTTGCTGAAAATATAGTTCTTGGACAAGATATATGCTATAGAGCTGATTATGTATCTTATGGAGGAAATGGATATAGATATATGCCATACAAAATGAAAGAAGACTTTTTAGATAATGGTATATCCGAAGAAGCTTATAATCTTATGGTTTTTGAAAACCCCAGACGCGCTTTGATTGGGGACAATTAATTCATTATTTTAGATATTATATTTAATGCTGTATCTATATTTTCTAGGTTGATTTCATAATGAGTAACCATTCTTATTCTACCATTTAAATTAAAGCACCTAATGCCATTTGAATCAAGTTTTTGCTGGAGTTCATCAATGTCCATATTATTAGTGGAGAAGAATACAATATTAGTATGAACATTTTCAGGGTTTATATTTATTCCCTTAATTTGAGCTAATCCATTAGCTAAATTCTTTGCAGTAATATGGTCTTCAATCATTCTGTCAGGCATTGTTTTTAGTGCAACTATACCTGCTGCAGATATTATTCCAGTTTGTCTCATTACTCCACCAATAATTTTTCTTTGTTTTCTAGCTTCATAAATAAATTCTTTACTCCCAGAAATAATTGACCCAATTGGACAAGCTAATCCTTTTGATAAGCAAAATGATACAGATTGAGCCTTATCAACTAATTTATCTACAGAAATATTAAGAGCTGAAGCTGCGTTAAATATTCTGGCTCCGTCTATATGTAAATTACTATTAGATTTGTTACAAATATCTGATAAATCTTTAATATATTCATATCTAATTGGAATTCCATTATCTGCATTATGAGTATTTTCTATACATACTAACTTAACTTGCTTGGATTTTGAGTTGAGAGAGTTATTAATATCATTTAAATCAAATAAACCGTTAGTTTCGTTTAAAAAGTTTAAATCTATTTGACCATATGTAGGATGACCATTACCTTGTTCTGTGCTCCAAGACATATGGGATTTATTTCCTATTATCATGGTTTCATTAGGTTTAACTTGAGATAAAGCTGAAACAAGGTTTCCCATTGAACCGCTACTTACTAAAAGACTTTCTTCTTTGCCAATTAAGCTTGATGCCATTTCTTGCAGTTTAATAGTTGTTGGATCTCCATCTAAGTCATCATCTCCTAATTCTGCTTCATACATGGCTTTAAGCATTTCTTTTGTGGGTTTAGTTACTGTATCACTTCTAAGATCTATATTTATCATAAATTACCTTTAATCAAATAATGTATTGTATTGTATTTTTGTTCTGGCAGCTAAAAGAGTTGCAACTATTATAATAACTATTCCTCCAACAATATCTGAAGATATAAAAGTTAATATACATGAAATAAATATAGCTAGTGCTCCAGATACTCCAGTGTTTTTTGTTTTTAGTAGAAATAGTAGTGCTATTATACCGGATATTAAAAATGCTAAAGGATTTATTGCAAAGATAATTCCAATGCATTTTGCTAATCCAGTACCACCAGTTTTAAATCTAAATAAAGGGTAAGCAGTTCCAATCATTATCATTACAGATGCAGTTATTAATAATAATGCCTGACTTCCTTCTTCAATCCAGCTTAGTCTTGTTAAAAAAACAAGCGATCCAGTAAATAAATCTGCAATAAAAACGGATATTCCTGCAATTGGGCTGATTTCACGGTATACGTTAGCAGCTCCAGGATTACCTGTTCCTGTTTTAACTATATCGACTCCATTGATTTTAGCAATTAGGTAAGCCCAATTGTTGGAACCAATTAAATATGCAATTATTCCACAAGTAATAGCTAATATATAAATTGACATACTTATAATATCTTTTCAAAAAGTAGTTTTTGTCAATAGCATTTATAAATTTTTAATGTATTATATGTATTAAATTTAAATTGTTTTATTTGAGATATAAATAATATTATTTGTTAGGATTATTGTGAAAATTATTATAGGGAGGTAATTATTATGAGAGAAGCAAACATAATTTCGGAAGAGAATAAAAAACAAGGAACATATTTATGGCAGCTGCAGTATACTCATTTTGATAACCCAGCTGTTTTAGTGGGTACTCCTTTGATTCGGAGATTACGTTCTGTTGATATTGAAGGATATGTATCAAAGACTAGCTTTGAGCCTGGGGATTCTGTTGATTTTATGGTAAGTATGTTTCCTGCAGGAAATTTTAAGATAGATATTTATCGTATGGGATTTTATAACGGTGCTGGAGGAAGACTTATGGCTTCTTTAGGGTCTTATAAAGCTGAAACTCAAGAGGTACCCTTTATGGGTATGGAAAGAATTAGGGAATGTCGATGGGAAAAATCTGCTACTTTTAAAATTCCTAATGATTGGCCTAGTGGCGTTTATCTAGGTAAATTGACTAGAGATGAAGAATTTGGATGTCAAAGTTATGTTATTTTTGTAGTGAAAGAAAAAAGAAAAGTAGATGTATTAGTTCAGGTTAGTGATTTAACCTGGCAATCATATAATAAGTGGCCTAGTAATGACTCAATATACCAAGATGGTACTACTAATCCTTATTACAGTGGTTCAAGGGAGTCGTCTAAGGACAATGCTACAGTAAGAGTGAGTTTTGATAGGCCATATGCTAAATACCAGCAAGTTATGGATGTACCCCAATCAATAGGATCTGGGGAGTTTTTATTATGGGAATTTCCGTTAGTTTATTGGTTAGAAGAAAACGGTTATGATGTTAAATATTGTTCTAATATAGATATAGATGAAGACCCTTCTATATTAGATTCTGCAAAAGTTTTTATTTCTTCTGGCCATGATGAATATTGGTCTTATAAGATGTTTGAAGAAGTTAAAAAAGCACGAGATAATGGATTAAGTATTGCATTTTTGTCAGGAAATTCTGTAGGTTGGGATATTGAATTTTATGATAGTAATGTTACTGGGGAAAAATTTAGAGGATTTTCTCGTAAAAGAGGTATGCCTAATGAGGACGAACTTATGGGTGTTAAGACCTATGGGCCAGGATATGGAGACTGGGTAGTTACCGATGAGAATCATTGGGTCTATGAGAATACAAAAATGGTTAATGGAGATAGGATAGTTGGAATTATTGGTTTTGAACATCATGGGACACCTGCAGATATTGCTGGCCTGGAAGTTATAGCTACTAGCCCTTTATATGGATGTCAGAAAGAAAGGCTTTCTCTTGGTCCGCATACAGATGTTCCAGTACATCATGGCATAATTTATCCGGGAGGCCAAGGAGGCTGGGTTTTTAATGCTGGAAGTGTTTGGTGGAATGAAGGTTTATCTAATCCTCCAGGGCATATACCTGCAAGGACACCACATTGTGGGGGGACATTAGGTGTAGATGATAGAGTGCAAAAAATTACTTCTAATGTACTTAATAGAATGATAATTGATTCAAATAGATAAATTTAATGAAAAATATTTCTGCAGATATTGTTGTTATTGGAGGAGGAGTTAACGGAGCCAGTATAACTTATAATTTAAGTAAATTAGGAGCTGGAAAGGTGATTTTATTAGAAAAGTCTTTTCTAGCCTCTGGTGCTACAGGCAGATCTGGCGCAATGATTCGTGAACATTATTTACATCCTACTTTAGCTAAAATGGCAAAGGAATCTAAATATATATTTAATAATTTCTCTGAATATATTGGTGGGGATTCAGAATTTAAGCAAACTGGTAGAATCTTAGTATTTGGAGAGAAAGATTATGATTCAGTAAAACTTAATGTTGAAATGAATCGTGATTTGGGTATTGATATTTCTATAATTTCTAAAAAAGAAGTTTTGGAATTAATTCCAAATATAAATTTAGATGATATAGCTATAAGTGTTTGGGAGCCTGGATGTGGATACGCAGACCCTGTAGCAACTACTTATTCTTTTGCTAAAAGGGCTAAAGATTATGGAGCTGAAATATTTATTAATACTCCAGCTGTAGATTTAATAATAGAGAACCAAAGAATTACTGGTGTTAAAACAGATAAAGGGGTAATAAAAACAAATACTGTAATTAATGCTGCTGGTGCGTGGGGTAATTTAGTAGGAGGATTTGCAGATGAATTGTTGCCCATGAATCCTTTGAGAGTTCAAATGTTATACCTTAGAAGACCTCCTTCTTTGGATGATTTAAGCATTGTTGTAGTTGATGGACTTACTAATAATTATTTTAGAGAAGACAATAAAAAATATACTTTAATTGGTGGGGAATCTATAGAAGATTTACAAGAAATAGTTGATCCCAATAATTTTAAATTAAATATTGATCATAATAAAATTATTAAATTTTGGAATGCAATTGGAAAAAGAATTCCAGATTTTAAAGGAGCTATATGTAAGGGAGGATATTCTTCTTTATATGATATGACTCCTGATGGTAACCCTATATTAGATAAGTCGGATAAAGTGCTTGGTCTATATTTTGCTATTGGATTTAGTGGACATGGATTTAAATTATCACCTGTTGTAGGAAAAATGATGTCGGAATATGTCTTAAACGGGTATTCTAATAATCATGATATTAATCAATTTAGATTAAATAGATTTAAAGAAGATGACATGTTAGAAGCTGATTATCCTTATACAGATAGAGGGCATCCGTAATTTATGGTATATAATAAACCTTCTATTAATTTTAATTTTTAAATATTATGATTTTAAGTGAAACTAGGCCTTTCCCAAAATTTGATTGGTTCCTCCCAATTGATGGCGATGGTGGATATTTAGGTACTTCTCGTCCTGAAAGATTACCAGAATTTAATTATTTAAAAAATATAGCCTTGGAAGCAGAAAGGCTTGGTTATTTTTCTTTACTTGTTCCTACTAGATTTGCGAATGGTTCATTTGAAGAAACTTCTCCTTTAGCAGAAACTTGGACTACTGTTTCTGCTTTAACTTCTGTTACAAGCAAAATCAGATTTCTTGTAGCTATACGCCCTGGTTTTATTTCTACTGGGCTATTTGCACAAATGGCTTCAACTCTAGAAAACATAGGTAAAGGTAGACTAGATATTAATGTTGTACCAGGAGGAATACAAGGAGATTTTGAAAGGTTTGGGGAAGAAAGTTCACATGAATTTAGGTATTCGAGGGCTAGTGAATTCATAGATGCTTGTAAAAAATTATGGGAATCTCCGTCATATGTAAACTTTGATGGAGATTTTATTAAATTAAAAAATGCTATTTGTTCTCCAGGGCTTAAATTCGATAATTTAAAATTTTACTTAGGAGGTGCATCTAATGCAGCTTTAGATTTGGCATCAAATAAATCCGATGTTTACCTTAATTGGATAGAAGATGTGGAAAGTATTGGTTCAAGAATTAATAAAATGAAATCAAATGCTAAAGGAAAAATTCCTTCTTTTGGTCTTAGGACTCATTTAGTAGTTAGAGACACTGAAGAAGATGCTTGGAAAGCTGCATCGTATTTAATTTCACAAGTTTCAGATAAAGTTAAAATAGACAGGTCAAATACATTTGCATCTACATCTATGGTTGGCCAGCAGATACAATCTAAGAGATTTGTAGATTATAAAATAAATGATAGGCTTTGGAATGGTATATCAATAGCTAGAGTCAATTGTGGGACAGCAATAGTCGGCACACCTGAACAAGTTTCTTCAGAATTATTAAAATATTGGCATGTTGGTGTAGATGAATTTATATTATCTGGATTCCCTCATTTAGAAGAATGTACTCGTGTAGCTAATGATGTCCTTCCATTATTGAGTTCATGGATATCTAAAGAATTAATTTGAAGGATGAAATATTAAGAAAATATTAAGATTATGAGTATAAGACAGACTCCAAATAAAATTGCATAGAACTAATATGCCTGAGGGCGTTGGTGGTCGGAATCAGCGTCATCCCATTGGTAAGGACGAAAAAATTCAATTAAAAACTTTAATATCTTTCTCAATATATGAGGTGTTAAAATGGGCAACATATTACCATATACTCCAACCTCCATCGATTACAATATTTTGTCCTGTGATCCAAGATCCAGCCTGAGTTGACAGTAAAGCAACTGCTCCTTTTATGTCATATACTGTACCAGTTCTCTTCAATGGTATTTGCTCCCTACACCTTTCTACTAGGCCTAAATCTGTTCCTGGTCTAGGGATTTGCCCTGGGCTAATGCAGTTAACAGTTATATTGTAATCTCCTAGCTCAGCAGCTAAAGCTCGAGTTAAATTTATTATTGCTCCTTTTGCTGCTTGATATGGAGGCCCGGACCTCTTAAAGTCCATTCCTTCATATAGATTTTTATCACCAGTTAGAAAGCCATGTATTGAACCAAGGGTAATAATGCTACCTGATTGCTGAGGTATCATTACTTTTGAAGCAGCTTGTGAACATATATATGTACTCGATACATTTATATTATAAGTTTCAATAAATTCATCTATAGATGCATTTGGCAAATATGAGTTCGTTACAGACCCTCCAGCATTACATACCATAACATCTAGGCGGCCAGTTTTATTTACAACCTGGGTGATTAATTTTTCTACTTCTTTTTCATCTGTAGCATCACATCTTAATCCTTCGCAATTTATACCATTGGATCTTAATTCAGATGCGACTTCAAGGCATAAAGTTTCTCTTCTGCTTGCTATAAATACATGTGAACCTAATTCTCCCAAAGTTGTTGCTATAGATTTTCCAAGATGAGTCCCCCCTCCTGTTACAATCACTGTTTTATCTTTTAGGTTGAATAAATCTTGTATTTTCATATCATTTCCTAATTTTAATTTATGTTAAAGTTTATGAATTAAATTAAAATGATTTTAATATTGATAGCTTTATAGATCAATATCAATTATTTAATAATAGAATTTATTAGTTGTTTTATATATAATTATTTACCAACATAAAAATGATCTTGGAGGTAGTACTTATGCAGGCTGGAATCAAAGAGCAAGTATTAATTGATGCACTTATTCCGGATTTAGGATTTAAGTTTAAATATGGTGTTTATGTTAGAGAAGCTATATTAGTTTTAGCTTTTGCAATTTTAATGATAATTTGTGCCCAGATAGCTATAAGACTACCTGGTACTGTAGTTCCTATTACAGGTCAAACTTTTGGAGTTTTACTTGCTGGAGGAGCTTTAGGAGCTAGAAGAGGAGTTTTAAGTATGCTTCTGTACTCACTAATGGGCATGTTTTTATTTCCTGTTTTTGCTCCAAGTTCGGGTGCAATAAAAGAATCATTAGGTGAAAGTGGAGTTTTCCATTTTATTTTTCCTTGGTCCGGAAATCAAGAGTTTGTGTGGAATATGCCTTCTGGAGGATATATTATAGGGTTTATTGTTGCAGCTTTTTTGATTGGTAAATTTGTAGAAAAAGGGTGGGATAGAAAGGTAAATATACTTTTTGCATTGTTTTTAGGTAATGTTGTTATATACTTATTTGGTTTGCCATGGCTTGGATTAGATATAACAAATGGACCTAACCTAGAGGGACTAACTTTAGCTACCACTTTTGAATGGGGCTTATGGCCATTTATACCAGGCGATGCTGTAAAATTAGTTGCTGCATCTTTAGCTATACCTGGGACTTGGAAATTAGTTAATGCGTTTAAACACAAATAGCTATATGGCTTTATTGTAATTCTTGTTTGTTGAATAAGTTATAATCTATTATATTCACAACTTAATACTCGTTGACACTATTAGCTACTTCTGCTACGATCATAAAATACGTGGTATTTTGATACGTTGATGGAGAGTAGTAGTAGCTATGGATTTGGAATAGAGAGTTGGTAAATGGTGGAATGCCAGCCCAGATTTTCTATGAACTCGCTCCGGAGTAGCAGCTTTGAAAAATTAATTTTATCTATTAGAAGCTGACGTTAGCAACGAAATTGCTTTAATTGAGAGGGTCATTTATTTGATCAATCAAGGGTGGTACCGCGGGATAATAATAATTTTTGAATTTTAATCCCGTCCCTTAATAGGGGCGGGATTCGTTATTTAACGAAACTTATATGAAATGTTAAAAAATAGTTAATATTTTAAATATAATATATATGATAGGTAAGGAAATTAAATGGTAAAGTTAACAGGTGCACAGATGGTATGCGAAAGTCTACTCAACGAAGGAGTGGATGTTATATTTGGATTGCCAGGAGGAGCTATATTGCCTCTTTATGGAACTCTTCCTGAATATCCTGATTTGCGTCATATATTAGTTAGGCATGAGCAAGGGGCTGCACATGCAGCAGATGGATATGCGCGTGCCACAGGTAAACCTGGTGTTGCATGGGCAACTTCAGGCCCAGGGGCTACAAATTTAGTTACAGGTATAGCCACAGCACAAATGGATTCAGTTCCTATGGTAGTTATTACTGGTCAAGTTTCCAGAGCAGCTATTGGTACTGATGCATTTCAAGAAACTGATATAACTGGGATAACTTTACCGATTACCAAACATAATTTTTTAGTTATGAATGCATCTGATATTCCGAATGTAATAAAAGAAGCTTTTCATATAGCTACTACAGGTAGACCAGGTCCTGTTTTGGTAGATATACCTAAAGATGTATTTACTGAACAGAGTGACGTTGAGATGAAAAATGTTAAATTAAATATTCCGGGATATAGTCCTAACATAGAAGGTCATTCTAATCAGATATCAAAGGCAGCAAAATTAATTAATAAATCTAAAAGACCAGTTATTTTAGCTGGCCATGGTATTCATTTATCGCAATCATATTCAGAATTAAAAATTTTTGCTGAGAAAACTCAAATACCTGTTATTACAACTTTACTTGGAATTAGTTCATTTAATGAAGAGCATTTATTGTTTGTAGGTATGCCTGGAATGCATGGGATGGCATACGCAAACCATGCAATTGAAAAATCTGATCTATTAATTGCTTTAGGTATGCGTTTTGACGATAGGATTACAGGAGATCCAAAATCTTTTGCATTGTCTTCAAAAAAGATTCATATAGATATTGATCCATCTGAAATTGGTAAGAGTATTCCGGTAGATGTTCCTATTGTTGGTAATATTAAGGATGTATTGTCAAGGTTAACTGAACAAATTGATCCAGGAGATCATATAGAATGGATAAAAGAAATTGATGTTTTGAAAATTAAGCATCCTTCTTTAGATATTAGAAAAAGTGATAAATTATTGCCTCAACAGATTATAAAAGAATTGTCTGACATAACTAAAGGCGAAGCTATTATTGCTACGGGAGTTGGTCAGCACCAGATGTGGGCTGCGCAACATTATAAATTCAAAGAGCCTCGTAGTTGGATTTCTTCAGGAGGTTCTGGGGCAATGGGATTTGAAGTGCCAGGAGCTATGGGAGCTCAAGTAGGGAGACCTGATAAAACTGTATGGTCAATAGCTGGAGATGGTGGTTTTCAAATGACTATGTGCGAGTTAGCTACACTAGCTGAAAATAAAATACCAGTCAAATTTGCAATTTTAAATAATAATTACTTAGGTATGGTTAGGCAATGGCAAGAAATGTTTTACAACAAAGATTATGTTGCTTCTACCTATTCTGCTAACCCAGATTTTGTTAAATTGGCTAAAGCTTTTGGTATTTTTGGTACAAGGGTTACTAAACAGGAAGAAATTACTGCTGCGATTCATGAAGCTATGGATTTTGATGGGCCAGCAATTGTTGATTTTATAGTAGAACAGGAAGAAAATGTTTATCCTATGATTCCAGGTGGAGGGTCTATTCATGACATGATCGAAGAGCCTAAACCAAAGGAGTTATTGAGATGAGTATAGGTGATAATCACAAACGAATTATTACAGCACTTGTAGAGGATAAACCGGGTGTACTTAATCGAGTTTCAAGTATGTTTAGGCGTAGAGGTTTTAATATCTATAGCTTAGCTGTTGGACGTAGTGAATTACCTGAGCTTTCTCGTATGACTTTTGTAGTTGATGGTAACGATGCGATCGTTGAACAAGTTACAAAGCATTTAAACAAGTTAATTGATGTAATTAAAGTATCTGATATTTCTGATGAAAAAGTTGTTAATCGTGAACTAGCTTTGATTAGAGTAAATGCTAGCACATCCAATCGAAGTGAAATTATTCAAATTGTAGATATTTTCCGGGCAAAAATTATAGATGTTGGCTCGGACTCTCTTATAATCGAAGTTACAGGAGATGAAAGTAAAATTGATTCTTTGCAAAAATTATTAAGTAATTTTGGAATTACTGAAATTATGCGTACGGGAACTATAGCGATGACTAGAGGTTCGTCTGAGATATAGTTTAAATAAATAATATTAAGTCTTGGGAATATAGAAGGAGAATTTATGCCAAAAATGTATTATGAAAACGATGCTGATTTATCTCTTATTTCGGATAAAACTATAGGTGTGATTGGCTATGGTAGTCAAGGACATGCTCATGCTCAAAATTTAAATGATAAATCATTAAATGTGCAAGTAGGTTTATATGAAGGAAGTAGTAGTTGGGAAAAAGTAAAAAAAGACGGTCTTAAAGTAGGTTTAGTTGCAGATGTTTGTAAGCAGTCTGATATAATTATGATGCTAATACCTGATCATTTGCAGGCTTCAGTATATAATGAATCTGTTTTACCTTATTTACTTCCTGGTAAAACTTTGATGTTTGGACATGGATTTAATATACATTATGAAGCTATAAAACCTCCTGACAATATAGATGTTTCAATGATTGCTCCTAAAGCTCCTGGACATCGAGTGAGAGAGGTTTTTGTTAAAGGAGCAGGTGTTCCAGGTTTGTTAGCAATTCACCAAGATGTTAGTGGTATTGCAAAAGATATTGGGCTCGCATATGCAAAAGGAATAGGATGTACAAGGGCTGGTGTTTTAGATACTACATTTAAGGAAGAAACAGAAACCGACTTGTTTGGAGAGCAGACTGTTCTTTGTGGAGGAGTTACTCAGTTAATAAAGTCAGCTTTTGAGGTTATGGTTGAAGCTGGGTATCAACCCGAGTCTGCATATTTTGAATGTATGCATGAATTGAAATTAATTGTTGATTTGTTGTACCAAGGTGGTATGGAGTATATGAGGTATTCTGTTAGTGATACTGCAGAATATGGAGATTATTCTAGAGGACCAAGAGTAATTGATGAGAATGTTAAAGAGAATATGCGAAAAGTTTTAAAGGAAGTTCAAGATGGTAGTTTTGCAAGAGAGTGGATATCTGAAAATGATGAAGGCAGGCCTACATTTGATAAGCTTCGAAAAGAGAATTCTGATCATCCTATTGAAAAAGTTGGAAAAGAATTGAGAGATGTGATGACTTTTTTGAAAGATTCTGATTAGTAACTAATTTATACATATTGGCAAATTTTTAATTTACAGGAGGTATAAGGTAATGGCAAAAGATAAAGTCACTATCTTTGATACAACTCTTAGAGATGGTGAGCAATCAGCAGGTATTGGACTTACTACACATGAGAAACTTCAGATTGCTAAGCAATTAGAGATGCTGGGAGTTGACGTGATTGAAGCTGGTTTTGCTGCTAGTTCTCCTGGAGATTTTCAAGCTGTTGATTTAATTAGTAAAGAAGTTAGGAATCCAATTATTGCTTCATTGGCTAGATGTGTTCCTGGTGATGTTGACAGTGCATGGGATGCTATTCAGTCTGCAAGCAGGCCTAGAATTCATGTTTTTGTGTCTAGTTCAGATGTACAGATTATGCATCAATTAAGAAAAAACCCTGAAGAAGTTTTTGATATGGCTGTAAGCTCAGTTGAGAGGGCTAAAAGTTATTGTGAAGATGTTGAATTTTCTCCAATGGATGCTACTAGGACAGATATGGATTATCTATATAAGTTACTTACTGCAGTAATTCAAGCTGGAGCAACTACTTTAAATATTCCAGATACTGTTGGATATGCTATGCCTTGGGAATTTTCTGATCGTATTAGTAAGATTAAGGAGAATGTGCCAGGTATAGATAATGTAGTAATAAGTGTTCATTGTCATAATGATTTAGGTTTATCTGTGGCAAATAGCTTAGCTGCTGTTCAAGTTGGTGCTAGACAAGTAGAAGGATGTATAAATGGGCTAGGAGAGAGGGCAGGAAATGCTTCTTTAGAAGAAGTTATAATGGGTATAGAAACCCGACAGGAGATGTTAGGTGTTTCTACTAATATTGATACTCGCCAGATATATAGAACTAGTAGATTAGTTAGTGATATAACTGGATTTACTATTCAACCAAATAAAGCAATTGTTGGAGTTAATGCATTTCGCCATGCTTCAGGTATTCATCAAGACGGAGTTTTGAAAGAGAGAACTACTTTTGAAATTATGGATCCTCAATCTATTGGGTGGCCAAGTAGTTCGTTAGTTCTTGGTAAATTAAGTGGAAGAGCAGGGCTAAGGTCTCGTTTAGAAGAAATGGGATATAAATTAACAGATAGTGAACTTAATCAGGCATTTAAAGCATTTAAAGATTTAGCTGATAGAAAACGTGAAATAACAAATGCTGACCTTGAGTCCTTAATGTCTAGTCAGCGACGTACTTCTGATGTTCCTAATCTATATACTTTATCATCGGTAAAAGTCACAAGCGGAAATGATAGTACTCCTACTGCAACTGTAACTATCGATAACCCTGAAGGATCTTCTATTATTGAATCCTCTGTTGGTACAGGTCCGGTAGATGCTGTTTACAAGGCTATTGACAAAGTTGTTCAAGTTGACAATGAATTGTTAGAATACCGTGTAGAAGCAGTTACTGAAGGAATAGATGCAATTGGAGATGTATCAATTCGAATATCTAAGGAGAATACAATTTACGTAGGTAGAGGCTCTGATACTGATATTATTGTTGCTAGCGCTAAAGCTTATATGAATGCTATTAATAGAGTTTTAGCTTTTAACTAATAAAAACAGGAAGTCTTAATGGGAAATAATAATCCTAAAACATTATTAGATAAAATTTGGGAAACTCATGTTGTTCATGAAGAAGACTCACAGCCATCTATAATATATGTTGACTTACATCTTATTCATGAGGTAACCACTCCTCAAGCTTTTGAAGGGTTAAGGTTGGCTGGCAGAAAAGTACGAAGACCTGATTTGACTGTGGCTACAGCAGATCACAATACTCCAACTTGGGATAGAGAAAAGCCTATTACAGATCCTATATCAATGCAACAACTTAAGACTTTAAGTGAGAATTGTAAAGAGTTTGGAATTATTTTATATGATATGTATGATCCTTTACAAGGGATTGTTCACGTAATTGGCCCTGAACAGGGATATACTCAGCCAGGCATGGTGATTGTATGTGGAGATAGCCATACATCTACGCATGGAGCCTTTGGATCTTTAGCTTTTGGGATTGGTACTTCAGAAGTAGAACATGTATTAGCAACTCAGACTTTGAGGCAATTTAAACCTAAATCTATGGAAATTAGAGTTGATGGTTCTTTGCAATTTGGGGTGACTGCTAAGGATGTAATACTTGGTATTATTGGTGAAATTGGAGTTGCAGGGGCAACTGGTTATGCTGTTGAATACACTGGGGAAGTAATTAAATCGTTATCTATAGAAAGCAGGATGACAATATGTAATATGTCTATTGAAGCTGGGGGTAGAGCAGGCATGGTTGCTCCAGATGAAATTACATTCGAATATATGCAAGGTAGGGCTAAAGTTCCTAAAGGAGATAACTTTGATAAAGCAATTGAAAAATGGAGTTCTCTCAAGACTGATATTGGTGCAGAATATGATAATATAGTAAAAATTTCAGGAAATGATATAGAGCCGTATGTTACATGGGGTACAAATCCTGGAATGGTAGTCCCTATTACTAAAATAATTCCTGATCCTGACTCTTTTAATAATTCTCAAGAAAAAGAATCTGCAGTGAGAGCATTAAAATATATGGATTTAAAAGCAGGTACTCCAATAAATGATATTTCTATAGATAGAGTTTTTATTGGTTCATGCACAAATTCTAGAATAGAAGATTTAGAATCTGCTGCTACTGTTGTCCAAGGTCGTAAAGTTAATAAAAGAGTCTCGGCGATGGTTGTCCCTGGATCATATGCAGTAAAAAAAGAAGCAGAAAAACGTGGCTTAGATAAAATATTTAAAGAGGCAGGTTTTGATTGGAGAGAAGCTGGTTGTTCAATGTGTTTAGGGATGAATCCGGACATTCTTTCTCCTGGAGAAAGGTGCGCTTCTACTTCAAACAGGAATTTTGAAGGTAGACAAGGTAAAGGAGGGAGAACTCATCTAGTTAGCCCTCAAATGGCTGCAGCGGCAGCCATTGCTGGTCATTTTGTAGATATTCGTGAATGGTAAGGTGAGTGGAAATGGAACCATTTAAAAATTTCAAAGGTAAAACAGTACCTCTTGATCGAGTTAATATAGATACAGATCAAATTATACCTAAACAATTTTTAAAGAGGATTGAAAGAACAGGTTTCGGTAAGTTTTTATTTAATGATTGGCGTTTTAATGACGATGGAAGTTTAAACCAAGAGTTTATATTAAATAAAGAGATATATAAATCTTCTTCAATTTTACTTACAGGAGAGAATTTTGGATCAGGATCCTCTAGAGAACATGCTGCTTGGGCATTACATGATTATGGATTTCGTTGTATTTTAGCTCCGAGCTTTGCAGATATTTTTTTTAATAATTGTTTTCAAAATGGCTTGCTTCCGATTGTGTTACCCAAAGAAAAGATAAATAATCTTTTTGAGGAATCTAAAAATAATAATGGTTTAGAATTAAATATAGATTTAGAATCTCAAACTATATTTAACATTAACTTAGAAATAAATATTGCATTTGATATCGATCCATATAGAAAATATTGCATTTTAAATGGCTTGGATAATATTGGACTTACTTTGCAGCATGTTGATAAAATTGAGCTATACGAAAATATAGACGATTAATTATTGTCTTTGGTTGTCGTTGATTTTTTCATCTTTGATAATATTGTTTTTTGAATTGATGTTATTTCTCTACTTAAAGAGATTTTGAAGCTAGAACTATATTCTCCGACTTTTCTAAATCTTTTATATCTTGACTTTAGTCGCCTTCTTTTGGATATTGAATATAAACCTGATAGTTCTTTTAATAAATATTTTCTTAACTGGCGCGCTGCTTCATCAGGGTTAGTATGCGCACCTCCTGAAGGTTCAGGAATAACTATATCTATAATTCCTAGGTTAAAACAATCATTGGCTGTTATTTTTAGGGATTGAGATGCTTCTTCAGCTCTATTTTTATCTTGATAGAGAATCTCTGCAGCATTTTCAGGGGATATGACAGTGTATATTGCGTTTTCCATCATAAGAATTTTGTCTGAAACACCTATAGCTAGTGCTCCTGAATTTCCACCTTCTCCGATTATGGCTGATATAGAAGGTACTTCTAATGAAATCATTTCTGATAAAGTTGTTGCAATAGAATGCCCAAGACCTCTTTGTTCAGTTGATTCATTTGAATTCGGTCCAGGTGTATCCACTAGTGTAATTAAAGGGAGATTAAATTTACTAGCGAGTTTGATGCCTCTTTGCGCTTTTCTAAACCCTTCAGGTGAAGTGCTTCCGTTATTTCCTCTATTCCTATCTTGAGCTATAATTACAACTGTTTGACTTCCTAAATGTCCTATTCCAACAATAATGTTTTCATCATCTTTATAGTATTTATCGCCATGTATTTCGATAAAATCATTTAAAATTCTTATAATATAATCAATACTAGATGGCCTGGAAGTATGTCTAGATATTTGAATAGATTTCCAACCATTACTTTGCTTAGTTTTAATTGGCATAGTAGAGCTTTTAGTTTTTGATTCTAGTTTATACTCTGCAGTAAGTAAGTCTAGTAAAGTACCGATGATTTTTTTTTGTTCTTTTCTATCGACTATTGCATCTATCATTCCATTTTCAAAATGAGATTCTGCAGTATTAATAGATTCATTATCTGAATTAGATTCAGGCTGTAAATGTCTAACTGGAGAGAATCCAATAATTGAACCAGGCTCAGCTAATATAATATCAGCTAGATTTGCAAAACTTGCAAAAGCTTGGCCGGTCGCAGGGTTAGTTAAAATTGATATAAAAGGTAGGTTTTTGGAAGCATGATTTTGATGAGAAATAGTTGTTTTAGCCATTTGCATTAGAGATAAAATACCTTCTTGGTATCTAGAGCCTCCACTTGAAATTATAGATATTACAGGGAGTTTTAATTTAGATGCTTTTTCAAAACCCAAAGCAACTTTTTCGCCAACTACTGAACTTATTGTTCCTCCCATAAATCCAAAATCTAAAACTATTAATATTACGGGATTACCATCTATTGTGCATTTTCCTGTTATTACTGCTTCAGATAAACCAGTTCTGTTTTGGTCTTTTATTAACCGTTCTTTATAAGAATTATTTGAAGAAAACTTAATAGGATCAATAGATGATAATGATTGATTAAATTCTTCGAAAGAATCTTCGTCGGATAATAATTTGATTCTATCTCTAGCTGATATGCTGTAGTGAAAATTACATTTATCACATACTCTAAATTCTTTATATAAATTAGATCTATTTAATTCAGAGTTACATATTAAGCATAAATCTCGTAATTCTATTTTTTGCGGTTCAATTTGTTCTTTATTTATTACAGAATTTAGTATTCTTATTAAATGATTATTCATTAGAATCAATCTTTCTTAAATGAATAGTATGATTTTATATTAATACATCTCTTGACTTGGGTCCATCTCCAGGCCCTATTATGCCTTGTTCTTCTAGTTCATCAATTAATCTAGCTGCTCTAGGATAGCCTATACGTAATCTTCTTTGTAGTAAAGAGGTAGATAATTTATTGTAATTTTTTGCCAATTCAATTGCTTTATCAACCAATTCATCAGAATCATTACTTGAATTAGTTGTAGAATTTGTAGCAACAGCCTCGTTTGAAGGGGTTAATATATCTATCTGGGGTATATTACTCCAAGGAGTAGTCTCCCAGAAACTTACTATTTTTTCTACTTCATTATCTGAAATAAAGACTCCCTGTATTCTACTTGGTTTTGAAGCATTTATAGGTAAATATAACATATCCCCTTTACCTAATAGTTTCTCTGCACCTCCTGTATCTAAAATAGTTCTAGAATCGACTTGTGCAGTCACACCAAAACTTATTCTACTAGGGAAATTTGCCTTGATTAAGCCAGTAACTACATCAACGGAAGGTCTTTGGGTTGCAACAATTAAATGAATACCTGTAGCTCTACCTAGTTGAGCTAACCTGCATATAGATTGCTCAACATCAAACGCTGCTGACATCATTAAGTCAGCTAATTCATCAACAACTACTAATAGATAAGGCATTTGTGATTTAGTTTTTTTATTATAAGCTTCAATATTTCTAACACCAGATTCTTCTAGCAACCTATATCTATCCAGCATTTCTCTGATCGTTCCTTTAAGAAATCCCACAACTGCATCAGTTTCAACAACTACTTTAGTTAATAAATGAGGTATCCCATTATAGGGAGTAAGTTCAACTCTTTTAGGGTCTATTAATAACAATCGAATTTCTGCAGGGGATTTTTGAGTTATTAATCCAGATACAATAGTATTTATGCAAACACTTTTACCACTTCCAGTCGCTCCAGCAATTAACAAATGTGGCATTTTTGTTAAATCAATAACAATCGTTTCTCCACTACTATCTTTACCTAAAGCAACTGGCAATGCAGCATCTTTTTTTAATGATTTAAATTCATTGCTTTCAATTAACGATCTTAGAGTAACTATAGAGGGTTTTGAATTGGGAACTTCAATTCCTACTTGGGCTTCTCCCATAACAGGGTTTTCAAGCCTTATAGATGGTGTTTTAAGTGCTAGAGCTAAGTCTTTTTCTCTAGATAGTATATGGTCAACTTTTACACGTGTTTTATTTTCTACTTTTATCATAATGGGTTTTCCTGATTCATCTAGTTGGGGTTTTCCTTCAGGAGTCATTTTTTTAGTTTGTTTGAATTTTCTAATCCAACCAGGGATCAGTCCGTACATAGTTACTGTAGGCCCTGGTTTTATTTGACCTATTTCAACTTCAACGCCATATTCATCTAAGGTTGTTTTTATAGTTGAAGCAGTTTTATCTAAGTCTTCTTTTTTCATAGGTTCTTCTACTGATTCTTTCAAAGTATTTATTGACGGAAGAGCCCATCTGGAATTCTTAATTTGAGAAGGGTTCATAGTATTATTATGAATTTCTTTTTCAGTAGTAATAATTTTCTCTTCATTTTTAGGTTCCCAGAGTTTATTAAATTTAATATTAGAATTTTCATGATTTATTATTGGATTAGGATTTATATTTAATTCGGTTTCATAATCATTATTTTCAGAGTAGATAGTTGTCGACCCAATTTCATTTGTATTTTTGTGAATAGGATTAATCTTATTTATATCTTTTAAATCTGTTTTATCATTTAAAGTTTCAGGTTTTATATCTAGGGTATAATCTTGAGCAATAGTATTATTTAAATTTTCTTTAGGTAAATTTAATTTATCTTTAGTTTTTGATGCATAAAATTTTTGTATAAAGATTAATAAGTTAATATAAATAAAAATAGCATTCTTTATCAATAAATTTAAAAATTTTTGTGTGTTTTCTGGGGATATTAGTGTAATAGAAATTAATAACAAAACCAATAATCTTATAATTCCTAATAAATTTTGTGATCCTATTATGAATTTACCAAAATCTCCCCCTAATGTTGTTCTGCCTTGCAATGTTAAACTACTTAGTATGCCGTTATAAGGGGAATAAAATGCCATTAGGCCAATCGTAAAAAATAAGATTAAAATTACAGATAATGTTAATCTTGCCTTCTTTAAATTTGGAAAAGATGAATTTAATAAAAAGAATATAGCTATACTAGATATAGTTATATTTATTAAACTAGCTCCAGTTTTTATTATTATATTGTCTTTTAGGTTAATAATAAAAGAAGATATTTCAGAATAAAAGAATGTTAATAATAATATAATTATTCCTGTACTTATAAAGCTTATTATTGATATAAATACTTTATGTTTGTATAAAGTGTTTATTAGATTTAATGAAATAAATTTGACTGTAATTAAGCTCATAATAGCAGTCCTATTTGCAAACTATTCATTTGATTATTGTTAAATACTATTTTGAGGGTATTTCGCTTAGTAAAATAAGGATATTAGGCTTTATAGATGATTCATTTTTAATTACAGCTTTAATCTCATTTTCAAGCTTTTCTTTGATTTCATTTAACTTTAATTTATTTGTTGTTAAATTTTCTAGTGTTAGTTTGACCATTTTAGTGATTTTTTGTATTGCTTCTTTAGATATATCTTCTTGTTTAAATCCTATTGATTCTATTTGTGGATTGTTTACTAAAGTTCTAGTTATTTTATCTATATTTATTGACAAAGCCATAATACCATTATTTGCCAACTTTTTTTGATCTTTAGAAATTGACATGTCTTCTGTCCAGGTTTTATATGAGTTGACGAATATACGGTTTAATTCCAGCGAATCTATTATCTTCCCAGATTTATTATTTAACTCAAGTATATCCCCATCCTCTAATATAAATATATTAGATTTTAAAATACCCATTGACTCAGCAATTTTAGAATGATGTAAAAGGTGTTTATATTCTCCGTGAACTGGAATAAAAAATTTAGGTTGAATAATATTTAACATAGTTTTAAGCTCTTCTTTGCTAGCATGTCCATGTACATGAACATTAGCTATTTTTGAATGTAAAACATTTGCTTCAAGACGTGATAGATTATTAATTGTTTCTGATACCAGGACTTCATTTCCAGGAATAGGAGATGATGAAATTATGACAGTGTCACCTGGAATTATTTTGATATCTGGATGTTTGCCTTGACTTATTCGTGATAAAGCGGAGCTAGGTTCTCCTTGAGCACCTGTTGCTAAAATGATTATTTCATTAGGTTTTAATTTAATCGATTGTTTCCATGGTATTATCATATTTTCAGGTGCATCTATGTACCCCATTTTAATAGACATTTTTATATTGTTATTCATACTGCGTCCAATAACAGTTATTTTTTTGTCATATTCTTTAGCAATATTTATAATAGTTTGAATTCTTGGAATTAATGAGGCAAAAGTTGATACTATTATTCTTCCTTTTGCCTCATTAATATATCTATTTAAAGATATACTGAGGTCTTTTTCAGAGGTATTATATCCATCTACTTCTGCATAAGTTGAATCAGACATTAGCAATAAAGTATTTTTTTCAGATATTTTAGATAATGCTTTGAAGTCAGATCTAGAACCATATTCAGGAGTGTGATCAAATTTGAAATCTCCAGTATGTATTATTTGTCCTATGGGCGTGTTAATAGATATACCCATAGAGTCTGGTATCGAATGACATACATTAAAGAATTCAATTTTGAAATTACCTATTTGAAAAGATTTGCCAGGGTTTATCACATTCAATTTTGCTTTTTTAATTAGACCGTGTTCACTTAATTTTGCTGAAATTAGAGCATTGGAAAATCTGGATGAATATATAGGTACATTTAATTTAGGTATTATATATGGTAAGGCTCCAATGTGGTCTTCATGTCCGTGTGTAATTAATATTCCTCGAATTTTATATTTGTTTTCTATAAGATAATTAATGTCAGGGATTATTAAATCTACACCAAACATATCGTTAGATGGAAATTCAATTCCAGCATCTATGATCAATATTTCATTTTTGTATTCGATAGCTAGGAGATTTTTACCTATTTCTCCTAGGCCGCCAAATGGAATTATTTTTATAGGGATTTTTGTCATATGAGTTTTTTAAAATAATTTTAGTTGTTTTTGTTGGTTGATTATATTATGGGGATTATTTTGATTTAAATTTGATTCATATACCAATTCTTTTATTTTAATGAAATCATTTTCCATTGTAGTTTTTAGGTTTGGATTATGTAGAGCTGCTGCAGGATGATAAACAGGGTATAAAAGAAATTGTCCCCATTTTTTTAAATGACCACGGTTTTTACTTAAATTCTCATTAGGAAAAAATTTATTAAATGAGTGTCTTCCTAAGGAAACTATTAGTTTAGGTTCTATTAGGTTTAATTGTCTATCTAAAAATTTTCTACAAGAAGAAATTTCTTCATCTAGCGGATCTCTGTTATTCGGTGGTCTACATTTAACCATATTTGTAATATATATATCTTTTCTCGAAAGGTTAATTAAGTTTAGAAGTTTGTCTAATAATTTGCCTGCTGGGCCTATAAACGGTCGTCCTGACTTATCTTCTTTTGCTCCAGGAGCTTCACCTATGAAAATTATTTTAGAATTTATAGAGCCTTCACCTGGTACGGTATTAGTTCTATTTAACGATAGCGTACAGCTAGTGCAGTTAGAAATCAATTCAACAATAGATTCAATGGTATCAGTGCTATTCTTAAGGTAATATTTAGAGTTGACCAATATTACTAAGCCTTAAATATGTAAAATCCATAATGGTTGTATGTTAGCAGGAGAAATATTTGTAGTCAATGATATATTTCAATAACCATAATTTGTTGAGTTTAGATTTGATTGATATACTTATTTGTGTTGGAGGGGATTTATGATTCGATCAGTTGGTATTATAGGTAATCCGTTGGGACATTCTATATCGCCAGTTTTTCAACAAGCTGCCTTTGATTATCTTAAATTGAATGTTGAATACAAAATTTGGGAGACTAGTTCAAGTGATTTTCAGCAAGTTGTTCAAAATTTACGTAAAGTTGAGTGTTTAGGAGCAAATATTACAATTCCATATAAAGAGGAAGTTATTGAATATTTAGATTACTTAGATCCTAAGGCTAAGTTAATTGGCGCAGTAAATACTATTGTCAAAAATAACAATAAATTAATTGGTTATAATACAGATGCTTTTGGATTTATTCAGTCTATTCAAGCTAATAGTAATTTTAGTTTTGAAGGTAAAAAAGCTTTAATTCTCGGTGCAGGAGGTGCGGCGCGTGCTGCAGCATTTTCTATGATTGATGAAGGGATTAACTCATTAGTTATAGTCAACAGATCATTAGAGAGAGCAAATAAATTAGGAGATGACATATCAGAATTTATAGAAGTAGAGATATTAGATTTAAAATCTTCATCTTTTGAGAAATTTGTTGGCTGTTCTAATTTAATAGTAAATGCTAGTTCTGTAGGTATGGCTCATACAGATTCAAATAACTACAGTTTAATTAATGCAGACTGGATTTCACAAGGTAGTTTAGTATTTGATATGGTATATAATCCAATCACCACGCCTTTAATTGCTGATTCAAGAAAGGCTGGACTGGAGACAATAAACGGATTGTCAATGTTGATATATCAAGGAGCTGCCTCCTTCAATTTGTGGACTAATAGAGATGCACCAATTCAAATTATGATTGATGCAGCAAAAGAGGCTATGAAATAATGAATATATTTAATATTTTATAGAGGATATTATTTGTCTAGAAAAAATATTTTTATTGTGGGTTTTTCAGGTTCTGGCAAAACGACTGTTGGAGCAGAAGTTGCCAATTTGCTTCAATGGAAATTTATTGATATTGATCAACAAATAGTTAATAAAACTAGTAAATCGATTGCAGAGATTTTTAAATTAAATAAAGGTGAGCAATATTTTAGAGAAATTGAAAAAGCTACTTTAAAAGAATTAATACACTTTGAAAACCAGATCATATCAACTGGAGGAGGTATTATATTGGATGAAGGTAATTTAAGATCTATGCTAGACAATGGTTATGTTATATGTTTAGATGCTGATCCAAATACCATTTTGAATCGATTAAATTTACAGTCATTGTCTTCAGATAATATAGTTAGGCCTCTATTGGATTCTGATGATCAATTAGAGAAAATTATTAAATTAAAAAATGAACGCGATCCGATATATAAAAAATCAGATTATATTATTAAGACAGATGGCTTAACTCCTAGAGAGATTTCTAATCAAATTATAGATCACTGGGTGAAGATATCTAGTTAGAAATATATTAGAGGTGATAATTGGATAACAGTTATAAAATAGATGTATTTACTAGTACTGGGAATTATCCTGTATTTGTTGGATGGGATATTTTTGATCAAATATTGGAATGTTTAAAAACAATAAATGGAATAAATAGGATATTTATTATTTCTGATAAAGGGTCTTTAAATTATGCAAATAAGCTTAAAGAAATACTTGAAATGAGTGGAGTATTAGTCGAATCATATTCTATTGATTCAGGGGAAATCAATAAAAACCTTAATACAGTAATTGAAGTTTATAAATGGTTATCAAAATTAAAAGCAGAAAGAAAAAATTTATTAATTGGAGTTGGTGGTGGTGTCGTTGGAGATTTATCAGGATTTATTGCTGCTACTTATTTAAGGGGGCTACATTTTGGTCTAGTTCCTACCACTTTGCTAGCAATGGTAGATTCTTCAATTGGAGGGAAGGTAGCTGTTGATTTGGAAAATGGGAAAAATCTAGTTGGGGCGTTTTATCAGCCAAAATTTGTATTAGATGATATTAGCTCATTGGATACACTTCCAAAAAGAGAATTGATATCTGGGTGGGCTGAAGTTATCAAGCATGCTTTAATATTTGATTCAGTGCTTTTTCATCATTTTGAAAAAAACTATGAAAATATAAAAAAAATAGATAAAGATACTGTAAAGTTAATTAGCAAGAGTATTGAGCTGAAAGCAAATTGTGTATCTGATGATGAAAAAGAAACTAAAGGGCAAAGGATATTATTGAATTACGGACATACTATTGCGCATGCATTAGAATCTTTAACCAGTTATTCTAAATATTTACATGGTGAAGCAGTAAGTATTGGTATGATGGGCGCAGCTTATATTAGTAATGGTTTAGGATTATTAACAAATGAAGAAGTTAATCGACAAAGAGTTTTATTGGAAAATTTTGGATTACCAACAAAAATAGTTGAAAATATAAACTTTGATTTATTACTAGATATAATGCAATCAGATAAAAAGACTGTTGATAATTCTATAAATTGGGTAGTTTTAAATAATATTGGATCAGCTTCAATTTGTAATTCAGTGTCAAGAGATTTAGTATTGTCAAGTTTAAAAAAATTAATGATTAAAAATTGATTTTATATTTAGATGAAATTTTTTGAATTACAAGCACAAAATGGTAAAGCTAGAGCTGGTGCTTTATATACTTCTCGTGGGGTAGTACAAACTCCCACATTTATGCCTGTAGCTACTCAAGGTGCAGTTAAAGCTATTGGAGTTGATGATTTAAATCAGATTGGGGCACAAATAGTTCTTGCTAATACATATCATTTATATTTAAGGCCAGGATCTCAAGTAGTAGAAAAATTTTCAGGGCTTCATAACTTTATGGGTTGGAATAAGCCAATTCTTACTGATAGTGGAGGTTTTCAAGGATTTAGTTTAGCACATTTAAGGAAAGTAACTGCTGATGGTTTTATTTTTAAATCACATATTGATGGATCAGTATTCAACTTCAGTTATGAAGATGTGATCAAGTTTCAAAAAACTTTAGGTTCAGACATAATAATGCCACTTGATATTTGTTCGTCTACAAATCAAACAAAATCACAAGTTGAAGAGTCTATGTTTTTAACAAATAAATGGATTGCAAAAGCCAAGAAATTACAAATAAATTCAGATCAATGTATGTTTGGTATAGTTCAAGGTGGCATGTATGAAGATCTTCGTAAGGTTTGTGTTGATAAGATGATTGATTTGTCTTTTTCTGGATATGCAATAGGGGGATTAAGTGTCGGGGAGGAGATTGATGTAATGTATAAAATTGTGGACTATACAGCTAATATTTTACCATCAGATTCGCCACGGTATTTAATGGGTGTCGGGTCTCCTGAAAACCTAATTGAATGTATTTCAAAAGGGATAGATATGTTTGATTGCGTATTGCCTACCCGTATAGCCCGAAATGGATCATTATTTTTAGATTCAGGTAGAATCAATATTACTAATGCTACTTTTAGATATGATGATCGACCAATTGATTTATCTTGTTCTTGTTATACTTGTAGTCAACATTCAAGAGCTTATATACACCATTTATTTAGAGCAAACGAGTTTTTAGCATATAGGCTTGCATCTATACATAATTTAAATTTTATAATTAATTTAATGAAGGAAATTAGAAAATCAATACTATCTGAAGAATTTGATAAATTTAAAAAAGAATTTTTGTCTAAGTATAATTCTTCGGACAGGCAAGCTCAGTCTAGACAAAAAATGATGTGGGTAGAATCTCAGAAACGAAAAGGTAGATATAAAATTTAGTTAACTAAATAATTTGAATCTAAGTTTTAATTTCCTCCAGCTACTGCTGGTACTATACTTACTTCATCACCTGATTTAGTATTAGAGTCTAATCCGTCTAAAAATCTTATGTCTTCACCATTAATATATATATTTACAAAGCTTCTGAGTTGTTTATTTTCATCATAAATTCTAGCTTGAAATCCGGAAAATTCTTTTTCTAGTTCTTCTAGCACTTCTGATATAGATGACCCTGATACTGAAACTTTGTCAGCCCCATTAGTTATTTTCCTTAAAGGTGTTGGTATGCGAACGGTAACGCTCATTTATTTACTCCTAATTATTCAGATTGTATCAAATTTAATTATTTCTTCGAAAGATTTATAAGTTGGCTTAATATTATTATACTCAACTGAATCTTCTACTACCTCTTGAGTTTTTAATCCATTACCAGTTATAAAGGCTACTGTAACATCATCTGGATTAATTTTTTTGTTTTTAACTAATTTTCTTAATGATGATATCACTACTCCTCCAGCTGTTTCGGTAAATATACCTTCTGTTTCAGCAAGAAGTTGAATGCATTCACTAATTTCTTTTTCTGGTGCAGCTACAGCATGACCTGAAGTTTCTTTAAGCGTTTGTAGAGCAAAAGGCCCTGAAGCTGGGTTGCCTATGGCTAGAGATTTTGCAATAGTATCAGGTTTTACAGGAGTTACTTGAGATTCTTCATTAATAAATGCTTTTACGATCGGGGAACACCCTTCTGGTTGAGCTAAATGCATACTGGTTTTTACTTTTTCTATTAGTCCCACATCTTTCATCTCAACTAAACCTTTCCAGATTTTAGTGTGTAATTCGCCTGATGCAGCAGGGACTACGCAATGGTCAGGAGCTTTCCATCCTAGTTGTTCTGCAACTTCAAATCCAAGTGTTTTACTACCTTCTGCATAATAGGGTCTCATATTTACATTTACAAAAGCCCATTTTAAGTTGTCTGCTAATTCACTACATAATCGATTTACATCATCATAATTGCCATCAACTGAAATTAAAGTAGGCCCATATATTGAAGCTCCAATAATTTTACCTTTTTCTAAGCCAGCTGGGAAAAAAACATAGCTTTTCATTTTAGCTTTTGCTGCATGGGCAGCTACAGATCCCATTAAGTTTCCTGTTGACACACAAGCTAAAACTTTAAAATCAAACTCTAGAGCTTTAGCAGTAGTAATAGCTACTGGTCTATCTTTAAAAGAATAGGAAGGGTTTACACTATCATTTTTTATATATAAATTTTTTAATCCTAATAGTTCTCCTAGGTTTTTGGCATGAATTAAAGGGGTAAAACCTGTACCTATGTCTATTATATTATCTATTGATACTGGTAGAAAAGGATGGTATCTCCATATATTTAATGGTCCACTTGAAATTAAATTTCTAGTTACTGATTTGGATATTTTTTCGTAATCATAGGTGACTTCAAGTGGGCCAAAGCATAATTCGCAAACATTAATAGGTTCTATTGGATAGTTATTAAAGCATTGTTTACAGGTTAAGTTTTTTATATAAGACACAACTTACTCCAAATGCAAATTTAAGGACAAACTAAAAACTAATAAGTATAAATATAAATTTAATCGTAGCAACCGAGATTAATTATTGTCAAGGATTAGTTAGTTATTTATAAGATTTGATTTTTTTCTAATATTAAGGCTAATTCCCTTATTCCTTCATAGATTTCTTCTGGAGTATTGTACCCAAAACATAATCTCGCACAGTTTTCACCTGAATCAGAATTAGGAGAGAATAAATTGCCTGGTTGGAATCCAACTCCATATTTCAATGATTCTTTTTGTAAAGAAGATAAGTTTATATTTGAAGGCATTTTTAACCATATATATAGGCCTCCATTAGGTTTTGACCATTCAGCTTTTGATCCAAAGTTTTCACCTAGAGCAGCTAACATTGCATCTCGTTTTTTTATAAGGATATTATTGATTGATTCAATATGTGATTTCAGGTATTTTTCTGAATATCTGTGAATTGCAATTGATGCAAATTCATTAACTCCGCCTCCGCTTTTTATTGCATTTATTCTATCTAGAAAATCTGGTTGAGCTATTATGTAACCTAGTCTTACTCCAGGTGCTATGATTTTTGAAAACGAACCCACATATATTACATTGCCTGTTTTATCTAAAGAATAAATAGCAGGTTCAGACATTTTAGTGAAGTTCAGGTCTGCATAGCAATCATCTTCTACTATTGGAATATTATGTTTTTTTGAAATTTCTAAAAATTTAAGCCGTCTATTAACTGGAGATACTAGCCCTAAAGGATTTTGAAAAGTTGGTATCGTATAAATAATTTTAGGTATTTTATTTTGTGTTTTTATATTTATTATTGAATTCTCTAATTCTTCTGGAATCATTCCTTCACTATCACATTTAACAGGAATTATAGTAGATTTAAATCTTCTAAGTATTGCTAAAGTCCCAGAGTATACAAATTCTTCTGTAAACACAACATCATTTGGGTTTAGTAATGCTTCTGCAATCATATATAAATGCTCACCTGAACCATTGCCAAGTATTATGTTTTCATAATCTGTTTTAATACCTCTATCAGTAAAAACTTTTTGTGCAATAAACTTTCTTAAAGGTGGGTAGCCTTGAGGATGAGGGTATATTGCTAAATTTTTCCCTTCCTCTTCTAATCCAATTTTTAAGCTTTCAATTAATTCTTTAATGGGTAACGAATTAGGATCAGGGTAAGCAACGGCAAAATCGTACTTTCCTCTTGATGGAGGTGTTCTTAATTTACCTGGAGGAGTGGACTTTGAATATAATGATTCAAAAGAGAAGTTTTTTGATAATGACATTTAATTTCCTTATTAAATAAAACAATTATTGCTCTAGAGATATACGTATGCGTTTATTGATTTTTCCTTTAGATTCATGCCCTACAACTTTGATATTTCCTACTTCACTTGTATTATTGACGTGAGTTCCTCCATCAGCTTGCAAGTCTAAACCCACTATATCTATAGTTCTTATTTGAGTTACTGAAGCTGGTATAAGGTTAACTTTAGTCCGGATTAATGAAGGTATTTTTAATGCTTCATTTCTACTTAAAGATCCAATTTGGATATTATGAGAAGCTAAAACTTCTTTATTTATTAAGATTTCTACATTTTGCACAAAATCAGCTGTAATATTACTTAATTCAAAATCCATTCTAGCTGATAATGGTTGCATATTTCCACCTGTTACAGATGCTCCGTAGTCTCTAAAAATAACTCCACATAGTATATGTGCTGCTGTATGTGTTCTCATTAATTTGTAGCGTCTTTCCCAGTTTATGGCGCCTTTTATCATAGTTCCAGCTGGAGGTAATATATTTGATTCGGTGCTATGGATTACGACATTATCTTTACTAAATACTTTAACAATATCGATATTAAATTCATCTGAGGAAATTTTTCCAATGTCGCAAGGTTGCCCTCCTCCTCCAGGATAAAAAGCTGTTTGGTCAAGGATGATTTCGTTATTGCTGGATTCAATTACTTTTGCTTCAAATTCTTTTATATAACTATTAAAATTATATAGAAGCTCCGTCATGCATTCCCTCCTATAGGGTTTAGATTATTTTACTTTTCAATGTTAAAATATATTATCATAAAATATATTAATATGATTTATTGTGAATATAAGGAAGATTAATTATTAATGGGTACAGGAAGAACAGAATATGATATAGCAATTATTGGTGCAGGAATATTAGGTCTTGCTATTGGAATGAGGTTAACAGAAAAATTCCCAAGTAAAAAAATAATTGTTATTGAGAAAGAATCAGGAGTTGCTTATCATCAAACTGGACATAATAGTGGAGTTATTCATGCAGGTATATATTATTCCCCGGGTTCTCAAAAAGCTAATTTTTGTTCAGAGGGGTCAAGATTATTACGAAAATTTGCTGATGATAATGGGATAAAATATGAAATGTGTGGAAAAGTAATAGTCGCATCTAATGAAGATCAAGTACCTATTCTTAATGACTTTTATAAAAGAGGAACTGATAATGGAGCATTAGGATTAGAGATTATTGATAAAAATCGTTTGAATGAATTGGAACCTCATGTAACAGGAGTGAAAGCAATTTGGTCTCCCAACACAGGTATTATTGATTTTAAAGAGGTTACTAATAAATATTGCTTAATAATGAAAGAAAATGGTGGCGATATAGTATTTGATTCAAAAGTAGAAAAAATTGATAAATCTGATGGCAAGCATTACATACAAACATCATCAGGTGAAATTGTATGTAAAACCTTAATTAATTGTGCAGGCTTGTATTCTGATAAAATAGCTTTAATGGACGGAGAAGATATTGGAGTAAAAATTGTTCCTTTTAGAGGTGAATATTGGTCATTAAAGCCGGAAAGTCAATATTTAGTTAATGGATTAATTTATCCATTGCCAGATCCTAGAATGGTTTTTTTGGGGGTGCATTTCACAAAACGTATTAATGGAACTGTAGAGGCTGGGCCAAATGCTGTTTTAGGCTTTTCCAGAGAAGCATATAATAAATTAGATTTTAGTATTAAAGATACTATGGACGTATTTACTTTTCAGGGTTTTTGGAAAATGGCATTAAAGTATTGGAAGATTGGTTTATATGAACAATACAGGTCGTTAAATAAAAAATCTTTTGTACGTTCTTTGCAAAATTTGGTTCCAGAAGTGACCGAAGATGATTTAGATAATCCAGATTCAGGTGTGAGAGCACAAGCTATAGATCGCAAAGGGAATTTATTGCAGGATTTTAGTATAGCGCAAACTAAAGATGCTATACATATTCTTAACGCTCCTTCTCCTGGAGCATCTTCTTCTTTAGCAATAAGTAATTATGTTGTGAACTTGATTAATTAAGTTATTTACTAATAATACCTGTTAGTAGACTTATAAGTGTATTGACTGAAGTTTAGTATAGTTATATAGTTATAAGATCGCCGGAAAATTTCTGTATTTATTTTAAACTGTAAATATATATCTGAGCGATGTATTGCACTTTAACAATTGGATAGTGGAAGGAAACCGTTAATTTCTTTTAGAAGAAATTACATAAATTATATAGAGTTTGATCCTGGCTCAGGACAAACGTTGGCGGTGCGTTTAATGCATGCAAGTTGAACGGTCAATCTCAGACTTGTCTGAGTGAGATAGTGGCAGACGGCTTAGTAACGCGTAGGTAACTTACCCTTAAGAGGGGGATAATTTCGAGAAATCGGACCTAATACCCCGTAATTTTTATTTGATGTTGCAGATAAAAGAAAGGCTATCAGTTCGCTGGTAGTTGCTTTAGGAGAGGCCTGCGTCCTATCAGGTAGTTGGTAAGGTAAAAGCTTACCAAGCCTAAGACGGGTAGCCGGTGTGAGAGCACGATCGGCAAGAGGGGGACTGAGACACGGCCCCCACTCCTACGGGAGGCAGCAGCAGGGAATCTTGCGCAATGGGCGAAAGCCTGACGCAGCGACACCGCGTGGAGGATGACGGCCTTCGGGTTGTAAACTC
>PBKN01000009.1 GCA_002721445.1 Chloroflexota bacterium | reverse complement strand
TTAGGCGCTGGAACTAAGTTTAGAATAGAGATGATGGCGCCAAAAGGAGGAACTCTTATTGTTGAGAGAGATATTCCTAAAGTACTTACTGGAAATATGAACTTAAACTAATAATTTGTTAGTTATTTTTGATCGGAGATAATTTATATGACTAGTGAATCTTCAAAATTACAACAACGTATTAATGTTTTGGAAGATGAATTAAATCTTATAAAATCAGAAATACATCAAACCTTGATTGATATGCGTGATGCTATGAGTAAAGGGCAAGATATACTTTCAGTTAAGAAAGAATCTCCTGCTCCAAAAGCATCAGCGTCAGCGCAAGTTAATCAACAAGAAGAAGTTGATTCGTCAGATACAGAAGATGAGACATCCACTGTATCTGAATCTATCGAAGAAGAATTGGAAGACGAGGGAGTTGAAAGTTTAGCAATAGATAGTTTAGATCATTACTCAGAAGATGATTCAATTGCTACTTTAGCTAAACCTTCTCCTGCTGCAATAGATTTTAAAACTAATAAAGCTTTAATGGATGATATTTTATCTTGGATTGGAACTGCAAAAGAGAAAGGGTTTACTGCTGCAAGGCTTTTTCCTGTGATGGAAGCTTATGAAACATCAGGTCTTATGAATCCTCTTATGACTAAGTTTTTGTTAAAGAGTATGTCTATGCTTGATGAAATACAGGATAAAAAACAGCCTGCAACTCTTTCTCCATCAGATTATGCTCAATGTCTATCTGAGCTTCATCACTTGATTACTGGTGAAGAAGAATATGAAGAAGAAGACTATGATGATTCTACTGACTCAGTTTGGGGACATGTATAGAAGTAATTCATTATTAAATCAATAATTTATAGGTGAAATAAATGGATAAAGTGATTGTTACTGCGCTCTTAGTTATAGCTGGAGTTACTGCAGCAGGTGTAGCTGTTGCTACATTAACGCCTGTGATGACAAAAAGTAGTACTGCAGTAGTTGAAAAAGCAAAAGATACCTCGGAAAAAATAAGTACAGATGTTAAAATTCTTATGGTTCATCCTTCTGCAGCCAATGACGATCAAATTCAGGCGATTATAAAAAATGTTGGCTCAGTAAATATTATTCCCGTTTCAGAATCAAATATATATATAGAAAATGCAGACGGTTCGAAATTTTATGCACCTACATTTAATGCTGCAGGTGGTGATGGTAATTGGAATTTTACACCTGCAACTCCAATTTACTTAGCTCCTGGTGTAACAATGACTGTGGATATTGATTTGCCTGAGGATTTAGTTGCAACAAATTCATATGTTCTTACGTATATTACTCCGAATGCAGTTACGGATATTTTCCCATTTGGTAAAAAATAACTAAACATTACTTCTTTTTAGTTTCATTTTT
Organism: Chloroflexota bacterium; assembly: GCA_002721445.1. GTDB lineage: Bacteria > Chloroflexota > Dehalococcoidia > Lucifugimonadales. The sequence goes on along the minus strand of PBKN01000009.1, from coordinate 171,447 downwards.
ATCATAAAAGAATTAAAATTTATTAATGCAAAAAATCTAATTTTTATATTAAAATTGTGAGTTAATATAATATGGGAACTGCCTTATCATCATTGCTGGTTACATTTTTTGTACTAACAACTGTATTGTTAGTATATCAAGCTAAAACTTCAGGGCAAACTTTAGTTCATGAAGCTAATAGGCAATCTGCATATCGTATACAAAATGCAAATGCGACTCAACTAGATATGATTCCAGTTGAGAACTCTGTTTTTGAAAATGATGTTCCTGGACCTGCAACTACAGAGAAAATTGTATATAAAACTTGGACCCCAAATGCAAAATTTGCATCACATCAAATAAGAATGATGAATTTGGATGGGACTGATGTAACTCAGGTCACTACTAATACGACGCATTACATATTATATCCGCGATTATCTCCAGATGGTACAAAAATTGCTTATTCTGCGCGGCCAATTCAGCCAGCCCCAGGTGTTCGTAGCCGATATCAAATATATATAATAAATACAGATGGTACTAACTTACAACAAATTACTTTTCCTGATGGCATTGATTCATCGATGTATAGAATATTTCCTGCGTGGCATCCAGATGGTACAAAACTTCTTTATAGTAAGTGGACTGGCAAGAATTATGATAATTGTATAATTAATGTAGATGGGACAAATGAAGTTTGTTTCGAGACACCCTCACCAACCGGTAGAACTGGTACAAGGGAATTTTCGGCAGATTGGACTCCTGATGGTAGTAAGATCGTGTTTAGTTCTTATGAATATGTGCAGGGACTACCTAACCCATATGTTACAAATGTCGTAATTACAATAATGGATTCTGATGGCACCAACGTTCAAATTCTTACAGATCCGAGCATTAGGAGTAACAGTGCAAAGGTCTCTCCAGATGGTACAAAAATCGTATATGAATGTCCAATAGTTGGGCCTGGGGTGGTTTACCCTTCTAATACTCATTGGTCGAACTGGAGTCCTTTCCCTAAAGCTATATGTACAATGAATATAGATGGTACCAATAAAGCTACGATAACAACCAACACTAGCTATCATAATAATTATCCTTCTTGGTCTGCTGATGGTAGTAAGATTATATTTAGTTCTCGTAGAGATATACCAATTTCTCCTAATCCATGGGCTCCTTCACGTGGAATCTCATATCGTGTGACGAATGTATATTCAATGAATCCAGATGGTTCTGATGAAACTCAACTTACATCTGAATTACCTTTTGGCAATAATTGGACTCCTACAACAGGAATTATACCTAGCGGCGGCGGCGGCGGCGGTGGAGGTACGTCTGATTGCGGAATGGACTTTTGGATTAAAAATATTGGTGAATCATCTATTAGTGGTTATGAATATATGGATGCAATTTTAGTTTTGGATGGTACTATTGATCCGATTTTATTGAAATATTCTAAATCTGCTATAGCAGATTTAAAAGTGGATGAATGGACTGCAACTATTCCAGATACGGATATAAATGAATTAGATGAATTGTATAATAATAATTCATATCAAGTAGATGTTTTAAATAATGGTGAGTATATGAAGGTTACATTAAAAATAGCTAGAGCCAATAAAAGTTCTGGAACTGTAATTTTTTCTCCACCAAATGGTAAGTTTGTTACTAGGCAATTTCAAACTACTGACGTTCCTGGTGAGATAGTTTTACGATGTGGAGGTCTTAAACCATAATGGGATCAGTTTTAACTACACTCATGATATCTTCAGTAGTATTAATATCAATATTTGTTATGTTTCAAACAGACCAAATGACTCAATTAATGAATAATGATGCTATTAGAAGTCAATCTTTACGATTAGATGATTTTGATAACACTGATTTTGAGTTTTATAATGTAGCTACATCTACTCCAGATATAATGAATTCTAAAATATTTCATTTTTTTGCTAATTCAGCTCCACTTACTAGTGGAGATATTTATTCTGTTTCAAGTGATGGAGTTAGTGATTTTACTGATGTAACTTCTGATGGTAATTCAGAAAAAACTTATTTAAGTATTTTCCCTGACGGTAAGAAAGTAGCATATATAGAAGCTAAAGATGTTTTTATTGACGATGGAACTACAAAAACGAATTTAACTTCTGATGGTAAAAATTACCATGTAGATGTATCTCCTTTTGATGGAAAAATTGTTTATAGTTCATCAGCTACTGGTGCCATAGAAATATGGGTAATAAATGCTGATGGTTCTGGAAAAACAAAATTAACTAATGGAATGACTTATAATAGTAAATTACCTACTTGGAAGCCTGATGGAACTAAGATTGCATATGTTAAAAAATTAGCAGGTAATGCACATCAGATATGGATTATGGATTCAGATGGTGGGAATCAAACTCAACTTACTACTTTACCTATATCAGGTCCATCTTCTTTAAGTTATATAAGTTGGTCTAATGATGGGAATAAGATTGCTTTTATAGCACAATTATATAGTAGTACATACGAAATATTTATGATTAATTCTGATGGTTCTAATGCAGATAGTCCTGTAAGAATTACTGAAACAGGTTCGGCTGGTGGGCTTACTCCAGCTGAACGTACTACATTAGACTGGTCTCCTGATGATAAAAAGATAATATATTCCTTTGGAAATCCTGCTGGGAAAATGGCTTTTGAATCAGAGAGTAGTTTGAAATTAATATTCTCCTCTAATAGAGATGGTAATTGGGAAATATACTCAATGAATATGGATGGTTCAGAGCTGATTAATTTAACTAATAATCCTGGCGATGATATAAATCCTAAATGGTCTCCAGATGGTAGTAAAATATCATTCACTTCTGATAGAGATGGAGGAGTGAATAGTGTATTTGTAATGAATGCAGATGGTACAAATCAAACAAATATTATTCCAGCAATCGATGTTACTGCCTCCCAGGCTTCTTGGCATCCAGATGGTGATAAATTATTAGTAATTTATAAAGCTTGGTGGACTGGTGACTTTAATCAAATATATTCAATTACTGCAGCTGGAGCAACAATTAACCGACTCACTGATGGTGCTTGGGATGACTATTTCCCAACTTATTCACCAGATGGGACTAAAATAGTATTTTCTTCTACCCGTGATGGTAATACTCAAATATATACAATGAATGCAGATGGTTCTAATCAAACTAATATTTCAAATAATTCTGATAATGATTTTTTTCCGTCATGGTCTCCTGACGGGACCAAAATAAAATTTACTACTGATAGAGATGGTAATTCCCAAATATATGTAATGGATGCAGATGGAAGTAATCAAACTAATTTAAGTAATAGTTATGAGGACGATACATGGGCTTCTTGGTCTCAAGATGGGACGCAACTTATATTTAATACTACTCGAGATGGTGATTGGAACATATATAAAATGAATGCAGATGGGAGTGGTCAAATTCCTATAACTTATGATCCTTGGGATGAGCAGTATGCCGAAGTTACTACAGTATATAGTAGTGATATATATGTTATGAATGAAGATGGTACAGCTAAAGTTAATCTAACTAATAATAAGTTTACTGATAAAAACCCTGCTTTTTCTCCAGATAGGTCGAAAATATCATTTGAATCTAAGAGGCCTGCGAATATTCAAATTGTTTTTGAATCTAATAAAGATGATGTAGATCACTTTGAAATATATACTATGAATCAAGATGGTACTAATTTAAAAAGATTAACATTCTTTACTAAAGGGTTTGAGCATAATAGAGCACCTAAATGGTCTCCAGATGGACAGAAAATTGTATTCCGAAGTAATAGAGATGGTAATAATGAAGTATATGTAATGGATGCAGATGGCTCAAATCAGACTAATTTAAGCAATCATGGTGCTGGTGATAATTACCCCTCATGGTTTCCTGATGGAACAAAAATTCTTTTTAATTCTGAAAGATTAGGTAATAAAGAAATATTCGTAATAGATTCAGAGGGCTTAACTCCACCAATTAATTTAACTAATGATCTTGCTAATGATATAGATCCAAGTATTTCACCAGATGGAACTAAAATAGTTTTTTACTCTGAAAGAGATGGTAATAGAGAAATATATGTAATGGATGCAGATGGGGGTAATCAAACTAATATAAGTAATCACGCTGCAGATGATGTTGAGCCTTCTTGGTCTCCAAATGGAAATCGCATAGTGTTTTCCTCCAGTAGAGATGGAGGGAATTATAATTTATTTATAGTGAATGCAGATGGTTCAGATTTGACTCAAGTCACAGATAGTCCTGATGAGGATAGAAATCCTTCTTGGTCTTATGACCCAACTNTAATCACTTTTCAATCTAATCCAGAGGGTGAATTTGCTGCTTATAATATAAATACAGATGGAACTAATTTACAAAAGCTTCCAACAGGAGATGGAACTGAATATTCACCACATTCTTCTAAAAATAGTTTTGATATATATATNATGAATTCAGATGGTACAGGAGTGGTAAATCTTAGCCAGTCTGTTGGTAATAATACAGATGTGTCTTTTTCACCAGATGGATTGAAGCTTGTATTTGAATCTGATAGAGATGGTAATTATCAGGTTTATAAAATGGACGTAGATGGTACTAATCAAGTTAATATTAGTAATAATGCTTTTAATGATAAATACCCTTCTTGGTCACCTGATGGTAATAAAATACTTTTCAATTCAGATAGGGATGGTGATAAAGAAATATTCATAATGAATACTGATGGTACAGNCCCTGNNCNNCTTACTAATGATGTTTTTGATAACTATTCTCCAACTTATTCTCCAGATGGAACTAAAATAGCATTTGTATCTAATAGAGATGGTAATACAGAAATATATACAATGAATGCAGATGGTTCTAATCAAATTAATATAAGTAATAACGCTGGTAGTGGTGGCAACTATGGATTAGATGACAAACCTGAATGGTCTCCAGATGGAAAGCAAGTAGGATTTATATCTAATAGAGATGGTAGATTAAATTTATATAAAATGAATGCAGATGGTTCTAATATAATTCAAATGACTTTTAGTGATTCTAATAATAATGCTAATTGGGCGACAGGGCCAATTAGNAGAAATTTATGGGTTGTTGATTTNNCTGCTACAACTACAACGAGTATATTAGGTGGAGTTTCACCTGNCCCTGATAAAGCTTATGAATTTCCAATTTGGCATTATACAGATTCATGTAANGCAGAGTTTTGGATTAAAAATATAGGNCAGGAACCTATTTATAAATTTTCTGATATGAGTGTGTTCATTGATTTTGATGATGGAAGCGATNTAGTTTTATTAAAATATTTCAAAGGTAATTACGNAGATTTAAGTCCTGGTGAATGGACNTATGTAATTCCAGATAAACTTGATGATTTAACTAGTAATGATGTTTACTCACCNGGAGTATTAAATAAAGGTGAATATATGAGANTATATNTNAAGACTTTACCTGCACAAAGTGGAGCAGGAANTCTTGGNGTNTCNACANNTAATGGNNTNACNAANATGCANCCATTTGGAGCAGATGGAGACCCNAATAATAAAAGCTTACGTTGTGGTNNNGAGGATTAATATATGGGATCAGCTNTAAGTACATTATTAGTTACATCNGTAGTNTTNATTTCTGTNTTTTTGNTTTANCANACTAANCTTGNTTCAGANATGNTTATCNTTGANGCNCAAGANGAAAGTATTGAAAGATTTGCTGAATTAAATCAGACTAGATTAAAGGTTATTCCAGTAGCAACTACAACTTTATCTACATTCACNTCTNGAATTTTTTATGACAATGTAANTGGTTTTAATAGAGATATTTGGTCAATAGATACTAATGTCCCAAATATATCAGATACAGAGATAAATATTACTGGAACAGGTTCAGCAGCTAGCCCTGCAGTTAAACCTGGAAATGCTAATTTAATATATTTTGAAGATTTACCTAAACCAAATGATCGCATATTAGATGTTGGGCTATTAGGTCCTGATGGGAAAATACCTCCAGGTGCACCTACTACTGTATTAGATACAAATTTAGTATTATTGGATGATCATATATCAAAAATGTCATACTCTCCAGATGGAACCAAAATAGCATATGATAAATATAATGTAGCTAATTCTAAATATGATNTATATGTAATGGATGCAGATGGTAATAATAAAGTAAATATTACAAATAGATCTNTNCATAATGATACTAATCCAACTTGGTCGCCAGATGGTACAAAAATTGCATTTGAATCTGAAATAGGTGGGTTCTCTGATATTTANTATATAAATTCTGATGGATCTGGAGGTTTATGCAAGAAGACGAANGGTTTTTTTGATGGTTATAATAACANANCACCNAGTTGGTCNAATGNTGGAACAAAAATAGCTTTTNCTACNGANAGNTATCCTATTACTGACTATGATATTGCTTTATTAACTTCAGATTGTACAATCACAGAGACTCCAACTAGAATTACTGATGCTAATGATGTGCAAGCTGATCCTGATTGGTCACCTGATGATTCCCAAATTGTATTTCAAAATAGGGTTGGATGGGNTAGGGATTTATACATAATAGATATAATTGCTACGACTACTTCATCTACTCAAATCACTTCTGCTAAGAGTAATTGGCCCAATAATCCTGATTGGTATTCGTTAGAGACTTGTGGATTAGAGTTTTGGGTAGAAAATAGTGGTTCTAATTCTTTTTTTTCATTTAATAAAATGGATTTATATTTAAACTTTTTTAATGCTACTGAAGAGAGAATAAAATTAAATTATGTAAAGCGCGAGGCATCAGTTTTAGAAAAAGTTTTGCCTGGTGAATGGACATATGAATTGCCTGAATTTTATGATGATTTAAGTTTAAATGATATTTACCAGCAAGGAATATTNAATAAAGGAGANTATTTNAGGGTATCTTTAAAACTTCCTTTTAGAGCTNCTAANGATAGNACAGGTATGTTNNTTTTTTCTACAGATAATGGAACAACTCTAACNAGTAAATTTACAAATAACCTTGTTCGTCATAAAAATAATAATGAAATTTATATGAAGTGCGGAGTAGGCCCATAAGATTATTTACTTAAATACAGTCACATAAGATTATTTACTTAAATACTGTATCGTGTATAATTACTCTAGTATATTAAATCAGTTGNTTGAANGTGATATATGAATAAANNTGANAATGATANTNCAGATATAATTTCCACAGGNAGTAATGAAATTGACAGAAGACTTGGTGGAGGTATACCTAAAAGTAGCTTAATGTTAGTTGANGGNGATGAAGGNGCAGGNAAAAGTACNGTTGCTCAGCAATTGGTATGGGGTGGATTAAACGATGGTTTAAAAACTAGTATTTATACAACCGAACAAAATATCAATAGTTTACTTAGGCAAATGGCAAGTTTGGGTCAAGATGTAACAGATTTCTTTTTAATGAATGAACTTGAAGTTTATCCATTGGTAATTTCTCCTGATGAAGAAGATGCAGAAAGTCTTTTTGAAAAATTAGGAANNCATATGAAAAACAACTTAGATTCAGATATAATTGTAGTGGATGCATTAACTACTTTTGTATCACAATCNGGTGGAGANCAAATACAGGATTTCTTTTCTAATTGTAAAAGTTTATGTGANAANGGAAAAGTTGTNATTTGTACTGTACANGCAAAAGCTTTTGANGAAGAATTTTTATTAAGAATCAGGTCACTTTGTGATGCNTANCTTAGNCTAACTGTACAATCTGCAGGTAACAGATTGATTAAAGCTATGGANGTAGCTAAAATANGAGGTGCNGAAATGACTACTGGTAATATTACAGGTTTTGANGTNGANCCNGGATTAGGAATTAGAATAGTACCTATTACAAGNGCTAGNGCTTAAAACAAGGNATTAGTAAACTATGTTTGGATTTAAAAAANCTGAGAAGTCAGCTGANAAAAAAGATGATAAATCTTTAGTTGATAGTGCTCAAAATGGTTCAAATGTTAAAGGTTCTCCTTCTCAGACTTTTCAGTTNAGGCAGATGGCAAACCAAGANAAAGCTTATGTTTCAAATAATGCTTATGCAAANTTTACTAAAGAACTAAAAAGCTTATCTGAAAAACACAAGCATCTAGGTGAATATCTAGTTAATTTTACTGCTGANGAAAATAATGATTTACCTGAATTTAGAGGNAGGTTTAGTAGAGGAGATAAATTCCCAGGACAGAGGAATNTAATTTATCCAGCAGGAAACGGTGTGTTTATACACATTTTGTATGATCCTGGAGATACTCGTGATGAATATATTACAATAGAACCTTCTCAGAGTGAGGGTGTTGCCGAAATTTCTCTTGATGTTGATAAAAGACTGATGGATTTTATTGATGAATTAATGGAAGCAGAAGATAATGAGAAAAGGCATGAAATTCTATTAGAGTGTTTAGAGAAAATATGTGTTGTAACTGAAGAAGAAGTTTCTAAGAAAAAAAATAANAAAGTNTATGTNACTCAAGACCAATATGATGGATTNAAGTATTTAATTTACAGAGANAANATAGGNCTAGGTTTAATTGAACCNNTAATTACNGACCCNTANATTGAAGATATAAGTTGTAGTGGAGTTGGTCANATTTTCGTTGAGCANAAAATACTTGGTGGNCTTAAAGCGNCTGTTACTTTTGAAACAGCNGATGANTTNGATAGATATGTAATNAAATTATCAGAAAAGATTTCTAGGCCTGTTACAGTTAGAGAGCCTATTGTAGATGCTGTTCTTCCTGATGGTTCAAGAATTAATATAGTTTATGGAGGAGATGTATCTAAAAGAGGTAGTAATTTTAGTATTAGAAAATTTACTGCTACTCCTTTAAGTATATTAGATTTGCTTTCATCTGGTTCTATGAGTTATGAAATGGCTGCTTATGTTTCGTTAATGCTTAATGAAGGTATGAANACTTTTGTATCTGGAGAAACTGCTTCTGGTAAAACTACTTTGCTTAATGCTGTAAGNTCTTTTATCCCNCCGAATTCAAAAATTGTTAGTATTGAAGATACNCCTGAGTTACAAGTTCCACATAAAAACTGGATTAGAGANGTCGTTAGAGGNGGTAGTAAAACAGGTGCAGCAGTCACTATGTTTGANTTACTTAGAGCAGCTTTGAGGCAAAGNCCTAATGAAATAATAATTGGTGAGATTAGAGGNGAAGANGGAGCTATAGCTTTTCAGGCNATGCAAACAGGNCATGCTTGTATGGCTACTTTTCANGCTGCTTCNGTTGAGAAATTAATNCAAAGATTAACAGGTAATCCAATTAATGTTCCTAAGACTTATGTTGATAATNTAAANATGGTTATGATTTGTGCTGCNGTAAGATTAGCTAATGGNCAGCAAGCNAGGCGNGTACTAAGTATAAATGAAATAATTGAATATGATGCAGAAAGTAATGCATTTGGATTTATTGAAGTNTTNAGATGGGAACCTTCTACTGATACATTTGAATTCCCTGGATATATGAATACTTATTTNCTTGAAAATGTGGTTGCNGTNAAAAGAGGNTTACCTCCAGANGANGCTCGNTCAATATATAAAGATATAGAGAGAAGAGCAAAAATACTTAAACGATTACAAGAGCGTGGGACTACAAACTTTTATGAACTTCANAACGTCATCTCAAAAGCCTATAGAGAAGGTCAGTTCTGATGACCAAGTAGTTGGTTATGANCTTTTTTCTAGTGTTACTTATATGTCTATCTTAGCCAANGGTGGTATAAACAGAGATAGAATGCTTGAGTATTGTTCACGTCAAAGATATAAAACAGCTGTATTTTTTGAANATATTCGTACTATGGCNAGAGGTATGGGNGTNGAATATACTATTGCTTTTCAAGANGTAGCTAAAAAAGCAAAAGCAGNTAGTATTAAAAGNTTGTTATTAAGATTTTCATCTTCNATATCTTCAGGNGGNTCTGAAGCTGAATTTATAGTAGAAGAAGCAAGNAATCAGAAGTTAGAATATTCTAATAANTATGAAAGAAGTGTAGATAATCTACAAAAATGGACTGATGCATATTCNGCTGTTNTAGTNGCNGTNACTTTAATTATGGTTGTATCNCAAATATCAAGTTTACTGGGAGCTACTAGTGAATCATTTATATTCTTAATGACTATGACTCTTTTTGGAGTTACTACTATCGGTGTTTTTTTGATATATAAAGTCGCACCATTTGAAGAATTTTCTTATGATACTNATGAAGGTATAACNAAGANTCGGAANATGAGNAGNTTNTTAGCNTTTGTNNTNGGTATACCNGGNTTTGCTATTGCATTNTTAANNGGTATGCTTATATATGGNNCNACAAANGACATAATGCGTNCTGGNTCAATATTTTATCTNCTNCTAGGATTTTCAATACTCCCNNCAGGATTTTTTGCTTGGAGAGATNCNCAANCAATAGATAAAAATGATTCTGANCTTACNATATTTTTTAGAGGAGTTGGTAANATNGCNGGTGCNGCTGGTGTAACTTTAACAGAGACTTTAAAAAGACTTGATACTAAATCTCTTCCNAATTTAAAAATTCATATNGANAGATTNAAAACAAGGTTNATATCTGGATTGCCTAGTGCAGAATCNTGGGAGATATTTAGTACTGAAACNGGAAGTGATTTATCTTCTAGNACTACTACAATGATGCTAGATGGAATTGAAACNGGTTGTCCTGCTGANGAAGTTGGNNCAATAAGTGCTGATTTTGCNCAAAACGTNANTGANNTAAGAGCNNGAAGNANATTNTGTTCNTCTTCNTTTNGNTTTTTAAGNTTAGCNATGCATATNACAATGTCNTTAATTTTAGTATTTGTAGTAGAAATNATTAATAATTTNANTAAAAAACTNGANGAAGTNTCAGAAGGTTTNANAGGNGGNNTTACNGAAANNATGACNACTCCTTCAGGNTTNCAAGCACCNCCNGGTATNGCATTGCCNTCTTCNNGTGATTTNTCTGTTGGNNTAGGNTTAGGNGAAAATGTGCAAGTNGGAATGATGCAGTTGACTATTATCATTGTNATTGGTATTTTGGTAGTAGCTAATGCNTTAGCTCCAAAATTTACAGAAGGCGGNCACAATTTAAAAATATTATGGTTTATGAGTTTAACAGCTATTNCATCNGGNATANTNCTGATGATTGTTCCAACTGTAACAGCTGGATTGTTAAACGTTGGAATGTAAAAGGTTAGGAATATAAATTATGAAATCTCCAATTAAAATATGGTTAGAATGGTATGAAACATTAAGGACTGGTTTTTCATCCTCATCTCAATCATCTGTTCAGGATTCATCTAGTATAAATGCTGAAATTGATAATCCTGAAAGATTATGGGATTTGAGTGATTTAGATGCAACTTTAGCTGACACTGTTTCAGAACCTTCCGCTTCAGAAATTCAGACAAATGTTGCGGATACAAAAAGTGCTCCTTTAGATTTACAAGAAGATGTAGATGATGACTCAGACCCAGATATTTCAGATTTAATTGATATATCTGAAGATGATAGTGTTGATGAGATTCAAGTTAATACAAAACCAGTAAACAAACCTAAAATTCAATATGCATCTATAAATTCAGATGATGATGTATCTGAGGATAACGTTCCTGAAGAATCTGATGAAAATGAAGAAGAATTAGTTGGTGTGAGTCAAGTAAAAGCTGTTAATTTAGACGCTTCATCTGAAAGTGATAATTCACCTGTAGAAGAAGAAACTAAAGATGAATCAGACTTAGATGATATATTTTCTTCTTCTTCTGATTCAGAAGAAGAAGATTTGTTTGCAGATGATTCAGATTCAGGATTTTCAGATGTATTTTCTGAAGAAATTGTAACTAAACCGCATGTAAAAATGCTATTAGAAAAACATGGGACTTATACAGCAGAAGAAATACTTAACGAAATTAAAGAATTCACTTGGAATCGAGAGGTAAAATGAGTATAGACGGAGATGTTAATATAGTAATTGCTGATGACTCACCTTTTATTAGAACAGCTTACCAACGAATATTAGAAACTCAATATAACTTTTCAGTTGTCGCTGTAGCTGAAGATGGTGAGCAGGCTATAGAAAAAGTTACTGAATTACAACCTGATGTTTTAGTAATTGATGTACGTATGCCAAAACTTGATGGTATTGAGGCATCAAAGAGGATAAGAAAAACTTTTCCAAATATTGCTTTGGTTGTAGTATCTGGACATGATGACGTAGACTTAGTATTAAGTTTATTTGAAGATTTTACTGGTAGTAAATCATATATACAAAAAAATTCACTAGATGACGTGGGTGAATTGATTAGAGTTGTTGAACTTTCTTTAGAAGGTAAAGTTACATTAGATCCTAATATAGTATCTAAGCTGATTAATTCTTATAAACTTAAATATAAGGATGCTGAAAATATCTTATCAGATTCTGAATTAAAAATTTTATCTTTGTATGCTAATGGATTTGATGAAGATTATATTGCAGATGAATTACAAAATAATGTTGATGAAATAAATAAATTAATCGATAGTATAACTTCAAAATTTGATATAAAAAAATCAGAAAACATTAATTTACAAGCTTCATTAACTTTATCTTTTATTGCCTCTTGTATGAATAAATAAAATTTTTAAACTTGTGATGGTTTTAATATGACTTCAATAAACAGCGCATCTCAAATGGATTCTTCAGATGAGCCTAGTTTATCTCCTGATGAGTTAACTGAATTTTTGGATAATTTCTCCAATGCAGGAGAAATGCATGAATTCCCTGCAAATGAAACTCTTATTTCGCCAGGAGTAATTGATAGTACTGTATATATTATTTTTGAAGGGGAAGTAAAAGTATTTATTCCATTAAGTGATGAATGGGTCCCTGTAGCATGGTTAACAGCAGGTAGCGTGATTGGTGATATGGCATTTTTCAGTGGGCACCCGAGGAATGCTTTAGTAAAAACTGAACTTCCTTGTAAAGTATTTTCTTTAACAAGAGAGAGCTTTGATAAATTTTCATTAGAAAATCCAAGTATAGCTAAATCTTTTATATGGAGACTGGGTAGGATAGTAGTTCATCGATTAAGGCGCGTAGAGATGTTTGACGCTGCTGAATTGGGTCGTGAAGAAGAGAGGAAAAGGTTAGCAGCTGAATTACATGATGACACTATGAATGATTTAGCAAGTCTGATTATGAATATAGGTATAATGAAATTAGAATTTTCCAAAAAATATCCTGATGTTATTCCACAGTTGAATGAACTAGTACAAAGGATAAAAGATACTGATAGTAACCTTAGAGATATAGTTAAAGGAATATTCCCTCCTACTTTAGATAATTCAGGTCTTGTAAGTGCATTAAATACAGATTTTACTGATATGTCTTCGAAAGCAAGTGAATCTAAAGTAAATTTAAAATTTAAAACTCAAGGTTTTAAAAACATACGTCTTTCAAAGCCTATAGAGATTGATTTATATAGAATTGTAAATCAAGCACTCGTAAATGCAATTAAACATTCTCAAGCAAAGAATATTCTTGTTGAATTAATTTGGTCTGATAAAGAAGTTAATTTTTTAATCGAAGATGATGGAGTAGGTTTTGATCAAGATAAAATATCAAATAAATTAAGTGCTGGCCATTTTGGATTGTCAGGGCTAAAGCTTCGTGCTGAAAGAATGCTGGGAACTTTAGATATAGATTCTGAAATTGGATCTGGAACAAAAATGTATGGATCAATTCCTATATCATCTAAGGATATTACAGATACTGAAATTGTAACTTTAGAATTTGGTATATAAAGTTACAATTTAATATAATGTTGGAATAATATTTGAAAGATTATCTTCTAATATTATAATAAAAGCTGTTCCAGCACATAAATATGGCCCAAATGCAATATCTTCATTTATGGATTTTCTTTTAGATAATACTAGGAATATAGATATTATTCCTGCGAAAATAATTCCTGAACTCAAAGCAAAAAGTATTTTTGGAAATCCTGAAATTGCTCCCATTAAAGCACTTAATTTTACGTCTCCTGCACCGATTCTTGTAAATGGTAGCAAATAGAAAATTAGCATTATGCCAAACCCAATACTTAATCCTGATAAAGATTCTAAAATTAAACTTTTGCTGTTGTCTTGAATTGAATCAGTATTAAATGTAAATATAATCACTGATAAAATAGTTCCTATTATTACTATTTTATTTGGTATTATTTTTGAATTAGCATCAATATTAGCTATTAAAATAAGTAATGAAATATATAAAGAATTAATAATAAAATATTTTATATTTAATTCTTTAGAAAAAAATGCTAGTAAAATAAGTGATATTAGTATAGTAAGGAATAAAATTTTTGGAGGTGAATAACTTGCATTAGTTTTATTTACATTATAAATATTTGTTATTAATTGTATTGTAAATGCAATTAATATTACCGAACATAAAATTATAAATATATAAATCGCAAACATTTATGTTTAGAATTATTCGTCATTCTCAAATTTTAAATTATTTATAATAGAATTCAATTTATTTTGAATTTCTATAGGATCATAACCAAGTTTTTTTGAGTATTCAAAGTCTTCTTGTGCAGCATTTTCATCTTTGGATAAGAATTTTGCAATTCCTCTACTTACATATGCTTCAGCTAGAGTTATGTCTTTTTCAATTGCTTTGGTTGCATCTTCAATTGCTTCTTCAAATTTGTATAAATGGTTATATGACATTGCTCTATTACAGTAAGCAAATGGATTTTCGTTATCAATGTTAATTGCTTCATTAAAATCCGAAACTGCAGATTCATGAAGAGATATTTGAGAATGAACTACACCTCTGTTATTAAAAGCAGCAGCTAAAGATGGGTCAATTTTAATTGCGAGAGTATAATCATCTAGAGCTTTATGAGGTTCATTAATCTTTCTATAAGCTATTCCTCTGGCATTATGAGCCTCGGCAAAATAAGGATTTAGATTAATAGACTCTGAATATTTTTCAATAGCTGATTTGAAATCACCGTTTTCTAAGTCTAGATGCCCTTCTTTAAAAAATTCGTTTGCTTTTTCTTTATCATTAGAAGATACTTTTATTTTTATTTCTTCTGAGTCTTGAGATTGTTCTTGAGGAAGTATATTTACTATTTGAGGTTCAATATTTTCATTATTACGTAGTTCTTGTAATTGAAGATTTTCGTTATGTATTTCCTCTTCAATTTTTTTGAAGTGTTCTGATTGTTCTTCAGAAACAGAATCAAGTGATAATTGGAATTTGTCTTCTATTTTTTCTTCTGTAATTTTTAAATTTTCTTCCAGAATATCTTTTATTTCGCTTACTAAAACTTTATCTCTACTGTGGATTTGATAATCAAGTATTTTCCTAAATTCTCTAGAAGCAGATCTTTCGCTCCATCTAGCTATTGCCCAAACAATAGTTGTTACAACTAGTAAAAAACTCATTAACAATATGACAAAAAATATCATTTCTATACTACCTTTAATAGTCTCCATGATAAAATTTGAATATAGTACATCTTGTGGGCTTGAAGTAGCTGGCATTTATTTAATCCATGTATTATTTTTACATATTTAATCTTATTTTATTACTCATGTAAAGTAGTTTGCTAAATTATTTTATATATTAATAAATTAGATTGAAATTTTTCTAATATATATATACTATTATTTTATACTATTTTATAAAGAATATTATAAATATGGGGAATTATATGTTACCAATTAATCAGAAAACTGAAGAAGCTGGAAGCATTTTTGGTGCAATTTTAAATCGTATAAATATAACAACTAAACTTGGATGGAATGCTTTAATTTGTCTAGAAGCAATAATTGTAGTTATAGTTAGTGTTTTTGTTTGTCAAGCTTTGAATATACCTGAAACTGGATTGATGGCACTTGCTTTTGTATCTGCAGCTGTTGTTCCAAGAGTTAATCAAATTCTACAGATTAACAGAGAGAGGATTTGGTCTGAGCCAGGTAGTGGTTGGAGTGCAAATCGTGAAAGTTTAATATCTGGAGTAAGTATTTTTATAGGAATGTTTGTTGGGTTTTTATTAATTGCAATTATTACAGATATAAATGAATTACTTGAAAATTTTAAATTCGTTTTAGGTTCTTATGAACGAGAAGGACAAATTGAATTTACTCCTGAAAGGTTTGATAAAGGTTTATCATTTGTTCAGAATAATTTTATGGTTTTATGTGCTTTCTTTTTGATTGGATTTTTCTATCGTGCTTTGGGATCAACTTTAGCATTGGGTTGGAACGCTGGAGTTTGGGCTGTGACCATTGTATTAGCAACTAAATATGGAATGCAGGATTCAGCTGAACCTTTATATTATTCGCTAATTATTGCAGTAGCTTTGACTCCACATATAATTTTAGAAGCATTGTCTTATTTAACAGCTTCATTATCAGCAATATTTTTATCAAGAGGTATTATTTTATATCAAGCTACTGATGTGAGACTTAGAAGAGTTTTAGCTGCTGTAATTGTTTTATTTGTCCTTGCAGTATTATTTGTAATAATTGCTGCGATAGTAGAAGGCAATTTTGCCCCATATATACTTGAATTTAATCAATAATTTTTTAATTTGGATTTAAATAGTATGAATAATGATTCTGGACATATATTAATAGTTGAAAGAGGTGTTGATTCTTTTAAACAAATTGAATTAACTGATAAGACTATTACGTTAGGTAGGGGACGCGGTGCGGATATTATTGTTGATAACAGTTATGTCTCTAGTATTCATGCTGAAATATCTGTTTTTGAAGGTCAATTTGCTATTAAAGATTTAGATAGTACTAATGGGACTTCAGTAAATGGGAAAGAATTATCTAAAGAAAAAGTTAAACTTAATCTTGAAGATAAAATTCAATTAGCTGACGGAGAAGTTGTATTAAGGCTTGTAAAGCAATCATCTCAAGCACCTGTATCTACACAAGATGGATTAATTCAAACAGATGAACCAGATAAAAAACCTTTTCCAACTGGGACTGTTACATTTATGTTTACGGATATATATGAATCTAGTTCTATGGTTGATAGACTAGGAGATAACAAAGCTAGGATTGTTTTAAAAGACCATGAAAGGATTACTCGGCAGGAAATAGAAAAACATAATGGTTATGAAGTTAAAGCTCAAGGAGATGGCTTTATGGTTGCATTTTCAAGTGCCCGTGAAGCAGTACAGTGTTCAATATCTGTCCAAAGAGCTATGTCGAGATATAGAATAGTTAATCCAGGTCAACCAATAAATGTTCGTATAGGTTTAAATACTGGTGAAGCCATAACTGACGAAAATGACTTTTTTGGTAAATCAGTTATTATTGCAGCTAGAGTTTCTTCTAAAGCAGATAAAGATGAGATTTATGTTTCTTCTTTAACTAGACAAATTACAGAATCTGCAGGGGATATAAATTTTGAAGATAAGGATGAAGTTGCTTTAAAAGGTTTGTCAGGTGTTCATAAACTATCAGCAGTTATTTGGGAATAATTTTTATTATGACTGTTTTTAAAAAAGATAGCATAAATTTTACTGTAGGCTCATTGACGCATAAAGGTATGAAAAGAGAAGGAAATGAAGATTCCTTTTGCGTGTTAATTGAAAACGATTCACCTGATTATTCTTCTGGTTTGATGATAGTTGCTGATGGTATGGGCGGGCACGAAGCAGGTGAAGTTGCTAGCTCAATGGCTGTAAATGGAGTAGTTGAATTTTTTGGAGATTTTATTTTAAAAGAAAATGACTCTTTTAAGAAGAAAATTAAAGATGCTACCTCATTTTTAGTTAGAAGTATTGAAAAAGTTAACTTTGAAATATATAAGGCTAGTAAAAATCCTGAAACTGAAGGGATGGGTACTACTTTAACTACATTGTTATTGATTGAAAATGTAGCTGTTATTGGCCATGTAGGGGATAGCCGTATATATCTTTTAAGAGATAATGAATTTAATCAAATCACTATAGATCACACATGGGTTGAAGGTGAAGTAAATGAAGGCAGGTTGACTGCTGAAGAAGCAATTAGTCATCCGATGCGTAATATACTATCAAGAGCGATTGGAAATAATCAAAAAGTAAAAGTTGATACAAATACTTTTAGCCTAAAGGAAAAGGATATAATTTTGTTTTGTTCTGATGGTTTAAATGCTATGTTAGATGATTTGACTATAAAAGATATAATATCAACACATAAACCTCAGAAAGCATGTAGTTTGTTGGTTGATAAGGCAAATTCTAATGGTGGATTAGATAATATTACTGTGGGTGTAATCAATATTGATTCTTTAAATTATGATTCTTCTAATTCAATTGAATTATCTAAACCTAGAGGAGAATCTAAAACCTTATTAGGTAATGTGTTTAGTTTGTTAAAAAAATAATATCTGAGGAATTTTTATTTGGAACTTAAATCTATTCTACAGTATCAAGTTCTTCAATTAATTTCTGTTGGAGCACATGGTAAATTATATAGAGCATTTGATTCATATACTGGCCAGGTTGTTGCTCTTAAAGTCCTATATACTAATCTAACTTATAACAAAGATTATGTAGATCAGTTAGTTACTGAATCTAAAATTATTTCATCAGTTGATGATGATAATATAGTTAAAGTTTTTGAAGTTGGTAGTAGTGAAGAGAACTATTTTGTTACTCTTGAATATTTACCTGAAAATTTAGAAAGAATTATTGAAAGTAATTTAGAAATATCTATAAAACGTATAGTAGAAATAGGTTCTCAAATTGCATCAGGCTTATCAAAAGCTCACTCTTTAGGTGTTATTCATAAAGATATTAAACCACAAAATATACTAGTAGGTTCTGATGGAAAACTTAAGATAGTTGATTTTGGAGTTGCATATTTTGGAGAAAAATTGTCAATTGGAAATTCTACAAGTACAGTGATAAGTACACCTTATTACATTTCTCCTGAACATATTAGAGGTGAATTGATTACTTCTGCATCAGATGTATATTCTTTAGGGTGCATACTCTATCAAATCGCTTCAGGTAATCTTCCGTTTAATGCTGAATCTCCATTTGCTATTTTTCGCCAACATATTGAAAATACTCCAGAAAAATTAAATAAATTCCGAAAAGATATTCCTAAGGAGTTAATTCTTTTAATTGAATCATGTATGAAAAAGAAGCCTGTAGATAGGCTCAAGAGTCCTGAAGAAGTTTTGGATGTTTTGAATAGTATTAAAATTACAGATTCTGATATTTCTAAATCTCATAAAGTAAATCCTAAAGCTATATTAGACGAATCTAAGGCTGGAGTTAAAAATGTAATAAAATCTGTAAATCCTCATGTTATATTAGACGAATCTAAGGCTGGAGTTAAAGATGTAATACAAGCTGTAAACCCTCAAGTTATAATAGATGAATCTAAGGCTGGAGTTAAAGATGTAATACAAGCTGTAAACCCTCAAGTTATAATAGATGAATCTAAGGCTGGGGTTAAAAGTGCAATAAAAGCTGTTCCAACAACTTGGATGGACGATGTAACTAGGACATGGGAAAAGACTCATAGAAATAGATGGGCAAAGATTGGTACTATAGCTTCACTTGCTTTAGCTGTTACAGGTTTAATAATAAGGTTTGGTTTTTGGGATGAAATCCAAAGTTTTGCAGAAGAAGAATTCAATGTAGAACTACCTGCTTTAGTTGTTAGTACAGAAGTTGATTTTAATAATTTAAATGCAATTCAAAATATTGATTCAACTTTAAATCCGCGTTTTGAAATTCCTGAGAAATATAGTTCTTCTGTATATATATATGATGGAATAGAGATACATTTTCCCATTGGGGCTATAGACAAATCAACCATTTTTGAATTTTATAAATCAGGTACTGAAGGGTATCAATATCATATAAAGCAATTTAACCTCAATAAAACACCAAAATTACCTGATAATTATCAAAATTATAAAGATGAAATGATTTTTAGTATATTTAAATATGAAGAAGATAGTATTAAAACTATAAATTATTCATCTCCAGTAACTATAGTAATTAGGTTATTACCTGATCCAAGTAAAAACATTCCAAGTATTTTTATTTGGAATCCTATTGTTGAACAGTGGGATTTATTGGAAAATACTTTATTGAACAATGAAACTTTAATTGCAAAAACAAATAATACTGGGATTATAGGAATTTTTTTAAAAAATTAAACCTAAATAATCCGAATAAAATACTGTCTTGAATACTTGAAATATGTAATCAAAAAGTTATTTAATCATTTTAATGTTTTTTATTTTATAACTGAAAGTATTATTAATTGAATTTATTCATTTCGGATAATGTCTCGAGCCAAATCTATAAAAGTTTAACTTCTAAATCTTCATTATTTTGGACTATTTATTTACCTAGCTTTCTTTTAACTTTCAGCATCTCTTTATTAATTCCTATTTTACCTAGCTTTATTAAAGAATTGGGTGTTGGAGTTGGTTTGGTAGGGTTAGGTATTTCTGCTGTTTTAATAGGGAATATGTTTTTTGATATTCCTGTAGGCTTACTTATCAGTAAACAGGGTAAAAAAAGGTCTATGCTTTTTGGTACGCTATTAATGATATTTTTTCCATTATTAATAATTACTAATGATAACTTTTCAATATTTTTTATATTAAGATTTTTTGTAGGTGGAGCAATAGCCCTTTGGAGTATTTCCCGTATGTCATATGTGGCTCATTTAGTACCTGTTAATAATAGAGGAAGAGTTTTAGCTACATTAGGAGGAGTACATAGGATAGGGATGTTTTTTGGTCCAGTTATTGGGGGAATTGCTGGGGCAAGATTAGGGTTCAATTCTGTATTTGTGTTACAAAGCATAATATGTTTTTTTACTTTATTTATTATAATTTTTATAGTAAAAGAAGATTCAGATTTAGAAACAGATATTGATACTCAGAATGAAGTTAAGCTGTCTTTCTTAAATTTATTAAAATCCCAACGTAGGATTTTATTTATTGCAGGATTTGCAGCTATAGCATTGAATTTTGTTAGAAAATCGAAAGAAATAGTAATACCTCTTTGGGGTACTTATTTAAACTTAGGAGTAGACGAAATAGGATTAATTATAGGAGCAGCAGCTGCAGTTGATTTAATTATGTTCGCTCCTGCTGGAATTGTTATGGATAAGTGGGGAAGAAAATGGATGTCAGTTCCTAGTTGCATATTTTTTGCATTTGGTTTTGCTTTGCTTCCTTTATCAAACGATGTAATAACTTTTACATTTGTATCATTATTAACGGGTTTTGCTAATGGATTAGGAAGTGGTTCTTTGATGACATTAGGTGCTGACTTAGCACCAAAACTTAACACTGGGGAGTTTTTGGGTATTTGGAGGTTGATGGGTGATATGGGGGCGGCTTCTGGGCCTATAGTTGTTGGACAAGTTGCAATAATAAGTTTATCTTTATCATCTATATTAGTAGCATTACTTAGTTTGGGTGGTGCTTTCTTATTTATATTTGGAGTACCTGAAACGTTAAAAAAGTCTAAAGATTAGATTATATTTTCTTTAGATTTTTTAAAAATAACACGCATATTATTCCTAATATAATTAACCCTATACCATGTATTACTAGAGACATACCAGCACCTAGCAAAGATGCTAAGTATCCAATTTCTAAGTTTCCAAATATTTGAAAACCAATTGCTAAGTTCCATGCACCCATAGCTCTACCTCTAAATTCATTAGTTACAGATTTTTGTATAATTGATTGAGAATATACATCTGATACAGCTGTCATTCCACTTAGTATAGTTATTGCAATTATTGCAATTATGAAATCTGTAGCATTTCCTAAAATTATGAAAGAAATACCTAATCCTAATATTGACATGAACCATATAGATGCATTTTGTCTGTTTTCTGATAAATTTGATAATAGTAAAATGGCGAACAATCCTCCTATGGATTTAAATGCATTCATAATACCAAATCCAACTGCACCAACTTTAAGGACATCTTTGGCTAGATTAGGGAACACAGTTATATGGGAAAAACCTAATATTTCAAGAACTGCCACTAAAATAATAATTATTACTAGATTTGAATTTGTTTTAAATTGACTAGCTATCTCAGATATGTTTTTTCTAACTGAGCCTGATGTGACAGGCGAATAATCTCCAGTTTTATCAGTAAATAGTAAAGGAATAATTGATAATGTATGGCAAATTCCTATACATATATATGCAATATATATTCCAATTATATCAGTTAAATATCCCAGGGCTATTGCCCCTATAATGCCTCCTATTCTATTACTTATGTTTATAAACCCTATAGTAGTTATTAATTTATTTGGTCCTATAATATCGTAAATAAAGGCATGTCTTGAAGTGTTTTGAAGTGACCATAAAACTCCATTTAAAAAAGTTGCAATAAAAATTAATGCAACTGATTTAATCTCAAATAATATTAATACACCTAACGTAGTGTAAATTAAAGCACTTCCTAAAGTTGTTAATTTTAATAATGTTAATCTATTGAAATTATCAGTTATAGCTCCTGCGATCATTCCAAACATGCATAGAGGAAGAAGTCTTAAACCAATTCCAAGGCCAATTATTACGGGTGATTGATTTAACTCAAGTAATAGCCAGCCTAAAATTAATATTTCACCTGCTGTACTTACTCCTTTTAATAATTCGGAGCTACACATATTTCGTATGTTTTTTGATTTTAATATATTTAAGGTTTTATTATTTTTTGAATAATTAATCATAGTTTTATTTTATTTGTTGATGATGTACTATACTACCATTAAAAAGTAATTAAATTTTAATAAGGATTTACTAATATAACTAAGGAGTTAATTAATATGGCTGATGATGCTAATAATTGGGAATATGGTACTAATACTCAAGAAATTACTTCTACTGAAAACCTTTCTAGCGCAGTTATAGGAGAGAATGGTTTTTTTTATGAACTTTCTGGATCCAATTGGGGTAAATTACCTAAAGGTTGTGTATATAAAGAGGCAACTTCTGTTGCGGTAAATTCTAAAGACAATGTATATGTTTATAATCGAGGGACTATTCCAATGATAGTTTTCAATAAAGATGGAGATGTTTTAGATACTTGGGAAAATATGGAAGTTAAAGCTGCACATGGAGTAAGTATTGGGCCAGATGATGAAGTTTATTGTGTTGATGTAGGAGATAATACTGTGAAAAAATTCAGTTCGGAGGGCAAACTTCTAATGACATTAGGAACCTCTGGACAAAAATCTCCTAAATTAAGTGGACTTCCATTTTCATCACCTACAGATGTAGCTGTAGATAGAAGAAATGGAGACATTTATATTTCTGATGGTTATGGTAATGCAAGAGTTCATAAATATTCCAGTAATGGTAAGTTAATATTATCTTGGGGTGAATCAGGAACTGGCCCCGGACAATTTAATATTGTCCACAATATAGCTGTAGATTCACAAGGATGGGTATATATAGCTGATAGAGAAAATCAACGAGTACAAGTTTTTAACGATAATGGTAAATATGAGACTCAGTGGGTAAACATGTCGAAAGCAGCAACTATATGTACAGATAACTTTTCTAATAATGGATTAGTTTATGTTGGAGAATATTTTTGTGGAATAGCATCTAATGATATTGGAACAGATTTAGGACCAAGAATAAGTATCATGACTGCAAAAGGTGAACTTTTAGCACGAATAGGAAGAGAAAGTTATGGTGATGAATCAGGTAGATTTTATGCCCCACATGGAATAGCAATCGACTCAAATGGAGATATATATGTTGCAGAAGTATCATGGAGTGAATTTGGTATTAACTTAGAGCCCCAAAGAGAATTGCGTTCAATGCAAAAATTAATACGTACAGAGAAAAACTAGTATTGACTTTCATGAATTAAAGTGTAGAATAAACGCACTTTATTATATTTCATTATTGAATATATTATGTTTTGTAATTTAGTTTTACTTAGCTAAACTGGCAGGTTGCTAAGTTTATATATAAACAAGATTTATGGAGGTTAACGATGTCTATAAAATACTTAATTAGTAAATTTAAGCTATCCTTTTTGCTTTTAATTCCTGCTACTTTAATTGTATTCAGTGCTTGTGAAGCTGAAGAGATAATTAAAGAAGTAGTTAAAGAAGTACCTGTAGAAAAAATTGTTACAGAGGAAGTTATAAAGGAAGTAATTAAAGAAGTACCTAAAGAGACAATTGTAGAAGTTACTAAAGAAGTAATTAAAGAAGTCCCTAAAGAGAAAATTGTAGAAAAAATTGTAAAAGAAGTTGAAATAAGGGAAGTTCCGGCTGGAATACCTTCAGCTTCATACCAATCAGTTTTAAGAATAGGTAATGGTGGAGAAGTTCAATTTTTAGATGCTGCTAAAAGCCAATCTGGAACTGATATAATTTTTTCAGAGCTACTTTATAGTAGATTATTACAATATGATCCTTCTATGATGAATCCTAAGCCAGATATTGCTGAAAGCTGGACTGTTTCACCTGATGGAAAAACTTATGTATTTAAAATAAGAGATGATGTTACATTCCATAATGGTAAGCCTTTAACAGCTGCCGATGTTGAATTTAGCTGGAGACGTTGTAGAGATGAGATTGCAGATAAGGGACGTTGTAAAGGTGAATTAAATGATGTAGTTTCTTATTCAGCAACAGGAAAGTATGAATTTACTGTTACACTTACAAATGAAACACCAGTTTTTCTTCCATCTATGGCTCACTGGGCTTTAGCTATAGTGGATAAAGATAGTGTTGCAGGTCAAGATACTAAGCCAATAGGTACAGGATCATATAAGTTTGTTGAACAAATCCCTGGAGATAAACTTGTATTAGAAAAGTATGATGGTTATTTTGATAAAGAAGTTAATCGAATAAGACCGCAAAAAGTGTATATAGTTCCAATTAAGGATGCACAAACTAGAATGGCTGCACTTAAAGCTGGTGAAATAGATCTAGCAGTTGATGTACCTTATGAGCAAATTTCTAGTATTGCTACTACTCCAGGTTTGCAATTGTTATCTCAAGTTGACGGTATTACTGCTTCCTACATGACAGTTATATTTAACTATCGTGAAGGTCCAATGGCTGACCTTAATGCAAGAAAAGCTGTTCAGTATGCGATTGATCCAATTGCAATTAACAAAGTGATATACCAAGGACTTGGTGTTCCTAGCTGTAACCCTATTTTAGAATCTCACTGGGCATATCTACCATTTGCATGTCCTGAGAGAAATATTGAAAAAGCTAAAGAACATTTAGCATTAGCAGGTTATGGTCCAAACAATCCTCTTAAAATAAAATATGTTCCTGAAAACATAGCTGTTACACAAAAAATGGCAACTGTTATTCAGCAAAACTTAGCTGATGCAGGAATTGAGATGGAAATTGTAATAGTAGATAGTCCTACATGGTTAGATAAGGTTTGGTTTGGAGTTGATTGTACAACTGCAGATTGGCCTGCATCTAGATGTTTCAATGGTACGCACAAAGAGTTTGACCTTGGAGATGCTTGGTACACTAGAGAACCAGATCCTGATGGGTTAATGCAGAGTTTGTTTAGAGCAGATAATGATAGATCAGGATTTAAAGGTAATAATGGTATGAGATACTTTAGTGAAGATATTGAAGTACTATTTGATAAAGGTAAATCTACTACTGATAGAACAGTTCGTGCCCAAGCTTATAATGATATTGTAGATATTATTGTGAATAGAGATGTTCCAATTGTTAAACTTCAAAGTATGCCTAGATATTTTGCTGCAAATCAACATATTCAAGGTGGTTTTGTAAGTCCTAAAGGGTATTGGAATGCTAAGGACTGGTGGTGGGTTGACTAGGATTTAGTATTGTAATTCATGTCAATTAAGAACATCCCGCCTAGGTTTTCATGGCGGGATGTTCTGTTTTTAAATTAACTTATTGGAGATAATAAAATTCAAAATTATATTATTAGAAGATTAATTCAGACTCTTTATGTAGTAATAGTTATGTCTATTATTATTTTTTCAGCTGTAAGGTTCGCTCCAGGAGACCCGGCTGTTACAAGGCTAGGGATGGAAGCTACCAAAGAAGCTTTAGAGCAAGAGCGAAAAGATATGGGTTTAGATAAACCTATCCCTGTACAATATTTTATTTGGGTGAACAAAGTTTTTCGTGGTGACTTTGGAGTTTCATCAGCTTATGCAGCAGAACATCCTGTTGGAAGTCTAGTTTTAGAAAAATTCAAAAGAACAATTCCTTTAACAGTAACAGCATTACTATTGGGCGTGATTTTAGCTATACCGTTAGGTATAATTGCTGGACTAAAGCCATTTTCTTGGACTGATAATTTTGTTTCTGCAATATCTTTATTTGGAATAGCTGCTCCAAGTTTTTGGGTAGGTTTAATGTTAATATTATTTTTTGCAATAAGGTTAGATTGGCTTCCTACATCTGGATATGGTCCTATTGGTTCAGGATTTAAAGTCTCGCATTTTGTATTACCTTCAATTGCATTAGGTATTCAATTAATGGGAGCAATTACTAGGTATATGCGTTCAGGAATGTTAGATGTGATGAGTTCTGATTATATTCGAACTGCTCATGCAAAAGGACTTCCTTACCGTACGGTAGTGATAAGGCATGCGATGAAAAATGCTCTTTTATCAGTAGTTACTGTAATTGCATTGGATTTTGGAGCCCTTTTAGGAGGTTCTTTAGTTACAGAAACAGTATTTAGATGGCCAGGAGTTGGTTTGATGCTTGTTGAAGCTATTCAAGCTAGAGATTATTCTATAGTTCAACTTATTGTTATGGCTATTTCTTTTGTATATGTAATTGTTAATTTATTAGCAGACATAGCTTATGGCTATTTAGACCCAAGGATACGTTACGAATGAATGAAACAAAATCAGATAATTTAACTATTAATTTAAAGCGTAAACCAACAAGTTTGTGGCGTAATATTTTTCGTAGTTTTATTAGGAATAGAACTGCTGTTTTTGGAGTATTTATAATACTTTTATTTACTTTATGTGCAATCTTTGCTCCATTAATTACAGTTGATATTAATCCTGATAATAATAGACCTGCATATGAAGAAATGGATTTTGATTCACCTAAATTACCACCTTCATTAACTCATTTAGCTGGTACAGATGATAGAGGAAGAGATTCATTTACACGAATAGTATATGGAGGTAGAGTTTCACTTCAAGTAGGAATACTAGCTATGATGATTTCTACCTTTATTGGTGTAACAGCTGGTTTAGCTGCAGGTTATTATGGTAAATGGATTGATAGTCTTATAATGCGTATTATAGATGCTATTTTGGCATTCCCTTCGTTATTATTAGCTATTTTAATGGTAGCTATATTAGGTCCTTCATTAAGAAATGCTATGCTTGCAATAGGTATTGGTTTTATACCTTCATTTGCTAGAGTTACTCGTGCAAATGTATTGTCTATAAGAGAAAAAGAATATGTAGAAAGTGCTAAAGCTATTGGTGCTAGTAGCTGGAGAATTATGTGGCTATCTATATTCCCTAATACTTTATCACCAATTATTGTACAAATTTCACTTGGAATGAGTTATGCAATATTAATTGAGGCTAGTTTAAGTTTTCTAGGCTTGGGAATTCAGCCACCTACACCTTCTTGGGGTTATATGTTGACAACAGGGAGGGAATTAATTGAATATTGTTGGTGGTTAACTGTTTTTCCTGGGCTAGCTATTTTCTTAACTGTTCTAGCATGGAATTTTATAGGTGATGGTCTTCGTGAAGCTATGGATCCAAAACAAATTCGTAGATAAAGATTTTAAAAATTAAACTGTATTATCAATACTTATATCTAGTACTGCAGGCTTATTAAGTTTTAATGCTTTTGAAATTTCTAAGCTTATATCTTTGGGGTCTGTAATTTTTTTGCCATATACTCCAATTGCTTCAGCAATCTTAGATATATTTAATGGGATTGGAAAGTCTGCACCAATATATTTACTTTCTGGATTTTTTTCTTTTAATATTTGAGTTTTATATACATTCATGTTTAATTTTAAAATACGGTATGATTCATTGTTGCAAATTAAATAAATTACTGGAATAGAGTAATTAGCTGCAGTCCATAATGCTTGTACAGTCATCATGGAACTCCCATCACCAATAATGGCCATTACTGTTTTATCAGGGTTTGCTAATTTAATACCTAATGCTCCTCCCATTCCCCATCCAATTGCTCCACCTCTTTCACCAAATATACTTCCAGATTTATTAAACTTTATAGCTCCATGCATCGCTGAACGAGAGGATATAGAATCATCAACTATAATTGAATTTTGAGGGAGAGATTTAGAAATTTCTATCATCATTCTTTCTGGAGGCATAGGAAGATTGTCCCATTTTTTGTTTACTTGGTCATTCCAATTTTGTTGTGATAATTCGGTTTCTTTTTTTATTTTAATATTTTGTTCAATAATTCTTTCTGTATTATCACCTGATTGTTTTTCTTTTATAATTTTAGAAATTTTTTCTACAGCTATTGCAGGGTCAGCTAGAATACCGATATCAGTTGGTTCACTTTTACCAATTTCAGTGAAAGCTGAATCTATATGAATCAATTTTGCAGTAGGGGATTTGAATTCACCTGAAAAATAAAAAAAACTTGAGAATAAATTTGTACCGACTCCTATAATTAAGTCAGATTTACTCAATTCTTTCTTAGTCAATGGATTCGGTGTTAAAGGTCCACAATATTGAGGGTGAGTTGTGGGGAAATTCATTTCTGAATATGAGGTAGAATATACTTTTGCACCTATAAGTTCTGCTAAATTTTCTAAAGAATTTGTATTAGATGATTGAGCCATTCTATCACCTACCAGAATAATTGGAGACGTACAAGAATTGATGATGTCTACAGTTTTATTTATTGCATCTGTATTTGGTTCTGGAGGATGATATTCTTTTCTAGATGGGATGATATTTACTTGAGCTTTTTTATCTAATGCATCAGCTGAAAATGCTAAGAAAACAGGTCCAGTAGGTGGGGTTTTAGCTTCATTAAATGCTCTACGAATTGCACTAGGTATTTGTTCTGCTTCAGTTATTTCAGCTGCCCATTTAGTAAAAGGTTTAACCATATCTACTAAGTTTGTTCTACCTTCAACTAATTTTCTTATATCTTTATTAGCTGCTGTTAATATTAAGGGAGTACCACCTGCATAGGCATTATTTAGTAAACTTATTCCATTAGCTAGCCCACTATCTATATGTAAATTGACAAAAGTTGGAGTTTTTGCTGATCTTGCAAATCCATCTGCCATACCCATCGATACTCCTTCTTGTGTGCTGAGTATATATTCAATTTCTGGGCATTCTTCTAAAGCATCCATTATTGCGCTTTCTGATGTTCCAGGATTACCAAAAATGTATTTAATGCCTTCAGCTTTTAACATTTCGAGTAATATTTTATTTCCAGTCATAATAGGCATTTTATATTTCCTTTACTAAATTAGTCTAATTAAGATAATTGTTTATATAATAAACAGTCAAGCTAATAAATTTAATTACTTAAATAGTATTCTAATTACATCTATTGATTTTTAATCTTTTGCTTGTATATTTTTCAAATTCTTTAATAAATTTGTCAGGGTGGGTAATATGCATTAAATGTCCAACATTTTTCCATTTAACAAAATCGACTAGTTTAGAAGCGATTTTACTATGATATTTATATTCTGTGTCTGATATGTATCCACCGTGATCTGGGTCAGCTAATATTATTAGAGTTGGTGTGGATATTTTTTTCAAATAGTATTCACAATTTAAAGCCCAGTTTCGGTTATAGAATGCAATTCTTTTTAAGTGTTCTTCGGAATATTGTTTTGGTAAATCAGCTGTTTTCTCGGCTTGTAAATTATTAAGGCCATTATTAATACCATTTTTAATTATATCAATTCGAGGCATATTTTTTTGTTTTATTATGTTTGGAATTATTGTTTTAAACCCATCTATCATTTTCCAATAAACTGGGTCTTCTAATATTATAAGGTTAAATAAATTTGGGTATTCAGCTCCCATTAATGTTCCAATATTCCCTCCCCATGAATGTCCAATAAATATAGGAGATTTTAAATTTAATTTTTCTATAATATTGTAAATATCTTTAGCATAATCTTTAATATGGTACCCGCTTGTAGGAATACTTGATTTCCCGTTACCTCTATTATCTGGAATAATAATATGAAAATCATTAGATAATTTTTTTGCTATATCTTTCCACACCTCACCAGTTGTGCTCCAACCATGAATCATAATTACATCTTGCAATTTTGGATTGCCTAATTCTCTATAAAATATATTTAATCCATTAATATTTATATATTTTTCTTGCATAACATTAATAATTAGTAATAATTTCTATATATTTTTTATTTAGAAAATAGCTATTGGATTTACTGGAGATCCAGTACCACCTGGAATAACTAATGGATTTATTGTTATCATAAATTCAAATTTGTTTTCTTCTTCACATGCTATAGACAAAGGTTCTAATAGAGCATTGTCTAGTAATACAACTCCAAATGCACTTATTGCAGTATGTACATTGATTTCAGGTCCATAATGCATTGGAATAACATCAAGCATATCCCAGATAACTACAGATATATCATGTTCTCGTATAAACTTTAGGCATGAAGCATGTAATCCAGGCATTGAAGGGTGGCCTCCCCAAGTACCTTGATTATCTTTTGCATATAATTCTCTTCCGCTGTAAATCGCAATTGCATCTCCTGGAGATATGGTTATATTTTGTTTTTGAATTATATCTTCGAGTTCAATATCAGTTACAGGATTATCTTGTGTTACATAAGGTTGATTCCTGTGTTTGGGAATATCGATTAATATACCTCTAGTAATAATTCCATTTTTCCAAGCGTCAACAGCACCACTTAAGACTCCATCATGTTTAATTTCATCTTTTGGAGCTTTCCCTTCCCACATGCCATCCTTATTCCAAAAATGGCATAGTGAATCAACATGAGTAACTGAATGACCGTGGTATGATACTGATATATAATCAAATGCACCTCCTGCGACTTCATCTTCTGTAGACATTACATAGCTATTAGCAGGTTCTGGGTTTTCCCTTGTCGCTTTTTTTGGCCAAGGCCTACTCAATGAAACTGTTCTTCCAGATTTAACTAAATTTGAAGCTTCAATCACTTTTGATTTTGTGATTAAATTTACTGTTCCAGAATCACTATTTGATTTCCACCTTCCCCAATTGTTGTTTTTTTTGATATAAGATCTTAATAATTCTTCATTTTCTATATTTGACATAATTAATATCCTTTATTAATTTAACACTAATATTATTGGCCCTATTAAAGTATCAGATGCCCAAATACAATTTGGCAGAAGAGCTTCTTCACATATTATATCCATTTTCTGACTTTCACAAATCGAAAATTTATCGTTTTTTGTTATTATTATCCATTTTTCTGAATCCATATTTCCTCCATTTATATTTGATTTAAATTAGGTGAAACTAATTTTTCAAAAGCTCTTTTACAATGCAGTGCAAAATTAGTAACTACTTCATACTTCCAAGAAGGCTTTGTAATACCGTAGTTGCTATTCCATGTATTCATGCTTTCCATCCATTTTTCACGTTTATTCTTTTTTGCATAAAATATTGCAAGGTTTAAGTGCTTACTACTTAGATCTCTATGTCTGCCACTAATAAATTCCTGTCTGAATTTTGAATATTTAACCATTACATCTTTAGGTGACGTAGTTGGGTCTATTTCCATATGTATTTTGGATAATCCTTTAAAGTAGTTATTTTTTATATATTTTGAATTAATTGGGTCTATTTTGGGGATATAATCAGTTAATATAAACATAGTTGATTCGCTTTGTTGCCAAGAAAATTCTTTACTTAGTTCTATTGATAAGAGCCTTAAATTATCTAATGAGCTGTCTTTTATAACTGGGATTTTTTTAATATTCACTAATTTTTTATCTAGGAAATTCAGGTAATCGGCTTCAATATTTTTTGCTTGGGATATATTCAAAGGTGGAGTTATTTTGTAACTTCCATCATTATTACGTATTGGTTTATGAGAATTAGGTATTTCTATTTTTGCTATAAACGAGCTATTTGTTGCCTGAGTATTTTTTGATTTAATCCATTTATCAACATCTGTTATGTTTATAACTTTTTTGTTTAATTCTTTTCTTCGAAAATCAATTAGTTTTTTAGATTTACTAGCTAATGTTGCTATAGCTACAGAAAGAGCTGAAACTCTATCTGCGTCAGGTAATATTTTTACTTTATTCAAGGGATATAATAAACGGTCTTTTGGCTTGCTTCTTACTCCACTAGCAATTTGTATTTCTTTAATTATTTCTTCTAAATCATTTAGATTTATTTTACCGTCAACAACATCTTGGACTAATCCTTTTTGCTGTAAATAGTCCCACATAGAATCACTTATTGATTCACCGTGAATATTTTCCAATTCGAGTTTTAAGGCATATAACTTATTCATATAAAGTAATCTTAAATATATAACAATATATTATTATTATAACATATCCTTATAATAATAATCAATACTAATTTTTGTGAAGGTCTTTTATTTGGAAATAATATAGATAAGTGATAGAATTAATATTTATATTAATATTTTTCAATATTCAGGATTCTTTTATTTCATTGGGTTTTGGGTAATACATGTGATACAAAAATGGATATAGGTCTATATGATAAAAGATTCGAAGTTGATTCCTGTGGTTTAGCTTTATTTGCAAACATTACTGGTGAAAGAAACAATAGAATTTTAATTGATGCTATGTCATCTCTTAATAATTTAACCCATAGAAGTGCTCTTTCTGCAGATTATAAAACTGGTGATGGCGCAGGTATTCTTTTTCAGAAACCTCATGAATTTTTTGTTAAAGAAGCAAAGAGATTAGGAATTCATCTTCCAGATAACGATTCTTATGGCATTGGAGTCGTTTTTTTACCTAATGAAGATTCGATTTCTGATATATGTCAATCAATTATAGAAAAAACTGTTAATAATGAAGGGCAAATATTTTTAGGTTGGAGGGATGTCCCTGTAACTTTAGATTTCCTTGGTCCAATAGCTTTTAAATCGTTGCCTAAAATTCGACAATTTTTTGTTTCTAAAAATCAAGAACTAGAGGTTGATTTTGAACAGAAATTATTTATTATACGTAGGCAAATTGAATTAAATATAGGGAAAATTAATTCTAAAGATTATAGTGATTTTTATATTTGTAGTCTTTCTGCAAAAAAAATAGTTTATAAAGGTTTGTTTCAACCTAACCAGTTAGTTAATTTTTATCATGATCTCAGTGATTATAGTATAAAAACTGCTTTTGCAATTATTCATTCTCGTTTTAGTACTAATACTTTAGGAGTATGGAGCCTGGCTCATCCTTATAGATATATTGCCCATAATGGTGAGATCAATACGATTAGAGGTAATTTAAATTGGATGTATTCTAGATCGCAATCAATCCAGTCATCAATTTTGTCAGATGATATTAATAAAGTTTTGCCAGTGACTTATCCAGAACAGAGTGATTCTTTTAATTTTGATACTTCTTTAGAATTTTTAATTTCATGTGGTTTAGATATTAATGAAGCCTTAACTATGATGATTCCCCAAGCATGGGGTGAAAATATTTCCATGCAAGATGAAATAAAAAATTATTATGAATACTGTTCCTCTTTTATTGAGCCTTGGGACGGGCCTGCTTTTATCTTGGCTTCTGATGGAGATAATGTTTCTGGAATAATGGATAGAAACGGATTAAGGCCTTGTAGGTATTGGATTACATCTGATAAAAGATTAATTATGGGTTCTGAATCAGGTTTATTATTTGTACCTGATGATCAAGTAGTAAAAAAAGGTAGACTTGGTGCAGGGCAGATTTTTTCTTTAGATACAATTTCTGGAAAATTATTATTTGATTATGAAGTTAAATCTAATATTTCAAATAAACGTAATTATGGTAAATTACTCGAATCTAGATTAATAAATTTTTCTAATATTAAACCTGCAATATTTTCAAGAGAATTCTCTGATGAACAATTAAATCAATTACATATATGTTTTAATTATACCTCAGAAGATTTGAATGTTTTACTTACAGATATGGTTAGAGATGCGAGTGAAACAATATATTCAATGGGAGATGATACTCCTATTGCATTGTTGTCAAAAAAGCCACAGCTTTTATTTAATTACTTTAGACAACTTTTTGCTCAAGTCAGTAATCCTCCTATTGATGCTATAAGAGAGAAAAACATGACTTCTGTTGAATCTATTATAAGTAGTAGTGGTAATATTTTTAATGATATTGATTCTAATAATAAATTTCTAAAAGTATACAATCCAATATTAACAACAGATGAATTTGCAAAAATTGCGAATTTAAATTTGCCAGGTCTTAAGTCTAAATTTATAGATTCTACATTTAATAATGATTCAAAAATAGGTTGTCTGGAGAATAGGTTAGACGATATATTTAAGGAAATATTGGAATCAGTTAATGATGGTTATAACATTATTATACTTTCTGATCAGAGTGTAGGGGAATTAAAGATACCAATTCCATCCTTACTTATTGTCTCAGCTGTGCATCAATATTTAATCCAAACTAAATTAAGATCTAAAGTATCAATTGTTTTAGATTCTGGTGAGCCGAGGCAAGTTCATCACATATCTACTTTGTTTGGCTTTGGTGCTGATTTAATATATCCATATTTAGCAATAAAATCTGGTTTGAAATTAAGTAAAAATATTGATAGTTATTCTGGTAAAGATATACTTTTATTCGAACAAAATATTGTAAATGCTTTGACTAAAGGTTTAATAAAAGTTATGTCAAAAATGGGTATTTCATCATTTGATTCCTATAAAGGTGCTCAAATTTTTGAATCTTTGGGTTTAAACGAATTGTTTATAGAAAAATATTTTACTGGTACGCCGTCAAGAATAGGTGGTATAGGTTTACTTGATTTGGAAAAATATTCTAGAAATAGTCATAATCATGCATATAATAAAATGACTAATGTTGAAGATGTATTTAGTGGCGAATACCAATGGAGAAAAGATTCTGAAATTCATAGCTGGGGTCCAGATGCTATATCTAAGCTTCAACATGCTACAAAGAAAGGTGATTTTAATGATTTCAAAGAATTTACAAATTATGTAAATTCAGAAAATGAAATCACTGGCACTCTTAGAGGACTATTAGAATTTAAATTTAATGGTAATTCTATTCCAATTTCTGAAGTTGAACCTTCTAAAGAAATTGTTAAAAGGTTTGCTACAGGAGCAATGTCATTGGGTTCCATAAGTAAAGAAGCTCATGAAACTCTTGCAATCGCAATGAATAGTATTGGTGCAAAAAGTAATACTGGTGAGGGAGGCGAAGATAGCTCTAGATTTAAATCTAATAAATTAGTTGATAAAAATAGCTCAATTAAACAAGTTGCATCAGCTCGTTTTGGAGTTACTAGTAATTATTTAGTCAATGCTAAAGATTTACAAATTAAAATGGCTCAAGGATCTAAACCTGGAGAAGGTGGACAATTACCTGGATATAAAGTAGATGATTATATTGCATTACTTCGTAAAACTAAACCTGGAGTCGAGTTGATTTCTCCACCGCCTCATCATGATATATATTCTATTGAAGATTTAGCACAGCTTATATTTGATTTAAAAAATGCTAATGATAAAGCTCGAATACATGTGAAATTAGTTTCAGAAGTTGGTGTAGGTATTATTGCAGCTGGAGTTGCAAAAGCTAAATCTGATGTTGTTTTAATAAGTGGTGATAGCGGAGGAACTGGTGCATCCCCTGTGTCTTCTATTAAACATTCAGGCTTGCCTTGGGAATTAGGATTAGCTGAAACTCAACAAGTTCTTGTAATGAATGGTTTAAGAGATAGAATATCTGTTCAAGTGGACGGTCAATTAAAGACAGGAAGAGATGTAGCAATAGCTTGTTTATTGGGAGCTGAAGAATTTGGGTTTGCCACTGCTCCGTTAATTGTTATGGGATGTGTGATGTTAAGAAAATGTCACCTTAATGCATGTTCTGTTGGCATAGCTACTCAAGATAAAGATTTAAGGAAACACTTTAGAGGAGAACCTGATCATATAATAAATTATTTCTTCTTCATTGCAGATGAATTAAGACATATTATGGCTAAACTTGGTTTAAAAAATATTGATGAAATGGTTGGAAGAGTAGATTTATTAAAAACTAGGAAAGATATTGATAGATTTAACAATATTGACCTTAGCAAATTACTTTATAAAGATAAATTAAACAATGGAACAGATTTATATTGTAGTAGAAAAAATAATGATCGGAACACTTTAAATGTAATAGATGACTATTTTATAAGGAAATCTGAAAATGCAATTAAGTTCAAAAAGTCTGTTACGATAAAATCTAATGTTACCAACCAAAACAGGTCTATTGGCACTAAGCTTAGTAGTGTAATATCAAAAAAATATTCTGAAGATGGTTTGCCTGATAATACTATTAAATTGAAACTTTTTGGATCTGTTGGTCAAAGTTGTGCAGCATTTCTTGCTAAGGGCATTTACATGTCTATAGAAGGAGATGCTAATGATTATTTCTGTAAAGGTTTGTCTGGAGGTAAAGTTGTACTTAAACCTCCTATAAAATCTAATTTTAAATCTAACGAAAATGTGATTGCAGGAAATGTAGTTTTATATGGAGCTACTTCTGGCAAGGTATTTATTAGCGGTATTTGTGGCGATAGGTTTGCAATTAGAAATAGTGGTGCAGAAGTAGTAGTTGAAGGGGTAGGAAACCATTGCTCAGAATATATGACAGGAGGAATTGTTGTAATCTTAGGTGAAACTGGAACTAATTTCGCTGCAGGAATGAGTGGAGGAGTTGCTTTTGTATATGATTATGATGATTCATTTAATAATAAATATAATAAAGAAATGGTTGAATTAGAAAATTTAGTTGAAAAAGATGAGGTTAGATTAAAAGAGCTTATTTCTGAACACTTAAAATCTACAGATAGTGTAATTGCATCAACCATATTAAAAGATTGGGATTTGAATTTAAAAAAATTTGTTAAAATTGTTCCAAAAAATCAATATTAGAATATGAAATGAGTAAGTAAATTTGTCATTTAGTTTTATACATTATAAACGTAATCTTCCTAAACAAAGGGATATAAAGTCTAGAGTTAACGACTATAAAGATTATAATGGTTTTTGGTCTAAAAAAGATGTTATTGATCAATCATCAAGGTGTATGGGATGTGGAGTTCCTTTTTGTCATCAAGGTTGTCCATTAGGTAATTTTATTCCTGATTGGAACAATTTGGTCAGTAAATCTAATTGGGAGAGTGCCCTTAAATCTCTACATTCAACAAACAATTTTCCAGATTTTACTGGTAGGATTTGTCCAGCTCCTTGTGAAGCTTCATGTGTGTTAAATATTAATAATGAACCTGTTGCAATTGAACAAATAGAGAAAGAAATTTCAGAAAAAGGTTGGGGTATGGGTTGGATTTCCCCTCAAATACCTACTAATAGAACTGGTAAGAAAATTGCAGTAATAGGATCTGGGCCTACTGGATTAGCTGCAGCTCAACAATTAAATCGACTAGGTCATTTTGTTACGGTTTTTGAAAAAGATGCTAAAATAGGCGGTTTATTAAGATATGGAATTCCAGATTTTAAATTAGATAAGTTTATTGTTGAAAGAAGAGTTAATCAAATCATTCAAGAAGGGGTAGATTTCGTTCCAAATGCTCATGTAGGTGTTAATATTGATACAGATGATTTAATTAAAGATTATGATGTATTATTATTAGCATGTGGAGCTAGGCACCCACGTGATTTGAATATTCCAGGGAGGGATTTGGAAGGTATCCATTTTGCTATGGAATATTTAACTCAACAAAATGTTTTCAATGATCCTGAATTAGATTCAAATAAAAAGCAAATTTTAGCTAATGGTAAAAATGTAATTATTATTGGTGGAGGAGATACAGGGTCAGATTGTTTAGGTACTGCTCATAGACAAAAAGCAAAAAATGTTTATCAATTCGAATTATTACCTAAACCTCCTAAACGAAGATCAAATGATAATCCTTGGCCTCAGTGGCCTAAAATCTTTACTTCTTCAGGATCTCATGATGAAGGTGGTGTACGTGAATTCGGAATATCTACAAAAAAATTTAACGGTAAAGATGGAAAACTTGTTAGTTTAAGCACAGTAAAGGTGCATAATTACAATGGTGGTTTTAAAGAAATAGCCGGGTCTGAAAAAGATATACCTACAGATTTAGTTGTTTTAGCAATGGGTTTTGAAACCCCTGATTTAGATGATGTTGTAAAAAAATTAAGAATAAAGTTGTCAAAAAACAATCATGTTGAAACTAAATCTAATGGTGTTACAAATATAAATAATGTTTTTGCTGCAGGTGATATGGTAATAGGTCAGTCTATAGTTGTATCAGCAATTGCCGAAGGAAGAAAAGTAGCAGATTCTATTAATCATTATTTAAATAAAATTAGTTAACTAGTTACCCAATATATACTGTTTATTATCATTTTTTGAAATTCAGTTGATTTAAAAGCTGGTCCGTAATGTCCAAGATTTGTAGTGACTACTTTACCTTTTTTATATTTTCTAGACCATGCTGTAGGGTGAATTTCTCCTTCACAATTAGTACTTAAGAATATATCATTATCTGGTCTCCAACCAACTTTCATATATATTTCATCATCTATTTCAAAATCTTTTAAACCTTTTGCGCATGGATGGCTATTGTCAGCTATTGTTACAGTATGCTTGCTTGGTGGATGAGCAGCGCTAGTTCCTCCATAAACCCAACCTCCTCCAGTTAGATCGTGATATTCAGGCCATGATTCAGGTAATCCAGCACCTACATGAATAGCAACAAATCCTTTGCCATTAGCTACATAGTTAGTTAATGCTTTTTGTTGTTCATTTGAC
This sequence comes from Chloroflexota bacterium, assembly GCA_002721445.1. Lineage (GTDB taxonomy): Bacteria > Chloroflexota > Dehalococcoidia > Lucifugimonadales. The sequence goes on along the minus strand of PBKN01000009.1, from coordinate 132,375 downwards.
AATGTAAGTTCTTCTACTCTACGTGTGTTAAATATTAGAGCATCATATTTTGTCATATCATAAGTTAATAAATAATTAGGGTCTTCGGTTAAGTTAACTTCAAATCCATGTTCAATGAGGAAATGTATAAGTATCGGTGTTGTTTGATGAAATGGGTGCATACCTCCAGATAATATCAAAATCTTCATTATTATCTCCTAAGCAATTTTAATTATCTTTTTTATATAAATTGATTGCAGATTCAGCTGAATCTTCAGGTAAATATTGTATTATATTTTCAGCATGTTCTAGGTCATAATAACTATATTTGTTATCTGAGCAGGCCATAAATATATCATATAATAGTTCTTTAGGTGCTTTAATACATTTTTCTACCATTTGTATTATATCTTTATGACTTAGGTAATAAGAAAATCTATGAGGGTTGTTGGGGTAATCTTCTTTTCTAACTGAACCAATTCTTAAACATAATATTGATAAGCCATATGCATCTGAAAAATGTCTAGCTATTGCTTCTCCCCATACTTTTGCAGCTCCATATAATCCCAATGGTCTAACTTCCGAATGAGAAATTTTATCATATGATTTAGGAATTTCATCATATTTACCTTCAGCTATTTTATTGTAAGGAAATATCTTAGAATATCCTCCAATTGCTGCTCCACTACTTCCAAATATTACTCTAGGAATCTTGGCTAACCTTGAAGCTTCAAATATATTGTATACTCCAATAATATTGGTGTTTAAATTTCCTTGCCACTGTTCTTCATCTGTAGGAGAATGTTTTGAATTTGGTGGTGCAGTGTATGCAGACATGTGTATTACTAGGTCTTTATTATTAAAAGCTGGTTTTATATCTTCTAAGTTTGATATGTCTGCTTGAATAGAATTATATCCATTAATCTTACTTCTATTTAGTGCAGTAATTTCATGACCTTGTTTTTTTAAATGTACAGCTAATAAATTACCAATTAATCCGCTAACTCCAGTAATTAATATTTTCATAATTTTACATCTGTTCCAAGCTCTTCTGGATCTACTGGAATTTCTATTATTGAAGGTTTGTTAGAATTTATAGCTTCATTTATAGCTTCTGAAATTTGATCTGAAGTCTCAGCATAGAAACCTTTAGCACCAAATACTTCAGCATATTTATCGTATCTAGGATTATTTATATAGGAACCTACATGTCTGCCTTCAAATAAAGCATCTTGTATTTTCTTTTCTCCACCCCAGCAATTATTATTCATAATTAGTGTTATAACATTAATATTATAATCAACAGCTGTCTGCAATTCTTGAGAATTAAAAAGATAACCTCCATCACCATGTATAGCCATTACTGGCGAATTTGGCCTAGCTACTTTTGCACCTATTGCGACAGGATAACCTACTCCTAGGGATCCTAGAAACAATGGGCTGAAAAATGTTTTATTTTCTGTGAAATCTAATCTGTCATACCCCATAGCGCATACTGCTCCAGCATCAAGAGTATATATAGAATTCTTTGGCATTGATTTACGTAATTCATGATAAACTTTTTGTGGTTTTATCGGAGAAGATGTACTTTGGCCTTCGCTATTTAACCTAGCATGTCTTTTTGCTACTAATTCTTTAATTTTATCTTGCCAGTTTTGATTTTTATGAGTATGTTTTATTTTTTCTTTCAATATTTCTAAGAATTTAGTAGCTACAGCATCAGCATCTCCTAATATACCTGCTGAAACTGGATAGTTTCTTCCAATTTCTTTTGAATCAATTTCGATTTGTATAATTTTTGTAGATTTAGGTATGTATTTATTATCACCCATAGATCCTGTCATCTGAGATAGTCTTGACCCTAAAGCAATTAAAACATCACATTCTTGAATTGCCTCAATTGCTTCGATTGCTCCACCTCTTCCTAAAGATCCTAAAAATAGCGGATTATCATATGGCAATGCATCATTCCTACCATATGAAGTCATTAATCCTGCTCCTAGTGATTCAGCTAATTTAATAGTGTTGTCAGTAGCATTTCCCCATACTACTCCTCCTCCAGCTATAACTATAGGTTTTTTTGCTTGCGTCATAATATTTATAGCTAATTCGATTGCCTTAGCATCTCCTTCTGGTTTTGGATCAATTAGCCTGTATTCTTCAGGAGGTAAAGGTTGATAATCTATTTGGCTATTTAGGAGTTTGTCTTCAGGTAATTCTAAATAGACTGGTCCTTTTTTACCATTAGTAGCAATTCTGAAAATATGCTGCATTAGTTCAGGGATACGCTCCATGTCAGTAAGTCTTCCAGAAAATTTTGTTAATGGTTTTAATATACTTACTAAGTCTAATTCTTGGAAACCTTCTCTAAATGTATATGATTCAGGAATTCCTCCTGCAATTGTTACTACTGGAGATTGAGCTTCATATGCTTGAGCTATTCCTGTAGCTAGATTTGTTGCTCCAGGCCCACATGTAGCTATACATACTCCTGGTTTACCACTTGCTCTAGCATATCCGTCAGCCATTAAAATAGCTCCTTGTTCATGTCGGCAACCAATAAATTCAGGAAACTTCCTATCATAAAATCCATCAAGTATTGATAAGTTTGCATGTCCAAGCAGACCAAAGGCATGGGAAATATTTTCATTAGCTATTGATTCTACAATTGAGTGACCTGAGGGTATTATATTTGACATTTTTTCTCCTGGAAAATATTTATATATTAATTAATTTTAATTTATAGCACTATTAAATAATTCTGTCCATTCAGATATAGACCCTTCTCCATAATTTCCTTTATATATAATTTCATTTTTTTTATTGATGAAAATTTTAGTTGATTGCTGTGTGACATTAAGTGACTCCATAGTCTTTTTATCTGCACTAAATATCTCCCATGGATGGTTTTCTTTAGTTGCAAAATTTTTTAAGTCTAATTTAGATTCATTTTGTTCGATACTAATAATCAAAAAATCTATGTTGTTGGAATATTTAGAATATATTGGAATTAAGCTCCGCAACTCGGAGCGACATGTACCTCAGTACTTCGAAAGAAAAAATAAGAATTTAGGTTTAATTGTGTCATTGCTAGATTCATAATTTATTATAGTTCCATCGATTGAAGTTAGAGAGAAATTTGGAGCAATTTTATTTTTAACAATACTAATTGATTCTTTTTCAAAATTTGAATTAGCATCATTTCTATTAATTATTTTTTCTTTATCAGAACAGCTGATTATAAGTATAAAAATTAAAAATACGAATATATATATTGATTTTTTCATGATTCATTAACTAATAAATTTTTATTTATCTATTTTGTTGTATACAATTAATAATAATACATTAAATTTTAAATTGGTTAAATAATTTTATTTACTTTGTTTTCATTTATAGGAGAGTATTTGATTGAGGATTTTGATTACAGGTGCTACTGGTTTTATTGGTTATAAATTATCACAAAAATTAGATAAATTAGGGTATTCTATTTCTATTTTGACTAAAAACATAGATAAATCTAAGTCATTATTTGGTGATAATATTAAAAAATATTACTGGGATCCTGATTTAAAAATATGCCCTGTTGAACCTGTCATAAATAGCGACTTGATTATTAATTTAGCTGGAGAAAATGTTTTTGGACTTTGGACAAAGAATAAAAAATCTAAAATTATAAATAGTAGAATTGATTCAACTAGAATTTTAGTTGAAATCATTAAAAACAATCCGAAACACAAAGTGAGAAAGTTTCTTTCTTCTAGTGCTATAGGGTATTATGGCGACCGTGAAGAAGAAATACTATACGAGAGTTCTGGGTTTGGAAAAGGCTTTTTAGCACAAACTTGTTTGAAATGGGAAAAAGAATCAATAGAACTTGATAACCATGGCGTTGATACTATTCAACTTAGGACTGGAATAGTATTAGGTAAAAATGGTGGTGCCTTCAAAAAAATGTTATACATATATAAGTTTGGTTTGGGAGGGAGATTATCTAATGGTAAACAATGGTGGTCATGGATTCATATTAAAGATTTTATAGATATAATTGATTTTCTTATTAGAAATGATTTTAAAGGACCATTGAATATTGTTTCCCCATATCCCTCTAGGCAATCAGAATTTTCATCTGTTTTTGCTAAAACTTTAAAAAGACCAAATTTAGCTTTAGTTCCTGCTTTTGCTTTGAAAATGTTAATGGGAGAATTAGCTTTAGAAATACTTGGTAGTCGCAGAGTAAATCCACAAAAATTAATTGACATGAATTTTTCATTTAATTTTGCAGAATTAGATAATGCTTTGAAAGATATCATAGGTTAAATAAATGTTTGAATTGAAAATTGACCAAGGTGAAATTTATTGCTCTACACAATTGTCTAAAAAATCTGATGAGGTATTTGAATTTTTTTCAGATGCAAATAATTTACAGATACTTACTCCAAGCTTTTTAAAATTTAAAATCTTGAGTAATCTACCTGACAAAATTAAACTTAATGATAAAATTGATTATCGTATTTCTCTACGTTATATACCCATAAAATGGCGGAGTAAAATTACTGTTTGGGAACCAAATAAACGTTTTGTAGATGAACAGATTCTTGGGCCATATAGACAATGGGTACACGAGCATTTGTTTATTGATAATGAACATGGATGCTTAGCAATTGATAAAGTTAAATATAAGATTTGGTTTGGTTTTATAGTAGATAAATTATTTGTAAAAAAAGAATTAGAACGGATTTTTTCTTTTCGTGCTAATAAATTGTCTGAGTTATTCAATTAGATTATTTTAATTTATGAATTACTTTCCTTAATTTGATTAATTAATTCAATACTTGGTACATTTAAATTTTGTCTCCAAATTTTTTCTTTTTCTTTATTTAATATTAAGTATGATGGTACAGTATTTATTTGGTAATTTTTACGTATATATTTACCTAGTTCTGAATTGATATCTAATCTTATAAAGTTTATGTCTTTTGCTAATTCTGATTCTAACCTATCAACTATAGGCTTTGATGATAAGCAAGCAACTCAGTAATCAGAATATATTTGTATTAAAGTAAATTTATGAGATTCTAAAGATTTATTTAAATCTTCTATTTTTGTAATTTCAGATGTTTTTGTTTTTAAAAATATTTGCGTAAAAATTAAACCACTAGTAATTATTAATATAAATACCAAAGTAATTTTGAAATCTAATATTTGCCTAGATATTATAGTTACACATATTAGTAAAAATACCGAAACTAAAAGAAACGAAAATTGATTTATTATAAAGTACAAATTTTACTCTTAACTTATTTATATATTTTTTCCAATAAATATCCCTAAACTTGCTGCAATAAGTCCTATTAATATACTTAATAAAATATTTAACAAAAATTTTATTAATTCATCAGCAAAAATTAATTTTGCGGATGCAACAGTTAAAGTAGAGAATGTGGTATATGAACCTAAAAATCCTATAATAGCAAATAACCTAAATGAAGTAGATTGACCTGATTTATTATCTAATATTCCAATAATAATACCTAGTATTAAAGAGCCAGATATATTTACAAAAAATGTTCCAAGTAAATTTGAATTTAATCTAGATATAGCTAATAAGTTTATAGCATATCTAGATATTGATCCTAATGCTCCTCCTGAAGCTACTAATAACCATTGTGACATAAATAACCTCTATAAATAGTACTATTTATAATATATTTTATTTATATATTATATTTTAAAATGTTAAAATGTTAAAATGTTAAAATAGTGCTAATTTCAATAAATAAATATGTTGAGGAGACTTTATGATTGTAGTAGAAGCAGTTGCCAAAATTTTAAAAAAAGAAGGAATTGAATTTGTAACTTGTTTTCCTTCAAATGATTTATTAGAAGCTGTAGCTCAGGAAGATATTAGAACAATCATGTTTAGACATGAAAGAGGTGCTGTGATGGCTGCAGATGGATTTAGTCGTATGAAAGGCAGAAATAATTTTGGTGTTGTTATTACTCAAGGAACTTCGGGTGCTGAAAATGCTATGGGAGGTATAGCTCAAGCTTTTGCAGATAATGTTCCAATATTATATTTAACAGATGGACCTTTACTTTCTCAATATGGTGTTAATCCTTATTTTTCTCCTGTTCGAACATATGAATCTGTTTCAAGGCATGCTGAATTGATATCTCATCCTGATCAAGTTTCTGATGTTATGAGAAGAGCTTTTCATGCCTTAAGGAATGGTACTCCTGGGCCAGTGATTGTTGAGATACCAAAAGATGTTGGAGAATCTAATATGCCTTCAGATGACATTGAATATAGTATTCCAACTCGAACACTTCAATTACCAGAGCAAGATAAGATTAATAAAGCAGTAAAGATATTATTAGAAGCAAAAAGACCAGTTATTTGGTCAGGTATGGGGGTTTTGTTCTCTAGAGCTACTGTGCAATTACAGGAATTAGCTGAATTGTTACAGATTCCAGTATTTTGTACTATGCCTGGTAAATCTTCATTTAACGAAAATCACCCTTTATCTTTAGGATCTGGTAGTGCTGCCACAACTCTTCCAGCAAAGAAATGGCTTAAAGATTCTGATGTTTTATTTGCTATAGGATCAAGTCTTACAAAGACGTTATATGGTCAACAAATTCCTGCTGGGAAGAAAATAATACATAGTGTTGAATCAATTTCAAATATAAATAAAGATTTTCCTGCTGAAGTTGGATTACCTGGAGATGCTAAATTAATACTTGAAGCTATTTTAAAAGAAGTAAAAACCCAATTAAAAGTTAATAATGATATTAATACTGGTATATCGGATGAAATAGCTTTATTGAAAGAAAAATGGATGTCTGAATGGCAACCTATTTTAGAATCTGATGAGACTCCTATTAATACTTACAGAGTAATTCATGCTATGAATTTAGCTATTGATAAAGATAATAGTACAATTACTCATGATGCTGGAGCTCCTAGGGATACAATTATGCCTTTTTATATAGCTACAGTCCCTCATAGCTATGTGGGATGGGGTAAGAGTACACATCTAGGTTATGGTATACCATTAATGATTGGTGCAAAGATTGCTAATCCAAATAGATTTTGTATGAACTTTATGGGTGATGGTGCATTTGGTATGTCTGGATTGGATATTGAAACTTCAGTTCGTGAAAAAATACCTATTACAACATTAGTTTTAAATAATGGAGGAATGGCAACTTATCCAGGAGGATACCCTGCTGCAAAAGAAAAATTTGGGACTACTTTTCTAACAGGAGATTATGCAAAGATTGCAGAAGGTTTAGGAGCTATAGGAATTGTAGTAAAAGATCCAAATGAACTTATACCTGCAATCAAAAAAGCGCAAGAATTAAATGCATCAGGTAAAACTGTATTAATAGATGTTCATAGTAATTTAGAAGGGCGAAGGTCTTTTCCTGAAGTCTAAATATGAAATTTATTTTAAAGTAGAAAAAATATTGTTTTCTTGAATTTTAAATTTTTGATTTGATAGAATATTTGGATTATTTAACAAATTTTCATCACTAGTTGTTATTATACATTGAGTATATTTTGTAGCTATATCAAGTATTTTTTTACTTCTATGTATATCTAATTCTGATAATACATCATCTAGCAATATTATTGGTTCTTTTTTATAGAAATCCATTAGAACTTTGGCTTGAGCGAGTTTCATAGATAAAATTGCAGTTCTAGATTGACCTCTTGAAGCATATGAATGAGCATTCATTTTGTTTATTGAAATATTTATGTCATCTCTATGTGGGCCTACCAAAGTTATTCCTTGTAATATTTCGTCTTTCTCTCGTATTATAAGTTGCTCTTCGAAAGATTTAATTACGGTATTTTCTTGTGTGATATCAGATATATTTGGTAAATATGTGATATTCAAGTCTTCTTGATTATCACTTAAATCTTTATGAATTGGTAATGATAACTTATTTAATAAATTAATTGTTGAATTTCTTTCTTCTACTAAATATGTACCACTTCGAATTAATTCATTGTTCCAAAAATATAATTCTTCTTTATTAGCTTTGCCTTTGCGTATTATTTTTAATAAGTTATTTCGTTGTATAAGAATTTTTTGATAATTTTGAAGAGCAATTAAATATTTTTTATTAAGTTGAGAAATAAATATATCAATATATTTACGTCTTACAGATGGACTACCAGAAATGATATCTAAATCTTCAGCATTAAATAATACTGCAGTTAAATTTCCAACTAAAGTTGAGGAATTAATATTTACGCCATTTAATCGTATTGATTTAGTAAAATTAGTTTTAGATTCTATTTTGTTTTTTATAGACTCTATTGGTTTAGATATATGATAGTTTATTTGTATTTCAGATTCTATTTGATTGTGTAATGTTTTTGCTTCAATTTGTGTGAAATCAATATCATTTTCCTTATATTTATAAATTAAATCCTTTTCATTTCTAGTCCTATATGATTTAGCAATAGATAATATATATATAGCTTCTAATAGATTACTTTTACCTTCTCCATTTGAACCTTGAATTAATATTATTCCAGGTTCAATATGAAGCTGAAGGCTTTTGTAATTCCGGAAATTTTTTAAATAAAGTTTTGAGAGGTGAATTTTATACCTCGAAACATATAATTAAATAAAATTAATTATACTTGAACAAATATTAAATCAATAGGTTGAATTAATATTTATTCAATCATTTTTATAAAATCATATTCTGTTAATATTTTAATTTGCATTCTTTTTGCATCGTCTAATTTAGATCCGGGCTTGTCTCCAACTATTAAATAATTAGTTGATTTACTTAAATTATTAGAAGTTTTTCCGCCGTGTTTATTTATTAAATTATCAATTTCTGATCTGCTTCCTGCTTTAAGTGTGCCTGTAATTACAAATTTAATATCATTTAATACGTTTGTATTTTTTATATTAGATTCATATCCTGAGGTTAAAGTCATTTTTAAATTAGCTTTTTTAAGTTTATTAATTATTTTTATGTTTGACTCAGCTTGAAAATATTCGATAATATTTTGGGTCATTTTAGGACCTATACCTGGTAATTGGTTTAAATCATCTTCATTAGCATTAATTAAATCATCAATATTTTTAAAGTGATTTGCTAATATTATTGAAGCTTCTTTCCCAATATTTGATATACCAAGTGAAAAAATCAAAGAATTTAGTGGTTTTGTTTTACTTGATTGAATTGAATTTAATATATTATCTGCACTTTTATCGCCTAATCCATCTAATTTAATTAAGTCATCTTTATTTAAAAAATATAAGTCGGATATATCATATATATATTCAGCATTTATAAGTATATCAACAAGCTTTTTACCAACTCCATCTATTTCCATTGCATCTTTACTTACAAAATGTTCAAGTAACCTAATCAGTTTTTCTTTACAAAATGAATTCAAACAAAATATTGCAGCTTCATTGGGTGTATCGAAAAGCTTTTCATTACAACTAGGACAATTTTCGGGCATTTCAAATTTTTTTTCATCACCTTTTCTAGATGTTTTGATTACTTCTAATACTTTAGGAATTACTTCACCTGCTCTTTCGACTATTACATAGTCATTAATCATAATTTCTTTTTTTTGAATATAAGAATAATTATGTAGTGTTGCAGATTGTACTTTAACTCCATCAATATATACAGGATCTAATATTGCTATAGGAGTAATTGCTCCTGATCTTCCAACATTGACTTGTATATCTAATATTTTTGTTTTCGACTTTTCTGAGTTGAATTTAAATGCGACTGCCCATCGAGGTTCTCTAGATGTAGAACCTAATTGTTTTTGTAAATTTATATCATTAATTTTTATTACTAACCCGTCACAATCATAATCTAATTTAGAACGTTCTTCACCCCAATAATTATGCAGTTTTAAAACTTCATCTCCAGATATAATTTTTTGATTATTTGGATTAGTTTGTAAGCCTAAATTATTTAAATATTCTAATATTTCATATTGAGTATTTGGGATTTGGGTAGTGCTAAATGCTATATTATAAAAAAATGCATCTAATGGTCTTTCTCTAGTTATTTTTGGATCTAATTGCCTAAGAGATCCTGCAGCAGTGTTTCTTGGATTTGAAAAAGGAGGAAGTCCTGTTTTAGTTCTGATTGAATTTAAAGCTATAAATTTAGACTTTTTAATATAAACTTCTCCCCGTATTTCTATTTTTGCTACGTTTTTTAGTGAATAAATATTTTTTGGTATATTATCAATCGTTTTAATATTATTTGTTACATCTTCTCCTATAAAGCCATCTCCACGTGTAGCTGCATGTTTTAATGTGCCATTAATATATGTTAAAGATATAGCTAAACCATCAAATTTCAATTCAGATACCAATTCTAAAATTTTCTTTGATGTGTTTAATTTTATTTTATCTAACCAAGATATAAATTCTTCTTCACTAAATACATTTGACAAGCTTAGCATTGGTGATTCATGACTAATTTGTGAAAATATTTCTAATTTGTTATCTTGTATACTTTGAGTTGGTGATTCGCTAGAAATCAAACTAGGATGATTTTTTTCTAGTGTTTTAAGTTCTTTAAATAAATTATCATAATCATAATCGCTTATTTCTGGGCTATCTAATTCATAATATAGTTCATTATGGTATTTTATTTGTTGATGTAAATATTTTACTCTTTGAATTAATTCTTCATTAACCATCTGATACCTTAATATCTTTTAAATTGATAGATTTATATAATTTTATTTTTTTATATAATATAATATTAAGTATATTGATTCTATAATTTAATACCTAAACTAAATAAATATATGATAGATAATAATATCAACATAATTAAGGGGTTATATAAATTTGGCTTTGCCTAAAAATATAAAAGAATTTATATTGAACTATCCTGCTTTGTCATTGATAGGGAATACTGCAATGGTTAAACTAGACATTCCTATGCATTCTAATTCAATTGATTTATTTGCTAAATGTGAACATTTAAATCCTGGAGGATCTATTAAAGATAGACCAGTTCTTAGAATGTTAGTTGAAGCTATTTTATCAGGTGATTTGACTAAAGATAAAACTATACTAGATGCAACATCTGGTAATGCTGGAATATCCTATGCAATGATAGGAGCTATTTTAGGTTATAAAGTTAAATTAATAATGCCAGAAAATGCTAGTGAAGAAAGAAAAAAAAGAATATTAAATCATGGTGCATCAATAGTTTTTACTGATCCAATATTAGGTTATGATGAGACTTTAAGAGAAGTTAAAAAAATTTATGAAGAATCTCCTGAAACTTATTTTTATTGTGATCAATATAGTAATAAAAATAATCCTTTGGCGCATTATGAAACTACAGCTGAAGAATTAATAGAACAAAATCCATATGTAACTCATTTTATTGGAGGTGTTGGAACGGGAGGAACTATTTCTGGTGTTGGGAAAAAGTTAAAAGAATATAATTCAGAAATAAAAATCTGTAGTATAAATTTTGATGAATGGCCTGGAATTGAAGGATTAAAACCATTAGGTGAAGGTCATATGATACCTGAAATTTATGATACTGAAATTACAGATCAAGAAGTTTTTGTGGATATTGATGATGCCTATAAAATGTGTAAAACTTTAGCAAATAAAGGTATATTTATTGGACAGTCATCTGGAGCATATGTATGTGGAGCTAAAGAAATATCTAAGTCTTTAGAAAAGGGTTCAATTGTAACGTTATTTAATGATTTAGGAGAACGTTATTTTAGTACAGGAATTTGGGATTAAACAATATAATATATTGTAAATCTATATATCAAGATTTTTGACTTCAAGAGCATGGGTTTGTATAAAATTTCTTCTAGGTTCTACTATATCTCCCATTAATGTTGAAAAGACATTATCAGCATTAGCTGCATCATTTAAAGCTACTTTAAGTAAAGTTCGTTTGTCAGGGTCTAAAGTAGTTTCCCATAATTGTTCAGCATTCATTTCTCCAAGACCTTTATATCTTTGAGTATTAAATCTTTTACCTTCAAATTTAGATATAGCTTCTTCTTTGTCACCTTCATTATATATATAGGATATTTTTTTCCCAGCTGAAATTTTATATAAAGGTGGTTGAGCAATATATAGGTGCCCATTTGTTATCAGGTCTGCCATATGTCTGAAAAAGAAAGTTAATAATAATGTGCGAATATGAGATCCGTCAACATCTGCATCTGTCATTATGATGATTCTATTGTAACGAAGTTTTTCTAGATTTACATCTTCGTCAAGACCAACACCAATAGCAGTTATCATTGCTCTTATTTCTTCGTGTGCAAGCATTTTATCTGCTCGTGCTTTTTCTACATTTAGTATTTTTCCTCGTAAAGGTAAAATAGCTTGAGTTTTTCTATCACGACCCATTTTTGCAGTACCCCCAGCAGAATCACCCTCCACTAAATATAATTCGCAAAACTCAGGATTTTTCTCTGAACAATCTGCAAGTTTTCCAGGTAAACTACCCCCATCCATAGCATTTTTTCTAATTATTAAATCTCTAGCTTTACGGGCAGCTTCTCTAGCTCTATGAGCTGTTTGACATTTTTCTATTATTTTTTTTGATTCTTGTGGATTATCTTCTAAGTAATAAAGAACCGCTTCAGACAAGACTGTTTCAACTTGGTTTCTTATTTCAGGGTTTCCTAATTTGCCTTTAGTTTGTCCTTCAAATTGTGGTTCAGTTAGTTTAACGCTAATTACAGCTGTTAAGCCTTCACGGGTATCTTCTCCAGATAAATTAGGTTCAGCTGGTTTAATAAATTTTTGTTTTCTTGCATAATCATTAATTACTCTTGTAAGGGAGGCTCTGAAACCAGTGACATGAGTACCTCCATCTCTAGTATTTATACAATTTGCGAAAGAATATACAGATTCATTAAAAGTATCATTATATTGCATTGCAACTTCAACTATTGTTCCGTCAATTTGCTTTTCAACATATATAGGTGATTTGTGAACAACTTCTCTCGATGCATTTAGGTGTTCAACAAAACTTAGAATACCGCCTTCATAGTGGAATTCTTCCTGGTTGTTTGGCGATAAATCATAGTGGAAGTCACTTTTGAATTTGATTTTCATACCTTTATTTAAATATGCCATTTCTTTAAATCTTTGAGCAAGAACATTATAGTCGTAAAGTAACTCGCCAAATATTTCACTATCTGGAACAAAATGTATAGAAGTTCCATGTCTATTAATTTGATCAGTTTCCAAAGGTTCAGAAATTAAATCAGATAGTGTTTTGCCTTTCGAAAACTCTTGAGTGTATTTTTTTTGATCTCTATATACTTCAACTTTTAAGTTGGATGATAATGCATTTACAACTGATGCACCTACTCCATGTAAACCACCTGAAACTGAATATGCTTTCCCACCAAACTTCCCTCCTGCGTGCAGTGTGGTCATAACTGTTTCTACACCGGACATTTTAGTTGTTTTATGTTTGTCTACAGGAATACCTCTACCATCATCAACTATTGTAACACTTGCATCTTCATGAATAGTTATATCTGCTACAGAGCAAAATCCTCCCATAAATTCGTCAACAGCATTATCAACAATTTCATATATTAAATGGTGCAATCCACGTTGATCAGTACTACCAATATACATCCCAGGTCGTCGACGTACTGCTTCCATTCCTTCTAAAACTTGAATGTCTTCTGCGGTATATAATTCTTCGTTAATTTTAGCTTTATTCATTGTTATTCAGTACTCCAAAACAAAAAATATATTTAAAATTTTTCAACTAGTTACTTATAACTAGATAACCAATTAATAATCTATCATAATATAGTGTGAATGTACATTTGTTCTATAGTTAATTTTATACAATTTGTAGTTGTTATTGTTAATAATTGTACAATATATTGCATTTTCAAGATATTGCAGTCTTAGCTTGACATGATATTTTTTAAATTATAATATTAAAATAATTAAATTTTTAAATTAAAAACTAAATATATATTAATGGTGTCTTTGACTTAAAAGGGAAGTCGGTCAAATTCCGACGCTGACCCGCAACGGTAGGTGATTTTCACGAGCCCGGTCTACTGCCATTTATAATATGTCTAGTCCTTCGAGGAGCGAGGATTATTATGACTTTTTTATCTGTTCGAACCCTATTATATACTCTATTTTCAGTAATATTTATTTATTTTTTTGTTTTTTGTGATAATCAAGAAAATCAAAATGATTTTAGTGAGAATTTAAATAACTCTGAACTAGTAAATATACAAACCCAAGATAAATCTGAGACCCAAGATGAATCTGAGACCCAAGATGAATCTGAGACCCAAGATGAATCTGAGACCCAAGATAAATCTGAGACCCAAGATGAATTAATAAACTCTTATCCTTTTGAATTAATTGATTCAAGTGGAGAAACTATTAAATTTACGGAATCTCCTAATCGAATAGTTGCATTTGATTCAGCAGCATTAGAAACTATATTTGAGTTAGGTGAAGGTGAAAAAATTGTAGGTACCCACGATTTTGTAGCTTATCCACCTGAAGCTGAAAAAATAACACGAGTTGGTGGCGCTTTTAATATGAATATTGAAGCAATTATAGGATTGAATCCTGATTTAGTATTTATTTTTTCTGATCAAAATTTAAATGATTTAAGAAATGCTGGATTAAAAGTTTTATATATTGAAAGTTTAAATAATGATTTTACTAAAATATCTGATGAAATAAAAATGTGGGGAAGAATATTAGATGCTGAATTGAAAGCTGAAGATATTATTTTTGATTTTGAAAATCGTTTAAAAAACATTGAAAAAGCTGTGGAAAATATAAACATTAAACAATCTATTTTTCAAGATGTAGGAGGACTTTGGACTCCAGGTCCAAATACTTTAGTTGGTGAAGTCTTTGATTTATTAAATTCAAATAATATTGCTTATGATGTAGATGGATATGTGCAGATTAGCAGAGAAATAATTGTAGATAGAAATCCTGACATAATTATTACATTGGATATTGAATCAATTACAAAAGACCCAGCATTCAACGATATTAATGCTGTTTCAAATAATAGGGTGTATAGTTTGTCATCTGATGCATTATCAATTGGTGGACCTAGGTTTATTGAGGGAATTGAAGAGCTAGCCCAGCTTATTTATTCAGAAAATATTGATTCTTTTTTAACAACAAAATAATTTGGTTGAGATTAGTATGAATAAACAAATTTTCATACAAAGAAAAAAAAATTATTTATATGATAATTTTAAAGTTTATTGGATAATCTTCTTATCATTTTCTTTATTATTAATTGGATGTATTGCTGTTTGTATTGGATCTGTAAATATTCCAATATTAGAATTGATAGGAATTATTTATGATAAAATTTTTGGATACCATAATTCTAATACTAATTTTGATGTAATTATATTCAAAATCAGAATCCCTAGAGTCTTATTAGCTGGCATAGTTGGTTTTGCACTTGCAATGTCAGGTGCAACTTATCAAGGTCTTTTTAGAAATAATTTAGCAGATCCATATTTAATTGGTGTAGCTTCAGGTGCTGGTTTAGGTGCTACTATAATTATTGTTTCTCCCTTACCAATTTATTTTGGAATTATAAATGTTTTGCCTTTTGGAGCCTTTTTAGGAGCAATTTCATGCGTTATGCTTGCATATTTTATTTCATATAAATCTAATTCTTTGACTTTAACTACGCTTTTATTAGCGGGAATAGCTATTTCATCTATATGTGGAGCCATTACTGCACTTTTAATGATTGGAAGTGATCCTGATATAAGACCAGTACTTAGCTGGCTGTTTGGAAGTTTTACTTCTGCAAGAATGGAACATGTAATTTTAGTATTAATATATGTAATACCAAGTTTTTTAATTATATTAGGATTTAGTAGATATATTAATATTTTACAATTAGGAGAAGATCATGCAATGCTTTTAGGGGTTAATATTGAATATGTAAAGAAAGCTTTGATTGTTTCAGCATCACTAGCGACTGCTGGAGCAGTTTCTTTTTGTGGCTTAATAGGTTTTGTAGGACTAATTGCACCTCATATGGTAAGACTTATATGGGGTACTGATTATAGATACTTAATTCCACTTTCTTCTTTGGTTGGGGCAATATTTTTGATTTTAGCTGATTTGATTGCTCGAACGATATTAGGATCTTCAGAATTGCCAGTTGGTTTAGTTACAGCATTTTGTGGAGGCCCATTTTTCTTATTTGTATTAAGGTATCAAATGAGATATAGGTTTAAATAATGGTATTACAATTACGAGACATAAATTTAACTTATAATCAGAATTTAATTCTTTCCAATATTAATATAAATTTTAATCAAGGCGAAATAGTTGGATTAGTTGGTAAAAATGGATCAGGTAAAACCTCAATGATCAATATAATAAATGGACTTCAAAAACCCACTTCAGGAATTGTTTCTTATAACGGAGAAAACATTAATAGTATGTCTATAAAATATAGATCTAAATTTATTTCTGTAGTGCCTCAAAAAATTAACTTCCCAACAGATTATAAAGTTATAGATTTAGTATATATGGGGAGGAATCCATATATTGATTTCTTTCACATGGGTAGTAATGAAGACTTAGAAATAACCTATGATGTTATGGAAATGACAAATATTGTTAATTTGTCAGATAAATTAATTTCAGAAATTTCTGGTGGAGAAATACAAAGAGTTGCAATTGCTATGGCGTTAAACCAAAGATCTCCAATATTATTGTTAGATGAACCAACATCTAATTTAGATCTAGTTCACCAAGTCATGGTTTTAGATTTAGTCAAAAAACTAAAGAACAAATATAATACAAGTATAATTTTATCTATACATGATTTAACCTTGGCTTCTAAATATTGCGATAGAATTGTTATGTTAAAAGATGGAATTTTATTTGCAGAAGGAAAGCCTTTAGAAATTTTTAATCAGCAAAATATTGAGGATGTATTTGAAGCTAAAGTACGTATAAATAAAGATCCTTTAGATGATTCTATATTGGTAATACCAGAAATAATTTAAATTTTAATCAGTTAATTGAGATTTGTTAAGTAATATTAAATCACCTATAGCTTTTTCTAATATATATACTGTTGGACTACCAGTAATATATACATAATAACTTTTGTCATCTTTTTGTAAGAATTTCAAGGTCATTGATTTGTTACTTGAGTCATCAATTGTCTTTATTTTTATTGTTGCAAATGGTTCTTGAAGTTGTAATGATATAGCTTCTTCTTTGTTTGCAAAACCTGAAGAAATGAATCCTGATAATGTTTGAAATATAGTATTTACTGGAATCCATTGAGCGAATTCATTTCCTTCTTGACTTATTATAATTTGCTCATTTCCATTATTAACAATTTTAAATTCCTCAGTTTCATAAATATATTGTATTTCAGATATTTCAACTTTTGGTACTGATAAAATAGTAGGGTCTTGCCATCCTAAAATATTAGTGTCAAATATAGTATCTGCTGGTACAGGACATTCAGTAGAGTATACTTCACTTTTACCAGGTTTTCTGAAGTAACATAGCCTTGAGTCATTTGTCCATTTTCCTAATATAAATTTTTCTTGTAAATAATTTCCTACAAAAAATTCTAAATTAACACCTTGGATATCATCAAGGCCTATTTTTGAATGCTTGTTTTTATTTTTTGAGGTAAGCTGCGCTCCTTCAAAATATGATGTAATTGACCAAAATGCATCAAGTTTATTCTGAAATACTTTTTGGTTGTTGAGAGTCCATGTATTGCCTAATTTTAATAAAGTGACTGCTTCATCATTTTTATTAGAAGTTATGACAATTTTATCAATGACGTCTTCTGAAATTGGTAATAATCCAGATAAGACCAATTGATCTTCATTAGTCGATATTACTTGATAAGCTAATATAATTAATCCAATTGTGATTAGTAATATTAAAATGTATCCAACTTGTATGTTTTTAATTTTAAATGCTCCTTAAAATATTACTTCTGCGGCGAATATACCTTATTAAGCCAATTATGATAAAGATAATGGGAATTCCAATTATATTCGTATATTGAATTATGTTTCTATTTGTTGAATCTTTAAATAGAAGTGTTCGATCTAATATAACTTTGTTTCTTATTTGTAATAACTTATCTTCTTGAGCAAGCCAATCAATTATATTTAATGCTACAGTCAGATTTTCATTAGCCAATTGAACTGTTTCATTTGATAACCAATCAGAATCTCCAATCACAACAATTCTGAAATCATTAGGATATTCTTCTGTTTTTCTTTTATTAGTAATAGCAACTCCGACATTATTTGAAATCATATCTGTTTCTTTAATATCAAGTGCCTGAGAATATGGGCTTATGTCTGGATTCTCTTGATAATTAAAATCTACAGCGGCATATTTAGTTGTTTGGAGTAAAGGAATCATATTGAATTTTTCTGCTTTATATAAGTCAAATGCTACGGAGCTTCCCCATGGAATTAATACAGATTGATTGCTACCAGTTATATTAGTATCAACACTTGAAACCCTCATCCAATAGGGGTAAGGTGTTAAAATTTTTCCACCACTTTGATCTATAAAAGATAAATTCTCATTTGAAAAAACGTCAAATAAGATATTATCATCAACTACAACTCCATATTTAGATAAAAATTCATGATAGTTATACCTATTAGGAGTAGCTATTAATTGTTCTTTATTAATAGCTACTCTATCTATAAAGAACATTGTTTTACCACCATTAAAAATATAATCATTTATTTTAGAACTTATATCATCTGATATTATGGAATTTGGACCAGATATTATTAACATATCTATATTTTTTAAATCATCTGGGGATGATTCAAGGTCAATATTTATTATGTTGTACTGTTGGTTTAATAAAGAAGCAAGGAAGTTGTAATCAGTATTAATATTTTTTTCTCCATGTCCAGTTAAAAATCCGATAGTTTTTTTGTCTTCTTTACTCATTTTTTCAATTAAACTAGCAATTCTATATTCAAAACCGTCTATGGTTTCAATAAATGGAATTATTTCTCTTTTATTACCATAAGTCATTGATATACCAAGATAACCATTTTTAATTAGTATTTCACCTTGTGATCTAACATTAAATTGTTGAACTGGAATACCAGCCATAGATGCCTCACGTAAATCTTTTGCTTCTTTACTCCTGAAATTAATATCATTTTCTTTTGGGGGTTCAGGAAATTTATGAGAAATTTTAACTTTAGAATTTGAATTTCGAGATAGGTCACTTAGAAAATCTCTAACATCTCTGGTCGTAGTAATTATTTCAGTAGGAGGATCTTTTGAAGTAAAAAGGTTGATTACCAGTAAATCATCAAGATCAGATATAATTGCTTCAGTAGATGGATGCATCGAGTATAGCCTGCTCTCTGTAAGATCTAATCTACCTCCTATAGAGTTACTAAACCAGGCAGTTAATATGCTTAATATAATCATTCCTGTTACACCAAGTTGTAAATTCCTGTAATTTGGAGATCTACTATTCAAACTTTTTTTACGTATTGATAGAAAAGTAGCGCTTAAGAAAGTTGATGTTAATGAGATAAAATATATTATATCTCTTAAGTCTAAAATACCTCTAGAGATACTTTCAAAATGAGTAATTGGACTTAAATCTTGAAGTAATCCAGCAAATCTATCGGGTATTGGCTCGGTTACAATATCAAGCCCTATAAGTAATAAAATTGCTGTAAAAAATATACCTAGTATAAATGCAATTATTTGGTTTTGAGTTAAGCTAGATGTCCACAATCCTACAGATACGAAAACGCTAGCTAAGAAGAAACTCCCTATGTATTGGGATATTACTGCCCCTTCATCTAAATTCCATTTTACTTCATTTATTCCTTCTATAGTTTGAAGAGCAATAGGTATACCTATTGTAGATAGTATAGCTATGGAAACAAATATCATTCCCACTATAAATTTAGAAAATAAGACTATCCATGATTTAATTGGATGTGTTAGTAATATTTCTAAAGTTCCATCTCTTTGTTCTTCAGCAATAAGGCGCATAGTTGATGCAGGTACAAATATACCAAGTAACCAAGGCAAAATGTTAAATAATTCTCTTACTGAAGCTTCAGACGTATCATTAAATCCTGATACAAAGAAAAATAAATATGCTGAAACTGCAGAAAATATAACAATTAATATATATCCTGTTGGTTGATCAAAATAACCTTTAAGATCTTTTTTTACTATAGTTGATAGATTTTTCATAGTTTTTTATTTTGAGTTGTTAAGTCTCTAAATATTTCTTCAAGTTTGGGTTTTATTTCGTGTAATTCCCAGATTACCCAATTTTTTGATTTTGAGATTTTATAAATTTCTGGTCTTGGATCAATGTCTCCGACGACAGATATGGTAAATCCTTTACGTTTTTCTATGGTGTCAGTTACTTCAATTGAATGTAATCCAGGTAGTTTATTTAATTCTTTTTCAATATTATTACCATCTATTTCAACATAAACTGTTTTTAAGCCTTCTACTTGATTTAATAGATCTTTCACTGGCTGGTCAGCAACTAAAGTCCCTTTACTTAAAAGTATTACTCTCTCACAAGTTGTTTCCACTTCTTGCATTACATGAGTACTTAAAAGTACAGTTCTTTTTTCACCTAAAGTTTTTATTAGATTTCGATGAGTTAGCCTTTGATTAGGGTCTAGTCCTTCTGTAGGTTCATCAAGTATAAGTATTGAAGGGTCGTGTAAAATTGCTTGAGCTAGTCCAACTCTTTGATGATAACCTTTAGACAATTGATTTATTGGACGAAAATATACATCTTTAAGACCAATTTCTTCAACAGAATTTGCTATGTTCTCTTTTTTTTCAGTTTTTGTAAGTCCTCTTATATCAGCAACAAATTCTAGATATTCTTTTACAAGTAGATCTTCATATAAAGGATTGTTTTCAGCCAAATATCCAATTGAATTTCTAGTATGTATATCATTTTCTTGTGTATCTATTCCATTTATTTTTATATTTCCTGAATCTGGATTATAAAAAGAAGTTAGTAGACGCATTGTTGTAGTTTTTCCTGAACCATTAGGACCTAAAAACCCTATCACTTCCCCTTGTTTAATTTTAAAAGATAGGCTTTTAACAGCTTTTATAGCGTCAAAGGATTTACTTACACTTTTTAATTCAATAGTTAGGTTTTCAGAATTATTATCTTTGATATCATGTTTAATTGTTGTCATAATTAAGCGTTTTTCTGTTTATTTATCTCCAATAAGAGTGATTGAGGATTCATAGGGAGGTCGTACATTCTAATTCCTAATGCTTGTTCTATAGCATTTCCAATAGCTGCCAATGGTGGCACAATATTTGCTTCACCAACTCCTCTTACTCCAAATGGATGACCTGGATTTGGGACTTCAACAATTACAGCTTCAATTGGAGGAAGATCTAGGCTTGTAGGCATTCTATAATCTAATAAGGAAGTGTTTTCTAATTCACCTTTTTCATTCATAAAGTATTCTTCATTTAAAGCCCATCCAATACCTTGAGAAGTACCTCCTTGAATTTGGCCTTCTACATAACTAGGGTGAATAGCTGTTCCTACATCTTGAAAAGCTGTGAATCTCAATATAGTTACTTTTCCTGTATCAGGGTCAACTTCTAAGTCTACTATATTAGCTGCATAAGATCCTCCAGAACCTCCGGGGTTAAGGTTCGCCTTTCCTACAACTGGTCCTCCAGTTTGGGATAGTAATCCTGCTATTTCTTCAAAAGTAATTTGAAGTTCTGTATCAATTTTATGCTTTAAAATACCGTCAATATATTCTATATCTTTTTCATTAGTATCCCAAATCTTAGCTGCTCGTTTAACAAGTTGCTGTATTATATCTTGTGCTGCTTCGTAAGCAGCCCATCCTGTTTTGAACACCACACCACTTCCTCCTGTATTAGATGTGTAGCCTATGGTATCAGTGTCGCCTACTTGAGGGATTATTTTTTCTACTGGTATTCCTAAAACTTCTGCTAATTGTTGTGAAACTGCTGTACGAGATCCAGCAAGATCAATAGAGCCTTCAACAAGAGTTATTGTTCCATTGTTTAATACATTAGCTACAGCGCATGCTGGTCCTGTATTATTCCTGCAAAAACCCATTCCTATTCCTCTTCCAATATTAGGGCCTTTAACTGGACTTAAGTAATGTGGATGTTTTTTTAGAGCCTCCATAACTTCTTTTGCCCCAATTTTTAAATTGACTACCCCATCAGCTCTTCGACTACCTTCTTCAGCTACGTTTAACAATCTAATATCAATAGGGTCGATATTTATTTCTTTAGATATTTCATCTAAGGCACTTTCGACAGCAAAGCATACAATTGGTGCTCCAGGGGCTCTATATGCAGTAGTTCTAGGTTTATTTGTTACTACATCATATGCATTTATTAGAACATTTTTAATATCATATGGGGCAAATATTGCAGCACATGCACCACCTATTGGGCCTCCTGGAAAAGCTCCAGCTTCAAAAAAAATATCAGCTTTTGCTCCTGTAATTATGCCTTGATTTGTATATCCTATTTTAATGTTAACTATACTTCCGGAAGTAGGTCCAGTAGCTTCTAAAACTTCAGACCTAGTCATAGTAAGTTTGACAGGTTGCCCACTCTTTTTAGATAAAATTGCTGCAATTGGTTCTAAATAAACTGCAATTTTACCACCAAAGCCTCCACCTATTTCCATCGGTACAACTTTGATGTCTGAAACTGGGATTCCAAGAATTCTTGCAGTGTTATCTCTTACTCCAAAATGCCCTTGTGTACTACACCATATAGTTACTCTTTGGTCATTAGTCCACCATGCAGTGGCATTTTGCAATTCAATATATCCTTGATGAACAGTTTTTGTTGTATATTGTTTTTCAAAAATATTATCACTTTTTTGAAAGCCGTCATCAATGTTACCTGATTTAAATTGTTGGTGTTCCCCAATATTAGTTGGCTTATCATTTAGTGGATCTATCCAATTATCATGTAATATAGGTGCATTTTTTGATATAGAATCTTCAACATTTGTAGTAGGCTGCAGAACATCATATTCTATGTCTATTAATTTTAATGCTTCTTCAGCATCATGAATGTTAGTTGCTGCAATAGCTAGAATAGGGTGGCCTTTATATAAAACTTTGTTTTCTGCAAATATATTGTGAGTAGGTGTTTGGCCTAAAACAGCCTTCATATCTGTTGGACCAGGGTTTTTTAAATCTTTAAAAGTTGCTATTGCTTTAATATTATTTAATTTATTTAATTTACTAAAGTCGATAGATTTTATTTTTGCATGAGCATAAGGACTTCTAAGTACTTTACCGTGTAACATTCCTGGTAAATTAATATCTGCACCATAATTTGCTTTACCTGTTACTTTATCTAAAGCATCATGACGTATGGGTCTTGTTCCAACTACTTTATATTTATTTGAATTATGGTTGATTAAAGTCATTTATTACCTCATTTTTTTATTATTCATTTAATCATTAAAATTTGTTAAAATTAATTTGTTATTATTTTAGCACAGTAATTTTTCTATTTATTATATTATTAGAGGATAATTTTTGTGAAATATAAATTAATTGCTCTTGATATTGACGGAACAATTAGAAATACAGAAAATCCTGTTTCTATACGTACAATTAAAATAATCAAAGATTTAGTTGAATTAGGAGTACATATTGTTATAGCCACAGGAAGGACATTTAAGTCAGCTAAAAATATATTGGACGGTATTTACGGTATAAAATATATTGTTCCTTTTCAAGGGGCTCAAGTTGTAGATTTAAAAAATGGTTCAATTAAATGGCATTCTCCTCTTAACCCAATCATGTTAAATTCTGCTTTAAATGAACTTGATGATTATTCTGGATTTCAAATCATGGTTAATTGTAACGGTCATGTATTCGTATCTGATCTGACAGACGAAATGGTGTCTTATGGCAATAGAAATAACTTGGACATAAAATATATTGATAATTTAAGGGATCTTGCTTTAGAAAACCCTGATAGAATTGTTGTACTTGGTGATGCATGTAAAATTCAAAAATTAGAATCTCATTTGCAATCTAAATTTAAAAATTATTTATATATTACAAGATCTTTACCGTATTTCTGTGAGATACTTCATCCAAATAGTGGTAAAGATAAAGGTTTAGCATGGTTATGTGAAAAATTAAAAATAAAAAAATCAGAGACTATTGCTTTTGGTAATGGATACAATGATTTGCAAATGATTAAATGGGTTGAAATGGGTGTTGCTGTCAAAAATTCAGTACCTGAAATTATTAATGTAGCAAATAAACTTGCCCCTAGTATAGAAAATGATGGAGTTGCGTCTGTTTTAGAGGAGTTTATGGAGTTAGGTTATTTTAAATAACTTTTATTTAGACTGCAATGACATTAAATCTTCATTTTCTTTCAGTAAAGATAGTATTTCTTCGTTAATTATTTTTACTATTCCTGGTCCTTCATAGATTAAACTTGTATAGATTTGAGTAGCCTTAGCTCCAGCTTTTATAGCTTCTAAAACATCTTTTCCAGTACTTATACCTCCACAAGCACTAATATCAATCTTTTGCCCAACTTCATATTTTATATCTCTAATCATTTCTATCATATTTTCGAATATTGGCTTACCGCTTAAACCCCCAGATTTTGATTGTAATTTATTGCTAGTTATTGGAGTTGTATTTGAAACAGTAATTCCATCTATAGATTGTTCTAAGCAGGTTTGAACTATCTTCATGATTTGATTTTTATCATGGTAATTTACAGATTTATATACATCTTTTTTCGAATTTGTATATGGAGGTATTTTAATTATAATAGGTTTTGTACGAATTTCATTCAACTTAATGAATAATTCTTTTAATATTTTGTGATCTTGAAAAAGTTTGAGTCCTTTAGTATTTGGTGAACTTATATTTATTTCGAAGGCATTAGCATAAGTTTCAAGTTTTTTATAACAATTTAGTATTTCATTTATGTTTAGACCAGAAATACTTAATATAATTGGGTTATTATGATTTTTACTCTTATTTAGATTATGAATTATTTGATTTAAACCTTCACTAGGAAACCCTAATGAATTTATAAGAGCATTATCTTTAGGAAGTCTTGAAATTCTTGGTTTTGGATTTCCATATCTAGGATTATTTATAATTGTTCCACATACTAAATAGCTGAACCCAAGTTTTTCAGTAGCTGTTATATGTTTGCAGTTTTTATCATAACCAGCAGCTAGGCCCACTGGATTATTTAATTCAATTCCAACGAATTTAGTAGTTAATTTTGGATTGTTAACCAGTAAATTATCTGAGATTAGTTTTTGAAAAATCTTTTTTTCAAGAACCATATCTGCTATTTTTTGAGAAAATTCTGGGGGTAAACTAAATAATATTGGTCGAATATAACTTTTGTAGAATTGTGGTTTTAAAAAATAAGATTTCATATATTTACTCAGTTAATGTACTATTATACTATTATACTCTTTTTACTTATGAGTATAATAGTATTTGGAATTAATTTGATTTTGGAGGTATAAGGGTGATATGGATTTGAATTTTGATTTAGGAAGTCAAGAAGAATGTAAAGGTCATGCTATACTTTATTTTAGAGATTCAAATAATCAAAATGAAGTATGGGCAACATACATTGTTTTATTGCCAATAACTGTCGAGGTATCTAAATATGTTCCTCCATTTTTAATGAATCAAATATCTGATATTGGAGCCAATGATTTGTCTGCTTTTGCATTTCCTCCCGCACCAGAAAAAGTAGAAAGTAGAGAATATATTGATGTAATTGCTAATATTAGAACTGACGATATATTGTATGGGGGTTTGTTTGATAGCATAGACATACAATCATCTATGATATTAGTTAATGAAGCTGTGCAGAAATATGCAGAATATTACGACCAGGAAGTTCTTTTAGAAAATTCTATGGAAAGAATTGATGATGTAAATAATTCAACACTAGATGTTAATAGTGTATTATACGAATTTATGAGTACCAATGATAAATTAAGTGAATTAACTAAAATGATTGGTAGATTAAGATTTGCAATTGAGGGTAATGAAAATGCTCTAGCTCAAGAAGCTGAAACTGATATAGAGAATCTGTCTAAACATTTACCAAGTGAATATGAAATTGCGAAAATTACAAATGCTGCTAAATCATCAGATGTGTTTGGTTCAAAACTAACTGATTTATGGCTTAAGAGATGTTTCCATTTAACACAGCAAGAATTTGTAGAGATAGTTCAAATTGATGAAGAAATCAAAAGGTTAGAATCAAATAAAAATTCAATTTGATTTTATACTTTATTTATTTATCTATTTCTTTTATTTAACAAAAATTTAATAATTTTGAAATACAAAAGAAATATATAAATTATATTTTTATTTAATAAATTTTTATTTAATAAAGGAGTAAAGTATGGAGTCTTATAAAGCTGAATATATTTGGATTGATGGTACAACACCAACACAAAAATTAAGATCTAAAACTAAAATTGTTCCATTAGGTGAAAATCCTCCTATATGGGGGTTTGATGGGTCTAGTACTAACCAGGCACCCGGTGAGAATTCTGATTGCGTATTGAAGCCAGTATTCACTTGTCCTGATCCAATTCGGCTTGGTAATGATATTTTAGTCATGACAGAAGTAATGAATACTGATATGACTCCTCATGTTTCAAATACTCGTTATGCATGTTCAGAAACCGAAAAAAAATATTCTGATTTTGATATATGGTTTGGTATCGAACAGGAGTATACACTTTTTGATGGGATTCAGCCTTTAGGTTGGCCTTCTAATGGATTTCCTGCTCCTCAAGGTGGCTATTATTGTGGAGTTGGAGCTGATGAAGTATTTGGTAGACCTCTAGTTGAAGAACATTTGGATGCATGTTTATTAGCAGGATTAAATATTTCTGGTATAAATGCTGAGGTTATGCCTGCACAATGGGAGTTTCAGGTTGGGCCAATTGGGCCAACTGCTGTAGGAGATCAGCTTTGGATAGCAAGATGGTTATTATATCGAATAGGAGAAGATCATAATATTAGTGCGACATTAGATCCTAAACCTGTAAAAGGAGACTGGAATGGTGCAGGTTGTCATACTAATTTTTCTACTAAACAAATGAGGACAAGTTATCAGCCATGTATAGATGCAGCTGAAGCTCTTTCAAAAAAACATGAATTACATATTAAGAATTATGGATTTGCAATTGAAGAAAGATTAACAGGCTTACATGAAACAGCTTCAGTAGATAAATTTTCATATGGGGTTTCAGACAGAGGGGCATCTGTAAGGATTCCATGGCAAGTTAATGTTGATGGTAAAGGTTACATAGAAGACCGTCGTCCAAATGCAAATATGGATCCCTATGTTGTCGCTAACCTTATTACTGATACTGTATGTAGTTCAGCAAAAAAATAAATTATTAATTTGTTTTAATTAGTTAGGTGAAATTTGTTAAAAATTAATGAAGATGGTGTTAAATATGTTTTACATCAAGCTAAAGAAAATGATGTTAAATTTATCAGACTATGGTTTTCAGACATTCTTGGTAATTTAAAAGGCTTTAGTATTACGATTGAAGAACTTGAAAGAGGATTATCTAACGGTATTTCTTTTGATGGTTCTTCAATTGAAGGATTTGCAAGATCTGATGAGAGAGATTTATATGCATTCCCTGATCCTAATACTTTTAGTTTAATACCTTGGAAATCTGGTACTACTACAGTAGCTAGGATATTTTGTGATATTTATACTCCTGAAAACAATTCATTTGAAGGTGATCCACGATATGTTTTACGCAGGAATCTGCAACGTGCAACTGAAATGGGTTATACATATTATGTTGCACCTGAAATGGAACATTTTTATTTTAAATCCAATAAAACAACAGAGCCAATTGATTTAGAAGGGTATTTTGATCAACTAGATAACAGTTTTTCAGGAGAATTAAGGAACGAAACAGTGCTTGCCCTTGAAGAATTTGGAATCCCGGTAGGTTCAACTCATCATGAAGCTTCTTCAAGTCAACATGAAATTGATTTGCGCCATACTGATGCTCTAACAATGGCAGATACTGTTATGACATATAGATTAGTAGTTAAAGAAATAGCTAAAAAATATGGATGTCATGCAACATTTATGCCTAAACCAATTTCAGATATAAATGGTAATGGAATGCATATTCATCAATCTCTTTTTCATGGAAATGATAATGTCTTCTTTGATCCTGATGATAAAGTATATTTATCAAAAACAGCTCGTAGTTTTATTGCAGGCTTATTAAAACATGCTAGAGAAATTACAGCGATTACAAATCAATGGGTTAATTCTTATAAGAGATTAGTTTCTGGATTCGAAGCTCCTACATATATATCATGGGCTTTAGTTAACAAGGCTGATTTAATAAGAGTTCCATCTTATAGAATGGGTAACAATTCTTCTAGAAGAATTGAATATCGTGCACCAGATCCAGCTTGTAACCCTTATTTAGCTTTTAGTGTAATGCTTGCTGCAGGGCTAGAAGGTATTGAGAATAATTATGAACTTTTAGAATTTGAAAATAAAAATGAAAAATTGCCTAGTAATTTATGGGAAGCTATACTAATTACAGAAAATAGTGAATTGGTGCATAAAGCTCTGGGGGATTATGTGTTCAATAGTTTTATTGAAAATAAAAAAATTGAATGGGAATTGTATAATACAAAAGTTACTAAATATGAATTAGATAGATATATGCCTATCTTATAATGTTATTAAAATAAATTTAAAGATAATGGAGATAATATATGAATATAGATGATGTTAGAAAGGATTTTCCAGTATTATCTAATTCTGTTTACTTAAATACTGGTGGAACTGGTCCAATATCAGTAAAAATAGCTAAAGAGATTCAAAATATATACGAATATGCAAGAGATTATGGTCCTGATACTCCTAAGGTTAAATCTGATCTAGAAAATAGGATGGAAGAAACTAGAAGTTTATCAGCAAATCTATTTAATGTTCCTATCAATGCTATTGCTTTTACTAGAGCTATTTCTGAAGGTATGAATATAGTTGCTCATGGAATGGATTGGGTTAAGGGAGATGAAATTATAGTGTCTTCTGAAGAACATCCAAGTGGTATAATGCCATGGCTTAATCTAAGAGATAAATTTGGTGTTAAGGTTGTAAAAGTAAAAGTTTCTGAGGATAAAAATACTTTTCTATCTGAATTAAATGATTTAATAAATAAGAATACGAAACTTATTTCGCTTAGTCATGTTACCACTGATACAGGTCATAAATTACCAGCGAAAGAAATTTGTTCCCTAGCACACGAAAATGGTGTAGCTGTTATATTTGATGGAGCTCAGTCTGCTGGACAATTTTCTATTGATTTAAATGACATTGATTGTGATTTTTATTCATTTACTGCACATAAATGGTTATTAGGTGGATGGGGAGTTGCAGGTTTTTATGTTAAACCAGAATGGATAGAAAAGTTAAACATTTCATGGACTGGTGCTTATGCGGGTATATGGGATAGAGGTTTGAAAGATGATGTGGTTTATGAAACTACAGCACATAAATTCGAATTTGGGGGTAGGCAAAAACCTTTGTATATTGCCATGGGCTTAGCTATTGATTATATAAATTCATTAGGAATAAACAATATAGAAAAGAGGGTTTCTAAATTAACAGAACAATTAAGAGCAGGTTTATTGGAAATTCCAAAAGTAACCTTAAGAAGCCCTGTTGATTTAGATTTTACTACAGGTATTGTAACTTTTTCACTAGGTAATATTCATGGAGATCAATTAAGTGAAGAAATGTTAAAAAGAAATATATTAGGTAGGCCATCTTTACGTCATACAGATATATCAGGCTTACGTATATCTACAGCATTTTTCAATACTGAGGATGAATTGGATTTTGTTTTAAATGCTGTTTCTGATATATCAAATAAGATTTAATTTTTTAATTTGAATTATAATTCATTAAATTAAGGAGCTTTAACATGTCTAAAAGTAATATATCTTATATTTGTGTAGCTGAACCAAATTTAGAGCAGATAAAAAAAGAACTCAATGGGCTTGAATATGATTTATCTGTACATATTTGTAATAGCGAAGGAGAAACAATTGAAGCAGTTAAAGGTGCTGATTTAATTATAAATGAAGGGGTTCCCATGCCTGCTTCTGTAATTAATGAAATTGACAGTGCATATTCTATAGTTAGTTTTGGACATGGATTTGATAGGATTGACGATGAGGCAGCTACAAAAAATAAAATTATGCTTACTAATACTGCTGGTTTTTGTTCAGAAGAAGTCTCTAATCATGCAATAATGTTACTTTTATCATGTGCGAAACATTTAAATTTTTTAAATGATTTAGTTAAGTCAGGTCAATGGGATAAAGCTCCTAGTGAAGGAATGAGAAAATTTCTAGCTGAAAAAAAACTTCATATGCCTCCTGTTTACAATCAAACTTTAGGATTAATTGGTTTTGGAAATATTGCGAGAGCAACTGCAAGAAAAGCTAAAGCATTTGGGTTGAAAGTTGTTTCTTATGATCCTTATGTAGAACCTTGGATTGCAAGAGAATATGAAGTGGAATTATACAATAGTTTAGAATCAATTGCAGCGATATCTGATTATGTATCAATTCATCTTCCTTTAAATAATGAAACTAAAAAGATAATTAACAAAGAATTTTTTAAAAATATGAAAAATACTGCATTCATCATAAATACTTGTAGAGGAGGAACTATTGATGAAAAAGCAATGATAGATGCTTTGAAATCTGGTTGTATTGCTGGAGCAGGTTTAGATGTTTTTGAAGAGGAACCTATAAAAGATGATAATATTTTAATTTCTCTTCCAAATGTTATTATGACTCCCCATACTGCAGGTACATCAACTGGTTCAGATGAAGTTCTTTATAAATATGTTGGACAAGAAGCTTATAGAGTTTTAAATAATCAATGGCCTATGTCTTTAGTCAATCCTGATGTAAAAAATATGATTTCAAATAGAAATCCAGCAATGTCTAAATGAATTAGAGAATAATTATGATTGATAAATTCAAAGCTGTTCATGCTATAGAGCAAGAGGGTAAATTAAATATATCTATTTCTGATTTAAGCATTGATGACCTATTTCCTGGTGATGTATTAATCCAAGTTTTTTATTCTACAGTAAATTATAAAGATGGTCTTGCATTAAAGGGTAATAAAGGCAGAATAATGCAAAAATTCCCTATGATTCCAGGGATAGATTTTTCTGGGATTGTTATAGAATCTAATCATAAAGACTTTGTTGCTGGGGATGAAGTTATAGCTACTGGATGGGGATTAGGAGAAACTCATACTGGAGGGTTTTCTCAGTTGGCTAGAGTTAAAGGAGATTGGCTAATCAAAAGACCAGATAATATAAGTCTCAAAAGTTCAATGATTTTAGGAACTGCTGGTTTTACATCAATGTTAAGTATTTTGGAGTTAGAAGATAATTATATAAAATCTAAAAATGGGCCTGTTCTAGTAACAGGTGGAAGTGGTGGAGTAGGAAGTACATCAATTTTATTACTTTCTAATTTGGGATATGAAGTTGTTGCTTTGACAAGAAGTGCAAAGAATTTAGAATATCTTCTTTCACTGGGAGCATCTAATGTTATTTATTCTGATGATTTAGATAGTCATAATAAACTTCTCAAGAAAGGCGAATGGGCAGCGGTAATTGATACAGTTGGAGGAGATGTATTAGGTAATTTAATACCTTCCATTAAAAATAATGGTTGCATAGCTGTATGTGGAAATGCTGCTGGAGTGAATTTCAATACAAATGTTCTTCCATTTATACTTAGAGGAGTTCGTTTGATTGGAATTGACTCTAACTTTTGTCCTCTAGAGAGAAGAAATATATCTTGGAATAGATTAAATAAATACATAAAAAAATTAAATTTAGATTTGATTACAACTGAAGTAGTATTGAGTGATGTTTTTAGAGTGGCTCAAGAAATTTTGTTAGGTAACATACGAGGAAGAATTGTTGTTGATGTTAATAATTTCTAAACTTTTGTTTTTTATACTCACAAAATAATTTACTAAATTTTATTATTTGGAGGTTGATTTGATTATTGATTCTCATGCCCATATTTTCCCACCTATGTCAGGTGCTTCTGGCCACAGTAGTGATGCAGAACACATGAAATATATACAGCATATGTTAATGTTTAATGGTCAGCCTGTCAGAGATACGGAGTCCGGAGAAATTTTGAATGAACAATCATTAGTAACTCCTGGAGGATTCTCATTTGATTATTTATCTGATGTAAATATTTATGCAAGTGACCATGGAAAGTTTAATTGGTTTTATAATTCTAAAAATTATTATAGACAGTATTTGCCACCGACTTTAGCAAACTTAGAAGCTACTCCAGAATTAATGATTGCTCAAATGGATTACGTTGGAATTGATAAGGCTGTATTGCAAACAGGTCATTCATATGGAAAATTAAATAAATATATTAAAAAAGCTATAGATAAATTCCCTGATCGATTTTGGGGCCTTGCTATGATTGATGAATGGAAAAGTGACCAATATAGTGAGATTGAAAATCTTGAAATCGCAATCAAAGAGGATGGATTAAATGGGTTATGGTATCAATCTGGTACATTGAGAATGCATGGGCGAGATGAGTTAGTGGATGATGAAATATTTTTTAAATTTTGGGATAGAGTAAGAAAATTAAATATACCAGTATTTTGGATGTTGACATCAGTAAATCCTAACAAAGAGGTATATTTAAATGAATTAAATGCTTTTACAAATTGGCTGAAAAAATATGATGATATACAAGTTGTATTTACACATGGATTAAGTTTGTCTACATTTTCTAATGGAGATAAATTTGAAATTCCTGATGAAGCCTGGAAAGCTTTAGATTCTCAAAATCTTATTTCAGAAATATTATTTCCTATTGCTTTTGGCCAAAGTTGGGATTACCCATTTAAAGAGTCATATTCTGTTATTAAAGAATATTATCAAAGGTTAGGATCAGATAGATTAGCTTGGGGATCAGACATGCCTAATGTTGAAAGATATTGTACATATAAACAATCAATAGATTATATTAGAAAGTATTGTAATTTTCTATCTGTTCAAGATAAAAATAAGATTTTTGGTGATAATATATATAAATTATTTCAAAAATAATTTCGAAGGTTTTTTAGTTAGGATTTAAATTGATTATTGATTCTCATGTACATATATTCCCCGAAACTTTGATTTTAAATCGAAAGAACTTGTTAGATAAGGATTTAACATTTCGAACTTTATTTTCTAATAATAATGCAAAAATGGTTACAGCTGAAGATTTGATTTTTAATATGGATAAGGAATCAATTGATATCTCTGTTATATTATCTATGGGCTGGCAAGATTCAGGTATCGTCAGAGAGGTGAATGATTATATTATTGATTCTGTAAAACGTTATCCAGATAGACTTATAGGTTTTGCAGGTGTTAATCCTTTACATGGTAATGCAGCGGCAAATGAAATTGATAGATGTCATAAATTAGGGTTGAGTGGTATAGGAGAATTACATCCTGATACTCAAGGTTTTAATTTGTCTGATAAAAATGTAATGGATAATATTATGGAAGTTGTCCAAGAAAATAATATGATAGTGAATACGCATTCATCTGAACCTGTAGGACATTTGTATGATGGAAAAGGACACACAAGACCAGAAGTTTTATTAAATTTTATTAATAATTATCTTGATACTACTATAATATGTTCACATTGGGGAGGGGGATTGCCTTTTTATTCATTAATGCCAGAAGTAGATTGTTCTTTGAAGAATGTTTATTTTGACACTTCAGCTACAACACTTTTATATGATAGAAAAATATTTGACATATCTGTTTCTCTGGTAGGTTCAAATAAGATATTGTTTGGAAGTGATTTTCCTCTTGTTAATCCCAAGTTTATAAAAAAACATTTAGATCAATCGAATAATTCAGAAGTTGATAAAATTAACATTTTTTATGAGAATGCCAAAAAAATTTTCAGATTAGAAAGTTTTATTTAAAACTTGTAGAGTTTAGATACAAATGTTATAATTATCCTATTATATCCTTATGGAATGTGTATTCGGAGGAGGGATTTTGGATAATAATACATGGCCAATTTGTAGAAAATGTGATTTGGGGCAATTATTACCTCTATCAGACTTTGGTAGCCAAGGGGCATCTATACATTATAAAGCATGGGTTTGCAGTGATCCTGATTGTGGTTTTAATATCAAAATTCGCAATGGAGATGTATATTTAAATGAACCTATTGCTAGTGGAGCTTCTCACTCCCCCAGAGTTAGATAAGTTAAATATTAATTGTTTTAATTATTTAATATTTCTTTTTAAATTTACAGCTTATTAAATTAATTTTAATATAGTTATATTTAGTGTAATCATGATAAGTTTTAAAATGTCTAAATATGGGATAAGGGAATTTGGATATTTTTTAATAATATTGGGAATATTGTTTTCAACAATTTCTGCTTCAATTTATTTTTATAAAATTAAAGCTACATCTGAATTATCTACATTAAATGTAGAAATACTTTATGAAGATAATGATTTTTTTAACAATTATTCATCAAGCTTAGAAATTTATGAAACAAATGATAGTAAAATTGATGAAGATTCAAATTTTGTCATTAAAAAAAATACTTCTCAAAATACATCTGAATTGAAAGAATCTTTAACAAATTCCGAAGTTAGTTTAGAGACTATTGAAGTGGAAAATATTGAGGTTGATTCTGAATTTCAAAATAACAAAGAAATAAATAAAAAAGAAAATATTGATAAGCAAAAAGATGATTTTGAAAAATATAATAATGAATTGGTTATTGGGCCTGAAAAAATAAAATCATCGGATTTCCTCAATGATTATCAAAAGGTGTTTGGCCCAAATGATTTTGATCAATCGCTATTAGGTTCGAATGCAAATTATATTACTATTCCAATTATTAATTTAAATTCTAAAGTTGAAGAATTAGAACTTGTTGAACTTGATAATAGTATGCAATATAATACTCCTAAAAATGTAGTAGGTCATATACCTGATACAAGTAAGCCTGGTGAAATTGGTAATTCATGGTATTTTGGGCATCTTCAGAGTCCCTTAAGAGATGAAGGAGATGTGTTCAGAAATCTTCCACTTATACCTGATAAAATGAGAGATGGATTTCCTGTATATGTTGTTTTAAATACAGATGTTGCAGAATTTGCTTATAAGGTAATAAGTACTAAAGTTATGCACCAAGATGAATTAGATTTATATTCTTCAGAATACTCAACGATAACTTTAGTAACTTGCGTCCCAAAATTGATTTATGACCATAGATTAGTTGTTACAGCAAGATTAGTAGGTGTACGTAAGTCTATTCAATCTAAATATAAAGATCTAAATTAATATTATGTTTAATAATTATCGAATACATTCAAAAGTTTTAGATAAGACTCGAGCATTATGGTCAACTAACTTTTTACCATTTATTAAATCTGAAAAGATAGATAATGAATTTTGGGATATTTTAGAAGAAAGTTTATATATATCAGATGTTGGCATTGATGTAGCTAGTTTTTTAATTGAAAAATTACATGTAATTGCTAAAGAAAAAAGAATAAATGAAACTAAAGAATTAATTAATATTTTAAAGAATGAAATGATTGGGATTTTGGATTCTCCAAATAATTTGTCTATTAATGATAATAAAATCCCTCATGTTTTTTTAATTGTTGGAATTAATGGAGTTGGTAAAACTACAACTATAGCCAAACTTGCTAAATATTACCAACTAGAAAGAAAAAATATCATATTAGGAGCTGCAGATACTTTTAGAGCTGGTGCAATAGAACAACTTAAGGTTTGGGGTGATAAAATTAATGTTAATGTTGTGAGTCATGAAGAAGGTTCTGATCCTGCAGCAGTAGCATATGATACAGTCAATGCTGCGATTTCACGTAAACTTGATATTGGAATTATTGATACTGCAGGGAGATTACATACCAAAACTAATCTTATGGAAGAGTTGAAAAAAATTAAGAGATCAATATGTAAGTTGATTCCTGAAAATCAATTATCTGTTTTAATAGTTTTAGATTCCACAATTGGTCAAAATGGATTAACTCAAGCTGAAAAATTTACTTCTAATTTAGGATGTAATGGAATTTTGTTAACAAAACTAGATGGAACTTCAAAAGGTGGTATAGTTTTTTCAGTAGTAAAAACTCTTGAGACTCCAATTTGTTTTTTAGGAACAGGAGAAAGTTTAAGTGACTTGGTGAAATTTAATTCTAATTATTTTGTCAATAATTTATTCAGCCAAGATGATAATTTAAAAGAAGTGTAAGTAATGTTTGATGTATTGAAATGGCTTATAGTTATTCAATTAATTGGACTCTTTGCATTACCAATAACAAATTTTGTTTTTCCTAGATTAGTTGATAAAGGTTATTGTGTTAGTAAAATTCTTGGAATATTATTATTAGCTTTTATTTCTTGGATTTTAAATGTTTACCATATTGTACCTAGTAATAGTTATTCTTTGTGGCTTATATCTTTTTTCTTTGTTTTGGTTTTGTTATTTATGAATTTTAATAATTCGTTCAATATAAGGAATTTTTTTATAAAAAATTGGCGAATTATAATTATTTCTGAAATAGTTTTTTTATTAACTTTCTTTTTTTGGTTATTTATAAGAGGAATGGATCCTGCAATTAATCATACCGAGCAACCAATGGATATTGCTTTTTTAAATGCATGTTATAACTCAGGATTTGGAAACCCAAATGATATTTGGTTTAATGGAGAAAGTATAAATTATTATTATTTTGGTTATTGGATAATTTCAGTATTAGGTAAATTGTCTTTTATTCCTGCATATATAGCATATAATCTTGCTCTGGCTTTAATACCTGCTTTATCTGCAATGATTATTTTTGGATTTTCATTTAATTTATTAAAATTAAATTTTATAAGTAATAAAAAAATAATTTTATTATCTTTATTATCTATTTTATTTATATGCTTTATGTCAAACCTTGAAGTTTTACTAGAATTTATGTCATATAACGGTATAGGGTCAAATGCATTTTATTCATGGATAGCAATTGAAAATTTGAATGGCCCCAATAATGAAATAGCTTATAGCTGGGCTCCTCAGGAATTTTGGTGGTGGTTTAGATCTACTAGAATCATTAATACTTTTGAATTTAGCAAGGGGATTGATTATACTATACAGGAATTTCCTTTCTTTAGTTTTTTACTTGGGGATCTACATCCCCACATGATGGCAATTCCTTTTTTTATATTAGCTATTATAGTTTGTTGGCAATGGTTTATATTACCTGTAAATTATTTTGGATTTGCACTCAAAAAATATAAATATAAAGGTTTAAAAAAATTAGATAATTTTGCATTCATTTATATTTTTATTACTAGTTTAGTTTTTGGAACATTAGGATTTATAAATTTTTGGAATGCACCAGTTGTATTTTCTTTGTTAATTATTGTTATATTATTTAAATTATATAAATATAACAATAATTTAGATATAAATTTATTATTTAGATCTTTAATATCTCCTTTATTAATTTTTGCTTTATCAATAATAATCTTCTTACCATTTTATATTGATTTTCAAACTATGGTTTCAGGTATCAAGCCAGTTCAGACAACAACTAGATATATTCATTTTTTCATTGTTTGGGGTATGTATTTATTGTTAACTGTTCCTTTTGTTTTACATTTTTTTTCAAAGACAAAAGTTGTTGCTGAATGGTTGAAAATATTTATTTATTCATCGTTATTATGGTTAACACCTTTTATTATTTGGGTAATATTAGTTATTAATTTAGATATATCAAATTTAAGTATTTTATCTAGATTAGTTCATATTCTTCCTTTAGGTATTTTAATTTCTATAACTTTTTATAATGCGATTTGGGTAATGAAAAATAAAAATAATTTGACACTTTCTTTTTTAATGGTGCTTATTGGTTTAAGTTATTTTTTGATATTAGGTTCTGAATTATTATATATAGGTGATTTTTTTGATAATAGAATGAATACAATATTTAAACTTTATTATCAAATATGGATTTTATTTGGTTTAGTAATAAGTTATATAATTTACTATTTTTGGTTTACTAATAAGAGTAAATTATTTTTTATTAGGTTTATAAATAGAATTATTTTTTGTGTATTTTTGATGTTTTCTATAATTACTTTATATTATGCTCCAGCTGCTATTAACAACAAAGTTGATTTTGACAGACCGAGTTTTAGTCTTAATGGCTTAGATTACCTAGAGCAGAATGAATTTAATGCTATAAATTTTATGATTTCATATTCAGGTTCTTCAGACGTTTTATTAGAAGCTGTAGGAGAATGGTCTGATATGGGGTTGATTTCTAGATCCACAGGTAATCCTAATATCATTAATTGGCCGGGTCATCAGCTACAATGGAGAGATGAAAGTGATGAAATATTTCTGAGAGAGAACCATGTGAAAGAAATATATCAAACTCAAGATATAAATCAAACAAAAACATTAATATCTAAATATAATATTAAATATATTTATGTTGGTGACAGAGAACGCAAAAAATATGGTCAAACTGGATTAGAGAAATTTGATTTATTTTTCCAACAAGTTTTTCAAGAAGACGGTATTATAATTTACAAAACAAATAATTAAAATTAATTTTTCAAGTGGTTATAAAAATAAGATAATATGATTTTGAAAATTTACAATACAAGTAGAGGGTTTTTTAATATAAGAAGATATAATCTATTATTTTATTACTCTTTAATAATTCTTATAGCTTTTATTATGAGAATTTGGGATTTATCCTCTCGAGCTGTTCACCATGATGAAAGTTTACATTCTTTTTATTCATGGGTACTTGCTCAAGGTGGTGGATATCAACACAATCCTATGTTGCATGGGCCTTTGCAATTTGAGATAAATGCTTTGCTTTTTACTTTTTTTGATGCGAGTGATTTTATTAGCAGGATAATATATGTCATTTTTGGAACTTTATTAGTGGGGTTACCCTATTTTTTTCGTTTTAAATTAGGTAATTACGGGGCTTTATTTACCTCTATTATATTGTGTTTTTCCCCAACAATGTTGTATTTTAGTCGGTTTGCTAGGAATGATATATTAATTGCTTTTTGGTCATTTTCTATTGTTATACTAGTTTGGAAATACATTGGAGAAGAGAAAAATCATTATTTATATATGATATCTGCTTTTCTAGCTTTATCTTTTGCTACTAAAGAGAATACTTATATATTTGTAGTTACTATTTTAGGCACACTTTTTTTCATGCTAATTCCTAAGTTTAAAACTAATATCGTTAGGAATATGAATTTATATAGCCTATCACCTCCATTAGCTTTATATAAATTAGCTATAAGAATTTATTATTTTCTATTTGGTAAATTTAATTTACGTTTACCTAAAGCTCAATTAAATCTATTAATTTTGATATTTCTACTTACTCTACCGCAATGGTCAGCATTATTTGCAGTTTTTCAGGATTCAATTTTACTAAATTGGACTAATTTAACTATTGCTCAAAGATCGGGACCATCCGCAGGTATACCTATTGGAGGAGGAGTCGTTTTAGCTACATTAATAGTTGCATCTTTGATTATAACATCGGTATATTTTGGTTATCTTTGGAACTGGGCAGTTTGGTGGAAATCTTCATTAATATTTTATGGCATATGGTTACTAGCATATACAAAAGCTTTTACTGATTTTTCAGGTATAGGTTCTGGAATTTGGCAATCCTTAGGTTATTGGGTTGTACAGCAAGAAGTAGCTAGAGGTGGGCAGCCTTGGTATTACTATTTTTTCACCATGAGTATATATGAATTTTTTATAATTATTGGTTTTATATTTTCAATGATATTTTATTTAAAAAAGAAGTCAGATTTTACAAACTTTTTGATCAATTGGAGTTTTATAACTCTTTTGGCATATATTATTGCAAGTGAAAAAATGCCATGGTTAATGGTTCATATAGCATTACCTTTAATATGTATTACAGGATATGTATTAGGAGACAATCTTTTAATTTTTAAATCAGTTTTATTAGATAACTGTAGAACTAAAAATAATTTTATTCTTAATAAAAAACAAATATATGTATATACAGCTACTATATTAATTATTATTATGTTTATTTTTTCAATTCTTGTAGGATTTAGATCTACTTATATTCATTCTGATAAACCAATTGGGCCTATAGTTTACACGCAGACTTCCTCGGATATTCGAAAATTAAGTGATGATATTACAGAATGGTCAATTAAGTCTGGTGATTTTAATAATTTACCGATTTTAATTGATACAACTAGTGGTTTTACTTGGCCTTGGCAATGGTATTTACGAGAATTTGAAGATGTATATTGGGCAGATTTTTCTAATTTTAATAGTGATAATATTTCATATTATAAATCTGTATTATCAAATAGAGAAATTATAATTATACATGAACAAAATTTATCAAAAGTTAAAAGTATTTTAAATAATGGCTATAAAGAACCATTAAAAATTCGTCATAGAAGTTGGTTTCCTGAAGAAGTTTATAGAAGCTTTAACATTGAAGACATATTAAAATATGGATTTTGGAATAAAGTTATTAAATATATAATTTTTAATGAAGGTCTGGATTCTAAAATTGGTAGTGAAAATTCATTTGTTATTATAAGTAATAATTTACCTGAATAAATTATTATTGTATGGAGTTTAAATTGGTTAATTTGATAAAATTATGTACTGCTTTTGTATTTAGTACGTTTTTATTAGGATTATTCATATTTACCATTGATATTAATACAATGGTAAATTCAATTATTAATTCTGATTATCGTTATTATTTGCCAGCTTTTGTTATGTATTTGTTTTCATTAATTTTCCGAACACTCAGATGGAAAATTTTGTTAACTCCAATAAAACCTATTAGTTCATTTAATCTTTTTCCTATTGTAATTGTTGGATATATGGCAAACAATTTATTACCATTTAGATTAGGTGAGTTCACTAGAGCATATTATACTGGTATAAGAGAAGATATTAGCAAGGCTGCAGTATTATCTACAATATTTTTAGAACGTGTATTAGATGCACTTATATTGCTTCTATTTATTTTCATCATAAGTTTTTTCATACCATTATCTGATTTTTTTATTATTTTTGAAGATTCATTTGGTTTAAATAGAATTTTAATTATATCTGTATTTAGTTTACCTTTTATTTTATTGTTTACGTTAATTCTTTCAATAGCATATGCTCCAAATAGAACTCATATATTTTTTTTGAAAATAATTTTAATATTTCCTGAAAAAATTAAAAACCATTTAGGTAATTTATCTGAAAATTTAATTAACGGATTAATGTCTGTTAGAGAAACAAAAAAATTACTATTATTATTTTTATTGTCAATTCCTATTTGGGTATTAGAATCTGGGCTATTCTTCTTTGTTGCTCTTTCATTTGATTTAAGTTACATATATCAAAATTATTTTTATATGATTGTTTATATGGTATTAATTACAGCTATAGTTAATATTGGAAGTTCTATTCCAGCTGCTCCTGGGGGATTGGGATTATTTGAATTAATTGCAAGAGAAGCATTGATTTTTTCTTCTATTGGTTTAATTGATAGATCCATAGCTGCCGGTTTTGCAACTTTATCTCATGCACTTTTAATTTTTCCAGTTATAATTATTGGCCAATTAATTTTATTGTTCTCAAATGTTTCGTTTTTTAAATTGATTAAGTCTTCAAATTGATTTTTTTATATAGTATATAATCTAAAGCATAGGAGAAATAGTGAATATAGCAATTATTGGTGCTGGGGCAACTGGTATGGCTGCAGCTTATGATTTATCAATAAAAGGGCATTCGCCTAAGATATATGAAGCATCTGCTTTTATGGGAGGGCATGCTTCAACTTTTGATGTTGGTGGAACTCAACTTGAAAGAGGTTATCATCACTGGTTTACTAATGATATAGATATAATTAATTTGTTAAATGAAATTGGTCTTGGGAATGAAATAAAATGGTTTGAGTCTAAAGTAGGCACATTAGTTAATGGCAAAATATATCCATTTGGAACTCCATTGGATTTATTAAGATTTTCAGCAATAAACATATTAGATAGATTAAGATTAGGTTTGGCTACTTTATATATTCAGAAAAAGATGAATTTTAAAGACTTTGAGAATATAACTGCATCAAATTGGCTAAGTAAAAACGTTGGTAAAAATGCTTATGAAATATTTTGGGAGCCGATGTTAAGAGGTAAATTTGGAGAGAAATTTTACGATAAAATTAGTATGGCCTGGATTTGGGGTAAAGTACATACTCGATTAGCATCTAGAGGATCTAATTTTTCTAAAGAAAAACTTGGCTATCCTATGGGAAGTTTTGCTCAAATATTCGACGTTCTTAGTGATAAAATTAAAAATTCGGGAGGAGAAATAAATTTATCTACTTTGGTAAATAAAGTAGTTACTAATAAAGATAAATTTATTGGCCTTGAAATTTCTGAAAAAAATTCTATAAAAAGATTAATAAAATTTGATGCATGTTTAGTGACTACTCCTTCGCATATTTTCGAGAAATTAGTTGGTGATGACCTTAGCTTAGCGTATAAGA
Source organism: Chloroflexota bacterium (assembly GCA_002721445.1). GTDB lineage: Bacteria > Chloroflexota > Dehalococcoidia > Lucifugimonadales. Next base: position 89,562 of record PBKN01000009.1, on the reverse strand, counting down.
ACAAAATTGCCTCAATCAAATATATGTCAGCAGTATTGATAGTTTTAGTTTTGAATAAACCTTTAACTGATAGATATTGGTTAAATATTGCTGATCGCTCTATTCCGTTCGTAGCCGTTATTGAACATACTAATTTTATTGATTCTAGTAATTACTCAGATAAGCATATAGTTTATTTATCAAATTATTTAGATAAAGATAATTATATGTATAGTATGAGTCATGAAGAATTATTAGAACATTACATACCTCATTTGGTAAAAATAAACCCTGATTTTAATTCTGATTGGATTGAAACTTCATATCATCATAAAATTGATTATGCTCAACCAATTGTAGGAATAAATTATTCTAAAAATATTCCTGATCATAAAACACCAATTCAAGGATTATATTTAGCAAATACTTCTCAAGTTTATCCGGAAGATAGAGGTACTAATTATAGTGTTCGTATGGGGCGTAATCTTGCTAATACGATAATGCAAAGCTTCTAGCTATTAAGAATAATTATTAAAACTATTAAATATATCTAATATACTTCTTGTAGCAAATAATTTGGTATGCTATCATTCTTAATTATATATGTTTATGGAGGTTTAATTGCAGGTCGATACTGATCGATTTCGAGATGAAATTAATCATATTGTTTCTTCTCAAACCCGTCCGACTATTACAGTACTTTCTTCACTTTTAGCTACTCAAGATGAATTTGGTTATATACCTGATTTAGCTATTGAAGTTATAGCTGAATATACTAATCATACTATCAATGAAGTATGGGGTGTAGCTTCGTTTTATCCGAATTTTAGATTTACTAAACCTGGTGAAAATATACTTGAGATATGCTGGGGGCCCACATGTCATTTGGCTGGGGCAGCTAAGATATTAAATGATATTCAAAATGCTTTAGGTCTTAAAGGAGAAGGTGAGACAGATAGTGGGAAATTTACTTTAAAATATAATACTTGTTTAGGAGCTTGTTCACAAGCTCCAGTTATTAGTATTAATCATGATTTTATTGGTAACACAACTTCAGAAGATATTTTAAAAATATTATTAAAAATAGATCCTAAATTATAAAATGTTGAATTATACAGACCTTAAAGAATTAGCAGATGATAAATGGCTTGAATTGGATTCAGGTGATAAGCCTTGGATTCGTATTGGCACAGCTATATGTGGTAAGGCTGCAGGCGCTGACCAAGTATTTAATGAAATTCATTCAGTATTAAATGAATTAAAAATTGATTCCCATGTTGATGAAGTGGGGTGTATGGGGATATGTTTTGCTGAACCTTTATTGGATATCAAATTACCGAATAAAGGCAGGGTGTTTTTTAAAAATGTTTCTTCAAAGGATGTAAGTTCAATAATTCAAAGCTTTATTGTTAATAAAACAATTGAACACCCAAGTATTTTAGGTGTAGTAGATGAAATTGATGAAAATTTACCAAGTTTGAATGATTTACCAGGTATTAGATATCAAAAGAAAATAGCTTTAAGTAACGCTGGTAATATTTCACCTTACAATTTATACCAGTACGTATCTCAGGGAGGCTATTTAGCTTTAAACAAAGCATTAAATGGAATGTCTCAAGAAGAAGTCATTAAAGAAATTTCTGAATCAGGATTGCGAGGAAGAGGAGGGGCTGCTTTCCCTACTGGTTTTAAGTGGAGTTTTTTAGTTAAATCTTCGAGTTCTGCTAAATATATTTTATGCAATTGTGAAGAAGGAGATCCAGGTGCTTATAATGATAAAGGTATATTAGAAAGTGATCCTTTTAAACTTTTAGAAGGCCTTACTATAGCTGGTTATGCTACTGGTGCTACAAATGGTATTGTATTTATTAGACATGGTCATGATGGCCCTATTGATCGAATGGAAAATGCCATAAAAAAAGCGTATGAATTAGGTTTATTAGGTAATAATATTTTTGAATCTGGGTTTAGTTTTGATGTAGAGATATCTTTAACTGGTGAATCTTATGTTGCAGGGGAAGAGTCAGCTTTAATGGAATCTATTGAAGGTAAGAGGTCTCAGCCACGATTTAGACCTCCTTTTCCTGCTCAATTTGGTGTTTGGGGTAAACCAAGTAATATTAATAATGTTAAAACATTAACATATGTTCCAGATATAATCTCTAATGGAAGTGATTGGTTTTCAAATATAGGGGTAAAAGGTGATAAAGAAAAAAAGATTCCTGGCAGTACAGGAACTGCAATCATATGCTTGTCTGGAAATATCAAATTTCCAGGTTTGTATGAAGTCCCTATGGGCCTTAGTTTAAGAGAAGTTATTTATGAAATAGGTGGAGGAACTGCATCAGGTAAAAAATTGAAAGTTTTACAAACTGGTGGCCCATTAGGAGGGGTTTTAGATTCTGATAGTTTAGATATCCATCTAGATTTTGATGAAATGAAAAAAGCTGGTGCGATTTTAGGATCTGGCGGAATTATAGTTGGCGACCAGGATACATGTATAGTTGATTTAACAAGAGTTCTTGTAGCATTTTGTCAGTATGAATCTTGTGGTAAATGTTTTCCATGTAGATTAGGAATGGAACATATATTAGAAATTACTGAACGTATGGTTAAATTTGAAAGTTCTTCGAAAGACCTTGAGCTAATTAAAAATGTTGGTGAAAATATGGAAAAAGCTTCATTATGTGGTCATGGCCAGCTGGGTTATGGTCCAATAAGATCAGCTTTAAAATATTTTGAATCAGACTTTAATGCACATATTTTTGATAAAAAATGTCCTACTGGTAGTTGCGTTCAGCCTATAATATCACCTAAAAATACTAGGCCTTATGCAACTCGTGAAATAGAAACTGGAGGTAATTAGTGTCAGATGAAATAACTTTTTCTTTAGATGGAGAAGAAATTAAAGCAAAAAATGGTTCTAATATTCTCCAAGCTGCTATTGATTCAGAAAAATACATACCATATCTATGCTATTATCCCGGAATGAAATCTTTTGGTGCTTGTAGAATGTGTGTAGTTGAAGTTGAGCAAATTGGCCCTGATGGAAAGTACAGACCTATACCTGGAACTCCTGCAGCTTGTACTACTCCTGTTAATGAAGGAATGCGAGTAAAAACTAAAAATACTAATATCGACTCTACTCGTAAAGGAATTATGGATTTATTACTTACAGAACATCCTCATGGGTGTCTTACGTGTCATAGAGTAGAATTATGTGGTCCATCAGATGTGTGTCTTAGACACGTATCTGTTAATGATAGATGTGTGACTTGTCCTAAAAATGAAAGATGTGAATTAAAAGATACTGTTAGATACTTAGAAATGGATATGGATTCACCATTAACCTATAATAACCGCAATATTCCTTTGCATACTACTGATCCATTTTGGGATATGGATATGAATTTATGTATTGCTTGTGTGAGATGTGTAAGAGTATGTGATGAAGTTAGAGGGGATAGTGCAATAACTTTATTGGAAAGATCTGGTAGAACTTTAATTGGTACAGCTAAAGGATCATCTTTAATAGAATCTGGTTGTGAATTTTGTGGGGCATGTATTGATGTATGTCCTACAGGTGCTTTAGTAGAACGCAAATATAAATGGGATAAAGCTGTAAAAAAAGTATCTTCTGTTTGTACTTTCTGTCCAGTTGGATGCAAGTTGACATTAGAGGTGGATAAAAGAAATAGAATGATAAGATCAATACCTGATTTAAATGGTTTTTCAAATCATGGGCAAGGTTGTTTTAAGAGTAAATTTGGATTAGATATTGTGAATAGTAAGAATAGGATAAATAACCCAATGATACGTAATAAAATTGGGGATTTAGAAATTGTATCTTGGCATGATGTAATTGATCATTTAGCTGTTAATTTTAATAATTATAAAGGAGATAAATTTGCGTTAATCGCTTCTGGTGAAGGTACAAACGAAGATAATTATGTTGTTCAAAAGTTTGCAAGATTAGTTATGAAATCTAATAATGTTGATATTTCAACAAATTACAAACCCGAAATATCTGACTTGACTAGAGAATTAACTGGTAATTTAAGACCTGAAAATTCTATATGGGATATTGAGAAATCTGATGTGATTATGATGATTTCTACTGATTTACTTTTAGAAAACAATGTTGTTGGATTACCTGTTAAAAGAGCAGTTAAAAATGGGTCAAAATTGATTGTGGTAGATCAAAGAGAAACTGAAATTTCTAAAAGTGCTTCGCTTTTCATAAAAGTTAAACCAAATACTGAATCAATTTTTATATCTGGAATGATTAGAGTGATTCTAGATGAATCTCTTGATAATCATGATTTTTTGTATAATAGAGTTAATAATATTGCAGATTTTAGAAAATACATTTGGAATTTTGATGTTATTAAAGTCTCAGAAGTCACTGGCGTTCCTGTTGATACTATAAAAAATTCTGCTCGTCTATTTGCTAAAGCTGGGTTAGGATCAATTTTATATGCTTTAGAAACTGTTGAAGATAGATATTTAGAAGAATGCATTAAGTCTATTTATAATCTATCATTAATTACAGGTAATTATAATAATAAATTTGGAGGATTATATCCATTAAGCCCAGGCGGTAATGATAAAGGTTCTAAGGATGTTGGTTGTAACCCTAAATATTTACCAGGTTATTTGGATTATTCTAGAAAAAATGATATAGAGAGGATTTGGAATTCTAAATTACCTAAAGTTCAAGGTAAAGGTATCAAGGAGCTTTCTGAAGCTATTAACAATAATGAAATTAAATGCTTATATTTTATAGGTGATCTTCCAAGATTATCAGCTACAGAATTTAAAGGATTCATCAATAGTTTAAATAAATTGGAATTACTTATAGTTGAAGATAGTTTTAATACTGATTTGACTAAATTTGCTGATGTGGTTTTGCCTGCAACAAATTTTGCGGAAAAAGAAGGAAGTGTTACAAATTTAGAAGGATTAGTGCAATTGATCTCACCAGCTTTGGGCTTAAAAAATGATCAAGAACATACATGGAAAATTTTAAGTAAAATTGCTGTTGCTATGAAATCAGATAGTTTTAACTATGAAAAATCTGAAGATATTTTTAAAGAGATAGTTTCTCTTATTCCAAGTTATTCAGGATTTTCATATGAGCTGATATCATCTGAGGACTCTAGAATTAATATTCTTAATGATAAAAATGAAGAAAAGAAATTCAGCTTAGCAATTTTTACTACCAATGATATTGAAGTTTATACACATAATGAATTTCCATTTTTATTAGCTTTATCAAATATATTGCACGATAATGATAATGGTTTACAAATTTTAAATAATGAAGGTAAACGTGATATTAAAACCAACCCAATAATTCATATTAATAATAATGATGCATCTAAGTATTCTATTGCTGATGGTGATTTGATTGAAGTAGAAACTCAAAGAATGAAGATATTAGGGTCAGCTGCTGTTGATTACCCCCATGAAGGCTTAATTAGTGCATCTTTATTATTTGGTGCTAGAATTAGTGATTTTGAATATGGTAGTAATGAAAGAGAAATGATTAATACAATTTCAGATGAATTGCTTTTTGCAAAATTAACTAAAGTATAATAAGTATTTTGTGTAGTACTAAATTTTGTTTCGTAAAAATTAAAAATTAACTCTTAGGATTAAATATATGAATAATAATAATCGTAAAATCAAATTGGATAAAGTTTCAATAGTTGATAGGAAAGACCACACATCAGACTTATGGAGTCTGTTTTTAGAAAAACCAAATAATTTTACTTTTAAACCAGGGCAGTACTGTACTATAGGAGTTGATGGTATTGAAAGAGCGTATTCGATAGTTTCAGCTCCTCATGAAGATAAAATCGAATTATTTATTGAATTAGTGCCGTTTCCTGATGGTATATTAACTCCTAAACTTTATGATTTAAATGTTGGAGACCAAGTAACAATTCGACCTAGAGCCAAAGGGCTTTTTACTTTTAAGGAAGAATTTACTAATCATTTATTAATTGCTACAGTTACAGGAATAGTTCCATATATAAGTTATATTAGAGATTATATTTATCGATCTTGTTTAGGTAATAAGTTTTTTATATTATTAGGTGCTAGTTACATAGATGAATTTGTATATGATTCTGAATTAATAGACTTATCAACTTCTTATTCTGATTTTATTAAATTTATACCTACGATTAGTAGACCTAATGAACCTGAAAATATTAAATGGTCAGGTGAAATTGGAAGGGTTAATCAAATAGTTGAAAAATATGTTAACTTATTTGATATTTCTTCTGATGATACTTTAGTTTCTGCATGTGGGCACCCAGGTATGATAGAAAATGTTAAAGAAATTTTAGGTGACAAAGGTTTTTCAATTGAAGAAGAGCGATATTGGAAAGAAGATTAATATAAATTTTTTTGTTTCTTCATTCTTTAAATTAATCTCTAAGTGATATATATATGGTAACTCCAGCAAGGCATCAATATCTCACAATTAAAAATAATTACAAGGAAGAAATACTTCTTTTTAGAATGGGAGATTTTTACGAAACATTTGATTCTGATGCTAAACTGCTTTCAAAAGAATTAGACATTGCTTTAACATCTAGGGAAATGGGTAAAGGTCAAAGAGTACCATTAGCTGGTATACCTTTCCATTCTTTAGAAACTTACTTGTCAGTTTTAATAAAAAAAGGCTATAAAGTAGCTATATGTGAACAGACAAGCGAGCCTACAAAAGGGAAGAAAATTGTAGATAGGGAAGTCGTTAGAGTTGTTACTCCTGGAACAATTGTAGAAGATTCTTTGCTGGATATAAGTTCAAATAATTACCTTGTGTCTATATTTGTTAAATCTGATGAAGTTGGTTTATCATTTATAGATATAACTACTGGTGAATTTGCTACTACCCAATTTCAACTCAGGGAACTTTCTTATGAGTTATCTAGAATTAATCCTTCAGAGATATTATTGTCTGAGGGTTCTGATATTGCCAAGGAATTTGAAAATAAGTTAACAATCATACCAAATACATTATTTAATTATGAAAATTCTAAAAAGACTTTATTAAATCATTTTAGCGTTTCTTCTTTAGAGGCATATGGCTGTTCAAACCTAGATTTAGCTATAATATCTGCAGGAGCAATAATTTCATATATTAAAGATACACAACCTCAATCTTTAGATATAATAAAAAAGCTTTTTACTTATTCAACAAATTCATTTATGTCTATAGATCATTATACAAAAAGAAACTTGGAATTATTTGAAAATGTAAATAACTCTGACAGCCAAAACTCTCTTTATAGTATTTTAAATAGAACGCAAACTCCAATTGGCAGTAGGTTGTTGAAAAAATTTATATCTTTCCCTTTAATCAATGTTGAAGAAATAAATAAAAGACAAGAAGTTGTTAATTGGTTGTATAAGAATGGACTAAATAGAAAAGCAATTATTGAATTGCTTAATCAAATATCTGATATAGAAAGATTGATGAGTAAAATAAAACGATTCTCTGCAACTCCAAGAGATTTATTATCATTATCAAATAGCCTTGAATTATCTCCTCAAATAAAATCTTTAATTAAAGATAGTAATAATAATTCTTTGTTCTGGATAGTTGAAAGTATATTAGATAATTATAGTGCTGTATCTTTAATAAATAATTCTATAAATTTAGAAGCAACTAATTTAGTTGGAGATGGTAAAACTATAAAACGAGGTTTTTCTTCTGAATTAGATCAGATTTATGATATGTCTAAAAATGCACGTAATTTCATTGCTAATCTTCAAAATGAAGAAAGAAATAAAACAGGAATTCGGTCTTTAAAAGTTGGTTACAACAAGAATTTCGGATACTATATCGAAATTAGGAATTCTAATATTAAATTTGTCCCAGAGAACTACATAAGGAAGCAAACTTTAGTAGGTTCTGAGAGGTTTATTACTCCTGAATTAAAAGAATATGAACTATTATTGTTGAATGCTGATGAGCGAATTAAAAAAATAGAATTAAAATTATTTAGGAACATTTGTGAAAATATAGGTAGAGATTATGAAGCTATTATGGCGTTAGCTGATTCAATTGGTCAAATTGATGTTTTCAGCTCTTTTGCTGAAGTTGCATTAGAGCATATTTATGTATGTCCTTTAATTAGTAATTCTGATTTAATAGAAATAAATGATAGTAGACATCCAGTAGTTGAAACATTAGTATCTCCCGGTACATTTGTTTCTAATAATATTAAGATTTCAAATAGTGAAAATAGATTACTTATATTAACTGGTCCCAATATGTCAGGCAAATCCACTTATATTCGTCAAGTTGCTCTAATAGTTTTGATGGCTCAGATAGGAAGTTATGTTCCTGCTAAATATGCAAATATTGGTATAGTAGATCGTATTTTTACTAGAGCTGGATTACAAGATGATATTTCTATGGGTAAGTCAACATTTATGGTTGAAATGTCTGAATCAGCTATGATATTAAATCATGCTACACCTAAATCTTTAGTAATATTAGATGAAATTGGAAGAGGTACTAGTACCTATGATGGATTATCTATTGCTACTGCTGTAGCTGAGTTTTTATATGAGTCTCCTGAATTAGGATGTAAAACGTTGTTTGCAACTCATTATCATGAGATGATTAAATTATCTGATAAATATCCATTAGTTAAAAATTTGCATTTTGCTGTTTCAGAAGATAATGATGAAGTTATATTTTTAAGAGAGATACTTCCTGGAGGAGCTAATAAAAGTTATGGAATTAATGTAGCAAAATTAGCTGGTCTCCCTAATCAAGTAATTAGTAAAGCAAATTTAATACTAAATTCACTAGAATCAAATACTAGTGAATTTAGTCCTGATTACTCAGTTAAAGAATTTGACGATGCTGTTTTCAGATCTTCTCAAATGAAATTATTTGATTATTCTGATCAAATACTTGATGATATATTAGATTTAGATATATCTCTAATGACACCTTTGGATGCAATTTCTAAATTATATGAGATACAGGATTTAATAAATAAATATAAATTTAAAAATAAATAGGATTTGCTATTATTAATCTATTAAATAAGTTAAAGTAGTGAAGTTCAAAAATTAATTTATTGGAGGTGAACATGTCAAATGACATTAAGGCGTTAGATAACCCATCTGGTATTAGAGAGTTATTTAGAACTAGCCAATTAATTTGCCCTACTTCTGGCATGGCTCCAGGTTATGTTCAAACAAATTTAGCTATATTACCAATGAGTTATGCTTTTGATTTTTTATTATTTTGTCAAAGAAATCCAAAACCTTGCCCTTTGATTGAAGTTATTGAACCTGGAGAATATAAACCAATTAAATCAGCACCGAATGCTGATATAAGATTTGATGTTCCTCAATATAGAATTTATAAAAATGGCATTTTGTCAAAAGAAGTAGAAAATATTTCTGATATATGGAGAGATGACTTAGTGACTTTTTTATTTGGATGTAGTTTTTCATTTGAAGAAGCATTAATCGAATCAGGAATTAATTTATCTCATTTTGAAAATAATAAAAATGTTTCTATGTTTATCACTAATATTGAAACTACTCCTGCTGGTATTTTTTCTGGACCTACGGTTGTATCTATGCGATCAATACCTAGAGATAAATTAGTTAAAACAATCCAAGTTACATCTAGGTTCCCAAATGTTCATGGAGCTCCAATTCATATTGGGGATCCAGAATTGATTGGTATAAATGACATTAGTAATCCAGATTTTGGTGATGTTAATATAATTAAAGAAGGTGAAGTTCCTGTATTTTGGGCTTGTGGAGTTACCCCACAAGCAGTTGCTATGAAATCAAAACCTTCACTGATGATTACCCATTCCCCAGGGCATATGTTTGTTACTGATATTAAAAATCATGAAGTTGCGGTAATTTAATATGTTGAATACTATTGAAGATATAATATTATCAAAAGATGGAAGAGGTATATCTAATTTAAGAGATAACTTATCAAAAGATTATTGTAAACAAGCTGCTAAATTTGTTTTAAAAAATAAAGGGGTAGTAATGATTACTACTGGATTTTATATTGCAAAAGCAAGGGCTAGCGAAACTGATGGCCCACCTGGTGCAATAGCTATTGGTAATGCATTAGATCAATTAGGCTATACAGTAATATATGTATCAGATAAATATACTGTTAAATATTTGTCTGCTATGAAAAAAAATAATGCGCTTATAGTTGAGTTTCCTATTGAAGAAGATTTATCTAGTAAGAATTTTGCAATGAACATTATTAACAAATATAAACCTCAGCTTATTATTTCTATAGAAAGATGTGGATTCGATGAAACTTTTTCGTATAGAAATATGCATGGAGTTGATTTTTCAAATTATAATGCAAAAATTGATTATTTATTTTCAAATAAAATAAACTCAGTAGGAATAGGTGATGGAGGGAATGAAATTGGAATGGGTGATTTTATTGAAAAAATAGTTGAAACTTCATCATTAGTTAGATATCCATCTATAACTAAAACTACATTTTCAATCATTGCTAGCGTATCGAATTGGGGCGGTTATGGACTTGTTGCCGCTTTATCAAATATAGTAGGTGAAAACCTACTTATTTCTATTGAGGAAGAAATAAAATTAATTAACACCTTAGTAGATTTAGGTGCAGTAGATGGGTTTTCTGCTAAAAACATAAATAAAGTTGACGGATTTAACCTTCAAGACAATTCATTTGCCTTAATTAATCTTCATGAATTAATTAATAGAACTATTAAACGTTAAGCAGTTATTACTTCTTCTTCTTCTTCAGAAACTGTTCTTTTATCATTTCTTGAATGAAGAGCATCAATTCCTCTTCTAATTCTACCTAGTGATTCTGCAAGTTGTTCTTCTAAATTACATAATACTTCTCTAGCATATGCATCTGCACCGTCTCTTGTGCTATTAGCTATTGATTCTGCATCTAATTGCATATCATACAATTTCTTTTGTGCATCTTGCTTCATTTTATTACTCTCAGCAACTGAATCATTTATTATTTGTTCAGATTCTACTTTTGCAGTCTTTAATACTTGAGTTTCTTGAACCCTTTGTTCATGCTCTGTTTTTGATTCTTTTATTATGTCTCTTGATTCTTGTTCAGCAGATGTCTTTATTCTTTGAGCTTCTAAATACGCTTGATTTATAATACTATCTTTCTGTCTTAGTACTTCTTCAGCTTCTTGAATATTAGCTGGTACTGCTGCTTGTACAGCTTCTGCAAGCATAGTTAGTTTTTCAATATCTATAAGAACTTTTTTTCTGAATCCAGGGACTCTCATGCCATTTTCAATTAAACCTTCTAGTTCTACGCTAATTTGTGGAATATTCATTTTTACCTCCGATTAATTATTTCAATTGTTTATTTTTTTATTTATATTTTTTAAAACTAATTCAGGTACCAAATTATCAATTTTTCCTCCAAGTTTGGCTACTTCTTTTATTCTACTTGAAAATAAAAATTGGTAGGATAAAGAACTCATCATGCAGACTACATCTATGTCTGGAGCCAAATTACGCCACATTAAAGCCATTTCAAATTCTTGTTCAAAGTCAAAACCGGCTCTTAATCCTCTAATTATAAATTCAGCTTTTTTTTTCCGAGCAAAATCAGGTGCTAGTTCTGTAAAAGGTACTACTTCAATATTTTTATAATTTAATACAGATTTGGCGAACATATCTATTCTTTGATCTGTATTAAACATTAGATTTTTCAAAGGCTTATCATAGACGGCAACTGTTAATTTTTCAAATAACTTTGAAGCTCTTATAGCAATATCTAAATGTCCATTATGTACAGGATCGAAACTTCCAGGATATATAGCTTTAGCCATTATTCTCCTTTTTAAATATAGAAATAGCAGAATCTCCATATTTTCTTTTTGATATACATTTCATCTGATTGTATTTAGTTTCAATTTTTAATTGATTTTTATGTTCTATTATTAATAATCCATTTGTATCTAAAATATTTTGATTATTTATGTTTTCAATTAATTCTTTTGGTTCAAATGAATTATAAGGTGGGTCAGCAAAAATTAATTTGTATTTATTATCAAAATATTTTAACGATTTGATTGAATCTCCTAGCTTTACATTTGATTTATTTTCTAACATCAAATCTGATAGATTGTTTTTGATTTCTTTAAATGTTTTAGGATTGATTTCTACCATGTCTACCCAGCTTGCACCTCTGCTTAAGGATTCAATTCCAAAAATACCAGTCCCAGCATATAATTCTAATACCTTAATTTCTTTAAAAAAATCTTTACCTAGTATTGAAAAAATTGCTAATCTTGTTTTTTCTGTTGTTGGTCTTAATTGTGCATTTTTATTTGTTTTTAATCTCTTTCCTTTATATGTGCCACCAGTTATTTTAAGTTGCATAATAATTGGACTTTAAATTTAAATAATATTATTTGTATTATGCTAGCATGTGAAATTTAGTAATTAAAAGTAGAATTAGGTCTATTTTTTTATAAATATAAGAAAAGTCTAATATTTACTTTAACTTTTATATTGTATAATTTTATTAAATAATTATTAACTTAATTAAATTGAAGGTAATTTTATGGACAAGTTTATAATATATTATGATTATTCTTGACCTTTCGTATATAACGCAACAGTTTGGTTGCAAGAAGTAAAAAATATAAAGAATGATCAATTGATATTTGAATGGCGTCATTTTCAGCTTGAAGAAGCTAAAATGGAAGATTCTTCGATCTTTGAAATCGAAAGTAAAGATTTATCAAAAACTAGATCTTTATTATCTGCAGTATGTGCTGAATCAGCAAAATTACAAGGTCAAAATTTATTTGAACGATTTCATTACGCAGTACTTCATGCTAGAAATAACATGTCACCTAGGTTTCCATTAAATGATTTTAATAAATTTCTTGATTTAGCAGTTGATGTTGGATTAGATAGAAATAAATTTATTGATGATTTTAATAACCCTCAATTAATAATTAATGTTAAAAAAGATCATCAGGAAGGTGTCCAAAAGTATGGTGTATTTGGGACTCCCACTTTGGTTTTTGATAACGAGCAGGCAGTGTTTATTAAAACATTTATCCCCAAGGATAAAGATGATTATATTATTTTTTTTGAATATATAGTTAAGATTTTCAGAGATATGCCATTTATTGGAGAATTAAAACGTCCACAACCACCCTGGCCTAAAGGTATTAAAAAGTAAATACTTATGTCAAAAAAAGAAAATCTGAAAATTTTACAAAATAATTTGGGTGTAAATTTTATGAACGAAGATCTATTAGATTTAGCTCTTGTTCATTCTTCATATATTAATGAAAATCCTTTAATTCATAGCGATTCTAACGAAAGATTAGAATTTCTAGGAGATGCATTAATAGGATTGGTCTTAGCTGACTATGGATACAAAAACTTTTTTATTTATGATCAAGGGGATCTTACATTATTTAGATCAGCCTTAGCAAGAAAATCGACATTAGCAAAACTCGCTAAGTCTTTCAAGTTAGGTTTTTTCTTATATATTGGGATAGGTGAAGAAAAATCCTTAGGAAGAGAAAAAGATTCTAATTTATCAGATGCGTTTGAAGCAATTGTAGGCGCAATATATCTTGATCAAGGTTTTAATTTTACGTATGATTTTTTAATTAAAACTTTTAGTAATGAAATTAAAAATGTTCTTAAATTATCTGAATTTAAAGATTCAAAATCAACCTTACAAGAATTAGTTCAACAAAAAGGTTATTTATCTCCAATATATGATTTGTTAGAGGTTATTGATAAAGGCAAAGATAAAATATTTATTGTAGAGGTTAAAATAGGCTTTAAGAAACAGAATCTTAAATCTTATGGAATAGGTAAAGCTAATAAAATATCTTTAGCAGAATTTGATGCGGCTAATAAAGCTTTAACTAATTTTAATAGTCAATAAATATTTTATCTTTTAGAGAATTTATTTATTTTAATTATTAAAATTATATTAGTTTTATTAATTAAAGAAAATCAGTGTTAATTAAGGAGAAACTTTTAGTTAGTTCTAATACATCATTTTTTATTTTATTTTTCAAATTTACATCTTGATAATTTGTAAGAACTTCGATAATTAAATGAGACAGTTTATCTATTCCTCTCTCATCAAATCCTCGTGTTGTAATTGAAGGTGTCCCAAGTCTTAATCCACTTGCTATACTTGGAGGGTTAGAATCAAAAGGTATTGCATTTCTATTAACTACAATATTTACTTCACTTAATATATCTTCTGCATCTTTTCCGGTAATATTTAAAGGACTTAAATCAATTAATATCATATGATTATCTGTTCCTCCTGATACTAGTCTTAAATCAGATTTATCTAGTCCAGATGCAAGTTTAGATGCATTACTTTTAATTGATTTCTGATATTCAATAAATTCTATAGATTTAGCTTCTTGAAATGCTACAGCTTTAGCAGCTATTGTATGCATCATTGGTCCACCTTGAGAGTTAGGAAACACAGCTCTGTCAATGTTTTTTTTCAAATTTTCTTTTGATAGAATAATTCCTCCTCTTGGACCTCTAAGAGTTTTATGAGTTGTTGAAGTTACTATATCTGCATATTCTACAGGTGATGGGTGTTGGTTTGCTGCAATTAATCCTGAAATATGAGACATGTCTACCATTAATTTAGCATTTATTTCGTCTGCTATTTCTTTGAATTTGGCGAAATCTATTGTTCTTGTATAAGCTGTTGCGCCAGCTACAATTAATTTTGGTTTATGTTCTAAAGATAATTTAAGAACTTCCTCATAATCAATTAATTCCGTATCTTGTTTCACTTTGTATGAGATAAAATTATATAGTTTGGATGAAAAGTTAACTTTACTTCCATGAGTTAAATGACCGCCGTGAGCTAAATCCATTCCAAGTACAGTATCTCCAGGTTTTAAAACTGCAAAATAAGCAGCCATATTTGCTTGTGCTCCACTATGTGGTTGAACGTTTGCATGTTCAGCATTAAACAAGTCTTTTAATCGATTAATTGCTAAAGTTTCTACTTCATCTACGAATTCACATCCTCCATAATACCTTTTCCCGGGATAGCCTTCTGCATATTTGTTTGTCATAACTGAACTTTGAGCTTCTCTTACAGCTTTACTAACGAAATTTTCAGATGCGATTAGATTTATGTTTTGTTCTTGGCGTTGTATTTCTTTTTTGATTGCTATATTTATATGAGGGTCAGTTTTCTCTAAGTTATTCATTTACTACTCCAAAACAGGACTGTATATATATCAAATCTTTGCTTAATTATTATATAATAAAAATATCATTATTTGTATTACTAGATATTAGAACATAGGTAGTCATTGATTAATAAAAAAGAAATTGAAAAAGCTGTAAAAAATATTATTCATGCAATTGGTGATGATTCTAGTCGTGAAGGATTAATAGATACACCCAAACGTGTTTCAAAAATGTATGAAGAATTTTTTTCTGGTTTAAATGAAGATCCTGCTGAAGTTTTATTAACTAATTTTGAAGAATCCTATGACGACATTGTATTAATAAAAGATTTGCAATTTTTTTCTATATGCGAACATCATTTTATACCTTTCTATGGAATAGCTCATATAAGTTATATTCCAAATGGTAGAGTTGTAGGAGCTAGCAAATTATCTAGATCATTAGATATATTAGCAAGAAGACCTCAAATACAAGAAAGATTAACCAACGAATTTGTTGAAACATTGAATAATACTATTAATCCGAAAGGTGTTGCCATAATAATAGAAGCTGAACATTTATGTATGTCTTTAAGAGGTATTAAAAAACCAGGTAGTAAAATAGTAACTTCCAAAGCATCAGGGTTAATGAAAAGCGATTCTAAATTTAGAGATGAATTTTTCTCTTTAATATCGAGCTGAAATGAATATAAAAATATTTGAAGAAAATTTTAATGATTTTTTTAATGAATGGGATTTGTTATTAAATAGATATGAAAATAAAAATATTTTTTTTACTCCAATATGGCATAAATTATGGTGGAATTCTTTTTCATACCAATCTGAATTAAAACTTTTATCAGTTAACAATGGGGATAAGTTAATTGGTGTAGCTCCATTAATGATTAAAGATAAATGTTTAAAATTTATAGGTGATACTGATTTATTTGATTACCATGATGTTTTTATAGTTAATTACGCAGATATTGCATATGAAAATTTATGGGAATATATTAAAAACCTTGATTGGAACCAATCTATATTTAAATCTTTACCAAGCGATTCTAAATTTTTAAATTTTTTAAAAAATTTAAATGATCATACTATGAAAATTGATATATTAGAAGAAGATTCTGTTCCAGTGTTGAATTTACATAACAATTGGGAAGAATACTTAGGAAGTTTAAATAAAAAGAGAAGGCATGAGCTTAAAAGAAAATTTCGACGACTTAATGAAACAAGCAGTTTAAAACAATACTTTTCTAATGATAAATTGAAATTTGATTCTGATTTAGAAGAATTTTTTCGGCTGTTGAAACTTAGTAGCCATGACAAATCCGAATTTCTGACTAAAGAACGTCAATTATTTTTTACTAATATATGTAAAGAATTATTTCTTCAAAATAGATTAAAACTTTATTTCATGGAGATAGAGAGTATAAAAGTAGCTGCATGTATATGTTTTGATTATAATAATGTTTATTGGTTGTATAACAGTGGTTATGATCCTAATTATTCAAATTTAAGCGTTGGGTTGCTTAATAAAGCTCTTTGTATTAAAGACTCTATTGAATTGAAATATGATAAATTTAACTTTTTAAGAGGTGCTGAAAGGTATAAATATTCTTTAGGAGGTGAAGATGAAAAAATTTATCAAATTTCAGTTACCCGCTAAATTAGTTGAAAATTGTTGGAGTTTATATGGCAAAAATTGCTTTTGTTAGCATGCATGTTTGTCCTTTGGGTAAACTTGGGGAAGATAAAGTTGGAGGCATGAATGTTTATATCATGAACTTAGCGGCAGCTTTGGCAGATATAGATAATGATATAGATATTTTCACTCGAAAACATGATTTAAATGATCCTGTTATAGTTAAAATAAGTGAAAAAATCAGAATTATTCATTTGGATGCTGGTCCTGTAATGGATGATAATAATGATTTATATAACTTTATCGATGAATTTACAAATAATATCATCAAATTCAATTCACTTGAACAAATTAAATATAATATAATCCATAGTCATTATTGGTTATCTGGCCCAGTTGCTAATATTCTAAGTGATAAATGGGAAACACCTAATGTAATAACTTTTCATACTTTATCTGCAATTAAATTAAAAGCTTCTTCAAGTATAGTAGAACATGATAAAAGATATGAAGTTGAAAAAGATTCTATGAGTAAAGTTGATTCTATAATTGTTTCAACTAAATCTGAATTAGAGGATATTAGAAAACTATACGGTATATTAGATGAAAAGATTAAAGTTATTCCTCCAGGTGTCAATTTAGAACTATTTAGGCCTATGAACAAAATTGAATCAAAGAAATCATTAGGCTTATATGATAATAATGTTATTCTTTATGTAGGACGAATTGACCCTATTAAAGGTTTATATACTTTGTTAGATTCTGTTTTTAATTTGAATGATAGTTATAACATTAAATTAATAATTGTTGGAGGTGAGCTAAATAAAAGCCAAGATTTAATTAATTTACAGAATTATACTGCTGATAAAAACAAATCACATATTGTTGATTTTGTAGGAATAGTTGACCAGTCAAATTTACCAATTTATTATAATGCAGCTGATTTATTTCTTTTGACATCATATTATGAAAGTTTTGGATTGTCAGTTTTAGAATCATTGTCCTGTGGAACTCCTGCGATTGTATCTAATGTTGGTGGTTTATCGAACCTAATTGATAACGGTGTCAATGGTTATTTAGTTAATGATATAAGTCCAAAAGGTTTCAAAACCTATATTGAATATTTTTTCAAAAACATTAATATCAAGAAATCATCAATAGAATGTAGAAAAAAAGCTGAATATTATCAATGGTCAAAATCCGGAAGAAGTATGTTTAATTTATATAAAGAAATTTCAAGGAAATGAAATTGATATGAATGAAATAGAAAATGGTAAAAAAAATAGTTTTATTAGTAAATTTGAGTCTCATATTTTTAGTAGAATTTTAGCTGGTTTTATTATTTTGATTCCTTTGTTAGTAACTATTTTAATTTTGTTATTTTTATTTTATACGGTAGATGACATTTTTAGAGGTGATAGAGGATTTTTTAGTCCTTTTATAAATGGTACAAGATTAGATTTTCCTGGGATAGGGGTTATTATTTCTATCGTTATTTTTTATCTAATTGGTTTAATAGTTGGAGGTCGTTTAGGTCGCAGAATATCTGCAATAGAAAGAACAACTTTGATGTGGATCCCTCTAGTAGGTACAATTTATGGGTTAATGCGTCAAATAACTGAAACATTATCTGCCCCTGTGACAAATAGATTTAATAGAGTTGTTTTTATTGAATGGCCAAGAGAAGGCTATATGGCAATTGGTTTTGTAACAGGTCAATTTTTTGACAATCAAAAAAATAAAGAAATTTTGGTTGTGTATGTTCCAACTGTACCTAATCCTACTTCTGGAAACTTAGCATTTGTGCCTCAGAAAGATGTACTTGAAACAGATTTAAACGTTGAGGAAGCTATGAAATTAGTTTTTTCAGGAGGTATAGTCATACCAGATAATTTAAAATCTAAAATTGATAAAAATTAACTTATTAATTTTTTTTCATACCACCATATTTCAGACAATTTATTAAATCCAATTTTCTTATATAATTGAACTGCGTTTAAATTTTCTGAATCTACTTCTAGATTAACTATAGAATATTTATTATTAAATAAATATTCTATGCCTTTGCTGATTAATTTATTACCTATTCCAAGGGATCTGAATTTTGGAATTATGCCTGTCATTGAGATTTTACCAAATTTGTTTTCTTTTGTTGTCCAAACATAACCTATGTGTTCATAATTATTTTTTATTAGAATTATTCCATTTGGATTTGAGTTTTGCATTCGTACTTTATAATATATTTCCTCTATCGTATTTGGGCAAAACCCCCAACTATTTTTAAATATTGTGTTTTGTAAATTAGTAAGTACTTTTTCATCTTTATTTAATCTGAATTCTGAAAAATATAATCCATTTGGAAGTTTTGAGTTTATATTTGATAAGCTTATTAATTGCATATTGAAGTATGTTTTGATTTTTTTAAATTTATAATTCTTTAAAGAAATTTGCATTAAGTTGTCAGATTCATGAATTTGTATATTTAAGTATTTTATTGATAATAATTTAGTTAATTCTATTGATTTCTTTATAAATTCAGATTGAACATAGTCATTTTGGTAATTTTTTAAAATTTTAATTTCTACTATAGCTCTGTCAATTATTTTTTCTTCAATTAATAATAAGTATCCAATTTTTTGAAAATTACTATCTGAAACAATAAATAAATTTTTTTGAGGATTAAGTGAAGGGTAGGATAATTTTTCTTTAATATTGTCAGAGTTATGGTTGTACCCAGTATGCTTTTCTATATCTATTTTATTGGATAAGTTAGTATAATCATCGATATTTTCCCATGAAAATAAATTGAAGTTTAAAGATATTGTCAAAATTTTCTCCCAGATATATTATGAAAAGAGTATACATAATATCTAAGTATATATATAGCTTAGATATTAACATTATTAATAATTAATGTATTATAAAATGATTGAAAGAGATCTTATATATTAATGTATGATTTACATGTACATATTTTACCTGGAATAGATGATGGTCCAGAAACTATTGATGAATCTTTTCAAATGGGTAAAATCGCATATGAAAGCGGCACTCATGTACTTGTTGCAACTCCTCACAGAAAAGATGTAAAAGAATTTCATTCTTTAAACAAAATATTATTTTTAACAAAAAAATTGAATAATTTATTTCTTAAAAATAATATTGAAATTAAATTATTATTAGGTATGGAAAATCATATGAGCTTAGATTTAGTAGATGATTATATAAATGGATTTGCTATTACAATTAATAGAACTAGATATATGCTTCTTGAAATGCCTTTTTTTGGATCTCCTAATTATATTTTTCCAGTAGTGTATAAGTTGATTGATTTAGGATTGAAACCTATATTAGCTCATCCTGAAAGAATAGAAATGTTTCAAAAAGACATCAAAACTTTGGATGAATTAATTAAAATAGGTTTATTAACTCAAATCACTGCTGGAAGTTTGTTGGGGGTTTTTGGAGATATTGCTAAAGAATTATCAATTTATATGTTGAATAAAGACCTAGTAAATATAATTTCTTCTGATACACATTCTGATTCAGGTGAACGTTCTCCTAGAATGAATGATGGTATAAATTTTGCATCACAAATTATAGGTTTGGAAAAAGTTAATAAAATGGTAGTCGAAACGCCTTTAAAGGTTATACAAGATAAACCAATTACTTGATAAGACTTTGTTAATTAAATTTGGACTATTTGAGGTTAGGAATTTTATTTTGTAAATTTTGCCAAATTAAGTTTGATATTATATTTTTATCTTGATTAGCATCTATTTTAATTATCCTACCAGGATAAGACTTAAGTATTTCTAAATATCCATTTCTCACTCTATTGTGAAAATCTAAAGGTTCTTCTTCAAATTTTCTAGAACCTTTTATGTCTTTGCGTATATTTTCTGGAGTAACATTTTTACTTTGGTTGTCTTTTGTCATTATTCTATGAGACATAATTTTAGGGTTTGAATCAAGTAAGAATGTTATATCTGGATATATCATTTGTGTGGCAATATTATTGATTAATTTAATTTCAGATAAATCTAAATTTCTACCAAACCCTTGATATGCTGTAGTTGAATCTACATATCTATCAGCAATTATAATTAAATTATTTTTTTTTAAGTTAGGTTTTATTATTTTTGTTACTAATTCTGACCTTGCGGCTGAGAAAAGCAATAATTCAGACATATAAGTTATTGATTCTTCTTTAGGAGTTTCTTTTTTTAATAAATTACGTAATTTATTACCTAATTGAGTAGTACCGGGTTCTTGAATTACTAAACATTTATAATTCGATGAGTCTATTTTTCCTTTTAAAATTTTTATTTGAGTAGACTTACCTGTACCTTCTCCACCTTCGAATGATATAAAGTATGACACATCTATTCCTTATCAAATAAAATTGTATTTTTTATTCTTTATAAATTGTTACATATCTACCTTTAGTTGGTTTCCCTGTACTAAAAGAGTCTAATCCATTTTTTTCAGCTATTTCATGTTGTAGATATCTAATATATGCACTTTGAGGATTTAAATTAATTTGATTTTGGCCATCACCTATTTTGTTGATAGCTATTTCAGCTTCTTCTATTCCGATTTTTATATTTTCATCACTTTTTAGTTTGTTTTTAAATAAGGAATTAAATAAAGTTTGTATTTGATTATAAGAATTTCTTCTTAATACATATATTGGCTTCCCAATTTTTTCAGCAGCTAATAAAGTTTTTGTTTTACGGCGGTAATAATTTTTGGTTGTTACAAGTATGTCATATTCATCATTATTAGTTGTTATTTCAACATCTTCTTTAGTATCAGTTATAACTTGTTGTAACTTACCTTTATTTATTCCATAAGGTAATATTTTTAATGCAGGTTTTATTTCAGTATCATTGTTTAAATAATTTGTGTTTGTTTTACTATTAATTTCTTTTTCAATAAAGTTGTTATTAGATATTATAGAATTTATATTTCCATTTTCATCGATTTTTCTTACTTCTGGTTTGAATTTTTTCCCACGTAAAGTTTGGTCAACCATTTTACTAACATCTTCATAAATAGCAACTTCAGTCCATCCGTGAATTTCAATTAATATGTCAAATGTTGGTGGCGATTTTCTCTCTAGTATAGTTTTTTGTGAATTTCTTTTTTTTGCTTCCTCATCTCCAAGAGTTACTGCTTGCAGACCTCCAACTAGATCGGTCAAAGTTGGATTTGCCATTAAGTTTTCCAATGTATTACCATGAGCAGTAGCAATTAACTGAACTCCTCTTTCTGCTATTGTTCTTGCTGCGATTGCATCTAATTCATTTCCAATTTCATCTACAATAATTATTTCAGGCATGTGGTTTTCAACAGCTTCAATCATAATTGAATGTTGTAATGATGGACTTGATACTTGCATTCTTCTAGATTTTCCTATTCCATTATGAGGGATATCTCCATCACCTCCAATTTCATTTGATGTGTCTACGATTATAACCCTTTTTTTGCCTTCATCTGCTAGAACTCTTGCTATTTCTCTAAGCATAGTAGTTTTACCTACACCAGGTTTGCCAATAAGTAATATACTTTTACCACTATGTATTAGATCTTCAATAATTTTTATTGTTCCATAAATTGCTCTTCCAACTCTAAGTGTTAAGCCAATAATTTTATCGTTACGGTTTTTTATTGCTGATATTCTATGAAGTGTCTTTTCAATTCCTGCTCGATTATCATCACTGAATTTGCCAAGTTGATTAGATATATGGTTTATATCATCTATAGTTATAATATTATTGATAATATTTATAGTGCCAGTTCTAAATCTTGCTTCAGGGTATCTACCAATATCAATTACTACTTCTAATAAATCTTCTAAATCTTTATTTTTATAAATATTTTCAGATATATTTTTAGGAAGTAAATTTAATAAAGTTTGTAAATCTTTTTTATTTTCTAATTGATTTTCCAATAGATATTTCAACTCCTATATTTTTGAAATATAGCTGTAATTTATTGAGTCATATTGAGAAATAATTCATGTACTCTTGTATCTTTAGTTAGTTCTGGATGAAAAGAAGTTCCTAATATATTTTTTTCTTTAACGGCTACTGCTCGATTATTGTTAACTTTTGCTAAAATCTCAGTATTCTTTCCTACTTGCGTGACAATAGGTGCTCTTATAAATATACAATTAAAAGGAGGTCCTTCAACGCCTGTAATATCTATATTCGATTCAAAACTATCTACTTGTCTTCCAAATGCATTACGTTGTACAGTTATATCCATTAATTTAAGAGGATCGGGCCTATGGTCCATTAATTTTTTTGCAAGAACAATCAATCCTGCGCAAGTTCCCCAGGTTGGTAATCCTTCAGTAATTGTTTTTATAAGTTTTTCTCTGAATTTATAAATATCAATAAGCTGAACTATAGTAGTACTTTCACCACCTGGAATTATTAAACCATCAATTGAATCTAGCTGTGCCGGTAATCGAATTTCGAGCGCATCTACATCCAAGCTTCTAAGAATTTTAATATGTTCAAAAAAATCGCCCTGAAGAGCCAATACTCCTATTCGAGTCAATCTACCAACCTCGTTGTGCTAATTGTTCTTCTTCCGGCATTGTTCTGACATCTAATCCAGGCATAGATGCACCTAGTCCTCTAGAAACATCAGCTAATATATCAGGATCATTAAAATGAGTTGTTGCTTTGACAATTGCTTGGGCCATAATTTGAGGGTTTTCAGATTTAAAAATTCCAGAACCTACAAATACACCTTCGACTCCGATTTGCATCATTAAAGCTGCATCTGCTGGTGAAGCAATTCCTCCAGCTGCAAAGTTAACTACTGGTAATTTCCCAGTATCATGAATATCTTTAATTATATCAAAAGGAGCTTGTAAATCTCTTGCTGTAGCCATTAATTCTTCAAGATTCATACCTTGGATCCTTTTTATTTCTCCTAAAACTGATCGGGCATGTCTTACGGCTTCAACTACATTTCCTGTACCAGCTTCACCTTTAGTTCTGATCATGGCTGCACCTTCACCAATACGTCTTAAAGCTTCTCCTAAGTTTCTACATCCACATACAAAAGGTACTTTAAAATCATGTTTCCATACATGATTATTTTCATCTGCTGGAGTTAAAACTTCAGATTCATCTATATAATCAACACCTAAAGCTTCTAATATTTGCGCTTCTACAAAATGGCCTATTCTAGATTTAGCCATTACAGGTATAGTTACGGCTTTTTTAATGCCTTCAATCATACTTGGATCAGACATTCTCGCAACTCCACCTTGTTTTCTAATATCTGATGGGACTCGTTCTAAAGCCATTACTGCACATGCTCCTGCATCTTCAGCAATTTTTGCTTGTTCTGGTGTTACAACATCCATTATAACTCCACCTTTAAGCATTTGAGCAAGGCCGGTTTTGACGCCCCATGTTCCAGTTCCAGTTTTTGTTTCTACTACCATGAATAGACCTCCAATAACTTCATCAGATAATTAATGAACCATTTAACTCGAATTATACTATTTTGATTAATGGTAAGCAAATATAAATTATAATTTATTATATAGATTTAGAAATATATGCTGCTAAATCGGCTGTACGACAACTATAGCCCCATTCATTATCATACCAACCTACTACTTTAATCATATTATTATCTAACACCATTGTAGACAAACCATCAATAACACAACTATGAGGGTCTTTTTTAAAGTCACTACTTACTAAAGGTTCATCAGTAATAGATAAAATCCCTTTTAATTTAGTGTATTGAGCTTCTTTATAGGCTTTATTAATTTCCTCTACGGTAGTTTCTTTTTTTATATTTACAACAAAATCTGTAACTGAGACTGTAGAAGTAGGTACTCTGAAAGCCATTCCATGGATTTTACCTTTTAATTCAGGCAATACTAAAGCTACAGCTTTTGCAGCACCAGTTGTTGTTGGAATAATATTTTCAGCAGCAGCTCTAGCACGTCTAAGATCAGAATGAACTTGGTCTAATATTTTTTGATCATTTGTATATGAATGAATTGTACTCATCAATCCATTTTTAATGATAAAATTATCATTAATTACTTTTGCCATTGTAGCTATACAGTTTGTAGTACATGATGCATTTGAAATAATATTATGATTGTTTTTATCATATTTGTCTTCGTTTACTCCTAGTACCAATGTAATATCTTCATTTGTTGAAGGAGCTGAAATAATTACTTTTTTAGGTCCGGACTTTAAATGGCCAGCTGCTTTATTTCCATCAGTAAAAAACCCTGTTGATTCTATTACAATATCTATTCCAAATTCACCCCAATTTAATTCTTCAGGGTTTCTACTTGAAAGAACTTGAATTTTTTTATTATCAATAGTTATACTATCATCTTGAGGTTTAACTTCACCTGGATATACTCCGTAATTTGTATCATATTTAAACATATGAGCATTCGTTTGTGTGTCAGCTAAATCGTTAATAGCTACTACTTCTAATTGACTAGATTGTCGTTCCATAATTGCCCTTAGAACTTGTCTTCCTATTCTACCAAATCCATTAATCCCTACTTTTGTTATTGCCATTTCACTCTCCAAATGATTTATTAATTTAAATTTTTGATAATTATAATTTAATTGTTGAAATTATAAAAAATATTTTTGCCTAAAAATCTACTTTTGTCTCCCAATTCTTCTTCAATTCTTATTAACCTATTGTATTTAGCAGTTCTTTCACCTCTTGCAGGTGCTCCACATTTTATTTGTCCAGAATTCATTCCAACAGCTATATCTGATATTACAGTGTCTTCGGTTTCACCAGATCTATGGCTGATAATTGTTCCCCAATTAACTTTCTGAGTTTCTTTTATGGCTTCTATAGTTTCTGTAACTGTTCCTATTTGGTTTAGTTTGATTAATACTGCATTACTTGCTTTTAATTCTATTCCTTTTTTTATTCTTTCTGGATTAGTAACATACAAATCATCTCCAACTATTTGTACATGGTTACCGATTTCGGATGTAAGCATTTGCCAACTTTTCCAATCATTTTCCATTATTCCATCTTCAATGCTAATAATTGGATATTTGCTAACTAAATCACTATACATTTTTATCAAATCGTTTGATATAAGTGAGGTGTTTTCTGAAATTAAGTTATATTTATTATCTTTATACAACTCAGTTGAAGCTATATCTAAACCAATAAAAATATGTTTACCTGGTATATAACCTGATTTTGATATTGCATCAACTAATAATTCAATAGCTTCTTCATTTGATTTTAAAGACGGGGCGTAGCCTCCTTCATCTCCAATAGATGATATTTTTTTACTTTTACGTAAAATTAATTTTATTTCTTGGTAAACCTCAGCTCCAGCTCTTAAAGCATCTTTAAATTTTTCAAAACCTACTGGTATAATCATAAATTCTTGAAAATCGTTTGAATTTTCAGCATGTTTGCCACCATTAATAACATTTAGCATAGGTACTGGCAAAGATAAATTTTGATTTTCATTTAAATCATTTATATATAAATATATAGGTTTATTTGATGTCAAAGCAGCAGCTTTTAGAACGGCTATAGACACACCAAGAATTGCATTAGCACCTAATTTTGATTTTTGCTTGGTTCCATCAATATTAATCATTGTGAGATCTATTTCTTTTTGATTAAAAATGTTTTTTCCAATGAGTTCAGGGCAGATATATTTTTGAATGTTATTAATTGCGGTTCTGACTCCATAGCCGTGGTATCTACTTTCGTCATTGTCTCTAATTTCTTTTGCTTCATTTGAACCGGTACTTGCTCCAGAAGGAACAGATGCTAATGATTTTATTCCATTAGATAAAATTAGCTCAACTTCTACAGTCGGGTAACTTCTCGAATCTAATATTTCTCTTGCGATTATATTTTTTATTGTTGCCATTTGTTAATTTGAATTAATTATGTTTTGTTAATAAGTACTATTATACTAAAAGTATATATTAAATATATAGCATTATTTTTTTGTATAAAATTCTTGACACTTTAGTTTTGTACATGTTACATTCTGCAATCATAAAATACTAAATTTTAAGGATTTATTATGTCATTTAAATCAAAGATAAATATGGAGATAAAATACTGCGTTCCTTGAGGTTACCATGCTGTAGCAGCCTGGATGGTTGCTGAATTCTATAGTGTTGGAGCTGGAAATATTGCTATAACTTTAACCCCAGGTGATTCAGGAGTTTTAAAAGTGATATTAGATAATGAAGAGATTTATGACAAAAAAGATGAAAATGGTGAAACTCCAACTTTGACTCGAATGAAAGAATTGAAAGCAATAGTTAAAGCTAAATTATAATATTATAATTACTTTAATTTAATTCTAAATATAGGAGAATCTATTAATTGGCTAGTTCTTTAGATAACCTTTTAGTTTTAGATTTGACTGATGGACTGGCTGGTGCATATGCAACTATGTTGCTGTGTGATAATGGAGCAAGAGTTATAAGAGTAGAGGATGTTAAGTCAATTGATAGCCGTAAATCTCCAGGTTTTTCTGTATGGGATAGAGGTAAAGAAAGTATTTTTTTAGATTATCAAAATATCTTAAAAGATAGAAAAAGGCTTTATGAATTAATTTCACTTTGCGATGTTTTAATAGATGATTTCGCTTTATCTTCAAATAAACAAAAAATTATAAACAAAAATACTTTATATTCTATAAATTCTAAACTTATTCATGCTTCTATAACTACCTATGGCAAAAATTCTTTACTTAAAAATGAAAAACCTTTAGTCGATTTAATACTAGCTAGATTAGGTGTGCTTGATAGGATTCCTACATTTAGAAATGGGCCAGCTCATCTAATTCACCCATTAGTTAACGTTTCTACAGGTATACTATCAGCTATAGGTATAGTAAGTTCACTGTTTTCTATGGCAAAAACAGGAAATGGTAGGAAAGTAGAAACTTCTTTAATGTCAGGAGCTTTGATGTATCAGCCCAAAATTAAAAGTGACGGTTATAGGTTTGGTGTTGATAAAGATGATAGTCCTAAAAAAATTTCTTCTCATGTAAGTGGGAAATCATCAACTGAAACAGATGATAATGGGGATTTTGCTTATCCTAAACCTCCTCCATTTGGTGCAGGTCCTTTCTATAGCGTAATGGAGTGTGCTGATGGAAATTGGATTCAATTAGCATGTGTGCATGGAGAATTTATAGATCGCGCAGCAGCTGTTATGGATTTAATTGAAGTTATATATCAGCCTAGGTTTGGAGAAGGAAGAGATCCTGAAACTGAAAAAGACCGTGAAGAGTTATGGGATATAGTAGCTGGAGTAATTAAGACCAAAAATTATTCTGAATGGGCTGAAATATTTGAAAGTATTGATGTACCTTATGCTAAAGTTTGCACAGTACAGGAATCAATGAATAACCCCCAAGCTATATATAATCAAATGATTGTTGATGTTGACGACCCTATATTGAGCACCGTTTCCCAAATGGGTCTACCTATTAAATTTTCTGAAACTCCTGGACATATTAGGTCTCCTCGCCACATTTCTGGAGAAGATACAGATAAAATAATTAATGAATTTAATCTTAATGGTGATTTTGACTTAACTGATATTGAAAATAAGAAAATAGTTGAAAATATAATGGAACCACCTTTGAATGGTATTAAAGTTATTGAATCAACAAATGTTATTGCTGGGCCATCATTGGGTAGGATTTTAGGCGATTTAGGTGCTGATGTAATTAAAATGGAACCTTTACATGGAGATATATCAAGGCCAGCTGGTACATTGATGTTTTTATATTTAAATGCTCAAAAACGTTCAATATCATTTAATACTAAAACTGAATTAGGTAAAAAAATAGCATTAGATTTAGCATCAAACTCTGATATTTTAGTTGCAAATTTAAGACCAGGTGCGACTGATAGAATGGGACTGTCAACTGAAATAATTAGATCAGTTAATCCTAAGATTATTGAAACTCATGTAACTGCGTTTGGATGGGAAGGACCATATGCACATAGAGCAGGATTAGATCCTTTGTCTCAAGCATGGATGGGCTTGCAACACGCTCAAGGTGGAGCAGATAATGGGCCAGTTTTTTTAGGGGAACAAGCACCTACTGATTATACAGGTGGCGCCTTAGGTGTTTTAGGTGCAGTTATGGCTTTATATGTTCGTGAAACCAAAGGTATAATCCAAACGGCTAAAGCTTCTTTATTAGATGCAGGTATATTATTAAGTAGTGAAGAATTCCTAAAATATAAAGG
This sequence comes from Chloroflexota bacterium, assembly GCA_002721445.1. GTDB lineage: Bacteria > Chloroflexota > Dehalococcoidia > Lucifugimonadales. Next base: position 60,421 of record PBKN01000009.1, on the reverse strand, counting down.
GAAAAAAATACGTAAATATTCAGATCCTGATCAATATGGAATGTCTTTAATTCATAGAATATATAAAACAAAAGACGGCTGGATATATTTGATAATTAATTCAAATGATCAATTTGATTCTTTTTTAAAATATTTGAATATTTCTATGGAAAATTTAGATGATAATGATAAATTTGAAAATATTCAATATGGTTCAAATAATTTAAAATTAAAATTTGAAGAATTTTTTGAAAGTAACAATTCATCCTTTTGTGTTAAGAATTTAAGGGAATTTGGTATTAATATTATTAAATTATCTTTAAATTACAATAAATATTTTTTTGATGATTCTGAAGTTGTTTCAGATGATATTGTTGGTGAATCTTATCATAAAGATTATGGTGATATGAAATATTTAAGAAATTTAATTAGATTTGAAAACACTCATTATAATAAATTCAAAACAACTCCTAAGTTAGGGGAGCATACTAGGGAAATATTAGCTAATTTAAATTATAGTAGTAAGCAGATTGATTTACTTTTCGAACAAGGAATTGTACATTCAGAATAACAGTTGTTCAGATATTACTTTATGTATAAAAATTATAATTTAAAATTCCAAATGAGTTCTAAATCGTCTAACTCTATGCGGTTTATTTTAGTATTTTTTTCATTTATATTAGCAGTAATTTTTCAAATTTTAATTACTAATGAAAAATATATATGGTCTATAACTCCGTTATGTATTTCTTTTGTAGCAATGTTCTTTGCAGTAAGAAGTGCTAAAAATTTTATTTTTCAAAAAAATTTTTCTACGTCGTATAAAAATTCTGAATTTATTTTCAAATGGAATAATATGAGAATAATTTTTTTAATTTTTAGTTTTACAATGTGTATTATTGCATGTTTGTTATTTAGAAATAATGATTATAATGCTTTTGCTTTATTATTTTTTATATTTTCAATAATTAGTTTTTATTCATTATTTGTTATTGAAAAATTAAAATTAATAGTAAATTATGAGAACCTTAATATTAAAAATATTAATATTTCTTTTATATGGGTTTTATTATTTTTTATTTTAATTTTAGCTTTTATTCTAAGAATATATAATATTAATAAACTACCTAAAGGTTTATGGTATGAAGAAGCAGTTATAATTTGGGAAGCAAAATCTTTAATAGATAATTTAAATCAAATATCTGAATATTCACAATCTATTAATATTTCTAATTTATATTTACTTCCTACAACATTTTTAATAGAACTATTTGGGGTTTCTGTGTCTGTAGGGAGGATACAGAGTATTTTTATATCATTATTATCAATAATTTTTATGTTCTTATTTGTAAGGCTTATTTTTGGTAATCGGATTGCATTAATTTCAAGCTTATTGATTGCGACAATGAGATGGGAATTAATATGGAGTAGAATGAGTTTACCTATAATTGTTTTACCCTTATTACTGCTTTTAGCTTCTTGGATGTTATTTAGAACTTTAAAAAATAATAAGCCATTAGATTATGCGGGTTTAGGAGGAGTATTAGGTTTAGGGGTTTGGTTTAATTTTTCTTTTTGTATTTTCTCGATTGTTATTTTTTTATATTTATTTACTTATTCTCGTCAATTCTTAGATTTTAATTGGTATAAATATTTACAAAAAATAATGTTTATTGTTTTGGGGGTTTTAATAATTTCTGCCCCATCAATCCTATCTATGTTTATGAATGGACAAGGTGTTTTAATTAACCCTACAAATGATTATATATTTAATAATTTTGATATAGATGAATTTATATATCAAATTATCAGGAATTTTTCTGAATATTTAGCAATGTTTAATTACTTAGGTGATTCTAATCCTAGGCATAATGTAGTAGGTTTCCCAATGTTAGATTTTATTTCAGGTGTGTTTTTAATAATGGGTTTATCAGTTTGCTTAGCTAATTATAAAGATTTACGTTTTAGATTTTTGCTTATTTGGTTATTTTTTATGTTGTTACCGGGGATATTGAGTATTTCATGGAATACGCCAGATTCTATGAAAACTATAGGAGTTATTCCTCCTGTAATCATTATTATTACATTAGGAATAAATACTTTTTGGATATTTAGCAGTATAGTTCCATGGAAATTTATAAGAAGTAAAATAAATTATCTTTTTGGGTTTATTGTTATTCTCATTATATTTTTGAATATATATTTTTATTTTTACACATACTCTACAGATGATAAAGTTTATTCTGCATTTTCTACTGATCATACATTAATTGCTCAAGATATTATAAATAAACGACAGGATGGTTTTGATATTAGAGGATCTAGGCATTTTTATGGATCTTTAACCTTAAATGTTCTTACAGATAATGATGATTTCCTAGTGATTCTTCCAGAAGAATTGCCTATTTCACCAAATCTTATTGAGCAAGGTGTAGCAATATATTTAGAACCAAGAGATAAAGGTATGTATGATTTATTAAAACTATATTATCCTAATGGTCAGTATTCAATAATTACTTCACCTAACGAAGAAATTTTGCTCTACTATCTTGCAGTATTAAATAAAGATGATTTAACTTTGTCAAATGGATTAAATGCTAAATATATTTATTCTAATAAAGAAGAAGTATATGAAACACTTTTATTTAGCCAACAGAATTGGAATATTGAAAAATATTCAAGTAAAGTTCCTGAAAGTTATGTTTGGGAAGGTGCTATTTATATAAAAGAACCTGGTTTATATAAATTTTATTTGGAATCAAAAGATGATGTTCAAATGTACTTTGATGGCAGACCAATTTTAAGTAAAAATAAAAAATCCATAGATCTATATCCAGCAGTTGGAATACATAAGATTTTGATTGAAGGGGATAATATAGATTATAATTATTTTACTGCTCTATATTGGAAGCCTCCTGGGAAAGGTTTTGAATTGATAGGTAATAATAATTTATATAAAGAACCTATTCAACCGTATGGATTTTTAGCATCTTTCTTTTCAATTGAACCTAATGTAGTAATAAATAATGATGATTATAATTCGTATATAATAAATTCTTCTGAGCCATTTTGGTATGAAAGTAAATTAGAAGAACCTAATACTTCTTTATTTGAAGCATATATAAATATTCCAACTGATGACAATTATATTTTTAAAATTGATTCTCAAAGTGAAGTGATTATTAATCTAAATTTTAATACTTTACAAGAAAAAGCTTCTTCATATTCAAGTGTAGAGTATGAACCTGTATATTTAAACAAGGGTGAAAATAGAATTCAAATTGAATTTAAAAATTTATTCAATTTGAATTCTTCTATGATGAAGATATTATGGTCGAAAAATAATAGTATTTTTGAACCAATACCTGTTAACTTACTTTCTCCAATCCCAGATAAAATGTTTAAAGTTAAACCATAACTATGAATTAGGTTTTGAACCTTCTAAATAATCAGTGTGGTCAAAAGGATTTTGAATCGGGAAAAAAGTTAATATTTTAGCTTTGTTTTTCCCAACATTTTTAAATCCATGAGGAGTATTTGGTGGGATTACAAGTGTATGGTCTTTGTTAACTAACTGAGTTTTATCACCTAACTTTGCTTCAATTTCACCTTCTAATACTACTATTAGTTCATCACTTTCATGTTTATGAAGAGGTGCGCCTGTTCCGACTCCTACTTCGCTATAAGATAAATCGCTGCTAGTAGTGCCGTCATTTGATTGAGTTATATTCCATTTCCTATAATTTGGTCTCCAGGGACTTTCAGTAATTTTGTTGTGGTCTATTATTGGCATTATTAATCTCCAATTTCATATTTAAATATATATGTTTTGAATTAGTATTATATTACACTTTTTATCTTTATTTTATATAGATATTTATTATTAATTTAGTTTAGAATGGTGTAAATATTTTAATATTCATTTGGAGTAATTATGTTTGATGTAATAATATCTAATGGAACAATTATAGATGGTAGTGATTCTTCAGGATTTATTTCAGACATAGGAATTGTCTCGGATAGAATAAAAGTAATTGGGGATTTATCTGATTCTATAAGTAAGAAAAAAATAGATGCAACTGGGTATATTGTATCTCCTGGATTTATTGACACTCATGCTCATTCTGATGGAGTTCTGTTAATAGACCCCCAACATGCTAATGGCATAAGGCAAGGAATTACTACAGAAATATTAGGACAAGATGGTTTATCTTATGCTCCTTTATCTAAAGAAAATTATAAGATATATAGAAAATATCTTTCAGGAATATTAGGTGAACCTCCTGAAGACTTGGATATGAGTAGTGTTGAAAAATTTCGTTCACATTATGATAAGAAAGTTTCTATTAATACAGCATATCCAATTGCACATGGAGCTTTACGTTTAGAAGTCTTAGGCTTTAATGATAAACCAATGACTGGAAAATATCTGAAAACTGCTAAGGATTTAATTGCTGAAGGTATGAGTCAAGGTGCAATTGGTCTTGCTACTGGATTATCATATCATCCTCAAGCATGGAGTGATACGGAAGAATTAATAGAATTATGTAAAGTTGTTAAAGATTATGGAGGAGTATATATTACTCATTTAAGAGATGTGAATATAGACAGAGCTTATGGTGGAGGTAATGTAGCTGAAGCTTTAGAAATTGGAAGAAAATCAGGTGTACCGGTACATTTTTCACATTTCAGGACTGCTCCTAATAACCCAGGTAAAACAGATGAAATTCTAGAACCAATAGAAAAAGCAAAAAAAGAGGGAGTTGATATTACTTTAGAATTATACCCTTATCCCACTGGTAGTACTTTTCCTATGAGTTTTCTTCCTAGTCAATATCATATTGGTGGTATAGATGAAATGAAAAATCTGTTGACTGAAGTAAATAGTAGGAATAGAATTATTGAATATTTAAATGATAAGCCTTTATCTGATGCAGTGTTAACTTATGTTCCAAAAAATACATCTTATGAAGGTATGACAATTTCAGATATTGCCCAAATCAGGAAACTTTCTTTAGGAGAAACATTGGTAGAATTACTTGATGAATGTGATATGCAAATAGGTTATCTAGGTGCTCCTCCTCATAATGTTCAAGTTTGGAATCAATTGAGTCAAGATGCTTTGAAATTGTTATCGAGACCAGATTATATGATTGGTAGTGATGCTATTCCTCTAGGGAGTATGCCACATCCTAGAGCTTATGGAACATTTCCTAGATTTCTGGGGAGATTTAGACGTAGATTTGGAGGAGTTAAACTAGAGACTCTCATTCAAAGAGTTACGCAAAATCCAGCTGTTAGATTTGGTTTAAAAGATAGAGGGCTTATTAAAAAGGGTTATTTTGCGGATATAACTATATTTCATTCAGAAAATTTGATTGATAATTCAACTTATGATGATCCAAAGCAATTTCCTTCAGGCATCCCTTTTGTTTTAGTTAATGGTCAAATAGCTGTAGATAATGAAAAATGTACCGGTGTTTTGGCTGGAAGAGCTATACCTTAAAACAATTGGATAAATAAAATCATTTTTTGAATATTTGTATATAGATTTGTAGCATCAATAGGTAGTATTTTGGATATAAGTTTAATTGATATATTACTTGCTCATTTAGCATTATTTTTTGCTTCAATTATATATACAATTAGTGGATTTGGTCTTGGTTTAATTAGTATACCTATTTTAATTAATATTTTTGAAACTAAGACTGTAGTTATTTTGATTAACTTTACTACTATATATTTAGCTTTATTAATTATTCGTAATACTAAAGAAGTAATTGAAAGAAAAGAAATAACCCCAGTTTTAATATTTGGAATATTAGGCGTGCCTTTTGGAGTATTATTAATTGCATCTATAGATGTTGAACCTTTGAAGGTAAGCGTTTTATTAGCTATTATTGTCATATCTATTATTGGTTTTATACAAATTGGAAATGGACAACCTGCAAGTAAATATTTTCGTTATCCCGCATCATTTATTACTACTATATTGATAACGACTTTAGGACTCGGGACTCCTTTATTAGTAATAGTTTTAAATAAAACAGGTCTAAAAAAGAATATTCTTCGTAAATATTTAGCGATATTTGGGTTGTCAGTCCAGTTGTTTGCATTAATTGGGTATGTTTTTGCAAGTTTAATTTCTTTTGAATTGTTTGTATTGCTTGTTTCAGTTTTTCCTACTATATTTATTGGATTTAAAGTTGGTAATAAAATTAATTTACGGTTAAATAATATTATATTTGAAAGATTTATTTACATGTTTATATTAATTTCATCATTAATTATGTTAATAGATATATTATATATTTAGGAGTCTCACATGAAAATAACTAAAATAGAACCATTATTAATAGATAGATATTTATTTGTAAAAATTTATACTGATGAAGGATTAACTGGTTTAGGAGAATCAGGTGCTTGGGGATTTTTAGAAGCTTCTAAGTCAGCTATTGATCAATTCTCTAGATATTTATTAGGTAAAAATCCATTAAATATTGAACATCATTGGCAGTATATGTATAGATTTAGCCATTTTAGAGGTGCTGCTATAATGGGTGCTATAAGTGCTTTAGATATAGCTCTTTGGGACATAGCTGGAAAATATTTTGGAGTACCTTCGTATCAGTTGTTAGGAGGAAAAACACGTGATAAAGCTAGAGTATATTATCATGTTTTTGGTAATACAAAACAAAAGTTAATTGATGGTATTATTGATGCTAAAGCTCAAGGTTTTACAGCAGTTGGTCATTTAACTCCATTTTTAGATGAATCTCGTGAAATTCCTTATTTTAAAACCCATGCTGATATGATTAATGATGCAATAGATACTGTTAGATCTTATAGAGAAGCGGTTGGAAATAGTGTTGACTTATGTATAGAAATACACAGAAAGTTAAATCCTGCTGAAGCAGTTGTTTTAGCTAGAGGTATTGAGCAATTTCACCCTCTTTTTTATGAGGATCCAATTTTACCAGATAATTTTGATGCTATGGGCCTTGTTGCAGAACGTATATCTATTCCTATAGCTACGGGTGAAAGATTCCATTCAATACATGAATTTGATATGTTGCTTAAAAGAGGAGCAGTCCAATATGTAAGGCCGGATGTTTGTTTAGCTGGAGGTATTTCTCATAGTAAGAAAATTGCTGCACTAGCTGAAGCTAATTATGTGAATGTAGTTCCCCATAATCCACTAAGTCCAGTTAGTACAGCTGCTTGTATTCAACTTGCTGCGTGTATTCCGAATTTTGCTATTCAAGAATTACCCAATGGAGAGAATATACCTCCAAAATCTGAAATTGTAAAATCTAGTTTATTAGTAGAAGATGGATTTATTATTATTCCTGATTCTCCAGGAATAGGTGTGGAATTATATGAAGATGCAGCTGAAAAATACCCGCCAAATATTAGAAAAGTAGAAACTAGGTTGAATTCTGATGGATCTATAAAAGATGAATAATATATAATTATATAAATTAATGAATTAAATTTTGGAGGAAAAGTCTATGGAATTTGTAGATGAAAGTTCTATAGAAAAACATAGGGAGAAAATAAGACATTCAACAGCTCATATAATGGCTGATGTTGTTACTAAAATTTATCCTAAAACTAAATTAGCAATTGGTCCACCAACTAAAGATGGTTTTTATTATGATTTTCAAGTTGAAACTCCAATTACAGACGAGAGTTTGGAAAAAATTGAGACTGAAATGATAAAAGTAATGAAGCAAGATTTGAAATTTGAATATACAGAATATTCAAGGTCTGAAATTTTGGATATGCATAAAGATGAACCTTTTAAATTAGATGTTATTAAGGATATTGCTGAAGATGTTCCTATTTCAACTTATAAACATGGTGATTTTGAGGATCTTTGTGGTGGCCCACATGTAGAATCCACTGGTATGATTCCTGCATTTAAATTGCTTAGTGTAGCTGGAGCTTATTGGAGAGGTAAAGAAGATCAACCTATGCTTCAGAGAATATATGGAACAGCATTTGAATCTAATGAAGCATTAGATGAGCATTTAAAAAAAATTGAAGAAGCAAATAGAAGAGATCATAGAAATTTAGCTAAACAATTAGATTTGTTTTCTTACCAAGACGAGCTGGGTCCAGGTTTAATTATTTGGCACCCAAAAGGGTCTAAACTTCGCTCTACTATAGAAGATTTTTGGAAAAAGGAACATATTAGATACAATTATGATTTAATTTACACACCTCATATTGGTAAATCTACTTTATGGGAAACAAGTGGACATTTAGATTTTTATAAAGAAAACATGTATCCAGTAATGGATTTGGATGGGCAAGAATATTATTTGAAACCTATGAATTGCCCTTTTCATATTATGTATTATCGTAATGATATTAGAAGTTATCGTGATTTACCTATTAGAATTGGTGAATTGGGTTCTGTTTATCGTAATGAACGTGCAGGTGTTTTACATGGACTCCTTAGAGTACGAGGAATGACACAAGATGATGCTCATATCTTTTGCCGACCTGATCAAATTGAAGATGAAATTAATAAAGTATTAGATTTAACATTTCATCTTATGAAAACTTTTGGATTTGAAAATTTTGAAATTATGCTTTCAACAAAGCCAGAAAAATCAGTTGGAGAAATAGCTAGATGGGATTTAGCTATTGAATCATTAAAAAATACACTAATTTCAAGAGGGTTAACTTATCAAATTGATGAAGGTGGAGGAGCATTTTATGGCCCTAAAATTGATATAAACATAGAGGATGCTATTGGTAGATTATGGCAATGTACAACTGTTCAATTTGATTTTAATTTACCAGAGCGTTTTGGGTTAAATTATATAGGTGAGGATGGTAATGCACATCAGCCATACATGATTCATAGAGCTTTATTAGGTTCTTTAGAGAGGTTTATAGGGGTATTAACTGAACATTATGGAGGAGCCTTTCCTCTGTGGTTATCACCAATTCAAGTTTCGATTATTCCTATAGCTGATAGGCATATAGATTATGCAAATAATCTGGCTAGTAAATTAGGTGCATCGGAATTTAGAGTGGATGTGAATACTAAAAAAGAACGTATGAATGCAAAAATAAGATCGGCACAAATGTCTAAAATACCTTATATGTTAATTATTGGTGATAAAGAAGTAGAATCTAATAACATTTCTATTAGACATCGTAGTGGAGAAGATTTAGGAGTTATGCCTTTTGATGATTTATTAAATAAATTGCATTTAGATAGAGATTTATTAAAATAAATAGTATAATATTATTATGTGATATTATTGATATGTATAATATTCATATGTTATAGTCGATTTTAAGTATTAGAATTTTCAGTGAGGTATAAATATCGCTAGAGATTATAGAGCAAATGAAAATATAAAAGTGCCTGAAGTTAGAGTTATAGATGATAAAGGCGAACAGTTAGGTGTGATGACTCTTAGAAGGGCTTTGGACCTTGCTGATGCAAAAAATCTTGATTTAGTTGAAGTAGCACCGGGGTCAAAACCTCCTGTATGTAGATTATTAGATTATGGTAAATTTAGATATAAAGCTACAAGGAAAGAAAGAGAAGCTCGAAAATCTCGTAAATCTAATTTAACTAATGAAGTTAAAGAAATCCGATTTAAAACAAGAATTGGAGAACATGATAGATCAGCAAAAATAAGAATGATAAAAAGAATTTTATCTCAAGGTAATAAAGTAAAAGTTAGTGTTATATTTCGAGGAAGAGAAATGGCCCATCCTGATATAGGAATGAAATTATTAAGATCTGTTGCTGAAGATTTAATTGATGATTGTTTATTGGATAAGCCTCCTTTATTTGAAGGAAGAAATATTTATATGATTCTAGCTCCAATTTCTAATAATGATAAATCTGAAAAAACAAAGGAATTAAATAGTGCCAAAGCTTAAAACACATAAAGGAGCAGCTGCTAGATTTAAGATTTCTGGTACAGGTAAATTATTAAGAATGAAAGGTCATAGAAGTCACCTTAGACGTAAAAAATCTAATAAAGTTAAACGTCAATTTTCATCTAAACTTCCTGTACATGCAGCTGATCAAGATCGTATAAGTAGATTGCTTCCTAACGGATTATCTTAATTTTATACTTTTTTTATTTGATTTTAATTTATTATTTCGGAGGATATACAATTGACAAGAGTTTCTGCAGGTTCAACTAGAAAAGCTAGACATAAAAAAGTTTTGAAAATGACTAAAGGCCATCAAGGCGTACGTCATAGATTATATAAAAGTGCCAAAGAGTCTTTACTTCATGCTTTGAGCTATTCTTATGCTCATAGAAGAAAGAAAAAAAATGATTTAAGACGGTTATGGAATATTAAAATCAATGCTGCTGCACGTGCTAATGGTATTTCTTATAACCAATTAATTCATGGTCTTAAAATTGCAAATGTAGACGTAAATAGAAAAATGTTAGCAACTTTGGCTGTTTCTGATCCCGAAACCTTTAATGTGTTTATTGATCAAGCAAAAAATGCTTTAAAAGTTTAATTAATTGTAATCTACTAAATTCTGGATTCTACTTTATATTTGAAGAGGCATAGATAAATTGTTTTGTAGTATTTATTTATTAATTAATAATTTAATATCATGAACAATTTCTTTAGCGACTATAGGTTCTGTGTGTAAAAGTTTTATATTTTGATTTTGATCAATAATATATATTGGTGCTGCGTGATTTATATCGAATGTGTTCTGATTATTATTTGTTGTTATCCACGTAGATATATAATATTTTTCCCATATTTCCGATAATTGACTTTGATGACCAGTTAAAAAAACCCATTTGTCTGACATTTTATATGCTTGTGAATATTTTAATGTAGATTCTGGTGTATCATTTTCAGGATCTACAGATATTACTATAATTTTAAACTTGTTTTTAAACTCATGTAAATTATTATATATTTCTCTAAGTTTGAGTGTAGTAGTTGGACATATATCTGTACAGTTTGAATATAAAAAAGTAATTATTTTTATATCATTAGTATTATTTAAACTAAATTTGTTATTATATTGATCAGTTAAATTAAATGGGAATGCTTTTTGAGCATCTTTAAATTCTGTTCCATAGAATTCATTATTGATAGCTTTACATGATATAGAAACTGTTACTATAGAAAAAAAAATTGTTAAATATAGTAATTTTATAGTATTAATTGAAACGAATTTATTATATATTATTCTGATTTTTCAATTTTCTTTTGTATTAAAGCTGCAATAGTTGGGACCCCTACTACTAGAGACGAGCCTAATATTAGTATGCCTGTTTCACTATGCATATAATGTTCGAGTAACATAAAAGTGACACCAAGTCCCCCTGCAAAAGCTGTAATAATAATTATTGATAATAATGGAAAAAGAATAGCCATTAAAAGTGATTTACTCAATAGTCTTCTCCTATTTATTTTAGTTGTTAAACTTGGTTTTCTTCTTTATACCAATTAAAAAATGCTATAATCATCAAAGTCAAAAATATTGCTCCACTTCCTACTTTCATTATGATACCACCAAGTTGTTGGTCAGTTAAAGGTGTAATATTCCAAATTCTAGGAGCATTAATATACCATTGATATATAGGCTCACTAGAGAAAGTTATTGGAGCAAATACTAATATTTGACCTATTGATAATATAAAAATATAAGGTAATTGAAGTAAATATGACAATTTTGGTAATTCATTAATTCTACTGAAAATAGGTATCCACATAATAATTGCTGTACTCATGAACATTAGATGTTCACTGATATGTATGTAATGATTGGTTACAGAAGTATGGTACAAATTTGGTAGATGCCAAATAGAAAACATTAATGTAAAAATACTTAAAGCTATAATTGGCTTTGTAATTAATTTTAGAAAATTTTTTATAGGTGTTATTTTAAATATTGGACTAATCATCCAATCTGGGGTACTCATAACTAACAAAGGGGGTGCAATTAAAGTTAATAATAGGTGTTGTACCATATGTGCACTAAATAAAAAGCCGTCGCTAATTTCATGTATAGGAGATATTAAAGCTATTAGTAAAATAAGAATGCCTGCGGTAAAGATTGTTGTATCGTATGAATTATGTGTAATATCTTTATTATTTTTGGGAATATAATATACAAGAAATAAATAAAATAATTCAATGAATGTGAGAGAAATCAAAACTTCAGGATGTGGGTGCCAATTAGTTAATATTGAGGATGTAAATAAATTCACAGCTAATTATTCCAGAATAGATTAGTTTAACTTTTAGTGATTAAAATGATCTGAATAAAATCATTAATGCAAATACTACAGCTGTTGCTAGTAATAATCCTGATAGAAATAATATAGTAAATAGCTTTGTTTCATATTTGAGGTGCATATAAACCATAACAACTAAAGCAAATTTTCCAATAGATAATATAGCTAATATTGGAATCATCCAGTAACCTAATGAAGTTATATAGAAAATACCTACTTCAATTGCAGTAAGAACAGAAAGTATTAATGCAGTTAAAACATATGTTTTAGGGGTAGGGTGGTTGGAAGTTTCTTCATTAATCATATAAAAACACCTTAAAAACCTTCATAAACTCCAAATAAATATACTACAGTAAATATTACTATCCATACAATATCAACGAAGTGCCAATATAAAGCTGCTAAATCTACATCTAGATGTCTTTCTGCTGAAACAGCACCACGTTTAAATGAGTAAAAGAATAGTGATAATAACCATATAACTCCAAGGGTCACATGAGCTCCATGGAACCCTGTAAGTACAAAGAATGTAGTACCAAATAAATTTGTTCTTGGAGTCATACCAAATTCTACGTGTGCTTCTTCTATACCATCAGCACATTGTTTTTTATAATCAGATTTTTGTTTACTGGATAATTTGCTTTCAAGCTCTATATATTTTGGACTATTTTCCTCACAACTTATTTTTACTTCGTTAACTGTGAAGTCTCTAAATTCAAAGACTTGAAATCCTAAAAAAGTCATACCCATAATTGCTGTAGATAACATCCAGACTCTAAATCCTTTTAAGCTTCCTTTAGTAAGTGCGGCATAAGCTAAAACCATGCTCATACTACTCATTAATAACACAAAAGTACTTACGGATGTTACTGGAATTGAGAAAAGGTCTATTGGATCAGGACCAGTTACACTTTTCCCTTTGTAAACTAAATATGTTGCTATTAAAGAAGCAAAAAACATACAGTCAGAACCTAAAAAGGCCCACATTAAAAGTTTTCTATGATTTAATCCTGTTGTCGTATCTTCATGTGTTGAATGGTTATTCGGTTCAGACAAAATTTTATTTCCTATCTTATTTTAAATATATTAATGAGGGTCATTAACTGGTTCAAAAGACCAAGCATAAACACCAATCATAGTAATTGAGGCACCTAATATTGCCACAGGAATGCTTAGGATTATTCCAAATCCAGCAATTAATAAACCTAATGATGCGATAAAAGGCCAGTAAGATGGTTGTGGTAAATGAACATCGTCAGATGTAATTTCTTCTGAGGTTTTTCCAAGCATCTTTTTCTCCCACCAATCATCTCTATATTCAATAGTTGGAATCACTGCAAAATTATATTCAGGAGGTGGTGATGAAATTGACCATTCCAATGTTCTTGCATCCCAAGGGTCACCTGAAGCTTTTTCGCCACCAATCCAACTGGACACAATATTATAAATAAATATCACCATAGAAATGGCAAGTAAAAGTACACCTATAGTTGAAATCAAATTCCAGAAATCCCATCCATATTCACTTCCATAAGTATATATTCTTCTCGGCATACCGTTTAATCCAGTAAAATGCATTGGGAAGAAAGTAATCTGCATTGCAATGAAGAAGGCATAGAATCCTAGTTTACCCATTTTTTCGTCATACATTCTCCCTGTAAATTTTGGAAACCAATAATATATGCCACCTAATATTGCAATTAGGCTACCTCCGAAAAGTACATAGTGAATATGAGCAACAATAAAGTATGTATCTTGTTGCTGTGCGTCTGATGCTGCTTGTGAATGCATAACTCCACTAATGCCACCAATTGTAAATGTTAATATAAATCCAATAGCATAAAGCATAGGAGTATTAAGCGTTAATGAACCTTTCCACAAAGTTCCTAACCAATTAAATATTTTCACACCAGTAGGTATTGCTATTGCCATTGTGGTTAGAGCAAAAACTGAGTTTGCGACTGGGCCTAGACCTACTGTAAACATATGGTGGCTCCAAACCATCCATCCCATAAAACCTATAATTATTCCAGAAAGAATAACAACTGGATAACCAAATAAAGGTTTTTTAGAAAAAGTTGGTAATATTTCTGATACTATTCCCATTGCAGGTAAAATCAAAATATAGACTTCTGGATGCCCAAATACCCAAAATAAATGTTGCCATAAAATAGGATTTCCACCAGCAGAAGTTATAAAGAAATTTGTACCATAAAACCTATCAAATTGTAATTCTATTAAAGCTACAGTAATTACAGGAAAAGCTAATACGAGCAATATAGCTGTAATAAAGGACATCCATGTGAAAACTGGTAATCTAGAAAAAGTCATACCTGGAGCACGCATATTTATTATTGTGACAATAAAATTAAATGCTGCAGCTAATGAAGCTATTCCAAGCACTTGTAAACTTATGATCCAGAAATCAATCCCATGTCCCACATTATAGGCTTTACCAGTAATTGGTGCATATCCAAACCATCCAGCATTTGGGGCGCCTCCTAAAAACCAACTAGCATTTAATATTATCGCTCCTGCTAAAAAAGTCCAATAACTAAATGCATTTAATCTGGGAAAAGCAACATCTCTTGCTCCAATTTGAAGTGGTATGAGATAGTTGAAAAAGGCTGCTCCCATAGGCATAATAGCCAAAAATATCATTGTAGTACCATGCATAGTAAATAATTGGTTGTATAGCTCTGGATCAATTATTTTTAAGTTTGATGACGCTAATTGTGCACGCATAAGCATAGCTTCTATACCACCAATTATAAATAGTATAAATGCTGATACGCCATATAAAATTCCAATTTTTTTATGATCAATTGTTGTAATCCAATTCCAAATTCCAGTTGGGTGAATCGGTCTAGATATTTGTAACGGGAAAGATGTCATATGTACTCCTGTTAGCTTTTTATTGTAAGCTTCTTAAAAATGCTACAAGTGCGGAAATTTCTTGTTCAGTTAATGAATCTGATGTTCCGTTATATACTGCAGCATTTTTAGCCATTAAGTTTCCAGGTTTAACTTTATCAGGTTCTTTTAGCCATTTTCTTAGATTTTCTTGATTGTTTTCTAAAATACCAGCAGCAAAATGAGTTCTACTAGCAAAATGTGTTAGATTAGGCCCTTGGTTGCCTTTTGCTTTATCAGTGCCTTGAATTGTATGACAAGCATAGCAGCCTGCATCTCTGGACATAAATATTTCCATACCTTCTTGAGCTAAAGGATCACTAGAAGTCCACGCATTTGTTTTTTGATGACTAATCCAAGCTTCAAATTCCTCTCTAGTTTCAGCAATTAGTTTAAATCTCATTAAGGCATGTGCTTGTCCGCAAAACTCTGCACAATGTCCATAGTATATTCCAGGTTCGTCAGCTTGTAGCCAAAGGTGATTGTCGTTATTAGGCACCATATCAACTTTTCCAGCTAATTTAGGCACCCAGAAACTATGCAGTACATCTTGTGAGTGAAGTTTAATAGTTACAGCTTCACCTACAGGTATATGAACTTCATTGGCCGTAATTAATCCATATTCAGGGTATTCAAATTCAAACCACCATTGTTTCCCTACAGCATCTATTGTTAAGTTATTATTAGTATATTTGGAATCTGGCTTTGAACTAGCAAAGATTGCTTGTACTGAAGGTATTGCAATACCAATTATTAGTAATATTGGTATGACAGTCCAAATAATTTCTAATTTAGTATTTCCATGTATTTGTTCTGGTATTGAATCATCAGGTTTAGCACGATATTTTAATATTATGTAAAAAACTGCAACTGCAACTAAGATAAAGACTACTAAACCAACCCAAAACAATATATAAAATAATTCCAATTGTAATTCAGATACAGGACCAAGAGTATCGAATGTTGATTGAGGATCTTTTGAAGAACAACCTAATGTTAAAAGTAATAATAATAATGGCAGTGCCAAAAATATATTTTTTGCTGACTTAGTAATAAATAATATTTTTTTGTATAAACTGAACATATATTAAAATATATCAAATATATATGTATTTGTTCAAGTGTAAATTTTATATATTCTTTTAAAAATTAAGATAATTAAATTAAGGAATCAATCATGATAGCAATAAAAATGATTGATAAATATAACATTGAATAATAAAACAAGCTTTTTGCTTTTTTAATTTCTTCACTTTTTAATAAGTCCCAGGATAGATATATAAAAAACAATCCTAATACAAAAGTAGGAATCATATAAATCATACCTATATTTTCTGCAAAAATTAAAGTTAAAGTTGTAATAAAAACGAGAATACTATATTTAAAAATTTCTTTTTTTGTTTTTTCAATTCCATGAACTACAGGAAGCATAGGTATTTTAGCTGCAGCATAGTCATCTTTTAATATCAATGATAAGGCCCAAAAATGTGGGGGAGTCCATATAAATATAATTGCAAATAATATTAAGGCTGGAATTCCTATGGAACCTGTAACTGCAGTCCATCCAATTATTGGAGGTATAGCTCCTGCAGCCCCGCCTATAACAATATTTTGATGTGTTGACCTTTTTAAAATAATTGTGTAAATAACAACATAAAAAATAGTAGCACCTATTGCAAGAAAGCCGCTTAATAGGTTTGTATATATTATAAATACAAATAAAGATATTATATTTAATACTATTCCAAAAATTAGAGCATTAATTGGCTTGATTGTGCCTGTAGCTATTGGCCTGTCATTAGTTCGACTCATTTTAGTATCAATATCATGTTCAAGGTATTGATTTATAGAACTCGCTCCACCGGATGCTAATGATCCTCCTATTAAAACAGTCAATATAGTTGTAATATTAGGTATTTCTTTCGCGCCAAGTAACATGCCTCCTATTGCTGTAATTAGTAGAAGAGGAATTATTCTAGGTTTTGTTAATTTAATATAATTTTGAAATAGGGCAATAGTTTTAATTAGTAGCATTAGATTATTTTAGTTGATGTTTTTTTATATTTGTAATAGTTATTATCATTACTAATAAAGCCCAGACAATTGTAGCAAAAATATAATGAGTTAATTTTATATGTGGATGAAAATCAAGCCATACAATTAGTGCTCCGAATAGTATTTGAATTATAAATGAGTGAATTAGTGCCATATTTAATTTTGATAAGATATTGTGTTTATAAATTTTTAAGCCCTTAATAACGGTATATATTATTAGAATACCAATAAATAATGATATTAATCTATGAAGCATATTAATTAAATAAGGTTTTTGTGTTGGGATTAATTCATTTCCGCAAAATGGCCATGATGAACAAGATGAACCATATCCAAGTCCTACCATAAAGGATCCTGACATTATTAATATTAATAAACCAAATAATGAAAGTATTGTAAGTTTTTCAAAATTCATGTCAGGAGTATAATTTATACTTTTTAAAGAATCCCAAGTAGAAATCCATACTACTAACGATGAAGCCAGAGTGAATTCTGCAAGAGATAAATGTATCAATACGCTCCACCAAGGTAGTTCTGTAATTACAGTTACTCCACCGAATGCACCAGTAATAAGTACTAGTATTAAAGTAAAAATTGCAAAAATTTTAGTTGTGTTAAATTTATTTATTTTTTTCCATGAAATAATTGTAGTAGATAAAACTAATAAAATTAATATTGCACCACTTACTCTATGTGAATATTCTATCACTGTTTCAGTAGCTGTTGCAGTTTCTGTATCTGTAAAGGAAGGTACTATTTGATCAAAACAAAGTGGCCAATCTGGGCAACCTAAACCAGACTCAGTAACTCTAACTATTCCACCTAATGTAATTTGAATTAATGCAGATAAAACAGTAGTGAACGAAATAAACTTTAAAAGGTTATTTTTATTATTATCATTAGTGTGGGTTGAATTAGTCAAATTATTATATTCAAGTTAGTTTTATTTGATTATAACTCTTAAAATTAATGATAAAATATTGAAAAAATCATATATATTTAATTTAAATATCATTAATTTTGATGGTAGCATAGGGATTTATAATCGTCAACGAAAAAAGCTGCAAGATTGTGATTTAAATTTATTAATAATAAATATATAATTAATAACTGTAAGGTTATATTTTTATTTGGCCCGCTAGCTCAATTGGCAGAGCAATTGACTCTTAATCAATAGGTTCTCGGTTCAAGTCCGAGGCGGGTCACCACTAACATTTATTTAACAACAGGTATTTAGTTAGCAGATCCTTTTTAATCATAACCTTATATGGTTAAATGAATGAGTTTCTAATTTATTTTTCGAAAAAGCCTATGTTGTCAAAAGTTTGACGAAGTTTTGCGGATTCATCAGAATTCAATTTTCGATTGGGGGCTAGTGGAGGACCACATTCTAGGTTCATCCAAGCTAATATCTCTTTTATACCACCAATAAGATCCGGCGAATTCAAAAGTGCTCGTATGATTTCATTTATTCTAGCTTGAAGCTTAGCTGCTTTATCAATATTGTTTCCTTGGTAAGCTTCCCACAGTTGTACGAAAAGTTCGGGCATAATGTTGTAGCTCGCTCCTATACCTCCAATTGCTCCTGCAAGTAGGCTGGGCAATAAAAGGGAATCTTCTCCTTCAAAAATCACGGATTCTTTCCATTTACTAGCCAAGTGACCTAGTGTATAAATATCTCCACTCGAATCTTTCATACCGATAATATTATCGGTTTGTATAAGTTCTTCATAAAGTGATTCGGTCATTGCAATACCAGTTCTTTGAGGTATATTGTAGATTAACAAGGGAACTTCAGAAACTTGTGCTATAGATTTGTAATAATTTACTTGGGATATTTCATCGGGTTTGTAAAAATAAGATGGAGGTAAAGCAGAAATTGCATCAACTCCAATTTCGCTTGCATGCTTAGCCAATGTAATCGTTTCAGGTATTTGAAATGCACCCACATGTGCTATTACAGTTACATCACCACGTGTTTCATCTAATACAGTTTCTAGTAAATCTTGTCGTTCTTTAGAATTCATCAATAGTCCTTCACCAGTACCTCCACAGACATATAGTC
Organism: Chloroflexota bacterium; assembly: GCA_002721445.1. Lineage (GTDB taxonomy): Bacteria > Chloroflexota > Dehalococcoidia > Lucifugimonadales. The sequence continues at coordinate 41,149 of PBKN01000009.1, read as the reverse complement.
CATGGACTCCAGCGTCTATTTGGTGTCTAACTATTTGACGCATTGATACTGCGTCGAATCTACCATCCATATCAAAAGTGCTAACAGTGGCTGGAAATATTCCACGTAAATTATCCAATTCAATACTCCTTATAATATCGGGTTAGTTATTGTATTTAGTCTATCAATATTTGTTGTTATTAATTTAATCTACCAGACTTTTCAAAAGTGTAACACATTTGGTTTAGAACTTACTCTAGTTTCAAAACAAATGAGATTGTATAATATCAAAAAATTATAGGACTATAATTTATGAACATTGAGATTTGGCTTCAACTTGTTGCTATTTGTTTTTTAGGTGCAATATCCCCAGGGCCTAGCCTGGCTTTAGTAGTTACAAATACTTTTGCTGGAGGAAGAACTTACGGTATTATTACAAGTCTTGCACATGGTATAGGTATAGGTATTTGGGCATTTTTGACTGCTGTAGGCATAACAGGATTATTAGTTAATGCATCAGGTATATTAGTAACTATGCAAATTGTTGGAGCATGCCTTATTGCATATATAGGTTTTCGTACAATATTTAATTACAACGAAGTTTCAATTCAAGAAAATGATATAAAGTCGACTAGCTCTAGAACTCTGCTGAGAGGAGCGAGTGAAGGATTTTTAATATCTATTCTTAACCCGAAAATTGCTTTATTCTTTCTAGCAATATTTAGTCATTTAGTCCAGCCAGATTCGAGTTGGACAGAAACGACCTTAATGGGTGTTACTGCTGCCGTAATTGATGCTTGTTGGTACATATTAGTAGCTTTAGTACTAACTGGATCTAATATTGTTAAGATTTTCCAAAATAAAGTAAAAGTTGCCAGTAGAGTTAGTGGGATTTTTCTTATTTTTGTAGCTGTTTACTTATTCATTAAAATGATGCACGATTGGGTTGGTTTTGTGTTGTTGTGAATTTATAGTGATAATATTTATTAAATAATTTTTTTAATATTGACTATGAAAAAGTGATTAAAAAGTACGTTTAATACCTATGTGTCTGGATCATATTCAAAGTACTTCTTCAAAAAGAAATTACATTACTTCTACTTCAATCCTAGAAAATAGTCTCCGATATTTGGATCATTGAGAATATTTTTAGCACTGCTTGTATGGATTACTTTTCCTGAAGAAAATATATATCCGCGATTCGATCTTTCAAGAGATAGTCTTGCATTTTGTTCTACTAGAAGTACTGAAATTCCTTCCATTCGCAGTTCATCGATATTTGCGATAATTTCCTGTTGGTATTTGGGCGATAGCGCTGCAGTTGGTTCGTCTAAAAGCAGGAAGGAAGGTTCTGATATAAGAGCTCTTGATATTGCCAACATCTGTCTCTCACCTCCGGATAGAGAGGCTGCAAGATCATTCATTCGTTCCTGCAAATCTGGAAACATGTTGCAAGCTCGTTCTATAGAATTCTTAAGTTTCTTGGAGTTCAGTCTAATTCCTCCCATTTGCAAATTCTCTCGAACTGACAAAGAAGGAAACACATTATCAACCTGGGGAACGTATGAGATCCCTTGATCTACCAGCCGATCAGTTCTCCATCCAGACACATCTGAATTATTGTACAAAACCGTACCCTTGTGGTGTGTGGCTAGCCCAAAAAGTACCTTTAAGAATGTAGATTTACCGCATCCATTTGGCCCTATTATAGTGACGAATTCTCCTTTGTTAACATATAAATCAATTCCATTTAAGATTTGCACATTTGTGTAACCTCCTTCTAGGGCTTTAACTTCTAGGATTTTATTCATTTTTGAGTTTCTCCTGGATTACCGAGATATGCTTCAACAACATCTTGGCTATTTTTGATTTCTTCCGGTGTACCTTCCATTAAGATTTGACCTGAATCCATGACAATAATTCTGTCAACATCACTTCGAAGTATAAAGTCCATGTTGTGTTCGATAACCAACATTCCTATATTTTTGTCAGAAGTTAAGGATAGAAGGTTATGGAAAATTCTCTCTGCAAGAGGACCGGCAACTCCAGCAACCGGTTCGTCAAGTAACAAAAACTGGGGTGAGCTCATAAGAGCACGGCCAATGTCGACGAGTTTACTTTGTCCACCTGATAATTCACTTGCAAGATTGTGTGCTATATGAGATATCTCAAGTAAATCCAGAACAGCGTAAGCATCTATTAAACGCTGTTTTTCATCTTTTCGTGAATTAGGACGCAGCAAAGAAAGTAAAGTATTGGGTGCGAATTGCTTGCGTGGAGGAACAAGAAGGTTCTCGATCACAGTCATATCTCGCCATAACCATGTGTGTTGAAATGTTCTTGTTAAGCCTAGACTTTGAATCTGGTCCGGTCGCATGCCCGTTGCATCTTGGCCAAGTACTTCTACTTTGCCAGAACTCATCTCCAACATTCCGGAAATACAATTAAATGTAGTGGTTTTTCCGCATCCGTTAGGTCCAATCAATCCAACAAGTTCTCCTTTTTCAACATGAAACGAAACTTGGTCTACTGCTCTTAGACCACCAAAATCCTTTGAAAGGTTTGATATCTGAAGTGCAGGTACTATCATAATTATTTTGAACTCCCTTCTTTATCCAAATTTGAGTGTGAATTGGAAGGTCTTTTTGGTCGGCTAGGAACTTCAGGTAATAAACCTTTAGAAGATGTAAGTAATGTGCCTACAATTACAACTCCAATTAGTGCCAATTTTAGATGAGGTAAAGATAAGATAATATCCCCTTTAGGGAAAATCTCAGTAATTGATCGATCTGACCATATAATTCCTCCAACATTTAATATTAACCAAGAAAACACATTATCTAGATATGAAGTCATATTATGAAATGGTAAGCTGGCACTACCTCTAGATACAACCATTACGTTGAATATAAATTCGACTATAACTATCAGAAATGCTCCAATAATCATTCCTCTGTTATTACCACGACCTCCAACTATAAAAGCTGCCCATATTAGAAATGTAGTACGAACTGGATTCATGAAATCTGGCCATACATTAGTATTTAACCAAGCCCAAAGCGCGCCAGCCAGGGCGGCTATAGCAGCACCCAAGGCGAGGCTAGCTGCCTTGTGAATAAGAATGTTGTGTCCGTGATGCTGGCTTACTATTTCATCATCCCTTATCGAACGGAGAATCCTTCCCCAGGGAGATAGAAGGACAGTGTTAAGTATGAACCAGACGACAATTACTGATAATGCTGATATGATAGACAGGAATACTACATATGGTGCTGAGATATTTAGCCCAAGTAAATTCCCCACCATTTCAGATGGTCCATTTTCCCACCAACTTTCGAGTGGACGAGAAAATTGTGAAATACCCATAGCTGATGTAGTAGTACCAGCACGAAGTAAAGGTTCTGCTTGAAGAGAAATTCTTAGTACTTCGCCAAGAGCAATTGTGACTATGGCAAAGTAATCCATCCTGAGTCTAGCAGTAGGATATGCAAGTAACCATCCAATTGTAGCTGATATTATGACGGCAACGATTGTAGCCATAAATGGATTCCACCCATAGCCATTTGTTGCAACTGGAGCTGAAAGTAAACCCACAACCACTGCTCCAATGCCAACAAAGAAAATAACTCCAAAATTAGTCATACCAGTCAAACCTGTATGCAAATTGAGAGAGAAACAAGCCAAGCTAAAAATACTTACAAGCGTAATGATACGAGCGACTTGTAACACCTTTGTAAGAGTGGTAACACTTGGGAGTATCCAAACAATACAGGCTAGCAATAGAAAAAGAATAGCGAATGTTATCCATGAACCACGTTCTGTTTCCCTTTTAATCCGTACCCAATTACTCGGCTTGATACGTAATCCTGATAGAATATCTGTTCTGCTAGGTCCAGTGAATTTTATCTTTGCTAATAGTTTAAGTGTACATTTTTTCAGTAATCCACTATAAGTTTTTATAGTCTTTTTTATTAATTCCATTAGTATATTAATCACTTGTTTGACTTGGTAAATATAAATTATAGCTTGAGATAAGGTATCTGATAGAGGGTTTAGTAGAATAAAGACCTTATTCAATTGAGGATTAGGAGATTTTTTATTTTGTTGTGACAGACGCTTCTTTCGAATCCGTTTAATATTCCAATCTTGAATCGCTGAGCCTATACCCCGAGGTGCTAATAGAAGTAATCCGATAAGGAAGATGAAAGGCATAACTTCTGCAAAACCAGTAGCAGTTGGACGATCTAATGCGTTTCCAGCACCAATTAACACAGGCTCTGAGGTAGCTCTCAATAATCCGATTATTAATGATCCAATGATTACACCCGGGATGGAACCAATAGTACCCAGAACGATGATTGCAAACGCAGGTAATAGCAATGTCAGGCCTAGTTCAGGGTTGATTGGTAATATCGCTGCTAGTAATGCACCGCCAAGACCAGAAATTCCAGATGAAAGGAAGGCGGTGCTCCCGTGCACACGTTCGACGTGAATTCCGCTGGATGCAGCGAGATCCGAGTTGTCAGCCACTGCACGCATTTGTCTTCCAAGGCTAGTGCGATGTAAGATAAATAACAAGAGAATGATTGCACCGAATATACCTACTACAAGGGCTACCTTCGAGTAGGCGAATCCATATGAATTAACGTTTCCAACGATATCTACTAAAGGAGCATTAATACGATCTCCTAGGTGGAGTTGTAATTGCTTAGTAGGAATTTCAAACGTAGCTGTGCTAAGCCTCCAATCTCGATCTGGTATGAAACGGTGAGTACTCGCACTAAAACGCATATAAAGTATGGCACGAAGTACCATTGATACTCCGAGAGAAGCGATCATCATTACTTGTGGAGTAGCCATTTTGTTTCTAAATCGCTTATAAACTACTTTATCTATAATTAAACCAATAATACCAGTTATAATAAATGCGCTGATTCCAGACCAAATTATCAACTCCCAATTGAGAGATCCGTCCTTAGGTGCATTTGAAATCGGGAAAAACCTATCGGACCACATTAAAGTTAAAGCCACGTAAGCTCCAAAGAGCATCATTTCTGCCTGTGCGAAATTAGCGAAACGTTGAACCTTATAAGTGATTGTCAAGCCTATTGCTATGCTGATATAAACTGCAGACCAGTAGAGACCACTTGATCCTAGCGAAGATAAGTTGAAATTCAATGTGGCTGATCTACCCAATCCAGTTAGTAAGAAATCAAGAACAACAAACCCAACCAAAGTCACTATAATAGGTGTAAATATGATTACTGTACTTTTCCACCTAATATCTATCTGGTTAAGTATTATTCTGACTAGGAGAAGGATGCCTGCCATCATTTCGACGAATAATGTTAGCCACTTTATTTCGCCTGTTAATAAACCTAATGAGGTAATTATTCCTTTGTTATGGATTAACCCAAAATAGGCATCAAAAAATAGAAAAACCGAAAATACTACTTGGAGCAGCCATGAAGGTTTAAGCATCCAACGTTGCCATATTGCGTTCAAAGACAATCTCGTCTTTTCAATTTAGACCTCCGCTCTTTGGGCTAAATATTTGTATTGCTGGTTAAATGAATTGGCCTACAGTCGATACGTGAGTAGATGCAGGCCAATTCCAATGGCAAAATGATTTATTTTGAAAGTTGTTTAATTATTTTATTCCATCACTTGAAGTCCAGGTTCTAGGACAAGAGAAGGCTGTACCGTCAAACTGACATACTTCATACCCTGTACCAGCAACATCACCATTTGCATCAAAGGTATGTGTACCGCTGGCTCCAACGTAATTTGTGCCAGTCTTTTTCAATGATGTCAGTATGTTTTCAGGGTCGGAAATAATAGATGCAGCTATAATTTTGATTGCATCATAAGTTTCTCCGGTATATATTGCTCCATCAGCACCACCGGCAGCAGCATAAGCACTCTCAAAGGCTGTTTTTGCATTAGTATCTTCACCGGGACGAGGTCTGGTTGCTATCAAACCATTTACTGCTGTTACGTCAGTAAATGCATCAGTGAATTTAGCATCTGCAACACCATCAGCACCAATCATTTTACCGGTGAAGCCTTGTGTTGACAAAGCTTCTATGATTGAAGCACCATCTGTAGCATATGACATAAGTAGAACTGAATCACATCCACCATCGATAACAGATTGAGCTAAAGATGAGGCATCATAAGAACCTTCAGTTGGGTCGTATCCAGCTTGTGTGCATACGCTACCAGACCAGCTGGATGCAAAATTATCACCGAGTCCTGCACCGTAATCATTTGTCATATAAAGAACTGCTGGGTTACTTGCACCTTCAGCAGCTGTCACTGCTGCTAAAGCAACTGCTTGTTGAGCATCACTTGGAACAACACGGAAAAGGTATCCATTATCGTCTGCACCACTAAGTCCAGGAGAAGTACTGGCGTATGATACCATTGGGACTCCTGCTGGAGCAGCAACTGCAATTGCACCTAGAGTCGCACCCGAACAGGCAGCTCCAACTATTGCAGAAACACCGCTGTCAATAAGAGTTTGGGCAGCAGTTCCAGCTTGTGTGCCATCACAACCCGAGTCTGCAACAATTAATTCAAAAACGTAGTCTCCTTCATGAGTCTTATTGAGCTCCGATATAGCTATTGCTCCGGCATCTTCAAAGCCTGGGGCATATTGTGCTATTGGGCCAGTTTGGGGACTTAAAAGTCCTATTTTTACCGTTGTAGGTTCGCTACTACAAGCAATAACCCCCATTAAAATAAAAACCAAAACTAATATACTGTAAATCGATTTAACGCTATAACTATTCATAGTTAACCTCCATCGTTTTTTATATTGCCATAACTTAATATTAAGCGTATGCAATAAGTAACTAATTTCGAGACAAAATATTTGCTACTATTTTATAGTAGCAACATAATAACATACTTTATAATTATATGTGAAATTTATATGTAAAATTATAGAAAAACTGATCAAGAACAGAATATTTTGGTGTACCTTAATATTAAATTTTTAATGAATTATATTTTAAAGATTTAAATGAATTCATTGCTCTTTGATAGGAATATTTTAAGTCAATAATTGGTTTTGGATATGTAGTGCCTAAAATTATATTAGCTTTTTTTAATTCAGTAATTGGAGCTTCCCAAGGTTTAAATAAATATTTAGTATCTAACTTTTTTAATTCAGGTATATACTTTCTTATATATATTCCTTGGGGATCAAATTTTTGACTTTGAGTGATTGGATTAAATATGCGAAAATATGGAGAGGCATCTGCTCCAGAACCTGCAACCCATTGCCAACCCGAACTATTATTGGCTAAATCAGCATCTAATAAGCAATCCCAAAACCATAATTCTCCATGCTTCCAATGAATAAGTAGGTTTTTTACTAAAAAAGAAGCTGTAATCATTCGCATTCTATTATGCATGTATCCTGTTTTCCATAATTCTCTCATAGCAGCATCAATTATTGGGATACCTGTAATTCCCTTTTTCCATTTATTAAAAAATTTATCATTTTTATTCCAAGGGAAAGAATTGAATTTTGTTTGTATATTTTTTTCTGGCATATATGGGTTATGAAAAAGTAAATAATATGAAAATTCCCTCCATCCTAACTGACTAAAAAATTGACTAATGTTTTCATCAATATCTAACTTTTTAATAGAATGCCATATTTGATTTGGTGATATTTCTCCAAAATGTAGGTGAGGGGAAAGTAAAGAAGTATATTGTCTTGATGGATAATTTCTAAACATTTTATATTTATTCATCTTCTTATATGTAAAATTGGTTAATTTATTTTGAGCTTCTTTTTCACCTATGTTCCAATTGGATATTACAGATTTGTACCATTTAGATTTAGGTAAGAGACCTAAATCTTCAATATTATTTTTGTGTATTTTCAAGTTAACTATATCTAATTTATTAGGAATAGGAAAAAGGTTTCTAGGGTTATGTGAAATTTGATTAGCTTTGCGATAATAATGAGTGAATATTTTATAAGGAGTTTGGTTATTTTTCATTATCTTTTTTGGGTCCCATAATAATGAACCATTATAAGTTTTTACGGTTACTCCTTGTTTATGTAAGATATTTTTTATTTGATTATCACTATTTATTCTCCATAACTCATAGCATTCATTCCAATAAACATTTTTAACTTCATTTGTTTTTATAAGTTCAAATAAAATTTTTTTTGGGTCTCCTATATATACATGTAATTTTCCAGCTAATGAATTATTAAGAGACTTTAATGAATAATATAACCATACTTTACTAGCATTCCCTATATGAAATTTTTCTTGATTTTTATTATCATATATATATATTGGTAATAGATTGCTATTTTTGGCAGCATTAAATAGTGAAGGGTTATCGTTTAACCTCAAATCTTGCCTGAACCAATGTATATTTATATTCTGATTCATAAATATCGTATATATAATTTCAAAAATTTATAACTTAGCTGGCATTCCACCATCTATATTGATAATTTCACCAGTTATAAATTTTGAATCCTTACTTGCTAAAAATAAAACAGTATTTGCTACATCTTCAGGTTTACCTGCATTTTGTAATATTTGAAGTAAATCAAAAGTTGGTTTAAATTTGTGATTACCATCTTCTCCTTTAGCTTGTTCAGTAATTATTTGACCTGGTCTAACACAGTTGACTCTAATATTATGTTTTCCCCCTATACTGGCTAAATATCTAGTCAATGCATCTATTCCAGCTTTTGAAGCATAATAAGATGCTGAAGGAGCTCCGCTTATATTGTAAATATTATTACTAAATCCTCTTTGAGCTGATAATGAAGACATATTTACTATTATTCCTTCATTAGATTTTATTAAGTGTTGCCAGACAGCTTTACACATATAGAAAGTACCTGACAGGTTTACTTCGATTACTGAATTCCAATCATCATTATTTTCATCTGGAAAATTATTTGATGAGGCCATACCTGCATTATTAAAAAGTATATCAATTTTTTTAAAATTACTGATAATAGTTTTAATTGCTTTATTAATTTCATTTAGATTAGTTACATCACATTTTATAAATAAGCATGTTCCACCGTTTTGTTGTATAGATTTTTGAACTTGAAATCCTTCTTTTTCTCTTCTAGCTAGAATTACTACTTTAGCTCCCTCATTAGCAAATAAGTGAGCAGTTGATTCACCAATTCCACTATTGCCACCAGTAATTATTGCAACTTTATCTTTTAACTTGTCCATTCTTTTTCTCCAATAAATTTTAGATATATTAAGAATTAGGTTTTAGGTTACTATAATTCAAATATTATTAATCTAGTTTGATTGCGCTATATATTTATTGATATAATAGCTTTATAGTTAATACTTTTTTATTTCTAGGCATTATCAATTATCTATTTGTCATGGTTCTAAGAGAGTCATATATTGGGATTAGGAGCACTCTCTGAAATTTGAACAACTGAAACTTAATAATAATCTTCTTTCTATTATAAATGATGTAGGCCATAAATACGCAACACCTATTCAAGAAAAAGCTATTCCTATAGCTTTGCAAGGTAGAGATGTTTTAGGTTTAGCACAAACTGGTACTGGGAAAAGCTTAGCTTTTATATTACCTATTATTCAAAGAATTACAGAGGAGAAATTTAATCCGGGAGTTATTAGAGCACTTATTTTAGTACCTACTAGAGAACTTGCTGAGCAAATTTCACAGACTGTTATTAAATTCACCTCAAATACTAAAATCAGGACTGTTGCAATTTATGGTGGAGTGAGTAAGATTCCTCAAACTAAATCTTTACGTGGTAAATCTGAGATTGTTGTCGCTTGTCCAGGTCGTCTCCTTGATCATATTAGAGATAATAATCTTGATCTGAATAAATTAGAAATGTTAGTTTTGGACGAGTCAGATACAATGTGCGATATGGGATTTCTGCCTGATATCAGACGTATAATTTCATTTTTACCAAAAAACAGACAAACATTATTTTTTGCTGCAACTATGCCAGATGAAATCAGAACTTTATCAGACAATATCCTTAATAATAATGTGACAATAGAAATTGATATAAAATCTCCTATTGAAACAGTTTCCCATGTTCTTTATCCAATTAGTAGTAGGCTTAAAACTAAATTGTTGATGCATATTCTTAAATATACTGCGACTGGGCAAGTTATAATTTTTACACGTACTAAATTTAAAGCAGAAAAATTAACTCAAAAAATTTCTAAATCTAAATATAAAGTAGTATCTTTACAGGGTAACATGTCTCAAAATAAGCGTCATAGAGCTATAGAAGGATTTCGTGAAGGTAAGTTTGATATATTAGTTGCTACAGATGTTGCTTCACGTGGTTTAGATATATCTTCAGTTTCACATGTGATTAACTTTGACATACCTAATACAGTTGATACATATGTACATAGAATTGGTAGGACAGGTAGAGCTCAAAAAGATGGCAAGGCTTTTACTCTTATTGTTCCCGAGGATAAATTATTAGTTCGAAAAATAGAATCAGTTTTAGGTAAACCTATTGATAGATTTGAGTTTTCAGATTTTGATTATAATTTAGTTGAAGTTAATTCTAATTCCTCGAATAATAAATCTAAAACCTTGAAAAATATTAATAAAAACACTAATCATAATAAAACATCTAACCATAATTATTCTTCAGATTCAAAAGAAAAATTTGCATCTATTGGCATAGCCAAAAAAACTAGAAAAAGAATAAGGAAAAGAAGGAAGTAATTAATTAAGTATTTAATTGATAAGCTAAATCTTGGAAGTCATTAGCAATTATGTCGAATTCACTATTATTTATTTCTTCTATTTTTATATTTTCTCCAAATTCGAGATTTCTTAATACGTATGCAGTTTGCATACCTACATCTTTTGCTGCCCGTAAGTCAAATGCATGAGCAGCAATCATCATGACATTTTCAGGCTTTAGAGACAATATATCCAAAGCTTTAAGATATATTTCTGGATCAGGTTTATAATGTTTAGAATTTTCAGCTGATAAAATATAGTCCCATTTAATTCCGGCATTTTCTGACAAGTTTGTTAGTAAATCAATATTTCCATTAGATAATGTAGCAATTTTAAATTTTGACTTGATTCTGTTTAATCCATCTATAACATCAGGCCATAATTTTAGTCTGTGCCAGGATTTATTGAAATTGTCTTTTTCTTCTTCATTTAAATTATTTATTTCATAATTATTTAATAATTTTTCCAATATCATTTTATGTAAGTCATCTACAGTTGTCCAAGGTAATTCACCTAATCTTACTTTATTCATATATGGCGTGTATTGACTTCTCCATGAATCAGCAAAATCTAACCAGTTAATATTTGGGATATTTATATGTTTCGATAGATTTAATCCTTCTAAATAAATAGAAGTTCTCCAGTCAGTAACAGTTCCAAAAATATCGAACGTTAAAGCTTTTATTTTATGAATATTTATATTTGGCATATATTTTTCTTCTAAAATGTTTAATAATACATAATATTAAATTTTAATTTAAATCTAATAATTTTTAAATATTATATTTGAAGGAGTTTTGAAAATGCTTCAAAGATATCAAATTGTTTTATTAAATGGGCGCATAATAGACCCCGAAAGTGGGACGGATTTTATAGGGAATTTGGGAATAGATAATGGAGTAATTAAATATTTAGGTAAAGATTCTATAAAAGGAGATAAAGAATTAAATATTTCAGGCTTAGTCATATCTCCAGGTTTTATTGATTTACATTCACATGGTCAAGATAGAGAAAATTATTTTTTACAAGCATCTGACGGAGTTACTTCTGCATTAGAATTGGAACTTGGAACTGATGATGTAGTTAATTGGTATAAAGCAAGAGAAGATATGTCTCCAATTAATTATGGAGTTAGTATTGGGCATATCCCTATAAGAATGATGGTTATGAAAGATGCAGCTTGTATAAGTCTAAAAGAGGAAAAATTTAAAGGTGATATAGTAAGACTTCCAGTAGGAGATGGTGCTCATAAAGAAGCATCTAGTGAAGAAATTATTAACATAAAATCTATGATATCAAAAGGATTAAAAGAAGGAGCAGTATGCGTTGGTTTAGGAATTGCTTACACTCCAGGTGCTTCTTGGTGGGAAATAATTGAAGTTTTTCGTATAGCTGCTTTATACAATGCAGTTTGCCATGTACATATGAGAGGGTGGGGAGCTTCACCTGGGAACGATGCAATTCAAGGGCTTTCAGAATTAATTGCCGCTTCTAGTATTACTGGCGCATCATTACATTTAGTGCATATTAATAGTAGTGGCAATGTAATGGTCCCTAAATTGTTATCAATGATTAAAGATGCTTCTAGTAAAGGTTTAGACATTACTACAGAATGCTATCCTTATGCTGCCGGAATGACTGGAATTGAAGCTCCTTTATTTGATGAAGGTTGGCAGGAAAAAACTGGTATGGATTACAAAGATTTAGAATGGCCAGAAACTGGCGAAAGATTAAATAAAATTTCATTTGATAAATATAGATCAAAAGGAGGCATGGTTATATTACATTCTATGTCAAATGATGTTGTTGATATAGCTGTTAAAAGTGATATAACTATGATTGCTACTGATGGATATATCAAAAAAGGTAAAGGTCATCCTAGGACTACGGGGTCTTATTCTATGATTCTAGGTAAATATGTTCGAGAGAGAAAATTAATTACTTTAATTGATGCAATTAGAAAAATGAGTTTTATGCCTGCTAAAAGATTAGAAAACTTAGTTCCAAATATGAAAAATAAAGGCCGTATTAAATTAGGGGCTGATGCTGATTTAGTAGTATTTAATCCTGATAGTATAATTAATAAATCTACATATTCAAATCCTAGTGCGATTTCTGAAGGAATAGTACATTTGATTGTAAATGGAATTTTTGTTATCGAAAATGAAAACATCGATTATTCATCAAATTGTGGAAAACCTATACGTGCCTAATATACTAACTTTTATTTCTTATATTTCCTAATGTATAATAAATTTATACTTAATTTTTTAATAAAATCATCATGAAAGAGTTAACAAATTGGAACATGAATTAATTCGTTTTTCAGGCATTATTTCGGCAATTAGCATTGGGTTGATAATTGGTTTAAAACATTCTACTGATGGAGACCATGTTGTAGCAGTTTCAACTTTAGCAAGAGATTATAAAAGTGTTTTTAAAGGTCTATGGGTTGGCTTGTCTTGGGGCCTAGGTCACTCTACTCCATTAATAATACTAGGCTTAATTATACTTTTTTTAAAACAGGCAGCAATGGATTTGTACGAATCTGTTGCAACATATTTTGAATTTGGTGTAGCTATTATGCTGATTTTATTGGGATTGCAAGTCTTTTGGAAAATATATAAAGGAGAATTTCATATTCATTCACATGAACATGATGATGAAGCTCACAAGCATATGCATGGATCACATAGTCATACAAGCGAGGAAATTAAATCTGAAGTTAACCCACATGAAGAAACTAAACACGGATTTCTTCCTGAACTGATTCCTTTTTTTCGTTTTAAATCTTATTTAATAGGTTTAGTACATGGTTTAGCGGGTAGTGCAGCTGTATTACTAGCTATATTACCTACATCTGATTCATTTTTTACTGGTGTAATATTTTTACTTTGTTTTTCAATAGGAACAATGGTTTCAATGGCATTAATGACTTTGGTATTGGCATTACCATTTGCATTTTCATATAAATCTGAAAAATTAGGTAATTCAATTATTTTTATAGCAGGTTTCTTAAGTATTTTGCTCGGTTGTGCATTAGGGATGGATATAGTTTTAGATACTAATTTTACTGGTGTTCTGTGGTATTAATTATTATAATTGAGATGTTTTAACATGTTATATAAAAATAAATTTAAATTAAGGAAAGAAAATAAATGAATATAAAAAATGAAAAAATTGGGTTTATTGGTTTAGGCATTATGGGAGAACCAATGGCTAAAAACCTTATAAAAGCAGGTTTTGATTTAATTGTATATAATCGAACAAAATCAAAAACTGCTTCATTAAAACAACTAGGCGCAATAGTTGCAAATACTCCTTCAGAAGTTGCAAATAATTCCAAGTATATTATTACTATGCTTACTGATTCTCCTGACGTAGAAGAAGTAATATTAGGTCAAGATGGAGTATATCAAGGTATTCAGAATGATAGTATTGTAATTGATATGAGCACTATATCGCCAAATGTTACTCGAGATATTAATTCAAAATTAGAAAAGAAAAAGTCCTTTTTACTAGATGCACCAGTAAGCGGTGGTTCTTGGGGTGCAGTTGAAGGTACCTTATCAATTATGGTTGGTGGGGATAAAAAAGCTTTTGATAAATCAATTTCTCTATTTGAAGGTATGGGTAAAAACATTGTGCATACTGGCCCTTCTGGTATGGGTCAGACTACTAAATTAGTAAATCAAATTTTAGTAGCAGGTACAATGAATGCAGTAGCTGAAGCATTAGTTTTTGCTTCTAAATCTGGTGCTGATTTAGAAAAGACTATAGCTGCTGTAGGTGGTGGAGCAGCTGCATCTTGGCAATTAAATACTTTAGGTCCAAAATTAATTCAAGGAGATTTTGAACCCGGATTTATGGTTAAATTGCAACAAAAAGATTTGAGACTAGTAATTGAAGCAGCTCAAGAAATGGGTGTTTCTGTTCCAGGCACATCATTGGTGAATCAGTTTTTTGTAGGTTTAATATCTCAAGGTTTAGGTGATGAAGGTACTCAAGCATTAGTAAAAGCTCACGAACAATTATCAAATATTAAGGCTAGAGTCTAATATTAATCTATAATTTGATATCCAGCTTCTATTGTTAAGTTAAATTCTAATTCTCCTTCTTTTATTGGTGTAGACATTAAAGAAGGAGAAGCCATTGATCTCATTCCATACATCTCAGTATTAGAAATAGTGGTAGATATTGATGGTTCAGATAAAAATACTAATTTTCCTAACTCTACTTGTGCAAATGATGCATATTGTTTTGCTTTAAAACTCGCATTTTCAACTGCTTGTTTACGGAGTTCATTTATAAATTCATCGGTATTTTCTCTGTCAAATGAGATGTTATTTATTCTAATTGAATTTTCACCTACGTTTGTTACTTCATCTATAACAGTTCCTGTTGACTCTATATTACGAATTTTTACTGATATTGAATTGTTTACTCTGTAACCTACAAGAGTTTGTGTTCTTGTGTTTTTGCCAGGAGTTATTATTTCAGGATATTCGTAAATTGGATAAATACTAAAATTAGTGGTTTGAATATCATTATCATCTATATTTATTGATTTGAAATATTGGATAATTTTGTCCATATATATAGATGATTTATTTAATGCAATTTGTGTAGTTTTATCTTCAGTTTCTATTCCTATGTTTAACTTAAGTATATCTGGGTCAACATTAATAGTAGATTCACCATGGACCCATATACCAGTTTTATTTGAACTGATTATATTATTTGAATTTTCAATATTTTTTGTATTTAGAGGTTCAATAGTTTTATCTTGATTTTGAGAGTTTTTAGATTCTGATGTAGTTGTGGATGATTCATTTATAGAACAAGACATTATGGTTAGTAAGATAATTATAATGAAACTATTATTTATAATTCTTTTTAACATATTTAAACCTTTCTGGTGGATATTTGCCATATTGATTTTGAATTTTAAAGTAAAATGAAATAGTTTATATAAAATTAATTTTAAAAAACTTATTTATGTTTATATTTAAATTTAAGAATGTACCTACAAAACTAATTAAATGGTTAATAGCTTTTTCTATATTTGAAATTATTATTTTAGCACCTTTATCTAGTTATGTGCCTATTTTACCTTTAATAAAAAAAGAATGGGGGATAAATAATTTTCAATCTGGTTCTATATATTCAGCATACTTAATAGGTTATGCTTTTTCTTCTTTAATCATATTACCCTTTGCTGATAAATTTGATACTAGGAAAGTATTTTTACTATCTTGTACTTTGTTTGTTTTTTCTCATTTAGTATTTGCTCTTTTTGCTACTAATTTAATTTTAGCATGGATGATTTTCCTTTTTTCTGGTGCTGGGTTACTTGGCATATATATGATTGGAATAAGAATTATCTCCGATCAATTCGAAGAAAATATTAGAGGAACAGCAATTGGGCTATTTGTATCAGCTAATTATGCTTCGATGAGCGTTTCAATATTTTTAATTGGAAATTTACTCAACTATTTTGAATGGAGAAATGCTTATTTAATTGTTTCAATTATATCAGCGACAGGTTTACCAATAGCATTTATATTACTTTCAAATATAAAAATTAATAATGATACATCTTCATCTAATAATGCATTATTAGATTTTAATGTTTTAAAAATTTCAAAATTAAGAAATGTTATTTTAACTTATTCATTTCATACTTTTGAACTTTATTCAGTAAAAACATGGTTCATAGTTTTTTTGACTTCAATATTTGTATCAAGAATGTATAGTACTGATAATGCAGTAGTAATATCATCTAATATTGCTGGAATTGGATTAGGGTTTAGTATGCTGGGGCCAGTATTTGGAGGTTATATATCAGATAGATTTGGCAGGTTAAATACTTCTTCGATTCTTTTCCTCTGTAGTGGAATATGTTCACTAATTGTTGGATGGATTGCAAATTTTGATATTACATTTATAATATTATTTGCTATTTTGTATTACTTTTTCTTATCATCTGATTCTGCAATATATTCTACTATGATTACAGAATTTAGCGGTAAAAAATTAGGTTCTGCAATGGCTATGCAAGCATTTATAGGATATTTATTTGGTATGTTAGGTCCTATAGTTTTTGGATTTATTTTAGATATAAGTGAAGATTTTTGGAAACTGACTTTTTCGATGCTTTTTGTGGTTTCTTTTTTGGGTATATTTTTGCTACAAAGAATAAAACATTATTTATTAATTAAGTAAACCAATGAATAATATCAATTATAATTCAAATATTTACATTTGCGAGATTTGCTCTGGAAAAGTAATAAACATTAAATGTAAATTAATTTGCCAAAGCTGTGGATATACTAGAGATTGCTCTGATCCATAAAATAAGCAAACTATTTTTTTGGATCGTCTCCATAGTTATTTGAACCATCAGTACCTTCTTTTATAGACCAAATTAGTAATATTATCCAACCTATAATAATTGCAAGGGATAAAAACAGCCACCAACCAGATTTGTCTATATCATGTAGTCTGCGTACTCCTATTGCTATACCTGGAATTATTGTGCCTAACGCCCATATAGCTTGTATTATGCTTCCAATTGGTCCAATAAATATAGGTGCAAATGATAATATAAGTCCAACTATCATTGAAAATAATATCCAATACCAATATTCTGACCTTCTTGCTCTACCAGAAAAATTTGAATAGTTTTTTATTAAGACAGATTCAACTGCTTCAGACAATCCCATAAATACTCCTTTAATGCAATTAGTAAAAAGATTATACTTAAATTAACAATATTTATCATTATATATTTTGCTCAGTTTGTATATTTACTTAAGATTGTGAGGTTTAAATGCCAATATTAAATAAAAAAGACGCACAAAAATTTGAATTATTAGGTGGTGGTGTTAGATGGACTATATTAGATTATCAAAAAGGAAGTGAATCATTATGGGTAGGTGACTTATCTCTTCCACCTGGAGGTTCTGTAGAAACTCATATTCATAAAACTGAGGAAGCTATGGTTGTAATCGAAGGTGAATTAGATGCGATTTTAGGAGATGAAGTGATAAAAGTATCTGAAGGTGAAACTGTTTTAGCTCCTAAGGGTATTAGGCATGCTTTAATTAATAATTCAAATACTAATGCAAGAGTTATTGCAATATTCCCTACAAGTAAAATGGAAAAAACTTCAGTAGATTAATTTATATATTAGAAATTTCATATAATTTACTTTTCCATACCTCTTTATGAATATTTTCTAAAGTTTTTTGGTTAGGTTCATGTTGAATTGACAATAATCTCTTTAAAGTTTGTTTTTTAAATTTTTCTATATAAGTGCACCTTTTATGTAGACCATTTATTGTATGTTTTTCTCCACCAAATAATAAGTAATCAATTTTATTTTCATAAGGTTCAAAAATATCCTTAGTTATTTCACATGTTTTATCATATAATTCTCTAATTAATCTTTCTCTGCTTCTTTCAAATCTTCTTTGTGACGAACCTCCAGCTTTGTGTCTGTTTTTCACATATCTGTCTTTAGTTTTAGTATGTAATAGTTCTTCGCCTTTTAATATACATATTGCATACCTACCGAGTCTTAATAAAACAACTCCAATAATATATTTTTGGTTTAATGTATCTTTTAAAATTTTAAATTTATCATGATTGTTAAAAGATGAATTCAAAATAGGAAATGGGGGTATTATGGTATATGTCTTATCTGTAGTTTCAAAAACAGATAAACCTGTTTCAGAATAGGCGATTTTATTTATAAAATTAATTTGTTTTTCAGATAAATTAGAAATCACATCGTTTTTAGTTTCTAAATCTTTTGGTGAAATATATAAAGATTTAATACAATTATTACTAATTGATTCAAATAATTTAAATAATTGTGATTTAGTTGCAAATTGAGGATTAATTTGATTTCCTTTATTAATAAAAATTTGGTTATATTATACTAAGTATTAAAAAATTTTATATACTAATTTATAATATATACAATAGAGGATTATTATGAGAAAACCACGAATACGATTAGCAGTAATTGCATTTATTGGATGGATAATAAGTTTATATTTCTCAAATTATCTACTTAATCAAGATACATTTATTAAAGATAAACAAATATACATTATGAGTGTTTTATTTTCCGTTTATTTTAGTGTTTTGATAGCTATTTATTTTATTTGGCTAGTTATTTCAATATTGAAAAAGAAAAGCGATGTTGAATTGACAAAGAAAAGTGATGTTGAATAAAATATTTCATAGAGGTTTAATAATTAATGAAAACAAGATATAAAGACGACCTATTTCATCTGTAGTTATAAATATTTTTATTTACTAAATTTATTTAATAATATTAAGAGAGGTTATTATGTCTTTACGACTTGGCGACGAGGCACCTGATTTTCAAGTAAATACAACAAATGGATCTATAAATTTTCATGAATGGATTGGAGATGGTTGGGCTGTTTTAATGTCGCATCCTGCAGATTTTACTCCTGTTTGTACTACTGAACTTGGACGTGTTGCTTCTATAGAGCATGAATTTACTAATAGAAACACGAAAATTATTGCAGTTAGTGTTGATCCTATTGATTCACATAAAAAATGGATTGATGATATAAATGATACACAGAAAACTAATTTAGGTTTCCCTTTGATAGCTGACCCTGAAGGTGAAATTGCTAAATTATATGATATGATTCATCCCAATGCTGATAATAAAACTACCGTTAGAACTTTGTTTGTTATTGGTCCAGATAAAAAAATTAAACTTAGTTTTACATACCCTCCATCAACTGGTAGGAATTTTACTGAAGTTTTAAGAGTATTAGATTCTTTGCAATTGACTAGTAGTTTTCAAGTTTCAACTCCTGTAGATTGGAAGAGTGGAGAAGATTGCGTTATCCCTCCTACGGTAGCTGTAGAAGATATACCTGTTAAATACCCTAAAGGATATACTGAAGTGAGGCCTTACCTTAGGTTTACACCTCAGCCAAATCTATGATTACTTACAATTTATCTCATTGAACAATCGGTGGTTAATTCCTTTTGAGGTACTAACCACCAATTGTTATCTTTGTATATCCATTTAATTTTTTGTGCACCTAAATTACCAAAAGGTTCTCCATTTAACAACATTTCCTGAGTAACATAACCTTCATTCTTATTACTTTGAATATCAGTAACTCTAAAGCTAATCGATTTCCAGTTGAATAAGAATTCACCTTCCATAAATAATACAGTTTCACCCATGATTAAAGAGAAAGCGTTTCTGTTACATATATTTTTGAATTCAGGCGAATAAAAGTCATATGATTTACTCCATTTACCTTCTGAGTCGAATTCAGCTAATTTATTTGCACGCTCTTCAAGAGTTTCAGAAGAATTTATATCGCAATTTATAATAATTAAAATAGATAAAATACTTAATATAAGTATATAAGTGGTTTTTATGTTTAGTATTTTTTTCATAGTATAAAAATTATTATACTACATAGTGTTATGTATAAATAAATTTAACAATTAATATATATATCAAGTTTTCATAATGCTATAATTAATATATGAAATTTAAATTAAGTATTTTAGTATTTTTAATTGTTACTATTTTTTCTATCTCCTGTGATTCTAAAGAAATAGATTCAAAATCTAAAGATTTAGATAATGATATTTCAGATGAAATAGTTAATAATAATTTAGATCGCTTAGACATTGAAGAAGATTTAACACTTATTAATTATACAGATGAAAGTAATAGTTTTTCTCTTAATTTTCCTGATACATGGAAAGTAGTTACATCAATGGCTCAGCTCTTTGAAGTTTTTAAAGATTCATTAAGTATGGAAAGTAGTATTGCTCCTGTCTTATTTGCAATTGATGAAGCATCAGGGGATAATATTTTTGTAACTTTAGAATTTACTGAATTATATGAAGATAAACCTCAATTAATTGATGTAAATGAATATGCAAATAAGGAAGTTGAAAAATTAAGAGAATATCTTTTTGAATCTGAATCTAGTGCTAACCAAAATATTATACAAAATGAAGTTAAATTCGAAGATGGAACTTATGGATATAGAATTGAAATTTATCATACCGAAGTTCCATTGTTACAAATATTGTATATTTTAATTAATCCTTCAGAAAATGGTTGGTGTGGATCTTTACCATTTATGTTTACAGGGAGTCTTAGTAGTGAAGAAGGTAATGAGATTAATTTAAATAAAATTAATAAAATTTTAAATAGTTTTAAAGTTGAAAAAGCACCTCCAAATTTAGATTGTGATAAAAGAGAAACTTTAAGTATTTTAAATAATATATATGATGAATAAGTAAATTTATTTAGAAATTAAATGTAATGCAAATTTTTGAATCAACTAAACATTTTTTAAAAAATGAACCTACCCCTATAGACAGAATTGTTAATCCATTTCAAAGATTTGCTTCTGAAAAAGCTGCTGGCGGGATAATTTTATTTTTATCTGCATTAATAGCAATTTTATGGGCGAATTTTATTAGTTATGATTCTTATGATGACTTTTGGCACACAAAACTCACTATTGGTATTGGAAATTATTCTATTAGCGATACTTTCCATTTTTGGATAAATGATGCATTAATGGCAATATTTTTTTTCCTTGTAGGTTTAGAAATTAAAAGATCTGTTGTT
Organism: Chloroflexota bacterium; assembly: GCA_002721445.1. Taxonomy (GTDB): domain Bacteria; phylum Chloroflexota; class Dehalococcoidia; order Lucifugimonadales. Next base: position 19,746 of record PBKN01000009.1, on the reverse strand, counting down.
TTAGGTGAGTTGTCGAGCATTAAAAAAGCCGCCTTTCCAGTAATGGCTGCTGCAGGAGGAATGATTGTACCTGCAGGGATTTTTATTTCTTTAAATTTAAATTCTGATACTTTTGTTGGTTGGGGAATTCCTGTTGCGACAGATATTGCTTTTGCTTTGGGGGTTTTATCCCTACTTGGTAAAAGAGTTCCGATAAGTTTGAAAATTTTTCTTACTGCATTAGCTATAGCTGATGATATAGGCGCAGTACTTATAATAGCAATTTTTTATTCCAATGACTTAATGTTAACTAATTTATTTATTTCATTTTTATTAGTTTCAGGTGTAATTATTGCTAATTATTTAGGATTAAGAAATCCTTTAATATATACAATTGTTGGTTGTTTAATGTGGGTATTTTTCTTGAAATCTGGTATACATGCAACTATAGCTGGTATTACATTAGCTATGGTTATTCCTCTTAAAGTGAAAATCAACCCAAAACAATTTTTTGACAAAGGTACTGAATTGTTAAAAAATTTTAAAAATGAAAATAATTTTCATCAATCCAGAGGAGATCTTGGTTTGACTACTGAAAAACAAAGTTCTACATTAGAAGAATTAGTTAAATATACTAAAAAAGTTGAATCACCGTTACAGCGCATGGAAAACAACTTGCATCATTTTGTTACTTTTGTCGTATTACCATTATTTGCAATTTCAAATTCTGGAGTAATAATAGATTCTAGCATTAATAATATTTTTAATAATTCATTAGCAATTGGGATTATTTTAGGGTTATTTGTAGGAAAACCTATTGGTATATTTTTATTCAGTTTTTTTGCATGTAAAATTGGGATAGCAAGTATACCAAGCGATCTTAAATGGACCCATATATTAGGTGTGGGCTTTTTAGGAGGTGTAGGCTTTACAATGTCAATATTTGTTAATGGACTTGCCTTCGATTCGCAAACATTTATAGCTACATCTAAAATTGCAATTTTTATTGCATCTATTTTTTCAGCACTGTTTGGGTATATGGTAATTAAGTTAATTAAGAATTAATGAAGCTTAAATTAAAAATTATTTTCTAATACATAATTAATAGGTGTATATTTTTTATTTAAGCTTAAAGCTACTTCTTTATTCGTAATAAAACCATCATGTGTGTTAACACCGTTACTGTTAATGAAACTTTTATTTCTTAATAATTTTTTTAAACCTAAATCAGCAATATCTCGTACATATGGGAAAGTATTATTTGATAGTGATATACTTGCTGTATTTCCTACTATGCCAGGAATATTTGTTACTGCATAATGTATTATTCCATTAGATAAATAAGTAGGATTTTCGTGAGTTGTTGGTTTAATTTCTTCAACACATCCACCTTGGTCAATTGCAACGTCAATTATTACACTGTTTTTTTTCATTTTTTTAATCATATCTAGTGTTATTACTTTTGGTGCTTTGTAGCCTGGTATTAGTACAGCTCCAATAACGACATCAGATGAAATAATAACTTCCTTTATATTTGCTGGTGAAGAATAAATAGTTTTTATTTGACCATTTGATAGTTCTTGTATTTTATTTAAAGCATTTAAATTTATATCACTTACAGTTACATCTGCACCCATATTATTTGCTAATAATGCAGCATTTGTTCCTACAGTTCCACAACCTATAATAAGTACTTTAGCTTTAAGTGTGCCAATAACTCCACCTAATAATTTACCAGGTCCACCATATTTGTTAGTTAACAATTGGGCTGCATTATGAGCAGCCATTTTGCCTGCGATTTCACTCATTGGATACAGTAAATTTAATTTTCCATTAGGGTTTGAAATGGTTTCATATGCAATTGATGTGACATTTTTTGAAATTAATTGAGTTGTTAATTCTAGATTTGAAGCTAAATGTAAATAACAAAAAATAATTGTATTTTTATTAAGATATTTATATTCATCAATTTGAGGTTCTTTTACTTTAACAATCAAGTTCGATTTAAGAAAAACCTTTTCAGCAGTAGTTGATATAGATGCACCTGCATCAGTGTATTCCTTATCAGTAAATCCAGAATTTATTCCAGCATTTTGTTGAATTAATACTTTATGATTATTCTTCGTTAATATTTCAACTTTGTCAGGAGTAAGTGATACTCTATTTTCATTATTTTTTGATTCTTTAGGAATACCTATAATCATTTCAATCTTCCTATATAATTATAAGATTTTAAGTAATTGAGGGAATTTTTGTTTAATCTTTGTAATTTTTGGTTCTATCATTAATTTACAATATTGAGATTCAGGATTTTTAATATAAAAATTTTGATGATATTCTTCAGCTTGATAAAAATTTTTATATTCTGTTATTTCAGTTACTATTGGACTGTTCCATATATTATTTTCAGTTAATATATTTATCATATTTGTTGCTTCTAATTTTTGTTCATTGGAGTTATAAAATATTCCTGATCTATATTGAGTTCCAATATCAGGTCCTTGTCTATTTAGAGTAGTTGGATCATGTATAGAGAAAAACAAAAGTAAAAGTTGTTCGTAAGTTACTTGGTTTTTATCAAACCATATTTTGATAGCTTCAGTGTGCCCACTAGTACCTGAACACACTAATTCATACGATGGATCTTTAATATCTCCACCTGTGTAACCAGATATTACTTTATCAACTCCATTTATTTGTTGAAATATTGGTTCTATACACCAAAAACAACCTGCAGCTAATATAGCTGTTTCTTGAATGTCGTTCATATGAATCCTCTTTAATGATTAGTAATCTTCATCACTAGGCCATATATTATAACCTTTGCAAGGTTTATTATTTGTAGTTTCTCTCCAATTCCAAATATCAGAATTATTACGTTGTTCCATGTATTCTGTGTTATTGTGTTTTAATACTGCTTTTTCATCTTTATAAACTTCATATAACCATATTCTATTTAAATCTGATGAGTCTTGTATAATATCAAAACGTAAACAACCAGGTTCTGTAGATTTAGTTTTTTTAGCATGAGCGATTAATTCATTAATTGCTTTAGTCCTATGTTCAGGTTTTAGTATTATTGGGATTATATTTACTTTAGGCATATTAATTATCTTCTTGGATATCATCTTCTATAATATTACTATTACTATCAATAATTTTATTAGTTTTCTTACTTTCAGCTTGGTTAAATATATAAGGAGAGTTCTTTGAAAATTTAGTAATATGTAACTCTAGATCTTTAAATTTAGTTTGAGGAACATATTGGATTGGTAGGATAGAATTGATTTCATCTACAATATCTTGTTGAGTAGATACTTTTAAGTTTAAAAGAAAAGTTGCATAGCCTAATGTTCTTCCAAACATTCCATATTTTAAAGTAACAAAATCTATATCACTTATTGGGATATCTATTCTTCTTCCAGCACCCTGATCTACTATAATATAGTTGTCTACTAATATATAAGATGTTTTATTTGATGATATATATCTAGGTACTATCATAGCAGCAGCTAATATTATAGGTAAAATTCCAAAGGTTAAAAAATCAACTATTAGCGAGATTAGAAAAAATAATATCCATGGAACAGACATTAATAACCAAGACCAAATAGATTGCTTGATTATTACAGCATCGTCTGGTATTTCAATATAATTTATATTATCTGTCGGTCCCATAACAATATCCTTAATTTTAATGTTTTTTATACTATTAAATTATTTATATTTAATATTAATAATACATTCTTATACTGTGCTAGTATATACAGATGTTTAATTTTAATACTAAAAAAATCAATATTTATGGACCAATTGTGATGGTTGTAGTATTTTTATCTTCTGCTTTATCTATTGGCCCTGGTTATGCTTTCGGAATGTTCATTAAGCCTCTTCAAAATGAGTTTGCTTGGAGTACTACTGAGATTAGTTTTGCATTGTCATTTGCTGCAGCTGGTACTATATTTTCTCCTTTTCTTGGTAGCTTTATGGATAAATATGGAGCACGCAAATTAATGATTATAGCTCTTGCATCTATGAGTATATCATTTTTACTTCGTCCATATATAACTGAAATTTGGCATTGGTATTTATTAAGCTTTTTACAATATTACGCATTACCTGGATCAACTGGCTTGCCAGCTGGAAGGTTAGTTGGAATGTGGTATCCAAGAGTAAGAGGAAGAGTTATGGGGCTAGTAACTATGGGGAATAATTTTGGAGGTCTTTCAATACCTCTCTTGATTGGCTTTGCGTTAGCTGCTAATAAATGGAGAATCGCATATTATGAATTAGGTTTTATATCTTTATTTTTAATTATTCTTACAATGTTATTTGTCAGAGAACCTTATGTTGAGTCTGAAAATAATGTTATTAATAAATCTAAGTTGAACAAAATTGGAAACAATAATTTTAATTTAGGTGATCTTTTTAAAACAAAAACATTTTATTTGTTAGCTTTATCTTTCATGTTTGGAAACTTCACTTATAGTGCTTTAATACCACAAATACCTGATTATTTAATAATAAAAGAACTTCCTAGGAATCATTTGCCTTTTTTAGTTAGCTTATTAGCAACATTTGGTATGTTTGGAAAAGCATCTTTTGGTTATCTTTCTGAAATTTTTACTTCTAAAACAATGATGGTAGTTAGTCTTTTAGGTCAAGTTGTGTTTATATTTTTTATTATATATACAGATAACTATATATTTATGTGGATAATATTTCCTTTATTTGGTTTTTTTATGGGAGCCTATGGAGCTATAATTCATTTAGTAATACAAGATATGTATGGATTGAAAAATTTTGGTAAAATTTCTGGAATCCTTCTATTTGGATCTGTAATATCTTTTTTTGTTGGGCCAATATTATCTGGTATATCAGTTGATAAAACTGGAGATTATGCGATTTCTTTTATTATAGTGGCTGTAATGTTTGTTATAGGAGCTATTCTGTTAGTGACAATTTCGAATGAGAAAAAAATTTTATAATAAATATATAATATAAATTATGAGAAAATTGTTTTTATGTTTTTAAAATTAAAAAAATTAATATTTTTTGTGCTTGGAATTATATTCTTAATATTGGGTATATTAGGATATATCCTTCCTGGTTTACCAGGGACTATATTTCTTATTATATCTGCTTCATTTTTTCTTAGATCTTCTAATACTATGTATAATTATGTTGTTAACAATCGCTATTTTGGTAATATTATACGAACATATTTTGAAACTAAATCAATGCCTATAAGAGCTAAGTATTTAGCTATTTCGAGTATAATAATATTTTCTGGCATAAGCCTTATATGGGCTCCATATAATTGGGTATTTGATTTGATTATTTTTTGTTTAGCAATAATAGGTGTAATCTATATTATAAGAATTAAAACATCAAAATAATAAATTTTTAGAGAATAATATACTTTCAAAAATAATGAATTAATATATAATTAGAATTCATGAATATACTTTCAGCATTTTGGGATTGTTTTGAATAAATATACTTGGCTTTCGAATTTTGTAGCATTGTCTAGTAGGAATTATTTATATCTTTGGATAGGTATGGTATTAATGATGACTAGTTTTCAAATGCAAATGATTGCTCAAGGTTATCTGGTTTATGATTTAACTTCAGAGGCAAAAAAGTTAAGTTTTGTAAGTGCTGCATCCGGTCTTCCAATGTTAGTCTTTAGTTTAATTGGAGGAGCAATAGCAGATAAAGTTAACAAAAAAAAGCTAATGCAAATTATTCAGATATTAGCAACAATTTTGACTTTATTTTTAGCTGCTACATTATTTATTGGGAATGGCGTAATTCCATGGCAATATCTATTATGGGTTGGTTTAATACAAGGTATACTCTGGTCATTCAATGGCCCAGCTAGGCAGGCTTTAATACCATATACATTAGACAGGAAATATTTGTCTAATGCTGTTGCTCTAATGTCTTTAGGTATGACTGCTCCTACTTTAGTTGGCCCAGCAATAGCTGGTATTCTGTATTCATTAATTGGGCCTCAGGGTGTATATTTTTTTGTTTCAATATTAACAACTACTGCAGTTATATTTACTTCTTTGATTAATGTTGATCAGCCAAAAATTGCCAGTTCACAAATTCATGTATTTTCAGATATTAAAGATGGGTTGATTTATTTATGGAATACTAAATTAATTAGAAATTTAATGATTGTTGGTTTATCTTTTCTTATATTATCTGGTCCACTTCATACATTGCTGCCTGTAATTGTAATAAATGTTTTTAAAAAGGAATCTGAAACATTAGGTTTGTTTGTTAGTATGATGGGTATAGGTTCTTTATTTGGAACTTTTGTTGTGGCATTTTTAAAACAAGGTAATAGAGGCTTAGTATTTTTGCTTGCTGCTTTAACTGGAGGCTTAGGTGTATTTACTTTATCAATTATAGGAGATAGCGTATTTGCATATTTAATTATTATATTAATTGGTTTGGGTAATTCATGTGTTTGGTCCTTATTACAAGTGTTATCTATGACAAATGCTGATGATAAGTATCGTGGAAGAATTATGAGTATTTTTATGATGACTTTTGGATTAACTCCATTATTGATAATTCCTATTGGTTATTTAGTTGATATTTATGAAGTTCAAATCATTTTAACTGTAGTAGGATTGATCTCTATATTTATAGCTGTTTTTGCAATTAGTACACAAAAATTAATAAGAAAAATACCTTAATATTTTGTAAGAAGAAAATCTTTATGATATATTTTGCAAACGAATAATTTAATTATGAATTAGTTTGATAAGAGGTGTTTATGCAAGATTTTTCTGGAAAAATAATTACTGTTAATGGACCTATTGACCCTAATGATGTTGGAATTACTTCTGCTCATGAACATTTATTCTTAGATATAAGAAAAAATCATTTACCTCCTAATGAAGACAATCTGACTGTGGCAGAAATTAAAATCTGGGAATCTCCAGTAAATTTAGATAATTTGCATTTAGCTAGAGATATGGCCCCAATCAGAGATAATTATTTATTAAATGATAAAAAATTAGCTTTGAAAGAATTATCAGAATTTTCTAAATTTGGTGGTAAAACAATTATTGATGTAACTAGTAATGGTCTTAAAGGAGATCCTGTAGCATTAAAAGAAATCTCTGAGATTTTAAAAGTAAATATAGTTAAAGGTTGTGGATGGTATCAAAAAGTTTTTTATCCGAGTGATATGAATAAAAGGACAGTTAAGGATTTAACTAATGAAATAATTTCTGATATATCCGTAGGTTATAAAGATACAGGAATTAAATCTGGAATAATTGGAGAGATAGGTTTAAATGGGAATCCATTACTTCCAGAAGAAATTAATAGTGCTAAAGCAGCTGCGATTGCTAGTAATATTACTGGTGCAGCGATTTCTCTACATCCTCCTGTTCTTATTGAGGAAAAACATAAAATTTTAGATATAATTTCTTCAGAAGGAACTGAATTAAATAGAGTTGTATTAGGGCATTCAAATCATCTAGCAGAAGATTTTGATTCACTAATGTCTTTTTTCGAAAGAGATATATATATAGCTTTTGATACTTTAGGAGTTGTACGTTCAATCGCAAGTAATAATCCTGACGCAATAGTAGCAAATTCTATTCCAAAAATAATTAAGGAAGGATATTTAGATAAAATTCTATTGGCTCAAGATGTATGTTGGAAAACTCATTTAAAAGCTTATGGTGGAGCAGGGTATTCTTTTATTTTAGAAAAATTTTTACCTCATTTAAAAAAATTAGGTTTGTCAGAAAGAGATATTAATACTATTATGATTGATAATCCAAAGAAAATATTAACTTTTAATAAACCGAATAAATAATTTGTTATTTATTAAAAGTTTTTTGTTTAATATATTTTATTTCTTCTTTAGTTTCTTCAATTAATACCTTTTGGTTTATATTGATATTTCTAAATGATTGTTTAATATTGCTAGGCCAGGTTATCGTTAATTCATCTATTGAATTAGAATTACCTAGTCCAAAGAATGCTCCTATTTCACTATTTGAACTAACACTTGAACCATTACGGATAGTTCTAGTTTGATATTCATTATTATATTTGATTTCTATTTTTGCACCAACTCCATCAGTATTGCTTTTTATTCCTAATGGTTTAACTATTAACCAATTATTATTGCTATTATTATTAAATATTTTTATTTTTCCATTGAAATTTGTTAAATATAGATCTAAGTCACCATCATTATCATAATCAGCAACTGCAGTTGCTCTTGATCTATTTGCATCTCCTAACCCACTTGAAAATGTCATATCAACAAATTCTTCACCTCTTATATTTTTTAATAATATATTCCTTTGATGTAATGGATCTTCAGTTGGTTTGTCATAATTATAATACATATTTCCATTAGCTATATAAATATCTTGCCATCCATCATTATCATAGTCGAAGAAATTTACACCCCAGCTAACTGTATTTATATCTTTGATATGAGCATATGATGCACCTGAAATATCTGTTATATCTGTAAACGTTTTATCTTGATTGTTTTTTAAAAGATATGGTCTTCCTATATTTGACATAAATAGATCTTCATATCCGTCATTATTGTAATCCCCTATATCTAACCCCATACCAAATATTTGTAAGTTGGTATTTGATTCTTTAGATTTATTTATAAAACCATCTGAACCATTTTTATTTATATTATTTTCCCATAAAATATTTCCTTGTTGAAAATCTTTCATGAATATATCATTAACTAAATATATATCAGAATCATTATCATTATCATAATCAAAAAAACTTGCTATAAAACCAGTAGAATTTTTTAAATAGTTTATATCTAATATCTCAGAAGTATCAGTAAATGTTCCATCTCCATTATTTTTGTACAAAATATCCATATTATTTCCATCATTTATATTTTTATTAAATATTTCATCAAATGTATTTTTTATATGATTAGTAATATAAATATCTAAAAATCCATCATTATTATAGTCTCCCCATGATGCAGAAATACTTCTTTGGTTTCCTTTGATATTCGTAGATTTGGTTACATCTACGAAATTAACATTATTAATATTATTAAATAGGACATTTTCTCCATTATTTAGTACAAGTAAATCACTATCTCCATCATTGTCATAATCAGAAAAAGTTGCACCTGTACTAGTCATATTCTTTAATTCTATACCTAATTCATTTGCAACGTCAGTAAATGTTCCATCTCCATTATTTTTATATAAAGAATTAGAACCTTTATGATTAGTAACATAAAAATCAACAAATCCATCATTGTTAAAATCAGCAATAGCAATGCCATTTCCATATGGATGATCATCATTAGGTTGAGGAATGTGTTTAAAATCAACCATTGCATTATTTGTAATATCATTAAAAAATTCTTTAGGTTTTTCTCCAATGTGGAAACCAATATTTTTTTTTGCTATTATTTTTTGATTTTCGTACAACTCAAAATTCAATATCATTTTCCCTGTTGTATTTGTTAGAGAATGTATGTCTATAGATTCATTTTGTAAAAATTTTGTTATAGGTTTTATTGTGAAATTTTGTTTAGGAAATTCATTTGTATAAATTTTAGTTTTATCATTTAGAGTTACTGATATTTTCAATATTCCTTCAATATTGTTTGTATAATTGTTTTCTACACCGAAGTTAATATTTAATTTTTCTTTAGGTTTAAGATATTGATTTTCTATTTCTGCTATTAATATAACACCTTCTCCTTGTATTTGAGCAAATGTAATTTCATCAGTTAATTGAATATTTTGAATATTTTTCAAACCTATGTTTGGACCTATGGATGTATTTATTAATATCAGAGTGATAATTCCTCCTATTATAGAAATCACCCATGTTGAAAGTGCAAAAATACCAACTCCCTTTATTGGTATCATTTTTGTTAATGACCAGAATGTTATAGGTCCGCCTGCAGCAGCTATAAACAATAGAGTTACTGCTGGAGCTTTACCCATACCTAATATTAATAATAAAGCTACTAAAGGTATTTCAAACATGAGTGGTATATTTATTAATAATCCTATAGATGCAGCTATAATTATTCCAAATAGATTGTTTCCTAGAAATGTTGAAATCATATCTCTAGTAATCCATTGCATTACTAGAGAACCAATTACACCAGCAATCAACATTGGAGGACCTAATTTAATACAGTATTTAAAAGAATATTTAATCCAGTCAGTTAATGAGGTTTTTATAATTTTTATAAAGCTCAAATTTTCTGTTTTTTGATCTCTTGAAATTTCTGGTATGTCAATAACATTATTATTTTCTTTTTTTATTACTAAACTTACTATTGGTCCAATAAATATTGCAGCTGAAATACTTAATAAAAGTTTACTAATACCTAGATAAGGTGAAAAAACAAATATTGTCATTAAAATTGTTGGTAAATTTAAAGTTGCAGAACTTTGAATAACTGTTATCGTATTAGAGATATTATTATTTTGTCTTTGGTAAGCTGCAGCTATTGGCATTATACAAGCTGAACATAAGTTCATTATTGGTCCAATACCTAATGCTTTTAGTAGATTTATTATTTTTGATTTTTGATTAGGTTTAATTGTTTGTTTTTGATTTACAATCATAGCTTCTGATAATCCTGCAACTAAGAAAGCAAAAATCATTCCAATTGAAACTAACCTAAAATATGTTATGGAAGAGTTCCACCATCTTTCTATGAATGATTGCTGTAATTCATTTTCTATACAGAAGCCCTGGAAACATTCTATCTCTGGTGAATTAATTATATTTAAATCATTTGATATTATATCGAATTTAGGTAACCTATTAAAATAAAAAAAGGTTGTTAGGATAATAATGAATATTATTAATCCAAGTAGTCGTTTTATGTTTGTTTCACTATTAATCATTAATTACTAGAAGAATAATACCTATCAATATTTACTATTAGATGATTTACAAGTATAATTCGTATAGTTTTTCTTTACAAATTAACTATGGGAGGTATAATTTGTCAAAATACGCTTGTTCAGATACAGAATGCGGAATGGCTGTTGCAGATCTAAAGTGTGGAATTTGTAACGTTGCTTTAGAACATGTATTAATAGAAAAAGACGATGGATCATCAGTTGGTGTTGCTCAATGCCCTAAGGGATGTGGGAAAATAAAGTCTCCTATGTGCTGTGGGTCCGATATGAATCCTATTTAAAAAGTTTTTTTAATAATTTAATAATTTTGAATATTCTCTATGCTATCTTGGTTAATACCTTTTAATACTTCTATTAAAAAAAAACGTATATTTGGTCTTTTAGTATTTGCTATTCTGTTAACTTTATTTTTATTATTAAATAGAATTCCAAAATTTGATATTGTTGAAGAAGATTTAGGTCATGTTAGTTCTCCAACTATGGAATGTTTTCAAGGTTTTTGTATACAAGCTGGTGCTGATACAACTTTATTATCTCGTTGGTGGGAATTTTCAATAACCTATCTTGGTTTAGTTTCTATTGGTATGGCTTTTGCATTTTTAGTTGCGGGTCTTACAGAAGCTTTCATTTTTCCAAATAGTTCTGCTAAAGGGTTCTCGCTTAGAGGTTTTAAAGGAACTTTAAGAGGATTAATTGTAGGCTCCCCTTTAAGTTTATGTTCAGCATGTATTGTTCCAATTTCTAATGCTTTTAGTAAAAAAGGTTCTAGTGTTGAGTCAACAGTATCTATAGTTTTAGGTTCTTCTACAATGAATTTACCTGCTTTAATTATGGTTACAATGGTTTTCGCACCACTTTTATCTTCATCGCGTATTGTTTTGAGTTTACTAGGAGTCTTAATTATAAGCCCGTTAGTTGGATTTATTTATGGGAAATCTCGTGAAGAAGAACATTCACATGAATCAAAAGAATTATTATTAAATTCTGAAAACTTTGATATGTCTTGGAAAGATTCTATTTTAGAAGGTTGTAATATATGGTTACGATCAAGTTTTAAATTTTTTATAAGATTAGGTCCAGTAATGGTATTAGCTGGATTTGCAAGTGGTTTGGCAATTCAATGGTTAAGCCCAGATACTGTTTCTAAGTTTTTAGGTAATAATATATTGGGTATATTAGTTGCAACTTCTTTAGGAATAATGATTAATGTTCCATTAATGTTTGAAATACCATTAGTTGCCGCATTAATATTATTAGGAATGGGTCCAGCACCTGCAGGAACATTATTATTTGTTGCAGCTGCAGGAGGGCCTATTACTTTTTGGGGTTTATATAAAGTTTTACCTAAAAGGGCAGTAATTGCTTTTATAGCTTCAACTTGGATGGTTGGATTACTTGGCGGTGCAGGTATTCTTTTTTATAATAATGTTTTGCATAGTAAGATATTTGATTCTTCAAATCAAATATTGATTAATTTCCCTGTTAACTCTGAGCCAGTAACTGCATTTACTAACCAAGCAGAAAATATTTTATCTGATGGTTTTGAATTATGGAATGATCGTCCTGGTATAGCAATATTTGATTATGATAGGGATAATGATCTTGATATATATTTTACATCTGAATCCGGAAAGTCTAACTTTTTCTATGAAAATAATGGATTAGGTATTTTTAAAAATATTGCTTTAGAAAATGGAACATCTCTTATTGATCAGAATAGTACTGGAGTTGTTGCATGTGACATTAATAATGATGGGTATCAAGATTTATATGTTGGTGCATGGGGGGATCCAAAAGATAAATTAGATTTCAGGTCAGTAGAAGTTGAACAAGGTAATGAAGATGCTTTATTACTTAATAATGGCAAAGGACAATTTATAAATATAACTAATTCAGCTTTTGGTGAAGATGTAAATATCAGATCTGCAATTGGTATTGCTTGCGCTGATGTAGATCGAGATGGATGGGTTGATTTTTACGTGGGAAACTTGGCAGCTCAAGATTTCCGTACATTTGATTCTGCAAATCACCCAGGTCATTATAATCGTTTATATATAAATAACGGAGATTTAACTTTTAGAGAAATTTCTGAATCTGCTGGAGTAAGAGGAGAGCAGATTAGAATGAGAGACTTTGATGGTAATCCTGTGTTATTTCAAGATTCTGTTACTGGAGAATACTTTGAAGGGTATGATCCAAATTTTGTAGACGAGCTTGGTAATAGAATTGGAGATCCTACAGGCCAAACTCATGCAGTAATGTTTTATGATTATGATGATGATGGAGATGTTGATTTATGGGTTGCAAATGATTCAGACAGACTAATTTTATATAGAAATGATTCAAAAGATGATCTGATTAAATTTACTAGTGTAGAAGAATTGATGGAAATAGATGAGATAGGTTCATGGATGGGTTTTGCAATTGGTGATTATAATGGAGATGCAGATTTAGATTTGTTTATAACTAATGTTGGTTTTCATCCATTAAGATATCCATATAAAACAAAAGTAAGTCCATTATGTGAATACCACTCACAATTTGAAGGAGCAACTTGTTTTCATTTTCTTCTGGATAATGATGTTGATGAAAGCCTTGGTGAATTTGTAGAATTAAGACCAACCAAATTTAAAAATGTTTCAGCAGAGACTAAAGTATTGCCTAGTCCTTGGATGCCATCAGAAGCTCTAATTGAAAATTCGTTAGATAAGAGCCATGAGATGCCAAAAGGTTTAGATGCTTATGATTTTGGTTTTGGAACTACTTTTTTTGATTTTGATAATGACACTGACCAAGATTTATATTGGCTTGGATCTGCCTTTAGGGGTGAAGGTCCAGGAGGACAAGTATTCCCAAGTGCTGGAAGAATGCTTAGAAATATTGGGGATGGACAATTTGAAGATATAACTGTAAGAGCAAAAATGTTAGATATTTCCAGGGTTACTTATCCTGATTTTGTAACAGAAAGTGAAATTAAAAAAGATAAAATGGCATTAAGAATTAAAAGGATTGATGTTACAAAACATGAAAATGGTAAAGGTGTAGCACATGGTGACTTAAATGGTGATGGTTATTTAGATATTGTCGCTACTAATAGTAGTGGGCCTATTTTTGTTGGACCATATGATTCTTCAATTGGGACTGCTCCAACAAAGGATTTTTCAGGGCCAATATTTGTATGGATGAATGGTGGAGGAAATAATAATTGGATAAATATAAATTTAGTTGGTGGTATGAAAATAAATGGTAAAGGTACTAACGCAGATGGAATAGGTGCAAGAGTTTATGTTATTACTCAAGACGCCAATGATATGAATAAAAAAATTACACAAGTTCAAGAAGTTAGGGCAGGGTCTAGTTATCTTTCTATGGATAGTATTGGTTTAGAATTTGGTTTAGGTAAGTCTGAAATTATAGATGATATTATTATTTTGTGGCCTAGTGGTGTTAAACAAAATTTAAAAGAAATAGAAGTTAATCAAACTATAGAAATTATTGAAAGTAATAATTAAATTTATTGGGTAGATTAATATGAAATTTGGAACTTCAATGTCTTTTCCTTTAGCTCTTGCAGGTAAAGAGAATTATTCTTCTTATTTAGAAAAATTAACATATATTGTAGATGTGGAAGGGTTAGATTCTATTTGGTTTGCAGATAGGACAACCTACCCATTTGATATTCAAAATTTATATCCAGAGAAGTGGGGTAAAGGCAAAATGGATGTAAATGCTCAAAAAATTTTAGAACCTATAGCAAGTTTGTCATTTGTCGCAGCCCTTACGAGTAGATTAAAGTTAGGGATTAGTGTTTTACAATTGCCTCTAAGACATCCTGTTTTAAATGCAAAAATGATTACAACCTTGGATGTTTTATCTCAAGGTAGGGTTTTATTTGGAATAGGTGTTGGTTGGATGCCAGAAGAATTTGAAAACATGTTTGTTAACTTTAAAAATAGAGGTGGAATTACTAATGAACATTTAGAATTATTTAAAATATTGTGTTTATCAGACCCTATTAATTATAAAGGTGAATTTTTTCAAGTTGAAAATCAAACATTTTTTCCAAAGCCCGTACAAAATCCTCATCCTCCTATTTTAGTAGGTGGTAATAGTAAAGCTGCAATTAAAAGGTCAGTTATATATGGAGATGCATGGTTTCCTATTAACATTTCCCCGACTGAGGTCAAGAAAGGTAGAGATCAAATACATAAATATTGTAGAGAAAACAACATTAATTCAGATAATAAGTCAATTTATTTGCATCTTCCATTAAATTTAGGAGATAAAAAATATGATTCTAATAATGAAAGATTACATTTTAGTGGTGAAATAAAAGATATTAAAGAAGATATTAAAAAATATAAAGAAGCTGGGGTCGAACATATAGTTTTTTCTATAGCATCTGAAGATAAAATATATATAGAAGAGACTATTAAGAAATTTGCATTTGAGATAGCTAATAATTAAAGTTATATTTAACTAATTTTGAATCTATTTGATTTATTTTTGTTTTTCCACAACCAGCCATAGCTAAATCAAATTCTTCATAGATTATTTTTAATATATTTTCAACACCTTTTTGTCCACTTGTTGAAAGTCCCCAGAGAATTGGACGACCAATTAATACTGCTTTAGCTCCTAAAGCTATAGCTTTTATAACATCCATACCTCTTCTTATACCTGAGTCTAAGTATAATTCTAATTCTTTACTTACAGCATTTTTTATATTTGGCAATGCAGAAATCGAAGATTGAACTGCATCAGTAGTTCTGCCTCCATGGTTTGATACTACTATTCCATTTACACCAATCTTTTCTAGTATTTTTGCATCTTCGGGAGATATAATTCCTTTAATAACTAGAGGTAGATTTGTAATTTCACGTACCCATTCAATAGTTTTATAAGTAATCACTTCAAATGATAAATTTTTTAGTAGCTTTGGATAATTGATTAGGTTTGCATTCCATTTTGACTCTTCTAATATTAGATTATTTCTTATATCTCTTTCTCTTCTATCAGAAATAACACCATCAACTGTTAAACATATTGCACTATATCCTGAATTTTCAGCTCGGGATATTAAATCTCTTGTTATATTTTTATTGTAATGGTATATCTGAAACCAATGTGGTTTCTTTGATTTCTCACATACTTTTTCTAAAGAATAACCACTATTTGTTGCAATTATATTTATTGTACCTAATGATTCTGCAGCAATTGTGCTTCCTAGTACTCCATCTTCATGAAAATGCCTTTGACCTCCTATAGGAGCTAGAATTACTGGGAATTGAATCTTTTGCCCTAAGACTGATGTAGATGTATCTCGCTGTTTAATATTAACCATTCTGCGAGGGATGATTTGTATTTTATTAAAATCATTTTTGTTCATGGATATTGTTAATTCATCACTAGCTCCACCTTCCATAAAATCCCACAACGATTTGGGTAATATAGATTTTGCACTAGAGTAATAATCTTGTATATTAATATTTGTCATTATATTTATCTTATTAATTGTTTTGAATTATACTAATATATAACTATAATTAATAGATATATAAACTAATTATAAGTTTAGAAGGAAAATACTAATGGAAAATCTAATATATTTACCTGGAATTGAAAAAGAAAAAATAGATACACCTGCATTTTTGATTGACTTAGATATTATGGATAATAATATCAGTAAAATGGCAGAATATTGTAAGGCTTTAGGTATAAATTTCAGGCCTCATACAAAGCATCATAAATCTCCAATTATTGCCCATAAACAAATAGATTCTGGGGCAATTGGTATTTGTTGCCAGAAATTAGGAGAAGCTGAAGTTATGGTTTCATCTGGAGTTCGTGATGTATTAATTACTTATGAAATAATTGGAGATATTAAAATCAAAAGATTAATGGCATTATGTAAACTGTCTAATATTATTGTTACTGTGGATTCAAAAAATAATGTTAAAGATTTGTCAAAAGCAGCCAAAAGTCATGATGTTAAATTGGGTATTTTGTTAGATGTTAATGTTGGACAAAATAGATGTGGTATAGAGCCGGATGATTTTGTTGTAGAATTAGCAAAATTTATTCAATCATCAGATAATCTTGAATTTAAGGGCATTCATGCTTATGCTGGAAATATCCAAAGCGAGACAGATGATGAAAAACGTTTTCAACTTGATAAAGAATCTATGTTGAAAACTAAAATTGCTGTGGAGAAATTAAGGTCTGCTCAAATTGAACTTGATATTGTTACTGCTGGAGGTACTGGTACATATAAATATACTTCTCAATATGATTTTATAACTGAAATCCAACCAGGGTCTTATGTGTTTATGGATGGACAATACAGTAAAGTTTTAGATGATTTTGATAACTCTGGAACAATTTTAACTACAATAATTAGTAAACCTAATCCTAATAGAATAGTTTTGGATAGCGGTATGAAAGCTATTTCTTCAGATCAGTGGCCACCTATTATAAAAGATTTTAATGGAATAGAATTTGGATCAATATCTGATGAGCATTTGACTCTTGACATTACAAATTCTGATGCAAAACAATTAAATGTTGGAGACAAGATCGAGATCATACCTGGACACAATGATACAACTGTAAATTTACATACAGAATTTTTTGGGATTAGAAAGGGTATTTTAGAATCAGTTTGGCCTATTAGTGCTCGTGCAAAAATAAGGTAGACATAAAATTTATAAAACGGGAGGTCTCTTTGAATACAACTGATGAAATAAGAAATCAAGTTATTTCTTTAGTTAGAAATTTTGTGAAAAAAGATGTCTTACCTGTAGCTAGAAAATATGAATATGAAGATAATTACCCTCACGAATTAATTGAAAAAATGAAAGAAATGGGTTTATTTGGTATTACCATTCCTGAATCTTATGGTGGAATGGGATTAGATTATACTACTTTTGCTACTATTTTTGAGGAATTAAGTAAAGGATGGATGAGTCTTACTGGGCCAATTGGGACCCATCATGTTTTAGCTAATATAATTGAAAGATATGGTACTGAAAATCAAAAACAAAGGTTTCTTTCCAAAATGGCAGAAGGTGAGATAAGAGGAGGTTTAGCATTAACAGAACCCGGAGCAGGTAGCGATGTTCAGAATATTTCTACTACAGCTAGTAAGTCAAATGATAAATATATTTTAAATGGAACTAAATTATTTATTACAAATGGATTTTATGGAAATGCCTTTGTAGTTGCTACAAAAACTGATACTAAAATAAAACCTGCTTATAAAGGTATAAGTTGTATCATTGTTGAAAAAGGATCACCCGGTTTTTCAGTTGCACAGAAATTAGATAAACTTGGTTATCGTGGTGTAGATACATGCGAATTGATTTTTGAAAATTGTGAAATTCCTGCTGAGAACTTGATTGGTGGAATTGAAGGTAAAGGATTTTCTCAAGTTTTAAATGCTTTAGAATCTGGTAGAGTAAATATAGCTGCTAGAGCTGTTGGAGTTGCAACTGCTGCTTTTGAATCTGCAATTAAATATGCTCAAAAAAGAGAATCTTTTGGAGTTAAAATATCAAAACATCAAGCAATTCAAATAAAATTAGCTGATATGGCCACAAAAATAAAAGCAGCTAAATTATTAACATATGATGCTGCTTTAAAAATGGATTTAGGTGAAAGAAGTGACTTAGAAGCCGGTATGGCAAAATTATTTGCCTCTGAAGTTTGTGGAGAAGTAACTTTAGAAGCGATGAGAGTTTTGGGAGGATATGGATATTTGAAAGATTTTGATATTGAGCGGTATTATAGAGATGCTCCATTAATGATTATAGGAGAAGGGACTAATGAAATTCAAAAATTAGTCATTGCTAAAAGATTGTTAGAGAAATATTCTATTTAGTTTCTTTCGAAAGTTTTTCTATTTTATTTGAAAATTCAATTGTAGTTTTATTAAGTTTTTTATATACTTCTTCACTTTGCTTTGATGGCGATCTATCTCCTAATCCAACAGTTTCACTTAATGCTGCTAGTCTTGATATTAAACCTTGAGGATATGGATAGCCTCTACTGGGTTCATTAGAATTAATACCAAAGCGTATTATTTTTTCAATTTCAGTAATTTCTTTGACAACTGTACTTGAATATTTATTGTGAGTATTAAATTTTTTATTATTAGATATAATTATATTTTCTATTTTCTCTATAGATTCTATACATTTAGAAATTGAATTTCTTATTTTAATCATTAGTTGGAATTGTTTGTAGATTGATTTATTTGGTGTTTTATTTCTAATATCTTTTATTACATCTAAATTTTGAGAATATATCTTGTTATTAGATTTTAATAATACTTTATATTTCCCTGGAGGTATGAGTATATCTACTGGGAATTTGCTTGAAGGCATTTTAGAAAAATTTGAAGGTTCTGGATATTTCATATCCCAAATAAACCTATTTAGTCCTTTGTGCGAACTCAAGAATCTATTATAGAATGTTATATCATTTTTATCTTTTATTTCTAAATACATTTTTGAATTAATTTCTTTAGGTAAATAATAATTAATTATTATTCCGTTTGGTGGGTTATGTCCTGAATTGAGGAAATATGGTTTTATATTAGATTGGTCATCTTTTTTAAGAATATATGTAGCTGGAGTACCTGCATAACCATATAATTCAAAGATTTTTTTATTTAGTGGTGCCTTTTTATATGCTAGTGTTTGAAACATTGATGGATGATATATATATCTAGTGGTTGTACGGGGTTTAAAAAGAGTAATTGCTTGATTAATATTTTGTTTGTCTATTTGGTGTAAAGGAGATAAATCATCTAGTATCCAAATAGCTCTTCCATGAGTAG
>PBKN01000008.1 GCA_002721445.1 Chloroflexota bacterium | reverse complement strand
TGATATAGACGACTGGACATTCTATGCTAATTCTGGAGATAGAGTTACGATAGATTTTGATTTCAGTCCAAATACTGCTAATACATATGCAAGTATGGAAGTTCAATTATTAGATGAATATGATAATTGGGTTGAAGGAAGATACATACAGGATATAACTTATGAATTGCCGTTGAATTGGCAAGTTGAAATACCTGATTCAGGTAATTATAAGATACGAGTAGTAAGTTATTCTGAAGATGCAACTGGTGAATATAAGGTTTCATGGAGTTTAGCACAAGATACTGGTGGAGGTAATTTAGCTGCAGGAACAGTTGGATATGGTGCATTAGACTATTACAATGATCAAGATGATTGGACATTTTATGCTAATTCTGGAGATAGAGTTACAGTAGATTTTAGTCTTTCTCAGAATACTTTTACAAATCAATATACGAGTATAGAAGTTCAGTTATTAGATGAATATGATGGCTGGATTAATGCAGCTTATATATATGATATATATCAAGATTCACCGAAGTCATTTCAAGCAGAGATACCATATTCAGGTAATTACACAATACGAGTAGTAACTTACTCAGATGATAATATAGGTGCTGAATATAAGGTTTCATGGAGTTTAGTACAAGATACTGGTGGAGGTAATTTAGCTGCAGGGACAGTTGGATATGGTGCATTAGATTATTACAATGATATAGATGACTGGACATTTTATGCTGATTCTGGAGATAAAGTTACAGTTAATTTTATATTTTCTCCAAAAAATTCGAATATTACTTACACATATATAGAATTGCAATTATTAGATCAGAATGGTGGTTGGATAGATTACGATTATATACAAGATATTTATAGTGAATTGCCGTTGAATTGGCAATCAGAGATACCATATTCAGGTAATTACACAATACGAATAGTAAGTTATTCTGAAGATGCAACTGGCGAATATGAAGTTTCATGGAGTTTAGCACAAGATACTGGTGGAGGTAATTTAGCTGCAGGGACAACTGGATATGGTTCTTTAGATTATTATTATGACGAAGATGATTGGGAAATCTATGGGAATGCTGGGGATACAATAACAATTGATTTTAATTTAGATAATTCAATATATTCAGATATTTATTATGCGGGAATCGAAATACAATTACATGACGATGGTATGATTGATTATAGATATATTCAAGATTTAAGGTATGACTTGCCATTGAACTGGCAATTTCAATTACCAAATTCTGGCGATTATACAATACGAGTTGTTAGCTATTCTGATTATATTAATTCTTATAAGGTTTCTTGGTATGTATCTTCAACTAATTCAAGTGCTTCAGGAAACCAAGGCAATTCTACTAATTCTTTTACTTACGAGCAACCGAATTTATACATGAGTCATAATACAGTATCTAGTTATACTGGAACTTATTATTTTGATGGTAATGATTCCAATAATAATCCTGTTTGGGTTAATTTTGATTGTGGTTGTTATATTTATAAATTCAGTGTTGCTTTTACATCTAGTGGATGGGTTTGGGTCCTTCAACCAGGACCTCCAACAACTGAATGGAACGCTGCATCATATACTACTGCTGAATGGCCTTGGGAGATTCCTCTAGGTGAAGGTTGGAGTTCTGATATAGATTATGTTTCTACAATTAATTAGTTTAAATATATAAAATAATTAATTGATAAAATCATCTATAACCTTAAAATATTTGTAACCTCCAATGAAATATGTATCGTTATGGCCAGCACCTTGGATTATATATAACTGTTTAGGATCATTTGCAGACTCAAATACTTTCATTGCACCTTCTAGAGGGACAGTATTGTCTTTATCTCCATGAATAATTAGTACTGGCTTTGTAATACTTTGTAAATTTTCAATAGTGTTATATTGAGTTTTTAAAAATTTACTTATTGGTAAAAAGGGATATGCATGTTTAGCCATATAAGGAATTGAAGGTATGGGGGATTCTAAAATAAGGTATGTAGGATTTGATTTTGTAGCTAAACTTGAAGCTATTGCAGAGCCCAAAGATCTACCAAAATATATTATTTGGTTTTGATCTATATCATTGCGTGATTGTAAATAATTTAAAGCAGCTTTTGAATCAGTATAGGTGCCTTCTTCTGATGGTTTTCCTTCACTATTACCATAACCTCTATAATCGAATATAAATATATTTACGTTGATAACATTAAGCATTTCTTTAATATTGTGAACTCTGTGACTTATGTTACCAGCGTTTCCATGAAACCATAAAATTGTCTTATTTGTATTCTTACCATATATAAACCATCCGTGAAGTNTNAGATCGTCTTCTGTTTTGAAATAAACATCATCATATATTAAATTATAGTTCTCAGGATAAATACNAACTTCTTTATCAGGAAAGTATATGAAATTTTCTTCAATCATTTTTGAATTATAAATTAACAATATAATAGTTATTATTATTATTGAGATATAAACATATTTTTTCTTCATATGGATTACCCAACTCTAATATGTTCTATTAATTGCTAATTAGTACTTGTAGATAATCCTGATTGACTNATACCAAAAGAAACTACAATTTCATCTTGTTCAGGAGTTCCNCCACTAGCACCGCAAGCTCCTATTANTTCTCCATTTGAATAAATAGGTAATGCTCCCTGACCCATAATAAACATGCCATTTTCTGCAACTGTGAATGCTTGAAAAATAGGCGAGTTAGCTCGAGCTTCTANGTCTTTAGTTGATTGNCCAAAGCAAGCTGCTGCAACAGCTTTCCCTTTAGAAATAGTTGGNGTTCTCCATGAAGCTCCATCAGCTCGTATCATTGCAATTAAATCACCCCTGTCATCAGTNACAGATATGCTCATTTTNACATTTAAATCTTTCATTTTTGATTTAGCATTACTAATAATTTCTTCAGCTTGTNTTAATGTTATTTTCAATTAATTATCACCTCTTTTAATTTTTATATGTACTATGTATTCTAATTGAATTATACTCNCTCAAGCAATATGTATAATTATTAATTAGCTACTGTTTAAATCANGTGAAAATTTATTGACGATTTAAAGAAAAAGAATGTATAGTAGCCTAAGTAAATCTAATTAAATTTAATNTTGTTGAGGTAGTAATATGAAATTAAATGTAGGAGATAAAGCTCCAGANTTTTCACTTTTAAGTTCAAGTGGAGNAAATGTTAGTTTAAGTTCNCTTAAAGGGAATAAGGTNGTTCTGTATTTCTATCCAAAAGATGATACTCCAGGATGTACAATTGAAGCATGCGAATTTAGAGATAATTCTACTAAAATACAAGCAAATGGTGCTTCTGTTTATGGTATAAGTCCAGATAATGCAGAGTCTCATGGTAGTTTTATAGATAAATTTGATTTAAATTTTGAACTTCTATCGGATGAAGATAAGTCTGTGTCAATAGAATATGATGTTTGGGGTGAAAAACAATTATATGGAAAAACTGTAATTGGCATGAAAAGAACAACTTTTTTAATCGATGAGCAGGGCATAATCCAGAAAATCTGGAAAAATGTTAAACCTGAAGGTCATGCTCAACAAATTTTAAATGAAATTTCTTAAGTTTTAAATTTTGATTGAATACCTGTAAGTAGAGTATTTTAATTATGAATCATAATTCTCCTAAGTCNGTAGTAATTATTGGTGGTGGAGTAATAGGAATGAGTACAGCTTTTCATTTATATGAAAAGGGTATTAGAGATATTACTATTATTGATAAAGGAACCATTGGAAGNGGTTCNAGTCTNCAAGCAGCTGGTATNGTTACTTGTTTNGAATGGAATGANACTGCAATAAGAGCTCGAATTAAAACCTTAGANCTTTTTGAACNTTTTAGTAATATNTTNGATGGATANACNTTCCANCAAGTNGGTTGTTTAAGNTTNTCTTCTNCTGAAGATTATNTATNAGGAGAAGAANTAAGNANNCTNCAAAATNANCTTGGNGCAAAATTTGAAACNTATANAGGGNNGGAGCTNAATNCNCGTTTNANTGATGTNTNTNCTGAANCAGATGAATATGGAGTNTTAGATATTAGAGGTGGATANAGTGAACCTCACAGATATGTNCCTGCGTTNAGGAAAAAAATATCTGANTTCGGNGTTAANATTATAGAAAANCAANAAGTAGTAGANTTTAAATTTNATGGGTCAAAANTTAAAGGAGTAATTNCTCGTTCTNNTTTAAANAATAANGAAAANATNATTGANNCAGANTCTGTTGTNTGTGCAGTNAATGCNTGGGTTAATCANNTNCTTTCTCCNTTAGATTTTAAAATACCAATGAATAATTTTATTCATGAAAGATTTGTTACTAAACCTTTTGATAGANAACTTAGCTTNCCAGCTATNAATGATCGTGTTTTAGAAAGTTATATACGTGGTACNGAAGATAATAGATTNNTAGTTGGGACTTCNGCACATAANCCTCANAATTATGTTATGAGTGATTCTAGCTTTTCAGTAGATCAACTTGATCCATATCCNCATGCANTNGANTTTNTAANNGATGCATTTAAAAATAGAGTTCCANTNATTAATAATGCTTCTTGGGATTATCATACAGTTGGANTAATTAGTGTAACNGTTGATGCTACNCCTGTNATTGGTCCNGTACCTGATTGTNCNGGATTNTATTTNGGTACGAATTTTCACTCTGGAGGATTNGCNTATAANCCAGTTGCAGGNCTTTTGNTTGCAGAGCATGTTGTAAANGGTGAAACTAGTATANATTCAGATAGATATTTACCTAGTAGATTTATAGGGTTTGATACAAAGTCTTACCTTAANAAAACTTATAACATTCAAGATGTAGAAATTAAACGGCATTAAAANNATTATTAATAAAGGAGTAATTTTATGACAATAAATAAAGATATTTCAGTNTATAAAAAANTAGGAGTTACTCCNATTATTAANGGNCGNGGTTGNATNACTATNCATGGTGGTAAAGTAATGAGNGANNCNGTTGTAGCANCTATGNTAGAAGCNAGTAAAAGTAGTGTGNTANTGAATGANTTGATTGATAAAGCTACAGCTCGTTTAGCTGAATTAACTGGAGCAGAAGGTGCATTTATTTCTTCTGGAGCTGCTAGTGGTTTGTTTATTTCAGGATTAGCATGTTTATCAGGATCAGACCCTGATGCTATTCAAGATTTACCAGAAGTNAAATCAGGTAAAAATGAATTTGTTATTAGTACNGTTGATGATCATTCNTATGTACATCAAGCTTTTAGAGGTAGTGGNGGNNNATTANTATGTGTAGGAACAGATGAATCNGTNACTANNNANGATTANGANGATGGNATTAGTGATAAAACNGCAGGNATTNTATTTTTCTATGGNTCACANACAAAANATGAANTNGCNGAANTTNTNGANNTANNNAANAAATANTCTATTCCTNTAGTAGTTGANTGTGCNGCNCAAATACCTCCTAAATCTAATTTNACTGANTTAGTNGCNATGGGTGNNGATTTNGTTGTTTATAGTGGNGGNAAAGGTATNGGAGGNCCTCAATGTACTGGNTTGATATTNGGTAAAAAAGATTTNATNAATGCNTGTANATTAAATTCNAATCCTAATTCTGCTCTNGGNCGTAGNATGAAAGTTGGTAAAGAAGAGATAGTTGGNCTAGTTACTGCTGTAGAAGAATTNATGTNTAATGATGAAGAATNAGTTTTNAAAGAATGGATTTCTTGGTGTGATTTAATAGTTTCAGGTGCTNATGGATATTCAGGAGTTGTNGCAAAAACTATTCCTGCATANCATGACAACTCNGGAGGTGCTCACGCTCCNGGAAGNCCTACNGTNGAAATAGATTTTAGAAATTCTAAATTAAANGCTGAAGATGTNAGNGNTATGTTAGAAAATAATNATCCACCNATTATGGTNTCAACNGANAAATGGGAAACTGATTTNACTGAAGCAAAAGATGATGTNATNGTTNTAGGNCCNGGAGNNNTNCANAANGGTGAAGCTGAGGTTATTNNTGANGCTTTAAAGAANATACTNACAGATATTTCTNANATTTAGGCTATGTTTTTTGGAGGCGACGGGCGGATTCGAACCGCCGAATAGAGGTTTTGCAGACCTCCGCCTTAACCACTTGGCCACGTCGCCTAAAGAAATTGGTGCCGAGGAGGAGACTCGAACTCCTACAGCCTAAGCGGCCACAGCGCCCTCAACGCTGCGTGTCTACCAATTCCACCACCTCGGCTAGTTATAAACTATTTTAACAGAGTCATCCTCATACGATTATGACGTAATTATAATTAACAGCAGATCACAATTATACCTAAGAGATACTTTTTTTGTCCACATTAAATTCATGAATGTCATTTGTTTTGCTAATAAATTGTTAAAAACTTATATTTTTGTTTATAATTTTTGTAATTTACCTTATAATTACAAAAATTATATTCAGGAGAAGTTATGTCTGAAATTATAACTGTTAATGGTCCAATTAAGCCTGAAGAATTAGGCTTTACTATTACTCATGAACATATATTTATAGATTTAACTAGGCAAGGTCCAGGTAGAAATAGAGTTTTAGATGATTTTGAGCTCGCATATACTGAATTAATGTATTATAAGAATGCTGGCGGAATAAGTTTAATTGATCAAACTACAGGTGGACTACGTGGTGGTATAGCTGAAGGTGCTTTAAGAGACTTGCGTACTAATAAACACGCTTTAGAAATTCGAGAGATTTCCAGGCAAACAGGTCTTAATATAATTCTAGGAGCTGGTTGGTATAGAGAACCTTTTTATCCTCCTCATTTAAATAGAAATTCAACTAATCAAATAGCTGATGATTTAATTAATGATATTAAAATAGGAATAGATGGTACTGATGTAAAAGCTGGTATTTTGGGAGAGATAGGTTCTGATACTACTTGGATATCTCCAGTTGAAGAAAGAGTTTTTAGAGCTGTAGCAAGAGCTCAATTACATACAGGTTTAACGATTGCAACGCACACAGGTGGACTCAATGTAGGTATTGATCAATTAGATATATTAGAACAAGAAGGAGTTGATCTAAATAGAGTAATTATTGGACATGCACATTCTTATAATAATCATGAATATCATTTAGAAATAATAAAACGTGGTGCTTACGTTCAATTTGATAGATTAGGTACCACAAATAAATTTGAGCATGATACCTGGATTAAGCTCATTTTTCAAATAATTGATAAAGGACATATTGGCCATTTATTATTTTCTCAAGATGTTTGTTTAAGGTCTGATTATGTAGGATATGGTGGGAATGGTTATGCGCATATATTAACAAAACTAAAATATGAATTATTGGATATTGGTATGACTGAGGATCAGTTTAAACAGATTACTGTGGATAACCCTAGAAGAGCTTTAATAGGTGATAAATAGATAATAATTAAATATATCTATTACCCTTGACAGCGTAAATAGGGTCAACTAATCTAATTGTATAAGCTTAATTATTATTGATTTATTTGTGACTCCCATATTAATAGGGAGTTATTATTTTAAATTGATAAAATATATTACTAATAAATTTTGAGGAGTTTATTGTTTGTTTAAACCTGTAGATTCAAAAGTAGATTTTCCTGATTTAGAAAAACAAATTCAACTTTGGTGGGATGAAAATAATATTGTAGATCAATACCTTGTTCGCAATAAAAATGCTTCTAAGACTTATTCGTTCATTGATGGTCCAATTACTGCAAATAATCCAATGGGAGTACATCATGCTTGGGGAAGGTCTTATAAAGATTTATTCTTACGTTATAAGACAATGCAAGGATATGAACAAAGATATCAAAATGGCTTTGACGGTCAAGGTTTATGGATAGAAGTTGAAGTTGAAAAAGAATTAGGCTTCCATTCCAAAAGAGACATTGAAAAATATGGCGTGGATAAATTTGTTGATTTATGTAAAGCAAGAGTTGAAAAATTTGCAAATATAATTACTGATCAATCTAAACGTTTAGGATATTGGATGGACTGGGATGATTCTTATCATACAATGTCTGATCAAAATAATTATACTATTTGGCATTTTCTAAAAAAATGTCATGAGAAAGGTTGGATATATCAAGGTACTGATGTTATGCCTTGGTGTCCTAGGTGTGGGACAGGTTTGTCAGAACATGAGATTGTAACCGAAGGATATAAAGAAATTGTTCATCCTGGCTTATTTATTAAGTTGCCAATTATTGGACGTGATGAAGAGTATTTATTAATTTGGACGACAACTCCTTGGACTCTTACTTCTAATATAGCAGCTGCTGTTCATCCAGAAAAAAAATATTCTAAAGTACGAACTGAAAAAGGTATTTTATATTTAATTAAAGGACGTGAACAAACTTTACATTTAGAATTCGAACATATTTCTGATTTACCTGGAGAAGAGTTAATAGGTCTTGAATATAAAGGGCCTTTTGACGAATTACCAGTTCAAAAAGGCATTACTCATAAAGTTATTGGCTGGGAAGAAGTAAATGAAGATGAAGGGACAGGAATAGTACATATTGCTCCAGGAGCAGGTAAAGATGACTTCTTGCTATCTAAGGAATATGGTTTTCCAGTAATTGCTCCGTTAGATGAATATGGTCATTTCATTGAAGGATTTAATGATTTCACAGGTATGAATGTGTTCGACGTCAAAGAAAAAATTTTTGATAGTTTAAAAGAAAAAGGCTTTTTTTATCGAGTTGAACAGTACCCTCATAGATATCCTGTATGTTGGAGATGTGATACTGAATTAGTATTTCGCTTAGTCGATGAATGGTTTATATCTATGGATGAATTGCGTGAAATGATATCTGATTCCACAAAAAATGTTAAGTGGGTTCCTAGTTTTGGTTTAGAACGAGAATTAGATTGGTTGAAAAACATGGATGACTGGATGATATCAAAGAAAAGGTATTGGGGTTTGGCTTTACCAATATATAAATGTGATTGTGGAAATTTTGAAGTTATTGGTAGTAAAGATGAACTTCGATCTAAGTCAGTAAGTGGATGGGAAAAATTTGAAGATAAATCACCGCATAGACCTTGGATAGATAATGTTCAAATTGAATGTTCTAAATGTAATCAACATATTTCTAGAATTACAGATGTAGGCAATCCTTGGTTAGATGCAGGTATTGTACCTTTTTCAACTTTAAAATATGCACAAGATAAAGAATACTGGAAAAAATGGTTCCCTGCTGATTGGATTTCAGAAAGTTTCCCTGGGCAATTTCGAAATTGGTTTTATTCTTTATTAACAATGAGTACAGTTTTAGAGATGAGTGAGCCTACTAAAGCTATATTTAGTTATGCAATTATGCGTGATGAACATGGTGAAGAAATGCATAAGAGTAAGGGTAATGCAATATGGTTTGAAGATGCTGCTGATAAAATGGGTGTGGATGCAATGAGGTGGTTATATGCGAAACAAAATCCTTCAGCAAATTTAGCATTTGGGTATGGAACTGTAGACGAAGTTAGAAGGCAGTTTATTATTCCTTTATGGAATATTTATTCTTTTTTTGTCACATATGCAAATTTAGATAAATTTAATACTGAAGTTTCTGCACCTAGTGTTCAAGACAGACCTGAAATTGATAGATGGATAATATCTGAACTTAATATTTTAATAGATGATTTCATAACCCACCTTGATAATTTCCAACCAGATACAGCGGCAAAAAAAGCTGAGAAATTTGTAGATAATCTATCTAATTGGTATGTACGTAGAAATAGAAGAAGGTTTTGGAAATCTGGATTACTTAGTGGTAATGACAATTCAATTGATACAGATAAGTTATCAGCATATTACACTCTTTATGAAGTATTAATTTCAATTTGTAAATTATTAGCTCCAATTATGCCCTTTATTACAGAATCAATTTATCTTAATTTATCGCAGAATAATAGTAGAAAGGGTAGTGTACATTTACAAGATTACCCTATTTGCGATAAAGCTAAAATTGATCCTGAATTATCAAATGCAACTTCATTAGCTATGAAAATATCGAGTTTAGGTCGTTCTGCTAGAAGTAAGGCTTCTATAAAAGTCAGACAGCCATTAGATAGTATTCAAGTTAGTTTAAATACAAAAGTAGATGGCAATTTAATAGATAGAATTACTTCACAAATAATAGATGAATTAAATGTAAAAAATATAAATGTTATAGATGAAATAGAACCAATAGTTAATTTTGAGGTTAAGCCTAATCTTAATATTCTTGGGCCTAAATATGGTTCTGATATTCAAAATATAAAAAATGAGATATTAAATCATGACCCTAAGGTTTTGTATGATTTAGCTTCAGCTAATCAAGAAATTAATATAGGCAAATATAATTTAAACCCAGAAGATTTACTATTAGATATTAGTCCTAAAGATGGTTATGAAATTGCTTCAGATGACGGTTTTATTGTTGCTATTAACACTAATATTTCTCCTGAAATGTTGAAAGAAGGAGTCGCTCGTGAATTAGTCCATAGAATTCAAAATATGCGACGTAATGCTGGATTTAATATTTCAGATAAAATTTCTATTTCATATAAATGTGATAAAGGTTTGAGCGAAATTATTGATGAGTTTGATAATTATATATGCCTAGAGACGTTATCTTTAGAATTAATTGAAGAAGAAATTTCTAAAGAAATTTATTCTGAAAACTTTAAATTAAATGATTCTAATATTTCAATAGGAGTAAAACTAAATAATTAAGGACAATTCCCATGTTATCTTATAAGCCAATAGCATTAGATGAAATAATAAATGCAAGAGATCGTATAAAAGATATAATTGTTAGAACTCCTCTGGTAAAGCTTAATTTTGATAATCAAGATTTAGATATTTATATTAAATTAGAAAATTTGCAACCTGTAGGCTCGTTTAAATTACGTGGCGCAGCTAATGCTATGAGTTTAGTAAGTGATAGCGATATACACAAGGGTGTTTGGACAGTTAGTGCAGGTAATATGGCTCAAGGCCTTGCTTGGTGTGCAAAAGAACGAGGAATAGCTTGTACTGTTATAGTCCCAGATCAAATACCTGAAACTAAAGCAGCTAATATTACTAGATTAGGTGCTAAATATATTAAAGTTCCTTTTGAAAAATTTGAAGAAACATTTATTACTAGATCTTATCCAGGTGTTAATGGTCATTTTATCCATCCCTTTAGTGACCCTTCAGTTATGGCTGGAAATGGGACTATTGGTTTAGAAATATTGGAAGATTTACCTGATGTACAATCTTTAATAATATCTTATGCTGGAGGTGGATTAAGTTGTGGAATAGCATCAGCAGTTAAGGCAATTAATCCAAGTATAAAAATATATGCAGCAGAAGTTGAAACAGGGGCTCCATTTGCAGCTTCTTTAGAATTAGGTCAACCTAAAGTTGTGAATTACACATCTAGCTTTGTTGATGGAATTGGTGGATCTATGGTGTTTAATGAAATGTTTGATTTAGCTAAAGAATTACTTGATGGATCATTTGTATCTAGCTTAGAAGAAATAGCTTTTGCTTCTAAAATAATCATGGAAAGAAATAGGGTTATAGCTGAAGGTGCAGCAGCTGCAGCTGTTGCAGCAGCAATGGCTGGAAAAGCAGGTAAGGGTAAAACAGCTTGTATTATATCTGGTGGAAATATAGATTCAGAAAAAATAAAACAGATTTTATCTGGAAAGACTCCATAGTTTAATTCTCATTTTCTGAAGTTTTTAAATTTCGTAGATGCGGGAATAAAATCACTTCTCTAATAGTTTTTTGATTACAAAGTAGCATAGTAATTCTATCAAGGCCAATTCCAATTCCTCCTGTTGGAGGCATACCATGTTCAATTGCTACTAAAAAGTCTTCATCTAATCTATCCATCTCTTCTTTCTCAAATTTATCTCTTAAGTCTTCTTGTTGCTCAAAGCGTTCTCTTTGATCTATAGGATCATTTAATTCGGTGAATGAGTTGCAAATTTCCATTCCTGCAATAAATCCTTCAAATCTTTCAACTACTCTAGGGTCTGATGTTTTCTTTTTTGCTAATGGAGACATGCTGATTGGATAGTCAACGAGAAAAGATGGTTGAATTAGATTTGGTTCGACTTTACTGGATATCAATTTGTCCATCATCCCTCCCCAGCTTACTTGTTTATCTACGTCTATACCTAATCTTTTCATTTCTTTACTGAGAGAATCTATATCTAGATTTTCAATATAATCGATCCCGCTATATTCTTTAATAGTTTCTCTTAAATCTAGTCTTGGCCAAGGTGGAGTAAAATCTATTTTTGTTCCATTAAATTCTAAAACTTTTGTTCCATAAATCTCATCTGCAACTGAAGAAATCATTTCTTCTACCATTATCATCATATCATTATAATCAGCAAAAGCTTGATAACTTTCAAGCATTGTGAATTCTGGGTTATGATAGAAATCAACCCCTTCGTTTCTAAATACTCTACCAATTTCATAAACTTTTTCTAAACCACCTACTATAAGTTTTTTTAAATATAATTCAGTGGCAACTCTTAAATAAAGCTGTTGATTTAATTGATTGTGGTGAGTGATAAATGGATGAGCTGATGCACCTGCAGCTACTGGTACTAGTACAGGAGTTTCAACTTCAATAAATCCTTTATTATCCATGAAATTTCTAATTGCTTTAATTATTTTACTTCTATTAAGAGCAGTATTTTTGGATTGTTCGTTTGAGATTAAATCTAAATATCTTTGTCGAAAACGTAATTCGATGTCTGTGAGACCATGCCATTTTTCAGGTAAAGGTCTAATTGATTTACATAAAATATCATAATTATTTGCTAATACAGTTATTTGTCCGGTGCGAGTTCTAAATAATTTTCCTTTAACACCAAGCCAGTCACCTAGGTCTAAATTAGGTATGTTTTTAAATTGTTCTTCTAAGGTATTTGCTCTACATAGTACTTGAATTCGTCCATCTCCATCTAATAAGTCTATAAAAATAGCTTTACCCATATCTCTAATAGACATTATTCGCCCAGCTATAGAAATTTCTTCAACCTCTAAATCTTTACTTTCATTTTTCTCAAAATAATCTATTGCTTCTTTACTGGTATGAGTACGTTTGTAGTTGCTAGGATATGGATCTATATCCATAGATATTAGATTTTTTAATTTTTCTATACGGTTTTTTATTAATTCGTTATCTTCTTGGGACAATTCTTTTTCCTAATTTAGATTTTTATATTTTTATTAAATCAGATAGAAAATAATTGTAAAATTAAGATTCTTTGACTATAGTTATATAAATATAATATTACCTTTTAGAATTTGCCTTGTAAACTTATATTATGCATTTGTTATATGCAAAAATTTTATAGGTATATAAAATATATATGTAATAAATATTTAAAAATTTGGGGGTTAATTAATGTTAAATCAAGAACCAACATCTTTACGCCTAGAAGATCCAGGTATTAGAGAGATATTTTCTGAAGAATCTACTTACCAAGCATGGTTAGATGTAGAAGCAGCTTTGGCTATAGCACAATCAGAACTAGGTATTATTCCTAAATCAGCTGCAGAGGAAATTAATAAAAAGGCGCAATTATCTAATTTAGATATGTCTGCAATTCATGAAGGTTTAATTAAAACTTCTCATAGATTAGTCCCCTTAATTTGGGAATTAGATAAAGTATGCGTAAATGATTCAGGGGGATTTATACATTGGGGAGCTACCACGCAGAATATAACGCAAACGGGACAGTCTATATTATTAAAAAAATGCCATAATATTTTTCTTGATCAATTAGCATTGTTGCTTGATAATTTATCCAATTTAGCTAATTCTACAAAAGATTACTATATGGCAGGTAGAACTCATGGACAACATGCAGTACCTACAACTTTTGGATTAAAAGTATCAGTTTGGATTGATGAGATATGTAGACATATTGAAAGATTAAAAGGGTGCGAACAAAGAGTTTTTGTAGTGATGCTAGGAGGAGCGGCAGGTACACTTGCTTCATTAGGTGAAAAAGGTATTAATACACAAGATAGAATGGCTGAAATATTAGATATGACGTCAATGAGTATGCCATCTAGATCAATAGGTGATCATTCTGCTGAATATGTCACTATATTGGGTATGTTGTCGTCTACTTGTGGAAAAATAGGTAGAGAAATTTATACACTTATGAAACAAGAATTTGGCGAATTAGAGGAAGCTGTATCAAAGGGAACAGTAGGTAGCAGCACAATGCCTCAGAAGAGAAATCCTAGGTTGTCACAAGATATTGTTGGTGGAGCAGCACAAGTTAGATCTTTAGTTCCTCTAGCTTTAGAAGCTATGCAGACTGAGCACGAGGCGGATAGAACAAATTTTATGATGATGAAAAGTGCTCTAACTGATGCTTGTATTTTAACAGGAGACATCTTACAAAGGATGATTTCATTGTTTGCTGATTTAAGCGTTTTTCCTGAAAGAATGAGAGCTAATCTTGATCTCTCAGGAGGATTAATAATGTCAGAATTAGTCATGTTAGAATTAGGGAAAATTATTGGAAGGCAGAGAGCACATGATTTGGTATATGAAGCTGCACAAAATTCTGTCATTGATTCAGAATCATTTTTAAAGAAATTATCAGAAGATAAAGAAATCACTGCAAATGTTACACAAGAACAATTAGAGAAATTATTAGATCCAACAGAATACGTGGGAATGGCAAAGTATTATACTGATTTGAATATAAAAAAAGCAACAGAGATTATTAAAAGTATAAAAAAATGATTATTTTTTACTTAATATATTCATTAATTGGTCAATAGGTATTTCGTGCCTTATATTTCCATCTCTACCAACAGTTGTTTTTGCTCTAAGTATTGAGTTTATTATTGCTTCTTCAGTTGCTTCAATAGCTGCTCTAAATAATGGAGTTAAGTGTGCATCGGCTATGGTTGGCCTTGTTTCTGAATTTGAAAAAGCAATAACGAAATCACCACTACTATGACTTGCTATCCCCCCAGTTCTGGCAAGTCCAAAAGTAGCCCTGCTAGCTACCCTAGATAATTGTCTAGAAGTCACGGGGGCATCTGTTGCTAGGACTATGATTATTGATCCTGGAGATTCAGATAAAACATCTGAAGGGATTAAAGTTTCTCCTATTACATTACCATCAATTCGTAACTCTCTTGGATCTCCAGTATTAGTAAGTACTAATATACCTACAGTGTATTCTCCATCTGGACATTCCCCTATACGAGAAGATGTTCCAATACCTCCTTTCCACCCAAAGCATGTCATACCTGTTCCAGCTCCTATAGCCCCTTCTTCAATATTTGGTGAATATGCTGATGAAATAGCATTTATAACATGATGAGGTTTAACATGCCTTCCAAGAATGTCATTTAAGTAGTTGTCATTACATTCTCCAACTACTGGATTAAATGAATATATACCTGTATTATTTGAAGCTAAATAATCTACTACTGCATCTGCTACGCTCCAGGCATTTATAGTATTTGTTAATAAAATTGGGCTTTCTATAGACCCTAATTCATTAATTTGAACTAAACCAATAGACTTTCCGAAGCCATTAATTATGTGAGTTGCAGCAGTTACCTTTTGTTTATATAAGTTACCATCATGCGGGAGTATTGCAGTAACTCCAGTTCTTATAGGCCCTACACCAATTTCTAATTCTCCTGATCCAACTATGATTGTTGAGTGGCCTACTTTTACATTTGGCACATCAGTTATCGAATTAGTCTTCCCTGTTTCTAATAAGCCTATTTTTAGTCCTAAATCATTAGCTCTTGGCCGTTCATTATCAATATTATTTTCGAGCATTAATACTCCATATATTAAAATTTATATTTATATAATAATTATGCTAATATAAATTTTAACATTAATTTTAAGTTTTTGGGATTTTTAATGAAATCTTTGGTTTTAAAAAATACAGGTAGGAATTTTGATTTTGATCTAGAAAACCACCCTATTCCTAATATATCCAAAAATGAAATATTGGTTAAAGTGAAGGCAACAGGAGTATGCTTTCATGATATTTCGATTATGTTAGGTATATTAAATAGAGGAGTTAAAAATAATTGTATATTAGGTCATGAAATAGCTGGTGAAGTTGTCCAAATAGGAGATGATGTAAATAACATAAATTTGGGTGACAATATAGTTTCAACATTAAATTCATCTTGTGGAGATTGTAGTTTTTGCAAAAAAGGTTTAGATTACAATTGCGATCGATCAAGAGGTTACGGGCATGGGATTAATGGAGGTTTTACAGAGTATATTGCATTAAATGAATTTAATGTTGTTATAGTACCTAGTAGTGTAAATATAATAGACTCAGCCATATTGGCATGTCCTATAGCTGTCAGTATTAGAGGTTTAAAATATGTTTCAAAAATCAAGCCTAAAGATAAGGTATTAATAACTGGTTCTGGAGGAGGTCTAGGGTTGCATTCTGCACTGGTTTCTAAATATTTAGGTGCAAATGTTATAGCTCTTACTACATCTACTGAGAAAGAAAATAAAATTAGAGAATTAACTGATTCAGAAGTAATATTATTAGATGAATTTGATTTTTCAGAAATTGTTATGGCAATGACTGACGATTTAGGAGTTGACTTAGTCGTGAACACTGTTGGGTCTTTAGTTTTTGAACAATCTATTCGTAGTTTAAGTAAATATGGAGAAATGTTGGTTTTTGGAGAAATTGAAGGAGTAAAAGCTTCAGTAAATTTGGCTGAATTAATTTTTAGGAATATAACTGTTAATTCTTCTTGCGGAGCTAATAAATCAGATATTTTAGAAGCGATAGATCTAGTTGATAATGGCAGTATAAAACCGGTTGTATCAAAAGTTTTTAAATTAGAAGAAGCAAATAAAGCTTTTGAAAAAATAATTGGGAAGAATACTTTAGGAAGAGTTGTATTAATCCCTTAAAATTTGTTAGTTTCTTCTAAAAATTTTTTTAAAATCACGTTCTTGCCATGATACTAATACTTGACTAGCCACTCCAATAGAACTATATGTTCCAATTATTACACCAAATAGTAAAACTAATAAGAACGTTTGTATTGTTGATCCTCCAAATAATAACAAAGCCATTAGAGTAATTAATAAAGTAATACTAGTATTTAATGAGCGCCCTAAGCTTTCTCTTATTGATATGTTAACAATATTAGAAAACTTATCATTTGGATAAATCTGAATGTTTTCTCTTAATCTGTCAAATATTACTATAGTATCATTAATGCTATATCCTATCACTGTTACTATAGCAAATAAGAAAAACGTGTTTACTTCTATGTTCATTAATTCTCCAAGTATTGAGAAAATTCCTAATATAATTATTGTGTCATGAAGTAATGCTACAATTGCAGCAAAGCTGTACCTTCTTGTATTCGGTACGTTTCTAAATGCCCATAATATATATATAAATACAAAAAATGATGCAGCTAGTACAGCCCAAAAAGCATTTATTATAGTTTCATTAGCTACAATTGGGGAAACTAAATCAAATGATAAAACTTCGATATTTTGTTGTGGGAAATTATTCTGTATTCCGTTAATAATTGTATTTTTTTTGTCTTCACTCAATTCTATTGTTCTTATAAAATAAGAATTATCATCTAGTTTTTGTATAGTAGCTTCTGGATAACCTAGTTTAGTGAGTTCTTGTCTAAGAGTTGCTTGTTTCATATCCTCAGAAAAACTTAAGTTCATCGTAGATCCACCCGTAAAATCAATGCCAGTTTTTAAGCCCGGAGTAGTAATTAAAAAAACAATTCCAGGGATTATAATAGCCAAAGATATTAAAAAGAACCAAAGTCGTTTACCAGCAAAATCCAAAACAGTACTCCTATTGATTAGATAAATTATTTAGTAGGTATATATAAAAATGATTTTTTACCAAAACTTGTATTTGCTAAAATTCTTAAGAATGTACAGCTCACCACTATTGCTGAGAACATACTTATAGCAACACCAATTGCTAGGGTAACAGCAAAACCTTGTAAAATAGTTTCTCCTAATTGTTGTGAGAACCAAAAAAGTACTCCGCAAGTAATTAGTGTAGAAACATTACCATCACGTATAGCAGGCCAAGCACGATTAAATCCTATATTTATTGAAGACAATACAGTCCTGCCTTGACTTAATTCTTCTTTCATTCTTTCAAAAATTAATATATTTGCATCTACAGCCATTCCAATTGATAGAATAAGAGCAGCTACTCCTGATAAGTTTAGTGTAGTCAAGTTACCTGGAGATATTTTTAAAATTGAAAGTACTATACTAGTATAAATTACTAATGCAACACCAGCAATTAAGCCAGGAATTCTATAGTATAAAACCATAAATAAGATGACTAATCCAAGTCCTATAATTCCAGCTATTAAACTTTTTTGTAAAGAATCAGCACCTAATATTGCATCAACATTTCGTTCTCTAAGTAATTCTATTGGCAATGGTAATCTTCCAGATTCTAATAATAGTGAAATGTCTTTAACTTCTTGAAGTGTGAAATTGCCTTCTATTATAGTTGTACCAGATAGTATTTCAGACTGTACAACTGGTGATAGTAATTCTTTATCATCCAAGATTATTGCTATTTGATCTGTTGGGCTACCTGCAATTCTTTGGGTTAATTCTGCGAAGATTGCAGTTCCTCGTTCTTTAAAAACTAAATTCACTATTGGTTGCTGACTATTTGCATGAGTACCTGGATAGGAAGTAGCTAGATCATCTCCTGTTAAACCAATATCTTCATCTAATGATCCAATAACTTCAGAAAAATAAACCTTTCCATTTTCACCAATTATATTATTAGTTTCTTCAATACTATAATTAGTTTGATTCATTGGGTCTGGAGGTAAAGGGAATATAAATTCATTAGAATTTTCTTTTCGTATTATTTGAATAGCAAATATATTATATTTTAATGCTGAATTACCTTGAATAGACATTTCAATAGTACTTGGGTTTTGTAAAATTGTTTGCTGTCCAGCAAATTTACTAAAATCATCTACCATTCTACTTAAAACATTAGAAAAAACTTCTGCATCTTCTGGAGTTAATTCGATATATAATGAACCAGGTTTTTGTTCATCGCCTGTAGTTGTTACTCCTGCATCATCTTCAGGTGATTCAGCTGCATAAATATTTGTAGCAATGTTATCAGATAGTCCTACTATGTTTTGTGCTACATTTAATTTGCGATGTTTAAATTCTAATTGTGCAGTTTCTCCTATAATACTTTTAGCTCTTTCAGGGTCTTTAACACCAGGCATTTGGATAAGTAGTCTGTTATCACCAATTATTTGAATAATTGGTTCTCCTAATCCAGCTGCAGCGATTCTACGTTCAATAGATTTTTTTAATGAATCCATTTCTTTGGAGTTGTCATCTGCAACAAAAGGATCTTTAGTATCAGGATCTAAAGCTTGATATACTAAATGAGAACCACCTTGTAATTCTAATCCAAGACTAAGCCCTAATATAGTATCACTTCCACGTTCAAAGTTTCCAACTTTTATTTTTTGGAATCCAAGAGTTAACCCTGATAGTAGGATTATAATGCCTATTAAAATTAATTGTTTATAATGTCTTCGCAATCATATCTCCCGAGTTATTTTTATTCTTAATAATATTTAAAGCTTCTTCTCTAGTTTTAATATCTTCATTTAATTGAGCTTCTTCTATCTTCTTTAAAATTATACCTATTTTAGGTCCAGATTGGATAGATAATACATTCATGATATCATACCCACTTACTAATTTGGGTAATATTTTCTCTTCTTTTGATACCTTAAAGTGGTTGAGTATATGTTTAATTAATTTGCAATGTTCCTTCCACTCTTTTTCATTTAACATTTTTCCTCTAGCTGAAATGTAATCAGCTAGGTTTAAATATAGTGTATCAATTGAAACTTGGTTTAAATCTCTATAATAACGGTTTAAAGCTCTATTAGATGGCATTTCATTTTTCGGTGCCATCTGAGTAGGCCTTAAATGGTTTGCAATAATTAATGAAATATATTCTATAGATTTATTACTCATTTTGAGTCTTTTTAAAATTTTAATTGATTTTTTTGCACCTAATTTATCATGACCTATAAATCTTATTTTCCCTTTTTTCTCTAAAGTTTTTGTTTCAGGTTTAGATATGTCATGAATTAATCCAACTAATTTCAAAATTGTTTTTCTTGTATGGCCTTCGAATATAACTTGATTGAAATATTTTTTATCATTATAGAATCTTGGCATGTGTGTTGTTATAAATTCGGTTTTTTTATTTTTTTTATCAAATATATTCTCTATAGCTCCTATAGTTTCGATTAAATGGTTGAATACATCCCAGTAGTGTTCTTTAGGTTGAGATATTCC
Organism: Chloroflexota bacterium; assembly: GCA_002721445.1. Classification (GTDB taxonomy): domain Bacteria; phylum Chloroflexota; class Dehalococcoidia; order Lucifugimonadales. Next base: position 70,288 of record PBKN01000008.1, on the reverse strand, counting down.
TTTACTTTCATTTAGTTCGGGAATTATTTTAGTTAATAAGTTTAGGCAATTTAATAGCTTAATACCATTCATGCTGTTCGATAAGGATAATATTTTTAAAAATTCTTCTCGAATTCGTTCTGCTGCAACTGATTGTATTAAATGGCTGTTTTCTTGAATTTGTTTGTAAGTTTCTGCAGATATCTTAAATTTCAATTCTGTTGATATTCTTATAGCTCTTAGTAGCCTAATAGGGTCTTCAATAAATATTATTGAATTGTTGCTTCGTAATATTTTGTTATTTAAATCTTTTATACCATTATATGGATCAATATATTTTTTTGTTCCTGAAATTGTATAGTTTTTAATTAAATCTATTGCTATTGAGTCAATAGTAAAATCTCTTCTTTTTAAATCAGTAATTATATCCTTCTTAATAGGAGATACATCTATCTCATAAGTTTTATTTTTTGTTTTAACGATTATTCGGTATATTTTTCTTTTTTTATCAAGTTCAATTACTTTTCCATTAAAATTATTTGCAAAATATTCTGAGAACTTCTTTGATGAGTTTGATACGATTATATCTATATCTTTAATTGTTTTTTCTAACAATATAGATCTAACAGCTCCTCCTACTAAAAATCCTTTTTGTTTTAGATTGATTAAGCTTATATTTATTTGGGATAAAATTTTGTTTTTTGTTAATTTATTCATATTAAAGAAAAAATATCAGATTACTAAAATATATTTTTATTAAGTATCTATTGAGCTTGGCAAATCAGATATTGAATTATCTGAGTTGATATTAAGTTCTTCGTCTTGTTGTAGTTCTTCATCATAATCTATTGGTATAAGTTTTTCATGCTTTTGTAAGTGGTCAGAAAATAAAATGCCATTTAGATGATCTACTTCATGTTCTAATATTTGAGCTAAAAGCTCATCAGCATTTATTTTAATTGTTTTGTGTGTATGATCAATTGCTCCGAATCTAATTGTTACAGACCTAGTTATGAAACCTTTATAACCAGGAATACTTAAGCAGCCTTCTTCTACCGTCCTTTGTCCTTCTCTGTAAATAATTTCAGGATTAAAATATATTTTTGTAGTATCTATTTCGGGTGTTTTAACTACAATAATTCTCTTTAAATTTCCTATTTGGTTAGCTGCTAAACCAACACCACCTGATGCTTGTAAAGTGTCAACCATATCATAAGCAGTTTTAAGTATTCCTTTATCTATCTTACGAATTTTTGTTGCTCTTTTCCTTAAAATAGGATGAGGTATTTCTAGTATAGGTACTACAGCCAAATTTACACCATTTATTTATTAAAAATATGGTTAATTATATATAGGATATACTTTTAATGTAAAGTAAAATTTTGTAATACAATTAGATTAAATTTATGAAGATTTAGATACTATTGAATTGTCAATTATTTTCCAAGGTCTTCTAAATCTAGAGTGTCAACGAAGTCAGTATAGGCTGATAAGTTTTTTAGTTCATCTTCTTTTACTAAAGATTTTTCAAAAGGCATTGAAGGATCTGGCTTGTTGTTCATTTTAACGGCAGCTTGATCAATTAATTTTTGTTCAGCATATATTGGAGTAGAAGTTCTTATTGCAATTGCAATTGCATCGCTTGGTCTAGAATCTATCTCAATTGTTGATCCTGATTGTTCAACTATAATTTTAGCAAAGAAAGTATCATCTGAGAGGTTTGATATAACTATATTCTGTACAGTTCCTTTTAAACTAGTTATTACACCACAAAGAAGATCATGAGTTAAAGGTCTTGGAACTGATACTTCTTGTAGTTTTAATGCAATTGAATCTGCTTCAGAGGGACCAATCCATATTGGTAAATATAAATCAGAGTCTTTTACTTTTAATATAACTACTCTTTGGTAGTTTCTTAGACTAACTCTTATGCTGTCTATTTCTAATTCCAGCATTTACCATTTCTCCAAAGTTTATAAAATTAATTTCCTAGTATGTTATTCTAAAAGTTTAATTTGTGTCAATATTATTACGGTAACAATAAATCTTCCATTGGTGTGGTGATAATATTGTATAAATCTGGTCGTCTATCTTTTAGCATTGAACTATTTCTTGCCTTACGTAATATATTTCTATCTAAAGATGACGAGATAACCATTTCTTCATCTTCTGCTTGTACAATTATTTTGCCAGTTGGATCACATATTAATGAGCCTCCAGCCATATAAGAATCAAATTCGTAACCAATATGATTGCATGGCGCAACGTAACAAGCATTTTCATAAGCTCTTATCATTGATAGTGAATTCCACAAGAGCCTTCTTTGTCCTGAGTCAAAGTTTTTCTTTTGAAGACCTTTTTCTATATCTTCCGGTTTGTTAGAAACCTCTGGAGAAGTATAATAACCTACTTCACAAAATGGTATTAATATTAAATCAGCTCCATTTAACATTGCAGACCTTGGTGCTTCAGGGAAATAAAAATCAGCACAAATTAGAAAAGATACATTAAAATCTTCAATCTTAAATGTTCTGAAATTCGCTCCATTCCTATAATATATTTTTTCAAGGCTACTATTAGCTGGCGGGTGCATTTTTCTATATTTACCTAATATTTCACCGTTTGGATTAATTAAAATAGTGGAGTTGTAGAATACTCCCATCGCATCTTCTTCAATAATTGTAGCAGCTATATGTGTTTTATGTTGCTTTGCTTTATCTTTAATAATTGTAATTGTATACCCATCTTCTCGTTCAGCTTTTGAGTAGTTTTTAAAATCTCTATACATAGGGAAATAACCAGTATTAAAATATTCTGGGGTTACAATGATGTCAGGAGAATCTTTTGCAGCTTTATCTATGAAATCACATGCTTTTGCCACATTCTTTTCAGTTGTTTTTTCTCCACTATTCATTTGTATTAAAGAAATATCCATAAATATTTATCCTTAACTTAATTACTATTTTTTAAGTTGTTCAATATGAGAGTTAATTTGGTCATTTAAAATCTTAGCAGCTTTATGTGATTTCATTGCATAGTCTAATTTGTTTTTAGAAGCATATAATATGCTTCTTGATGCACTAATTAAAATATTGGGGCTATTTGTATTTACACTTGAATCTATCACTTTTTTTATATTACCTGATTGTGCTCCTATTCCAGGTATTAATATGGGTAATTCTGGTGCAATATTCCGAATTTCTTTCAACTCTTTTGGGTAGGTTGCACCGACAATTAAGGCAATATTATTATGTTTATTCCATTTATTAGCTCTTAGAGCTATCCATTCATAAAATTTTATAGTTTTGTCTTTATGGATTATTTTTTTATTTTGAAATTCTTCTGATTTTGGGTTGGATGATTTACACCACAAAAATATACCTTTATCTTTATATTTTATAAATGGTTCAAAAGAATCTTGTCCAGCAAAAGGATTCACTGTTATAGCATCAAATCCCCAGTATTCAAAAAATGCTTCTACGTATTTTTCATTTGTTGAACCGATATCCCCTCTTTTTCCATCTCCTATAATTAATTTATCAGGAGCAGTTTGTCTAATATAATCTATGGTATTTTCTAATGCTTTTATACCTAAAGATCCCAAAGCTTCATAAAAAGATAAATTTGGTTTATATGCACAGGCAAAATTTTTAGTTGAGTCAATAATTATTTTATTAAATTTTGTAATGTCAGATACAGGCATTAAATTTAAATCTGGGTCTAAACCTATACATAATATACTATTGTTTATTTTATAATTAGTGGATAATTTTTCTTTGAAATTTTTCAACATATCTTTTTAATAATTTATATTTATTATATTATTTAGAATAAATATATGTTATTAACATATCAAGGGTTATTTCTTCATAAATAGGTTATTTTGTTTATTCAAAGTAATACATAATTAATCAAACAAAGAGAGAATATTTTTATCTGATAGTATAGCTTGTGTTTTTCCAAAAGCTATTTTTTGCCCTTTAGAGATTATTAAACATTTATCTGAAATATTTTCAGCATCAGAAATAAAATGAGTTACATATAAAACTGGAATTTGTAATTGAGTCCAAGTTAATTTTAGGTAATCTAATATTATTTTTTTCAATTTAATATCTAAAGAAACTATTGGTTCATCCATTAAAAGTAAATCTGGTGATTTAGCTATAGATCTTGCAATATCTACTCTTTGTTTTTCTCCACCTGATAGGTTTTTAGGATATCTTTTTATTAATTTAGACAACTGGAATATTTCAATTAATTCGTCTATATTTATACGTTTTTTTTCTTTAGGAGTCATATCATAGCCATAACGAATATTTTGCAATACAGTCATATGTGGAAAAAGAGTATGTGTTTGAAATACATATCCTATACCTCTTTTATTTAAATGGGTATTTGTTCTATTTACAGATGAGAATAAAATATTTGAATTTAGTGATATATATCCAGTATCAGGTTGGGAAACACCAGCAATACAATTTAAAAGAGTTGTTTTGCCACTTCCTGAAGGACCAATTATACTGGTAACACCATTTGGTATATCAACTGAGCAATTTAAAGAGAAAGTATCAAATCTTTTTTCAATATTGACTTTTAATAATATTTCGTTTTGTTTTGATTTATTAACCAATTTATATTCTCCATATTATTTATAAAAGGATTACTTTCTTGTTGTTGATAGTAATTTTGTATATATTAATATACTAGTTATTGATAGAGCCAGGCATATAGCTACCATTTTAAATACTTCATCATTGTTACCAGTGATTATATTGGTATATATAGCTAAAGGAACAGTTTGTGTCTTACCCGGAATGTTTCCTGCAACTATTATAGTTGCACCAAATTCTGAAAAAGCTCTGATAAATCCGAGTAATATTCCTGCTGTTATTCCTTTGTATGATAATGGTAACGTAATACTTATGAAAGATTTTATATAACTAGCCCCCAATATTCGTGCAGATTTTTCTAAGTTTTCATCTATATCAGACATTGATACGATTATTGGTCTTACCATTAATGGAATAGATACAATTGATGATGCTAATACTGCTGCTATCCAAGTAAATATAATATTCGTTCCAAATATATTATTTATTAATGAACCTAAAGGTCCATTCTTACCAAAAATTATAAGTAGAAAAAACCCTACTATTACTGGTGGTATCGCTAAGGGTATTAAAATTATTAAATCAAGAATTGATCTGCCGGGTATTTTGGTTTTAGTTAATACCCAAGCAATTAATATTGATATAGGTAAGTTAATAATAGTTGCAGTTAATGCTACTTTTAGACTTAAAAAAAATATTTCATTCAATATAAATATTATTCCTATTAAAATTATATTATTTTGATGATTCTATATTAATTACTGGATTGAATCCATACTTATAAAATATTTTTTGACTTGATTCAGATAGTAAATGTTGCAGGAACTTTTCAGATTCTGCTTGGTTTTTTGAATTTTTGATAATAGTAGCAGGATATATAATATTTGAATATGAATCTTTTGGAATTATTTTTATAGGTTTTAAAGAAGTCGATAAGATATCGCTAGCATAAACAATAGCTATATCTGAATTTTCAGTTATAACATAGTTTAAAGTTGATCGGACATCTGCTCCAAAAACTACTTTATCTTTAATTGAGTTCCAGATTTTTAAGTTTCTTAAAGCTTCGATTGCATATTCACCAGCAGGAGCAAAGTCTGGGTTTGCAATCGCTATTCTAGAAATTTCTTTTTTTTCAATATCATAAATTGTATTTAAATTCTGAAATTCTTTAGTTGCAACTAGAATTAAAGAGTTTTTTACAATTGTTTCAGGATCTTTAGCAAGTAAGTTATTGCTTTCTAATATTTTAAATGTAGAAGTTCCTGCTGATATATAAATATTTGCCGGTGCCCCATTTGATATTTTACTAGCTAATATGGCAGAGCCTCCAAAGTCAAATATAACATTGATATCTGGATCCTTGAAATTCAGTAACACTTCCGGTAGAACATCACTCATACTTGCAGGGGCAAAAACAAGTAATTCAGTATTTTTTGAATCATTGTTAGAACAGTAAATTATCGATAAATTAGATATTACTATTACGATTATTAGATTAAGTATTTTAATAAATTTATATGGCATTTAAAATTATTTTTTGTCTATTATCTTTAATAAATTGATAATAATAATATTATATTATTCGGATCATAAAATATATTATAATATCCTTGTAAATTATATTGCAAAATGATATAATTTGTATTAATAAATTTTAAAAGAGATAAATGAGGGGGGTTACCCCCTTTCTTTATTTTTGTAAAAAAATAAAGAAGTAATTTAAAAACAGGAGGTTGGGAGGGAATGAAGAGCGATTTTCTAGTTGCTTTGACGCAGTTAGCTGCTGAGAGAAATTTGCCTAGAGAGGCTGTTTTATCTGCTATAGAAGCAGGTTTAGTCTCTGCATATAGAAAAGATATGATGGCAACAGGTCAAAATGTTTCTGTAAAACTTGACCCTGGCAGTGGAGAGATATCAGTATATTTAGTTAAGACTGTAGTTGAAAAAGTTGAAGATGCATCAATGGAAATTTCTCTTGAAGAAGCTACTGCTATTCAAGCAGGAGCAAGTATTAATGATTCTGTGGCTACAGAGAGGCTACCTAATATGGCTGGCAGAATTGCTGCTCAAACGGCAAAGCAAGTTGTTATGCAGCGATTACGAGAAGCTGAGAGAGAGATTATTTTTACTGAATATTCTGAAAGAGAAGGGGAGCTCTTTTCTGTGTCAATTCATAGAGTTGAGCCGAAGCAAGTAGTTGTTGACTTGGGTAAGGCTGAGGCAATACTCCCAATGAGTGAACAAGTATTTACTGATCGATATAGAGTTGGGTTAAAGCTTAGAGTCATTTTAAGTGCTGTAAATACATTGTCAACTGGTCCTGACTTAGTAGTTTCTAGAGTAGATACAAGGTTGATCAAGAGGCTTTTTGAAATAGAAGTACCTGAAATAGCTAACGGAGCTGTTGAAATAGTTGCTATTTCAAGAGAGCCAGGTTTTCGTACAAAAATAGCTGTTAGAGCTATACAGGACAGAGTTGATCCTGTAGGTTCATGTGTAGGTTTGAGGGGTGTTCGAATTCAGAGTATTGTTAATGAATTGCAGGGTGAAAAAATTGATGTAATTGAATGGAGTAAAGACCCTGTTACCCTTATTACTAATGCTTTGAATCCAGCTCAGGTAGTTAATGTTTTTATGAATGAAGAATTAAAAACAGCAGTGGTTACTGTGCCAGACAGGCAGCTTTCCTTGGCTATAGGAAAGGAAGGCCAGAATGTTAGATTGGCTGCTAAATTAACTTCTTGGAATTTAGATATACGTAGTGAATTAGATGTTGATCCTGAGCAAGGATCTCCAATAATAATATCAACTGATGCTTTATTAAGTGATATTGGTTTGTCTACAAGAACTTTAAATATATTGCTTAGTGCAGATTTGAAGAATTTAAGTGAGATTTCTTTAATGTCGCAATCAGCTTTAACTGAAATTAAAGGTTTTGGATTGAAGTCTTATGAGGAATTATTGACATGTATTGATGAATATAATAAGTCTAAAGTTGCTGCTACCAAGCCTGAAATCAAGGCAGAATCAGTTGATAAAGTCTTGGCTGCTGAAAAAGCAAAATCTTCTAAAGCTGAAACTATAGAAGATTCAGAGGATGTAAAAGTTAAGGATAAAGAGACATCTGAAGAAGTAACTGGTGATCAAGAAGTTATTGAGGAATCTCAAAATGAAATTGAAGAAAAGCAAAGTTCAAGCGTTGAAATTGAACAACCGGTTGCTTCTGAACCTGTATTAGAAAAACCTGATACTAGCAAAGAAGAAGTATCCAGTATTAATTTGCAAGATTTAGATTCTCAGGAATCAGGGAGTACGCCTGTAGAAGAAGGCGATGATTCACTTTCATCTATTAGAGATTTACCAGAAGATGTATGGTCAGTTAAAGCAGCTCGTGGATCTGATGATACTGGTAAAATCAGATTTGCTGAAGATATTGAAGGTCTTAAAGGTGGGTTAATGGCTAGACGCGGGGCGAAAATTGATAATAAAAAGGATAAAGGTAAAAGAAAATCAAAAAGTGGAAAGAGAAGATAATTTAAGTTATTGAATATTCAAGATAAATTCAAGAGAACTTGTGTTGTATGTAAAAAAAAATCTATTAAATATGATTTAATAAGATTTATCAAGTCGAAGAGAAGTATTTTGTTTGATTCAAAAATGGTTATGCCTGGTAGGGGTGCTTACATATGTAAAACGGAAACATGTGTTTTAGCAAGTGTTACTAAGAAGAGATTATGTTATTCTTTAAAAATAAGTATCGAACATGTTGATTGGGATAAACTTTTATTAGATGTGAATAGTGTAATATGAATTAATTTTTATATAATAATTTGTAATTAGGATTAGGTGTTATGGAAAAAGATTCTGAAATTTCTAATGCTTCAGAAGAGCAAGATTCCCAAATTGAAGGGGATATTTTAGAAATCCCATCTGAGATCACTTTGTCTGATCTTGCTAATCTTATGGATGTAAATCCTGTTGAGCTAATAAAAGAATTTATGCGTAACGGATTTATGTTAGCTATTAACGATGTTATTGAATTTGATGTTGCTTCGCCTGTTGCAAGAACTTTTGGATACATTTTAGATTTAGTTGATAGAGAACCGTCAAAGCAAGCTGCTTTAGATTCTTCAACTCAAGACACCTCTGAAGATTTAGAAAGCAGACCTCCTATTGTTACGATTTTAGGACATGTAGACCATGGTAAAACAACTCTTTTAGATAATATAAGAAATAGTAATGTTGTAGATGGTGAAGCAGGTAGTATTACTCAACATATAGGTGCGTATCAAGTTGATTTTAATAGTAATAAAATTACATTTTTAGATACTCCTGGACATCAGGCATTTTCTTCTATGAGGGCTAGAGGTGCTTATTTAACAGATATAATTATAATTGTAATTGCTGCTGATGATGGAATAATGCCTCAAACTTTAGAAGCTATAGCTCATGCTAAAGCATCTAAAGTACCTATTATTGTAGCAATAAATAAAATAGATCATCCTGCTGCTGATCAAGAAAAAGTTAAAAGACAACTATCTGAAAATGATTTATTGATAGAAGAATGGGGTGGCGATGTTATATGTGTAGGGATTTCTGCATTAAATGGAGATGGCGTTGATGATTTATTAGAGAATATTCTCGTTGTTGCTGAGGTTTCAGACTTGAAGACTAAATCTTCGAATGATGTTAAGGGAATAGTATTAGAAGCTAGAACTGATAAGCGTAAAGGTATTTTAGCAACAGTTATTATACAGCAAGGTAGGTTGGAAATTGGGGATCATTTAGTTCTGGGTTCACATAAAAACAAAGTAAGGGCAATGTTTAATGACTTAGGAAATCCTGTTACAGAAGCACTCCCATCATCACCGGTCGAAATATTGGGTTTGAGTATATTGCCAAATGCAGGCGATTCTATTTCTGCAACTAGTGATGAGAGAATGATGAGTCAAATTATAAAAGATAACGAAAAAGATATTGATGATTCTTACCAGCTTTCAGAAATTCATTCAGGTATAGAATCTAGTAATATTAGATCTGTTAATTTAGTAATAAAAACAGATGTTCAGGGAACTTTAGAGCCAGTAAGGACTTCTCTTGAAAGTTTGAATTCTGAGGATTCTAGGATTACTATAATTCATGCTGCGAGTGGAGGTGTTTCAGAGAGTGATGTTTTATTAGCTGCTGCTTCTGATGCAATGATAATTGGTTTCAATTCTCCTTTAGAGCCAGGTGCCTTAACTTTAGCTACTCAGTCTAATGTTAAGTTGAGGTCATATAACATTATTTATCACTTACTAGATGATGTTACAAAGGTATTGAAAGGGTTAGAAGATCCTGTTTATGAAGATGTAATTGAAGGCCAGGCAACGATTAGAGCTACATTCGATATTGGAAAAGGTGTATCAGTTGCTGGATTTTACGTTAATGATGGGAAAATAACAAAAGATTCGGTAGTTCATATTTACAGAGACCAGAAGAAGTTATTTGAGGGAGATATTAATACACTTAAACACCTTAAAGATGATGTTAGAGATGTTAAAACCGGTTTTGAAGGCGGGTTGACTGTTGATGGATTTAACGATTACCTTGAAGGCGATATTATAGAAGCCCATAAAACTGTTGTAGTAGAATAATAGCTATTGGATTATTAGATGCATTACCGAATGGACCGTATAAATTCTCTTTTACTTCGAGAAATAGGTAAAATTATAATTGATGATATTAAAGATCCAAGAATTTCTTCTTTTGTTAGTGTCCTTGAAGTTAGAACATCAAAAGACTTAAATATTTCAAAAATCTACATAAGTGTTTTGGGTGATGTAAATATTAAAAACAAGACTCTTAAAGCATTAAATTCTGCTTCTGGATATATAAAAAATTTATTATTAAAGAATTTGGATTTAAAAAGTGTACCTAAATTATCATTTTATCTAGATGAATCTATAGAAGATAAGTCAAGGATTTTAGATATTATTGATAATTTACCTCAAGCCTCTAATAAAAATGATAGTTAAAAATGATTCAATAGATGGCATTTTAAATATAAATAAACCTCTAGATGTTACTTCTATGAATGTAGTACGCATTGTTAAAAGTTTTACTAAAGTAAAAAAAGTTGGACATGCCGGAACTTTAGATCCTTTAGCTACAGGTGTTTTACCAATATGTTTAGGTCAATCTACAAGAGTAATGGAGGATATTTTAAATAGCCAGAAAGTTTATAGAGTAATTTTACATCTGGGTATTTCTACAAATACATATGATTTAGAAGGTGAAGTTTTAAATACCAAAGATTTAAATGATATTAATTATGATAGTTTTAAAAATATAATTTCTAAATTCGAAGGAGATATCGAACAAATTCCTCCTATGTATAGTGCATTAAAAGTTAAAGGTGAGAGGCTTTATAAATTAGCTAGAAAAGGCATTAATTTAAATTTGAAACCTAGGAAGGTTAAAGTTTATTCATTAAAAATCCTGAATTGGAGTTCACCTTTTTTAACATTAGATATAGCATGTGGGAAAGGTTTTTATGTAAGGTCATTTGCCAATGATTTTGGAGAATTATTAGGATGTGGGGCTCATATAAATAATTTGTCTAGAATACGCAATGGTATTTTTTCAATCGAATCTTCTGTAGATTTAGAAGATTTTAAAGACAGGGCTCAAAATGGTGATTGGATGAATCTAATTTATAGCATTGATACTGTTTTAGATAAATTGCCGAAAATAATTGTTGATCCGAAGATTGAAAAAATAATTAAAAATGGAGGGGTTATTCCAGATGATATATATGAAATTAATGTTCCAGACAAGTCTAAATGTAAAGTCTATAACTCAGAGGGTAATTTTATAGGGATAATTATATTTGAAAAAAGCTTGCAAAGATGGAAATGTTATAAAAATTTTAATTTGGCTATTTAATTATATAAAATAAGCATTGACCAAATCAATCAAAACAGATATGATTGTATACTAAGCTGTATAATGCTTAATATATATATAAACATAGCTATTAGGAGTGTGCGTGATGCAAGCTTATTGTTTTAAGTGCAGAACTAAAAAAGAGATATCTAATCCTACTGCAGTTACTTTGAAAAATGGTCGACCTGCTACTAAAGGCGATTGTGGAACATGTGGCTGTAAATTATTTAGAATAGGTAAGTCTTAATTTAGACTGTTTCTTTTAAATTTAGTTCGATTTAATATAGCAATGAAAATTTTTTAGGATTGCCTTTACAGGTAATCCTAAAATTTCGTTTTTTAAAAAATAAAAATAAGGATTGAGAATTGGCAGATCAAGCAATAATAGCTACAGGTGGTAAACAATATATTGTTAGTCCTGGAGATTCAATCAATATTGAATCTGTTGATGGTGATGCAGGAGACTCTATAGAGTTTTCAGAAATATTGTATTTATCAAAAGATGGTAAATCCACTGTAGGCACACCTACTGTTAAAGGCGGTAAAGTTAAAGCAGAAATTGTTAGGAATGCTAAAGATAAAAAAGTAATTGTATTTAAATATAAAAATAAAATTCGTTATAGAAAGAAAAATGGACATAGACAAGCTTTTACTGAAATTAATATAAAAGATATATTAATTGATAAGCGTAAAACTACTAAGAGGAGTGTAGCTAATGGCTCATAAGAAGGGTGGAGGAAGTACAAGAAATGGAAGAGATAGTAATTCAAAAAGATTAGGTGTTAAACGATTTGACACCGAATTTGTAAGAGCAGGTTCAATTATTGTTCGGCAAAGAGGTACAAAAATACATCCAGGTGAAAATGTAGGATTAGGAAGAGACCATACATTATTTGCTATGATTGATGGTAATGTTAAATATTCTCCTATGACATCTAGTAAAAAATCTGTAGCAATACTTCCTTCAAAATAATAAAGATTAGATTATTATGAAAAATGATATACACCCAAAATATTATGCTCAGGCTACTGTGAAATGCTCATGTGGTCATAAATTTGTCACTGGATCAACAAAATCAGAGTTAAGCGTTGAAATATGTAATAATTGTCATCCTTTTTTCACAGGAGAACAACGTATTGTTGATACTGAAGGTCGAGTTGATAGAATTCGTAGACGTTTTAATTTAGATAATTGAAACAACTATTTAATTTTTAATTTATTTTTGGTTTTTTAAATATGGAAGAAAATCATACGTATGGTGGCCAAGCAGTTATAGAAGGCATAATGATACGTGGCAAGCATCATGTTTCTGTTGCAGTTAGACGTCCTGATTCTACAATAGCTGTTAGATGTGAACCTTTATATGCACTATTTACAGGTAATCTTAGAAATATACCTTTTATAAGAGGCTTTTTAGTTTTAATAGAAATTATGATTTTAGGTATGCGTTCCTTAGCATATTCTGCAAACGTCGCAGCTGAAGCTGAAAATGAGGAATTAGGTAAGGTTTCACTAGGTATAATGATTTCAATATCATTAGTTTTTTCCATTATACTTTTTTTTCTAACCCCAGTATTTCTGAGTAATTTATTAGAAGGTATATTAAAATCTCATTTATTAGTTAATTTAATTGAGGGGTTAATAAGGGTAATTATATTAATCGGATATTTATTTTTAATTGGACGTATGAATGATATAAAGCGTGTTTTTATGTATCATGGTGCAGAACATATGGCTGTTCATGCTAGAGAAAAAAATGAGGAATTAAATCTTACAAATTTAAAGAAATATCCTACAGCACATCCAAGGTGTGGAACAGCTTTTATCCTAGTTGTGGCATTTGTCTCTGTCTTTATATTTGTGTTTTTAGGACGTGAGCCTTTATGGTGGTTATTACTTTCTAGGGTGATTTTTGTTCCAATTATAGCATCAATAAGTTATGAAATAATTAGATTCAATAATCAATTTTCAAATAATTTTTTTGTAAAATTTATAGTTGGACCTAGCTTAGCTTTACAATCTTTGACTACAAGAAAGCCTGACGATATGCAGCTTGAAATTGCTTTAGTAGCTATAAATAAAACTATAGATGCTGATAATTTAAAAGGCAATATTTAGAAATATTATTTACTTCTATTTTCTAGTTCGTCCCATATATCTTTTAGGTCTATATCTAATGCTGAAGTCAATACTAGTAGATGATATAATAAGTCTACGCTTTCGTTAATAAATTCTTTTTTATCTTGTGATACTGCGGCTATAGCTGTTTCTCCAGCTTCTTCAACTACTTTTTGACTAATTTTTTTTATGCCTGCATTAAACAAATCAACTGTATAACTTTTATCTAAATTAGAATTTTTACGGCTTTCTATTATTTTGAAAAGTTTATCTATAACTTTTGAATCTATTTTTACAGGTTCAAAAGTTAATGGTTTATCTATTTTATTAAAAAAGCATGTATCGTTACCTGTGTGGCATCCTGGGCCTGTTGGGTGTACTTCAATATGAATAGTGTCATTGTCACAATCAATAGACATAGACTCTACATTGAAGTAATTTCCAGATGTAGCACCTTTATGCCATATTTCAGATCTTGATCTGCTGTAAAACCATACCTCTTTAGTTTCTATAGTTTTGTTAATAGATTCAGCATTCATATATCCTAGCATTATAACTTTTCCATTATTTATATTGGTTATAATTGCTGGTATTAATCCTTGTTTATCAAGCTTTAATGTCGTCATTTAGTTTCTCCTAAGATTAATTTAGGTTAATTTGGTCTTATAGGTATATTAAGAGTAGACAGGTAATCTTTTACTTGATTAATTGTATATGTTTTATAATGAAAAATGCTTGCTGCTAGAACTGCATCTGCGTTGCTATATTGAAGAACATCTGATAAATGTTTTAATTCACCTGCTCCACCACTAGCTATCACAGGTATGTTTACATTTGATGTGATAGTTTTAATTAAATCTAGATCATAGCCTTCTTTTTTACCATCAGTATCCATACTTGTTACAAGTAATTCACCTGCACCTAAGTATGCAATTTTTTTTGCCCATTTTATTGCATCTATACCTGTAGGTTTTCTTCCTCCATGTGTAAAGACTTCCCATTTAGATTTATTGTCTAAACTTATGTCAGATTTTGGTTCTTCAATGTAAATTTTATTATTAATTTTTTTTACATCGATTGCGACAACTATACATTGAGATCCGAAAAAATCAGATGCTTCATTAATTAAATTTGGATTTATCACTGCAGATGTATTTATTGATACTTTATCGGCTCCAGCTTTAAGCATTGAGCGTATATCTGATAATTTGTTTAATCCACCACCTACTGTTAAAGGTATAAATAATTTTTCAGATACACTTTTTACAACATCAATTATTATAAATCTTTTTTCTGAGCTGGCAGTGATGTCTAAGAATACAAGTTCGTCTGCTCCTTCGCTATCATAATATTCAGCGAGTTCTGTTGGGTTACCTGCATCTTGTAAATTTAAAAAATTTACTCCTTTAACTACTCTACCTGCATTAATATCTAAACATGGAATTATTCTTTTTGTTAACATTGTAATTATGTTTCTTTAAGTTATATTTTTAAAGCTTCATTTAGTTTAATATTACCAGTATATATTGCTTTACCTATTATTGATCCGTGGACTCCAATATCTTTTAGCTTTTTTAAATGTTCTATATTAGTGATACCACCTGCAGCTAAAATAGAATATTTAGGATTTATTAATTCTAATATTTTTTTGTAGTTTGGTCCTGAAAGTGTTCCGTCCCTAGATATGTCAGTATATATAAATTGATTTATTCCAATTTCGCTCATTTGATTAATTAAATCTATGGAATAGATTTTTGTTTTTTCAATCCATCCATTAATTGATACAAAACCATTTTCGGCATCAATACTTATGATTACATGCTCTTTTCCAATTTCATCACATAAACTTTTTATCATCTCTGGGTTTTTTATAGCATTTGTACTTAAAATTACTTTTTCCACACCTTTATCTAACAAAGATTTAGCAGTTTCTATAGACCTAATTCCTCCTCCTATTTGTATAGGTATTTGGTGAATCTTTACTATTTCTGAAATTATATCAATATTTTTAGGATAGCCTTCTTTCGCTCCATCTAAATCAATTATATGTAGGCGTTCTATTCCATATGATATCCATTTTGCAGCTACTTCTAATGGATTGTTATCATAAATAGTTTCTTTTTTATAATTACCTTGAAATAATCTAACACATTTTCCATTAAGTAGGTCTATTGCAGGAATGATTAACATAATGATTAAATTTTTCCACTTTTTATGAAGTTAATAAAATTGTTATAAATTTTCAAACCATTTGGTCCGCTTTTTTCAGGATGAAATTGAACACCCATTAAATTGTTTTTTACTATTGAACTACAAAATTTAACACCGTAATCCGTTTCGCTTGATATTATCGTATTGTTTTTTGGCAAAGCATAATAGCTATGAACAAAATAGAAATAAGAATTTGACTTAATTCCATCAAATAAAGGGTTTTGAATATTAATTTGAATTTGATTCCATCCCATATGAGGAGTTTTTACAGATTTAGGAAATAGTTTGCTCTTACCTTCTAATACGCCGAGGCAATTTGCTTCTCCTTCATCTGAAGATTCAAATAATAATTGTAAACCTAAACAGATACCTAGAAATGGTTTATTACTTGATATATAAGATTGTATTACTTCAATCAAATTTTTTTCGTTTAATTTTTTCATTGAAGGATCAATTGCTCCTTGCCCAGGAAAAACAATTGCATCAGATTTTGCTATAATTTCAGGTTTATCTGATATTTCTGCTTTAGCGCCATTTGCTTCAAGAGCTTTTTGAACGCTTCTTAAGTTACTTGCTTGATAATCTATTATTGTTATTTTAGGTTTATTCAAATTTTCACTTAGTTGCTAATTCAAAAGTTTGGTTTCTATCGTGATATCTCCCCAAAACAAATAGTAAATCAGAAACACGATTCAAAAAAACTAATATTTGAGTATTTATGAGTCTACCTGATTCTTTTAATTCTACGACTCTACGTTCACTTGTTCTAATTATTGTTCTACTAAAGTCTATTGTTGCTGATATTATTGAAGTTCCTGGCAGAATAAAATCATTTGGCAATTCGAATTCTTCTAGTAATTGATCGATATTTTTTTCAATTTTATACACCATATTTTCAGTAACAATATCATAATGTTTTTTTAATTTATTGTAATTTGATTTGTCTGTAGCTAATTCAGCAGACACAATAAACAAATCTTTTTGAATATCACTAAGTAAATTTATTACAACTTTATCTTCAGTACTTGCTTTAGCTATGCCCATGACTGAAACAGCTTGATCTATTGTGCCATAAGCTTCACAGATAATATCAGACTTAGATATTTCTCCTCCAAACAAAAGACCAGTCTTCCCTTTATCTCCTGATTTAGTATATATACTCATGATTTATTACACCTCTTATTTATTATATCAGTAAGAATATATTATTGATGCGAATTTGTACAAAATTATTTTAACTCCACCACAAAGAAAAAATTTCAGCATTTTGCATATGTATTTTAATTTTTAAAGGAATTTTAGGAAGGCTTGAGTTTGTATTCCATTCAACAATATGGTCTAAAGAGTCAGAAGTTATTTTTATAGAATCTTCTATATTAAATCCTTCAATATTATTTTCATTATTATATAGAGCAACTTGAATAAAACCATTATTAGCATTTGCATTTATGTGAAGTGAAGTTTTAGGGTTTGATTCATTGATCTCTAAAGTACCAAATTCCTTACTTTCTAATCCAACAAAGCGATCAATTGGCCATGTTGCAACACCTATAGATCCTTCAACAGGCTCATTATCAATTGTTGTATGTGCATGAGTATCATTGCGTCCAGTATAATATGCTTTTATCTCTTCTTTTTCTATAACAATCGAATTACCTATTGACACACTTCCCCAATCCCAGCTACCAGGTTCTCCGAGCTCAATTACAGGAGATCTATTTCCTACTCTTTCCCATTTTCTTCCATCACGGCTTGAGACAAGTTGAGGGTAAGTAAATCCATCTCTTGATCTATGCCCATCAGTTGTTCTAAAGTCTTCTACAAATCCTAATATTATAGAGTTATATCTAAATATTGGCATTCCGTAGAATTGAGTAAACCTTTCAGGGTCTCCGTTACTCCATAAGTCATCAATTTTATCTGGAATAATAGCAGGTTTAGGTAATGTCCAATCTAAAGCATCATTGCTTTCAGTCCATAATACGGATCTTCTACTATAGCCTCTAATGTTTAAATATGCTTTGACTATTCCTCTAAACATTTTATCTTTATTATCATACATAAACCATCCTACATCTGCGTGTCCAGGTATTACAGGTTCCAGCGGTCCATCTGTCCAGGTAATACCATCTTTAGAGTACGCTAGGTAGTAACCATCATATGGCCCAAAGTTGGTATAAGCATAATCATATGCAATCATAGTATATTTCTTATCTTCACCTAAGTGTGGAGTATAAAGAATATTTTTATTATGATCTTGTTCAATATTTTTTGGTGGAGATAATGTTTTTCTTCTTAAAGATATTCGATTCAGATATATATTATTATTAAGATTGCCGTTGAAATCTTTATATTTTTTCAGGATGGGTTTATCCCAGTTTATACCATTATTACTTTCGGCATATAAACTAGCGTATCCATTATATTTTGTGTTTTCTATCCAGCTGTCGTACCACATTCTATAAAGAGAGCCTTCTTTTCTTACTGTGCCTCCCATTTGATTGATTGCTTCCCATGGTCTGTCAGCTTTTAAAACTGGAGTATTACGTTTTTTGCCAGAGTGGATAATTCTTTTTAACCCTTTTGATGAATTTATTTCATGGTCATCTATAAATAATATTTTATAATCCAAATAATTAATCTTTCTTTTATATATATAAGTGTCCATTTTATTGAAGAATTATTATTTTGTAAAAGAAATATATGTCAATAGAAATTTCATTATAAAATTAGAATAATATTTTATATTTTTCTAATACTTTTCCAATATTTAGTGATATAATGTTTTTATCTAAATGGAGTGTATAAATGAATTATTACAACCTCTTAGGTATCAGAAAAAATGCTACTCAAGAAAAAATCAGAGAGGCCTATAGGCGTCTTGCTAGGAAACATCACCCTGATTTAAACCCTAATGATACTCATGCAGAAAAAAAATTTAAGGAAATTAATGAGGCATCAGAGGTATTGTCTAATCCAAATTCACGAAGAAAATATGATTTGTTTGGAAATAATTGGAAAAAAAGAAATAAAAATATTCGACAAGATGTAAAAATTAATCTTGAAAATGAAAAGTTTTTTTATGGTTTTGAATTTGAAAAAGACAATTTATTTGTAAAATCTAAAACTTATCAAAGTAGTAGCATGAATCATAATTTTGGTCCTTTATGGAATGGAAGTAATTCCAAGGCTAATTTTGCAAGTAGCGAAATTTCTATGAGTATAACATTATTGGAAGCGAAATTAGGTACAAAAAGAATTTTAAATTTAAATATTGATTCTAAAATAAGAAAATTTGAAGTTAAGATACCTAAAGGAGTTGATACAGATTCAATTATCAGAATTTATCCTGATAAATCATCTGAATTACTTATTAGGATTCAAGTATTAAGTAATGATAAATTTATTCGTAAAGGCGATAACCTTTATATGGATATTTATGTTCCATTTGAGGATTTAATTATAGGTGGTGAAGCAGAAGTTCAAACACTTATCAATAAAGTTAATATTAAAATTCCTCCGGGCAGTAAAAACAGACAGAAAATAAGATTGCAAGGCCAAGGAATGCCTAAACAGAATTCCCCGAATAGTTTAGGAGATTTATTTGTAACATTAAATCCAGTATTTCCTAATAGCTTATCATCAAAACAAAAAGATATAATTCAAACTTTTAAAAATTCTTAGTCATTTAATTTTATATTCTAAAATGTTGGCTTTAATTTAGTTTTATTTTAATGAAATCGATAAAAATCCTATTGATACTATAGTTTGATAGTTATAATATTCATTTAAAATATTTAGAGGGATTTTTATCAATGGTACAGAAAAATGATTTTAAATTAATTAAATGTGGTAATTTAATTGATTGTACTGGCAACGCTCCTGTAAAAAATGGCGCCATATTACTGGAAAGTTCAAAGATAAAATCAATAGGTCATGAATCTAATGTTATCCCCCCTGAAGGTGCAAGCATAAAAGTTTATGATTATTCAAAATACACTGTAATGCCTGGTATGGTCGACTGCCATACGCATAATAATGGCTTTGGAGATGGTAGGTTAGGAGAAGAGCTAAATCTTTTAGCTGATGAAATATTAACTTTACAGTCTATCAGGAATTTACGTGCTAGTTTATTTTCAGGAGTAACAACCATTAGAGAAAATGGTCCAAAAAATTTTACTTTAATTAATTTAAAAAAAGCTTCAAATGATTATATGGTATTAACTCCAAGAATGTTGATATGTGGTAGACCGTTATCTATTATAGGAGGCCACATGGGTTATTTTGGTTCTGAAGTTACCGGAATAGATGAAGTAAGGGCTGAAACAAGAAACTTAATTAAACAGGGTGCAGATTATATTAAAATTACTGCTACAGGTGGGAGTACACAAACTTCATTTCGTTATAGGCATTCATTTAACTTAGATGAATTGAATGCTATAACTTCAGAAGCTCGTAAGTTTGGGAAATTAACAGCAACTCATTGTGTATCTACTCAAGGTATAGTTAATTCAATAAAATCAGATGTTGATATGATTATTCATTGCATGTTTAATGAACCTGATGGATCTAATAAGTTTCGTCCTGAAATAGTAGATGATTTATTCAACAAAGGTACTTATATAAATCCGACTTTACATGTAGTTAGAGCAACTATTTGGGATTTATTAAATATAAAAGAGAGAATTGGTTTAACAGGTAGCCAGGAAAAATTATTAGATGATAGAAAAAGAGATTTCGATATTCATCTTAATAATTGCACAAAAATGATTGATAGTGGATTGAAATTTATAACTGGTTCTGACTCTTCTTGGAGTAGTTATCAGTCAGGAAACACTGTGTATGAAACAGAATGTTTGAATATGGCAGGTTTATCAAATATGGCTTCATTACTTTCAGTTACAAAAGAAGCTGCTAAATCTTTAGATATAGATGATTTAGTAGGTACTTTAGAAATCGGAAAAGAAGCTGATTTATTAGTTTTGAATAGTAATCCTTTAGAAGATATAAGTAATTTATGGGATGTTAAAGATGTTTTTCTTGCAGGTAGGTATATTGATAGAGGGTCAGAAAAATCTTTAAAATCTATAAGGCAATTAAGGCCTTCATTGAATTAACATATTAAAAATTTTAATTATTTGAGGTGATATTTTGACAAAATTAAATAGTTTTAGATTGATAAAAGGAGAGAGGATTATTGATGCAAAAGGTGGAGATGTACTAGAAAGAGGTGCAATTTTATTACAAGGTGACAAAATTATTTCTATTGGAAGAGAAGAAGATGTTATACCTCCTGAAGGTTCACAAGTTGAAGAAATTGTTTATGAAAATAAAACTGTACTGCCAGGATTAGTCGATTGCCATGTACATTTAAATGGTATTGGAGATGGGAGAAAAGGTGATCAGCTAAATTTATTGCCTGATGAGATTTTAACTCTACAAGCTGCAAAAAATGCTAGAACTCATTTATTTTCTGGAGTTACAACTGTAAGAGATTGTGGTGCAAAAAACTCTACTACTTTGAGACTTAGAGAAGCAGTTGAGATGGGTATAACAGTGGCACCTAAATTAGTTTTAGCTGGGAGACCTATGGCTATTATAGGAGGTCATTTATGGTGGTTTGGAATTCAAGCTACAGGACCTAATGAATGTAGAGCTCACGTAAGGCAATTAGTTAAAGAGGGTGTGGATTTTATTAAAATTACTGCATCTGGAGGTAGTACGGGTACATCAGTGCCTCTAAGGCCATCATTTAATTTAGAAGAGATGAACGCTATAGTAGATGAAGCTCACAAATTTGGAAAACATACTGCAGCTCATTGTACTAATTCGCAATCTATGATTAATGCTTTAGATGCTGGTATAGATACTATAATTCATGGTGTTTATAATGAACCAGACGGCGATAGAAGTTATCGTCCTGATATCACTGAAAGAATAGTTGATCAAGGAGTTTTTCTTAATCCTACAATTCATCAATCTAGGGAGAGGATTTGGCAATTAGAAGAAAAATCTCAAAATCAAAAGTTAAATCCTGAAGAAGTTGAAGAATTAAATACTACAAAAGAAGGCCATGAACAAAGAATTGAGGAAGTTTCTAAGATGTGGGAAGCTGGAGTTAAAATTGTATGTGGTTCAGATTCCGCATGGGCTAATTATAAAATGGGTAGATTTCAAGCTGATATAAATTCTCATATTTCTATAGGAATGTCTCCTATGGAAGCTATTTTGTCAGCTACAAATTTATCTGCACAATCATGTTGTATAGATGATCAAGTAGGAACTCTAGAAGTAGGGAAAAATGCTGATATATTAGTAGTTGAAGGCGATCCATCTAAAAATATAGACGATTTATGGAATATCGTAGATATATATCAAGATGGTAACTTAATTGATAGAGGTAATTATATTTAGAAAACCATTTTCAATTTAGCTAGGCAGTCCACAAAAGACTTCATAATCTATTAATTCGGTTACTGAAGGGCTATCTCCACATAATGGACATTCAGGTCTTTGTCTTATTTTTACTTCTCTGAAATCCATTTCTAGTGCATCAACTAAAAGTAACCTGCTTTTTAAAGATTTACCAGTATTTAATATTAACTTTGTTGTTTCTATAGCTTGGATACTACCAATTAATCCTGGGAGCATTCCTAAAACTCCTGCTTCAGCACAACTAGGAACTTCACCTGGAGGAGGGGGTTCAGGGAATAAACATCTATAGCAACCTGATCCAGGTATGTAAACAGTTGAGGTACCATCAAATAATAATATACTACCATCTACTAAAGGTTTGTTATTAAAATAACATGCATCATTAACTAAGTAACGCGCTGGAAAATTGTCAGCTCCATTTATTACTATGTCATAATCTTTAATTATATTCATAGCATTTTCAGAATTTAGAGGTTCTTCATGTACAATTATATTTACTTCAGGATTATATGCTTTTAAAGTTTCTTTTGCAGATTCAACCTTTGGTTTACCTATATCTTTATCGTAATGAAGTATTTGTCTTTGTAAATTAGTGACGTCTACTACATCAAAATCAACAATTCCAAGTGTTCCTACTCCAGCTAATGTAAGATAAATTAATATAGGAGAACCAAGACCTCCAGCACCTACCATTAAAACTTTTGAATCAAGTAATTTTCTTTGTCCGATACTGCCAACTTGAGGCATTATTATATGCCTACTATATCTTTTAACTTGGTATGGAGAAAGAATTTGTGTGGATTTATTCAAAATAACCTCCAAAGTAATTAATATATAAAAATAATTGCGCCTGTTAGTATTTACAAACAGGCGCAATTAAGTAAAATTAGACTAAATATTTGCCCGACTAGTTCGAGCTGTTACACAAATGAAATAAGTCATCTTTAAATCTTTTCATAATATAATTTTATCATAGTTGAACTTAAGTGTCATTAATGATGTTTTAAAAATGATTTAAATTTTAGGAGGAACAATGAATACTTCAGATAGTGTAAATCAGTATTTTGATTTTGCAGCGGAACATTTAGATTTAGAAGATGGATTAAGGGATATACTTAAAAGACCTTGGAGAGAATTACAAATTGCTATACCAGTCAGAATGGATGATCATTCTGTAAAAGTATTCAATGGATATAGAATACAGCACAATGCTACACGTGGACCTTATAAAGGAGGTGTAAGATACCATCCCGATGCTGACCAATATGAGGTTAGAGCTTTGGCATCACTAATGACATGGAAAACAGCTTTAGTTAACATTCCATTTGGTGGAGCTAAAGGTGGAGTGCAATGTGATCCTACTTCATTAAGTTCAGATGAGTTAAATAGGATTACTAGAAGGTATACTTTAGGGATAGAACATTTTATAGGAGTAAATCGTGATATTCCAGCTCCAGATTTAGGAACCAATTCACAAACTATGGCTTGGATGATGGACGCCTATGGTCAAGTAAATGGATATACCCCTGGCATTGTTACAGGTAAGCCCGTAGAGTTAGGAGGTTCTGTTGGACGTGATTCTGCAACAGGAAGAGGAGTTATGAATCTGGTAGAACAATTAATTGAAGAGAAAAATTTATCTCCATCAAATATGAGAGTAGTAGTACAAGGTTTTGGTAATGTTGGTTCATGGGTAGCTCGAATTGCTTATGATATGGGTTTCAAGATTATAGCTATAAGTGACGTGTCAGGAGGTATTTATTCTAAATTAGGCCTTAATATTCCTAATGTTCTTAAATATATAAGTGAAAATAAATCAATTAAAGGCTTTCCTGGTTCAGAGAATATATCTAACCAAGAAATTTTAGAGTTAGATTGTGAATTATTAATTCCTTCTGCAATTAATAATGTAATAAATGAATCTAATGCTAACAATGTTAAAGCTAATATGATATTAGAAGCAGCAAATCATCCAATAACGCCAGAAGCTGATCAAATATTAAATAATAAAGGATTATTAGTTCTTCCTGATATTTTGTGTAACGCAGGTGGAGTAATAGTTTCATACTTTGAATGGACACAAAATTTATATCAACGACATTGGCCAGAAGAAACAGTTTTTTCAGAATTGTCAGAAGTTATGAAATCTGCTTATAAAGATGTAAAAAATTTGGTTGATAGTGAGAATTTAACTTTTAGGCAGGCAGCATTTGTTATTGGAGTTGAGAGGGTAGTAAAGGCGACTAAATTAAGAGGTTATGTATAATAATATTTCTAATTAGACTGATTTATTTTTTTAATTGATTCAAGTGCTATAATTAACATAAGGAGATATACATTTTAATTGTATAATTAACATATATGTTATTAGCTTTAGATATTGGTAATACGAATATAACTTTGGGTGTTTTTAAAAATGATCAATTAGTTGCTACATGGCGTATAGCAACTGATGCAAAAAAAATGCCTGATGAATATGGTTTAATTTTATCAGACTTATTAGCATTGAATAATATTAATTCTTCCGATATTACCGATATGATTATTTGCAGTGTAGTTCCTCCTCTAACTCCAGCATTTTCTGAAATTGCTAAAAACTATTTTAAAATATCATCTTTAATAGTAGGTCCTGGAATTAAGACAGGAATAAAAAATTTATATGATTCTCCTAGAGACGTAGGTGCAGATAGAATTGTGAATGCAGTTGCTGCTTACGAAATGTTTAAATCAGCAGTGATTATAGTAGATGTAGGAACATTTACTGTTTTTGATGCTGTCACATCATCAGCTGAATATATAGGAGGTTCAATAGCTTTAGGTATTTCTGCATCTGCTGAAGCAATATATCATACATCTTCTCAGTTAAGGAGAGTTGAGCTTAAGAGACCTCCAAATGCTATTGGTCAAAATACAATTAATTCAATTCAATCAGGGTTAATTTTAGGTTATTCAGATATGATAATTGGTATGGTAAATCGTTTTCGTGATGAATTATCACATGATACAAAAGTTATTGCTACAGGTGGATTAGCTCAAGTAATTAATAAAGAAGTTAAAATATTTGATTGTTTAGAGCCAAATTTAACTTTGTTAGGACTTAAAAATATTTACAATATGAATAGAAAAATATAACCATGTGTGTGTAATTTATGAATTTTTTAGAAGGCAAATTTATTACTCTTGGAGTTACTGGAAGTATTGCATCTTATAAATCTATTGATTTAGCTAGTAAACTTACTCAATTAAATTGTAAAGTAGACGTGATTATGACAGAGTCTGCTACACGTTTTTTAACTCCATTAACCTTTAATAGTATTACTCATCGCCCTGTTTCAATAGATTTATTTGAGTCAAATTCTGAATTAAGTATGGATCATGTAGTACTTGCTAAACGATCTGAAATTATTATTGTATATCCAGCAACTGCTAATATAATTGCAAAAATTGCCCATGGATTTTCTGATGATTTGTTAACTGCTACGGTTTTAGCAACTGAAGCCCCGATTGTAATAGCTCCAGCTATGGATGCTAATATGTATGAGAATTCTGCTACTCAAGAAAATATCAATATTTTAAAAAATAGAGGTATTACAATTGTAGGACCAGAGACGGGAAGATTAGCTTCAGGCTTAGTAGGGTTGGGTCGAGTTGTTGATTCAGAAAAAATATTGGGTAATTTGAATTTAATTTTAGGTCAGAATGGAGACCTTAAAGGTAAAAAAATAATTGTAACTGCCGGAGGGACAAAAGAAGAAATTGATCCTGTTAGATTTATATCTAATAGATCATCTGGGAAAATGGGTTATGCTATTTCCCAAGCTGCAATTAATAGAGGTGCTGAAGTCACATTGATTACAGCTTCTAATTTATTAAAAGATATAGTTGGTGTAAAAACTATACATGTATCAAATACAAACGAGATGTTCGATGCAGTTAAAAAAGAATCCATATATTCTGATATTTTAATTATGGCAGCAGCAGTAAGTGACTGGACTCCTGCATCATATATTGAATCAAAAATTAAAAAAACTAAAAAGAATACTTGGCAAATTGATTTAATTAAAACTCCAGATATTTTAAAATCAATTAAGAAAAAGGAATTAATTAAGATTGGTTTTTCTGCAGAAACAGATGATTTGATTGTTAATGCAACTAAAAAATTAAAAGAAAAAGAATTAGATTTTATAGTAGCTAATGATATTACTGAAGAAAATAGTGGATTTTCATCAGATGATAATAAAGTAATTTTAATTGATCATCATTCTTCTCCAGAGGAATTGCCTTTAATGTCAAAATATGAAGTAGGTAATAAGATTCTTGATAAAGCTGTTAGTTTACTTTAATTAATTTGGTCAATATACTTAAGGTCATATACGTAAATAAGAAATGAATTTGGAAAGGTAAATTAGTGTCTTTATCTAGAGTGTTTAGTGGAATTCAACCATCGGGTGATGTTCAATTAGGCAATTATTTAGGAGCTATTAAAGGATGGGTTGATAGACAGGATGAAAAAGATAACTTTTTTTGTATAGTTGATTTGCATGCTTTGACTGTTTATCAAGATCCTAATAATCTTAATCATCAAATAAAGTCTTTAGCAGCAATTTTATTCGCTGCTGGTTTAGATCCTGCTAAATGTTCTGTATTTATACAAAGTCATGTTAAGGAACATTCAGAATTATGTTGGCTGCTCAATTGTATTACTCCAATTGGCTGGTTAGAAAGAATGACACAATATAAAGATAAATCTTCAGGACAAGAAAGTGTATCTACTGGTTTATTGGATTATCCTGTATTAATGGCAAGTGATATTCTTTTATATGATGCAGTAGAGGTGCCTGTTGGTGACGACCAAAAACAACATGTTGAATTGGCTAGAGATATTTGTCAAAGGTTTAACAATATATATGGAGATACCTTTGCATTGCCTGAACCAGTTATACCTAATATTGGTGCTAGAGTAATGGGTTTTGATAATCCTTTAATAAAAATGTCAAAGAGTTATTCACATATTAGAGGCCATGCTATTAGAATAATTGATACAGAAGATGAAATTTTAAGAACAGTTAAAAGAGCTGTTACAGATTCAGGAAATGAGATTAAATTTTCTGATAATCCAGACAATGCTGGAGTTAATAATTTACTTGGTATATACAAAGTTATTACAGGGGAATCAACAAAAGATGTTGAGTCTAACTTTATAAATTCTAGAGGTTATGGAGATTTAAAGATTAAAGTAGCTGAAGTAATTATAGAAGAACTTCAACCTATTCGGAAACGTTATAGAGATTTGATGGAAAACCCAGATCATTTAGATAAACTATTATCAGAAGGTGCTGAAAAAGCTAGATCATTGGCTGAGAAGAAAATGGAAATAGTAAAAAATAAAATTGGTTTAGTAAGCCGATAGGGTAAATTAATTTTAAATAATATATAAATATAAGAGGTAGTGATTGTGTTTTACCCTGAACTTGAAGAAGTATTCAAATTAAAAGACAAAGGTAATTTAATTCCTTTATATATTGAATTTGATGCAGGATCTGAAACTCCATTATCAGTATATAGCAAGGTAGCTTCTACTCCCTATTCATTTTTACTAGAAAGTGCTGATGGAATTGATAAAGATCATACTTATAGTTTTATAGGTTGTGAACCAGAATTAATTATAAAAACAGGAGAAGGCCAAGAATATGGATGTATTGATCCTTTAATTCCTATTCAAAAAGAGTTGTCAAAATATAACGTTGTTCAATTACCTAATATGCCAAAATTTAAATTTACTGGAGGGGTTGTTGGGTATCTTGCTTACGAGTCTGTAAGTTATTTTGAGAATTTGAATATGTCTTTACCTAATACTTTAGGGTTACCTGAATCTATTTTTATGTTAACTAAAACCTTTTTAGAATTTGATCATATGAAAAATAAAATCAAGATTATCACTCACATAGATTTAACTGGAGATATTGAAAAATCCTATAATGATGCTGTTAAAAAGATAAATAATCTAATCGATAAATTAAAATCTAACAATACAAATAATGAGCCTTTAAATAAACCTAATGACAATAAAGCTGAAGTATTATCAAATATAGATATGGATAGTTATATTGATATCGTTAAAAGTATTAAAAAATATATATTTGAAGGTGATGTTATTCAAGTTGTTCCGTCTCAAAGGTTACAAAGAAGAATTAATGTGCCAGCTATTGAAATTTATAAATCATTGAGGGAAATTAATCCCTCTCCATATATGTATTTTCTGAATTTTGGAGATTTTCAAGTTGCTGGAGCATCTCCTGAAATGTTGACTAAAGTTCAAGATGGAATTGTTTCAACTCATCCTATTGCAGGGACTAGACCTAGAGGAGAAAATGATTTAGAAGATATACAAATGGAAAAAGACCTACTATCTGATCCTAAAGAAATAGCTGAACATATTATGCTTGTTGATTTAGGAAGAAATGATTTGGGAAGAGTTTGTAAGCCGGGAACTATAAATGTTACAAATTTCATGGGTATAGAAAGATATTCTCATGTAATGCATATAGTCTCTAATGTAGAAGGTGAATTAAGTCAAAATTTTAATAATTACGATGCTTTCAGGTCTTGCTTCCCTGCTGGAACTTTGTCAGGTGCTCCTAAGATTAGAGCGATGGAAATTATTTCAGAAATGGAAAATGAGAAAAGAGAACTATATGGCGGCGCTGTAGGGCATTTTGATTTTTCAGGTAATATGGATACTGCTATAGCTATTCGTACTTTAGTAATTAAAGATGGTATTGCATATGCACAGTCAGGTGGAGGAGTGGTTTTTGATAGTGAACCAGAGTTAGAATACAAAGAGACTTTGCATAAAGCAAATGCTTTATTAAAGTCTATTGATCAAGCTGAGAAAAAATACTGGAATGAAGAATGATTTTATTAATAGATAATTATGATAGTTTTACATATAATTTATATCAATATATGAGTGAATTAGGAGCTGATGTAAAAGTAGTAAGAAATGATAAGTTTACAATTCAGGATGTAGAAAAATGGAATCCAGAAAAGATAGTTGTTTCTCCTGGTCCGTGCACCCCTGATAAATCAGGAATATCTAAAGAGGTTATCGAAATATTTAGTAATAAAATTCCTATATTAGGTGTTTGCTTAGGGCATCAATGTGTAGGAGTGGTCTATGGTGGCGAAGTTGGCGAAGCAGGTGAAATTATGCATGGTAAAACATCATTAATTCATCATAATCAAGAAGGATTGTTTTTAAATCTTCCTAATCCTTTTGAAGCTATTCGCTACCATTCTTTAGCTATTTTCCCTGACTCACTTCCAGATGAACTTGAGGTTACTGCTTGGACTGACAATGGAATAATAATGGGAGTTAAACACAAAGATTTTGATGTCTATGGAATTCAATTTCATCCTGAATCTATTATGACTAAACACGGTAAAGAATTGTTAAATAATTTTCTAAATATATGAAAAACATTTTTGTTATTTATAAATTTAAATTTTGCTAATTAATTTCAATTAAAATGAGAGAGGCCTGAATAGATGATTAAGACGAAACGTACTTGGAAGGAAATTCTTCTTACCACTTTGTTGATATGGGGTGCATTTCAAGTGGTAGCGTTGATAGTGAGTATATTTTAAGAATTAATGAGAGAGTTAAATGTTTACAAAGACTATTGAATCTTTAATTCAAGGGAAATCCTTGACTTCAGAGCAAGCTTCACTTGCAATGGAACTAATTATGGAAGGTTCAGTCTCTGATGTAGAGTTTGGATCTTTTGTAACTGCAATGAGAATGAAAAATGAAACTGTTCAAGAAATTGTTGGGATGGCTCGCGTGATGAGATCTAAATCTTTAAAAGTTTCTGTTGATTTACCTGTATTAGATACTTGTGGTACTGGTGGAGATGGTTCGAAAAGTTTTAATATCTCTACCACTACTGCTTTTGTTGTTGCAGGAGCAGGTGTTAAAGTAGCTAAGCATGGGAATAGAGCTATGTCTAGTTCATGTGGAAGTGCAGATATTTTAGAAAAATTAGGTGCTAATATAGATTTGGCTCCTAATGACGTAGAACGATGTATTCAAGAAACAGGTTTTGGATTTATGTTTGCGCAAAGGTATCATCCATCTATGAAATTTGCTGCTAAACCAAGGAAGGATTTAGGTTTAAGGACTGTATTTAATATATTGGGTCCTTTGACTAATCCTGCTAATGCTGAATTTCATTTATTAGGAGTTGCTGATCCTTCAACAGGAAAAAAAATTGCTCAAGTTTTAGCTGAACTAGGGAGTAAAAGAGCATTAGTTGTGCATGGAAAAGATAATTTGGACGAAGTAACTTTATCAGATAATACTCAAGTTTGGGAATTGAAGAATAATTCAATAATTGAATATGAAATATCTCCTAAAGATTTTGGTTTTGATTATATTAATAAAGAGGATATTCAAGTAAAAGATATAGATGAAAGTATTCAGGTTATTATGAATATTTTTAATGGATTACATAGCCCTCATAGAGAAATAGTATTAATTAATTCTGCTGTAGCTTTACTTGCTTCAGATACAGTGTCTGATATCAAATCAGGTATAGAGGCTGGAAAAGAATCTATTGATACAGGAAAAGCTTTAAATGCAATGAATTCTTTTATAAAATTGAGTAAAGAGTTAAAACCAGATTAATAAATAATATTTAAACGGATATATTCATGCCTAATATTTTAGATGAGATTGTTTCTAATAAATTAAAAGAAATAGAAATGATAAAAAAGAAAAATTCTTTAGAATTTTTAGATAAAATGATAAAAAAGAAAAATATCCCATTAAATCTTGCGGGTAGTTTAATGGGTGACTCGGTTCGAGTAATTGCTGAAATTAAACAAAATTCACCTTCAAAAGGTTTGTTAACGAATAATTTTGACCCTCTGGAATTGTCCAAAATTTATTGTGAAAATGGAGCAGCAGCGATTTCTGTATTAACTGATCAAAAATATTTTAAAGGAAGCTTGGATCACATGTCAGTTGTATCTGGTTTTGTTAATAAATTTTCTATTCCAGTTTTACGTAAAGATTTTATTCTTGATCCTTATCAAATTTATGAAGCTAGGGCATATGGAGCTGATTCTATACTGTTAATTGTATCTGTTTTAGGTTTTAAAAAATTAAATGATTTGTTAATTTTAGCGAATAAATTATGGTTGCAGTGTATTGTTGAAGTACACGATGAAAATGAATTGGATATAGCTTTACAAGCAGGGGCAGAAATTATTGGTATTAATAATCGTGATTTAACTTCTTTTATAACTAATATGGATACTACTTATAGACTTGCAAAATTAATTCCTAATAATAAAATTATTATCAGTGAAAGTGGAATTAAGACTAAAGATGATATTAATAAACTTAAAGAAGTAGGTGTGGATGCTGTATTAGTAGGAGAATCATTAATAACCTCTAATAACACAGCAAAAAAATTAAGGGAACTGGTATGCCAAAAATAAAGATTTGTGGTATTAGGGAACCTCAACACGCAATTTATGCATCAAAATTACATGTAGATTATTTAGGATTTGTTTTTGTAGAAAATGTAAGGAGACAATTAACTCAAAATTCGGGTTATGAATTATTACAAAAATATAGACAAGGTATCACATCACACTCTCCTAAATTAGTGGGTTTGTTTGCAAATCAGAGTTTGAAGTTTGTAAATAATACTGTCCAAAAGTGTAAATTAGATATGGTTCAGTTATGTGGAGAAGAAACAGCTGATTATTGGAAGTTAGTTGATGTTCCTGTAATTAAGCAGATTAGAGTTCAACAAGAACAGAATAAAGAAATTGCTAAGACTAACATCGTAGAAAATATTTCTCAAATATTGGATAGAAAATGTATTCCTATTTTGGATCATCAAGAAAAAGGGCAACTTGGAGGTACAGGGAATGCATTTGATTGGTCAATAATTGAGGGATTAAGTTTAAAATATAATTTTATTTTAGCTGGAGGTTTGAAATCTAATAATGTAAATCTAGCTATTGAAAAAGTTAAACCTTGGGGTTTAGATGTTTCTAGTGGGGTTGAAAGTAATGGTATTAAAGATGAGAAAAAAATACTTGAATTTGTAAATAAAATACATGGAGAATAGTTAATTATGAATTCTAATAGTGTCTTTAGCGAATTAATATTGATTTAACTATTGTTTTCAATTTTCAATTTAAATATTATTGAGATAATTAAATTTATGGAGGTAATTTATGGCTTATGAAGTTAATCATATACATATAAAATCTTCTGATCCTGAAAGTATTGCAAAATGGTATGTTAAAGCATTTGATTTTAAAATTGCAGGTGATGAAGTAAGAGTTTTTGGAGATAGGTTTATAAAATGTGAATCTTCTAATGGTATTACAGTTAATATTTCTGCTGAACGTACTAATGAGACATTAAACCCCGGAGATCCCTATGCTCACTATGGCTTAGAACATTTTGGAATTACTGTTAAAGATATAGATTTAGAAATAGACAGATTATTGGAATTAGGTGCAGAACTATTAGAAGGCCCAATACCTATTTCTAATGGTATTATTGAATCGATTGCATTTATAAAGGCTCCTGGAGATACTAGAATTGAACTCATACAATTTTCATAGATTTTAATAATACGGTTTCCTATGAATGATTCTGATAGTACAGACAAAAATTCTAATCAGTATGAAGAAAATATATCAAATTTCAATTATGACTCTAAAGATTTAGGTAATTTTGAATGGGTAAAGTATATATTAATTAGTACATTTAAAGTGTATTTAAATAATATTTTTACTTTTATATTTATATCTTTAATTCCTGTAGGGATTTTCAATATTCTAAGATATGTATTTATACCAAATATTAATGAGTTAAATCAAAATGAATTAAATGGTTTGCAATTATTTTTTTTCGGAGTATTACTGATTACTGGGTTTTTTGTTAGTATATTAGCTACTGCTGCTTTATCAATAAAAATAAATGCTTTAACATTTGGCAAGAAACTGAATGTTTTTGATTCTTATATTAGTGTATTGCCAAAAATAAGAACTCTTTTTATAGCTAATTTAGTTTTTTTTATTTTGTTTTTTGCAGCTGCACTTTTATCAATAACTATTTTTGGATTACCATTATTATTTTTACTCATGGTCAATTTTTCTTTTTTCAACCAAATGATATTATTTGAAGATATGGGGCCTATAGAATCTTTCCCGGGTAGTTATGAATTAGTTAAAACTTTCAGAATCAGAATATTTTTTGTTATATTATTTATACTTATATTGTTATTGTTTATGTATTCTTTAGTTTGGATTATAGAGCCTAAAATTAATTTAATTAATAATTTAATATTTAGTATATTAGAAATTACTATATTCCCAATTACTGGTATAGTTCCTATTACAGGAATAACTACTATGTTGATTTATATAGATATAAAGAAAAGAAAATCAGTAAAAAGATAGGTTTTGGAGATTTGTATTTGAATGATTGTATATTTTGTTTGATTAGTAAAGGTGAAGTTAATTCTAAGAAGTTATTTTCTAATGATTTTTGTTTTGTAATTGAAGATATTGCACCAAAAGCTCCACTCCATCTATTAATTATTCCTCATAAGCATATTTTAAGATTATCTGATTTTGAAGATGTAGCGATTATATTAGGATCAATGTTTGATGCAGCAGTAAATTATGCTAAAAACATTGGAATTGCAGATGATGGTTATCGTTTAGTAATAAACCAAGGAGAAAACTCTGGTCAAGAAGTTCCTCACTTACATTTGCATTTATTGTCAGGTAGAAAATTATTAGGTATGGGCTAACATCATATAATTTATAAAGCTGGTGATATTTCTCTTATTTCACAATAAATATTTTGATTATTTATGGTTATTATTGCTATAGTTGCTGGTACTAAAAATGAAGAATATGCCTGGCCAGGGTTTACGAAAAGGGTATTATTTATTACTTCATTAACTGGTTCATGTGTATGGCCAAAAAAAATTGCATCAAGTTTTTTTGACGGGAAGTCATTAAATAATTCTTTATAATCAAATTCTTCTTTCCCCCAAGCTGGATGGATTATACCAATATTTAAATTATTAATTTTTAAAATCTGTGTATACGGAATCAACTGGCGTATTTCTACAGGATCAGAATTACCATGAACTACAATTGGGTTATTTGAATTTAATATGAATTCATCTAGTATATTTTTATGTACATAATCTCCACAATGAATAGCATAGTCTGTTTGTTGAATTTTACTTTTTATTTCAGGGTGGATTTCTTTCCAGTTTTTACAATGTGTATCTGATATTAGTGTAATTGTTTTAATCATTTTATAAACATTTTTAACTTTTATTATATTATAATTTAATAATAATAATAAAATATGGAAATAAAATGTCTAGTCTTTATGTTGTTGGCACGCCAATAGGTAATTTAGAAGATATAACTTTACGTGCAATAAGAATTTTGACTGAAGTTGATCTGATTGTTTGTGAAGACAAAAGAATAACTTCTAGATTATTAAATAAGTATAATATTAAAACTTCAATGACTAGTTATAATAATTATAATAAATTGAGTAAGGTGCCATATATTTTATCTGAATTAGAACAAAAAGATATCGCTTTAGTATCTGATGCAGGGTTACCTTGTATTAATGACCCGGGTCAGGAATTAGTTGCGTCTGCTATCGATTTAGGGCATAAAATTGTACCAATTCCAGGTGTATCTTCTGTAACTACAGCAGTGTCAATATCAGGAATGATATTTGACCAATGGGTTTTTGTAGGATTTTTCCCTAAACAAAAATCAAAGAGAATGGAATTAATAGATTCAATAATTAATGATAAAAAGGTTACTGTATTACTAGAGTCTCCTCACAGGTTGCAAAGTTGTCTTAAATTTCTTCTAGATAATTTAGGAGATCGTAAAATTACTGTTTGCAGAGAAATGACTAAACTTTATGAAGATATTTTTAGAGGAAAAATTAGTGAAGCAATAGATAATTTTAATAATCCTAAAGGTGAATTTATTATATTGATTGAAGCTTTTATAAGTGATGATATAAGAAAAAAAACAAGTGAAAGTGATGTTTTGAAAATATTAAAAGATATAGATGTAAGCAAATTAAAAACTAAAGAAATAGTTGATATTGTATTTAATGAAACAGGTGTTTCAAAAAAAAATATATATAAAATGTGGTTGGATTTAAGCAAAGGAAAAAAATAAATGTAATTTATATATAAATTAAATAGTTTTATTATGTTAACATTTTTATATATATATTTTATGGGAAGTTAAATGTCAGAAAAAATTTTGATAGCAGTTGCATGGCCTTATGCAAATGGCTCAATACATTTAGGGCAAGTGGCGGGAGTTTATTTACCTGCTGATATTTTTGCTAGATATCATAGGATTAAAGGGAATGAAGTTTTAATGGTGTCAGGGAGTGACACACACGGGACTCCTGTTACTTTAACTGCTGAGCAAAAAGGTGTTACTCCTGAAGATATTATTACAAAGTATCAAGATGAATTTTTAGATAACTGGAAAAGGTTAGGAATAACTTTTGATTTGTTTACTACAACTCATACGAATAATCATTTTAAAGTAGTACAAGATATCTTTTTAGATTTATTAAATAAGGGATATATTTATAAAGCTCCCATGCATCAGCCTTTTTGTCAAAAAGAAAATAGATTTTTAGCTGACAGATATGTCGAAGGTATTTGTCCAGAGTGTAATTCACAAGGAGCTAGAGGTGATCAGTGTGATAGTTGTGGAAAAACATTAGACCCTAAAGATCTTTTAAATATGACTTGTCGAACATGTGGCAATGAACCTATTATTAAAGAAACAGAACACTTTTTCTTAAAATTGACATTTTTTGAAGATGCATTAAATAAATGGGTAAGCCAGCAAGATCATTGGAGGCCTAATGTCAAAAATTTTACTCAATCATTTATTGAAAACGGCTTGAAAGACAGGGCAATCACTAGGGATATTGAATGGGGTATTCCATTACCTATAGATGGATACCCAACAAAAAGGATATATGTTTGGTTTGAAGCTGTAATTGGTTATTTATCTGCATCAATCCAATGGGCAAATGACAGAGGTGAGCCTGATTCATGGATTGAATATTGGTCAGGTGAAAATAGTAAATCATTTTATTTTATGGGTAAAGACAATATACCTTTTCATTCTGTTATTTTACCTTCAATTTTACTTGGATATGGAAAATTTAAATTACCTTATGATATACCTGCAAATGAATATTTAAATTTGCAAGGTTCTAAATTTTCTACTAGCCGAGATTGGGCTGTATGGCTTCCTAAATATCTTGATAAATATTCTCCTGATGCACTCAGATATGTATTATCTGCAAGTATGCCAGAAACTAGTGATACAGATTTTACATGGAAAGAATTTGTAAGACGTAATAATGATGAATTGGTTGCAACTTATGGTAATTTAGTTAATAGAGTTTTAAATATAGTAAAAAAGAATTTTGAAAATAAGATACCTGAGCCTACTAAATTAGATGATATAAGTAGCGAACTTTTAGATAAATGTAATTTTACAATGAATCAAGTTTCAGAAAATCTGGAATTATGTCAATTTAGGTTAGGACTACAGAATTCTTTTAAATTAGCTCAGTCAGTTAATAGGTATTTAGAACATAAAGCTCCATGGAAGGTTGTGAAGTCAAACATAGAAGAAGCAGGTACAACTATATGGGTAGCATTATCTGTTATAAATTGTTTGAAGATTCTTTTCTATCCGTTTTTACCTCATACATCCTCTAAACTTCATTCAATGCTTGGTTTTAAAAATGAAATTATAAATATTAAATGGGAATGGGATTCCAATCAGTTGAAACCTGGAACTAAAGTCGAATTTTCTGGACATTTGTTTGAAAAATTAGATGACTCAGTGATTGAAAATGAAAATATGATTATTGAAAAATGAATATTCTACCTGAGCAACAAAGCTATTTTAAAGACAATATTGTTTACTTACCAATTCAAGAAGGGTTATTGCGAGTTGAGAAAAAGTTAAGTTTAATTAAAAAAATTTCTCATCCTCTTATGTCAAATTTGTTGGAATATGTTTTGAATACCCCAGGTAAAAGAGTTAGACCAGCTATTACATTATTGGCAGCTAATTTCAATTCACATGATTATAAAATAATAGATATAATGGCAACTGCAGTTGAAATGTTACATATTGCAACATTAATTCATGATGATACAGTAGATGATTCTAAACTTAGGAGAGGTAAAAAAACTGTAAGTAATGTTTGGGGTAATAAAGAAGCTGTCTTGGTAGGTGATTATTTGTTTGCAGCATCTGCCACATATGTTTGTGATACAAATAATATAAAAGTAATTAAACGTTTTTCTGAAACTATAATGGAACTTTCAAGTGGTCAATTAAGAGAAAAAGAGGAGAGTTTCAAATTAGATTTAAAGAGAGCTGATTATTTTCATAGGATATATTCTAAAACTGCTTCATTATTTCTAACTTCAGCTCAATCTGGAGCTATCTTAAGTAATGCTTCAGACAAGATTGTTCAATCTCTTGAACAATATGCATATAACTATGGAATAGCTTTTCAAATTATTGATGATATTTTAGACTTTAAGGGGTCTGAAGATAAAATTGGAAAACCAGTTGGAAATGATTTAATGCAAGGTATAATAACTTTACCAATAATTTTAGCATTAGAGAATAATAACTACCGATTAGATATTAATGAATTACTTAAAGATTATAATGATCAAAATAAACTAAGAGAAGTAATAAAAAAAATAATTAATACAGAACTGATAGATGAATCATTTAATATTGCAAAAAGTTATTGTGATAAAGCTATAGATGGATTGAATTTTCTTCCGCCTAATGAATCAAGAGATTCATTAGAAAAATTGGCAAATCTTTTAAAATTACCTATTAATTAATTTAACTTTCCCATACTATTTTACCATTAATAACTGTCATTAAATTTTTTAGCTCTTTTATGTTTTCATATTCCATGTCTAAAGGATTATTATTCATCATTATTAAATCAGCTAATTTGCCAATTTCTATAGATCCTTTTATTGATTCTTGAGAACATATATATGCTCCATAATATGTATACAATTTTATTGCTTCATTAATAGATATAGATTCGCTTTTGTTTAATATATTATTTTGAGAATCTTTTCTTGTTATTAAAGAGTAAATACCAATTAGTGGATTAAAATCAGAAATCGGGAAGTCTGAGCTGGCAGCTATAGGTATTTTATAATTCATTATTGATCTAATGGGGTATAAAAAACTTTGTTTGTTGATGTTTATCAATGATTTATACCTTGCGCCATTTGTATATATAAATCCTGGTTGAGTTGATATTAATGCACCTGATTCTTTTAATTTTATAATTTGTTCAATATTAATTTCAGAACAGTGCTCTATTCTGTTTCTTAAGTTAAGGCCTAAATTATTATTTATTTGTTTTTGTTCATAGAGGATTTGAATAACTTTTTCTACTACATCTGATTCGATTGCATGGATACTTACAGGAAATTTGTTTTTATTAGCGAAGTTTACTATTTTTTTGAGTATTTCATATGATGGATGTAAGCCATCATCAGTTAGATTACACATTATTTTACAGGGACCAATATTTAGATCATTATTTCCAGATTGAAATTTGATTTCTGCATCAATAAATTTTTGCAAAAATTCATATCCTGGCATAAATGTTATTCTTGATTTAATAATATTATCAGTTTTTAGTTTGTTAAATAATTCCCATCTTTTTATCGAATTAGTATATGTGGCATCTTGCATTGAAGTTATGCCTTTTGACAAAAAATCTTTGTCAGCACGTTCTGCATTTTTTTTTAATTGCTGTTGATCACTTTTAGGAATTTTATTATTTAATATAGAATTCATATTAATTAATAATCCTGTTGGTTCACCTCTATCATCACGTTCAATATAAGATCCTATAGGTTCTATATAATTATTATCAATTCCAATTGATTTTAATGCTAGACTGTTTAAAATATCTGCATGTCCAGAGGCATGCTTTATTCTTACTGGATTAGAGGGGAGTATTTTATCAATATCTGATTTGTTAATGTGCCGATTATCTATTAAATTGAATTCATGGTACCCATTTGCTTTTATCCAATCACCTGGAGATATTTTTTTAGAATATTTAATTAATTCTTGTTTGATATTTTTTATGGAAGATATTTTTAGATCATTTAAGTTTAAGTTAGATAAATTTGATATATAAGATAGAATATGACAATGAGAATCTATAAAGCCTGGTAATATTGTCGCACCATTACAATCTATAATTTTTGTTTTATTAGATTTAAGCCTGTTAAGATTTTTTTTACTATATTGGTCAGAGATATAATTTATTTTATTATTTTTAATACCTAATATATTTGCTTTAGGACTTTTACTGTTTAAAGTAATAATATTTACGTTAATAAAAATTAAATTATTTTCATATTCATTGTTCATTTAAATTGTAAAAATTATATTATCTAATTACCGATGTTTTTGTAGGTTCAATTATTGTGACAACTGTTCTATTTCGATCAATTAATTTAGGTATCGGAGGGAATATTTCTGTCTTCCATTTATCGCTTTCATATACATCATTATATAATTGTTCTTTTTCTTTTTCGCTATTAAATCTTCTTAACCAAATATACAATTCTTCCCCTTTGTCATTCTTACTTGTAAAAGTACCAGTTATAACCATGCCTTTAGAAATTTGAAATGGCATTATTATTTTTTCCATATATTTAATCCATGAATCTTTTTGGCCTTTTTGTATATAGTATTTTCTTAATTCGAAGAACATATTTCCCCCCAATTGATATAGATAACAATTTAATTAAAATTTTTACATTTGGTTGATTTCAAGTAAATCTTTTCTATTTCTCCATTTGTCTAAAAATCTTTTATAGTTTTTTTTGCTTAATTCATCACGTAATGCCGGAGCTGTTGAATTCCATATACTATGTGGATGTTTTATTACTGGCAAATTAGGGTCAGCTAGTATTTTATATCCTTGGTTTTTTATTTGAAAACTGTAATCTATATCTAAATTACGATAAAATCTGAAGCTTTTTCTCATAAATCCAACTTCATTTATTATATTTCGTCTAAATGCAAAGCAATAAAATTGCATTGCATCCATATATCCATATTCTCCTTCTCCATCATGAAAATGGTTAAGGTCATTAGTTTTTAGGCCAAAAGGACCTGTAAGACCAATGTTTTTATTTGAAAGTGTTTTATCTATTGGATTAAAGATATCTCCAGATATTTCTATACTTGTGTCTAGTAATATTATAATTTCTCCTATGCTTTGCTTTATGAGAATATTTTTTGCTTCAGCTTCTCCAATAGAATGATCTATATGTATCGTCCTTATATTTTTAAATTTTGTAGAAATGTTTTCTAACCATTTGCCTATTTTGAAATTCGAACCATTATCTAGTATTAGATATTCAATATCTTTAGCATCTATAAATTTAAGAGCACTTTCTATTGACCTTTTTATATCAGAAAGCTTATTAAAAGTTACTAAACCTATAGAAAATTTTTTTTTGGGAGGTTGATTAGTTAAGTTTTTTATTTCTTTTGAAGAAGAAAATGTTTGCCATAATTCTTTCGATTTTTCCCATTTCATTTTTGGTCTTACAATAGTATTTGTATGGTAATCATTAATTACATATGATTCGTTGTTTAACTGATTACGTATTTCATCGGAATAATGAAAATCTTTTTTGGAACGAGATAAACTGCGTTTAGTTATTTTAATCTGTAAATCTTTTGGTGTTTTAAAATACTTAATTGATTTAATAAGGTTCAATCCTAATATTTTATCAAATTTTTCAACTAATTTTAATTTAGTTTGATTTGGTAAATCAGATTTTACTAATTCCCAAGTTATTGATAATGCTACTGGGAGGTCTAGGTTATTATAAACACAGCTTAAAAATTTATTTTCCCAATTTGGAATTTGATTTTCAACTTTAGTATTATTTTCTAATTTTTTTTCATTGCTGATAACCCATATTCTATGTTGAAGTCTAAATAAAGCTTTTTGAGATGCTTTTAAAGAAGAAAAAGTAAAATTTAGTCTTGTATTATATTTAGTTGTTAAACATAAGTATCTAAAAGCCAATGGGTCAATATTTAGGCGTTTGAAATCATTTAAAATATATGAGTT
Organism: Chloroflexota bacterium; assembly: GCA_002721445.1. GTDB lineage: Bacteria > Chloroflexota > Dehalococcoidia > Lucifugimonadales. The sequence continues at coordinate 28,716 of PBKN01000008.1, read as the reverse complement.
TCCAGAAGATTTAGACATTTTAACACCATCAGCTAATAAGTGTTGTCCATGTATCCAATATTTAACTACTTGGTTACCAGTATAAGCTTCGCTTTGTGCTATTTCACCTTCATGATGAGGGAAAATATTATCGACCCCTCCAGTATGTATGTCAAAAAAATTACCTAGGTATTTTATAGACATAGCTGAACATTCAATATGCCAACCAGGAAATCCGTAACCCCATGGGCTTTTCCATTTTAATTTCCTACCTTTTTCAGCTTTTTTCCATAAGGTAAAATCATTTGGATTAATTTTATTAGTATCTTGCTCAATTCTAAGATTATTTAAAAGGTTTGAAATTTGAGTATTGCCTGATAATTTACCATAATTTTTAAAATTTTTAATAGAAAAATATATATTGCCATTAATTTCATAAGCCGTTTTCGCTTCTATTAATTTAGATGTCATTTCTATAATTTCTTCAATGTGATCCGTAGCTTTAGGAAATTTAGTTGCAGGTAATATATTTAGTAGTTTTTCATCTTTTAAGAACCTTTTTGTGTAAAAATCAGCAATTTCTGAGGTGGTTTTACCCTCTTTAATTGCTGCATCGATAATTTTATCTTCTCCTTGTTCTAATACTTCCTGCCTCATATGTCCAACATCCGTTATGTTTTTTATATGAGTAGTTCTTATACCTTGATATTCTAAACATCTTCTTATCCAGTCAGCCATAAGGTAGGATCTAAGATTACCAATATGAGCATCTCTGTAAACAGTAGGACCACAAGTGTACATACTTATATGTCCATCTTTTATTGGTATAATTTGTTCGGTTTGTTTATTTAAGGTGTTAAATATTCTTAATGATAAATTATTTTTGGAAATGGTCATTGTTTAGTTGGTACTGTCATTACTCTTAGCAAATTTGTTCCTCCTGGCACACCTATAGGAAGACCTGCTACTAAGATTAATAGATCTTTTTCTTTTAGATTCATATTTAATATTGATTGTTCCAAAGCTTTATTAAAAAAATCATCAACATTGAATAATTTTTCGACTGTTATAGGAACCACTCCCCAAAGTAACGTTAATTTCCTTTGTACTTCTGCCTTGGGTGTCAATGCTAAAATTTTTGTAGGAGGTCTATATCTTGAAACTCTGCTTGCAGTAGTTCCGGATTCAGTAAATGCAACTATAAGTTTTGCTTTTAATTGATATGCTGACCAGCATGCATCGTAACTAATAGTGTCTTCGGCTTTAGATTCAGTTTGATGAGACTTTTCCATTATTATTTTTTCATATGGTAATACATTTTCAGTTTCAGTAGCAATCTCAGACATTACTTTTACTGCTTCTATAGGATATTTACCAATTGAGGTTTCTGCTGACAACATTATTGCATCTGTACCGTCAAATATTGAATTAGCAATATCTGTAACTTCTGCTCTAGTAGGAGTTGAGGAGTGAATCATAGATTCTAACATTTGAGTAGCAGTAATTACAGGTTTTCCATTTCTATTACATTCTGCAATTATTTCTTTTTGAATTATAGGCACCTTAGATATTGGCACTTCAACACCTAAGTCTCCTCTAGCTACCATTATTGCATCACTAGTTTTTATAATTGATTTTATATTCTTAAGTGCTTCAGGGCGTTCTATTTTTGAAATTATACTGGATTTACCATCCGTATTTTTTAAAATTGATTTAGCTTTTGAGATGTCTTTTGTTGAAGTAATATTAGATAAAGCAATGAAATCAGGATTTTGATTGTCAGCAAATTTGAGACATTCTATAGATTTTTCCCCTGGAAATTTTAGGGAAGTTGGTAACCCTGGTAATGTAATTCCTTTTTTTTGACTAATTTTACCATTATTTAAAATTTTACATACTATTTCTTTTTCATTAACTTTTATAGCTCTTAATTTAATTAATCCATCGTCAATAAATATATTAGAATTCAATTTAATGTCATTATGAATCCCATTGGGTTCGACATTTATTATTTTGTTGTTACCTAATATTTTTTTTGTGGTTATTGTGATATTCTCTCCCTTAATCAGATCATATTCTTTATTTTCAAGCTTACTTATTCTGTATTTAGTGCCAGGTATGTCAATCATTATTCCAATAGGGGTATCTAAATCAGATGAAATTTGTCTAATATTTTGTATTAATGATTCATGTGATTCTAGACTTCCATGAGACATATTAAGGCGAGCAATACTCATACCAGATTTAATTAACTTTGTTATTACTGATTTTGTATGAGTTGAAGGACCAAGTGTACAAATAATCTTAGTTTTGGGTGTTTTTATTTGCGAAATTGAGTTTTTCATTAAAGCACAATATTGATATAAATAATAATTATCTTACACTAAGTTATTTTTATAAACTAGTTTGAAAAACCTTATTATTATTATATATTGTTATTAAATTTTTTATATAACTATGTACTAATAATTATTAGTGTACTAAACTACAAACAACTGAAGTAAGAATATTTGTTGCGAGGATTTAATTTGACACTTTTACTTGAAGAAGTTTATAAACTACAGGTTCTTGATTTAGATATATTATCTTCGTCTAAGCTTTTATCTGATATTAAATATAAAATTTCTGATAAAAAAGAATTAGACTCTTTAGAGGAAAAACTTAATATAAATTCTAGCAATTTGAAAAAGCTACAAGTAATGAAAAACAACGTTGAATTAGATGTTGCAAGTATACAAGAAAGTGTGAATTTAATAAGTAAAAAAATATATGGAGGCAGTATAAAAAATTCTAAAGAACTTATTGCATTAGATGGAGAGAAGAATTTTTTGGAAGAGAAGATATCTGATAATGAAGATAAATTATTAAAAATAATGATGAAAATAGATAGTTTTGAAAAATTAATCAATTCTTTAAATAAAAGAATTTTAGAAGTAAATAATAAAAAACAGTCTGATTTGCCCGCATTAATTGATAAAGAAAAAATATTAGTTAATAAAATCAATGAATTAAAATCTATTAGAAAAGAGATACTTCCTAATATTAGACAAGATATACTAATGATGTACGAACAGCTTTTAAAGTCTAAAGATGGCTTAGCTGTAGTAAAAGTTATAAGAGGTAAATGTGAAGGATGTAGAATATCTATTCCATCTGCTGATTTACAAAGAGTAAGAAATTCTAGTACTATTATTAGGTGTTCTACTTGTAATCGAATAATATTTTCGGATTAATAATAAATGAGAGCGATAGCATATTTTTCTCTATATAACGTTAATCATTCTTTTGATGAATTGAAGAAACAGTTTGAAGTATATTGTGAAAACAACCTCCACCAAGTAATAAAAATCTTTTGCGATAAAGCCGCAAATTCTTTTGACTCTGATAAATCTTATATTGATTTAGTTAAATATATCGAAAATCCTAAATCATCATATCTAATAATAATTCCTAGTATTTATCATTTTGGTAATGATTTGGAATCAGTTATTCGTAAAGTTTGTGATATTGAATTACTAGGTGCTAAAGTAATATGTGCTAATGATGATTTTCCTGACCCTATTCAAAATTCTTTAAATCAATTAGATTTTGGAAATGTATCTAAGTCTAAAAGTGAAAATATAAAAAATGGAATGATATCTAAAGCTTTACAGGGCAAAGTTTTAGGAAGACCTCCTTACGGTTATAGACAAGGAGTATCAGGAGACTTAGAAGTAGTAGAGGATGAGTCTTCTTTAGTTAAATTACTTTTCCAAAAATATGTTAACGAGAACACAGGTTTAAGAAAGCTTGCTGCATTTTTAAATAAAGAAAAATATCAAACTAGACGAGGGAAAGAGTGGAATGTTTTAGCAGTTAGGCATATTTTAAAAAATCCTGTTTACACAGGTACATATATTAGATATGGATTTAGGTTGCCTAAAAGTCACTTACCTATAATTGATTCTAGTATATATAGACAAGCTCAAGATTTAATGAAAAAAAAGTATGTTGCAAGAAATGCTAATAATGTTAATCCTTTTTTATTATCTGGATTGATATATTGTTATAAATGTGGAGAAAAAATGATGGGAGTAACTAGGAGGCAGCGTTGGAAAAAAAGTGACGGTCAAATTAATCGTAATGTTTACAGATATTATCAATGTCAAACAAAAAATAGCCAAGGGACATGTAATTACGTTACTTGGAATGAAGATAAATTAGAAGATTTAGTTGCTTTTAAAGTTAATGAATTATTATCTAAAACCCCGGATAAATCTTTTGATGCGTATTTAAAGAAGAAAATTGAAAATGAAAACCTAGATGTTAAAAATGCAGAGAGGAATTTTTATAAAGCTGTAAATAAAGTTGCCAGAGGTCAAATGAATTTACTTGATATCAATAAATATATTATCAAGCTTGATTACTCACGTAGATCTGGATCTGATAACAACTTTAAATCAGATTTTTTAAATTCTAATTTTCATGAGATTTGGCCAAAATATGATTTAATAACTAAACGTAGTTTTTTGTTTAACATCATTGCTAAAATTTTAGTAAAAAAGAATTCTATAGAAATAATAAGTTGAAATATAAATTTATATTTCTAGGATTAAGTGATAAACTTGGTTATGTTCAAGGTAGCTGGGTGATCGCCGTTTAATTTATATATTAATTAAAGGGAGGAAAGTCCGAGCTCCACCGGATAAGATGCCCGTTAACGGCGGGGCGAAGTGATTCGCCGGAAAGTGCCACAGAAATATACCGCTTGTTTATCAAGTAAGGGTGAAAAGGTAAGGTAAGAGCTTACCGCTTTAATGGTAACATTATAGGCTAGGTAAACCCCATCTGGAGCAAGGCCAAATAGAGGAATAAAAGTATCCGGCTATTCCCGGGTTGGCTGCTTGATTCTAACGGTAACGTTAGAGCTAGATAGATGATCACCGCTGGTTAAACAGTACAGAACTCGGCTTATAGGCTGCCTTGAGCGTTACCTAGATAAATTCTTAGTAATCTTATATCATATTAAGGTTGATTATCTTAGGAGCGTAGCTCAGTTGGTAGAGCATCGGTCTCCAAAACCGAGGGTCGCGGGTTCGAATCCTGCCGCTCCTGCCACATATTTAGATTTTAATAATATTAAAATTTATTCTTACTATAAATTATGATATATTTTAATATATAAATTAATAGATCTATGTTTAGGAATTTAATATTTATGTCAAATATAATTAAGATACCTATTTTCCCTCTAAATACTATCTTGTTCCCAGGTATGACTTTGCCTTTAAAAATTTTTGAAAACAGATATAAAACTATGATAACTGATTGCATCAATAATCATAGCTTATTTGGAATATGCTTGATTAAAGAAGGAGATGAAGTAGGAGGTTCTGCAGAATTTTTTGGAATTGGTACTATTGCCAAAATAGATAAGATTTGGGAAGTTGAATATGGATATGATATCAAGGTTGTAGGGCAAGAAATTTTTAAAATTCAAAAAATAATAGACCAAGAAGATTATGTTTACGCAGAAGTTGAGTTACTAGGATCTTTAAATGAAAAACCATATGCAAGCGAAGATAAAATTCTTGAATTAAAGTTATCAGTTGAAGATTATTTGAACAGTATAAATTTATTTGAAAATGAGTGGTTTAATAAAATAAATATACCTCAAAATACCAATAGCTTAATTTATTTTGTTTTATCTAGATTGCAATCAGATTTTTTTGATTTGCAGATTGTTTTGGAACAATTATCTGGTCAAAGTAGAGTAGAAAAACTTATTAAATTACTTAATAAAGAGACTAGAGCTAATCAATTAAGGTTTGTTGATGAATTTATAGGAAACAAATCTATATTGAATTGAAATTTATTTAGGGAATATTTTTCAAAGGAGAAATTTATGACTTTAAATCCGAAAGCAGCAGTTTTACCTAAATAATCATGAGAGTAATTACATTTTTTATTGTTTTGATATTATTAATTGCATGTAACAATACCCAAGAGGGTTCTTCAAAATTAGATTTAAGAATTGTAGAAACTAAGGTTCCTCTTGTTTTATTACCTGATGGTTTGCCTTTAAATGATTACATGGCAAAAGGTAATGAATTTTTAGTCGATGGAGAATTTGAAAACGCTGTAAATGCTTTTTCTCAAGTATTAAGGTTAGATGTTAATAATATTGAAGCTTATAATAATAGAGGAGTAGCTTATAAATCATTGGGAGAATTTCAAAAAGCTATAGATGATTATAATGCAGCAATTGATATCAATCCATCTTATGCAAATTCTTACAATAATCGCGGACATCTTTGGGATAATATGAAGGTTTATCCAAAAGCTATAAATGATTTTCAAATAGCAATAGAACTTAACCCTTTTGATCCTATTGCTTATTATAATATTGCAAATATTTATGCTTATACAGATCAATATGAATTAGCTTTAGAGAATTTTACTAAGGCAATTAAAAACAATCCTGAATTTATAGATGCTTATTATAATAGAGGCAAAATTTATGAAGAATTAAAAAGATTTGATAACGCGAATTTAGATTTTCAAAAAGTTGAAGAATTAAATAAATAATATTAATGGTTGATAATTACGTACCACTTTTTGGATTCATGATTTTAATGGTTGGTACTCCAGGTCCAGCTAATTTATTACTTGTGCTCGGAGGGTCACAAATTGGACTTAAGAGATGTATTGGATTTATATTTGGTTTAATTTGTGGGAAAATTGCGTTAAATATATTTATCGGATTTGGCTTTAGTATAATATTATCTAATTCACCAATATTACATGAGACTTTTAAGTATTTAAGTGCTATATATATGATTTGGTTAGCAATTCGTTCTTGGAATTCTACAACTACTCAAAATAATTTTTCAAATAAATCACATCAATTTAAGTTTGCTAACGGTCTAGTTGTGCATCCATTAAACCCAAAAGCCTGGGTGATGAGTGCTTTAGCTTGGAGTAATTTTGCACCAGCATTAGGTTCTTTTCAAATTCAACTTGTTACAGTTGTATTAGGATTTGCTACATGCCAATTATTTCTTCATACACTATGGTGTTTAATTGGAAGTATTATTGGTAAGACTATACCGAATAATCAATATTTAACTAGATTAATGATTATATTAACAGTAATTATAGTAATCTGGGCTGTTACTTTGTAAAATCAACCTATTACTTCACGAAAATATCTTAAATAATTTAATCCTAATAATTTTCTTAATTCTTCTTCGTTGAACCCCTTTTCTGCTAATTTGACAGTTAAATTAGGCCAGTCACCAAAATTATTAAAACCGTCTATACGATAATTTGGGGTAAGTCTATGTTCTTCTCTAAACCCTGACCAATTAAATTTATCAGGATTTTCGCGGTAATATTCAATTTGTCTTGGCATACTTTTAGGAAATTCTTCATCAAATACGACCCCAGTTTCTGGACCATTACCGCAGATATCGCTACCAATACCTACATGTTCAATTCCCATTATATTTACAAGGTGAGTAATATGTTTAGCAAAATCATCTAATGTGGCTATACTTCCATTATCCTGTAAAAAGCCTGGTACTATTGCTACTCCAAAAAACCCACCTTTATTTGCTACTGCTTTAGCTAAATCGTCATCTTTACCTCTATCGTGATAGCATATGGCATTACTCGAAGAATGGGTAATAATTATTGGAGAGCTTGAAATTTCTAAAGCATCCCATCCTACTTGCTGGCTACAATGGCTAACATCTACAGCCATTTTCATTTCATTTAATTTTTCTACTACAGTTCTTCCAAAATAAGATAAGCCTGATTTATATTTTTCTGTGCATCCATCGCCTACTAAATTCCTAAGATTATAAGTTAATTGCACAACTCTTAATCCTAAATTATAAAAGTATTCAATTTTGTTTAAGTCTGTGCCAAAGGGTAATGTATCTTGAAAATCTATTATTAAACCTCTTTTTCCGGAATTATAAACTTCTTCAATATCTTTAGAATTTAAAATTAATTTTAATTCACCATCTAAAGCATCTATATAAGACCTAGCTTGAGCTATTCCTTCTGTAGCAGTCATAAATGCATTTTCAATAGCTGTACCTGCACTATATGTTCCGCTAGCGATATTCACACCAGATCTTTTCCACAAACCTAAGTATTGTGCTCTGGCAGATGCAGATGTTCTGATTTCTTGTTCAGCAACTTTTGTCAAAGCTGATGAAGCTTCTTGTCTGTTATATCCAAGTTTTTCCATTTCTAAAAGTTCTAATTTCATTTTTTCCGTAAAAATAAAACCTGAAGTTGCAGGAGGCTGTTGAGTATCAATCACTAATGCTTGTTCATGTAAATCTCTTGCCTCGTTTTCAGATAAATGTTGTTTTTTATTTTTCATAATTCATCCTTATATTTAAGTTGTGCTTTATTTGATTTTAAGTTTAAAATATATATTAGATCTTTAAGATATTATTGTAATCCTAACTAATTATTCATTTATTAGGATTTGGAGTCTACATGAATAATAAAATTATATATATTTGTTCTTTATTATGCCTTTTTATTTTGGCTTGTTCAAATACCACAGATATTGACAGTCCAATATATGTTAATGATAAAGAAGAGCAGCCTACTACTGCTGCCAAACCCAATCAGAAAGAAGAGCAGCCTACTACTGCTGCCAAACCTAATGATAAAGAAGAGCAGCCTACTGCTATAGCTAAAGCCAACAATGTATCAGAAGAATCTACTTTAGTCGAAAAAATTATTAATATAGAGAAAGGTTCAACTGCTAGATATATAGTTAGAGAACAACTAGCTAGATGGGTTTCAGAAAAAGATGTAAGTGGGGAAACTCAATTAGTTGAAGGTAAAATAATAATTTCTTCAGAAGGTAAGTTGATAGCAAAAGGTTCAAGATTTGTAGTTAATGTAAAAAGCTTAAAAAGTGATGAATCTAAAAGAGATAATTATATTAAAAATAATGCTTTAGAATCTAATAAATTTCCCGAAGCAATTTTTGAAATTAATATGATGGAAGGTTTGAATGGCCCGCTACCTACTTCTGGTGAAGTTAATCTAACATTAATTGGAGATATGACGATACATGGAGTAACAAAAGAAATTTCTTGGACATTATTAGCTAATATTGAAAATGAAGATATTAAAGGAATTGCTAAAACATCAATTGAATTTGATACATTTGATATTAGAAAACCTAGTTTACCGTTTATTTTAACTCTTGATGATACACTTCGGCTTGAGCTGGATTTTATTGCTAGAATTCAAAACTAATAATTTATTTAAGTTTCAAATTATTTGAAATATCTTTATTTACTAAATTAAGTGGCATATATCCATTTAATACTTTAGCAACTTCAGAGCCAAACCTTATATACCTTGTTTTCATTGATTCATTTGAATAATGTGCAGAATGAGGGCTTACAATAGCATTATTCATATTTAATAATGGGTTGTTTTCATCAGGAGGTTCTTTTTCTAATACATCTAAGCCTGCACCTGATATTTCTCCATCATTTAAAGCTTCAATTAAATCTTTTTCATTAATAACTGGTCCACGTGAAGTATTAATGATTAATGCAGATTTTTTCATTAAAGAGAGAGTAGATTTATTAATTATGTGGCTAGTTTCTTTATTCAGAGGGCAATGCAAGGAAATATAATCTGATTTTATAAGTAATTCTTCAAGGTTAACTTTTGTTACTTTGCGTTTATTAAAATATTCTTCATTTTGATAAGGGTCATAAGCAATTACATTTAAATCAAAAGAGATAGCTCTTTTTGCAGTTTCACTTCCTATTCTGCCCAATCCTATTATTCCAAGAGTTTCTTTATATAGACTGCCAACTTTATATGGCAATGTTGGTGTCCATACATGATTTTGAATATCTCTTTGTGAAATACTGATTTTTCTATTTAAATTAAGTAAAAGAGCCATTGCATGGTTAGCTACTTCTCTTGTCCATAAATCTGGAACATTAACTATAGCAATATTTTTTTTATTTGCAGCATTGATGTTAATCACATCAAATCCAACACCAGTCCTAAGTATAACTTTGCATTTTTCTAAATTATTAATTATATTTTCATTAATTTGAGATTCAACAACTATTAATCCGTCTGCATCTTTAATTTTATTAATAAGTTCTTTTTCAACTTTTGGAGTTTTTATTGGAATTAATTTTGCGTTTGCAACATCTAATTGTTTTTGAGTTGATTTAATTTCATCACTATCTTGAATATCTATATAATAAACTTTGAATTTATAATCATTCATATAAATTTATCTCCTATAAATTAAGGTAATAAGCCCTGTTGTCCATCTAAGTTAGGATTTTGATTGATTCCATCTTTGTTAGGGTTAACATATTGCAAAAACCATTTATCCATTTTAGATTTTAAATCAGAAATTAATAATTCATATTTTTTATAATTTATTAAATTATTTCTTTCATTATTGTCTTTTATCAAATTATATAATTCGTTAGGTCCTTTTGGATATCTGTGTACATATTTCCATTCTTTTGTTCTTATCATTCTTACGGGTCCATATTCATCAAAAATTACTATGTCATCTTTTCCTTTGTAGTTACTATTTAATAAAGCTTCTTTAAAGCTAGTCCCAGGTAATTTATTATCATTATTTACAGGTAAGTTTACATAATCAATTATAGTTGGAAAGAAATCATATGCGCTTATCATTTCTGTTTCTATTTTACCCATTGGAATTGTACCTGGTTGGCTAAATATTGCTGGAACTTTAATCGAATTTTCATACATATTCCTAGGATTAGTTCCATTACCTTTTCCCCAAAATCCTTTTTGTCCACAAGAGAATCCATTATCACTTGTAAATATAACTAAAGTATCATTAGTTAAACCTAGATCATCTAGCTTGTTTAAAATATTTCCAATTCCTTTATCCATAGCTGTAACAGCAGCAAAATAACCTTTTAGTGAATCTATATTTCCTAAGTTTTCATCAGTCAACCAAATTGCCCAAGGATGTCTAGGTTCTTGAGGGCAAGATTCAAATTTACAATCATTGTAATAGTCTAATATTTCTTTAGGATGGTTATTAATCCATGGACCATGAGGAGCAGTATAATGAACACTGATATAAAATGGAGAAGTGTTTTTTGAGTATTTGTCTAATAAATTAATTGCTTGATTTGTAATTGCATCAGTTATATATCCAGGTTCATTTATCAGTTCACCATTTTTAATCATTGGAGCATTATAGTAAGGGCCACCACCTTTTTGATGTACATACCAATCTGAAAAACCATGCTGGGGTATTTCGCTACTTCCTAAATGCCATTTGCCAGATATACCGCAAGTCCATCCATTATCTGACAATATATCTGTATAAGTTATAGTTTCTTTTAGGTATTGAATAGATGTTTTTCCTGTATTTCCTTCAGATATATAGTCATGGATTCCATGTTGTGATGGAATCATTCCAGTTAGAAAAGTTGCTCTGCTTGGAGAACATACTGGAGTAGCTACAAAAAAATTATTGAATTGAATACCTTTTTCTGCAATTTTATCTATGTTGGGTGTTATTATTTCTGTGTTTCCATAACATCCTGATGCCCATACTCCTTGATCATCAGATAAAAACACAATTATATTTGGCTTTTTCATGTATTATAACTGTAAACTTTTACTCTTTATATTTGTAATATAGTATCATTTTATTCTACGTAGAGCGATCAGATTTAATTCTTTGGAGGAAATATAATGAATCATTTGAATTTAGAAGAAATAAAACAAAAAGTTTTTCAGAATATAGATTCTAACAGAAATAAATATATTGAAATTTCAAAAAAAATATTAAATAATCCTGAATCAGGATATAGAGAATATAAAACTGCTAAGACTGTCACAGATGAATTATCTAGAATAGGAATTCCTTATGAAGATAAAATAGCTTTAACAGGAGTTAAAGCTATTTTAGAAGGACCAAATCCAGGTCCTACAATAGCCATCATTGGAGAGTTAGATTCTAATATAGTTAAGGCTCATCCATACTCAGATAAAAATACTGGAGCTGCTCATGCATGCGGTCATAATATTCAAATTGGAATCATGCTAGCAATAGCTAATGCAATTAAATCTTCTAATGTAATGCAACATCTATTTGGCAAAATTATATTTATAGCAGTTCCAGCTGAGGAATATATTGAAATTGAATATAGAAATCAACTTAGAGAGTCTGGAAGTATAGAATTTTTAGTTGGCAAATCTGAATTTGTTAAATTAGGTGAGTTTGATGATATAGATATAGCAATGATGACACATACAGCAGGTAAGCAAAAAGGGATAAAGTTTGAAGTTGGCGGTACATTTAATGGAATGATTGCAAAACTTATTTCATTTAAAGGAGTTGCATCTCATGCAGGTTCTGCTCCTTATCTAGGTGTAAATGCGTTATATGCATCAAATATTGCTCTATCAGCTATTAATGCACAAAGGGAGACTTTTCGTGAGGAGGATACAATTAGAATTCATCCAATTATTACTCGTGGAGGAGAGGCTGTAAGTGCTATACCAGATGACGTTGGTATAGAAACATTTATAAGAGGAAAGACGATAGATGCTATCATTTCAGCTTCAAAAAAAGTTGATCGATCAATTAAAGCTGGAGCTTTAGCTATGGGAGGGTCTGTAGATATTAATACTATACCTGGGTTTCTACCGTTGCATAATAATGATTTGTTACAAGAAATTTATTTAAATAATTTAGATAAGATAGTAAAACCTAGTGAAATTAAACAAAGGGGACATGAAACAGGTTCATCTGATATGGGCGATTTATCAAATTTAATTCCAATTATTCATCCTTTTGTTTCTGTTGCAACAGGAAAAGGTCATGGGTTAGATTATTTAATTGAAGATTACGAATTAGCAATTGCTGACTCATCTAAATCTATGGCAGGAACAGTAATAGATTTAATGTATAATAATGGAATTAAAGGAAAAGAAGTTAAAGAGAAATTTAATCCTGTTTTAACAAAAAAAGAATATCTTTCTTTATTAAGATCATTTTCAAAAATTGAAAATTACTCTGAGGGCTCTTAAATATATATAATAGTATCTAGTTTAGAAATATATTTGATATAATCTTTTTGAACTTAAGATTTATTACAAATATAAATATTTATTTTATAGGTTGTTTAGTGATATTAATAATTTATTGTATAAAAATCGGCATATATGCCTAATTTAACTAATTCTTCTAATAAAATTATTCTGCCATTTAAAAATCGTAATTTTAGATGTCTATGGCTTAGTAATATGTTTACAGTTAATGGTCAGACTGCCCAGATGACTTTATTGGCATGGTTTATATTGGAGGAAACAAATTCAAGTTTTCTAGTTGCGTTAATCGGGACCTTTAGCTTTGCTCCGTCCTTTATGTTTGGAACATTGGGAGGGTATTTAGCTGATAAAGTAAATCGTAGAACATTATTAGTTATAGTACAATTTGTGACTGTTTTATCAACAGTTATTTTTATGATTTTGTTTTTTCAAGATTTAATTGAATCTTGGTATGTGTATATGGTTGTATTTATAGCAGGTTTTTCTTGGGCTTTAGAATTTTCATCAAGAAGAGCTATAAATCATGATTTGTTTGGGGATTCTTTAGTAACTAGTGCCATTGCGCTTGATGGATTTGGGATGCAGTTTAGCAGGATGCTGGCTCCTGCTGTTACAGGTATATTAATATCTTTGTTAAGTATTGAAGGATCTTACTTTATTATTCCACTTTTTTATTTTTTATCTTTGTTTTGTATTTTCTTAATTAAATTTGATGAAAATATTAAAATTAAAAGTATTGATGATCAAATAGATAGTTTTAATATTCTAAAGGTAATTAAAAATATATTTAATGATATAGTCTTGGGAGTTAAATATGTTAATAATCATAAGAGAATAAAATCTGTAATATTAATTACAGTTTTTATGAACCTTCTTTTTTATCCTTATTTACAAATTGTCCCTGTGATTGCAAGAGATGTTTTATTAGTAGATGCTGACTTGATGGGGTTTTTATTAGCTGCTGCGGGTGTAGGCGGGCTAATTGGATCTATATTTCTTGCTGGTTTTGGTCCGGATTATAAATTTAAAGGAAGAATATATATTTGTGGTTCTTTACTAGGGACATTTGCTCTATTATTATTTGCATTTTCAGAATCTTATATTTTATCTGTAATTTTAATGTTATTAATTGGAGTTGGGGCCTCTGGATTTGGAGTTATGCAAACAACAATAGTTATGATTTTATCAGATAAAGAAAGAAGAGGAATTGCATTGGGTATTGTAACTGTCGCAATTGGTTGCCTTCCATTTGGTTTCTTGTTTACTGGTATAATCGCTACTATTCGTACTCCTTCATTTTCTTTAGGACTTAATGCTGTTATATGTTCTATTTTAATAATATTAATTTCTATTTCTACTAGATCTTTATGGGATAAGATCGAACGTCATAATAAGAGTTAAAATGGATATACTTGATGAATCTTTTTATAGCCAAGATACTGCTATAGTTGCAAAGAAAATTTTAGGGAAGCATTTGGTCAGAATTTATAATAATACTGTGGTTTCTGGGAAAATTGTTGAGACTGAAGCTTACTATGGTGAAAATGACCCTCCATCTAGAGCTTATAAAGGTTATAATAATTTTGCTAAATTAATGTGGGATAAACCTGGGAAAATTTTTATATATATGGTTCATTCCAATTGGTTGCTAAATATAGTTACAATGTCTTTTGGAGTTCCCTCTGCAGTTTTAATTAGGGCTATTGAACCATTAGAAGGTTTAGATTTTATGTTAAAAAACAGATCGAAACATGGTAAGGATTTATCTAATGGTCCAGGAAAACTTACGCAGGCTATGTATATAGATAAATCATTTAATGGATTAGATGCTACAAATAAAATCGGAAATTTATATGTTAAAAATTCTTATGAAAATTATGAAATTAAATCCAGTAACAGAATTGGAGTAAAAAGAGATTTGGAAAGGAAATTGAGGTTTTTTATTTCAGGTAATAAATATGTTTCAAAATAGATTAGATTAACTAATCTTGTTAATGCCATCAAAAGCAGCATGTTTATAACATTCTGCTAAAGTAGGATAATTAAAAACTGTTTCTATAAAGTAATCTATAGTCCCTTCAAATGCCAAAACACTTTGTCCTATATGTATTAGCTCACTTGCTCCTTCTCCAAGTATGTGTACACCAAGTAATTTTCGCGTTTCTATATGAAATATAAGTTTTAATATACCTGTATCATCGCCTATAATTTGACCTCTAGCAATTTCTTTGTATTGAGATTTACCAATTTCATAAGGTATACCTTTTTCAGTTAATTCTTCTTCTGTGCTCCCAACCATAGAAATCTCTGGAATCGTATATATTCCATAAGGATAGAACTTGTGATAATTATTTGTTTTAATATTAAAAGCATGGCATGTTGCTAATCTTCCTTGCTCTTTAGAAGTTGATGCTAAACTTGGAAAGCCTATAATGTCACCAGCAGCATAGATGTTTGGAATATTAGATTTATAATTTGAATCAACTTCTATTTGTCCTCGTTTATTAAATAATACTTTTGCATTTTCTAAGTTTAAATTTTGAATATTTCCTGATCTTTCAATTGTATATAAAGCTTTATCGCTAATAATTTGCTTGCCACTAGATAGAATGATTTTTATCTTATTTTCATCTTTTTCTTTATGCTTTTGTATATTATCAACTTCTTCATTTAATCTTAATGTAATTCTTTTTTTTCTGATTTCATATTTTAGAGCGTCAACTATTTCTGAATCCATAAATTTTAATAATGCGTTTGATTTGTCAATTAGAGTTACTCTAACACCTAATGTAGCAAATATACTTGCATACTCTAAACCTATAGGGCCTCCACCAATTATTACTAAAGTTTTTGGAAGAGATGGTAAATTTAATATGTCGTCATTTAGGAATAGTAAGTCATTATCAATGTCTAGATGAGTAGGTTTACTTGGATGAGTGCCTACTGCAATAACAAAATATTCGGCAGTAATATTGCGAGTAGTTCCGCCGCCTTTGAAGTTTAAAGATATTTCATTATTACTAATAAAAGATGCTTGAGCTGATATTATATCTATGTGGTTTCTACTAAGTTGGTATTTTAATGTATCAATTTCATGCTGAATAACGTAATCAGTTCGGATTAATAAGTCATTCATAGTGATATCTTTTTTTACTGAATATGAATCACCATAAACGTTGTGTTCTCTATAACCTGTAAGATATAAAACTGCTTCTCTTAATGTTTTACTAGGTATAGTTCCACTATGAACCATATTTCCGCCTAAGCTTTCAGATTCTTCAATTAATGCAACTCGTTTATTAATTTTAGCAGCTTGTATTGCGGCGCTATGTCCAGCTGGACCAGATCCTATTACTATTAAATCATAATCGTACATATTTATTTAGTTTTATATTAAAATAATTTATTGTATTTATTTATAATATATATTATCAAATTATATAAATTAATTTTAGTTAATAAATATAGATAATAATCGATTAAATATGGAGGCATAATGAGTTTTAATGAAAAAACTTTAGGAGAAATTGCAACTGATGTATTATTTGAGAATGATAAAGTTAAGGTTTGGAATTTGATTTTAAAGCCAGGTGAGGCTAGTGATTGGCATATGCATAAGAGAGATTACATTACAATATGTATAGAGGGTGGGGGATTAGATGCAGAATTTCATGATGGGTCCACAGGTAAAGGCTCAAATATTGGCGATTGGGCATATCATGGAGATCATCAAATTCATAGAGTTATTAATAATACAAAAAATGCTTATAAAAATATATTAATTGAACTGAAAAGATAATTAATATATTATTTTGGAAATTTAAATACCCATATAATTGCATCTAAAACTAAACAGTGGAATGTTATATAGCCTATACCTATAGTAGCTAAGTTAAGACTAATGTTATGTTCTAAATTATTAGTATATAGTAATGTTATTAGCATAGTCATTAAAGATATTGCAGTTATCCAAAGTACTATAACTGCAATTAACCACCAATAATTTGTAGATGTTTCTAAAAATTTTACAGTTGCTGGCATCCATATTGAAGCACTAAGTAGGAATAATACAGATAAAATTAAAAATATATTTAATCCTATAAAAGTTGGATTATCATTATTATCTAATCCACCTTTAAATATCATATAAAATAAGAAAGTTAAATAACCAGTTGCTGATAATAGCATTGATATAGTGAAGAGTTGTCTTGTTTTACCAGTAATTCCTCCCCAGAGAGCTAATTTATCCTCTAGTTCAGAATTGAAACCAAGAATGTAACTTCCAATAACGAATATCCCACCAATTAGGTTAATTAGAATAAAATAATGAATTGTAGTCATTGTTAAATTTATTTAAAAAATTTTATAAATATTTATTAATATATTGTGATTTTAATTAATAAAGATATTTATGTCTACAAATATCTTTATATTCAATTATTTAGCTTCTGCTTGGAGTAATTCTTCTGTATCAGCAATGTCTTGTTTAGACTTTTCAGTTTCTAAATCATAGAAATAGTGTCCACATTGAAGACATGCATATGTTTTTCCGTCTATAACATCATCTAAGACAGATAAGTCTCCAGTTGTGCATCTAGGACATGATTTTAAGAGTATCATTGTATTTTCTTTCGTAATATTATTTTTACACTTGATTTATTTACCTAATATTGTGTATTATTAATCTTATTATGTAAATGTATTTTTCGTAATAAATATTATCATGTTTCGTAATGATGTTTGAGGGTGCCAGTATGGAAATTCGAGAATTAAAGAGTTTTATAGTTGCAGCAAAGTTAAGTAGTATATCTAAGGCTGCAGATGCTTTAAATGTGGGTCAGCCTACGGTTACATCTCATATAAAAAGGTTAGAAAATAGTTTAGGAATAATTTTATTTGATAGAGTTAAGAGACCGATAAAGCTTACATTGCCCGGTGAAAAATTACTAAATTTAGCCTCTCCTCTAATTGATGGTATTGATTCTTTATCTTTGTCTACTAGGGACGCAGAAAATAATGGTCCTATATATATTGCATCAACTCCTGATATTATTCCTCACACTTTATTAAGAGTTTTAAAAGTTTTTATTAGTGATAATCCTAATGTTCAATTTAGGATTAGCTCTGCGCCTCGTGAAGAAGTGATTAAAATGGTTCAATCAGGTGATGTTGAATTAGGGCTGTCTCCACCTCCAAGAAGATCTACTGATTTAAATTTTGAAGGATTATTTGTTTTTGAACGTGTTTTACTTGCTCCACTAAACCATCCAATAGCATCTGAGAATTTAATTTCTCTAGAGCAAGTTGCTCCATGGCCCTTAATACTAACTAAAAGGACAACACATACTCGTCAAATTTTAGAAGAAGGTTTTCGAATAAAAGGCTTGAACTATGATGTTATTTTAGAATTAGATAGTATGGAAGTTATAAAACGATATGTAAGTTTGGGTATCGGTATTTCAGTTGGTCCTAGATTAGCTATTGAGCCAGAAGATGAAGATATTGTTAAGATAATTAGTATGTCAAATATTTTACCTGTAGAACAGGTAGGTATAATAACATTACAAGGTAAACAGATTTCTTCACCAGCTAAAAAGCTAATAAACGTCATGAGAAAAACCCTGTCTGGGAAAAAGCCTAAATTAGTCTAGCAATCCTAGGAGCTTATTTGTTCCAAATAGCATCCATTATATTATTAGGATTCATAGGTAACACATTCATTCTTACACCTATAGCCTTGTTTATAGCATTTGCTATTGCTGCTGGGGGTGGAGCAATGTTTACTTCACCTACTCCTCGAACTCCAAAAGGATGACCTGGATTAGCAACTTCTACAATTACTGTATCTATATTAGGTAAATCTAAACTTGTAGGCATTCTGTAATCTAATAAACTTACATTAGACATATTTCCAGATTTATTATAAAAATATTCTTCATTTAAAGCCCATCCGATTCCTTGTACACTACCGCCTTGCATTTGTCCTTCTACGAAGCTAGGATGAATAGCTTTACCAGCATCTTGTATTACTGTGAATCTTAATATTTTTACTTTTCCGGTATCTGGATCAACTTCTACATCTACTATATTGCCGGCAAATGCTCCTCCTTCTCCAGAAGGATCAACATTTCCAACTCCTAGTATTGGTTCGCCAGCATCATGTAATTCTGAAGCTAATTCTTTAAAAGTTATCTTAAGAGCAGAATCAGTTTTTGATTGGAAATTTCCATCTTTTAATTCAAGTGTTGATGCATCAACATCCCAGATCTTAGCAGCTCTTGCAATCATTTGTTTTTTAGCATCTTGAGCAGCTTCATATACTGCCCATCCTGTAGCAAAAGTTACTCTACTGCCTCCAGTTCCAAAGGTGTATCCTATTTGGTCAGTATTTGTTACTGTTGCATTAACGTCTTCAGGGTTTATTCCTAAGACTTCAGCTGCCATCATAGATAAAGAAGCTCTACTACCTCCTATATCAGGGCTACCTTCAACTAAGTTGACTGTTCCGTCAGAGTTTACACTAATAGTTGCTGAAGAGTGAAGGCCTGCATTAAACCAAAAGCCTATAGCAACACCTCTTCCTACATTTTTATTAGTAATTGGTGCATTATAGTGAGGATGTTTTTTCATTTCTTTTAAAACTTCTTCACAACCTATTAGTGGGTAAACTGGACCGTCTATTCTTCTTGTTCCTTCTTTAGCAGCATTAATCATTCTTATTTCTATTGGGTCCATACCTATTTTTTCTGCTAATTCGTCAATTAATGTTTCAGTTGCCATTGCAACTTGAGTAGCTCCTGGCGCTCGGTAAGCAGCAGCTTTTGGCTTGTTTACAACTACATCTAATCCATCAACTAATCCATTGGGAACATCATATGCTGCAAATACGCATTGAGCTCCTGCAGCTACTGGTGAACCAGGGTATGCACCTGCTTCAAATGCTATATATGCTTGTCCTGCGGTAATTTTTCCTTCATTTGTAATTCCAATTTTCACTTTTGAATATGAACCTGGAGTAGGGCCTGTTCCTTCTAATACTTCTTGCCTACTCATTACGATTTTCACAGCTTTTCCTGATTTTTTAGATAAAAGTGCAGCTACTGGTTCATGGTATAAAGGAAATTTACCTCCGAATCCACCGCCAATTTCCATAGGAGTAACTCTAACTTTAGCTTCATCTATTCCAACAGCAATAGCTGTGTCACTTCTTACTTCAAATGGACCTTGGGTACTTAGCCATATAAAAAGTCTCCCGTCCTTATCCCAATAAGCAGTGGTGTTTTGAGGTTCGATATATCCTTGATGAACTGTAGCAGTGTTAAACTCACGTTCTAATATATGGTCTGCTTCTCCAAAACCTTTTTCAATATCTCCTTTTTCATGTCGAAAATGTTCTGCAAGATTAGTTTGGCCCTTTTGTTTAGTTATATCTCCTTTAGTTTTTAAATCTTCCAACAAGATTGGAGCTCCATCTTTTAATGCTTCTGGAGCTGTAAGAACTGCTGGTAGCACTTCATAGTCTATTTCTATTAAGGATAATGCTTCTTCGGCAATATGTGGGTTTACTGCAGCAACTCCTGCGATTGGATGACCTTCATATAAAACCTTATCGCTAGCCATTGAATTATCTCTTAGTTGCTTCATAGGCAATCCAGCCATGCCATGAGTTCCTTCTGGATTGTTTGTAGGGTAATCTTTATAAGTTACAACTGCTTTTACACCTTCCAAAGCTTCAGCTTTTGAAGTATTAATGGATTTGATTTTAGCATGACCATGAGGGCTTCTTAAAACCTTGCCGTGAAGGTATTCATTAGGATAAAAATCAGCGCCGTAAATAGCTTCTCCTGTTACTTTATGCGCACCGGTTGAGGAATTGAGAAGTGGCCTTGTGCCAACAACTTTGAATTCTTTTTGTGATCGAACTACGTTTCTATCTTGTGTAGTAGTCATTATTGCTCCTTAATTAAAGATTTATAAGTATAATTTTCAATCTAAAGGTTTTATTATATTAATAATTTTGAATTATCATAACATAAAATTTAATTTTAAAAAAACATTTAATTAAATAATTGGATTAAGTATGAAAAATGCTTGGGCTATTAAAATATTAGACGAAGAAGTTCTTAATACCTCAGTTCAACTTGGGGTTAAGGATATAGTTGTATACGGAGGTCCAGGTTTTAGATTTTTGCCAGGTACAGAGGTGAAATTGAATAAACCTAGAGCGACTCTTGAAGATTATAAGAAATTAGTAGATAGAGTTGATTCTTATGGATTAAAAATAGCAGCTATCGAAGGTGGGATTGGGTGCTATCCAAAATACAGAGATCTTTTATTAGGTGGACCAAAAAGAGATGAGATTATTGAGGAATTAATTGATGAAATTAGAGATATAGCTAGGGCTGGGATTCCTGTTTTAGGTTATCACTGGATGTTAAATTGTGTTTGGCGATCTGAAGATATTAAAATTAGAGGAGACTCAAAAGCTAGATACTTTAATTTAAACACAGATAATTTTCAACCTATGAAACATTATCCTATAGAACATGAATTTTCTCCTGATGATTCAAATATCACAAGTGAAGACTTGTGGGGGAATTTAGAATATTGGATTAAAGCTATAACTCCTGTTGCTGAAGAAGAAGGTATTAAGCTTGGTATCCATCCTGATGACCCTCCAGTTGATTCAATTAATGGTGTGCCACGTATACTAAGTAGCTTTGATTCATATAAAAGGCTTATCGATATATATCCATCAGATGCAAATGGAATTGAGTTTTGTCAGGGGACATTTTCTGAAATGAATGAAGATATTTATGAGATGATTGAATATTTTGCTAAAAGAAATAAGATTTTATATGTGCATTTTAGAAATGTTTCAAGTCAGCTTCCAAGTTTTTCTGAAGAATTTATTAATAATGGATATGTAGATATGTATAAAGCAATGAAAATCTATAATAAATATGGTTATGAAGGTGTATTTATGGATGATCATTGCCCTTTAATTGATAACGATATAGATTTCCCTGGGAATTGGGGAGGTTACAGGTCTAGGATTTTTGCTCAAGGGTATATACAAGCAATGATTGAGTCTGTGAAAAAATCATAAATTTAAATGATTTTTATATACTTAAAACCTGAATTCAACTCTTTAACACTTGTCAAAAATTCGAATTTTTGAAAAAATGATTATTGTATATTTGAAATATAAAAAAATTATATATTGAGGTAAATTATGATTGATAGAATTAATATTACTAATTGTTATAAATTTTTGTTTTTTAATTCTTTTATAATTTTATTATTATTAATTATGAGTTGTAGCTCTACTGAAACTTCAAGTGCAGAAACTAAAGAAGTTCTTAAGAGTGAACAGAAATTGAGTTCTCAACCTGCAGCTACACAAAAACCTGCAGCTACACAAAAACCTACAGAATCAAAAGGAAAAAGTATGAAACAATATGATAGTGCTCCACCAATGACAATTGATACAGATAAAGAATATACTGCCACAATAGTTTTAGAAAAAGGTGGAGAGATAGTAATTGAATTATATCCAAAAGAAGCTCCAGTAACTGTTAACAGTTTCGTTTTTCTATCTAAAGATGGCTATTATGACGGAGTAACTTTTCATAGAGTAATACCTGGTTTTATGGCTCAAGGAGGTGATCCTACTGGTAGTGGTGCAGGTGGGCCTGGTTACACATTTGATAATGAACCAAGTCCTATAAGGCGTCATGATTCACCTGGTATGCTATCAATGGCAAATGCTGGAGTGCGTGGAGGTAAAGGTACAAATGGAAGTCAATTTTTTATTACCTTTGTGCCGACTGAATTCTTAGATGGATACGATGCAGCAGGTAATAAGAAAGACTGCTCAAGAGAATCATGTCACACAGTGTTCGGAAAAGTTATTAAAGGTATGGATGTAGTTAGCAATATAACTATTAGAGACCCTGGAACTGCTAGAGAACCTGGTGATGCTATAGAAACTATAAAAATAGAAGAAAAATAGTTTTAAAATATTTTTTTAATTGCATCTGTAATCATTGTTAAATATCCAAATTGAACTAATATATATCCAAGTCCACCTAATATCGATAGTACAGCAGTGACCTTTGCTAGATTATTTTTATGTGTTTTATCCCAGGCTTGTGACCATTCATCTAACCATGACTCAGAAGGTCTAAATTTACCTTGTTGAGTTTGTTGAGCTTCAATTTGGGCTTGACCTTGAGTTTGAGTTACTATATTAGGATTTGTGAGTTGGGGACTTGGTAAAGTTCTTTCAAGTTTATTTAAATCAGAAGATAAATCAGAGATATTTTGGTAACGTATAGCTAATTCTTTTGCCATCGCTTTTTCAATTATAGAAATAAGCTTTTTAGGGATATCTGAGCGTAATTTTTTTAATTTAACTGGCTGGTCATCAACTTGCATTCTTATGACTTTCATTGGGTCTTCATCATCAAATGGTAAATCACCTGAAACCATTTGATATAGGAGACAACCTAAAGCATAGATATCTGACCTGTGATCTGCAGGTTTACCTAAAGCTTGTTCAGGGGACATATAATGCGGAGTACCTAATATAGCACCTGCTTCTGTTATTCCAGACATTCTATCAGCATGAGCGATTCCAAAGTCCACTATTTTAGCTTGCCCTGCAGAGCCGATTAATATATTTTGTGGCTTAATATCTCTATGAATAATTTCATTGTCATGAGCCAATTCAAGTCCTGCACATATTTGTTGCCCAAATTTTACAACGCTATTAACTATCATTGGTGAACTTGCTTTTATAATATTATCTAAACTTTCAGGAAGATATTCAAAAGACATGAAATGAGTGTCTCCGTCATTTCCCACCTCAAATATTTTAACTATATTTGGGTGATCTAAAGAGGCAATCATTGTGCCTTCTCTATTGAATCTTTCGACATAAGTAGGGTTTTGCGTGTGATTAGACAGTAAAACTTTTAAAGCAACTACTTGCCCAGTATCAGAATCATATGCTTGATAAACTGACCCTTGAGAACCAACAGCTACAGTTTCTAGTATTTGGTATCTTCCAATTTGCTGTTGCAATTTGACCTCTGTTATATATGTATATATTTTATTGATTACACATTATTATAATAATTAATTATATTCAACTACAATAATTCTTATTTTAAGTGATGATGCATAGATAAAGGTGAAGTAGTTAATATTCCTCCGTCAATAGGAAGTACTATACCTGTTACCCATCTAGCTTCCTCACTTGCTAAATATAAAGCTCCCCATGCCACATCCCATGCAGTTCCTTCAGTACCTAGAGGAGAAGCTTTCCTTCTTAGTTCTCTTTGTTCATCTGTCATTTTATCTGCAACCATTGGGGTGTATAGGTATCCAGGTGCAATAGCATTAACTCTAATACCTTCTCTACCATGTTCAGAAGCCATTGTTGTTGTTAGAGCTATTATTCCACCTTTAGAAACAGAGTATGGAATACTTTCAAAAACGCTACCAGAACGTAGACCTAGAAATGATGACATATTAATAATTGACCCTCCGCCATTTTCTATCATTTTAGGAATTGCATATTTACTCATAAGAATCATGCTTTTCAAATTAACACTCATGACCACATCGTAATTTTCTTCTGTAACATTAATAACATTTCCAGGGGCTAAAATTCCTACATTATTGACTAATATATCTAATTTGCCAAATTCACTTATGGTTTTTGATGTTATATTTTCACAATCTTTTAATGAAGTAACATCTCCTGCTATTGCGAATCCTCCGTGGTAGTTTCCTTCACTTTTTATTAATTCTAAAGTTTCATTTGCTCTATCTAAATCTTTATCTACTAAAATAACTTTTGCTCCCTCTTTAGCAAAAGTACTAGATATAGCTTTACCAGTGCCAATTCCAGGTCCACTTGAACCAGCTCCTGTAATGATAGCTACTTTATCTTTTAGTCTCATTTAATCCTCCATTTTTACTGTAATAAGAGTGCAGATTTTTATAATATATCATGTGCAAAATAAAATTCTATAATTTGAATTATTGATTAATACTATATATTGAATTATATTAATTAAATATTTAATTTGTATGTTTTATATACTTAGGAATTATTTATGAAGCTATTAAGAAATTTAGGATTAGTATTAATTATTTCTGGATTTATCGCTTTGTACGGATATGGCTTGCTAAGTTTATTATCTTCTTCTGATGTACCGATATTTATAAAAGCCTCTATTATTGCAATAGGCTTTGGTATTTTGGTGATTTTATTTTATATTTTATATGAGCAGAGAGTGAAAAAATCTAAAGAAAAATTTTATAAAGGATAATATTAATGTTAATTACAACTACTGAATCTATTAGTAATCATAAAGTTATTGAGACTTATGGAATTGTAAGGGGAAGCTCAGTTAGGGCAAGGAATATAGGCAAGGATATTTTAGCCATATTCCGCATGATTGCAGGAGGAGAAGTTTCCGAATACTCTAAACTTTTAAATGAATCAAGGGACCAAGCGCTACAGAGGATGGTAGATAGCGCTACTAAATTAAATGCCAATGCAATAATTTCAACTAGAATAGTAACATCTACTGTTGCAAGTGGAGCAGCTGAAATACTTTGCTACGGAACTGCTGTGAAAATCGAACTGGAAAATTAAGTTTATTTATGTATAATTTTCATATTCGCTAATTAATCTAAAAGGATTTTTGTTTAAAATGCAATTTTTTAAAAATTTGAAAAATTTCTCACGAGATAATTCTGGAGTAACAGGATTAGAGACAGCGATTATATTAATTGCATTTGTAGTTGTAGCAGCAGTGTTTGCATTTACAGTTATGACTACAGGCCTATTTAGTACAGAGAAAGCGAAGACTACAGCGCAAGCTGCATTAACAGAAGCAAGTTCTTCTTTTATTATTAAAGGGCCTGTTTTAGCTAAATGCTCCCCAGGAGTTGTCCCAATTGATTGTGAAGTTGATGCTAATCCAATAGGTAAAGCAGAAGAGTTTATTAGTCGAATATCTTTTACTATAGCTTTATCTAGTGGCGCTGACCAGCAGACATTAGATGAGAGTGAACTTGCATTTATCTATTCAGATGAAAATAACATTTTTACAACTCCTGGACTTGTGCCTGCAAGAAAAGGAATCATTACTGCCATTTCAATTGTTGAAATCGTTAGTGGAAAAACCATAGGTGTATTAGAAGATGGTGACACAGCATTAGTTACTGTTAATTTAAATAGAAATACAACAAAAGGGTTAGGGATGAAGCCGGTAGATGATGTGATTCATCTAGGACCTAATACAAATTTCAGAATTGAAATGATATCACCAAAAGGTGGTACGTTGATAATCTCAAGAACTACTCCTGAAATTATAACTAAAAACATGAATCTGCAATAATTTAAGAATAATTTTATTAATTTACCAGGAATTTTATATTTATATAGTTGAAATAGTTGCCTAAAAGTATTAGGATATCATAATCAAAATGGCAAGTTGTGATTAAAGCAATAAGGAGTAATAAATGCCTAAAATGAATTTTTTGAAACAATTTTCACGAGATAATTCTGGAATAACAGGATTAGAGACAGCAATTATATTAATTGCCTTCGTAGTTGTAGCAGCAGTGTTTGCATTTACAGTTATGACTACAGGTCTATTTAGTACAGAGAAAGCGAAGACTACAGCGCAAGCAGCACTAACAGAAGCAAGTTCTTCTTTTATACTTAAAGGTGCTATAACAGCAAAATGTGAATTGAACCTCGCTGGAGATGCATGTGATAATGATGCAGCAGTTGCAGGAGGAACAGCTACTCCGTATATTAACCAAATAGCTTTTCAAATTGCATTAGCTAGTGGAGCTGATCAACAGACAATGATTCCTGGCGAAATGGCATTTATATATTCTGACAGTAATAATAACTTCACTACTCCGGGTGGAGCAGACGCTGATCTACGAGACGGAATCATTATGGAAGTAGCTATTACTGAAATTGTTTCTGGTACAACCGTAGGCGTATTAGAAGCTGGGGACACTGCGCAAGTTGTAGTGACTCTTAGTGCTAATACTGCTTCTGGAGTAGCTCCTGCCCCTGCTAATGATACGATTCACCTAGGAGCTAATACAAAATTTAGAATTGAAATGATAGCACCAAAAGGTGGTACGTTGATAATTGAAAGAACTACTCCGAAAGTTCTTACAGCTAATATGAATTTAGAGTAAAAATAATTATAATTTAAGAATAAAATTTGATTAAAGAGGAGAAAGAAATGAATTTCAGAAATAAGTTTAGGGCTTTTTCACGAGATAATTCTGGAATAACAGGATTAGAGACAGCAATTATATTAATTGCCTTCGTAGTTGTAGCAGCAGTGTTTGCATTTACGGTTATGACTACAGGTCTATTTAGTACAGAGAAAGCGAAGACTACAGCTCAAGCTGCACTAACAGAAGCAAGTTCTTCTTTTATTATTAAAGGAGCAGTTACTGCTAGAGCAAATATAGTTGATGGTGCTATGAGTTCTATATCCTTTAATATTGCATTAGCTAGTGGAGCTGATCAACAAACAATGGATCCAGGTGAATTATCATTCTTATGGACAGATGATAATAATTCATTTGCAACAAACGGTGATGTGCCTTCTGGTACTTTGCTTTTAACACAAGACTGTACAGTAGCTCCATGTACTCACGCAAATCCTGGCGCGGCTGGGCAAGGAGAGATTGGTCTAGGTGTTGATATAGTAGAAATTGTAGCTGGTTCAACACCGGGTGTATTAGAAGCTGGAGATACTGCACAAGTTACTCTTAACTTAAAGACTACAGACGGTGGTGCTGCACCTGATGACTGGACAGCTGTTACTGCAAATTCAAAGGTAAGAATCGAGATGATTGCACCTAAAGGTGGTACATTAATTATTGAACGTACTTTACCTAAAGTACTTACTGCTAATATGAATTTAGAGTAATTTTAAGATAAATTTTACTAAATAAGAATAGTATTGATAATGTTAGCCGATTGGATTGAATTTAATCCAATCGGCTAAGTTATTAAAAAAAAACATTAACTAGGAGATGATTTATGACAAGTGATTCTTCAAAATTACAACAAAGAATAACCGTTTTAGAAGATGAATTAAATCTTATAAAATCTGAAATACATCAAACTTTAGTTGATATGCGAGATGCTATGAGTAAAGGTCAGGATATACTTTCAGTTAAGAAAGAGGCTCCTGCTCCAAAAGCTCAACCTCAAGCTGCTCAGCAGCAAGAAGATAATTTGTCAGATGTAGATGAGCCTACAGAAACTGATTCTATTGATGAAGAAGAATTAGAAGAAGATGGAGTTGAAAGTTTAGCAATTGATAGTTTAGATCATTACTCAGAAGAAGATTCAATAGCTACTTTAAGTAAACCTTCTCCTGCTGCAATAGATTTTAAAACTAATAAAGCCTTGATGGATGATATTTTATCTTGGATTGGAACTGCAAAAGAAAAAGGTTTTACTGCAGCAAGGCTTTTCCCTGTGATGGAAGCTTATGAAACATCAGGTCTTATGAATCCTCTTATGACTAAGTTTTTGTTAAAGAGTATGTCTATGCTTGATGAAAT
>PBKN01000007.1 GCA_002721445.1 Chloroflexota bacterium | reverse complement strand
ACGAGGAGGCCCTCGCCGACGCCGGAGAGCGCCTCGCTGCTGTTGGCGACGGTGACGGCCGCGGTGGTGGCGGCGGCTGTGGCGGCGGCTGTGGTGGTCACTAGATTCTTATTTCAACTAGAAAAAATAAATTTAATTTAATCTAAGTGAGATTTATCAAAACAATTGATAACCCCTACTAAATTATGAATAAACAAAGAAAGGGTTTCTTTTGAATAAAATTACTTTGATAGGATTAACTTCTATTACATTATCAATGGGATTAAAATTGAAAGAACTTGGTTTAAGTGATTTAGAAATCACAGGTTCATGTAATGATAATTCAAGATTAAACCTAGCAAAAAAAATAGGATCAATTGATAAATCAACACGCAACTTAAAAGAAGCCGTTGAAAATTCAAAAATAATTGTAATTGATTCAGACATGAACGAAACTATTGAATTAATTGAAGCCATATCTGAAGTTATTGATAAAGATACTATTATTACTGATACTGGAATAATGAAACAACCTATTGTTAAATACTTAAATGAAAACATTAACAGAGAAGTTCAATTTATTCCTGGTAGACCTTTAATAAAAGATGATATTACTGATATTAAAAATTATAATTCAAAAATTTTTAAAGATATAAATTATTGTCTATTCCCAAATAAAAATACAGATCCAAGTTCCTTAAAATTACTTATAGATCTAATTGAAAATCTTGAAGCTAAGCCACTATTTATGGATATCAATGAATATGATAGCTATGCTGCAGCTATGAGCATACTTCCAATCATAATGTCGTCTGCTTTTGTAACTGCAACTACTAACAAGGAATCTTGGAGAGAAATGTTCAATATAGCTACATCAGAATTTGAAATTTCTTCTAGGTATGCTTCTCGAGACCCAAAATCTAATCTAGACTATTCTTTGGCAAATACAGAAGCAATTACAAATTGGATAGATGAATTAATTAAAGAATTATATACATATAGAAATTTAATTTTAGAAAAAAATGATATATTACTAGATGCATTTATTAAATCCTGGGAAGAAAGATCAAAATGGGAAACAAATAGCCCTAATTTTGAAGAACATATTGAATTCCCTTCAGCTACAGAAACTATGACATCTTTATTTGTGGGAGGAAAACTTGCTCAAAAATATAGAGAATTTATGGAATCTGATAAAAAAAAGAGAAAAGGCTGGGAAAAGCTTAAATAAAATAAAAAAACCCTATTAATTATGAGAACAATTCTTAAAAGACCTATAGCCCTAGAAGGCGAAGTAACTCTGCCTGGAGATAAATCTATCTCTCATAGAGCAGCTATTCTCAATTCATTAGCAACAGGAGAGCCAGCACATATAAGCAATTTCTGTGAAGGAGATGACAAAAAATCAATAATTAATTGCTTAAGAAGCATAGGATTAGAAATAAATTCACATATTGGTTGTGAACACAGCAAAGAGAAAGAATGCTTATTAATTAAGAAATCTGAATTACATGAACCAAGAAATATTTTGGATGCTGGAAATAGCGGAACTACAATAAGATTGATGACGGGAGTATTAGCTGCCCAACCTTTTTTTAGCATAATTTCTGGGGACTTATCTCTTAGATCTAGGCCTATGGATAGAGTTATAAAACCTCTTACTCAAATGGGAGCTAAAATATTAGGAAGAGAATCAAATAGATTAGCTCCTCTATCAATAGACGGAGGAAGCCTGCAAGGCATAAGTTACACTATGCCAATTGCAAGCGCACAAGTTAAATCTGCAATCATTCTTGCATCTCTATCTGCACAAGGGAAAACAACTATAATAGAACCGAATCCTTCTCGTGATCACACTGAGAGAATGGCAAAATTTATGGGAGGCGATATTCAAATTAATGAAAATACAATTGTTATCACACCTTCAACTCTTAAGACGAATAATATTACTGTTCCTGGCGATATTAGCTCTGCTTCAACATGGATAGTAGCAGCAATTTGCCATCCAAATGCAAAAATAAAAATAAAAAATATCGGATTAAATCCAACAAGAACTGGATCAATTGATATATTAAAAGCAATGGGAGCAAAACTTACTATAGAAAATAAAAGAATAGAAAATGGAGAGCCTGTAGGTGACATCATTGCAGAGTCTAGCAATTTAACAGGAACAGAAATATCAGGAGAAATTATTCCTAAAATGATAGATGAAATTCCAAATATAGCTGTTGCTGCTTGTTTTTCTAAAGGTAAAACTTACATAAAAGATGCTGGAGAATTACGTTTCAAAGAATCCGATAGGATTGAAAGCATGTTTCAAGGACTATCTAATTTGGGAGCAGAGATAAAACACGAAGTGGATGGCCTAACAATCAATGGAACTCATAAATTAAATGGAGGCTATTGTAATAGCTTTGGAGACCATAGAATAGCAATGGCAATGGGTGTTGCAGGTATTTTGTCAAACTCTGAAACAACTATAGGAAGTTCAGAAGCAGTAGAAATATCTTATCCTAATTTTTGGGAAACTTTGAAATCAATTCAGAGGTAACTTTGGAAAATCAAGGAATAAAAGATCCACTTATAATTATTGTCTCAGGACCTTCTGGAGTTGGTAAAGATACAATTTTAAATAATATGAAAAAAATAACAAACTTTTATTTTCCTATAACTGTAACCACTAGACCAATCAGAAAAAATGAAAAAAACGGTATAGACTATAAGTTTATATCAATAAATTTATTTAAAAACATGATAGTTGAAAAAGAATTTATAGAATGGGCCAAAGTATATGAACACTATTATGGAGTTCCAAAAAGCGAAATCCAATATGCTAAAAATAAAAATTTAGACATAATTTTAAAAACAGATATACAAGGTGCATTTACAATTAAAGAGATTATCCCTGAATCAATAACAATATTTTTATCTCCTCCTAATATCAAAGAGCTTTCGAACAGGCTAAATAATCGCAAGACCGAAGATAAAATATCTTTAGAAAAAAGGCTGCAAACTTCTGAATATGAAATGAATCAATCATCAAAATTTGATTATAATATAGTAAATAAAACAGGTAAAATAAACTTAACTATAGATAAAATAATCAAAATAATAGATAAAGAAATTAAACATAATATTCTATAATATATTGAGTATTATAAAGGAGATAAAATGTCTTATAAATTTATCAACTATGTCAAAAAGAATAAAATAGCATACATTACTATTAATCGACCAGAACGAATGAACGCACTTCATGCACCAGCTAATGAAGAAATGACAGATGCCTTTAATGACTTTAATAAAGACCCTGATACATGGATTGCAATATTAACTGGAAAAGGCCCTAAATCTTTCTCTGCAGGAAATGATTTAAAATATACTAACGAACAAAACCAATCATCAGAAAAATTTAGTAATTATAATTCAAATAGATTTGGTGGCATAGATGGAATATGGGAATGCTGGAAGCCAATTATAGGTGCAATAAATGGATATGCACTTGGTGGCGGATTAGAACTTGCTATGTCTTGTGATATTTTGATTGCTGCAGATCATTCAGAATTAGGATTACCTGAAGGAAAGGTTGGATTAGTTCCTGGAAGCGGAGTACATAGACTACCAAGACACATACCAATTAAAATAGCTATGGGTATGATATTAACTGGAAGAAGGATAAGTGCAGAAGAAGCATTAAATTTAGGACTTGTAAATGAAGTCGTCCCTATAGAAGACCTAATGGACACTGCTGAAAGATGGGCAAATGAAATATTACAAATAGCTCCTCTGTCAGCAAGAGCATCAAAGCAAATGATTCTTTCAGGATTAGATTCACCATTAAATATTGCAATGACTCGAAAATATTCAGAATGGGAAAAAGCTCAATCATCAAAAGATATAATCGAAGGACCAAAGGCATTTTCAGAAAAAAGACAACCAAATTGGACTGGATTTTAAAAAAATATTATGACAAGAACTAAAGCTAAAACTCTACCAAAAACTATTAAACCAATAAAATATAGTATAAATTTAACACCAAACCTTAATAATTTTTCCTTCTCAGGAGAAGAGATTATAGAATTAGATATATTAAAGGATACTAACCAAATATGCCTTAATTCAGTAGATCTTGAAATTCATGAATGTTATATAAAGTATAAAAACAATTATAAAATTAATCCTATCAATCTCAAATTTGATCCTAGTGCAGAGCTTTTATTTATAAATTTTGACTTAAAAATCAAACCAGGAAAGATCAGTTTATATATAAAATTCACTGGTAAAATTTTAGATAAACTTAGAGGTTTTTACAAAAGTGAATATACTGATACTTTAGGTAATATAAAAAATATTGCTTCTACTCAATTTGAACCTACAGATGCTCGTAGGGCATTCCCTTGCTGGGATGAACCAATTTTTAAAGCTAAATTCAAAATAAAATTAGTTATACCTGTAGAATTAGAAGCAATTTCCAATATGCCTATTGAAGAAATTAAACATATTAATTCTACTAATAAATCTGTAACTTTTACTGAAAGCCCAATTATGTCGACATATTTACTTGCCTTCATAGTAGGTGATTTAGTATCAGTACAAAAAAAATCACAACATGGAACAATGGTTAGAATTTGGACTACCCCTGATAAAAAAAATCAATGTGAATTTGCCCTAGATGTTTCATTAAAATTATTAGATTATTTTAATGAATATTTTGCTATACCATATCCTTTACCGAAACTAGATCACATAGCAATCCCTGATTTTGCTGCTGGAGCTATGGAAAATTGGGGAGCAATAACCTATCGTGAAATAGCTTTATTAATAAACCCTCAAGACTCATCTATAGTTGCAAAACAAAGAGTTGCATCAATAATTTCTCATGAAATGGCTCATATGTGGTTTGGTGATCTAGTTACAATGAAGTGGTGGAATGATTTATGGTTAAATGAAAGTTTTGCGTCCTGGATGGGAGATAAAGCTGTTAACGAAATTTTTCCAGAGTGGGAAATTTGGACAGAATTTGTTTCTTCAGATACTAATAGAGGTTTAGCTTTAGACGGATTAGCAAATTCTCACCCTATAGAACAAAAAGTTAATAATCCATCTGAAATTGAAGAATTATTCGATGCAATCAGCTATAGTAAAGGTGCATCAATAATTCGAATGTTAGAGAATTATTTAGGTGAAGATTCATTTCGTTCAGGGTTAAGAGATTATATTAAAAATCATAGTTATGCAAATGCTGAAACTAATGACCTCTGGGAGTCCCTAACCTTAAAATCAAACAAGAATGTTAAAGCAATAATGGATTCATGGATAAGGCAAACTGGATACCCAATTATTCATACAAGCTTTTTAAGATCTAAAAATAACGTTGAAATCTCATTAAAGCAAGAAAGATTTAAATATGAAAATATTCTTAACAGCAATGATGATGATAAAACTAATTGGCAAGTACCCATACAAATTCAAACTATTGAAAATAAGCTAAATATTGGTGCATATGATAAAAATTGGGAGCCAATTATATTAAGAGAAAATTCTAAATACGAATCGATAAACATCCCCATAAATTCAGAAGAGGAATGGGTGAAAATAAACCCTGGGCAAACAGGTTTTTATAGAGTTAAATACCCGAATTCTGAAATACCTAAACTGACTTCAGGAATAATGAATATGCAAATACCTTCTATAGATCGTTTAGGTATTCAAAATGATTCTTATGCTTTTTCTAAAGCCGGGTATACATCTGCTAGTGAATTTCTGTCATTAGCTAAAAGCTATAAAAACGAAAATAACCCAATTGTATGTAAAGACTTAGCCGATAATTTAGCTAGTATTGATATACTAATATGGGATGAAGATTTTTATAAAAAATATCAAAATTTTGTAAAATCGATATTTAATTCAGCATTCAATAAACTCGGCTGGGATTCAACTCAATCAGAAAGCGATCATGAAAAATTATTAAGATCAATAATATTAACACAATTAGGTAAATATGAAGATGGTAAAATTCTTAATGAAGCGAGTACTAGGTTTGAAAATTATTTTGATAAATCTCATGATTTAGATTCAGATATAAAAGGTCTGGTATTCAATTTAAGTGCTTTAAATGGAAATACTAGTACCTACGAAAAAATATGGGAACTTCACAAAATATCCATAACATCAGAAGAAAAATTACGCTTATTAATCGCCTTAGGTAAATTTAAACAAACAGATCTATTAATTAAAACATTAGAAAAATCAATATCTAAAGATATTAGATCTCAAGATGCAATATCTGTAATCGCATCAGTAACTATGAATAAACATGGTCGCGATCTATCATGGGGATTTATCAAAGACAACTGGAAAACATTAAGTAAATTATACGGTGGAGGAGGATTTGGTTTAATGCAACTTGTTTCGTTAACATCTATATTCTCAAACACAAAAATGAAAAATGATGTAGAAAAATTTTTCAAAGATAACCCTACTCCATCAGCAAATAGAACTATACTGCAATCTATAGAAAAAATTAATCTGAATTCAATATGGCTTAATAAAAACCGTGAAGATTTAAAGAAATTTCTAAATCCTTCAAACAATTCTTAAATTTGCAAATATATATTTCCTTTACAATCTACATAACCTTTTAATCCTAAAGAATAATTACGTATATTAACATCCATGTTGCAATTCTCATCTTCTCTGTAATAACTATGAAAAATTAATGATTTAGAAATGTCTATTTCCAATTCTCCAAACTTATTATTTGTATCTGAACTATTTTGTAATTCTTGGCCGATCATTTTAAGACCTAAATATCCTGTTTTGATATCAATACCTGATTTATTAAATGCTAAAACAATACCCAGATTACAATCAGTAAAAATATAATTATTATTATTATTATTATTCAGAAATAAATCTGCCGAAAAATTCAATAATAATAATTTAAACAATCTAATATTATTAGACTTGTTAACATAAGATTGATAAAATTTTGTTTGCCCTGAGTTCATTATAGAGCTTTCATCTATACATAAAATGTTTACCTTTTCTTTCTCAATAATTGTAAGTATATTTCCAATATCATCTAATCTCTCAAAAACAACATTATTAGACGCATTAATCCACGGGTAACAAATATTAAAATTAATAAAATTTATACCCTCTGGAGACACATTGCTAAAATATGCTTCATTACTAGCATTCTCTATAACATAATTACTAACTAAATAATAATTTAATAAATTCTCATGACTAATTGATATAGGAAGATGCTTGTTTTCAGTTGAAGTATAATAAATCAATGATATATCTTCCTTAAAAGTTTTATTAATATCAAAAAGAGATGAATTTTTATCCATCTCATGATAATAATCTAAATCAGCTATATCTAATAAACCATCATCCAGATTACTCCTGTTCACAACAACTATATGCTGAAGTTCAAAAAGCTCAAAAATGATTTCATTCAATTTATTCCTTAATCTAGGTGTAGTCAGAATAATTTTTGCCTTGAGAGAAATTAACCTTTTCTTTATATTATTTATATCTATATTATTTGAAATATATGTTACAATTGCTCCAGTCTTAAGGCCTCCTAAAAAACCAACATATAGTTCAGGTAGATTTTCAATAAATAATACAATGACATCACCTTTTTCCACCCCCATACTAATCATCATATTTGCAAATTTATTACTAAGCTCACTTAAATCAGCAAACGAATAAACCTCTTTATGATTGTCATTACTTATCCATGAAAGAGCGATATTATCTTTGATATGAGAATTAGCATGCTTATCAATTAAATGATAAGCAATATTTGGTGTTTGATCAGAATCTTTATAAATGTCAAAATTATTATACATAACTATATAAACCTATTTTTTTAATTATAAATCAATTTAACTGAAAATATATCAAATCCAAAGTATAATCAAGAAATTAATAAACTGATACTTTTCAAATATTAGGAGAATCATTTGAATTATAAAAATATCCTTTGTGAAAAAACTGATAACATTGGTATAATAACCTTAAACAGACCTGAAGTTTTAAATGCTCTCAACATAAATCTACTTAAAGAACTAGATAATGTTCTTAATAATTTAGAAAAAGATAAAAATATCAACGCAATCATAATAACTGGGAAAGGTAATAAAGCTTTCTCATCAGGTGCAGATATAAAAGAAATGCTTGAATTAAATTCAAAAATTGATTCTAACAGCATTGATAAACTTAGACAAAAATATTATTTAAATATCCTTCAATGCAGCAAACCTACAATTGGGATGATTAATGGGCTAGCTTACGGTGGAGGAGCTTTACTTGCTAGTTGTTTAGACATCAGAATAGGGTCTCAAAAAACTAAATTTAAATTTAGTGCTTCAAATTATGGGAAATTACATGGAACATGGTGTCTACCCTTACAAATTGGCTGGCCTTTAGCTAAGGAATTATTATTCAGTGCAAGAGAAGTTGAAGCAAAAGAAGCTTACAGAATTGGATTATTGAATCATTTAGTAAGTCATAGAAATTTGAAAAATAAAAGTATAGAATTAGCTAGTCAAATATCAAATAATTATCCGGAAATAGTACAAAATATGAAAATAGCAATGTTGCAAAATATTGGAAAAACAATGGAGATAATGTATAAAAAAGAAATCCAAATAAGAGAAACCAACTTAGAACAGATCCCTATAGAAGAAGGATTTAAAACATTCTTAAATAAGAAAAACAGTTAATTTATAATGGGAAAGGATACAACTTGCAAATTAAGATAAAATTCTTTGCATTTTATAAGGAAAAAACTAAAACAAAAAATACAATTATTGAAATGCAACAAAATGCAACAATACAAGATTTATCTGAACTAATAATTAAGAATTATCCAAATTTATCCAAATTTAAAAATAAATTTATTTTTGCAGTCAATTATGAATACCAAGATTATAAATATATCCTAAATGATTGCGATGAAGTTGCTTTAATTCCACCTGTTAGCGGAGGATCAAAATGATAAAAATTACATTCGATAAATTAAATCCTGAATTGATAACTAATTCAATTAAGAATCCTAATAATGGAGCAGTAATAACATTTTTAGGAACAACTAGAAATTATACAGAAAATCGAAAAGTTTTACATTTAGAATATGAAGCATATGCGCCAATGGCTGAAAAAAAATTAAATGAAATAATAAAATATATTCAAAAAAAATGGGACATTAATGATATTTATATTGCACATAGACTAGGTAAAGTTGAAATTGGAGAAATAAGCTTAGTTGTTTCAATTTCTTCACCACATAGAAAATCAGCTTTCATTGCTTGTGAGTATGTTATAGACACATTAAAACTTACAGTGCCAATTTGGAAAAAAGAATTCTTTCAAGACGAGTCGAAATGGGTAAATGAACCAAAATTTTAATAATATGATATTAAATGATATAATTCATTCTAAATATAAAGAATTAGGAGGGGTCGCATAGAGGCCTAGTGCGGGCGCCTGCTAAGCGCTTAGGAGGGTTATACCCTTCTCATGGGTTCGAATCCCATTCCCTCCGCCGCTTTTAAATAATGAATAATTTACTTAAATACTATATATGGACCATAGGTTGTCAGATGAACAAAGCAGATTCTGAAAGATTAGAAAATGCTTTAAGTCAACTTGGGTTTAAAAATACCAATAATCCTTCACAATCAGATTTAATTGTATTAAACAGTTGCGTCGTGCGTCAGGGAGCAGAAGACAAAGTAGTTGGTATGTTAACTAGTCTCAAACCAATAAAAGAGAAAAATCCACAAATGATACTTGCTTTAATGGGTTGTATGGTTGGGCCTAATACAAAAGATTTAAATCAAAAATTCCCATATGCAGATATATTTATACAACCTCAGAATTATGCTCCATTAATTGACTATATTGAACAAAAATTAAATATAGATACTCAAGGTTGCTTAACTCAATTAACTGCAAAACCAGATGTTACAGCTTATATACCTATAGTTCAAGGATGTGATAAATTTTGTTCTTTCTGTATTATTCCTTACAGACGAGGAAGAGAAATATGTAGACCTGTTAAAGAAATAATTTCAGAAACACAATATTTATCACAAAGAGGTGTAAAAGAAATAACTCTATTAGGCCAAAATATTGATTCATATGGACATGATTTGCCAGGTAAACCAGACCTAGGTGATTTGTTAAAAGAACTCAATAAAATAGATGGAATTGAAAGAATACGATTTTTAACCTCGCATCCTAATGACATGAGTGATAATATTATTGAATCAGTTGCTGAACTTGATAAAGTCTGTGAACATATCAATCTACCTATACAAGCAGGAGACGATGATATATTGAATAAAATGAGGCGTGGATATACTAATGAAGAATATAGGCAACTGATAGACAAAATAAGATCTAAAATCCCCAATGTATCAATTAGTACTGATATTATTGTCGGATTTTGTGGTGAAAGTGATATACAATTCGAAAAAACCTTAGATATAATCAAAGATATTAGATTTGATAAAGTGCATGCTGCTGCATATTCGATTAGAGACAACACTATTGCTATGCGTAAAATGATAGACAGTATATCAATGGAAGAAAAAAAATACAGACTCAATAAAATTGAATCTATTCAAAAAAACATACTACAAGAAAAGAATAGTCTACTGTCTGGAGAAACATTTGAAGTATTAGTTGAAGGCTCAAAAAAGAATAGTCAATATGGAAGAAATAGAAATGATAAATTAATTTATTTTGAATCTCATGAAGACTTGAAAGGTCAAATGACAAATATTAAAATAAAGAAAAGTACTCCTTGGTCATTACAAGGAGAAAAAATTCCCCTTAAAATAAAGTGAAATAAATGATTTTTCAAACTAAAACTAAAACTCCCATCACGCCTATAACTGAAACTGAGAGGTCTGCTTTTTGTAGAGAAGAAACTGACCTAGAAACTAAGCCTTTAGTAGAAGAGACTAAATCAAAAGCTAGATGGCAAAAAATACCCATTGAATATATGAGGTTAACACCTGATGAACTTGATACAAGAATTTCTAAATCTAAAAATAAACTTAAAGAAAAAATTATAATCCTTGGACACCACTATCAACGTGATCAAATTATCAAATATACAGACTACCAAGGAGATTCTTTCAAGCTAGCTCAATATGCTGCATCTATACCAGAACTAGAATATATAATATTTTGTGGTGTACATTTTATGGCAGAAACTGCTGATATATTAAGTAAAAAGCATCAAAAAGTTATTTTGCCTAATTTAACAGCTGGATGTTCAATGGCTGACATGGCTATTACAGAAGATGTATTAGATTGCTGGGAAGACCTAAATGAATTAGTTGGTAATAATATAGTAACACCTATTACATACATGAATTCTACGGCAGCTATCAAATCTATTTGTGGAGAAAATGGTGGCTTAGTATGCACATCTTCAAATGCTACTGAAGCAATGAAATGGGCGTTTTCTAATAGAGAAAAAATACTATTTATACCTGACCAACATTTAGGTAGAAACACAGGAAAAAAATTGGGTATAAAATTAGATGAAATGGTAATATGGAACCCATTTAAAGAACTTGGAGGAAATACTTTAGACTCTATTAAAAATTCAAAATTAATCCTTTGGCAAGGACATTGCTCAGTACATACAAGGTTTAATATTGATCAAATAGAAAATGCAAAGAAGAAATTTCCTGAAATAAATATTATAGTGCATCCAGAATGCACTATGGATGTAGTAGATAATTCAGACTTTGTTGGATCTACAGAATATATTATAAAAACTATTAGTGAAGGTGCACCTGGAAGCATATGGGGAGTTGGCACTGAAATAAACTTAGTTAACCGAATAGCTAAACAAAATACAGATAAAACAATTTTTTGTCTAGATTCGATGGTTTGCCCATGTTCTACTATGTATAGAATACACCCAGCTTATTTGTGCTGGGTTTTAGAATCTATTGAAAGTGGTAAAATTATTAATCAAATTGAAGTTGACAAAAAAATAATTAATAATTCAAAAATAGCATTAAATAGAATGCTTGCATTAGAATAAATTCAATTGTTATCAAACAATTCATAAAGATAAAAATTGATATATCAAAATAAAATAATTATTACTCCAGAAATTAATAATCTGATTGAAAAAACATTATCGGAAGATCTTTTTCTTGGTGACATCACAACAGAATCTTTAATATCAACTTCAGAAATTGGTAAAGCCTTAGTCATTGCAAAATCAGCTGGAACACTGGCAGGTTCTGATATTTTTATAGCCATACTCAAAAAGGTAAACTCAAATCTAACAATTAATCAATTAGTTGAAGAATCTAAACAATTTCAAAAAAAAGATATTATATTCGAAATATATGGTAGTGTTACATCAATACTTCAAGCAGAGAGGACAGCATTAAATTTTTTGCAAAGAATAAGCGGAATCGCAACAATAACAAAAACTTTTTGCCAAAAGGTTCACATCTACAAAGCAAAAATTATAGATACTAGAAAGACTATTCCAGGTTTACGTGAATTAGACAAATATGGAGTTAAAATTGGGGGAGGTAGAAACCATAGATTTAACCTTGGTGACGGAATATTAATTAAAGATACTCACAT
Organism: Chloroflexota bacterium; assembly: GCA_002721445.1. Lineage (GTDB taxonomy): Bacteria > Chloroflexota > Dehalococcoidia > Lucifugimonadales. The sequence goes on along the minus strand of PBKN01000007.1, from coordinate 132,638 downwards.
TCAAATTATGAAAAATAAAGGATTTGAATTAAAAGATATTATTGAAAAAGCAAAGCAAAATATTAGCCATAATATGAAAATTGAAATTGAAGTAGAATCACTTGAAGATTTAAAAAAAGCTATTGTTGCCAAACCCGACACTATAATGTTAGATAACATGTCACTTAATGATATGACTGAAGCAGTGAAAATATGTAACGGGCAAATACTCTTAGAAGCCTCGGGAGGTGTCAATTTAGAAAATGTTGAAGATATTGCAAAAACTGGTGTTGATTTAATATCAATAGGAGAAATTACTCATTCAGTGAAAATAATTGACTTAAGTCTAAAATTCGAACACAAATAATCAACTTTAATTATCTATCATTAGAATCTAACATTATCGTAACAGGACCATCGTTATTAATTTCTACAGACATATAGGACTGAAATCTACCTGTTTCAACAACTATTCCAAAACTCTTAAATTCTTGCAATGATCTAAAAAACAAATCCTCAGCTTTAGCAGGAGGAGCAGCATTTATAAAACTTGGTCTTCTACCTTTTCTAGTATCAGAGCATAATGTAAATTGTGATATTAGAAGTATTTCAGCTTGAGTCTCTAATAATGAATAATTGAATTTACCAGAATCATCATCAAATATTCTAAGATTTAAGGATTTGTTAACAATATATTGAATATCTAAATCATCATCTTCCGACTCAATTCCTAATAATATTACTAAGCCTTTTCTAATTGAACCTAATAATTCTTGCTCAACTCTAACAGAAGCTGAGGATACTCTTTGCAATAAAGCTTTCAATTAATTTCTTTATTAGTTGAATTAGTAGTTATATTTTGCTTAGAATCAGAAATTGGTTTTTCTTTTTTAGCCTTGGTATTTGATTTTCCAGAATTATCATTTTGGTTATCTTTATTAGGTTTTTTTGTTTCAGAAGTTTCGTTATTAGAGTTATCTGAATTGCTACTAGTTGAAGTAGAACCTTTTTTCCCATAATCATTAACATAAAATCCACTACCTTTAAATACTATAGGAACAACTTGAAATTGACGTTTAGCTAAACTAGAACATTCTGGGCAATCAGAAATAGGTTCAGATGAAAAACTCTGTGAAATTTCAAACATATGATTGCAAACAGTACATTTATAATCATACTTTGGCAAAATATTTACTCCTAACGAAAGAATCTAAAAAAAACTAAAATTAGTCTAAATTTTATCATCAGGCTATATTGATGTCAAAAAGTTTAAGTAATAATTCTAATATAATATAATATGTATATATTAAGTTAAAATTCAGGAGATAATTTATTATTTTTACTAAATTTTTATATCTATTTTTTTTATTAAGTATAATATTATATATATATGTAGATTCAGAAAATTACTTATATAGCAGTGAAGGTACTACAATATATTCAGGTAAGGCGGATGATTTTGATGTAAAAATTAAAATATTACCTGAAAAAATACAAATAGGAATTATTCATTTTTCTATAATACCCTATGACACAACCCTAGAAACTTACCCCTCTGATGCAATAATTACATTAATAGCTAAACATACAGAATCCGCCGAAGCTTATCAAGTTTTAGCATTAAATCAGCCTAATAATCAAAAAATTTATTCAGCAAATATTACCTTCGATTACCCTGGTGATTGGGAAATAATATTAAATATAAAAGCAAACAATAAAGAAACTGAAATAACCTTCCCAATGTACATAGCTGGAGTCCCATTACCGTCTCAAACTGCCTCATTAGTTTTCCCAATTACATTTGCAATATTAATATCTGGATCATTGTATATTTGGAGTCAAACGTACAAAACAAAAAAATAAACTTTAATCATATAAATTAATTACAATATATCTATCCTCATATATATAATATTCAACAGTGACTGGTAAACCAAACAGCATATGCTCTCTAAGGTGAGAAGGTGAAAAGCCAATTATATTTGAATTCCCTTGTACAAAAACAAATTCCTTATTATTAATATCTTTAAGAATAAAAAAATCATAATTTTTTAATGAATCTGATTTTACTTCTTGAATTAAACCTCTAGTCATATGTTTATCATCTATTTGGTTCTGGAATAATTTGCTGCAATTTATATTAAACATACTGACTATAGTTAAAAATAGGAAAAGAGTAATAAGTTCTTTTCTACTTCTTTTAATATTTTTAATAAACAATTGAGTCTCCATTTGAATATCAATTTTTTACAAATATAATAATTGTAAAAATAAAGACTTAAATCAGATTGACTATAAACAATACTATCATTACTCTTAAAAATATAGGTGTATTTAATGAGCATTAGTAGAGTCATCCAAACTAGTATTTCAGCATTACTAATAATCCTATTTACTTTATTTATTAGTCAAGTAGTTGTTGCCTATGAGGATAACACAAATAAATATATAATCTTTATTATAGACCGCCAAGCTTTGATAGATAATGAAGTAGAAGGTTCAAATTTATTACAATCATTAATTGGCATGGTATCGGAAATTGAAGAAAATACGTCCTTATATTTTATACCAGCTGACAATCCAGAAAAATCAACAAATTCTTTTTTATCAAAAGATAAATCAAAGATTGAAATTAATTATCAATATATATTAGAAGAAATAAGACAATATAATTCATCTATAGAAAAAATAACTTATTATAAAAAATTAGAACCTGATTTTGAATCGGCTTTAATAAAATCATACAACCTGCTTAATATAAATTCGGCAGCTGATAGCTCAAAAATTTTATTGATTTCTGGAGGGGAAAAATCATTCCCCAATATAGACAACATAAACCCAACATTAAATTTATTATCTAATAATCAATGGGAAATAAATTCATTTGAACTACCCTCTAACTCCAGTGATATAAGTTCAAGTAATGAAAATACAATAAGTGCTGATAAATTTTTGTCTGATTTATCAAACAGAACAAGTGGGGAAAAACTAGATTTAATTGATGTATATTCATTAAATACACTGTTTAAAAATACATTTGACTCCAACCCTAATTTTTCATTTTCTGAATTATTAAATGAAAAATTGAAATCTAATCAAACATTTAGTAAAGAATTCACTATAGCTCCTGGAACAACCAAAACTAACATCTGGATATTTAAAGAAGATATTGATGGCACAATTAAAATAAATAAATCATCTGATAACCTAAATGGAAATAACTTAGATAAAATAAATTTTTATACTATTGATACCCCTCATATAAATATATGGGAAATAGAAAATCCAGAAGCAGGAAAATGGGAATTAGAAGTGAATAATTATGATGGTGATTTATTAATTTACTATTTTTCAAGTAATGACTTAAGGCCAATATTATCGACTAAAGGACCATTTCCTAATAATAAACCTATTACTTTAATTGCATATGTAGCTGATAAAAATACACCGATTACATTAGAAAAAATACAAATAATTGCGAAGATAACTACTGAATCAAAAACAGAATTAATATATGAGTTAAATGATAAAGCTAAAACTGGAGATGCTGTAGCTAACGATGGATATTTTTCAGCTACTATTCCTTCATTAAACCAAACAGGAATACATTTTGTAGACTTAGATATTAATTGGCTCGAATCAGGTCATATGATTACATCTAAGTCTGAAATAATAACAAAGCCATTTCCTTCAATCAATATTACATCTATAGAGAGTAAAAATCTTTCATTAAATTCTCGTGTCAAAGTAGCAGAATTACTAATTAATATTGAAGGTATTCCATACAGTATACCTTCAGAGGAACTTTTATTCACAATAAATTCTAATATTAAAGAATCTGGGTTAATTGAAATAATTCCAGAAAATATATCTGGAAATACTGCTTCTGAATTTTACATTTATTTTACTCCTTACGGGGAAGGAACATATACTGTAAATTTTAGTATGAATATAAAATACGCTGGAGAAGAATATAAGTACAGATCAGAATATATATTAATATCATCTATACCGCCTACTCTATACTCACCAATAGTTCCGACTCCAACAATTTTAGGATTAGAATCTAATTCTGTATTGCCTACAACAAACCCTATAAATAATATTGAAATTAAATCATCAAAGAATGAGAACATATTAAACACAATATTATTTATAGCGATAATATTAATTATTATTAGTTTATTATTTTTAATTTATTTTAAAACAAGAAATGCACCTTTTGGCTATATATATGATGACAAAAATAAACTACTGATCGATTTCTCAAAACTTAAAAGAAATAAAATACTGAGGTTGGTTTACAAAGACATAATTAAAGGAAAAGAATTAAGTATACAAGAATTAGAAAATATTAAGTTTAAATTTAATAAATCTAGTATATCAATAAAAAATATTAAGGATATCCCTCGACTTAGAATAAATAATCAACCACTAATCAAGAAAACAGAAATAATAGAAAGGTCATGGATCGGTTCGTCAGGAAGGCTATTTAGTATTTTTCTTAATAAACCAGATTTGAAAAATTTAACAATAATAGAACCTGAAAAAATAGAACCTGAAAACCTAATTTAGACTAATTATCTAATGCAGTAAAACAGGCTTCTATAATACTATCTGAATCAATGTTATTCTCTTTATATAATTCACTTGGCAATCCAGATTGGCCAAAATTACTTACACCAAGAGGAATAATAGAAGTTTTTAATGCTCCACCCAGCCATGCTAATGAATGAGAATGTCCGTCAACAATTGATACAATTGGAGCTTTAGTATCATCAGAAGACAAAATATTATTTATAAATAAATTAGAATTTCCACCTTCAAAAATCGCATTCGTAGAAGATTGAAAACTTCTGTACAATGGCCCAGCCCCAGTAACATTTATAACATTCGCAAATAACCCTTCTTCTATCAACTTATTACTAGCTTTTATAGCTTCAGGAACCATTACACCTGAAGCAAATATATTAACAACATTCAAATTAACATCATACTTAATATCATCTCTTCGATCAATAATTAAATAAGCACCAGAAATAATTTGTTTACGTAAAACTTCTCTGGATTCAAAATCATCTGGGATACTAAAAAGAGATTGATCAATTCTTCTTGTACTCAATCTCAGATAAGTAGATTTATCCCTTGCAAGAATTTTTTCCATACTATTCAGAATAATCCATTCTAATTCTTGAGCAAAACAAGGTTCATAAAAATCAACCTCAGGAAGTTCAATTCCAATAGAAGGAGTTATAATGCTTTGATGAGCTCCACCTTCAGGGGACAAACTTACTCCTGAAGGCGTACCTACAACTATAAATTTTGCCCCACTATAAATACCTTGAAAAAAAGCGTCCAGTCCTCTTCTAACAAAAGGGTCATATACTGTACCAATAGGAAATAGAATTTGATTTTCAATTTCATAAGATAATCCTAATTGACCTAACATCATAAATAGATTATTCTCTGATATTCCTAATTCTATATGTTTACCCTTAAGTGATTCTTGCCAATCTAAAGCCCTTTTCTCTATTTCCTGAGGCATAACACCTCTATCTCCTCTAGCCCAAACGTTTACTTTATTAATCCATCCTCCTAAATTAGTTGAACTAGCAACATCAGGACTAACAGTAACGACTCTATCAGATATTTCATTGCCAATTCTAGAAATATCTGTCAACACTAAGCCAAAAGACTGCTGAGTAGACATATTCCCACGATAAACATGTTTAAATTCTTTAGGTATTTCAAATGAATTTAAATTAGATTTCTGTTCTTCAACTATTTTATAAGATTCACCTATTTCTTTACAATAATTATATTCTTCACTATCTTCAGAAATATTAGGCCAATCATCGCCTATATCTATATTTAAACTTTCTCGAAGTTCTTCCATTTGATTACTATTCAACATAGCAGAGTGATTTTGAGGATCTCCAACTATAGGTAAATTCCATCCTTTTAAAGTATATGCAAATACTACCCTTGGCCCTTCAATAGAGTCTGATTCAGTAAAAGCTTCTCTAAGCATTTCAAAATCATGTCCTCCTAAATTTCTAATAAGAGATTGTAATTCTTTGTCATTCCACTGTGCTATGAATTTTTCTAAGTCTTTTGGAAATTTACTTGTCTTTGGAATCCATTCACGTAAAATATCTTCAGGAACACGTAAAAGACGTTGATATACTTCGTTAGGCATATCATCTATTGCATTTTTTAATAATTCTCCTTTTTCTTGTGCAAACACTCGTTGAAGTTCTTTTCCATATTTAGCTTCAATAACTTTCCAGTTGTTTGCCTCAAACATTTTTCTCCATGCAGACATCCTAATTCCAGGCACAACCCTATCTAAGCTTTGCCTGTTTAAATCAACTACCCATAAAACATTTTTTAAATCTGCCATAGAAGGTTCAGCAATAGCTTCCCATACAACTCCTTCATCTAATTCTGCATCACCAAGTACACTGACAAAACGTCCATTATTACCTCCATCAAAATGGTCATGTACATACTCGTTGACTAAAGCTGCAAAATTCGGCCCTATAGCTCCTAAACCAACAGATCCAGTTGAAAAATCTACTCTATCAGGATCTTTAGTTCGACTAGGATATGCTTGTAAACCGTGAAAAGCTCTTAATTTATTTAAATATTTCTTATCTAAATTTCCGAGGAGATAATGTATTGCATGTAATACTGGGGAAGCATGAGGTTTAATAGAAATTTTATCGTCTGCTTTAAGAAAGTCGAAAAACAAAGATGTTAATATAGTTACTACTGATGCACTAGAAGCCTGATGCCCTCCAATTTTAATACCATCAAGATTTTCCCTATGGTTATTTGCATAATCAATCATTTTCATTGATATCCATAGAACTTTATCCTGGATATCTAACAAATTTTTATAATCAATCCTTGATTTTTCTTTTGGAGTTTCTAAAATCATTTTATTCACTAACTCATAAATTGTTATTTTATTTTGTGATATTCATTAAAAAAATAAATATAATTTATACTATCAGTATGATAAATACTCATCAAGCATATAACTTAATTTTATATAACAATTGTCCTTAAATTAATAAAATTGCCAAGTCTGATATACTTAAAAGATGGGGACGCGTGGGTTCGACAGGGGAAATTTTTGCAGAATTGCAGGCCGAGGCGTCATCTAACCTCGTAAATAAGATGACAAAAGTTTTAAAAGACAAACAAGACTTAGCCTTAGCAGCTTAATCGCTGCTACGTCCAGTATCAGCTCTCCTCGAAGCTGATATATGGGCGCCATAATTCGAGGTGCTATTCGCTAAATGCCAAATAGGCGAATAAAAGATTCTTGGCTAAACCTAATTGTTAGCTGAGTCGGTGCAGTACATATAGGGAATTATTACTCCGACTAAGCCTGTAGGATATTCTAGTTAAGGATTCTTCTGGACGGGGAGTTCGACCCTCCCCCGTCTCCACCACAAATTATAAATTATGTATAGAAAATAATAAGATCAGATAATACTTATGAATATATTAATTACGGGAGCTAGTGGTTATATAGGATCAAGATTAACTAATAAATTAGCTAAAATTAAAAATTACAATGTTATATGTTTAGCAAGAAAACCTCAAAATATTCAAAATAAGTTTGAACATTTAAACGTTGAAATAAAACAAGGGGATCTTTTAGATTCAAAATCAATAATTAATATTTGTGAAAATATTGATATAGCATACTACCTAGTCCATTCTTTAAGTGAAAAAGCTGATTTTCATAAATATGAAATAGAATGTGCACAAAATTTTATAAAAGAAGCTTCTAAGTCTAAAATAAAAAAAATAATTTATTTAGGTGGATTAGGAATTAATAAAAAAAATAGTCTATCTAAGCACTTAACAAGTAGACATGAAGTTGGAAATATACTAAGGTCTTCAAATATTCCTTGTATTGAATTTCAAGCTTCAATAATTATAGGTAAAGGAGGAATATCATATGAAATAATGAAAAGCCTCGTTGAACGCCTGCCTGCAATGATAACACCTAAATGGGTTTCTTCATTATCTCAACCTATATGGATTGAAGATGTCCTATCATATCTTACTATATCAATTAATAATAATTATAATTCTTCTAAAATAGTTCAGATTGGCGGTCCAGATATTATTTCGTATAAAAAGTTAATGCAAATTTATGCTAAAACAATTGGAGTAAGAAGATTTATGTTATCTGTACCAGTACTTACCCCAAGACTTTCTAGTTTATGGTTGGGATTAGTCACTCCAGTATATTCAAGAGTTGGAAGAAAATTAATTGACAGTCTTACTACTGACAGTATTATAACTGATCCATTACCAAGTAATTCATACCCTGTTGAAACTATAAATGTAGAAAAATCAATACTGCTTTCATTAAATAATAATAATGACATAATTGAATCAAGATGGAATGATTCAATTTCTTCATCTATTCCTTATTCTCCTAAAGATAAAAAATCACAATATAAATATAAATATAAAGATGTAAGAGAGAAATTTGTCTTAGTAGACAAAGAAAAAGCATTTGAGCCAATTAATAAAATTGGTGGTAAAAACGGATGGTATTTTGCTAACACTTTATGGAAAATCAGAGGTTGGATAGATTTATTGATTGGTGGCGTTGGTCTAAGACGCGAAAGAAGAGATAGTAAATTATTTACAATTGGAGACACGTTAGATTGGTGGAGAATTTGTGATTCAATACCAAATGAAATGGTAAAACTTGAGTCTGAAATGAAACTACCAGGTAAAGCTTTTCTTAAATTTGAATTATTGCCTAAAGATAATGGGGTAATCATAAAACAAACTGCAACATTTATCACCAATAAGATTACTGGAATATTATATTGGAAAGCATTATTTCCAATACACGTAATTGTATTTAAAGGAATGTTATCTAAAATTGCTAATAAGGCTATAAAATACAATCAAATCGACTAATTTATATAAATGTGATATAATAATATTTTATTTATAATATAATTTTGGAATAATTTAATTTCTACCTGTCACATTTTTCTATGGCCCATTTAACTTTTACCCCAACTTTTAGTAATATTTTTTATTATTTTTTGATATTGAATTTTTTTATTTTTATTAAACATTAAACATTAAATTGTTTTAGGAGGATACCCCAGTGGAATTTACCGACCGTGAATTAAGTTGTGTAGAGTGTAATGAAAGTTTCACTTTTAGCGCAGAAGACCAAAGCTACCATGCAGAAAAAGGTTATGAGAATGACCCAAAAAGGTGCAGAACATGTAGGGCTGTAAGACGCTCAAATCGAAACTCTATGGGTGGTGGAGGATTTGGCAACAGAAGGCCTAGAGAAATGCATACAATCGAATGCGCTGATTGTAACAAAGAATCAACTGTACCTTTTCGCCCAAGAGGCGATAGGCCAGTTTATTGCAGTGACTGCTATGAATCTCGTGGTGGTAAAACTTCAAGCCCAGAAGCAACTGAATCAACTGAATAACAATTAAATATAATTTAATTTTAAATTAGACGTATGTCTATTAAGTTATGAATTCAATTAATATTGCACCCATAACTATTAAGAAAATACTTAATAAATATTCTGTAGTTTTACTTGATAGTTATGGTGTATTAATTCGAGAATTTGGTTTGGTAAATGGCGCAAAAACTTTAGTTAACTCTTTATTAGAAGCAAAAAAACCTTTTTACGTATTAACCAATGACGCATCTGTTCTCCCAAATAAGACTGCATTAAAATATCAAAAACTTGGACTAAATATTAATACAAATAACATAATTACTTCAGGTTGTGCACTAAAACTATTTTTTAAAGAAAAATCTTTATTAAATAGTAAATGTATAATAATAGGAAACAACGACACCATTAAATATGTAGAAAATGCTGGTGGAATTTATGTTTCACCTCAAGATGATTTTGATACATTAATTATAGGCGATCAATCCGGATTTCAATTTACTAAAACTATTAATTCAGTTATAAATTCTGTCTTCAATAAAATTAATAAAGATGAATTTATAAATATTATATTATTAAATCCTGACGTTATATTTCCTATAAAACTTAATACTTGGGCTTATGGACCTGCAACTATTGCAATTATAATAGAAGAGGCAATAAAATATAATTTTCCAACATGGACTAATTACAAACTATTTCGAATTGGGAAACCTTATAAATATCTATTTGAAATTGTCTATAAATTAACCCTAACAAATAACATGGTTATGTTAGGAGATCAAATAATGACAGATATAAAAGGTGCTAACCAATTTGGAATAGATTCGGTATTAATAAATCCTCAAAATCAAATATTGAAATCACAAGAACTAGATTCAGACCTAATGCCTAACTTTACTATGAATTTATAAGTATTGATATAATAAAAATACAAAATGACATGGGAGATAAAATGTATACCACTGATATGTATGAAGGAATGATAGCTGAAACAATTAATATAAATGGACATAACAATGACCAAATAAATGCTTATTTTGCTAGACCAATAAACAGTAAAGCTGTCCCTGGTATAGTTTTAATTCATCACTTACCAGGCTGGGATGAATGGTATAGGGAAACGACAAGGAAATTTGCTCATCATGGATTTGCTGCTATTTCTCCAAATTTATATTTTCGAGATGGACACGGGGAACCTGATGATATAGCTGCTAAGGTTCGAGCTGAAGGAGGAGCTCCAGACGAACAAGTAATTGGAGATGTCACTAAAGCAATGAAGTACTTAAAAAATCTTCCTTATTCTAATGGTAAAGTTGCAGTATTTGGAACATGTTCTGGAGGAAGACATGCATTTCTTACTGCTTGTAATGAAAAAGGATTTGATGCTGTAATAGAATGTTGGGGAGGAAAAGTTGTTATGTCAAAAGAAGAATTAAATGATAAGCAACCAGTTTCACCTGTCGATTACACTAAAGAATTGAATTGCCCAATTCTTGGACTTTTTGGAGCAGATGATGAAAGCCCTACACCAGAACAAGTAAAAATACATGAAAATGAATTAAAAAAACATAACAAAAATTATGAATTTCATATGTATGAATCAGCAGGTCATGGCTTCTTTTACTACGATAAACCTGTATATAGACCAGAAGCATGCCAAGATGGATGGGAAAAAATATTTGACTTTCTTGAAAGAAAATTATAATTAAATTTATCAACGGAGGTATAAAATGTGCACAATGCTAATAGAAAAAACTAATGTGCAAGGTAGCGGAAAAGGTAGTAAAGGTTGGTTTAAATTCTCGCAAGCCAATGTGTCATTTGACCACCCTACGCATCTACACATGGATTATTCAATCAATATTGATTTCATACAAGAAGTAGAAGAAAATAATAAACGAATAGCTATAGAGTTAACCCCCGAATCTGCAAAAAAATTAATTGAAACTATATCAAAATCACTAAAAAAAGGGTCTGATATGGGGTTAAAAATTTAATATATTTTAACTTCCTCCGGCAATAGCTGGCAAAAAATGAATTTCACAATTTGGTGAAATTTTTTGTATCAAACCAACATTAGTTATTTGACCATCTACTGCTACAGATATACTTGACTTTAATTTTGGTATAGGTCCTTTATTTTCAACTAATTTATCTTTAATGCCAGGAAATTTTAAATCTAAATTATCTATTACTTCTCTTACATTTTGCCCGTCAACTTCAATTTGAGAAATCCCATTAGACAATTTTTGCATAAGAGAAGGTATGTAAACACAAGCCATAAGCTACTCCAATAAATAAACTAAAAGCAATATTAAAGCAATAATCTAAATCAAGTTAAATAATATTAAATTAATTTTTAGACGCTGCTAACCTTCCAGCTGCATCTTGGACAGCAAGAACAATTTTATCGTACCCAGTGCATCTGCAAAGATTATTAGCTAACCAAAATCTAATCTGATATTCAGAAGGATTAGGATTATGATCCAAAAGTGCTTTAGTTGCTACTATAAATCCTGGAGTACAAATACCACATTGCAAAGCAGCATTTTCAAGAAATGCTTCCTGAATCGGATGTAGCCCTTCAGGAGATGCAATTCCTTCAATAGTAGTTATTTCTTTACCTTGGACTTCAACACCTAATACTAAACAAGAAGTTACAATTCTGCCATCAAAAAGTACAGTACAAGCGCCGCAATTACCATCATTACAGCCTTCTTTCGAACCTGTTAAACCAATAATATCTCTAAGGCATTCCAATAAACTTTGTCTTGGCTCACAAAGAAAATCTACTTGCTCTCCATTTATTTTTGTTTGAACATGAACTTTCGCATTCATTTATATTGTCTCCTTAGCTCTTTCGATAGCGGTAATTAATGCCCTTCTAGTTAAAACTTCACAAAGATGTTTTCTAAATTCAATTGTACCGCGCATGTCAGTAATTGGTGTAGCAGCTTCTTTTGCTTTTTGTGCAACAATATTTATACTATCTTCGTTAACATCCTTACCTATAACAGCATCTCCAGCTTCTTTAACAAAAATGGGCTTAGGCGCAACAGATGCCAAAGAAATACGTACATCTTTAAATTTATTATTATCCAATTCTACATATACTCCAACACCTACAACAGCTATATCCATTTCATTTCTTGGAATAAACCTTATATATCTTGCACCTGTATTAGGTTTTGGTGCTGGATAATTCAATGATACTAATAATTCATCAGATTTTAAAACATTTTTACGAGGAGCTAGACAAAATTCCTCTACAGGAATTTCCCTATGCCCATTAGAACCAGCTATTTTACAAGTAACTCCCATTGCTATCATTCCAGGAACCGCATCTGCACTAGGTGCAGAATTACAAAGATTACCTCCAAGACTTGCACGTCCTTGAATCTGGGTCCCTCCAATAATAGATGCCGAATCAATTATACCTGGATAATATTTTTTAACATTACTATCATTGTATATTTCATGACAAGGTACAGAAGCCCCAATAGTTAAACCAGAATTATTGTCAAATTTAATTTGATTTAACTCAGGTACACTTTTAATATCAACAATAACATCAGACGCTTTAGCATTTGCTCTCAACAATACAAGCAAGTCTGTTCCACCAGCTAGCAGGCCAGCTTTATCACCATGTTTCTTTAATAAATTCAACGCATCATCTAATGTAGATGGCTGCGCATAATCAACCCATTTCACTTCTACCTCCTTAAAAAATTACATCTTAAAACCTTATATATTCTTAAATAATGAAGAAAATAAATTATACACCCTAAGATGCTCAAAGTATATCAAAGGAAACAAATCTTTACAATCTATAATAAAAATAAATCCAAAATTAGAATCTATAGTTATTTAGATATTATTGCTCTTTTATGAGTTGCAAAACCAAATTTATTATTGGATTCAAAAGCTTCAATATTATATGAAAGTTTATTATTATCAATATTTATAAGCTCAGACTTTATTGAAACTTTTTGACCTATTTTTGCTGGACCAATATGCCTTAAACCATCAACAGCATATCCTACAGTAGTGTAACCATCATTTAGTAGTGGATCTGATAACTGTATACAAGCTTGTTCCATTAAATTAAGAAGCTGAGGTGTTGATAAAACTTCATCCCCTTCTTTACCTGTTCTGTTAATAGTCATTTCGATTGTAACAGTAGTTTCAATATCAATACCTTGGCCTAATATTAATTCACCATATTCCATTAACAAATATTCTCCTAAATTATTAATTATTCAATTTCTAAATATCCAAAGTATTATAAGCCCATGTTAAAAGCTCTTTTGTTTCATCTAAATCTATACATGGATCAGTAATTGATTTTCCATATTCTAAATTAATGTTAGATTGATCAAGACTTTGCTTACCTGCAACTAAATTACTTTCCAACATAGCACCAATTATACCTAAATTACCCTTAGCTCTTTGCTCAATAGCACTACGAAAAGCAATATTCATTTTCTTATGATCTTTTTGGCAATTCGCATGACTACAATCAATTAAAACCTGAGGTTTTAATTTAGAATCTTCTAAGCTAGACAATGCTTCCATTACTGATTCAGAGTCAAAATTTGGAGACTTATTGCCTCCTCTTAAAACAAGGTGAACATAAGGATTCCCTTTAGTACGAACTAAAGAAGGCTGGCCGTCAAAATTTATACCCAAAAATCCATGTTCAGATTTTGCAGCAATCATAGCGTCAATTGCAACTTGAGTACTCCCTCCGGTACCATTTTTTAAGCCTACAGGCATACTTAAGCCACTAGCTAATTGTCTGTGAGTTTGGCTTTCAACAGTTCGCGCACCTATTGCTACCCAAGAGATCAAGTCACATATATATTGAGGAACAAATGGGTCAAGTATTTCAGTAGAAGAATAAATGCCTTTACTAGTTAAATCAAGTAAAAGCTTCCTACCTCTAAACAAACCTTCCGCCATATTGAATGAATCATCTAAATCAGGATCATATAAAAAACCAGTCCATCCAACTGTAGTCCTAGGTTTTTCAAAATACACTCTCATAATTGTCAAAAATTTATCTTCGAAAGGCTTCGTAATTTCTTTTAATTTAGTAGCATATTCTAATGCAGCTTTTTCATCATGAATTGAGCAAGGTCCAACTATCATGATAAACCTAGAATCCTCTCCATCTAAGATTTTTCTAATTTGCTTTCTACCTCTAAATACGGTCTCTTCTATTTCGGTTGTAAGCGGCAATTTTTCAATCAATTCAGCTGGAGTCAAAAGTTTATCAGATCTAACTAGATTAAGATCAATTATTTTAGATTTTTTCAAAAACACCCCTTCTTTATGTGCAAAATTTATATTTCTAAATTTTAATCACTTGCTACAATCTATACTAAAAGTATAACATGAAAATCAATGTTAAATATATTTACAAACTAAAATTGACACTTGAATCAGAGAATAAAATTGTTAAGTATTAATCAAAATTTTATTGATAAAATATATCAGCATTCATTAGATGAATTTCCTAATGAATGCTGCGGAATACTAGCAGGTAAAAATAATAATGTTTCAAATATTTACTTAGTCAAGAATACTGCTAAAAGTCCTTATAGATATTTAATGGACTCCAAAGATTTACTTGATGCTGATAAAGACACAAGAGATAAAAATATAGATTTTATTGCTTTTTACCATTCTCATACTCATAGCAAAGCATACCCTTCCGATACAGATGTAAGGATGGCTCTAGAAAGTGGCTGGACTGATATAATTTATTTTTTAATATCCTTAGAAGATAAAGAAAACCCAGTTTTAAAAATATATTCAATATCTGAATCAGGGAATATAAGTGAAGAAAAACTTAAAATAACTAAATAAAAAAATTTAGTATACTTTTCTTTACCAAATAAATACATTTCAACCTAAATTAAATTTATGAAAAATAATTTATTAAAAAATTTAAATGATCCTCAAAAGGAAGTGGTAACTACTATTAATGGTCCATTATTGGTAGTTGCAGGCCCTGGCAGTGGTAAAACTAGAACGATAACTCATAGAATCGCATATTTAATTGAGAATAACAAATGCTCATCAGAAAATATTATAGCTATGACTTTTACAAATAAAGCAGCAGAAGAAATGAAGTCTAGGCTATCATCATTAATTGATCAAATAAACCCTGACGCAATACATGCAAGCACGTTTCATTCTTTTTGTGCTAGAACATTAAGAATATACGGTGATCATATAAATATAAGTTCAGATTTTTCAATTTACGATGACTTAGATCAGTTGGCTTTAATTAAGCAAATAATGAATGAATTAGAAATAGATCAAAAAAAATTCCTCCCTAAAATATTCCAATCTAATATTTCAGCGGCTAAAAGTAAATTATTGACATATGAATATATTGCATCTAATACTGAAAGCTATTTTGATGAGTTACTAGCAAGAATATATGCAAAATACTCTCTAAAATTAACTCAATTAAACTCTTTAGACTTCGATGATTTATTATTGAAAGTTTATTCTCTATTTAGCGAAACAACAATTCTGGAAAATCAGCTTAAAGAAAGATATAAACATGTATTAGTTGATGAATTTCAGGATACTAATTTAGTTCAATATAAAATTGCTAAAATGCTTTCATCATCTAACCGTAATTTATGCGTAGTTGGAGATCCTGACCAATCTATATATTCTTGGAGAAATGCAGATGTCAGAAATTTAATTAAATTTCAAGAAGATTTCCCTGATTCTAAAACAATATCTTTATCAGAAAATTACAGGTCTTCATCAGTTATTTTATCTGCTGCAAAAAAATTAATCGAAGTAAATACTCTTAGAATAAAAAATGAACTTTGGACAAAAAATAAAATTGGTGACCCAATAGTTATTAAGGAAGCATTTAATCAAGAAGATGAAGCTGCATTTGTAATTAATGAAATAAAAAAACTTCTAACAAAAAACATACCCCTGAATGAAATAGCCATAATGTACAGAGTGAATGCACAATCTAGAGCGATTGAAAATGCATGCTTGAAATTTGGAATCCCTTATCAAATAATAGGTAGTTTAAAATTTTACAGAAGGCAAGAAATAAAAGATTTAACTTCATATTTACGAGTCATAAATAACCCTAACGATGATATAAGTTTAACGCGAATTATAAATATACCTGCTAAAGGAATTGGTAAAAAAACTATAGAACGAATAAAAAATTCAGCTGAATTTTTAAATACATCTATATATTCAGCAATAGAAATTTTAACTTCTGATAAAAAAGAAATTGAATTAAATTCGGAAAATATTTCTCCTTCACAACAAAAAACTTTAATAAATGTATTAAATATTTTTTCAAAAATAAGATCCCAAATAAAAAATTTAAATTTATTAGAAATAATTGATTTAACTTTAGAACTATTCTCGTATGAAAATCATGTAAGAAATACTCAAGAAAATCCTGAAGAAAAATGGGAAAACATTAAAGAATTCCGAATTTCTGCACAAGAATTTATAGACACAGACACAAAAGAAAGCCTAAACAATTTTTTAGAAAACATAAGCTTAGTAAGTGATATTGATTCTATGGAAGAAAACTCAAAAAAAGCTACTTTAATTACTCTACATCAATCAAAAGGACTTGAATATAAAGCAGTATTTATTATTGGAATGGAAGAAGGTTTACTTCCACATTCAAGATCTTTAGAAAGTATTGAACAAATAGAAGAAGAGCGTAGATTGTTTTATGTAGGAATGACTAGGGCTAAGACCAATTTATTTCTTACTAGATCTTTTAAGCATGGGATCTGGGGTGAAACTAGAGTAGGTATTCCTTCAAGGTTTTTAAAAGAAATTCCCCGGGATTCTATTGATGTTAAATTAAACAAAAACCAAAATAAATCTGAAATACAAACTAAACCAAAATCAAATAAAATTGAAAACACTATCAGGTTTAAAACAGGTGATAAAGTAACTCATTCTAAATTTGGAAAAGGTCTAATAATTTCCTTAAATCCCGTAAAAACAGATTGTGAAGCTACAATAGCTTTTAAAAAACCTATTGGCATAAAAAAATTATTATTAAGTCTTGCTAATATTGAAAAAATATAAAAATTGTAAATAATAGAGATTGAATACATATATATCTATAGACACTAAAAAGATGCTTATGGTAAAATTAACTTAATTTTTTAAGATATAAATATATATAATTTTTATCCGATAATCTGGCAGGTTAAATGGATCCAAATTCATTAGGAATAACTGAATGGCAGCAAGTAAGTAAGCTTCTTTTAAGCTTATGGATGACTGTTATATTTGTAATAATTTTTGCAGCAAATATGTTACTTGCACATAATGTTATTCCTTCATTAGTTGAATCTAAACACATCCCTTTATCATGGGAAAAGATACGCAGGCCTTTATATATAGTTGCGATAATATCATTTGCTGTTGCCTTATTTTTCTTCTCAGGAGTTATAAGAAATGCAAGTTTTTTGAAAACATTTTGGCCAGATTACTGGATATAAAGTCTAAATTTAAATAAAAAAAGGAATTACAATTTGATACCAGGCGATTTTCAGTTTTATAAACCCCCAAAAAATAAGTTGATATTATTTGGTGTTATAGGTTTTATAGGTTTTGTAATATTTATAGGTGTTGCATTGTTAGCTACTTTTCATATATCTTCATGGATTGATAAGCCAGTTATTTTTGCTGCTGAAGCCCCGGATCAACCTATAGCATTTCCTCATACTGTTCACGTTCAAGAACTTGGTTTAGATTGTACATTTTGCCATACAAATGTTACTAAGGGAGCATCTGCTTCCATTCCAGCTGTCAACCTATGTATGTCATGTCATACGCAATTAGGAGACGGAAGTACTGAAATTGAAAAGCTTAGAGATATACATGCTAAACAAGATGTAATTCAATGGACAAGAGTACATAGAATGCCTGACCATGTAAGATTTATTCATGAAGCTCATGTAAAAAGATTTTCGGGTTCAAGGCAAGTAGTAGAAAAGATAACTGACAGTAGTAATCAAATTCGTATAATAGAAGCTAAAGTTATTAACCCTAATGCAAAAATTGGAGAAACTCTTGATATTGCTGCATCAGGCACATGTTCTATATGTCATGGAGATGTATCAAAAATGCATAAAGTTGAACAAGTAAGAACTCTTAAAATGAGTGACTGTGTAGATTGCCACAGAGAAAACAATGGACCTACGGATTGTACAACTTGCCATTATTAAAATTTAAGAAGTTTAAAGAGGTAGAAATTAAATAAATATGGGACTAACTAGAAGACAATTTCTAACACTTATTGGGGGTTCTACTGGTGCTGCTGTACTATTTCAAGCCTGTGGGGTTCCGCCTGAAGAACTTTTGGTAGAATCATCTTATGAAATGCCTGAAGATATGGTTTCCGGCTTAGATAATTGGTATGCAACTACTGACGCAAACTCTCCAGTTTCTAATGGGCTAATTGTTCGTATAATGGAAGGGAGAGCAAAGAAAATAGAAGGTAATGTTGATTTCCCAATTAATGAAGGAAAGCATAGTGCAGTTTGTGAAGCTTCTTTACAATCTTTATATCATCCTGACAGAATAAAAGGTCCTCTATTACGCGTAGGAAACAGAGGAGAAGGAAAATTTGAAGAAATAAGCTGGGACAACGCTATAGACCGACTTAGTTCGGAATTAAAAAAACTCAAAGATTCTGGGGAAAGTTCAAAAATGGTTTTTGCAACAAAGCCTCTTAATTCCCAAATCAACTCAATAGTTTCAAATTTCACTACTAGTTTTGGAGGAAATCACGTTATTCATGAACCTTTAGAACAAACAACACTTAAGAATGCTTTTCAAGTCATATTTGGCGATAAAAAAATTCCTAAATTTGATATAGCAAATTCTGATTACATTGTGTCTTTTGGGTCTGATTTTCTTAGCACATGGATTTCTCCTACTGAATATGCAAAAGCTTATGGCCAATTCCGTCAAGGAAATAAAACAAGAGGATATTTAGTCCAAGTGGAATCAAGATTTTCATCTACTGCAGCTAATGCAGATGAATGGATTTACACAAAACCTGGGACTGAAGGGATTTTGGCTTTAAGTATAGCTCAGGTAATAATATCTGAGGGCCTTGCTGATACTCAAATAATAAACAACCTTACTAATAATGATTTAACTTACCTAGACCAATTTGCACCTTCATTAATAGCCAGCAAAATATCTGATCCTAGTCAAAATACTGAGGAAGTAATAAATAAAATTACTAAAATTGCTAAAGAACTAGCTAGTCATAATAATCCTTTAGTAATAGGCGGAGGATCTACAGCAGCAAGTACAAATGGTTTGTTTAATCTAAAAAATATATATTTATTAAATTATTTAATAGGGTCTGTCAATAATAAAGGTGGAGTAATATTAAACCCAGATCCAGTTAATATATCTGATTTGAGACAAACAGAGACAAGTTTCTCTGACTGGAATGAATTAATCAAAAAAATGAATAATGGTGATGTAAAAATACTATTAAATTATGGCTCAGATCCATGGTATGGATTACCTGACAGTGCTGGGTTTAAAGATGCAATAATTGAAGGAAATAATGGAATATCAAATACTTCTTTAATAGTTAGCTTTTCAACAATTATGGATGACATTGGATATATGTCAGATTTAATTTTACCTCCTCATCACTTTTTAGAAGACTGGGGTATAAATACTCCTAACCCTGCTCCTGGTCATGAAATAGTCGCTTTCCAGCAACCAGTTGTAAGGCCTTTTTTTGAAAACAGAGGAGAATATTTAGGTACAAAAAGTTTTCCCAATATCTTATTATCTATATCGAAAGACCCTAATCTTAATCTTAATACTAATTTTGAAGAAGAAGACTATCTATCTATAATTAAATCTAAAGCTAAAAACTTATTTGATAGTGGTAAAGGAACTGTGGGATTAAAAAATACTAAAGATTTCGCAAGTTTTGAATCTTTCTGGAATTCAGTTTTACAACATGGATTCTGGCAAGACACAAATTCAAAATATAAAAATAAAAAATCACATAAATTACCTCAGTTTGACAATCTAATTGAAGAACCTAACTTCTCTAGTAGTGAAAATCCAAATAAAGAGTTTTATCTCATACCTTTTGAATCATACGGGTTAAGAAATGGAATAGGAAATTCTTCATTACCTTGGCTACAAGCCTTGCCTGACACAATGTCAACTGCTGTCTGGAAAACATGGGCAGAAATTAACGCAAAAGTTGCAAAAGATATGAATATTAAAGAAGGCGATATAATTAGAATAGCTTCAAATTTTGGGAACATTGAAGCTATAGCTTATCCTAATCCAGGAACCCCTACTGACGTAATATGCGTTCCATTAGGACAAGGACATTTAGGTGGAGGCAGGTTTTCAGAAAAAAGAGGTGCAAATATATTATCAATACTTGCACCATTAAATGTAAAAACATCAGGTGCACTTGCTTGGGCCTCTACTAAAGTTAACATAACTAATACAGGTAAATGGAGGCGTTTACCTAAATTTGAAAATGATGTATCTGAATTTCCTACAGATTACGAGCAACATATAATTAAAATCACGAGATATGACACATAATATTAAAGGGAGATTATAATGGCAAATCCAAGTTGGGGAATGGTTATTGATAATGATAAATGTACGGGATGTAATGCTTGTGTTATTGCTTGTCAATCAGAAAACAATATACCTATTAATGAAGAAGACCATTTTACTCAGAGAAGACCTATCCAATGGATTAGAATTGAAAGATATTGGGAAGGAGAATTCCCCAATGTAAAAGCTAGATTTATTCCTGTATTATGCCAGCATTGTGCTGATGCACCATGTGAACCTGTATGTCCTGTCTATGCAACATATCATAATGACCAAGGATTGAATGTTCAAGTATATAATAGATGTATAGGTACAAGATTCTGCGCTAATGGATGTCCTTACCAAGTAAGACATTTTAATTTTTGGGAACCTGAATGGCCCGATTCATTAGAAAATCAACTTAATCCAGATGTTACTGTAAGAACACGCGGAATAATGGAAAAATGTACTTTCTGCGTTCAAAGAATACAGCGTACAAAAAGAGAATCTGAAAAGAATAATACCAGTATTAAAGATGGCGATCGACAATTAAATCCTGCCTGTGTAAACGGTTGTGCTACTGATGCTCTTGTTTTCGGTGATTTTAATAACCCTGAAAGTAAAGTATCTAAAATGAAGAAAAAAGAACTAGGACATGGAGGACATGGAGATCACTCTGATCATGATGGCCACGAAGAGCATGATGAAAAACGTGGATATCATTTATTAGAAGAATATGGAACTCACCCAAGTGTTGTGTATTTGAAAAAGGTTGACTACGAATCTAAAACAGTTGAAAAACATTAATAAATTTATCAAATAAAATAGGAAAAAATATAAAATAATGAATCCTCATGTGATTACAGCTAAATCAACATTAGATAAGAAATCTAAAATTAATAATACTCTTCTTGAGAGGCACCAGAGAAATGGGAATTATTTTTGGCGCATTATTTCATTATTAGCTGTATTCTTTATTTTAGGAATTATTGGATTTGTCATGAAATTAAACTCTGGTTTCAACGACAAAGTTATATGGGGTTACTATGCTGCAATGTTTGCATTTATATTAACAACTGCACAGGCAGCACCTATGGTTGCTATAGCTCCAAGGCTTGCTAAGGCACATTGGAGGAGACCTATATCTCGTACAGCAGAAATATGGTCAATAGTTGGTTTATTTAATTTAATATTATTTATTCCAATATTGTGGGTGCTACCAAGTCTTGAAGATAGGCGAAGGTCATTATGGTTTTGGGATGCAGCTCCTGGGTTTGAAAGTGTACCAGTATTTTCTCCACATATTTGGACTACATTAGCATTGTGCTCATTAGTTTTTATTGGCATTATGCTTCTATGGCTTTCTGCATTACCTGATTTAGCATTAATTCGTGATAAAGGTACAGGATGGCAACAAAAGGTTGCAAAAAAATTATCTAAAAATTGGATAGGCACTTCTAAGCAATGGCATTGGCTTTACCATAGATTAGGTATATTAGGTGCATTATATTTTGCAATGATGGTTTTTGTCCATTTTTTGATAAGTATAGATTTTCTACTTGTTCTTGTCCCTGGATGGATAGATGCACTTCTTCCCATAACTCACGCTGCTAATGCATTACAAGCAGGTGTGGCTACAATGATGTTAACTATGTTTTGTTTAAGAAAATTTGGAGGATATAAAGATTATATCGGATACGATCAAGTTTGGGGTCTAGGCAAATTATTATTTGCTTTATCATTACTATGGTTTTGGTTTTGGTTTTCTAGTTTCAATGTATTTTGGTATGGTAAAAAACCTAATGAATTATCAGTTATAGATCTACTTACAACTGGACCATATTTAATAATTTTTATAGGTGTATTTTTATTAAATTTTGTTTTCCCTCTTTTTATGATGATTTGGAATCCAATTAGACGAAGTTTTTGGGGTCCTCCATTAATAGCAGTTGGAGTTATTATTGGTACTTTCCTAGATAGAATTAGACTATATGTAGCTGCGTATTCCGTACCTGGAATTGGTGATCCAAATGTTTCTAAGCATGCATTACCTACTCATTCTTTACCTACTCATTTACCAGAAATATCTGATGTTTTTATTATGCTTGGATACATTTCAGGATCTATATTAGTATTTATGCTTGCTACAAAAATAATACCAGTAATAAATATATGGGAACAAAGAGAAGTAGTTATGTATGAAATACACAAAAAATTCCATCGAACAGAAGTTAAAATATTAGGAAAACCTGATTAAAATATTGATAAAAAAACATTATAATAATTAATATGTAAAAGAGAAAAATATGCAGGAACACATACAGCTTAACCAAAAAGAAATTAACGATATATCTCTATCGCCAATTCTGGAAACTCCTAAATGGTGGCTTCCGGCTGTTTTAATTACTTTTGGATTTATTGTCACGGGGTTAGCTGCTTTCTTTTATATGGTTTACCACGGCCTAGGAGTTACAGGTCTTAACAGGCCTGTTTTCTGGGGATTTTTTATAGTTAATTTTGTGTTTTGGATTGGAATCAGCCATGCAGGAATAATGATTTCAGCTATATTAAGACTAACTCAAGCAGAATGGAGAAGACCAATAACTAGAGCTGCTGAAGTGCTCACTGTATTCTCATTAATGGCAGCCCTTCATACTCCCTTATTCCACGTAGGTAGGCCTTGGAGAACTTACTGGGTATTTCCATATGATTTTAGTAGAGGTGTATGGCCAAATGTTAGATCTCCTTTTGTTTGGGATCCTAGTGCGGTAGGAACATATCTAATTGCAAGTACATTATTTGTAATAATATGTTTATTACCCGATTTAGCAATAATTAGAGATAGAACAACAGGATTAAGAAGTAAAATATATGGAATTCTATGTCTTGGTTGGAGAGGGACTCCTAGGCAATGGAAAATGCAAACAATTGTAGGTATTTTATTATCTGCCTTAGTACTTCCGGTATTTGTATCAGTTCATAGCATAGTTTCATGGGATTTCGCTGTAATTGCTGGAGTTGAAGGTTGGCATTCTACAATATTTGCACCATATTTTATTATTGGAGCAATTCATTCAGGAGTATCTGCGGTTGCTACTTTCATGGTAGTAATGATGTGGGTATGGAAAGGGAATGATAAAATATTAAGACCTGACCATCTAGATGCAATTGGAAGATTATTAATAATAGTAGCTACTACATGGTTTCTATTTTTATTTTTAGAAGTAGCTTTTGCCTTGTTCACTTTAGAGAGGCCTGAAATTGCTCTAAGGGAGTTGCAATTTTTTAAATGGCCTTTTTCAGGTCTATTTATATTATTCCTACTTACATCTTATTTTATTCCTGTGCCAATGTGGATGTTTAAAAATGTACGTCGTAGTCTTCCATTAATGTTTATAAGTACTATATTAGTGAACGTAGGAATGTGGCTTGAAAGATTTTTAATTATTGTACCAAGTTTATCTCGTAAAACCCCATTTGCATTTGACTGGGGTAGCTATACACCAAGTATAGTTGAGATATTAATTGTAACCGAAACATTTGCTTTCGTAATTTTTGGATTATTATTATTTTCTAAATTCTTTCCTTTAATACCTCTTTTTGATATTAAAGAAGGAATGGTCTTTAGAGACGAAATTAAAATTGGACGCAGAACAGTTCCTGCGTCTATCAGAGAATGAGGAATTAATATGAAACGTAGTATTATAGGATTATTTTTAGATGAAAATTTAGCTGCAGATGCGCTAGATGACTTAAGAAAAGCTGGTTATGAAATGGATGAATATGAAGTATTAACTGGCCTACCTTACCCTGAAGGAACATTTGGAGAAGATGAACCTAAGCATAAACTTTATAGGTGGCCATTATTTGGTGCTGTATGTGGATTTATAATGGGATTTATGATTACTGCAGGCACTCAAGTAGCCTATCCTCTAGTTACAGGTGGTAAGCCTGTATTAGGTGTCCCTCCAATGGCAATAATAATGTATGAAGGAACTATGCTTGGAGCAATTATATTTACAATTATTGGAGTAGTATTTGAATCTAGATTACCTAGAATATTTATGGGCGCATATGACACACGAATTACTGAAGGATATATAGGGGTTACTGTCACTACAAGTGAAGATAAAATTGAAGAAGCTGAAAAAATATTAAAAAATATTGGTGCAGAAGATATAAAACGAGGTTGGGAATAATTTAATGTTTAAAGACTTTAATAGCACATCTCTTATAATTATATCTTTATTTTCAATTATATTATTTGTATCTTGCTATAATTCAAAAACAGGTGAAGTAAAAATTGGGGAGTCAATTAAATTTGAACAACCTGCACTTATGGAAACAGGTAGCCATAGAGTTGAGGCATTTACTGAAATGCATTTCCAGCCATCGTATAGAAGTCAAGAAATTCCTAGGTTATTACCTCCAAAAAACTCTGTACCAATAACTGGAGCTAGTTTAGATTATTTGACAATGGATATTTCAGAAAATTCTCAAATAACTATGCCTAAAGATATTTATGACAAAGAAAAAGCTGAACATATATACAATATAAACTGTTTAGTTTGTCATGGATCTACTTTTAAAGGTATAGATGAATCTGACCCCAAATACCAAGCTAAAATATTAGCCTTTTATGGAGATAAAAGTCCTCTACCCCCTAATTTAACTATTCAAAAATATACTGATACGGAATTATTTGCATATATATCTGCTGGAGGAAGACAAGGTTATAGCTCTCGTAAAAGAGGTAAATGGCCACAAGCAATAATGCCTGAATTTGGTCGTCTTTTAACTGATTATGACCGTTGGCAATTAGTTCAACTAATTCAATTAAATAATTCTAATTAGTTTTTCATATAATAATATTTTATCTATTATTTCTATATAAATAATTAGTTAGATACTGTAAGGTCTTTAAGTTTAAATTGCTTTATATTCATAGCCCCTTCTTTATTTGGATATGTATGTAAAACTCCAATTATATCTACGTTATTAATGTATAACATATCAGGATATCCGCATTTAAGACCAGGTATATGTAATGAATCTTTCGAGGCAGAATATATTTGTCCTAAATATTCCCATTTATAGCCACAATCTCTTGAAATACTAATACTTACACCCAAATTATCAGGATTTTCATCTCTATACGCACAAATAATATCTCCAGAATTTAGTTTGAGTAATTTAATATTAGATCCAAGAAAACCTGTAAAATTAATTGGAGACCACGTAATTCCTTCATTTTCAGAGTGAGAAAAAACACTCTTTTTTAAATTATGCTCTCTAATTACAGCTAGTAATCTTCCATCTTTAATTCGTACAACATCAATATCACTATAATTTTTATATTTATCTTTAGCTATAATAATCGGTTTACTAAAACTATAGTTATCATTAGGGTCACAAAAAGAAACCCCTGAATGCCATTCCTTGTCCCTTCCAATGGTTCCCATCATTGCTAAAAGAAATCTACCATCTTTTAATATATGAGGGTTACTTTGACCATAAACTTCAGTCCACATTGGAAAAAGATTAATTTCTTCTAATTTATGAGACCATGTATTAGCTCCATCTTTAGAATCTAGATAACCTGTAATACAATCTGAAAATGGTTCATCTCCTCCCAGAGAATAATCTATTTTCATACTTCCAACTATTAATCGAATCATATGATCAGAAAACCTAACAAGACCTCCCATATTTATACAAGTAAAACCAGAATTTCTATAAATAATTTCAGGCTTTGTCCAAGTGACTCCATTGTTATTTGATTTAGTTAAGACTACATAGCTTTCTAAGGTCTTACTGTCTTGATGTAAAGCAAAAGTAACTATTAGTATTCCATTGGATAACCTAATTATACTTGGTGCTTTATGTTGCTCATTTTGTTTGTTTTCAAACAAAAGTTTTTGAGAAATAATTTCAATATAAGGATTATGAATAAGTTTACCATTATTCATAAAATCTATAACTATTAACGCTTAGTATATTGCTGTGCTTTGCGAGCCCTTTTTAATCCATATTTCTTTCGTTCTTTTTCACGACTATCTCTAGTTAACAATCCATTTTTCTTTAATAATGGCCTTAATTCAGGATCACTTTCAACTAAAGCTCTAGATAAACCATGTCTTATCGCACCTGCTTGACTAGATTTTCCTCCACCTGAGACTTTTGAAACAACTCTAAAGTCACCTTTACCGTGTGCAACTCTCAAAGGTTCAGTAATAGTGTTCTGCCATTCTCCCCAAGGGAAAACTTCTTCCATAGGGTTACCATTAATAATTATAGGGCCTTTATCAAGATAAACTCGAACTCGAGCTACAGATGTTTTTCTTCTTCCAGTCCCATAAAAATATTTTTGATCTGTAGTCATTAATCCTCCTTAGTTATAGGAGTAGCTAAGCTTTCTCCAGACTTAAATTGTGCATGATGTTTATGTTTATCACCAACATATATTTTCAATCTAGATAGCATTTTCCTACCTACAGAATTCTTTGGAAGCATTCCTTTTACGCTATGTTTAATTGCTTCAATTGGAGACTGATTCATAATCTCTGCCAAAGTTTTCTGTTTAATTCCTCCAGGATATCCACTATGCCTATAATATGTTTTTTGTTCTAATTTTTTACCAGTAATTTTAATTTTTTCTGCATTTATTACGACAACATAATCTCCCGTATTTATATAAGGGACATACAATACTTTATTCTTCCCTTGTAATATCGTAGCAATCTCAGAAGAAACTCTTCCTAACGATTGGTCTGTAGCATCTATAATATGCCATTCAGGCTTAACATCATTTATTGAAGTATTAAATTCATTATTTTGTTTTATCATATCTTTTCACCATTTTTATAAAATATATCTGGATATTCAACATTTACAAGGCATAATCCTTGTGGAGGCAATGTAGTATAAACTATAGGTTTATTTGAACAATCCAAAAATGATTTCAATTGATCATAAGAAACCTTATCTAAACCAATATCGACTAATGTTCCAACCATTCTCCTAACTTGTCTTCTCAAAAAAGATTTACCTTTAACTATAAATTGTACCACATTTTGCTCTTTTGAAACGCAAATATCTAAAATTTCTCTGTATGTATTTATTCCTTTTGGTAATGGCCCAGAAAATTGTTTAAAATCATGTTCCCCAACGAACAAATTAATTGATTCATTAATTTTTGATATATTCAATTTATTTACAACTCTAAAATGTGACCTATTTAATAAAGGATAACGCTTTTCACTGTTAATAATGTTATATCTATAAGTACGACTTAAAGCATGCTTTCTAGGGTCAAAGTGATCTAACATCACATTAACTTCTTTTACTGCAATAGATTCTGGTAAATAATAATTAATTCCTTCTATATATTGTCTTAAATCTCTATCAACTTTAGAATCAAAGGAAATCACCTGTCCTTCTGCATGTACTCCACTATCAGTTCTACCTGCATATTTAATCCTAGTTTTTTGACCTGTAAATTCTTTTATAGCTTCTTCTAATTCACCTTGAATAGAACTCTTATGATTCTGAATCTGAAATCCAGAAAAATTAGTACCATCATATTCTATTAATAAAGCTATTCTAGTAATTTTATATGCCTATAATGATTAATTATGATACTAATTCAATTCTAGATAAATTAGCAGCATCACCACTTCTTTGTCCCATTTTGTATATTCGAGTATAACCTCCATTTCTATCTTGAAATCTTGGGGCTATCTCATCAAATAATTTAGTTACAATATTCTTATTCCTTAAAATAGATATTGCTTTGCGCCTATTACTTAAATTAGGAGTTTTACAAGTAGTAATAACTTTTTCAGCTAACCTTCTGACTTCTTGAGCTTTAGCATGAGTAGTAGAAATAGATTCATGTTCAATTAAATCACAAACCATACCTCTCAACATAGCCATTCGATGTGCAGTAGGGCGGTCTAATTTTCTTCCAGCAATTTTATGCCTCATTAGATTTATCCTCCTCAACATTATCATCAATTATATCTTGTTGAACATCATCACTAATATTAATATTTGGATCTAATTCAGCAGGCAACATTTCAAATTTCCTCAAATTATCGAAAAGTTCATTATAAGATTTTTCTCCAAAATTTCTTATAGATAACAATTCACTCTTTTGTAATTCAAAAATATTAGCTACCTTATCTAAACCAGCTCTTTTTAAACAATTTAAAGTCCTTGAAGATAAATCCAATTTTTCAACGGGAATATTATAAAGTTCATGAGGGATCTTAGCTGAAGTAGAATCTGATATCACCTCACCATTATCATCAACGGATGTAAATAAAAACAATTTACCTATCAATAAATTAGCAGCTTTCTTTATAGCTTCAACAGGAGATATTGTATCGTCAGTCCATACTTCAAATATTAATTTCTCATAATTTGTGTGCTTACCAACTCTAATAGGTTCAACAGAATAGTTGACTTTTCTAATGGGAGAAAATACAGCATCAATAGGTAAAGTACCTATTGGTAACCCTTCAGAATCACTCGCAACTGCATATCCAGTTCCTTTAGCAACGTTAAGTTCCATTGACAATTTTGCCTGTTCCGAATCTAAGGTAGCAATATGTAATTCTGGGTTTACAACTTCAAAATCTGATGATGCCATTAAATCTCCAGCACAAACTTTACCAGAACCCGATACTTCTAATCTCAATTTACCTGATCTATCAACATCAGATCGCAATCTAACATTTTTTACATTTAAAAGAATTTCTGCAACTTCTTCTTTAACATCTGGAATAGTTGCATATTCATGAAGTACTCCTTCAATTCTAGCCCAAGTCACAGCAACACCTTCCAAAGAATTATACAAAACTCTTCGTAAAGAATTTCCAATAGTTAAACCATAGCCAGATTCAAGTGGGGATATGTTAAATTTAGCATAACTATGAAGAGATTCTATCTGCTCAAAGGATGGATCAGGGATAATATCTTCTTCTATTTGATTTTCTTCATTACCCAAATTAATATTTTGGAATTCTATAACCATAAAAACAACTCCTATAAATTAAATAAATTAAATATCCTTAAACTAACTATCTAGAATAAAATTCTACAATTTGCCTAGTATCTATCACTAGCTCACCATCAGCAGAACTAGGTTCATTAATTATTGTCAAGCCTATCTTGCTTTGCTCTAATTGTATCCACGAAGCTGACGGAATGTCTTTAGAAGTATTCAATGCTAATTCAAACAACTTACTTTTTTGTGATTTTTCAGTCCAAGATACCTTGTCTCCACTTTTCACCTGATAAGAAGGTATATTAACCTTTTTATCATTTACTAAAAAGTGTCCATGGTTTACAGCTTGTCTGGATTGTTTTCTAGTAGAAAATAATCCAGCTCTATATAATACATTATCAAGTCGTTTTTCTAATAGAACAATAAGATTCTCTCCTGTAGAACCTGAAATTTTAGAAGCCTTCTTATAATAATTACTAAATTGCCTTTCTAAAACACCATAAAGAAATTTAGCTTTCTGTTTTTCAATTAATTGCAATCCATATTCTGAAACCCTTTTACGAGAAAAAGTAGTTGATACTTTTTTTCTCTCATTGTAAGCTCCAAATCGATCTAACCCTAGAGATCTTAATTTTTTTTGAATTGGACCTATATACCTTGCCATATTATTTTAACTCCTAAATTTGTTTATACTCTTCTTCTTTTTCTAGGCCTACAACCATTATGAGGTATAGGAGTAACATCTCTAATACTGGTAACAAACAAACCTACACCTTGAAGTGCTCTAATAGCTGATTCTCTGCCAGCCCCAGGACCTCTGACATACACATCTAATTGTTTTAATCCATGCTCTAAAGCCTTTTTACCTACATCTTCACCTGCCTTTTGAGCAGCAAATGCAGTAGATTTTCTAGATCCTTTATAACCAATAGTACCAGCACTGCCCCATAAAAGCACTGCACCTTGAGGGTCAGTCAATGTAATCAAAGTATTATTAAATGTAGAATGAATATATGCTCTACCGACTGGATTAGATTTTCTATCTTTACGTCTATTTCTAGGCTTTCTGGCCATATGATTCTCCTATGTTATTATTTTCGTACTATGTTTTTACCAGCAATTGCTTGACGTCTTCCTCTTTTAGTCCTTGCATTCGTACTAGTTCGTTGTCCTCTAACAGGCAAACCTCTCCTATGTCTTAATCCTCTATAAGATCCAATATCAATTAACCTTCTAATATTTAAATTGACTTCTTGCCTTAAGTCTCCTTCAATCTTATCTTTATCTACAATATCTCTAATTAAATTAAGGTCAGATTCTGTCAAATCTTTAACTCTTGGGTTACCTGATATACCAGCTTCTTTGACAATATTTAAGGCTTTAGTAGGACCAATACCAAAGATCCTCCTTAAAGATATTTCAACCCTTTTATTATCTGGTATGTTAACTCCAGCTATAATAGCCATATTTTTCCCTCACATTCAAATATTTATATTCAACCTTGTCTTTGTTTATGCCTAGGATTATCACAAATAACCCTTACAATGCCATTACGCCTTATTACCTGACATTTTGCACATCTTATTTTTACTGATGCAGAAACTTTCATATATTCACTTCCAATATTTTCAATCTTTATTTAAACCTATAAGTTATACGACCTCTTTTAAGGTCATATGGTGAAAGCTCTACTAATACTTTGTCTCCAGGTAAAACTCTAATAAAAAACATCCTAATTTTACCAGAAATATAAGCTAGAACTTCATGTTCGTTAGCTAATTTAACTTTAAAAGTAGCATTTGGTAATGCCTCTATAACTGTCCCTTCAACTTCTATAACTTCTTTTTTTGCCATATAAAATTCTTCCTATTTAACCTGAGTTAAAATTTCACTACCTGAAGAGGTAATAGCAACTGTTTCTTCAAAATGAGCAGATAAACTTCCATCAGCAGTTGCAACAGTCCAACCATCATCTAAAAGCATAGTATCTGACTTACCTATTGTAAGCATAGGTTCAATAGCTATCACCATTCCTGATGAAAGAATTGGACCCAAGCCTTTTTTACCATAATTAGGAATTTGAGGCTCTTCGTGAAGTTCTCTACCGATACCATGTCCAACATATTGCTTAACAACAGAATAACCTAATCCCTCACTATAATCTTGAATAGCACAAGAAATATCTCCGACTCTAACTCCAGATTTGACTTCTAATATACCTTTTTCAAGAGCTTTCTCAGTAGAATTAATTAATAATTGAGAATCATTTGAGATAGATCCCACACCAATAGTAAATGCTGAATCTCCATGATAACCTTCTACTATTGCACCAACATCAACACTTATAATATCTCCATCATTAATAACTCTATTACTAGGAATACCATGTACAATCTCGTCATTAATTGATACGCAAATAGTACTTGGAAAAGGTATATTACCTCCAGCCTTATAACCTTTAAAAGAAGGAGTGGCTCCTAATTTTCTTATTTCCTTTTCAGCTATAACATCTAATTCTTTAGTATTAATACCTGGCTCAATAGCATCTTTAACTGCAAGTTTAGTTTTTGCAACAATTTGACCAGCTTGCCTCATTAAATCCATTTCCCTTGGTGATTTAATTGTTATACCTAATTGTTTATTTATCATATTTTAATTCCAAATTAAATATTTCTACCAATTTATACTTATACATTATTTTTCACGAATAATTTATCTAATGATTCACTAACAGAATTAATCGAACCAGTTCCATCAATTTCTATTAGCTTAGATTCTTTTTTATAATAATCTAATAATGGCTTAGTCTCATCCATAAAAACTTCGAGTCTTTTTTTGATTGACTCAGGCTTATCATCTTCTCTTTGATATAATTCACCTAGACATCCAGATTTAACGCATATATTCTTATTAGAATTATTTAAGTTAATATTGCTATTCGGAAATCCACATTCTTTACATATCAACCTCAAAGATAGTCGATTTATAAGTATTTCATCAGGAACAGATATATATATAGCTTTATCAATTCCGCCGGATTTATTTAAATGATTATCAAGAGATTCCGCTTGTTTTATATTCCTAGGAAATCCATCCAAAATAAAACCTTTCCCTTGATTTTCATCAATCCATTTTAAAACCATTTTTATTGTAATAGAATCAGGAACCAATAGACCTTTTTCAATATATACAAAAGATTCTTTCCACAATTGAGTATTTTCTTTACGATGGGATCTAAATAAATCACCTGAAGAAAGCCAAGAAACATTTAATTTATCAGATAAAGTTAATGCCTGTGTACCTTTTCCTGCTCCTGGTGCGCCTAATAATATCAACTTCATATCAATACCTAATTTATAAATCCTTCATAATTGCGCATTAATAATTGAGTTTCCAACTGCCTCATAGTATCTAATGCAACACCTACCATAATTAGTAAAGCGAAACTACTTAAAGTAAGTGATCTCACTCCAGTTAAAAGAGTAACAAAATATGGAGCTATAGCTACAGAAGCAAGGAAAAAAGCTCCCCCACAAGTAATTCTAAGCACTACTTTGTTTAAATATTCCTGAGTCGGCTTACCTGGTCTTATACCTGGTATAAACCCACCATTTCGTTGTAAATTCTCAGACAAATTTTGCTGCTGAAACACAACCATAGTATAAAAAAATGTAAAAACAAATACTAAAATAAATAGAGCAATCCAGTACCCAAAATTAGCTGGATCCAATGCTGAAGAAAAAAACCTTGCTATTCTTTCAAAGAAATTTGGGTTAAGCCCTCCTTTAAAGTAGCTTGCAATTGTTCCAGGCAAAATAATTATAGATGAAGCAAAAATAAGAGGTATCATACCTGCGGAATTTACACGCAAAGGAAGAAAACTTGACCCTGTTTGTCTTTGCATTCTACCTCCTCTAAACACACTCTTCCCATACTGAACAGGAACTCTTCTTTGAGCTTCAGTAAATAAAACTATAATATATATTATTCCAAATCCAAAAATTGTTAATAGTAGTAGCCCTCCACCAACTCCTCCTTGTAATAAACCTCTCCCAACGGCTGAAGGGAATCCCGCAACTATTCCTCCAAATATAATAATAGAAATCCCATTACCTAAACCTCTTTCAGTAATTAATTCACCTATCCAAACTAGAAACATAGTACCAGCTACCATTGATATCAACATAGCAGCTGTATGAGAATTCATACCAAATTCGACTCCAGGCAATACTCCAGATTGCCTCAAAATAGTTAAAGTACCCCATGATTGCAAAAAAGCAATTGGCACAGTTAAATAATGGGTATATTGGTTAATTTTTTGACGTCCAAATTCACCTTCTTGAGATAAAGCTTTAAGCCGTCCAACAACTGGAGTTAATATTTGCATTAATATAGATGCAGTAATATAAGGGTAAACCCCTAAAGCTGCTACACTTAAATCGGCCAAAGCTCCCCCACTAAAGAGATCTAAGAACCCTAAAAGCTGCTGTTGCTCAAATGCTTGTCGTAATTGCTGCAAATTAACTCCCGGCACAGGAATATGTGCAACAA
Source organism: Chloroflexota bacterium (assembly GCA_002721445.1). Taxonomy (GTDB): domain Bacteria; phylum Chloroflexota; class Dehalococcoidia; order Lucifugimonadales. The sequence goes on along the minus strand of PBKN01000007.1, from coordinate 97,992 downwards.
ATCTAAACACTATCAACATAGCAAACGTAAAAAATATCTTAGCCCTTAGATCAGGAACCCTTATAGCATCAATTAATGATTGAATAAGCTGAGGCCTATTTTCAGTGTTTGTATTAGAAGCTTGCCTTTGGCGCATCAATTAATCTCCTTAATAGTGCCACCTACAGATTCAATTTTATCTATAGCAGATTTTGAAAATTTATTTGCTGTTACTTCTAAAGGTTGAGTAATTTCACCATCACCTAATATTTTTACTGGAGTTTTTATGTTTTTTATTAACCCTTTATCAAATAATGACTTTGAATCAATTAAGGCTCCAGATGGAAAAACACTAAGTGAACCAACATTTATAATAAAATATTTTTTCTTAAAAATATTTGTAAAGCCTCTCATCATTGGTAATTTCTTAATTAATGGTAGTTGCCCACCTTCAAATCCTAACCTCACGCCACCACCTGATCGAGATTTTTGACCTTTCATGCCTCTACCAGAATAATTACCAAAACCGCTAGCATTACCTCTCCCTACTCTTTTTCGAGATTTTTTCCCTATGCTTGGTTTTAAAAGATGTTGTCTCATAATTCAATCACTCCAAAACATTATTTAGGTTTTGATTCAATAGTAATCAAATGAGAAACTTTTCTAACCATTCCTAAAATTGAAGGAGTTTCCTCATGAATTACAGTTTGGTTAAGTTTTTTCAAACCCAAACTCTCCAATGTTTTACGCTGGTCTGAAGGCCTACCTATACCACTTTTTACCCATTTAATTGATATTTTACCCATTTCAACAACCTATTACTTTCATTAAAATTATCCCAGACCTTGTTCTCTAACAGCTTTACGCTTTGCGAATTCAATTTCCGGATCTTTTATATTGCTTAGAGCTTTAATTGTAGCCCTAACAACATTTTTAGGATTTCTACTACCATACACTTTGGTTAAAATATCTCTAACTCCTAAAAGTTCCACTACAGCCCTAACTGCTCCACCTGCTTTAACTCCAGTACCTATAGTACCCGGCATTAATTTAACAGTAGATGCTCCACTTTTAGCAGTAACTTCATGCGGTATAGTAGTATTTTTTAAAGGTACTTGCATTAAAGTTTTTTGAGCTTCTGTAGATCCTTTTTTAACAGCGTCAGGAACAGCTTCAGCTTTACCTAAACCAATCCCAACACTCCCTTCTCCATCTCCGACAACTACCATAGCGCTAAAACTTAAATGCCTTCCACCTTTAACAACTTTAGCAACCCGAGATATTTTTACAACCCGTTCAGTTATGACAGGCTCATTATCTTTTTCATTAAAATCATTTACCATTTAAAATTTCAATCCTCCATCCCTTACTGCTTCAGCCAAAGCCTTAACTCGTCCATGGAACTTATATCCTCCACGATCAAATACCACAGATTTTATTTTTTTCTTTTTAGCTCTTTGTGCCAACAATTCACCGACTTGTTTAGCAATTTCCATTTTAGTATTATTTCCATTACTAGATGCTCCACTAATTATTTCAGCATCTAAACTTGATGCCGAAACCAATGTTTCACCTTTATCATCATCAATTAATTGAGCATAAACGTGTTTAATTGCCCTAAACACAGATAAACGAGGCTTTGTATTAACTCCATTAACTTTCTTCCTAACTCTTGCATGCCTCATTACTCTTCTTTTTGTTCGTATATTATCAATAGCCATATTTCTTTAACCCGCCCTAGCGCTTTTACCAGGCTTAATTCTTACATATTCCCCAAGATACCTAATACCTTTTCCTGTATAAGCATTTGGAGGCCTAACTTTTCGAATTTGCGCTGCCATTTCGCCTACTTTTTGTTTATTTATACCTGTAACAATAATTCTATTCTCATCTACTTTTAAATCCACTTCAGGTAAAGGATCTATATTAACAGGATGACTAAACATAACACTTAGAGTCAAACTTTTACCTTTTTGTTGAACTCTATAACCTACTCCAACTAGTTCTAGGGTTTTAGAAAAACCATCCGTAACACCTATGACCATATTGTTTAACAAAGCTCGAGTCAAACCATGAAGAGCTTTAATTTCAGGCTCATCAGAAGATCGTTCTAGCTCTAAAACACCTTCTTTATGTGATATTTTAATACTAGGCTTAAAATTATCACTTAAAGAACCTTTAGGACCTTTAACCTGTACTTTATTACCTTCTAGTTTTATTTCAACACCAGACGGTACCTTAATGGGAATTTGACCTATTCTAGACACAATAACTACTCCATATCACCATATATAACATAACAACTCTCCTCCAACTCCAGATTTCCAGGCACTTTTACCGGTAATAACTCCTTGAGAAGTAGACAATATAGCGACTGCCAATCCTGCATAATGCCTAGGTATTTCATGTTTACCAACATAAACTCTTAGACCAGGTTTACTAACACGCTTCAAACCAGAAATTAAAGGTGTTCCATCTTTAGAATAACTCAAATATATCTTAATAATGGGGTATAATGAATCGTCATTTAATAATTCATAACCTTTAATAAAACCTTCATCTCTAAGAATATTTGCTATTTCTGTTTTTATTTTTGAAGCAGGTATTTCTACTGATTCATGATGAGGCAACACACCATTACGAATTCTGGTAAGCATATCGCCTATTGGATCTGTAACTATCTTATGCATTTTTATTTACCAACTAGCCTTTCGAACACCCGGCAATAATCCTTGCAATGCCATATTTCTAAAACAAATCCTACAAAGTCCAAAGTGTCGGATATAAGCCCTAGGCCTTCCACAATTATTACACCTATTCATCTCTCTAACTTTAAACCTTTGAGGTCTTTTCCATCTAGCTATTTTAGATACTTTTGCCAAGCGTCATATACTCCTAAACTAATTATTTATCCATTATTTTTTAACAAAAGGCATTCCCAACAATTCTAGGAACCTAATTCCTTCAATATCACTATTAGCACTTGTACATATTATGACTTGAAGCCCTCTTAATTTATCTATAGAGTTATAGTCAATTTCAGGAAATATAACTTGCTCTTTTATACCTATAGTACAATTGCCTCTTCCATCAAAACAGTTTCTACTTAAACCTCTAAAGTCCCTTATTCTTGGCAAAGCAGAACTTATAAATCTTTCCATAAATTCATACATTTTCCTTCGCCTTAATGTAACACTTACACCAATCGGCATCCCTTCCCTAAGCTTAAAAGCTGCAATTGACTTCCTAGCTCTAGTTACAATAGGTTTTTGTCCAGTTATAATTGCCACATCATTGGCTGCAGCATCTAAAGATTTAGAATTTTGTATTGCCTCAGAACCCATACCAATATTCAAAGTAACCTTAGTAAGTCCAGGAACCTGCATAGAACTCTTATAATTAAATTCCTTAATTAAAAGAGGGGCTATATCATCACGAACTTTAGTCAACATATTAGGAGGAGCTAAACCTATACCATTAGATTTAGAAACGCTTCCATCAGCACTGTTTTTCTTTACATTGGATTTTCCTGATACTTTATCTACTTGAACAGATTTTTTACTTACTGCCCGTTTAGCAGCTACAGGTTTTTTAGCTACAGGCTTTTTAGCCGAAATCTTTTTAGACTTAGGTTTTGACTTCTTAACACTTTCTTTATCAATATCACTATTTGACTCTAAATTAGAATCAGATTTCATTTCATCTTCAATCACTCAATTACTTCCTTACACAATTTACATAACCTGGCGTTAGTACCATCATCTAATTTTTTATAACCAATACGTGAAGGCTTAGTACAAACAGAACATATTAATATTAAGTTAGAAACATTAATTGGTATTTCCGTTTTTATTATTCCGCCTTCCCTTCCTTGACCTTGAGACTTAACATGCTTAGTAGCTATGTTAACTCCTTCAACTAATGCAGTACCTTCTTTAGGAAAAACTTGCTTTATTTCACCACGCTTACCTCTATCCCTACCATTTATAACTAAAACATTATCTTTTTCACGCAATTTCATCACAACACCTCTGGAGCAAGAGAAACAATACGCATAAAATCTTTTTCACGTAATTCACGGGCAATAGGACCAAAAATTCTAGTACCTCTTGGCATTTTTTCATCATTTATTATAACTGCAGCATTGTCATCAAACTTAATTCTTGAGCCATCATCTCTTCCATGAGGTTTTGAGGTTCTAACAACGACAGCCTTTACCACTTCTCCTTTTTTGACAGCAGACGCAGGTGAAGCTTCCTTTACTGAAGCAACTATAACATCACCCAACCAAGCATACTGCTTACCTGTTCCTCCAGGTATGCCAATACAACTAATTGTTTTTGCACCTGAATTATCAGCAACTTTTAATCTTGTATACTGCTGAATCAAATCTACTCTCCCTTTTTATCCTTATAATTTAATACTACCCATTAAATTGGCTCACTAGATTCTAATACCACTTCCTTAAGTAACCAATTCTTATGCTTAGACATAGGCCTACTCTCCATCACTTTTACAAGATCACCAACCTTGCATAAATTTTCTGGGTCATGGACCTTAATATTTGATCGAGTTTTAACAGCTTTACGATACAATCTATGGACATACCTAGATTCAAGCTGAACAACAATGGTTTTTTCCATTTTGTTACTAACAACTCTTCCAGTTCGAATTTTTCTCCTATCAAAACTCATAAATTTTCCTTAACTAACTCACGTTCTCTTTTAACTGTATGAATTCTAGCAATTCTTTTTTTAGCTTTACTAACTTCATTAACATTCGCTAATTGCATAGTAGCAACCTTGAATCTTAAATTCATAAGCTCTCTTTTTACAGAACTTAATTCTTCTTCTAATTCAATATCTGATAAATTTCTTATGTCATCAATTTCCATATTTCACACCTAAACATCTCGTAAAAGACTATGTTTATATAATATTCCTCTCAACTACTTTTGTAGATATGGGTAATTTAGAAGACGCCAATTGAAAAGCCTTTTTTGCTTCTTCAAAAGTTACCCCAGACATTTCAAACAATATACGACCAGGACGAACAACTGCCACCCAATGATCAACCGCACCCTTACCTTTACCCATCCTTGTCTCAGCAGCCCTGGCTGTAACAGATTTATCTGGAAAAATTCGAATCCACATTTTTCCGCCTCTTTTAACAGAGCGAGTCATCGCCCTTCTTGCAGACTCAATTTGACGAGAAGTGATCCAGGCATTTTCTGTAGCCTTCAAACCAAATTCGCCAAAGTTCAATTTACTTCCAGCAACAGCCATACCTCGCCTCCTACCTCTATGATGGTTACGAAATTTAACTCTCTTCGGTTGTAACATTATCAACCTCCCCAGGAGAAATATCTTTAGACTCTTCTCCATCTACTCCATCTGCAGTAACCAACACTTCAATAGTACCTACTGTATCCTCTATCTCTTCTTCTTCAGCGGTATCACCAATAATGTCACCTTTATATATCCAAACCTTTACGCCAATAGACCCGAATTCTGTAGCTGCAACTGCAATACCAAAATCTATATCAGCCCTAAGCGTATGTAAAGGAACCCTACCTTCCATCATTTTGCCTTGCCTTGCTATATCGGCCCCACCAAGTCTGCCAGAAACAAGAATTTTTACACCCTTTGCTCCAGCCTGCATTGTCCTACTAATAGCCAGCCTCATTGCCCGCCTATAAACAACTCTTTTTTCTAGCTGATCAGCTACAGACCGCCCAACTAAATAAGCATCTAATTCTGGTTGCCGAATTTCTTGAACATTCAACCTTGCATTTCCAGAAATAATACCTTCTAATAATTTTTTGAGTTCATCAACTCTTTGACCTCCACGACCAATAACTATTCCAGGGCGAGAAGTATAAATAGTAGCAACAGTTTCATTGCTTCTCTCGATTTCAATTCTAGATATTCCTGCATCAGGATATCTAGCCATTATAGATTTTCTTATAGCAATGTCTTCTTTAAGTAAATTACGGTAATCAGCAGGTTTTTTAGCAAACCAATTAGCTTGCCAACCTTTAACTATACCAATACGAAATCCAATAGGATGTGTTTTTTGACCCACTTCCTATACCTCACTTTCATCTAAATAAACAGTAATACTACTGCTTCGTCTTATAATCCTTGACATTCTCCCTCTAGCTCTAGCTCGAAAACGCTTTGCCCTCGGACCTTCATTAGCAAAAATATCTTTTATAATTAAATTACTAGAACCAGAACTTACAGCCTCTTCAGCATTATTTGTAGCTGACTTAACGACTTTCGAAATTTTTTTTGCTGCAGGAGATGGCATAAATTTTAAAATATTAAGAGCCTCTTCTACATACATACCCTTAATCATAGAAGTGATCCTGCCCATTTTCTGAGCAGATATGCCAGTGTTAGTTGTAACAGCCTTAATAACCAAAATTTACTCCTGAATTAATTTATAGAACTTACTTTTTCAGACCTAGATGCATGACCTCTAAATGTTCTCGTAGGTGCAAATTCTCCTAATTTATGACCAATCATGTTTTCTGAGATAAAGACTGGCACATGCCTTCTTCCATCATGCACAGCTATTGTTAAAGAAATCATCTCTGGCATTATCATAGAAGCCCTAGACCAAGTTTTAATAACTTCCTTGGAACCACTCTTATTTGCAGCCTCAATTTTTTTTGCTAATTTTTGGTCCACATAAGGACCTTTTTTTGTAGATCTAGACATTAAAATTCTCCATTATAATTATAACCTACTTTTGATATCTACGACGAACTATGAATTTATCTGTAGATTTATTTTTTCTCGTTCTATAACCCAAAGCTGGTTTACCCCAAGGGGTCTTAGGGCCCGGCATCCCAATTGGAGACCTGCCCTCACCTCCACCGTGAGGATGATCTCTTGGAGACATTACAGAACCTCTAACCGAAGGACGCTTACCTAAATGCCTACTTTTACCAGCTTTACCCAATTTTATATTTTTATGATCCGGAACACTTAATTCACCTATAGTAGCCGAACAATCACTTAAAATATACCTAACCTCGCCAGAAGGGAGCCTAAGCAAAGTATACCTTCCCTCCTTAGCTAAAACTTGCGCAGAATTACCTGCACTTCGAACAATTTGCCCCCCTTTACCTAAAGTCAGTTCAACATTGTGAACCAAGGTACCAGTAGGAATTGAATTAAGAGGCAAAGAATTCCCCACAGATATTCCAACATCTTTACCGGAAGACACCTCATCTCCAACCTTCAGTCCATTAGGAGCAATTATATACCTCCAATCTCCATCACTATACTTAATCAAAGCAATTCTAGAGGACCTGTTAGGATCATATTCTATAGAAAACACCGAACCCAAAACTCCATGTTTATCTCTTTTAAAATCTATCTCTCTAAAACGCCTCTTATGGCCTCCACCTCTATGCCTTACTGTCAACCGCCCACTAGAATTCCTTCCAGCTCTTTTCTTCAAAGGCTTAAGCAATGACTTCTTAGGCTTAGACCTAGTAATATCATCACTAAGCTGCAGTATCATCCCTCTCTGACCAGGAGTTATAGGTTTACGTTCTCTTAATGCCATAAGCTTGAGTTATACTCCTTCATACATAGTAATAGCATCTCCATCTTTGAGAGTTACTATTGCTTTCTTCCAAAAACTTAATTTTGACAAACGAGGACCAAATCTTTTCCTCTTACGCCTTAGAGTCAAAACATTTACATTAACGACATTAACTCCAAAAGCTTTTTCCACTGCTATTTTTATTTGTTGCTTATTTGCAGACCTACTTACTTCAAAAGTATATTTATGCGAGCCTTGCAAATCTGAAGCTTTTTCAGAAATTATAGGCTTCCTTAATATATCAAAAGATTCACTCATACTACCCCCACAACCTTTCAATCTCTCTCACAGAGTCAATAGTCATAACTAATATACGATTATTTGATAAATCTAGAGGGCTTAATAACTGAACCGGCAACATCTTAACAGTAGGAATATTGCGGGCACATTTTAATATATTTTCATCAACTTTATTAGTTACCAATAATACCCTAGAATTTCCCACAAGTGTATTCAATAAAGCATCCATATATTTAGTTTTAAATTCAGGCAAAATTAAATCTTCAATAATAATTATTTGACCGGAACGAACTTTATCAGAAATTAATCCACATATAGACTTTCTACGCATTTTTTTTGGAATTTTTTGCGAATAATTCCTTCCATTTGGGCCAAAAGTTACACCTCCACCTTTCCACAGAGGAGAGCGTATACTTCCCTGCCTAGAACGACCCGAATGTTTTTGAGGCCTTGGCTTAGCCCCACCCCCAGAAACAGCAGACCTATTTTTAGTAGCTGCATTACCTTGCCTTTCATTAGACAATTGACTAACAACTACCTGATGAGTCAATACAGGGTTTATTCCAGCATCAAAAATTTTCTCATCAACAGTAACACTTCCAGATACCGAACCATTAGGAGCTCTCAATTCTAGCTTCATTTTGAGCCTCCATTATACGAAGAAACCTTATTTATAGACACCAAAGAATTTCTATGCCCAGGCACAGCACCTTTTAAAAATATTACACCTTTATCAACATCCGCAACGACTACTTCCAAATTCCTAACGGTAACTTTAGAAGCACCCATATGTCCAGACATTTTTTTACCTTTAAATACTCGACCCGGACTACTTCCAGCACCTACTGAACCAGGCGCCCTATGTCTATCAGACTGACCATGAGTTTTAGGCCCACCATGAAAACCATGCCTCTTTATTGTTCCGGCAAAACCTCTGCCTTTAGACAAAGCAGATACGTTAACTTTTTCACCAACTTCAAACATACCCACATCTAAAACATCCCCAGTATTAATTTGAGAAGAATCAAAAACTTTAAATTCTCGCAATACTTTATACGCAGCATTGCCCACTCCTAAGTGACCCTTTAAAGGCATATTAGGATTTTTTGACTTAATCGACCCAACTTGCACACTACTGTAACCATCTTTTTCAATTGTTTTCACTTGTGTAATAACACAAGACTCCACCCTTATGACTGTGACACAATCAGCAGAATTATCATCTCGAAAAACCTGAGTTGTTCCTATTTTTTTTCCTATTAAACCTTGGACTGACATTTATACCACCTATAACTTAATAGAAATATCTACGCCAGCAGGAACATTAATTCGCGTCAGAGAATCAATGGTCTTTGAGCTTGGCCCAGTTATATCTATTAATCTATTATGTGTTCTAACTTCAAAATGCTCTCTTGAATTCTTATCTATATGAGGCGAACGTATAACACAAAACCTCTTTATTGTAGTTGGCATTGGTACAGGGCCTTTTACACGTGCACCAGTACGCTCAGCAGCCTGAACTATCTGAACAGCAGATTGATCAAGTATTTTATGATCAAATGCTTTTAATATTATTCTTATGTTTTGCTCTGTAGTCAACTTAACCTCTATCTACCTAATTTATAACCTATTGACTCTCAACAAGATGAGAAGGAGCTTGTTCATATTGATCAAATTCCATATTATAAGAAGCCCTACCTTGAGTTAAAGACCTAAGAGTATTCGCGTACCCAAAACTTTCACCTAAAGGCAAGCTAGCATTTATATATTGAGTCCCAGTCTCTGCTTCTATATTTTTTATATTCGCCCGCCTTTTACCAAGATCACCTATAACATCCCCCATACTTTCTTCAGGAGTAATCACCTGCAAACTCATAATAGGCTCTAATAATATTGACTTAGCCTTACCTAAAGCTGTTTTCATAGCCATTGAACCAGCTATCTGAAAAGCAACTTTAGAAGAATCGACATCATGATAACTTCCGTCAAGCAAGATAACTTTGACATCAACGACAGGATAACCGCCTATCAAACCAGAAGATAAAGCTTCTTTAGCTCCCTGAGAAACTGAAGGAATATATTCCTGAGGTATAGCTCCACCCTTGATAACATTTTCAAAAACATAACCTGACCCACGCTCTAAAGGCTCAACTTCTATCCAAACATGACCATATTGACCATGCCCACCAGTCTGACGTATAAATTTAGCTTCAGCTTTACTAGTCCTAGTAATAGCTTCACGAAATGCAACCTTAGGCTTGCCTACATTCCCCTCAACTTTAAATTCTCTTTTCATTCTGTCTACTAAAATTTCTAAATGCAACTCCCCCATGCCCGACATAACAGTCTGGCCAGTTTCATCATCATATGCTATTTTGAATGTAGGATCTTCATCAGATAATTTATTTAAAGCATCAACTAACTTGTCTTGATCAGCCCTAGATTTAGGCTCAATAGCAACGGAAACAACCGGCTCAGGAAAAGTAATCGATTCCAATACAACTGGATTATCTCTATCACAAATAGTATCTCCAGTAGACGTCTCTTTTAATCCAACCACAGCAATAATTTGACCTGGCAAAACTTTCTCAATATCTTCTCTATGATCAGCATGCATTCTCAATATCCTACCCAATCTCTCTCTATTACCTGTAGTAGAGTTTAAAACCATACCTCCTGTCACAGCGGTACCTGAATAAACTCTTAAATAAACCAACCTACCAACAAATGGATCAGAAAGAGTTTTAAAAGCTAATGCAGAAAAAGGCTCTGAATTTTCTGGCTTCCTAGTAACAGAGTCTTCACTTCTATAAACTGTTCCTTCAATAGCAGGAACATCTAAAGGGCTTGGCAAATAATCACCTATAGCATCCAATAAAGGCTGAACCCCTCTATTTTGCAAAGCGCTACCGCAAAAAACAGGAACTAACTCATAAGCTATAGTAGCCCTACGGAGAGCAGCTTTAAGCTCTTCATTACTAATAGGCTTATCTTCTAAAAATTTTTCTAAAAGGACATCATCTGTTTCAGCAATTTTTTCAACCATCAATTTTCTATAAGAATCAACTTCATTTAACATTTCATCAGGAATTGCTGCTTCTTCAAAAGACAAACCATCTTGTGAATCATATATAATTGCTTTTTCTTCTATTAAATCAATTACTCCTGAAAAATCACTCTCAGCACCGATTGGCAACTGCACAGCTACAGGACTAGCCTTTAGCCTTTTCACCATGCTATCAATAGTCTTCTGAAATCCTGCACCAATTCTATCCATTTTATTTACAAAACAAATTCTAGGAACTTTATATTTATTTGCCTGCCTCCAAACAGTTTCAGACTGAGGCTCAACACCTGCGACTGCATCAAAAACCACCACCCCTCCATCTAAAACTCGCAAACTTCTTTCGACTTCTGCAGTAAAATCAACGTGCCCAGGAGTATCAATAATATTTATTGTGAAATCTTTCCAAGTACATGTTGTTGCAGCTGAAGTTATAGTTATCCCACGCTCTCTTTCTTGCTCCATCCAATCCATTGTGGCAGCACCATCATGTACTTCACCTACTTTATGAATTACACCAGCAAAAAAAAGAACCCGCTCTGTTACAGTAGTTTTACCCGCATCAATATGAGCAATAAAACCTATATTTCTCATATTAACAATAGAGTCGCTACCGCTATTAGAAGCAGCACTTTGAGAATCTGGAGGTATCTGATCTTTAGTTACCATCTGAAATGCACAAACGCCCGGTTAGCTTCCGCCATTTTATATAAATCTTCCCTTCTTTTAACAGCAGCTCCTTGTCCTTTAGAAGCTTCCAAAAGCTCCCTAGATAAACTTTGAGCCATTGATATCCCACTCCTAGAACGTGCTGCATCTACTATCCATCTTATTGCTAGCGTTGTGCGCCTAGCAGGAATAACTTCAGTAGGAACTTGATATGTAGCACCACCTACTCTTCTAGATTTAACCTCTAAAACAGGCATAGCATTATTCATAGCCTGCCTGAAAATTTCTAAACCCGATTTTTTTGCATCTTTTTCAACAATATCTAATGCTTGATAGACTATCTTTTGAGCGATACTCTTTTTACCATTTACCATTACCTTGTTAATAAAACGACTAACATCAATCTGTTTATATTTATAATCTGGTACAACTTTACGCTTTTCTGCAGCTCTACGACGCGCCATAAATAATCACCTAAACATCTTAAATTTAAATAAAAAACTTGAAATAATAAAAAATTTGAAATTAAGCATTAATTTACTAACTCTTTTTACTACCATATTTACTTCTACCCCTGCTTCTATCCTCCACTCCATTTGTATCTAGCGCACCCCTTACAATGTGATATCTCACACCAGGGAGATCTTTTACTCTCCCTCCCCTAATAAGCACTACTGAGTGCTCTTGCAAGTTATGTCCTTCACCAGGTATGTATGCTGTAACTTCCATTCCATTTGTTAATCTTACTCTAGCAACTTTGCGTAAAGCAGAATTTGGCTTCTTTGGCGTTTGAGTCCTTACCTGCACACAAACACCTCGTTTCTGAGGAGAATTAACATTCCTCTCAGATCTATTTTTTAAAGCATTAAAAGACAAGCCTAAAGCAGGAGCTTTACCTTGCTTCTTCTTACTTCTCCTAGGTTTTCTAATCAGCTGTCTTACAGTAGGCACGGTCAGTCCTTAATAAAAATTACAAATAGAAGTAAACTTGAACTATTTCAAGTAACAAAAGAAAATTATACCATGGTGAAATTTACTGTCAACGTTATTTTAATACTAAATTAGACCTGAATTACAATATTAAGTTATAACTAGATTATATTGCGTATTTTACAGAGGGCACAGTTAAAAATTTACATTAAAATTTGACAACAACTTAATAAAAAAGTTAAATTCGAATCAAATAATTCTTTAACAATAAGTACTCAGGGGAGATTTAATGACTATATCCTCAACAATAAAATCTCAAATTGAAAGTGGCTCATGGATTCGCAAAATGTTTGAAGAAGGAGCTTTACTTAAAAAAAAATATGGAGAAGAAAACGTATTTGATCTTTCTTTAGGTAATCCCATTATGGAGCCTCCTGAAGAATTTTTTGAGCAGTTACAGTATTTAGCAAGTAACCCAAAACCTGGATTACATAGATATATGCCAAATGCTGGTTATTTAAGTACTAGAACAAGTATTGCTAAACAACTAACAAAAGAGATTGGCCTGAATTTTATAGCAGAAGACATAGTTATGACTTGTGGTGCTGGAGGAGCACTAAATATAACTTTGAAAACCTTATTAGATCCAGGAGATGAAGTTATAATATTTTCACCATTTTTTGCTGAATATATTTTTTATATACAAAACCATAACGGAAAGTACAAAATAGTATCACCTGATAATAATTTTTATCCAGATTTAAATATGTTGGATAAAACAATAACAAAAAAAACTAAAGCTATACTAATTAATTCACCCAACAACCCAAGTGGAATAATATATCCTCCAGAACTACTTGAAAAACTATCTATTATAATAAATAAAAAGGAAATAGAATTTCAAACAGATATATTTGTAATAAGTGATGAACCTTATAAAAAAATAACTTTCGATAATGTAAAATGTCCTGAAATTTTTTACTATTTTAATAAAAGCATAATTGCTACATCTCATTCAAAAGACCTTGCGTTAGCAGGAAACCGTATTGGATATATAGCTATAAATCCTAAATATAAATATAAATCAGAGATTATAGATGGAATTACGTTTTGCAACAGAACACTTGGATTTGTTAATGCTCCTGCAATAATGCAACATATTGTAGAAAACTTGCAAGAAATCACTATCGATGTAAACACATATAAATCAAAACGTGATTTTATGTATAAAAACTTAACAGATATGGGATATTATATTACTAAACCTCAGGGAGCTTTTTATATGTTCCCAAAATCTCCTATTAAAAATGAGCTAGAATTTATTGAAGAATTAAAAAAAGAAAATGTTTTAGTTGTCCCAGGTAGAGGATTTGGGATAGAAGGTTATTTCAGAATTTCATATTGTTTAGATGATAAAACTTTAAAAGGATCTCTCAAAGGATTCCAATCTGCAATAAATAAATTTATTAATTAAACAGGTGGTTTATCTTTTAATCCTAAACCAGTTATAGGAACTAATATATTTTCAGATATATTGATAGTTTTATCAAAAAACATCTTTTCAATTGCAGCAAAAGCAACAGCTGATGTTGGTTCTATATATAAACCTTCTAAAGTTGAGAGTAATTTCTGATATCTTAAAATTTCTTTATCAGAAATTGCTAAAGCGGTTCCTTTACTTTGTTTTAAAGCATTTAAAATTTGCAATTTCCTAGGTGGATTAATAGAAGATATTCCTCCAGCTATAGTATGAGTTGCCATTGAATCATTCCAATCTTCACCATTAAAAGCTGAAGCAATAGGCATAATATTGGCTGACTGAGCTGCATGTAGTTTAGGAATTTTATTAATAAGACCTGCTTCATACAATTCTTTAAACCCAAAAAATGTCCCCAATATTAATGACCCATTGCCAACCGGTATTACTATATGATCAGGGAAATTATTTGAACATTGATTAAATACTTCATAAGCAAAAGTTTTAATACCTTCCAAAAAATAAGGACTTGCATTGTGCGAAGCATAAATTAAATTATTTTCTTTACAATAATTGAATGCTTCTATAGTTGCGTTTTCTCTAGGCCCTTCAATTTTATGTATATTACCTCCATATACTTTTATTTGTTCAACTTTTGCCAAAGGAGCCGAACTAGGTACAAAAATATTAGCTTTCACTCCAACTCTAGCACAATATGCAGATATAGATGCACCAGCATTTCCTGAAGAATCTTCAACTATTTCATGAATTTTATTTTCACTAATAACTGATAACATAATCTGGCTTCCTCTGTCTTTAAAAGAACCTGTCGGGTTTAAAAATTCCAATTTAGTAAATAAATTATCTAACCCTATTAATTTAGAAATTTTTTCCATCTTTATAACAGGAGTGTTGCCTTCTCCTAAGGTAACATTACTTACTCGATTCAAAGGTAAAGGAATATAATCATTTAAAATTGAATTTTTTTTCATATCAATATATTCAACTATTAAAGGACTATTGCATTTAGAACACTCTAAAATATTTAAAGAAGGCGTATATGTTTCTAAGCAATTTGTACATTTAAAAATAAATTTTTCCATATTCTAATCCTATTATTATCTTTAACCTTAATTAAATATTAGTATTTTTTAATTAATGCCTATACTTGACATAAGAAAAACATAATAATAACATCCCAAAAATATATTCCAAATTTATATTTATTTAAAAAATACGATCTAATCATAAGGATTTAAAATTAATTCTAACAATAGTAAACAAAATAAAACAGACCATATTGTTACTTTCATAGGTGATAGCGATCATAAAACATCTATAAATACTTTTTCAAATTTTGAAATCTTAAATAAAAATAATTACCAAAAAGATGATTATAGTATAGGTGGTGCAGTTTCAATATTAGAGAATACATTTGCAGATATTTTAGGTAAAGAAGATGCTATGTTTTTTCCTACTGGCACTTTAGCAAATCATTTAGCTATTAGAAAATTATGCGGAACAAAACAAAATGTTGTTGTCCAAGAGCAAAGTCATATTTACCATGATTCAGGAGATAGTTTAAGTAGGCTAAGCGGTATAAAATTAACTCCTTTAGGTAAAAATAAATCCTATTTTACATTGAAAGAATTAGAAAATTATTTACATGAACTAAATAATACACGAGCGCATAATCCTGTTGGAGCAGTTAGCTTAGAAAGTCCTGTTAGGCGTAAATATGGTCAAATAGTCCCATTTAAACATCTTGAATCTATTTCAAACTATTGTAAATCTAAATCAATACCTATACATATGGATGGAGCAAGGCTATTTATAATGTCTGCAATAACAAAAATAGATATTAAAGCTTACTCCCAAATGTTTGATTCAGTTTATATTTCACTATATAAATACTTTGGATCTCCTTTTGGGGCAATACTTGCAGGTGATAAAAATTTAATAGATGGACTACATCATGACCGAAGGATGTTTGGAGGCAGTATGCACTCAGCTAATATAGCTGCTATTGCTACATTAAATGGAGTTGAAGAATTCCAAAAAAAATTTAAACATTCGATAAGTAATTCCAAAGAATTATTAATCAAATTAAATACACTACCTCAATTAAATATTGAAACAATTGAAAATGGTTCGAATGTTTATTTAGTAAAATTAGATTCTGATATAAACTTACAATCATTTATAAAGAATCTAGAAAACAAGTCTATATTATTAAATCAAGATGAAATACAATCAAACAAAATTAGACTAAATATTAACGTTACAGTTTTAAATCAAAGTGTAACTAAAATTTTTGATTCATTTAAAGAAGCAATTTCTCAATCACGCTGATAATGCATACACTTACTTGAATAACTATTTTATTCTGATAGAATAAGCACACATGAATTCAAGTAACCTAAATCAAAACCCTAAAAAAATATATTACGGGTGGAAGATAGTAGGCTTTGCTTCCTTAGCATTAACACTTATATCCGCAAGTAGCTTTCAAAGTATTGGAACATACATATATGTGTTAGAGAAAAAATTCGGCTGGAGTCGAACTGCTTTATCTGCTCCATTTAGCCTTTCTAGAATTCAAGGTGCCGTTTTTGGTCCAATAGAAGGCTGGTTAATCGATAAAATCGGCAGCCGTATTATGATATTAATCGGATTTACAATAGTAGCTATTGGCATTCTTGCATTCTCTCAAATTCAAACTTTATGGCAATTTTATGCTTCATACATAATAATTACTATTGGAGCAGGATTTGGTGGATGGCTAGCTATAATGTCTTTAGTAAATAATTGGTTTATAGCAAAAAGAACATTTGCTCTTGCTACATCAATGACTGGTGTATATGTAGGTGGATTTCTTATATATCCTTTATCATGGAGTCTAGAAAAATATGGATTTGAAGCAACTACTCTTACAGTAGCAATAATAATTTTCTGCTTTATCCCAATTGCTTCTTTAGTAAAAAACAAGCCTGAAGATATTAACCTAACTCCATATAACCCTCAAAACAAAAATAATAATAAGCTTAAAGAGAATGAAAATCAAGATTTTACTGTTAGTCAAGCTTTAAGAACTCAAACATTCTGGCTATTAGCATTTGTACACATGTTCTCTACGATTTCATTAGTGACATTACAAGTTCATCTAGTACCTTTACTAACTGATATGGGAATGACTCTTACAACATCCGCATTAGTTATTGCTACATTTACTACGACTGCAATACCTGCTCAATTATTAGCAGGATATCTAGGAGACAAATTGCCAAAACCAAAAGTTGCAATGTTTTTCTATGTATTACAAGGTATATCGTTAACAATATTAATTATCGGAAACAGTGCGCCTAATGATTCCAGTTTTAAAATTCCTTCCGCTTTCTTGTTTGCTATTTTTTGGGGAATTGCAGTAGGAGGAAGGGTTCCTTTATTAACAGCTATTAGAGGAGAATATTTTGGACGTAAAGCCTTTGGATCTATTATGGGAATATCAATGTTGCCAAACAACCTAAGCATGCTTGTTTCTCCTATTTTAACAGCATATATTTTTGAAAAAACAGGTACATACAATTTGCCATTAATATTCTTTGCAATATTAGCATATATAGGAGCTATAGGTATATTAATGGTAAAAAAGCCTGAACTTAAAACATAATTATTAGAATACTTATACAAATTTTTGATATTATATTCATATATAAATTTATACATAATAAAAAATCAATAAAAATATTTTGCATATGATGGATATTATAAAAGATAAAAACATTCTAAAAGACTTCATTTTCTGGCCAACAATTGTAGTTGTATTTTTATTAGACCAACTAAGTAAAAATATTGTAACTAATATATTTAAAGACGGAAAAATTTGGCCTGAGGAAAGTCCAATAAGATTAGCTTATGTTACTAATACTGGATCAGCATTTGGGCTTTTTCAAAATGCAACTCTTTTCCTTACCATTGCATCAATAATTGGAATTTGTTTTTTATTCTATTTATATTACTACAAGGCAAATTCCAAACCAATACTTAGATTCGCATTAGGGTTAATGGTTGGAGGTGCTTTGGGAAATTTATTTGATAGAGTATATCAAGGCTATGTAGTAGATTTTATTGGAGTATGGTGGTGGCCATGGTTTAACATAGCTGACTCCTCAGTATCAGTAGGAACATTTATTCTTGTTACAGTTTTATTAATCTTTGACAAATCAAAACAAACTAAAATTTCGAATTCAGATGAGTAAAACATTAACTGTAACAGTAAATACCTATGGAGAACGCGCAGATAAATTCTTATCTGATCATTATCCAGAACTTTCACGCTCCAGATTAAAGCAGTTAATTAATGACGGAAATATAACTATAGAAAATAAATTAATTAAACCTTCAATTAAACTTCAATTTGGACAAAAAATTTCAATCTTAATCCCTGATCCAGTAAAGAGTCACCTAATAGCAGAAGACATCCCCTTGAATATAATATATGAAGACAAAGATATATTAGTTATAGATAAGCCCCCGAGTCTTACGGTACATCCAGGAGCTGGCAATAAAAAAGGCACTTTAGCAAATGCTATTCTATATAGATGCCCTGATTTAAAAGCAATTAATGGAACTATTAGACCTGGAATAGTTCATAGATTAGATAAAGATACTTCTGGCTTAATGGTAGTTGCTAAAAATGAAAATTCTCAAAACCATCTAACTAATCAACAACTAACGGTCGGCTTCAATAAACATTATATTGCCTTAGTTCATGGAGTTATTAAAAGTAATTCTGGAACTATAAACGAGGCAATTGGTAGAAATCCTTTCAACCGACAAAAAATGTCGGTAAGGCAAGATGGACGAAAATCGATTACACTATTTAAGAAAATCAAACAATTTCAAAAATATACACTATTAGATATAAAGACTATTACTGGGAGAACTCATCAAATACGAGTTCATTTTGCATTTTTAAAACATTCACTTGTCGGTGACAAAAAATATGGAGGAAAAACAGATTTAATAAATAGACAATTTTTGCATGCTAATATTTTAGGATTTAAATTGCCTTCTACAAATAAAGATATAGAATTTAAATCAGAATTACCAAAAGATTTAAATTCTATAATTAACCATTTAAATTAATCATTTATTCATAAAGGTAAATATAAATGAAAATAAATTCAAAAACACAAAATATAACAAATGATATTTTTAAAAAAAGACGTAACCAATTAATTGATATGGCTTCAGATGGAGTTTTAATCATACCTGCAATGCACTCATCAATAAGGAACAATGATGTTGATTATGAATTTAGACAAGATTCTTCTTTCTGGTATTTTTCAGGGTTTGAAGAACCAGATGCAGTAATGGTATTAGATGGTAAATCGAAGAAAAAATATACTATGTTTGTAAATCCATATGACCCAGACATGGCTATATGGGTAGGAGCAAGAGTAGGTGCCAAAGGGATAGAAGAAGATTTTGGTGCAGATAAAGGTATATCAATTAATAAATTAAAAGAAAAACTATATGAAATCACAGAACAACACGAACGTATATATTATTCCTTCGGAGATGACCCAATTATTGATCCCATTATTAAAGATATATTGATTAAAAGAAGACAATCTTCTGATAGAAGAAATAAAAACCCTCTTGAAATCAAAGACCCTAGTCCGTTAATTAATGAAATGAGATTAATAAAATCCAAAGAAGAAATTAATTTAATACAAACAGCAATAGATATTACCGAAAAAGGCTTTTTAAAAGCTATGCAATTTACTAAACATGATAAAAATGAATTCGAAATACAAGCTGTTTTAGAATATGAATTTAGAGCTGGTGGATCAAAAAGAAATGGATATCCTTCAATAGTTGCTAGCGGAAGTAATGCTTGTACTCTTCACTACATTGAGAACAATTCGATTTTGAAAAATTCAGAATTACTCCTAATTGATGCTGGTGCAGAATTTAATTATTATACTGCTGATATAACTAGAACATGGCCAATTAAAGGAATTTTTGATAAAGAACAAAGAGCTATATATGAAATAGTACTGGAAGCTCAAAAAAAATCTATAGAAATTATAAAACCTGGAGTCCCAATAGCTATGATTCATCAAAAAGCATTAGAAATTATTGTCCAAGGGTTAATTGATTTAAAAATTTTAAATGATACAAAAGAAAATATTTTAGAAAATAAAGACTATATTGATTATTTTATGCATGGAACATCACATTGGCTCGGAATTGATGTACATGATGTAGGTAATTACAAACAAAATAATAAGAGTACTATTCTAAAACCAGGTATGGTTTTTACTGTAGAACCAGGTATTTACTTCGGTGAAAATATTAAAAATATTCCCCAAAAATATAAAAATATTGGAATAAGAATTGAAGATAATATCTTAGTAACTGAATCTAGCCATAAAATATTATCTAATAATATTCCCAAGGAAATCACTGATATTGAAAGAATACTCAAATAAAATATTTAAATAAATTCAACAGGAGAAAAAATTGACTAAAATATTATCTTGGAACGTTAACGGCTTGAGAGCTATATATAAAAAAGGCTTTTTAGACTGGGTAGAGTCAGAAAATGCTGACATAATATGCCTACAAGAAACTAAAGCTCATCCAGATCAACTACCTAAAGAGATAAATCCAATGAAAAATTATTATTCAGCTTTTTCTTCTGCAGAAAAAAAAGGCTATAGTGGTGTAGCAGTTTATTCAAAAGAACAACCTAAATCAATTGAAAATGGATTAGGAAAACCAGAATTTGATAATGAAGGTAGAACCTTAATTGTAGAATATGAATCTTTTATTTTATTCAATATATATTACCCTAATGGGAAAGCTTCAGCTGAAAGGTTAGATTACAAACTTAGATTCTATGATTATTTTCTAGAAAAGGTAATAGCTCTTAAAAATGCAGGAAAAAAGATAATTATATGTGGTGATTTTAATACAGCTCACAAAGAAATTGACTTATCTAGGCCAAAACCTAATGAAGGTACATCAGGATTTTTACCTATTGAGCGTAATTGGATGGATAAATTTATTGAATCTGGATTTATTGACACATTTAGACATTTTGATAAAAGTACTGATAATTATACTTGGTGGGACATGATCACTCGCGCCAGAGACAGAAACGTAGGTTGGAGAATTGATTATTTTTTTATAGATGAAAACAGTATTAATAATCTGGAAAGAGCTTATATCCAATCTAAAATAATGGGTTCAGATCATTGCCCTACTGGAATTGATATCAAATACTAAAAACTTGTATCCTATGGCGAAGACTCTCAACAACATATAATCTTTTATTAGCATCAATTTTAACTGACACTGGACCCCAAAAATACGGTTCTGTTTGCGCAGATTTTTGATAAGGAGTACTAAATTGACTAGGGAGTTCAGGTATTAAGTTGGCTTTTTCTCTACTTTGTAATTGGTCAGGTGATTTATCATACCATTCTTTAGCCCATTTTGATAAAGTTGCTTCACCATCTAATACAGAAATCAAATCCCCATCTCTGTTCAAGATTTTCACTTTATGATTTCCCCAATCAGCAATATAAAGAATTCCAGAATCGTCTACAGCTACTGAAGAAGGCCTGTTTAAGTTAATTCCATTCTTAAGATTATCTCCATAGCACGATTTAAAATCTCCATTATTAGTAAATTGTTGAACTCTATTATTTCTCCAATCTGCTAC
Source organism: Chloroflexota bacterium (assembly GCA_002721445.1). GTDB lineage: Bacteria > Chloroflexota > Dehalococcoidia > Lucifugimonadales. Next base: position 76,275 of record PBKN01000007.1, on the reverse strand, counting down.
ATATATATCACCTTTAGAATCCGTACATATCCCCCATGGCATATTTAATTCTCCATTTCCACAACCAAACCCTCCCCAAGATGTAATAAATTGTCCATCACTTGTAAATTTTTGCACCCTATGGTTATTTTGATCTGCAATGTAAACATTATCGTGATTATCTATAGTAATCCCTGCAGGACCATCAATTTCTCCAATCCCGCTACCATATATACCCCAACTGAACAAATATTTACCTGATGAATTAAAAACTGTTATCCTATTATTCAATTCATCTGTAACATACAATCTATCTTTGCTATCAAAACACATTGCAACTGGAAGTTTGAATTGTCCCTCCCCATCTCCAAAACCATAACCAAATTCTCCTAAATATTCTTCTTCATAATTCAAAATACCCACCCTAATAGCTGATGCATTTTCTGGTTTAAAGTTTATTGGCGCATCATGTCTATTAATAACAAAGGCTCTATCATCAGAACTAAAAGCTATATCATAAGGGTTTGAAAACCCAACACCATTAGTTCCAATATTCACTATCCCAATTGTCTTTAAGTATTCTAATTTGTTCAAATTTTTTAATGATGTCATTTTGATACCTTTTGAATTAAAATAATTAATAAATTATACTAGCTGATATTCCTTAGTAGCTGCAATAAATCCTAAAACTTGCCCAATATGTTCATCAATTTTTTGGTTGTTATTTGGAGAATTATCTATTGAATCTAATAAAAACCCTCTCGTATTATCTGACAAATTACAACCAATTATTTCACTACATATATCTAATATTTCTTTATTAGAAGTTGATGTTGAAATATCACTTTTAACTCTCGAAATCAATTTCCTCACTCCTGGTTTTTCTAAATTAGAAATTTCTGAGGATGCAAAGTTTACTCTTTCGATTAATGTGCCACTATCAATCCATTCTACACCTTCATGCCAACCTTCAACTGAAGGAGGTTGAAAAAGAGTTTGACCCATAAATGTAGCCTGGTCAACTAAGTCTTTTATTGCTAATGTCGGTATAGAATAAGCCTCAGAAATACGTACTGTCCCAACAACGAGTTCAATAGGAGACTTCACTTTAGAGGATCTACATTTATCAGATTTAAAATATTCTGATTTAAATAGACTTCTAAGAACTGACCTTATTTCATATCCACTCTGGAAATATGCTTCCATCATTTCATTAATAGCTAGTTTCCCTTCAGAATCTATTTCATCAGAACAAAAATATTGATACAATCTTGTACTAATAAATTCTGCTGTAGCTTTCTGCTTAACAATAATATCTACAATTTGATCACCATCAAATTCACCAGTTTCACCTAAAAATGTTTTCTGATTATAATCATGGTCATTGCTATCAAATTTGTGGTGCCATCCTACGCGTCCATAAGGCCAAAAAGGCGCATAATCTATATTATCTCTTGTCCAGCCAGTAAATGCTCTCGATGCTTCTTTAACGTCGTCTTCAGTATAATTACCTATACCCATAGAAAATAATTCCAATAATTCTCTACCCCAATTTTCATTTATAGCATCTGCATGATTATCAACATTATCTAACATTTGACTCATTGCTGTATCTTTTGATAACTCTAATAATAAATCTCTAAAGTTTCCTAACCCTAACTTTCTGAACATATCAACTTGCTCATACAGCATTGTCATCTGTTGAACATCTGCAAAATTAGATGCAAATAGACCATGCCAAAACAGAGCAATTTTTTCTTCTAAGGGTGAATCAGTAGTAACTAATCGATACATCCATTTTGCAGCAGTTGGAGTAGGGAGTCTAGATTCAGCTATATCAACATGGTATCTATATATAACATCTTCAGGAAGTGTATTAGATTGGATAGGATTTAATATAGACTCAACTACACCATCATAACCTTGCAGAATATATTTATCTAATTCTTCAGGAGTAGCTCCAAATCCAGCTTTACCCATTAGATGTTGAATTAATTTGCGCTCAACAGACATTATTAAACTCCAATATTCATGATTTTTTAAAAAATTATATAAAAAATAATTCAAATTTAAAAGATATTTTAAACATCAATCACCATTAATTCATCAGAAAACACAACTTTACCATCAAATATCTTACTTACATCTCCAATACCTTTTTCCTTATTTCCATGTAACGAAAGGTTAGGACCAGTATGTACTAATACTAACTTCTTAACTCCAGCTTCTTGAGCCATTTCTGCGGCACCAGTTGTTCCACATTGCCCTCCATCTTCTTTATTCTCTTTCATCACTTCCTGATCATCCCAACACATACAAAACATTATATCTGCATTAGAAGCTAAATCTACAACTGATTTACAAGGCCTAGTATCTCCAGTAAAAACCATACTCCCCTCAGGAGTATCAAATCTATAAGCTAATGAATCTAACCATGGCTGGGCATGTTCTGCAATTGCAGCAGTAACTTCCCAATCATCTCCTACAAAAACCTTACCTTCGGTAACATCTTTTGCAAAAACATCTGGTGGCTTTCGTGGAAGAGTTCCTCCTCTGTTCACATGTATTTGTTGACTCATAGGAGAATTTACCCTTGCTATCCAATCGTGAGCAAAAACACCATTTTTACCAATAATATCTTCTGTAATTTTTTCAGTTAAAGTAGGCCCATAAACTTTTAATTGATTTTCTTTACCAATACTTTGATCCCATCTACACAATAAAAAACATGGATAATCAACATCATGATCAAAATGGTGGTGAGTAAAAAAAATATAATCAATATCAGTCGGCCATAAACCTGCTTTTACTAATTTATGCGTAGCAGCAGGGCCACAATCAATCATGACCTGGTTCCCACCAAACTCAGCAACAAAAGAAGATCCAAATCTTTCTGGAGTAGGAGTAGGGGTACCTGCACCTAAAACATATACACGTGCCATATAAACCTCCTATAAAATATTTACATCTCGAAGATTATACCTAAATTTCTTTGCCAACTCCACTGGCAAGAGCCAAATTATATATTTCAGTACCAACCAATATATCTTGAACAGCTAATCCTTGTGATTCAAATAAAGTTATATCATCTTTTTTGGTACGTCCAGAATAATTACCTTTTACAACATCAGACAAATTATAAACTTGTTGCCAGCGTATAGAACCTCTTTCAACAGGATATATTAAATCTCCACACTCTATTTTTGCTTGTTCTACATCATCAACTATTAAATGATTCGATTTTTTTATCACCTCGTAATCTAACTCCCTACGCATCCAATGGTTTGCACCCGCAGCATTAATGTGAACACCTTCTTTTATCCATTCTCCTTTAACAACAGGATCTCTACTAGTTGTAATTGTCACAATTATATCGACATCTTTAACACATTCCTGGGCTGTTTCCACTGGCTCTATATCGATATTATTATTTGTTTGTTTAATCATTTTAGTTGTAAATTTTTCACGTTTTTCAGCATTACGACTAAAAACTTTTACTTTACTAATTCTCCTAACTTTACATATTGCATCTAATTGAGGTCCAGCTTGATAACCTGTACCAATTATTCCTACAGAAGACGCATCACCATTTGATAAATATTTTGTTGCAATTCCTGAAGATGCTCCAGTTCTAATCCTTCCGAGCTCAGAAGCTTCAATTATTGCTAATAATTCACCAGTTTCTGTACTAAACAACTGTATATAAAATTTTGGTATATGTCCGCGAACTACACCATATGATTTGTGTCCCATCATATTAATACTAGGAACGACTGCTGACATAAAATTTAAAAAACCATTAGGCAATAATAACCTCGAACGAGGACTATTTATCATCTGCCCATCATCTGATATAGATAATCCATCATCTAAAGACTTCAGTGTGATATCCATATTTATTATTTTTTTAACATCGCTTTCTGTAAGAAAAATAGCCAAAAGATTCCTCCATATCATTATTAATTAAATAAAATCTAAACTAAGTTAATATTCTACTCGTTTCTGTTAATTATTGCCAAAAATTTTTTACTAGTTTCTGCAGGGTTTTCAGATTCTAAAATTGACTGCCTGACAGCAACTCCATTAGCCCCAGCATCAATTACTTCTTTTACATTTAAAAGACTTATGCCTCCAATAGCAATCAAGTCCATGCAACCCAATTTAGAAAGAACTTGTTTAATCAAATTTGTTCCACAACCCTTTATATCAGGCTTTGATGTTGTCTTAAATATAGTACCCAGTATTACATATGAAGCACCTTGTTCATGAGCTTTAACAACTTCATTTACAGAGTGAACGGACCTACCCCATATTAAATCATCAAATTTATCATTCAATTTAAGCTGCGAAGGTAAATGCAACCCAACATCTAAGTCTCTAGCTATTTCTGGATTACCATTAATAAATATTCGAGCTTGATCCCCTAATTTGCGCTTAACCTCATAAGTTAAATCAAATAATTCCCTGTAACACATATTTTTTTCTCTTATTTGAATAGCATCAACGCCGCCTTTTACAGCATTAGATATCACTGATAATAAATTAGATTTACCTACTAATTCATTGTCAGTAACTAACATTAATCTAAACATCAAAACAACCTCATGTAAAATTAATCAGTATTTAATCCCATACTTGATCAAAAAAATCATATTCTAAATTCATTGCGCGTTTATATTTATGTTTTTCATTAAGTAAGTTGACACTATGAATATTCAATAAACCTTCAACTGAATTAACTAAATCCATATATTCATTACTAGAATAAGCTTCTATCCAATCTGAATATTGATTTTCTTGATTTTGTGATTTTGAAATTTCTCTTCCTAAAAATAAATACAACTTCATACATGGAGTAATTGCTGAAAGTAAATCACCCAACGATCCTATCATAGAATTAGAAAGTAAAAATTCTGTATAAGCAGTTGTTGCTTTAAATGGCTTGATTAATTTTAAATTAATTTTATATCTTTTAGATACTTCTTGATGAAGTTTAAGTTCTTCAAATACGCCACACTGCAAATCATGAAATAAATCTCTGGTATAAATATCTGTAGATCTAAAAACACCAATTGCGTATACTCTAGCAAACACATCTAAAAAAAATGCATCTTGTCCAATAAAATTAATATACTTATTAATATCTAAATCTCCTTTAGATATCCCTTGAAGAAATGGATGATTCAAGCATTTCTCAGCTATTGGTTTAAATTCATTCCACATTAAATCTGAAACTGAATCTTCTGTATCCAAAACAAAACTCCCAAATTAATAAAATTAAATTCTATACTTTAACAAATAATTATTTTGATTTACTATCTATTCTACCTTCAAAGCTACTACTTGGATCAGCATAGAATTTCTTAGGTATTCTTCCAGCTAAAAATGCATTCCTCCCTGCAATAACAGCGTGCTTCATAGCTGAAGCCATTTTTATTGGGTCTTGAGCACGTGAAATAGCACTATTTAGAAGAACAGCATCACATCCTAACTCCAATGCAACAGCTGCATCTGATGCAGTACCGACACCAGCATCAACTATTACTGGAACCTTAACTCTGGATCGAATAATTTCTATATTATGTGGATTCCTTATTCCAAGCCCAGACCCTATAGGTGCTCCTAAAGGCATTACAGCAACACAGCCAATATCTTCTAATTTTAATGATAATACCGGGTCATCATTAGTGTAAGGTAAAACTGAAAATCCTTTTTTAACTAATTCTTTAGCTGCGATTAATAAATTTTCTCCGTCAGGAAATAAAGTATTTTCATCAGCAATAACTTCAAGTTTTATCAAAGATGTACCCAATGATTCCCTAGCTAGCTCTGCAGTCAAAACAGCATCTTTGACTGTAAAACATCCAGCAGTATTAGGAAGTATCTTATATCCTTTCTTTAAAAAAATATTATATAAATTATTCTCATCTTTATTTATTGAAACTCTACGTAATGCAACTGTAACCATTTCTGTTTCTGATTCTTCTAGAGAATCTAGCATTGTTTGAACACTTGGAAATCGAGCTGTCCCTACTATCAACCTAGATTTCATAGAAAGATCAGCAAGTCTCCAATTATCAGAAATAATATTCTCCAACTATTAACCTCCTTGAACTGGTTTAACTAACTCTATCAGATCTCCATCTTGTAAGTAAGTTAAACTCCATTTTTCACGATGGACAATTTCCCAATTTAATGCAATGGCCATACCTTTTAGATTAGAATTAAAACCTAAATACCCTAATAGACAGTCAAGATTTTGATTTTCTTCAATTTCTTTTGTCTCTCCATTAACCTTAACCTTAATCATACTTCCTCAACAAATTAAAATACTTTATGTTTTTCAAGCCCAAAAGGCTTAACAATATCTGGAGTTATACCTTTAATTAACATTTCAGATATAGCCCATGCAGTACCTGGAGCTAATAGGATTCCATGTCTAAAATGACCAGTAGCAACAAAAGTATTATCTAAGTTAGTTTGACTAATTAATGGCAAATTATTTAAAGCTGCAGGCCTAAATCCAATTGTAGACTCACGAAATTCATATTCGTATATATTAGGGAATACTTTCCATGCATTTCTTAATAAATCCATAATTGATCCAGCTTGAATTGAATTATCAAAACCTTTTTCTTCAACAGTACCTCCAACAACTAGTTCTCCATTTGAACGACTAACTAAATAAACATCAGAAGTTCTAATAACATGTTTTAGCATATTAGGTCCATTTAGGCGAATTGACTGACCTTTGACTGGGCGAATATCTACCTCAAATAATGAATTAGAAATACTATTTGTCCAAGCACCTGAACATATAACTACTTGCTTAGATTGCAGGTAAAATTCTTGGTCTCTAGATATATATTTTATAGATTTCAATTTTTCATCAAATTTAATTATAGTTTTTACTTCAGCTTCTTCTATAATATTCCCCCCAAGTTTGATGATTGATTTAGCCAATGCAATTAACAAAGCTCTAGAATTAACCTGATAATCATTTTCAGCTAATAAGGCTGAAGTTACCCAGCCACTTAGATTAGGTTCTATCTCAAATATTTCTTTTTGACTCAGCCAAGCTGAACTAAGTCCTTTTGATCTCTGAGCTTCATGTAAGTGTTCTAACTCACCTTCATCATCTTTTCCCATAGCAATTAATAAAGTTCCAGTATCATTAAATCCACAATTTAATCCCGAAATTTTCTCAATAGATTCTATAAATTCTCTGTATATAGAATGGCTATACAGAGCAAAATCGACCAATTCAGATTCTTCAGACTTTGCTTCAGATATTGGAGCTAACATCCCAGCACTGGCCCATACAGCACCAGCTCCTACTTTTTCCTTTTCCAAAACCGTAACTGACAAACCTTGCCTACTCAGTTCATAGGCAATTGAAAGACCAATTACGCCTGCTCCTATAATTACAATTTCTTCAGTAGGAATTTCTGAATTCATACTTCTCACTATTTATATTTTTTAAAATAATTATTTAACTATTAATATTTAATTTTTTATTCCAATCATAATATTCTTTACCCCTAAGATAGAAAAAATGGTCAGTTGGTCCGGACCCATTACCTAGTTCTAATCCGTTACTGATTGCTTCTGAAATATATTCTTTTGAAGTAGCAACTGCATCAATAAGAGTCATTCCTTTGGCTAAATGAGTAGCTATAGCTGCAGAATATGTACATCCAGTTCCATGAGTGTTTTTTGTTTCAATCCATTTACTTGGAAAATACTCCGTATAATTTGGCATTATTAAAGTATCTGTCGCTTTTTCACTTAATAAGTGGCCACCTTTTATTAAAACTGCAGAGACACCTTTTTCTAATAAAATATTCCCAGCAATTTCAACATCTTTCAAAGTGACAATTTCCATATTACTTAAAACTTGAGCCTCATAAATATTTGGAGTAATTAATGTAGCTAAAGGAAAAAGTTCATTCTGTAATGCATCTATAGCTTCTTTTTCAAGCAAATTATATCCCGATTTCGAAATCATAACTGGATCTAATACATAGTTATTACATTTATATCTTTTAATTAATTCAGCAACAATGTTTATTACAGGAACATTTGCAAGCATACCAGTTTTTATAGCTGAAATATTGAAGTCACTAAAAATTGCATCAAATTGAGATTTAATTAGCCTAATAGAAATTTGCTGAGCTTCAACAACTTTTTTTGTGTTTTGCGCAGTTATAGCAGTTATTACTGATGTCCCAAAGCCACCATTTGCTGATATGGCTTTTAAATCAGCTTGAATACCTGCACCTCCACCAGAGTCTGATCCAGCAATAGTACATACAACTTTCATAGTTTAGCCTCAAAAATAATTTTCAGATTATATAAACTACAAAAATCTATTAAGTTATAACAAAATTTATTATTTAATATTCTCAAAAACACCAATATTTAAATCCCTTCGCTGGCATTATCCAGATCAGGTATAGGGGTCGACAAAATGTCTTCTCAGCTTTCAGCTCCCCCATCAAATACATACTGGAATTAGTCTAGTATATTTAAAAGGAAAATTCAATATTTTTATATTTGAATATATAAAAATATTCTGATAATATTTTTTACGCAGCCAATTCTTAAATAATAAACCAGAATGGTGAGCAAATAAAAATGAATATTTCAAAATACAAAACCAAATATAATATAATATTTGATTACATATTAATTAATTCATCAAATACTAATCTATACAGATTAAATTTATTGAGTCACCAATATGCATAAGTTTTCTTCTAAATCTAATATTGGTTTTATTGGTACTGGATCAGTAGGTGGTTCTTTAGCATTATCACTTCATAAAAATAACTACCCTGTCGTAGCATTATCTAGTAAATCAAATAAATCTGCTCAAAAATTAGCCAAAATGATTCCAAATTCTAAAGCTTACAAATCTTTAAATGAAATTTTAGACAGATCTGAAGTGATATTTATAACGACTACTGATGATGCTATCGAAACTGTAGTATCTAGTTTGAAATGGCAACCTGATAAAGCTGTAATACACTGTTCCGGAGCAGCATCTACAGATATTCTAGAACATGCATCAAGGCAAAAAGCAAGTGTTGGAACATTCCATCCTTTGCAAGCATTTGCATCAATAGAAAAAGGAATTGAAAGTATTCCAGGAACTACATTTGCAATTGAAGGAGATCCAAACATAAAAAATTATTTAAAAGATATAGCTTTTAATCTTGGAGGATCGCATATATTTTTAAAACCTGAAGATAAAGTTTTATATCATGTATCTGGTGTTATGCTAGGAGGATTATTAACATCCTTTGCTGCAACTACTGCACAAATATGGGATAGCATTGGGTTATCTCGAGAAGAAGGTATTAAATCACTTTCTCATATGATGCAACAAGTATCAAAAAACCTGACAACACTAGGTATACCTGCTGCAGTTGCAGGTCCTTATCCCAGAGGAGATATTGGCACTATAAAAAAACATTTAGATGAGTTATATAATAAATATCCTAAAATATTACCTTTGTACTGTGAACTCGCATTGTGTGCATTACCATTAGCAATAGAAAAAGGCTCTATAAATATAGAAACTCACAATGAAATACATCAAATCATTCTCGAATATAAAAAACTATCTTCTTAATTAAATGAGGTAAATATGAGAATCAGCATAAAAGATTTACAGAAAATGAAAAAAGCAGGTTTGAAAATACCAATGCTAACTGCTTATGATTATACTACTGCGCAAATATTAGAAAAATCTAAAATACCAATAATATTAGTCGGCGATAGCTTAGGACAAGTTATCTTAGGCTATGAATCAACCATACCTGTCACTCTGAATGAAATGATTTACCATGCAAAAACTGTAGTAAGAGCAACAAAAACAACTCACATTGTTGTAGATTTACCTTTTCTTAGTTATCAAACAAATAATTCTGATGCAATAAAAAATGCTGGGAAAATATTAAAAGAAACAGGAGCTCAATCTGTTAAACTTGAAGGTGGAAAAGAAATCACATCAACTATAAATTATTTAATAAATAGAGGAATTCCAGTAATGGGACATATAGGACTAACACCTCAATCTGTTCATCAGCAAGGAGGGTACGGCATTCAAGGCAAAACTGCAAAAAATGCTCAAAAAATTATTGATGACGCTTCCTATTTAGAAGATTCTGGTGCTTATGGAATAGTTCTAGAATCTATACCTAGTCAAATAGCAAAAATAATTACTGATAAGCTATCAATTCCTACAATAGGAATAGGCTCTGGTGTTTATTGTGATGGACAAGTCCAAGTTTTTCATGATTTAGTTGGCTTATTTGATGATTTCAAACCTAAACATGCTAAAAGATATCTTGAATTATCTAAACTAATTCAAGAATCTACTATGAATTATATAGATGAAGTCAATAAAAGCGAGTTTCCATCTAATAAAGAATCTTTCTTTATTACAGATGAAGAATTAAAACAAATAAAACATTAATAAAAAACTTAAATGGTATAAATTGAAGATTATTAAAAATATTTCTGAAGTTAAAAAAATATGCTCAGATAAAAAAATAGCATTAATACCTACAATGGGTGCAATACATAAAGGGCATGAGTCTTTAATACATAAAGCTCAAGAAAAGGCTTCCTTTAATATTGTAAGCATCTTTGTTAACCCAATTCAATTTGCCAACAACGATGAATACATAAATTATCCAAACAATATAAATTCTGATATTGAAAAACTAAAAAATTTAAAAGTAGATGCTATATTTATTCCAGAAATTAGAGAAATTTATCCATTAGGCTTTAGCACTAATGTAGATGTGGGACAAATTAGCAAAGTTTTAGAAGGTAAATTTAGACCAGCACATTTTACTGGGGTAGCTACAATAATTACTAAATTATTTTCTATAATTAAACCAGATCATGCATATTTCGGCCAAAAAGATGCTCAGCAATGTTTGGTTATAAAAAAATTAAATGATGAGTTAAATCTAGGTGTTAAAATCTTTATCAATCCAACAGTTAGAGACCAAAATGGAATAGCTATTAGTAGTAGAAATAAAAATTTAAATAAAATCCATTTAAAAGCAGCAGAAAGTTTATTTAAATCACTTTGTCTAAGCAAACAATTATTTGAAAAAGGTATTGATAATACAAAATATATTAAAGATGAAATGAAAAAAGTAATTATGCAATCTTATCCAACAAAAATTGATTATATAAGTATTGCTAACTCTAACACTCTAGAAGAACTTGATAAAATAGCTCTACCAACATTAATATCTCTGGCAGTTTGGTTTGGTGAAACGAGATTAATTGATAATATATTATTAAAATAAAATGATATACTAAAAATATATTTTCTTTATTGAGGTGAAACCTGAATATACTTATAACAAACGATGACGGAATAAATGCTCCAGGTCTATGGACATCAGTAAACCATTTGAAAAAACTAGCTAATATAACTGTTGTAGCACCAGATAGAGACCAAAGTGGAACGGGCACTTCAATGACTCTAAGAAATGTAGTAAGACTACATGAAAAACCTCACAACGACCCTAAAGTAAAAGTATATTCTGTTGAAGGTACTCCTGCAGATTGTGTAATTCTCGCATGTGAAAAATTGATGAATTCTTCTCCCGATCTAATTGTTTCAGGTATTAACTTAGGCGCAAATTTAGGATTTGATGTAATGCTATCAGGGACTGTAGGAGCAGCCATACATGGATATCTTAGAAATATACCATCAATTGCTATATCTGCTGCATACAAAAAAGAAGTACGATATGATGTTGCAGGAGAAATAATAGAAGAACTAGTTGAAAATTTATTTAATGATAATACTTCAAAACTATTCTTGCTAAATGTGAATGTACCTTGTGTTCAAAAAAATGATATCAAATCAATCAAACTAACCTCATTAGGTAATACTAATTATATGCAAAATGTTGAAGAAGAAAAATCAGGAATTAGAACCCATTATTGGATAAAGCCTGACAGAAAAAACACATCGAAACCAGATGCTAAATCTGACATTCTTGCTATAGAGGAAAACAATATATCCATAACTGCAATTAAACCAAATTTCGATGACTCAATTGATAATTCAAGCTTCTCAAATTTAATTGATTCAGTTAAACAAAACGTATTTAACTAAATTATAATAAATATGTTAGTATAATACATTGTAAATAATTAATCCGCAGTAGCTCAGTGGTAGAGCAGACGGCTGTTAACCGTCAGGTCGTAGGTTCGAATCCTACCTGCGGAGCCAAAATAAAATATTATTTTCTCAAAATAGAGATATGGATGGAAAAATTTTCATATTAACTTATATTATATATACACAATCAATTGAATAAATAAAAATGAACAGAGATGAACTAAAAAAATTAATCCGCGGCATAATCGTAGCTACGCCTACACCTTTTAACGATAATCTAGAAGTAGATTATGGGAAAATGGCAGATATGACTAAATGGTGGATTAGTGAAGGACTTGTAAAATCCAAAGCTGTAATTAAATGTGTTTCTCTAATGGGTGAAGGNCCTCAACTNACNCANNACGAATGGCCTTTATTATTAAAAAGTGTAATNAATGCAGCAGAAGNAAAAGTNCCTGTAATTGGATGTATTCANTCTNCAGATACAAAAAAATCAATTACAGATGCATTNATTGCTCAAGATNTAGGNGCTACAGGGCTNCAAGTATCNGCNCCTCTNTTTAATGANCCAAACCAAGATGATATATTAAGNTANTTTGAAGCTTTATCTAATNCAATTGAAATTGGAATTATGGTNTATCAAACTCCATGGAATAAATATGGAGAAATNATGCCNGAAACATTTAAAAAAATGGCTGATTTTGAACANGTAATGGCAATTAAATGGTGCNANGCAAATTCNTTTGAATATAAAGAAATGAAACAATTAGCACCNNATTTTAACATATTAGAAAATGGATCTAATATCAGTGAATGCTATAAACTTGGAGGNCAAGGTTTCCTTGANGAACAAGCTACAGCCTANCCNNAATTTGATTTNAAAGTATTAAGCCTAATGGAAAATGGNAANTTTGANGAAGGNCANGCTTTATGGGATTCAGCTCAACCTATTAGAGATTTCTATACAAANCTNGTAATTCGATCTGGAGGACAAGCTCGNNTAAAAAAAGCAGTAATGGAAGCTATGAATATGCCTATGGGACACATGAGACCNCCTTCANTACCTCATTCCAATGAAGANATTANAGAATTACGTCAAATTCTACATAGNATTGGATGGCCNGTAGATANATAATTAAAAAATNTCTNCATACNATANAATCTAGGAGTAAAACCAATGCTAACTACTGAAAAAGCAAAAAGCTGGTTCCAAGGAGTTACTGTACCTTTACCAACTATATTTGGTAAAGATGGTTCCCTGGATCTAGAATCCACTATTTCAAATGTGAAATGGTTAATTAATAAAGGAGCAAAACAAGGGAATACGATACTTTTAATTGCAGGTTCAGGTGGAGATTTTACATCCTTAAATACTGAGGAAAGAAAACAAGTAATTGGAGCAATAGCAAAGCTTGCTAAAGGAAAAATTCCTACTATTGCTAGCGTGCAAAGTACTGATATACGTATAACAATTGAATTATCACAATTCTGCGAAGAAGTAGGTATTGATGCAGTTCAGATCTCGGGAGCATATTACTATGATGGAAGACCGCAGGATGTAATTTCATGGGTAGAAAAAGTAGCTTCACAAACCAAAGTTGGATTTGCTGCATATAGTCATTGGTATAGCGGATCCAAATATGACCTTCCAGTAAATGTAGTTGAAAAATTGTTAGAAATACCTAATACAATAGCTGTGAAATGGGCTTCTCCTTCTTTAGAAAATTTTATGGACGGAGTCCAAAAATTTGCACCTAAAGTTGCAGTAATAGATAATGGCCCCATACCGATCTTTGGGCACATATTGGGTTGTAAAGCGTTTATAAGCCATGTTCTTAACTACTACCCAGAACATCCATGGAAAGTTTGGGAATTAATGCAATCACAAAATTATCAAAATGCACAAAAATTATATGATGAATTTATGATTCCTTATACAAAACTTATTAATAATATAGCTGAATCTACATCAGGCGAAGGTGTTTTTGTAAGACCTGGGCTAGAAGCAGTTGGATTAAAATCAGGGTATTCAAGGTTCCCGTCTAGAGATGAAGCAGTTACTAATGAAATCAGTGATGGGTTTAAAAAACTTTTAAATCCTTAAAACTAATTTAAATCTATATAATTCTTTCGATAGTGAGGATTGAATATTGCAATTTACTAAATCAGGAGCCAGGTCTTTGACTTGGGTAGAAAACGGGTGGCCTGAATTGGAAGACCATCTAATTGAGAAAAAAATTAAAATGATATCTTATGAATATTTTAGTTGAAGTATTAGATATATTATTATGGTTTAGTAATATAATAGTAATTTTTACAGTACTTGGGATTTCTTCAAACAAAGAAAATAAATTGAAATATTTTATTATAGGTAGCCTTATTATATTTATATTAGGAATATTAAGGGTTATTATGACAGAAAATAAAAACTTAACTAATATATTAANACCNATATTGGTNCCTTTAATTATTTTAATTGTCACAGGAATACTTTCAACAAAAAAACCAATTCGGTAATTATGGAGGAATTAATGTACGTAGATCTTCATCCAAGTCTCAGTGGTGGCCCTGTAAGTAAAGAAATGCTTGGAGGCCTTGCCCAAGAATTATCATTCCCTTTAGAAGAATACTTGACCAGAATAGACAAAATTCGTCAAGAAATGGAACAACGAAACATAGACGTACTTTTAATACAGCATCCATCCAACGTAATGTACGTCTCAGGGTTTCAGACATTTAGTATGAATAACGGCGAAACTATCATTCTACCGAAAGATGACGAGCCATATCTGCTAGTTCATGCTCCGGAGGTTGGCAGCGCTCTCTTGCATACATGGTTTGGGAATATTCACGCTTTTCCTCCAAATGTAAGTTTTGAATCCTATATTACTGACCTGATTAAAAAATCTGGTTATGCAAGTGCTAAAATTGGACTTGAAATGCGTAGTCCGGCTGTAAATGCAGCATCATACAAACAACTTGAGGAAAAATTACCCAACGCTCTGATAATAGATGCTTCTAGCGTATTAGACGGTGTAAGACTATTGAAATCTGATCTTGAACTGGAATTTATACAAAAAGCAGCGACATTCACTGACCAGGGTATGCTTGCTGCGATAAATGCAATTTCAGTTGGTGCCACTGATAATGAAATAGCTGCATCTGCTTACCATGCTATGGCAAAATCAGGCAGTGACTATCTGTCTAACTGTGTGATAGTTACTGCAGGAAAAAGATCAGGGATTTTGCACAGTACGTACAAAAGAAATCAAATCAAAAATGCCGACCCTGTTTTGTTGGAGATGGGAGGGTGCTATCAAAGATATACATCACCATTAATGAGATCTGTTTCGATTGGTAAACCAAGCAAGGCTGTTTACAATGTAATGAAGGCATGTTTTAAAGCTCTTGATAATGTATTGTCTACTATTAAGCCAGGTCTGACTGGTGATGAAGTAGCAAGAGCTGGTTGGGAAGCTCTTAACGAGGCTGGGAATGGCTTAGTTTCTCATGGGAATTTTGGATATGGAGTAGGTTTAGGTTATCCTCCGTCATGGGCTGATGGGACAGGCAAAATTGAATTGGGAGTTGATACAGTTTTGAAGCCAGGGATGGTTTTTCACCATCCTATTGCATTGAGGAATTTAGGTGAATTTGGTGTTTGTGTCAGTGAAACATCAGTAGTAACCGACACTGGAGCAAGAGTTTTTGGTAGTGTACCCAGGGAAATGTTTTTGAAATAACAATAAATATTTATTGAGGAGACTGGTATAAAATTATTAAAATGAATATCAGTAGCAATCAACCTGTTGACCATAGATTCAATTTTCGATATTATCTGGTTATTAATCATTCTGTAGAATCGGAATTAATATTATATATATTGAATAGAGGAACGTCTAATTCTAATAGTGACACCAGAATTCAATATTAATTTATTATATAATCGTAGTTATACTATCTATACCTGGAAAAAATGTNGCAACATTNANTATTTTAAGNGGTTCATCTCCGATTACTTTATAAGAATGAACAGTATTTCTTGGAATAAAAATCAAACTACCTTTACTGGAAATTTTTTCTTCATTTGCTACTTTCATAACGGCCTTACCTTCTAAAATGTAATACCATTGTTCTGCATTAGAATGTATATGTTCAGATATCCATCCACCAGGGGCATACTCATATGCCCCAACGTGTTGAAGTTCGCTTTCTGCTGATTCAATATTTTTTTCTCTTTTCACATAATCAGCTACTTTAACTTTATGTTGATGTATTTTACCATCAAGATATGAATCTTTATATTCTGAAGTCTTCCAAGGTATTTGGTGGATATTAATTATATTTTTCATACAAACTCCAATCTTATATTAATTTAAAAAAGACTGAATATAGCATAATATAGATTAAGCTAATTTAAACAAATTTACAAAAATTAAAAATATATAGAAATATAAATTATGACAAATTCTTGGCTAAAAATAAAAAATCATATGTGTACAAATGATAATATGATGCCTAAATTAATAAAAAAATACGGGAAACCAAGTATTTTAAATACTAATAACGTAAATTTATTTGAAGTATTAGTAAATTCAATTGTCTCACAGCAATTATCAACTAAGTCTGCAAATTCTATCAAAAATAGATTGTATAAACTTTTAAATACAAATGAAATTAATTATCAATCTATAGCTAAAGCTAATGTAGTAGATATGAAATCGTGTGGGCTATCTCAAATAAAGTCAAATACTATAAAAAATATTTCATCTATAATAAATGACAATCCAACGTTTCTTACAGAATTCAAAGAAAAACCTAAATCAGATGTAATAAATGAACTTACGAAAATCAAAGGAATAGGCATTTGGACTGCTCAAATGTTTCTGATGTCAGGATTGAAAAATTTAGATATATTCGCTCCTAATGATTCAGGTTTAATGAAAGGTATCAGAATAGTATATTTCAATAATGTAAAGCCAAAACAAGCTAATGTAGAAGAAATAACTTCAAAATGGATACCTTTTAGAACAATAGGATCTTGGTATATGTGGCAAGTTGCTAATAATAACTAAATTTTATTTCCAAATCTTACATTTACATCTGAACCTACACAAAAAAAGACTGAAGAGGGCTCTGTCTTAGTTAAAAAACTAAATTTATCACCATATACATTCCCAAAATCAAAATCTAAATTAAATTTTTTCACTTTATAAACTATCCACTGAGGATGTTCAACTTCATATTCAATAGTTGAATTATTAGAACCAGAACCATACCCCCAATAATGCTCAGTTATATATTCTTCAATGCATCCTGGTTTAGGTAAAATATAGTCTTGAGATATTTCTGCACTAAATTTATTCCAAGACCTATCATTTTTAAAGCTATATGAAATATCAAAGTTATTATTTAAAGAATCCCCTATATCATGCCTCATATTTCTAGAAACATAATTTTCTCCAAAGAGATTATTAGCAATAAATGCTACTAATCTGCTTGGAACAATCTCTTTAATAAACACAACACCTTTTCTAGAATAATTTTCTTGGGATTTACGCCTTACATAAAACCGAAGATTAATTTCATCAAAATTTCTTTGTGATAAAGCCGGCATAATTCCAAACAGCTTAGAATCTAAAAATTGGAAAGCAACAACACTGATAAAACATTCCCCATTCCAATAATCAAGCTCAGTGTCTTTTGGAACTAGTGGTTCTAATAATTTATAATCTACAGAATAATTTGCAAATAACAGATTATTCCATTTAGCAGATAGGAACAAATATTTTTTTTTACTAATCATTTTTCATTCAACAAACCTAGAAGATTCTTCTGAAGTTGGAAGTCTACATATATTTCTTTTGCCAAACCATTTGTATCGATGTCTTGCGATATAGTCATAAAAAAAATCTCTTAAAAACTTAGGAAATATATAAAATACATAACTAATTTTATATATCCCTTTCAAATCAAACAATATTGATAAAACTGCATCAGATTTTGTTTTTAACACACCATTTCTTAAATATACAACATTATCCAAGTTTTTAATTTTATCTAAAGCATATCCATATTCAGATAAAAGCTTTGAAGCTATATTAGATTGCAATGATGCAAAGCTAAAAGTTTTGAATTTATCTCTTCGTAAAATAAAATCAACCGTATAATTACATAAATTACAATATCCATCAAAAAATATCAGATTATTCCTCTTTGAATTATTAGCTAACATAATTATAGATATTAGCCTTGGGGAGGAGAATAATTTACATTACTAGCATTTCTTAATGCATCAATTCCATCTTCTGCTGAAATTAAAGCTGTTGTTTTAAGGTTAGTGACTGCACCTGCTCCAGATATTGCCATTAAAAGAGAAGCCATAGTGTTATTATCTGGTGCTTCCATAATTAATACTAAGTCATATTCGCCTAAAGCAAAAAAAGCTTGAATAATTTTTACTCCAAATTTATCTAACATCGGACTAAGTTTTTCAAAGCGGTTTTCTGGGTTTTTTACTTGATTAGCCCAAGCTTCAGATGTATATGAGCATTGTGTTAAATAATATGGCATTTATTACCTCCTTGGTTATGAATATAAATTTATTTTAAACACTAAATATCAATTATTCAAATATCTATTTACTACATATATAAACAAAAGCTGGAGGTAAATTCCTCCAGACAATTCTACTTTTAGAAACTTTTTGAAAACGGCGAATTAATTTTTTTTTAAACCTGATACCAGATGGAAATATTATACCTGGTAAAAGTGCGATAGTTAAAAAAAGCCCTCCCGGCTTTAAAGCTATATATAATTCATTTAATAATTCATCTTGTAGATCATTATCAAAAGCAGCCCAAGGTAAAGCTGATATAATACAGTCAGAATGCCGAGTTCCATGTTTTGACAAATATTTGTTTATTTCACTTGCAGAATCATTATAAACAATCACATTAGGGTTAGTATTTTTAGTTTGGTTAAATAACACCTTATTAAGTTCTATTGCAAAAAATAATGAATTATCAGATTTTTTATTTATAATTTCATTAGTAAATATTCCAGTTCCTGGTCCTAACTCTACAATTACAGATTTAGTAGTTAAATCTGCACTATCAGTAATTAACCTAGATAAATTTTTTGAGGAAGAAAATAAAGAACCTATTTGCCTAGGATTTTTAAAGAATTCTTTTGTGAATTTCATTTTTTATATGATTTCTTTTTTCATTCCAGGGATTCTATTCAATTTTTGATCGCCTTCTAGAACTTGGTGCCAACCTCCTTTATCATCTATTAAATGATTGTCAGAGCTTCCTATTGGATTCCATCCAAGAATATCCTTAGCCCGACTTGTATCTCTCCAAGCATATTTATTGTTTGAACTAGCATGAAAAACATCAAATCTAATACTTTCTGGTGCACTTAAGCAAAGGTCAATCATTTGCAAACAATCTTGTTGAGATAGAAATCCTGGGTATTGCCGACGCAAATTAGGTTTATCTTCAGCTAAAACTCCTCCTAAACGAATACATAAAACTGAAATATCATAACGATCTGAATAAAAATGTCCTAAAGCCTCACAAAAAACTTTACATGCACCGTATATACTTTTAGGCCTAGTAGGATGCTCCTCTGTAATCATTTCCCAAGGACCTTTAACTTTGTCATATTCTCCTGCAGCTAACTCTCCATATGGATATTCCATTTCATAACCCGTCATAGTGTCACCCGTGCTACCTAGAACAACTCGCTTAACTCCATTTAACCTAGAAGCTTCATATACATTTCTAGTTCCTAAAATACCTACATTAAAATGCTCATCCCAATTAATTACATCTTTAGTGTAATTTGACATGTGAAGAACAATATCAATATTTTCAAAAGCTGGCATTATAGAATCCAAATCAGTAATGTCCGCCTGTAAAGTTGGAATTTCAGAAACATAACTTCTATTAAGAGCAGTAAATTCATATTTATGTGAGAGGTTTCCGAAAGTAATTCCACCTATAAGACCACTTGCTCCTGTAATTAACACTTTAGGTTTATTCATTAAAAAACTCCTTATTAAAGAATATGAATATAATATATAAACTCTAACACAAAAATTTACAGAATTAATTTATAGATTGACAAGTGTTTATTTAACATATAGCCTCAAAATAATTAACAAAGTATTTAAAGGAGAATATATTACTTATGGACCTAGGAATAAAAAATAAAGTTGCATTTGTAACTGGAGGCAGTAGAGGACTTGGTAAAGCTGCTGCAATATCACTTGCAAAAGAAGGTGTAAATATAGGTATTTGCGGTAGAACACAATCTAGTATAGATTCAACTATTGATGATTTGAAAACATTAGGAGTACAAGTTGAAGGATTTATAGCAGACATTTCAAATATAAAAAATTTAGAAAAACTTCATAAAGATATAACAAATAAATTAGGTCAAATAGATATTTTAGTTAATAATGTAGGTGGATCTAAATCTAAAGGAGATTTTACAGAAACCTCACTTAATGGTTTCCAAGAAACTTTTTCGTTAAATTTATTTGGATCATTTGAAATGATGAAACTTGTAACACCAAATATGATAGATAATCAATGGGGGAGAATTATTAATATAGCTTCTATATGGGGTAGAGAATATGGTGGAAATATATCATACATGGCTGCAAAAGCTGCACTTATAGCTACTACAAAACATGCAGGGTTATCATTAGCAAAACATGGAGTATTAGTTAATAGTATCGCACCTGGATCTATAGCTCACCCTGAAGGCAGTTGGGAAAGATTTCAAAATGAAAATCCTAAATCTGTAGTTGATGAATTTATATCTAATAACCTTCCAATGGGTAAATTTGGATGGCCTGAACCTGTTGGAGATTTGATAGCATACCTTTCATCTGATCGTATAGGATTAATCACAGGTTCATGTGTGGTAATAGATGGAGGACAAAGTTATTCTATGCTCTAATTTGCCCATCACCTATAACTATCCATTTATAAGAAGTTAATTCTCTAAGGCCCATAGGCCCACGTGCATGTATTTTATTTGTACTAATTGCAACTTCAGCCCCGAGTCCGAATTGTCCACCATCATTAAATCTAGTTGAAGCATTAACCATTACTGCACTAGCATCTACTTCATTAAGAAATTTATCACTAGAGTAGGAATTATTTGTAATAATAGCTTCTGTATGCCCAGATCCAAATTCCTCAATATGCTTTAATGCATCTTGAATTGAATCAACAATTTTGACTGAAGCTATTAAAGATAAAAATTCCATACCCCAATCATCTTCATTTGCTTTAACAACTAAATTTGAATTATGCCCTTTTAAAATATTAAACGCTCTTTCATCACACCTAATTTCCACACCAGATTCAAACAGAACATTTGCTATTTTAGGTAATAATTCTTGATATATCTTTTTATTTATAAGTAATGTATCCATTGCATTACATACTGATGGTCTATTTACTTTTGCATTGTTAACAATTGAAATTGCCATATCAATATCAGCATATTCATCTACATAAACATGACAAACTCCTATACCTCCTGTAATAGCAGGAATTCTAGATTCATTAGCAACCATATTAACTAATTTTGATCCTCCTCTAGGTATTATTAAATCAATATAATCTTTCATATTTAACATTTGATTAACTAAATCTCTATTTGTAGATTTAACTATTTGAATTATATTTTTGTTTACACCAGTATCTACTAATGAATCCCTAATTAAACCTGATAAAGCTATATTAGTTAAAATACCTTCCTTGCCTCCCCTCAAAATAACAGAATTACCTGATTTAATACATAAGGCTGAAAAATCTACTGTAACATTTGGACGATTTTCATATATCGCACCTATTACACCTAATGGTACTCTCCTTTTTTCAATTCTCAGGCCGTTTGGTAAAGATTTTATATCAAAAATTTCATCAAGAGGATCTGGAAGCTCAGCAATAGTTATTACATCCTTAGAAATATCACTTAATCTTTTATCATCTAAATATATTCTGTCAATTAAAGAATCATCCAGTCTATTACTTATAGCTTCTTCACAATCTTTTTTGTTAGCAATTAAAATCTGTTCTTTATTTACCATTAAATTTTCAGCTATTTTATATAAAGATCTATTTCTATCTTCAGAGTCTAAGCTTGCTAACACTTTAGCAGCTTCTTTTGCCTCTTTTCCTAGTAAAAGTAATTCGTTAGAATATTTCAAAAAATTTTCTCCTAAGTTTCACAACAAAACCATATTGTTTCTATGAACAACTTCATCTCCATACCTATATTCAAGTATATCAAATATCTTGTCAGACCTAATCCCTTTAATCTTCTCTAAATCTTGAGAAGAATAATTAGTAATACCTACCCCTATTCTTTTACTTTTGTTAGACACAATCGATATAATTGCCCCTCTATCAAATTCCCCATTAATTTCAACAACCCCTGCAGGCAGTAAACTCCCTGTATTTTTTATTATGGCATTAATAGCACCATCATCTATAACAATACTTGTATTAGATAATAATCCACTTAACATCCATCTTTTTCTGCTTTCCAATTTATTATTACTTGCTTTAAACATAGTTCCAACAGGCTGGTGATTAAGTAATTTAATTAAAACTTCATCTTCTAAACCATTAGCTATAATAGTGCTAATTCCAGTAGAAGTAGCTAATTTAGCTGCCTCAATCTTAGTAGCCATACCTCCACGGGCGAAATCATTAGAGGAAGCTCCACCCATAGAGTATATTTTCTCATCAATATTATTTACTTCTCTAATTAATTCTGCATCATTGTAAAGATTAGGATCTTTTGTAAACATACCTTTTATATCACTTAAAATAATTAAAAGATCTGCATCAATTAGATTTGCAACCATTGCAGATAAATTATCATTATCACCAAAATTTTGCCCTTGTAATTCATCAACTGAAACAACATCATTCTCATTAATTATAGGTATAACTTTGTTATTAATTAAACTGAATAAAGTGTTACGAATATTCAAATAACCAAGCCTATTACTAAAATCATTCTTAGAAAGTAAAGCTTGAGCTACAATAATATTCTTTTTATTAAATAATTCTTCATAGGCATACATTAAATGTGGTTGCCCTATAGAAGCAAGCATTTGCCTAAATGATAAATGCTTTATATTACTAGAGCCCCTAAGCTTAATACGACCTGCTCCAACTGCACCAGAGCTAATTAATACAACTTCAATTCCATTTTGATGTAAATAAGATATCTGGTCAACAAACTTATTCATAAAATTTACATCTAAACCTTGTAATCCATTTGTTAATAAACTTGTACCAGCTTTAATAACAATTCTTGAATATTTATTTGTGTCTGATTTATTAGAAATAATAGTCATATTTAATTACTCACAAAAACTAAAATTAAATTGAAAAATTTACTATTTATTAGTTTTAAAAAATTACTGCTTAATTATAATTACCAAGCTGGATCTGAATCATGAAAATCATTATTTGTTATTCTCCTTTGATCTGATCCATCTGACTTCATAACAAATATCTCAGCATCACCATCAAGGTAAGATACAAATGCTATTTGTTTTCCATCAGGGCTCCAGACTGGTTGGTCATCTCTAACATCATTATTTGTCAAACGTACAATGTTTCCACCAGTTGAATCCATTATATAAATTTCAGGATTGCCATCTTTATCAGATACAAACATTATATTTTTACCATCAGGAGACCATGAAATAGAATGTTCATTAAATTCAGAATTTGTTAAATTTCTTTGACTTTTTCCTGTAGATGTCATTGAATAAATTTCAGAGTTCCCATCACGCATAGAAAGAAATATTATAGTATCTGCACTAGGTGACCATTTTGCATTGTAATCAGCAGTTTCTGTTAATCTAAATTGATTAACTCCATCTGGATTTCTCGTATATATTCCAATAGACTCTTTTTCAATAACAGAAAATAAAATAGTGTTATTTTGTCTAGACCAATCTCCAATTTCACGACCATTCAATGTCGTTAATCTTATTGTCCCCCCACCATCGACTTGAACAATGTTAATTTGATCTCGATCAGGTTGTTTTGATAAATATGCTATATTCTTACCATTGGGGGCCCATAAAGGAGAAGATGTAGAACTAGTAAAACCAGTAGTTGCATTAGATATTACCGACCTAATAGTACCATCATTTTTCATTACATTTATAGATTTATCTTTACCAGAACCTGACACAAATGCTATTTTGTCGCGGTCAGGAGATATAATAGGTGACACATCATCTTCTTGAGATTGGGTTAACTTAGCTTCATTTTCACCTGTTGAGTCAATAGAATAAATATTAAAATCGCCATCACGATCAGAATTAAAATATATTTTGTTTGCAGCATCTGCAGAACTGCAGCCGTAAAAAATAAATATAAATATAGGTAAAAAATAAACAATATTCTTCCTATATTTACTATAAATCTTTTTGAAAATTTCGTATATCATATTTAAACTCTTCAATTTAAATAATTTCATAGATTTAATTTAATTAAAAGCTATAAACTATGTAACAGCTATATATATTAATAAGTCAAGCTTGATTAGGGTACACTTTTAAGTATCTTAAAACTAACTTAATTATAATAAACTGACTTTTATTGCAACAGCTCCACCTCCACCATGACATAATACTGCTATACCAGTCTTAAGATCCTTATTTTTTAAAGCATGAATTAATGTAACTAAAATTCTAGTACCCGTAGCTCCAAGAGGATGTCCAAGTGCAATTGCACCTCCATTCACATTAACTTTAGACCAATCCAAATTCAAATATTTAGCATTTGACAAAATTTGGCCTGCAAATGCTTCGTTAACTTCAAATAAATCAATTTCTTCAATTTTAGTATTACTTTTAACTAAAACTTTTTCTACAGCTATAGCTGGAGCTTCAAAAAGTTCAGCTGGATCATTTGCAACTATTGCATAATTATCGATTATAGCTATAGGATTAAGCCCTTTGGAAGTAGCATAATCACTATCAGACAATATTACTGCAGCGGCTCCATCTGAAATCTGTGAAGAATTACCTGCTGTAGCAACTCCATTTTTTGAAAAAGGAGATTTTAAATTCTCTAATACTTCCAATGTAGTATCATCTCTTGGTCCTTCATCGTAAATAAATTCTTTTTTACCTTTTTTATTTTCTATAATAACAGGAGCAATTTCAGAGCTAAACATACCTGAATTTATCGCAGATATAGCTCTTTGATGACTTGTTACTGCATAATTGTCTTGATCAATTCTAGTAACTCCAAATTTATCTGCAGTTTTTTCAGCTAAAACACCCATAGACAAGTCGTTAAAAACACACCAAAGCCCATCTTTGATCATTGAATCTTCTAGAATTTTATTACCAAGTTTTCCATCGGTCCTACTATCATTCATTATATGAGGTGCTCTACTCATATTTTCCATTCCACCAGATAAAACAACATTAACATCTCCAGATTTAATCATTTGAGAACCTAAAATAACTGACATTAAACCAGAGGCGCAAACCTTATTCACTGTAATAGCTGAAATAGATGAAGAAACTCCTGAATATATCAATGCTTGCCTAGCTGGTGCCTGACCAACACCTGCACTTAATACATTACCCATAATTGCATAATCAAGCTCAGATTTGTTTATTAAAGATTCTTTAATTGCAGATTTTATTGCAAAAGAGGCCAAATGAGGTGCTGAAAGTGAACCAAATGCTCCTAAGAATTTTCCAATTGGTGTACGTTTAGCACTTAATATCACAACTTTTTTATCTTTTGTCATTTATAAACCTCTTGGAATTTTAACAATGATATGTTTTTTGTTTAAATCAACCTTAATTACAACATCACGAATTGCAGGTAAAAGAATTTCTTTTGAATTATCTAAAGATATAATATAAATATCATTTGCACCAGTATTTATAATATCTATTACATCACCTAAATATTTATATTCTTCTGTAAAAACATGCAACCCTAACAACTGGAAGTGATAATAATTTCCAGGTTCTAATGGAGATATATCTTCTATATGAACTTTAATTAATTTATCTCTTAAAGAATCTGCTTGGTTAACATTTTTAATTGAATCTAAAGTAATTAAAAAGTTTTCTTTAGATCTCTTAACACTAGTAATTGTATATTTTTTTTGCTCTATATATATATTATTGCCAGGAGAAAATCTTTTCTCATTATCAGATAAGCTTAAAACTTTTATACAACCCTTAATGCCCCAAGGACGTAATATTTTCCCTACTAAGACTTCAGGTATGGGTTCTGAATTAAATAAAGTATTTGAATTTAACACAATTTATCTAATAAATATAATACTATATTATTTCTAACGTTACTCTAACATTTTGTTTTATAGCTAAAACTTTTAAAATTGACCTCATTGCTCTAGCAAACTGACCTTGTCTTCCTATCACTCTTCCTTTATCTTCTGGATGAACTTCTAGGCTTATTACAATTCTATCATCTGATTCAATGGTTTCGGTTACTTTAACTTCATCAGGATTAGCAACTACTGAAGTAGCTATATACTCAATTAGTTCTTTCATTTTCTTCTGAACCCTCAATCACGCCTCTAGATTTCAACATTCTTTCTACAGCTAAGCTAGGGGAAGCTCCCTTTTTTAACCACATTAAAGCTTTATCATTATCCATATTTATCAATGGCGGATCCTGTCTAGGGTTATAATGACCTATTTGATCAACAAATTTTCCATCTCTAGCAGCACGAGAATCAGCAACCACAATCCTATAACTAGGCTGATGCTTAGATCCAACTCTCCGTAACCTTATCCTCAACATATTTTTCTCACTTGATTATTAAATAATAAATTTTATTCTGCCTATTTATAGTTGTCAATTATTTTTGTGATTCAGCCTTAACTTTGTTCAACTTATTTACTACTCTAGACTTTCTTCTTGCAGCATTATTTTTATGAATTGCACCTTTTTGAGCAGCTTTATCTAAAGCAATAACTGCATTACTGACTGTTATTTCAGCATTTTCAATATCATTTTCATCAATCAATCTATTTGACTTTGTAATTAAACTTTTTGCACGAGTTCTCAATGGAGCATTTTTTTTACGCTTTCTCTCTGAAACTCTAGCTGATTTTGCACTTGACAATATTAAATACCTCCTAAATAGTAATTATTAATCTACTGTTCTAGAAACAGATATTACACCTTTAACATTATCTAAACTTGAACATAAATGATCAAGGTTTTCTATACTGTTAATATATACAGTTAAATATATTATACTTATATCATTGTACTCTTCTTGAATACAAGATGCTATGTTTAATCTCTCTTTAGCTACTTGAACTGTAATATCTCTCAATAAACCGACTCTATCATATGCATCTATTTTTATCCTAGAAGGATAAGTTTGGCTGTTATAATCATGAGTAACGTTATTCCAGTCAACCTCTATCTGATTATCTAAATCATAATCAATAATCTCTTTGCAATTCCTTCTATGAACGGATACCCCTTGATCTCTATTTAAAAATCCAACTATTTCAGTTTCAGGGGAAGGGCTACAGCAAAGAGCAATCACTGTTTTTAAATCACCACTACCAGTAACAGATCTATTAACAACTCTTTCTCTATATGAATTTTGCACTAATTTACCTTTTTCTGATGAAATTTTATTTGTTTTAGCTAATTCTTCTATAACTTCAGAAACAGGCAATTTCCCACTCCCAAGTAGATTTAAAAATTCTGACTCATTATCAAAATTCATTAATTTAACTATATCTGAAATTTCAATTGAATTATTAAAATGCTTAATCCGTTCTTCGATTAAATATTTTCCATTCTGTAGATTATTTTTATGTTCCTGACGGTTAAACCATTGTTTAACTCTTGTTTTAGCTGAAGTTGTTTGTAAAAAACCTAAATCATTATTTAGCCAATCTAAGCTTGGTCCTCTAACAGTCTTGCTTGTAATTATTTCAACCCTATCTCCATTTTTTAATTGATAAGATAAAGGTACTAATTTATCATTGACTTTGGCTCCAACACATCTATGGCCTATATCAGTATGTATCCTATACGCAAAATCAAGAGGAGTGGAACCTGCTGGCAATTCTTTAAGATCTGATTTAGGAGTATAAACAAAAACTTGGTTTTTAAAAACATCAGACTTAAAAGATTCAACAAATTCTTGAGCCCCCACAACATCTTTTTGCCATTCAAAAATCTGCCTTAGCCATGTTATTTTACTATCAAACTTATCATCTTCTAAATCAGAATCAGATTTATAAAGCCAATGAGCAGCTACACCATATTCTGACGTAGAATGCATATCTTTGGTTCTAATTTGTACTTCTACAGGATGAGCTCCTTCACATAATACAGTTGTATGAAGAGATTGATATAAATTATCTTTTGGATTAGCAATATAATCATCAAATTGCCCTGGAATAGGCCTCCATAATTTATGAACCAAACCTAAAGCTGAATAACATTCATCAATATTTGTTACTAATATTCTTAACGCAAAAAAATCATAAATTTCTTCAATTTTCTTATTCTGGTCTAAATAAGACTGAATTTTTTTATATATACTATAAATATTTTTTGGCCTACCTGAAATTTGAGATTTAATTTTAAAACTATCTAATTCTGGTTGTAAAATATCAATTATATTTTCAATATATTTTTCTCTTTCACTTCGTTTAGTTTTTAATAATAGAGAAATATTTTGATATTCTTTTGGATTTAAATATTGAAATGATAGATCTTCTAATCTCCACTTTAATTCCCATATACCTAATCTATGAGCAAGAGGAGCATATATATCTAAAGTTTCTCTTGCAATATATAGTTGCCTATCATATGGCAAAGAGTTAAGAGTATTCATATTATGCAGTCTATCAGATAGCTTTATTAATATTATTCTAACATCAACAGCTATAGAGCTGATCAGTTTACGTAAATTTTCTGCTTGAAGAATATCTTCATCACTTAATTCATTATTTACATTTGATTGAACTTTTTTCATTTCGGGAGTAAGTTCTGATCTAGTAAGCTTAGTAACTCCATCCACTAATTTTGCAATGTCTTCACCAAATAATTGAGACAACTTATCAAAAGCAACATTACAATCTTCCATAACATCATGTAATAAAGCTGCTGCTAAGACTTGGTGGTCTAACTTTAAATCAGCCAAAAAATTAGCTGTTTCAATTGGATGATTTATATAAGGTTCACCTGAAAGTCTAGATTGCCCTTTATGTGATTCTAATGCAAATTTATAAGCTTCTTGAATTACAGAAACTTGATCTTCTATAAGGTATTTTTCAGCTTTATCAATCAATAATTGAATAGAGTCCATAACAAAACCCAACAATATTTTATTTAATTTATATAGTATCCTTAAATTAAATTGTATAAAATAACAATTTAAAGCTAAATATTAATTTAACTACTACTAAAAGGAATGATTAATTGTATAAATCTCCTAGGGGCACATCAGATATTTTACCAGAAAATCAGATGTATTGGCGAATATTAAATAAAAATATAGAAAAAATTTCTTTAGAATTTGCTTATGAACGCATTGATACTCCCATAATTGAAGATGCCAATTTATTTGTGAGAGGAATTGGTGAGCTTACAGATATAGTTGAAAAAGAAACTTATACTTTTAAAGATAGAGGAGACAATTTATTAACCCTAAGACCAGAAGGAACTGCACCCATATGCCGCGCGTACCTTCAACATGGCATGCAAAACTCAACCCAACCTACTAGATTATATTATGTATTACCAAATTTCAGATATGAAAGACCACAATCTGGAAGATATAGACAGCACCACCAGTTTGGAGCAGAAAATATTGGTGAATCCGATCCATATATTGATTGTGAGATTATTGAGTATGCTTGGAGATTTTTACAAAGTGTAGGTCTATCAATGTTAAACTTAGAAATTAATAGTATTGGAGATAAAAAATGTCGCCCCAAATACATTACAGATTTAAAAGAATACTATAATTCACAATCTAATAACTTATGTAAAGACTGCACTAGACGTTTAAACAACAACACCCTGAGATTATTAGACTGTAAAAATTCAGACTGTCAAGAAATAATTTCAAAAGCTCCTAACAATTTGGATTATTTATGCAATGAATGTAAGGCCCATTGGCAACTTCTACTTTTATATTTAAAAGATATTAAATTACCATATAAAATTAACAGCCGCTTAGTTAGAGGTTTTGACTATTATACAAGAACCGTTTTCGAGATATCTTCAAAATCAAATAGTTCACCAATAGCAATAGCTGGAGGAGGGAGATATGACGGATTAATTCAAGAATTAGGCGGACCAGAGACTCCCGGAATTGGATTTGGCATAGGAATTGAAAGAGTTATATTAGAATTAAAAAATCAAAAAGTATCTATCCCCAAAAATAATAAAAATAAAGTGGTTATAGCGAGTATTGGAGTAGAATCTAGACATATTTCTATGCATATATCATCTATTTTAAGAAAAAATGGAATAACTACTATAGTTGGGCCTTCATCAAAAAATTTACGCAGACAGTTAAAATATGCATCTTCAATAAATTCAACGCACGTAATTATTATAGGAGATGAAGAAATACAAAAAAATACTCTAATAATAAAAAACCTAACATCTGGAGTACAAAATATAATCCCTAATATATCTGATGAGATAATAAAAATACTTAAATAATAATTAATTGACCTTTAAGAGGAATAAATGCAAAAAAGAATCGAAGAAATTGAAAATAGATTTGATTTAATTGAATCGCAATTAAAGGATCCAGAAATATCTGCAGACTATTCTAAGATACAAAAATTGTTAAAAGAACATAGCAGTATTAAAGAAAAAGTTGATTTAGTAAGAATGGTTAGAGAATTAGAAAATAAAATAACTGACACAAATTCAATGCTTAAATCTTCCTCTAATGAAGAAGAATTAACAATAATGATACAAGATGAATTAAAAAAATTAAAATTAGATAAATTAAAATTAGATAATAAACTATCTAACTTAATGGTACCTAAAGACCCAAATGACAATAAAAACGCAATTATGGAAATAAGAGCTGGGACAGGTGGTGAAGAAGCAGGATTGTTTGCTTCAAATTTATTCAGAATGTATATCAGATATGCTCAAAGAAAAGGCTGGCAAACAGAAATAATTAATTTAAATGAAACTGGAGTAGGAGGGGTTAAAGAAGTTGTTTTTCAGATTAATGGAGAAGAAGTATTTCGATACCTTAAACATGAAAGTGGAATTCACCGAGTTCAAAGAGTCCCTTTAACCGAATCAAGTGGCAGGATTCATACTTCAGCTAGTACTGTTGCAGTTCTCCCAGAAGCAGCAGAAATTGATATAGAAATCAAAAATGATGATATTCAAATTGACATTTTTCATGCTAGTGGTCACGGAGGACAAAATGTTCAAAAGGTTGCTACGGCAGTGCGAATAACTCATAAGCCAACAGGAATAGTATCAATTTGCCAAGATGAAAGATCACAATTCAAGAATAAAACTAAAGCTATGGGTGTTCTAAGATCAAGAATATTGGCACTTGAAACTCAAAAACACCAAGATGAAATTAGTAAAAACAGAAAATCGCAAGTTGGATCTGGAGATCGTTCAGGAAGAGTTAGAACTTATAATTTTCCTCAAAATAGAGTAACTGATCACAGAATCTCTCTCACAACACATAATCTAACCGAAATTTTAGATGGAGATATACAAGAGTTCATTGATAAATTATTAGAGTTAGAGCAAATGAGAAAAAATCAAGAACAAATATCTTGAATATCGCAAAAGCACACCAAATATCATCTAATTTATTACAAAAATCTGGTATAGAAAATCCTGAACTTGAATCAGAATTACTAATAAGATATGTCCTAAGTATTACTAGAACTGAATTTTACATATCTAAAATGAAACAATTATTATTCAGTCAAAAAAAACAATTAGAAATATTAATAAACGAGAGGTTGAAATTTAAACCTTTAGCATATATAACAAATCATAAAGAATTTTATGGATTAAAATTAATTGTAAATGCATCAGTTTTAATACCAAGACCTGAAACAGAAATGCTAATTGATATAGCAATAAAATATGCTAAAAATAAAAATAATTTATTAAGAATAGCTGACCTTGGTACTGGTAGCGGAGCTATTTCGATTGCTATTGCAAAAAATATAGAAAACACAAAAATAAAAGCTATCGATATTTCAAAGGATTCCATAAATATTGCAAAGTTAAATTCACGAAAACATTTTGTATCAGACAAAATAAATTTTGTGAATCAAAGCATATTTGAACCTACAAACGAACTATTTGAATTGATAATTTCTAATCCTCCATATTTGAAAACAAAAACTCTACCAATGCTTCAAAAAGAAGTTCAAAAAGAACCTGAAATAGCTCTCAATGGAGGAGAAGATGGATTAAAATTCATCAGATATATAATTCAAAAATATTATGATAAATTAAGCCCTCATGGTTCCATGATAATTGAAATAGATCCTAACCAAAAAGATCATATCTTATCTTTATCTAAAACTTTAAATATATACGATATAAAGTTTTATAAAGACTTAAATAAATTAACAAGAATAGTACAAATAGAAAAGAATTAACTAGAAGATAATTGAAAATATTTACCTTCTGTTTTTATAGATGGAGCAATAACCATTTCAGCATCATGTAATTCAGAGATTTTCTGCGCTCCCACCATACCCATACAGGCTTTAAGAGCGCCAATAAGATTTTGAGTACCATCAGTTAAAGAACTCGGACCAAAAAGTATCTGCTCCAAAGAGCTCTTAACTCCAACATTTACTCTGGTACCTCTAGGTAATGCAGGATCAGGAGTTGCCATACCCCAATTACTTCCCTTACCAGGAGCTTCTTTTGATTGTGCAAGAGGAGTTCCTAGCATGACCGCATCAGCTCCACTTACAAATGTTTTACAAAGATCTCCTCCAGTTCTAATACCTCCATCAGTAATTACAGGCACATATCTTTTAGATCTCTTAAAATATTCATCTCTAGCCGCTGCACAATCTATAGTCGCTGTAACTTGAGGAACACCCACACCAGTAACTTCTCTGGTTGTACATGCAGCACCAGGGCCAACTCCCACTAAAACACCATGAATACCAGTTTCCATTAATTCAAGAGCGACATCATATGTTACACAGTTCCCGACTAAAACAGGGACTTTAATCAAGTCTAAAAGTTCTGGAAATCTAAGGCCTTTTATACTATTCGATATATGCCTAGTTGTTGTAACAGTAGATTGAACTACTAATATATCTGCACCAGCTTCTACAGCTATAGGAGATAATTTTTTTGTGTTAGCAGGAGTAATTGATACAGCACAATAACCACCATGTTTTTTAATATCATTAACTCTTCTTGCAACTAGTTCTTCTTTAATTGGTTCTTTATATAAATCTTGCATTACACCCGTAACATCAGATTGAGATGAATTAGATATTTTCTGTAATACTTCTTCAGGATCATCATATCTAGTTTGAACACCTTCTAAATTCATCACACCTAATCCACCAAATTTATTCATTAATACTGAGAAACTTGGGGAAACTATAGCATCCATAGCAGATGCTAATATAGGAATTGTTAAATTAACACCAGCTATATCAATAGATGTATCGGTAATCTCTGGATTAATAGTTATAGAACCAGGAACAATAGCAACTTCATCAAATCCATAAGCTCTACGAATATTCTTGCGTTCAGATAAACCCATTTAAAACCTCTTACAACAAATTAAATATAAATATGACAATCTTAAATGCTATTTAACACAGTCAGTGTTATTATAATTCAATAATAACAATTTATAAATAGCTAATAACCTAATATGAACTCCAAAACACCAGAAAAAATTATAAAAAAATATGCTCATGAACTAGGATTTGATATTATTGGCATTACAACAGCAAAACCATTTTTAAGAGGTGAAAAAGAATCAATAGAAAGAATTGAAAATGGACATATGGGAGAAATGCATTGGTATACAATAGATAGAGTTCAAAAAGCAAATCATCCTGAAAAGCTCCTTAATGATGCAAAATCTATTATTTCACTCGGAATAAGTTATTTTAAAGATCCAAACAGTGATAGTAATAATAAATATATTGGGAAAGTTGCACAATATGCATGGGGTAAGGATTACCACTTTGTAATAAAAAATAAATTAAATTTACTAGTTGACAAATTATCGGATATTTTTGGAAATAATTTTAAAACAAGAATCTTTGTTGATGATGGACCAATGAATGACAGGGCTGTTGCTGAGAGAGCAGGAGTTGGGTGGTTTGGTAAAAACACAAATATCTTGACTAAAAAATTTGGTTCATGGGTATTTTTAAGCCAAATACTTACTACACTAGATTTAAAACCAGATAAACCTCTGAAAACAAATTGTGGTAACTGTATAAAATGTATAGATAAATGTCCTACAAATGCGATAATTGCTCCATATAAAATTGATGCTAGGAAATGTATAGCTTATCTTACAATAGAACACAGAGGTGCAATTCCTATAGAACTTAGACCTCATATTCAAAACTGGATATTCGGATGTGATATTTGCCAAGAAGTATGCCCTGTTAATGATGACGCTGAAGCTACAAGAGAAGATAATTTTATATCTACTCATAATTATTCATTAGAATACCTAATTTCATTATTAGAAATTAGTGAAGAAGAATTTCGAATTATTTTTAAAAATAGTGCAATTAAAAGAGCTAAAAGAGTTGGATTACAAAGAAATATTTGTATTGCTCTAGGTAATATTAAAGACCCAAAAGCTGTTCCTGCATTAGCTAAAGCTCTAACATCAAAAGAAGTTCTAATTCGTCAACATGCTGCATGGGCATTAGGACAGATTAAATCTAAATCTTCTTTGGATATTTTAATTGCATCTAAAAAAAGCGAAAATTCTTTCGATGTACTTAGTGAAATCGAATTAGCAATTAATAACAAATTCTAAAATTGACAAAATCCTGGAATATAACTAATTTATTAATTAATACTAAAACAGGAGGGCATCAAATGTCATCACACGATAAATTGTCAACCCGTCCAGTATCGATGGGAAGCAATGGAATGGTTACTTCTGCACATCCTTTAGCATCAACAGCTGGTATTAAAATACTTACTCAAGGAGGAAATGCATTTGATGCAGCTGTAGCTGTAGCTTCAACATTAAATGTTGTTGAACCCTATATGTCTGGTATTGGAGGAATTGGGCTAGCATTAGTGTACATAAAGAAAGAAAACCGATTCAGGTGCTTAAATTTTTCTGGTAACGCTCCTGAAAATGCAGTCCTAGAAAAATTTACACCAGAAAATAAATCATTAGGCATTCTATCTTCATTAATCCCTGGAAATTTATCTGGATGGCTAACTTTAAATGAATCTTACGGAACAATGGATCTTGACAATTTATTTTCTTCAGCAATAAATTATGCGGATAACGGATTTCCTTTAACTTATTTAAATTCACAATATATACAAAAATCAAAAGAAAGAATTTCACCATTTCCATCATCATCAATCTTATTAAATAGTGATAAATCTATACCTAAACCAGGTTCAATTTTAAAAATGCCTCAACTAGCTGAATCATTTAGAAAGATATCTCGACATGGAAAAGATATTTTCTATAAAGGTGAATTAGCCAAACAAATTGTTGATGGAAACAATAAATTAGGAGGTATATTTACACTTGATGATTTCTCAAGATATAGCCCTGAATGGCAAGACCCAATAAGTATTGACTACCATGGATATAAAATACTTACTACTCCACCTAATTCAAGTGGATTTCAAATTTTAGAAACCTTACAAATCCTCGAAAATTTAATGAATTTCAATGATTCTCCTCAACAAATAAATAATCTTCATAAATACATAGAATCAGTTAAATTGGCAACTACAGATCGAATTAAATATGCAGGCGATCCAGACTATGTAAAAATCCCTTTATCCGGCTTACTATCCAAAGAATATGCGAAAATTCAAAGAAAAAGAATTGATGATAAACCATCAATAGTGAGTGGTGAGCATTTTTCCAACAATATACCTATTGGTTCTTTATTACCTGGATCACCTGAAAATTATTCTTCTGGTATGACTACACATTTTGCAATTGCAGATAAAGAAGGAAATGTAGTATCTATAACTCAAACCTTAGGCGGTGGTTTTGGATGTGGTGCAGCAATGGGTGAAACTGGAATATTCCTTAACAACATGGCTTCTTGGTTTGACATTTCTGAAAATAGTCCCAACAAAATTGGACCTAATAAGAAAGTTGATTTCGTCGTTGCTCCAGTGCATGTAGCTAAAGACAATCAATTTATATTAAGCATTGGAACTCCAGGAAGCTGGGGCATATTACAAACCACTCCACAAATCATTACAAATATATTAAATTATGGCATGAATATCCAAGAAGCTATAGAATCACCTAGGTTTAAAGTATTATCTAACAAACATGTCCAAATGGAAAATAGATTTAAAGATGATTGTATAAAAAAATTAATGAAATCAGGGCACTCAGTTGAAATAATAGATGATTGGTCTCCTATAGTAGGTGGGGCACAAGGAATAAAACTAGACAAAGAAACCAATGTTTTTTATGGAGGAGCTGACCCTAGAAGAGACGGTGTCGCCATTGGTTGGTAATAAAATATCTTTCCGATTCCTAAATTCATTTTATTCTAAATTAAGATAAGAATATACAAATATTTCTTTATATGTTATGATTTATGCAAAAATAATAACACAAAAAAGTATAGCCTTTTGTCTATATTTTTCATATTATTATTTGTAATATATAACAAAGTAATTGAATATTTATATAATATGCCCTTGTAAAGGCTGTAATCTTTGCTAGATATGTGATAGAGTTCAGATTAGATTGAGTTCTAGTATAAATCTTTCACTCTTAAGCGGGAGGAAAATTAGATACCATGCTTAGGTATAAGTTAACCGCTTTCTTAGCTATAGTTTTACTGATGGTTTTCCCGACTTCAGTAATACTAGCTGAGGAAGAGGAACAAAAAACAAGAATCGGGAATGCTGAAATACATGATGATATTTCATCAAATGATGCAATTAGATATACATTGCATAGTCTACCAATACCTGCAGAAGGAACAGCTTATGAAAGTTGGCTAGTGTCTGATGATGCTAAAACTTTCTTAAGTACTGGAGTAATTTCAGTTGCAGCAGACGGAAGTGCTAGCCTATCATTTAATAGTGCTTCTACTGGTTATACTGGAATAGACTTACTCCAAAATTTCGCAACTGCAATAATTACATCAGAAACTGTTCCAGATGATGATACGTCTAGCCCTGGCACTGTTTTATACATGCATCAAGTTCCAGCAGATGGATTGATTCATATAAGACATTTAGCTGGTAAGAGCCCGACAGGTGAAACAGGAGTATTTCGTAACCTAGTTACTCAGCTTGACCTAGCTATTACTAGTGCTCATGCTGCAAAAAATGCTACTACCTTAGCTGAAATGCAAGGACATGCTCAAGATGTAATAAATATAATTGAAGGTTCCTCTGGAGCCAATTACAAAGCTGGAACTGTAAATGGTGATGGCTATGGAATACTAAACTATGCTGCTGATAGATCAATTGCCACTACAGCATCGGAGGCAGTACCTGGAGATCCATATATAACTGGAACATCCACACTAGTTAAAATAGATGCTAAAAATACAGAAGATTGGGCTACTCTAGCTAGAGATATAGCTATTACTAATATAATAGCTGAAGACGAGCTTGTAATTGCACAAATATTTGTTGGGCCTGGTGCTGGAACTTTAATTAGTAACCTAGAAGCTGCTAGAGATGGATTTGATAGTAATAAAAACTCATCTATTGAAGCTGTTGCCGGTGAAGGTGGTGCTAAACAAGCAATTAGAGATACACAGCTTATGGCTTCATTTAGATTAGCTTCAGTAACAAGCGGTGGTATTTCCCCTTCATCTATTAACCCTGTATTACGTTATGATGGCAGTGGTTTGCCTATAACAGGGGGAATTCCAATAACTAATTTGTTGCCTATTACTCTATTATTAGCAATAATATCTCTATCTATAGGTACTATAGCTCTTAGAGTTTCAAGGAAAAACAGAGCTTAGTTTTTAAAGATTATAAAATAAAAGAACCCTGGATTTAGTCATATGACTTTATTCAGGGTTCTTTTATTTTATTCAAACATGAAATGAAATGATCCAAAATAATATTTTAAAACTAAGCAACTTAATAATAACTTATATTGTTGTAAATTTGATAATAATATTATTAAGTTGCAATTCATCTAGTAATACAAATATTTATGAAGAAGAAAAATATATAAGTCCAATAGAAATTTTAAATAAATCTAGCAAATCTATAGAAAAACTAAATTCTTTTTATTTGGACTTATCTCATGAAAATGGGTTCACTTTTATCTCAACTAATTTATCTCTTATATCAGCCAAAGGTTATATTATAAATTCGGAAGAACTTAATATTGAATTTAGCGGCTTAATTAGTGGAATACCAATTAAGTCAGGAGTAATTGTAACTAATCAATCAACCTATCTAAAAAATCCATTAAATGAAATCTGGGAAAAAATACCTGAAAATTTAAACCCAATAAATTTTTTTGACCCTAGTGAAGGAATATCAAACATCCTTAATGATATCTCAAAACCACAAATCACTGAAAATACCACTGAAAAATATGTCATAAATGGAATATTGCCTAATAAATCTTTAGCATCAATAGTACCCGAGCCTGTAGAAGAAGCTAATATAGAAGTATTATTAACTATCAGAAAATCAGATTTTTTGCTTTCTAAAGCTATACTAATAGGCAAGATAAATAATATGGAACAAAATAATACAAAAAGAATTATTAAATTATCTAAATTTAATGAAATAATATCTATATCTTTACCAAATCAATAAACTATAAGTTATGTTGAATAAAATAAAAAAATATCCTTATATTTCACTTTTACCAATTTGTTTAGGAGTATTTATAGCAGCTGATGACCAAACAGTAATAGTAACTATAATTCCTGAAATTATGAATGATATGAATATAGCTCCAAATGAACTAAATAAAGTCTCATGGAGTATAACAGGATATTTAATTGGATATATATCAGCAATTCCAGTAATAGGAAGAATATCAGATATATATGGTAAACGCAGAATATTTATGCTGTGTATAATAACTTTTTTAATCGGATCAATTTTAGTTGCATTATCTCCAACAATAGAATTATTAATATTATCAAGAATATTTCAAGCAATTGGAGCAGGTGCTTTAATACCGATAGGTATAAGCATAACATCGGATTATTTTCCACAAAATAAAATTGCAGTACCTATAGGTATAATTGGAGGCACAGCAGAAGCTGGAGGAGTAATAGGACCATTATGGGGAGGAATCATATCTAATTATATAAACTGGAAGTGGGTATTCTGGATAAATATTCCCCTAGGGCTAATTGTATTATTAACTTGTATACTATTTATAAATCCTAAAAAATCTAGCGGTGAAAAATTTAATCTCATATCAGGCTTTATATTAATTATTTCTCTTGTATCTATAACTTTAGGACTTAATAAATTGAATCCAATAGATATATATACATATATTTACTTCACAATTTTTATAATCACAACATTAATTCTAATAATTCAAATAAATTCTAAAAATTTTAATAACATAAAATCACAATTTAAAACTTATAATTTTATATCAGTTAATTTATCTCATCTTTTAATTGGATCATCTCTTATGATTGGTATGATTACTGTACCTTTAATGGCAAATACTGTGTTAGGACTAAACCCATTAGATGGAGGTTTATATCTAATGAGAATGACTATTGCTATTCCAGTGTCTGCAATATTAGGGGGGATAATATACCAAAAAACAAACTATAAAATAACTGTAATAATTGGATTAATAATATCTAGTATTGGATTTTTACTAATGAGTAATTGGACTTTAGAAATATCTGATCCCAGCTTAACTATTCACTTATTTGTTACAGGGTTTGGTCTAGGAATGTTGATATCTCCAATATATTCTAAAGGATTAGAATCTATTCAAGAAACTTATAAAACTACTGCCGCAAGCATATTGACTGTCAGCAGGCTAATTGGTATGACTTTGACTATGTCATGGATAAGTGCATGGGGTACATCTAGATTTAAAGAATTAACAAATGATATTCATATTCTACCAATATTTAGCCAAACTAATTTAAATTCTAATAACCTTACATCTGATATTCAATTGCAAATTACAGAATCTGGTCTAAAGTTATTCAACGAGTTTTTTTTAATAGCTTCTATATTATGTGTCATTGGAATAATTCCATTAATTTTAATTAAAAATAAAAATTAACTAGATGTCAAATATTTCCAACTAATTGGAAAGTGAGCATGAATTTGGCTTCCCATAGATTCAACTAATTCTCTGGTCTCCATTTGAGCATCCTCTGTAGTTCTCAATCCATAAACTCTAGAAAAAGCAAATAAACTACCTGTCCAATACCACTCCGTATACATAGATTGAGGCAACAGCATCCGGGCTTGTTCAGGCGCTACATTTTTCAAAAGTAGTTTAGAATATAAATCAAGAGCATCTTTATGTAATTTTAATATAGCTTCATCTTCTTCATTAGTAAGATCTATAACTTCTGTTCCAGACCCTTGTTTTTTGTTTTTTGGTCTTTCTCTCCATTTTTCTGGAATAAAAAATCTTGGAACTGTATCAACATATCTCCTGCTTACTTCATTCCATACTAAACCTATCTGATGCTTAACTAGTTGCCTTGCAACAA
Organism: Chloroflexota bacterium; assembly: GCA_002721445.1. Lineage (GTDB taxonomy): Bacteria > Chloroflexota > Dehalococcoidia > Lucifugimonadales. The sequence continues at coordinate 35,167 of PBKN01000007.1, read as the reverse complement.
AAATAGGTGCTGAAATCCTAAATTGTAATTGAGGGTGCGCAAAAGGAGTCCAATGACCATGGGAGGCCAAATACTTCAGGAGTTTTTCATCTTGGTCACGAAATTCATCAACATGTTTATCAAATGAAACCCTAGCACTATTTACAACAGTTAAATCACTACCCATTGTTGTTAAGAGTTCTGCCTTCAAAATTATTCTCCAAATATTTTTTCAATTTTAAATTAAAAATCCAATAGGATTCTCCAATGCCTCTTTAACAGAAGTAATAAATCTAGCTCCATCAGCTCCATCAACTATTCTATGGTCAGCTGATAAAGTTGCATTCATAATTTGAGCAATCACTATTTTATCTTCCACTACAATTGGCTTACTCATAACAGTTCCAACAGCAATTACTGCTGTCTGAGGAGGTTGAATTATAGCTATAAAACTGGAAACATCAAACATTCCTAGATTACTAATTGCAAAAGTACCTCCAGTATATTCAGAAGAATTTAATGTGCCATTTTTAACTCTTGCTATTAAATCTTTTGACGCTATAGAAATATCAGCTAAAGATTTTTCTCCACAATCCATTATTGCAGGAACTGTCAATCCTTGATCTTCGGCAATTGCTATACCAATGTTTATCTGTTGATTAATTTTAATATTGTCACCATCTAAATATGCATTGAAATTAGGGAATTCTAGCAATGCTTGAACAGATGCTTTAACTATTAAATCATTAATAGAAACCTTAATCCCCTGGCTTTCCAAAGACTTATTCAATTGCAATCTGAATTCTATAGCTTTGGTCATATTAATTTCACACGATACATAAAAATGTGGTTTTTCATTTTTACTAATCGATGTAACCCTAGCAATTTGCTGCCTCATTTTTGAAAGAGGAATATTTTTATCATTATTATCTTTAACAAACGAGCTTTCAATAATATCTGAACTTTCAATATTTGAAAAATTTAATATATCCTCTTTTACTATTCTGCCTGATGGACCAGTTCCTTTAACCTTTGTTAAATCAATTCCTTTTTCTTTAGCAATACGTCGCGCAACAGGAGAAGCTCTTACAACAAGATCTTCTTTAAGATTATTATCCTCTAAGAGTAAACTAGAATCAGTTTCAGAAACATCGTTATTATCTGGAATTTCAGAATCTTTTATTTCAATAACTTCATCATCAACTTTAATTTCTGAAACATCTTTAGTTTGCAAAGTATCAAACTCAGTTATATCTTCCTCTTCTGTACCAATTATAGCAATCGGATTACCTACAGGAACAGAAACTCCTTCAAAAACTAAAATTTTTCTTAATATCCCATTTTGTTCAGCTTCTACTTCAACAACAGCCTTATCTGTTTCAATTTCAACAATAGGTTCACCTACTTTGACGGATGATGATTCTTCTTTTAACCATCTAATTACTGTTCCTTGAGACATATCATATCCAAGCTGAGGCATATTCATCTTAGTTGCCATATTACACTTCCTTACATAATAAATGTAAAATTTTTTATATCTTAAATTTTTTTCAAATTAAGTTTTTTAATAATTTCAGTTAACGCATATTTAGCATTTGGAATTATTGAATCTTCTAAGTTTTTTGAATAAGGTATAGGAATATCTTCAGAACAAATTCTTATAATAGGACTATCCATATAATCAAAACATTCCTCTTGAATAATAGATGTCAGCTCTCCTGAAAATCCTCCAGTTTTATGAGCCTCTTCAATTATCACTACTTTACCGGTTTTTTTAGCAGAATTAATTATTGATTCTGAGTCTAAAGGTCTTAGTGTTCTTAAGTCAATAACATCACAAGAAACATTATATTCTTTTTTTAAAATATCTGAAATTTCTAGAGATACACATACCATTTTTGAATAACTTATAATGGTTATATCATCTCCAAGTTCTAATGTACTAGCTTTACCAAATGGTACATCATAATATTCCTCAGGTACTTCATATGTATTCCTATAAATCATCCCGTGTTCTATAAATAATATTGGATCATCAGACTTGATTGATGTACGTAATAAACCTAATGCATCATAGGCATTACTGGGATTTACCACTGTTAGACCGGGAACAGACGCATACCAATGCTCTAAACTTTGAGAATGAGTAGATGATAATTGGCCTCCTCCTCCAGTTACAGTTCTTATAATAATAGGAACATTCATTTGACCGTTAGAAAGATAGTTTAATTTTGCAATATTGTTTACTATTTGATCCATTGCTAATAAGGTAAAATTTATGCTCATAATTTCCAATATTGGCTTCATTCCTGCCATAGCTGCTCCGCAACCAGCACCAATAATAGCTGATTCAGATATTGGTGTATCAATAATACGCTCTTTCCCAAATTCTTCTAAAAACCCTTTTGTTATTGAATATGCTCCGCCATATTCAGCTATATCTTCTCCCATAATAAAACAATTATCATTATTATTTAATGCTTCTCTTAATCCAAGAGAAATAGCTTCTCTAATTGTTAACAACATGATCAAACCTACTATCTAAAGAGGGAAATTTACTATTTTCAGCAAAATTTTCAGCTTTTACTACTATTTCATCTGCTTCATTTTCAATTTTTGAAATCTCTTCATCAAGATCTTTATCTGCTAAGAATTTCTTTAAAAAAATAATCGGATCTTTATCAACCCATGATTCTACTTCTTGAGTATCTCTATATTTACTAGGATCCGCTATCGAATGGCCTCTAAATCTATAAGTCATTGCTTCAATAAAAAATGGACCGTCACCATTCCTTATTTTGTTTATAGCTTGTTCTACAATTTCCCTAATTGCAAAAAAATCCATCCCATCAACTTGCGCGGCTGGAATTTTATAAGGGTCCTCAATTGATAAATACACATCTTTTCCGCAAGCATGTGTATCATAAATACTACTCCCCATACCATATAAATTATTTTCTAAAATAAATAGAACTGGAAGTTTCCACAAAGAAGCCAAGTTCATACATTCATGGAATTCCCCTTCATTTACTGCTCCATCTCCAAAGAAACACATTATCACATCATTTTTTTTCTTAAATTTTGAAGCCATAGCCAAACCAATTGCAATCGGTAATTGCCCTGCAACAATAGCGTATCCTCCCATAAAATTTTTAGAACTATCCATTATATGCATTGACCCTCCTCTTCCACCGTTAGTTCCATCAACTTTACCGTATAACTCTGCCATAATTAAATTAGGGTCTATACCTCTAGCTAAAGCATGACCATGATCCCTATAATGCGTAACTATATAATCATTTTCTTTTAAAGCCCCTATAGCTCCTACCGCTATAGCTTCTTGACCACTATAAATATGTAAAAACCCAGCAATATTTCCTCGTTTATATTGACGTTCTGTAGATTGTTCAAACTTACGTATAACAATCATTTGTCTTAATATATTTAATAAATCTTGATTATTTAAATCCATTATATAAACCTAAACTAGATATGAATTGCTTCATCAAAAATACTTAAAGAAGCCTCTTTAATTACTTCTGATATAGTAGGGTGAGGGTGAACTAAAGCCCCTAATTCAACTGCAGTTCCTTCTAAGGCTTTTAATATACCAATTTCTCCTAATAATTCAGTAACTTCTGCACCTATCATATGTGCTCCCAAAAGTTCATCTGTATCATTGTCAACTATTAACTTACACACCCCTTTATGTTCTGCTAATGCTAATGCTTTACCACTAGCAGAAAAGGGGAATTTACCAATTTTTATATTAAGTCCCTTTGCAACAGCATCCTCTTCAGTAATACCAAAACTAGCAACTTGAGGTTCACAGTAAATTGCTCTAGGCATATCATTATAATCAATAAGAGAAGGCTCTAAGCCTGCAATTGTTTCAACAGCAATAATTGCTTGCGCAGAAGCAACATGAGCTAAAAGCATTTTTCCAGTTACATCCCCAATAGCATAGATATTTGATATATTTGTTCTCATATTTTCATCAACCAAAATAAAATCTCTATCAATATTCAAATCTACAGATTCAATACCAATATCACTTATATTACCTTGCATTCCAACAGAAACAAGAACACGATCACACTCAACTATTGAATCAACACCATCTTTTGTAAGAGACAAAGTTGCAATATTATTATCAACTTTAATATCATTTACCTTACAACCTGTAACTATATCTATACCTTTACTCTTAAATGTTCTTTCTAAATTCTTACTTATGTCTAAATCTTCAGAAGGTATAATTCTTGGCATCAATTCAATTATTTTTACTTGTGCTCCATATGTATTATATATGTGTGCAAATTCAACACCAGTAGCACCTCCTCCAACTATAACAATTCTTTCTGGTACTAGAGGGGATTCCAAGGCATCTCTACTAGTCATTACAATATTATGATCAATATTTATTCCAGGTAATTGCCTCTGTTTAGCTCCTGTTGAAACAATTATATTTTTTGCAGATAATAATTCACCAGTTTCTAGAACTTTTATAGTCTCTGCATTTTCGATTACACCTGTACCTTTAATATTATCAATCTTGTTTTTTTTCAAAAGTAAAGCTATTCCATTAGTAAGTTTATCTACCACATCTCTACTACGCTTAATTGCTTCTCCAAAATCATAATTTAAATTGTCGAATTCAATACCAAACTCACTAGCATTTTTAACTAAACTTAATACTTGTGCATTTCTTAAAAGAGATTTACTTGGTATGCATCCCCAGTTTAGGCATAAACCTCCAACTGCTTCCTTTTCCAAAATTGCAGTCTTTAAACCTAGCTGAGATGCTCTAATAGCAGCCACATAACCGCCAGGGCCTGCACCCAATACTACAACATCATAATTCAATATGTATTCTCCTTAAAATATTCTAATCAGATAAACTAACAGTATTTTATCATAGATTAATATTTATAATATTATAAATATGTTAAAATATCCTCTTAAGGGTTTTAGCCGAGGTAGCTCAGTCGGTAGAGCACAGCACTGAAAATGCTGGTGTCGGCAGTTCGATTCTGCCCCTCGGCATACTTATATTATTATTTTGCGGGCGTAGCTCAGTGGTAGAGCGTGTCCTTGCCAAGGACGAGGCCGTGGGTTCGAATCCCATCGCCCGCTCCATTATTTAAATACTTGTTAGTATTTAAATAAGTTAATATAATTGTTTTAAATATACTAAAAATTAAATTAATAACAAAAAATCAGATTATATATGACTACAAGTAAAAGAGACTATTACGATATATTAGAGATATCTAAAAATTCTTCAGAAGAAGAAATAAAAAAAGCTTTTAGAAAATTAGCTCTTAAATATCACCCTGATCGCAATAAAACAAGTGAAGCTGAAGCAAAATTCAAAGAAATTAACGAAGCTTACCAAATTCTTTCTGATAATGAAAAAAGACAATTGTATGACCAATACGGGCATGATGCTGTAAGTGGAACTAGGTCTGGAAAAGGATTTGAGGGTTTTGAAAATTTTGGCGGAGTAGGTGACATTTTTGATGCTTTCTTTGGCGGAGGGTTTGGTACTAGTAGTAATAAACAAAGAGTTCATCAAGGATCAGATTTACAAACATCTATAAAAATTGACTTTGAAGAATCAGTATTTGGTACAGAATCTGAAATACAAATTCAAAGAATAGAAAAATGTTCCCATTGTAAAGGAAATAAAAGCGAACCTGGTAGCGATACACCTACATGCATTTCTTGTAATGGGTCTGGACAAGTTCGAAGATCACAACAAAGTGTATTTGGACAGTTTGTTCAAGTAGGAAACTGTGGAAGTTGTAAAGGTAGAGGTAAAATAATAAAAACACCTTGTACAGAATGTTCAGGTAATGGAAGACTAAGAAAAAAAAGAAAATTGTCAGTTTCAATCCCAGCTGGGATTGAAACTGACACACAAATTAGATTAACTAATGAAGGTGAAGCTAGTATCGATCAAGGACCTCCAGGGGATCTATTTGTACATGTTACAGTTACTCCTCACGAATATTTTAATAGAAAAAAATATGATATTCATTCAATTAGAAACATAAATATTTCACAAGCAGCCTTAGGTGATAAAATTAGAGTTCAAACTTTAGAAGGAGAAATTGAACTAACCATACCTAAAGGTACTCAAAATGGAAGAAATTTTCGATTAAAAGGGAAGGGGATTGTACACCTAAACTCTAATAAAAGAGGAGATCATATAGTATCTATAGTAGTACGTACTCCTGATAATTTAACAAGTTCTCAAGAAAATATTCTCAAAGAATTATCCAATACTTTAGAAGACCCTGATAACGAATTAAATAATGATGCCAAGAGCTGGTTCAGCAAAATAAAGGATTCAATAAATAAAGAAGATTAGTTTAATTCTACTTTTAGGAAATAATATTAATGGATTGGATAGAATTAAGTATAGATACCCCAAATGAATTTGTAGAACCAATATCTCAAATTTTTCTTCGTTATGCTAATACTGATATAGCAATAATAGAAAACATCGAATACCATCCAGATGAAGGTGAAACAAAACCTAATAATTATTCTGTAACTATTAAAACTTATATTGAAGAAAACCAAAAATCTGATAGCATATGTACTCAAATTGATATAGCTACAAGACTTATAAGATATATTTCTCCAGTTGGTGTTTTAAAAATACGCAAAATAGGTAATAAAGACTGGAAAAATTATTGGAAAACTCAATTCTCTAATATAAATATAGGAAAGAACCTAGTTATATCTCCCACATGGCAAAAATATACTCCAAAAGAAAAAGAAATAGTAATTAAACTAGACCCTGATATCGCATTTGGCACAGGTTATCATCCTACCACCAATATGTGCCTGCAATTATTAGAATCAAATATAAAGACTGGAATGAAAGTTGTTGACATTGGATGTGGGTCCGGAATACTTTCTATTGCTTCAATTAAATTAGGTGCAAAAAGAGTAGTAGGAATTGATATTGACCCAAATGCAATAAAAGTTTCTAAACAAAATTCAATTTTAAATTCAACTTCAAATAATTCACAATTCCTCAAAGGAACAATCACTGATTTGAGTCTAGATTTAAAATCTTTTGACATATTCGTAATTAATATATCTTCAAAAATATTTAAAGAATTGGCTTCTCATATCAGAAATCACATTCCTGTAAATAGTAAAATCATTATATCTGGTATATTAGAAGAAAACGAAAATGAAATACAAAAAGAATTAAAATTTTTGAAATTCAATATATTGAGCAATAATCCTTTAGAGGGCTGGGTAACTATGATTGCTGAAAAAGTCGATAATGCATAGATTCTTTATAAAATCAATTATCAAAAAAACAAAACAAGTTATAATCCCTGAAAATCTAAGACATCAATTAATTAATGTTCTTAGACTTTCAGTAGGAGATAAAATTACACTTTTTGATAACTCAGGCTGGGAATATATAACAGAATTAAAAGAAATAAAAAAAGATAATCTAATTGGGTTTATAATTGAGAAACAAAAAAATTCATCTGAACCAACAATTAAAATTACTTTGTATCAACCTATCCTAAAATCTGACAAATTTGAATTTATATTACAAAAAGGAACTGAATTAGGGGTAACTAATTTTGTACCTATATTTTGTGATAGATCTATAAAAAGGTGGAATGACGACCAGATTTTAACAAAAAAATATCCACGCTGGAAAAAGATCATAACTGAAGCGTCAGAACAATGCCAAAGAGGAATAATCCCCGAATTAAATAAACCTTTAGACTTTACAAAAGCTATTACTTATCCAAATAAAAATATGAGTAAATTTATTGCCCTAACTGGTAATAAAAACTCTAAATTAAAGCAAATACCTCAATCGAATATAAATATGGAAATAGGGTTGTTTACTGGTCCAGAAGGAGGTTTTACAAAAGAAGAAATAGAATTATCTAAAGCAAATAGTATTAAACCAATATCTCTAGGAAATAGAATATTAAGAGCAGAAACAGCCACTATAATATTGATTACTGCGATTTTAATTAAATTTGACGAAATATAAATTAATTATATCGGATTTGTTAAATTTTTTATTACATAATCAGGAGACTCATAATTAAACACGATATTATAAATCCCATTAATTATAGGCAAATCTAGATTATGCAATTCTGATAAATTTTGAGCTGCAAAAATAGTATCCACACCTTCTGCTACATTACTCATAGATTTTTTAATATCAAAGATACTTTTACCAATTGCTAATTGTTCCCCTACATAACGATTACGACTTAAATTACTTGAACAAGTTGTAATTAAATCACCTAATCCAGAAAAACCTAAAAATGTTTTTTCTAATGCACCACATGCTAAACCTAATTTAATCATTTCATTAAAACCGCTAGTAATAAAAGTAGCAACTGTATTATTCCCATACTTCAACCCATAACAAATACCGACTCCAATCGCAATAATATTTTTTAAAGCTCCACCAAATTCCACACCAATAACATCAGAACTAGTATAAACATGAAAAAACTTAGAACTGAAAAATTTTCTTACTTCTAAAGTAATTCTCTTGTTATCTGAAGCAATTACAGTGGAAGAAGGAATTTCTTGAATTATCTCCGCAGCTAAATTTGGACCAGAAAGTACAGATATGCCTCTATATTGATTACTTTGAAGCTCGTCATACAATATTTGACTCATACGCATTGAGGTGTTTATTTCTAAACCTTTCGTTGCACTTATTAATAAAGCTGAACCAGATAAATATTGCTTAATATTTTGAATATTATTACGAAATGATTTTGATGGAACTGATATTAATACCATATCAGCATTTTTTAAATTTTCGTAGTATTCCGTAGTAATATTAATTTCTTGAAATTTCTTTAAATTATTACTTGAAAAGATTTTTAATCTCTTGTTAGTAAAGTCTTCTACATCTTCTTTATTTCTTGCACAAATAGTTACATTTAAACCATTTTTCACGAGTAAATCTGCTAAAGTAATTCCCCAACTAGTAACTCCCACAATTGCAACATTAATCAAAATACTTAAACCTTAACTCTAATACTCTATATCTTTTGACCTAGTTTACGTTCTTGACCTTTAATTAAACGTAAAATATTATCTTTATGTCGAAAAGCAATTAAAATAGTCCCAAGAACTCCAAACCACATATAGGGAAGAGGGGCATTTCCAGTAAGACACAATATTACTAAAAATATACTTCCAACTACTGACGCAGTAATAGAGCCCAATGACACATACCTCGTTATAGCTATCAAAAATAACCCAACTATACTTGCAATAAGTCCTGATATCGGAGATAAAAATAATAATCCGGCCCATCCACAAGCAGTACCTTTTCCTCCTCTAAATTTAGAAAATACAGGCCAAATATGGCCAGTTATTGCTAAAACTCCTGATAAGGATACAATCAAACTTGAATCTACTATTAAAATAGCTAAATAAATAGCTAAGATTGATTTCAACATATCTAAAATTAAAACTGCTATTCCTGTATATATCCCTACAGTTCTAATAACATTTGTCATCCCCATACTTCCACTTCCAAGTTCACGAACATCAATACTTTTTACTATTTTGCCTAAAACAACTCCGAATGGAATTGAACCAAGAATATAAGCTAATATTAATACAAGTAATTCCAAAATCATTTTTTACCTAACTTCTTAAACCTCATTCTTATTGGGCTACCTAAGAAACTATAAGCATCTCTTAAACAATTCTCAAGGTATCTCTTGTAAGAAAAATGAACTAAATCTGGATTATTAACATAAAAAGTAAAACTTGGAGGAGCTACCTTGTCCTGAGACACACTATGTATTTTTAATAGACGTTTACCCGAATTTGATGGAGGATTATTTCCAATTGCAGTTGTTATAATACGTCGCAAATCGTATCGTGGTACTCTTTTGCTCCACTCAGTATTAACTTTTATTACATTTTTGATTAACTCATCTAAACCTTCCCCATTTAAACCTGAAGTAAAACAAATAGGAGCAAAATTTAAAAATTTAAATTTATTCATGATCTTAGCTTTAATATCATCTTCTTTCATCGATAATTCAGATGCTAAATCCCATTTATTTACAACAAGTACTACGCCTTTAAATGCATTTAATATGTGGCTAGCTACATGAGTATCTTGAGAAGTAGCTAATTCAGTTGCATCCATAACTAGTGCACATACATCTGATCTATCAATAGATTGTAATGTTCTAAGAACACTATATTTTTCAACTCCTGATTCTATTTTTCCACTCCTTCTAATACCTGCTGTATCAATTAATAATATATCTCTATCTTGGTAAATAAATTTAGAATCCAAAGAATCTCTGGTAGTCCCAGGTGTACCATGAACAATTGAGCGGTCTTCATTGAGTATTGAATTCATCAACATAGATTTCCCAACATTTGCACGTCCAATCAATGAAAATTTTAAATCTACATCAAAATCATCATATTCCTCATGCGTAGGTAATAAATTTAGTAATTGTGACATTAAATCATCAATACCTATATTATGATAAGCACTAATTGGAATAGGATTAGTTAGTCCCAATTCAAAAAATTCAGATGCTGACATTTCCCTTAATTCATTATCAGACTTATTAGCTGCTAACACTAAAGGTTTACCAGATTTTCTAACAACATCTGCTACATATCTATCTGAGGATGTTATTCCAATAGATGCATCAACTACCATAACTAAAACATCTGCTTCATCAATTGCAGAATAAATTTGATTCTTAACTTTCAGCCACAAACTATTCTCCACATCAACATCTAACCCACCTGTATCAACTAATGTAAATATTCGATTCCCCCAACTAGTATTTAAATTTACTCTATCTCTTGTAGTTCCATATACATCAGAAACAATTGATGATCTAATTCCTACTAGCAAATTAAATAAAGTTGACTTACCTACATTGGGTCTACCTATTATGGCTACACAAGGGTTTAAATTAGATTGATCCATAAAAATCTCGTTTATGCACTAAATAATGTATGCATGATTGCCTTTTGAGCAAATAATCTGTTCTCGGCCTGATCAAAAGCTACAGACCTAGAGCTATCCAAAACACTTCCATCTATCTCTTCACCTCTATGAGCTGGCATATCATGCATAAAGATAACAGAGGATTTAGCAATATCAAGTAAATTTTCAGTTACAGTATAACCTTTAAAATCTTTTACCCTCTCATCTCTTATTTTTTCTTGTCCCATACTGACCCAAACATCTGTATATACAACATCAGCATTAGTTACTGCGTCATTTGGATTTAAAATCCATTTAACCTCTGACCCAGAAACTTGAGCACGATGCTTTGCTTCATTCAAAATTATTGCTGGCAATTCATAGCCTTTAGGAGATGATAAAGTAAAATTAATTCCAACAGAAGAACAAACTAGAGCTAAACTTGAAGCAACATTATTTCCATCTCCTATAAATACAACTTCAAGCCCATTAAGGGAGCCTTTATGTTGGTTAATAGTTGCTAGGTCACCTAAAGCTTGACAAGGATGTTCAAAATCTGACAAAGCATTTATTACTGGAAGAGATGTATTATTTGCAAGCAATTTCAAACTATTGTGTGAGAAGACTCTTGCAATTATCCCATCTACCCATCTATCAAGAACTTTTGCAATATCACTTTCAGGCTCTCTTGTACCTAAACCAACATCATCTTTAGATAAATATATACATTTACCTCCCATTTGAGAGATTCCAACTTCAAAACTAACACGAGTTCTTAAAGAAGGTTTTTCAAATAACAAAGCCAAAATTTTATTATTGAGAGTATTAGGCATCCAGCCCGACTTCATTTTGTTGGTTTTATCAACTAATTCGTAAATCTTTTCGCTAGAAATATCGATTATAGATAAAAAATCTTTTAAATTCATAATTATTCCCTCAAATTTATAATATGATTAATTTTACATATAAACAAATCTTACCACCAAATACTTAGTATTTAATATTCCTTTTCTGATTTTAGTTTATCTATAAATAAAATATCTTCTTCAGAAAGTTTTATAGAATCTAACAGATCAGGTCTCCTATAAAAAGTCTTTCTTAATGATTCTTGTCTCCTCCATTTAAGTATTTCTTTGTGGTTGCCAGAAAGTAATACTTCAGGGACCTTCCAATCTCTAAAAACTGATGGTCTTGTATATTGCGGATGCTCGATAAGACCCTTCGCAAAAGAATCTTCATCAACTGAATCTTTAGAGCCAACAACTCCAGGTATCAATCTTGAAACAACGTCAATTAATACCATAGATGGCAATTCTCCTCCTGTTAACACATAATCTCCTATACTAATTTCATGAGTTACTAAGTTTTCTCTAACTCTTTCATCCACTCCCTCATATCTTCCGCATATCATAACTATATCTTCAAATTCCGCTATTTTTTGAGCTAAATTATGATTAAGTTGTTGGCCCTGTGGACTTAAAAGAATAATACATTTTTTACTATTATCTGGAATATTATTTTTTAATAAATCTTCAACAGCATTAAATATAGGCTCTGGTTTAAAAATCATACTCCCTCCACCAAAAATATAATCATCTACGCTTTTATGTTTATCTTCAGCATAATTACGCAAATCATAAGTATGAATATTTATCAGTCCTTTATTTTGTGCTTTACCAATCACTCCTTCAAAAAAATAATCAGAAAAAATATTTCTAAATATTGTTAATATATGAAAATTTGTCATATATAAAAACCTCAACGTAAATGATAAATTAATACAATAAAAGTAGATTATTTATTCTACATACATTAATATCAATATAAAAATAAATATTTTTTAACAATGACTTATAAACCTCTTAATATTAATTTATTAAAAAATAATCTTTCAAACAAAATAGTTGGAAGAAATATATTATATTACGATACTCTCACATCAACAATGAACAAAGCAAAATTACTTGCTGAAAGCAATGAATCAGAAGGGTTAGTAGTAATAGCAGAACAGCAAACGAAAGGACGTGGTAGGTTTAGCCGAAATTGGATATCAGTCCCAGGTCAAAATATTTCATTATCTATTTTATTAAGACCATCAATAGAGCAATTAGCATATATCAATATGGCTGCAACCTTAAGTGTATGCGAAGTTATTAAAAATTATACAAACCTAAACACAACTATTAAGTGGCCAAATGACGTAAAACTTAACAACAAAAAAATATCGGGTATATTAATTGAAAGCCAAGCAGATTCAACTAAACTAATTTACGCTATATTAGGAATAGGCATAAACATTAATTTCAACCCAAATAACCATCTAGAAATCTCTAACATAGCTACAAGCATATATAACGAAACAGAAAAAATAACGGATCGTACAAATTTTTTAATCTCATTTTTAAATACTTTTAATAATTTTTATTTTAAAATAAAAAACCAAGAATCTATTGTAGAAGAATGGTCTTCAAAAATTGAAACAATTGGGAAAAACATAGAAGTAAATTCAAATGGAGTATTAATTAGAGGTAAAGCAATTGAAGTCACAAAGCAAGGTGACTTAATTATAGAATTGCCAGATAATAAAAGAAAAAAAATTACTGCCGGTGAAGTGACGTTACAATCTAATTAGATTGCTATATTAATATTTTCAATAATCTAGGTATAACTAATTGTAAAACTATCAATACAATCATGGGGGAAAAATCAAACATCCCTGTTCTAGGAAGTAATTTTCTTACCGGAGCAAGTATGGGTTCAGTAATATTAAACAATAAATTACTAACTGAATCATTTCCTCTAGGCGATATCCAAGACATTAAAACTCTACCAAAAATTGCAAATGTTAATACTGTTGATAGTAAATAAATAAAGTTAGCTATAAAATTCAATTCCGTTTACCTAATTCTAATGATTTTTGATAAGCAGCTATTACTGTTTCCATTATAGTAGCTCTTCCTCCACCCTGTTCAAATGCCAACAACCCTTCAATAGTAGTTCCACCAGGTGATGCTACACGATCTACCAAATCAGATGGATGGTCGTCAGAATCAATTAACATTTTACAACTTCCCAATACCGTCTGAAGAACTAATTTTCTAGATAAATCTCTTTGAAGTCCTAAATAAACTCCAGCATCAATTAAAGACGAAATAAATAAAAATACATATGCTGGACCACTAGCACTTAGAGCTGTAGCAATATTTAAATAATTTTCATCTTTAACCCATAACTGCTCTCCTAATGATTCTAATATATCTTTAGTAAAATCATTTATTTTTTTTGGTACATTATTAGTAGACGACCAAACACTCATACCAGAACCTATTTGTGCAGGTGTATTTGGCATAACTCTAATTATAGATTTAATATCAAAAGCTTCTCTTATATCATCTAAACTTAAACCAGCAATAATAGAAATTATTGTTACTGAATCTGGAATGTTTCTAGATATATTTTTACTAATTTCTAGAAAATTTTGAGGTTTTACTGATAAAATTATTATTTCTGCATTCTCAATAGCTTTTAAATTATCTGCATATGATTTAATTTTGTAAGTGTTTTCTAAATATTTACGCCTTTCATCAGAAATTTCTCCAATTGATATTTTGCTAGAAGCTATAACATCTGAATTCAAAATACCTTTAATTATTGCTTCTGCCATAATACCGCCACCTATAAATGAAATATTCATAATTTCTTATTCCTTAATTTATTTATTTAATTTTTAAAATTAAAGTTTTACTAACGAATATCTCTAAATTTATGGAAGCTTATTATCGGCTACTAAAGAAACTGCAACATTTATAGCTTCCAACATACTTAAAGGGTCTGCTAATCCTTTTCCTGCTATATCAAAAGCAGTTCCATGATCAACTGAAGTTCTTACAAAAGGGAATCCAATGTTAACACTAACACTTCTAGCCCAATCATAAGCTTTAATTGGAATATGACCTTGATCATGATACATCGCTAATACTACATCATAAGCGCCATCTATAGCTTGGTTAAAAATAGTATCTGCAGGAACTGGTCCAATTGCATTAATACCAATTTTCTTAGCTTCATCTATAGCAGGCAATATCTCGTCAAACTCCTCATTGCCTATTAATCCACCATCACTAGCATGAGGATTCAAAGCGGCAACTCCAATTTTTGGATTACTAACGTTCCATTGAGTAAAGTATTTCTCAGTTAAAATAAGTTTATCTAAGATATTCTTATAATTAACATAATCACAAGCAATTTTTAAAGATTTATGCGTTGTAAGGTGAACAACTCTAAGATTTCGTGCCATTAACATAGTTGCCACCTGTTCAGATTGAGTTTGACTTTGAAATATCTCCATATGCCCCACATCTTTAAATCCAGCTAATTTACATGCTTCCTTATTTATTGGTGCTGTAACAATAGCTTGAATTTCATTATTCACAGCCAAACTACCAGCTTTTAATATCCATTCAACAGATGCCTTACCTGAAGAAGAAGAAATTTGACCTTGTTCAATATCATTAGAATCTAAGTTATTAATATCTAAAACATTGAGTTTAAATTTATCTGAAACAGCTTGACTTAGGTTATCAATAGAATTGATTTTTTTATCAGAATGTACCAAATTTAAAGCATTTAACATTAAATTTGAATTGCCAATAATTACTGGTATAGATTTATCAAATATTGAATCATTCAATAAAGATTTAGCTATTACTTCAGGCCCTATCCCTGCAGGGTCACCCATAGTGATACCTAGATATGGCTTATTATTAAGGTTCATATAAATCTCATACTTTAGATTTCAGTTATTTCCAATATAAAAACATTACTCACATTTAGTATAGCCACAATCTCTACAACTATGACATCCTTCCTGAAAAATCATATAAGCTGAACAATCCGGACATCTTGCTCCACTATTTAGTTTTCCCTCCCCTCCTTCAGAATCTAAATTATCTGAAGGGAAAATTCCCAATTGCGCAACATCATCCTTAATATCAATAGTATCTAAAGTCAATTCACTATCAGATACATCATTAATTCTTTTTCCTAAAACATATGCAACTGCATCTTCTGCAGAACGAATTAAATTCCCGCCGTCCCAAACTGGGCAACAAGTAGTCCCTTTTAACTGATCAACTATTTGTTCAGGATCTACTCCTGAACGTAAAGCTAAAGATGTCAATCTAGATAATCCGTCTAGATGAGCTGCTTCACACCCCCCAGATCTTCCTGATGTAGAAAAAACTTCAAAAGGATTTCCATTTTGATCAAAATTAACAGTAACAAACATCGTGCCATGACCTGACCTAATTCTTTCTGTTAATCCATTTACAACAGTCGGACGATTACGCGGCAATAAGATGTGACTATTATCAGATTCATCGCTACTTTCTTCATCATTATTATTTTTTCCTGTTTCTAAAACTTGTAAAGACTTCGAACCATCTCTGTAAACAGTTACTGCTTTACATCCAGTTTTCCACGCTAATTCATAAGAATTTTTAATATCTTCTACAGTAGCTTCATTAGGTAAATTAATAGTCTTTGAAACAGAATTAGTTACATATTTCTGCCAAATTGATTGCATTTTAATATGAGCCTCAGGACTAATACCCATAGAAGTTCGAAATATTGCTGAATCTATATCATGTTTATCTAATATATTCTTAGCATTATCAGGATTATCTGCTATTTCTGATAACACTTCTCTCACTAATTCTTCATCTTTTAATGTGTCTCTAAGCTTTTCCCATACAGATATTGGAGCATCTAAAAGACGAGAACTAGTACCTTCCTGATCTTCCCACAAAACATTTGACCACCAAGCAATAGCAAAATGAGGCTCAATTCCACTTGAACATCCTGCAATTCTACTAATAGTACCTGTAGGAGCAATTGTTAGCACGCTAGAGTTTCTTACAGGAGGCATTCCTCTATCTTTCAAAGCTGAGTTTTCATATTCAGGAAAAGGACCTCTCTCTTCAGCTAAAATTCTTGATTCATCCCATGCAATTCTATTTAAAAATTCTCCTAGTTTTTCTGCAAGCTCAAGAGCATCATCTGAATCATATGGCATATTTAATCGCATCAAAGAATCAGCCCATCCCATAACACCCAAACCTATTCTTCTAGTTTTCAAGTTAACCTCTCTCAATTGAGGTAAAGGAAAATTATTAACTTCTATAACATTGTCCAAAAACCTAACAGACGTTCTTACAGTTTTCTCAAGAGACTCCCAATCAAAATCATTATCTTTAATATGTAAATCCAAATTAATAGAGCCTAGACAACAATTACCATAATTCTCTAAAAATTCTTCCCCACATGGGTTAGAAGTTTCAATTTGACCCATTTGAGGATTAGGTGCAGTTTCCCAAACTCTATCAACAAAAACGACTCCAGGATCTCCTGTCTTCCAAGCAGATTCAGATATTTCGTTCCATAATTCCTTAGCTGATACTTGCTCAACAATTTTACCATCTCTAGGATTTATCAAGTCCCAAGGTTTATCTTTTTCTACAGCATCCATAAATTTGTCTGTAATCTGTACAGATATATTAAAATTAGAAAGTGTATCATCTCCATCTTTACAATGAATAAATTCCTTAATGTCTGGATGACTATCTCTGAGTTGCCCCATATGGGCTCCTAATCTAAAAGAACCTTGCGTAAGAGTCGCCCCAACTGAAGAATACAATTTCATAACCGCTATAGGACCACAAGCCATCCCATGAGTTGTAGAAATTTTATCGTTAACTGGCCTCAATTGCGAAAACCCAAATCCTATGCCTCCACCCCATTTTTCAATCATAGCTGCATCATATGCTACCGACATTATTGAATCCATTGTGTCATCTGGTGAAACTACAAAACAAGCTGATAAACAACCTTTATCAGTGCCTGCATTAACAAGTGTAGGAGAATTAGGTAAAAACTTTAATGATGTCAATAATTCCAAGCATTCATTTCTCCAATTTTGTCTTTTTGACTTACTCTCGCCTAATGAAATTGAATTAGCAACCCTTTGAAATAAATCTTGATGATCTTCAATTAAGTTACCTTCTTTATCTCTCCGAAGATATCTTTTTTCAATAATCAATTTAGCATTATCGCTTAATTCAGCATATGGACCAGCTTCATCGTTATTATTAATTTTATTTTTATCACTTTGTTCTTCTTTAACCGGTTGTAAAAAAGAATATTGTAAATTACTTTTATACTCTTCTTTAAGATGCTTGCCCATTCTATTCTTCTCAACCATACATACTCCAATAATCTAAATTTTAAAATGTTAAAAAATATTTTTTATATACTAATTACTCATACTAATTTTGTTTGAAAATTCTTAATACTTTTAGATAGACCTTTACGCCTACTAGTGTTTTGCAAAAAATCTATTTCCAAAGAATCTAAAAATGACAATTGAGCATTATAATCTATCTTAGTATCTTCATTAATTAATAACGAATCAACTTCATCCTTAAAACTTTCGACATCTTTAAAATCTCTATAAACGCTAGCAAATCTTATATATGCAACTCTATCTATTTCTTTTAATTTTGTCATAACTAATTCACCAATCAACCTAGAAGGTATCTCTGATTTACCTGATTCTATAATTAATGCTTGAGTTAAAGATACTAACTTATCAATACTACCAATTGGTATAGGACGTTTCTTACAAGCATTCCACAAACTTCGTTTTAATTTATCTACATCAAAATCTTCACGTCTAGCATCTCGTTTTATAACAGAAATTACTTTAGCCTGTATAAATTCATATGTAGTAAATCTAACCCCACAATTAATGCATTCTCTTCTTCTACGTATCGAATTACCAGAATCTCTTGAATCCAGAACTTTAGATTGATTTTTATTACAGTAGCTACAAATCATTTCATACCAAACCACAAATTAAGGTGCTAGAACATAAAATTACCACTATATATTGGGCAATGTCAACGAAAATTTATGTCGTTTTTAAATTGTTTGATTGTAATCTTTATTCATAAAACGCTATGTAAATATAACTTTTAAAAAAAAGACAAAAAAGTCTCTAAAATTTAGAGACTTTTTTGTCTTTTTTACTTTTTTTATATAATTTTTATTATTTATTCATTGAGCCATTAGTATTATGTCTACTCATTGAATATCGTCTTAAAAATGGAGGAACATCTAAATCAGTCTCTTCTCCATCTAAAACATCTTCAAGCATATTTTGTATTTGTGTTTCTCTTTCTTGCATACTTTCAACAGTAGGAAATCCAGTAGCAACAATCGTCAACTTTATTTCATTCTCCATTTTTGGATCAGTAACCATTCCAAATATAATATTAGCATCTGGATCAACTACACGTTGAATAACCTCTGCTGCTTCATGTAATTCAGATAACTTCAAATCGCTGCCACCAGTTACATTAAATAAAACCCCTTTTGCGCTTTCTATAGAAACATCTAGCAGTGGATTTGTTATAGCTTGCTGAGCTGCTTCTCTCGCTCTGTTTTCTCCTACACCCCAACCTATAGACATCCATGCTGGACCAGCATCACGCATAACTGTGTTAATATCAGCAAAATCAACATTTATATCTCCAGCAGTAGTAACAAGTTCAGCTATGGATTGAACCCCTGAACGTAAGACATCATCGGCCATTTTAAATGCATTTTCAGCTGTAATCTCTTCATCACATATAACATGTAATCTTTCATTAGGTATAACTAACAGTGTATCAACATTCTGTCCCAAATTCCTTATTCCTTCTTCGGCAGATTTTGTTCTCTTACTACCTTCAAAACTAAAAGGTTTTGTTACTACTCCAACAGTAAGAGCACCTGTTTCTTTAGCTATTTGAGCAAGTACCGGTGCAGAACCTGTACCTGTTCCACCACCCATTCCTGCTGCTACAAAAATCATATCTGTATCTCGTACTACTTCAAATAACTCTTCTCTACTTTCTTCAGCTGAACGCATTCCTAAATCTGGGTCACCACCAACCCCCTTGCCAGCAGTTAATTGCTCTCCAATACGTATTTTCATAGGAATATCACTTTGAAGTAATGCTTGTGCATCTGTGTTAACAACAACATATTCTACGCCAGGAATTCTTTCCCTAAACATCCTGGATACTGCATTAGATCCTCCACCTCCAACACCAATTACTTTAATTTTTGCTATTTCTCTTGGATTTATACTATTAATTATTTCCATAATACTCTCCCTAATTTTGACGAAATTGGTTGTACTGGTAACAACGTTTTAATTTGGTTTATAAATTGATAAGTTTTATTTTTAGTATTTAAATTAGAATCTGATTTATTTGATTCTGAACCATCAGAATTATTAATACCTTTTTTGTCTAAGCCCCATAACAATATACCTAAAGAACTTGAAAACTCTGGTTTATTTAACCCATCTTTTAGTTCATTACTATGTTTTGGAAAACCTAATCTAGTATTACTACCTAAAGATTGTCTAAATATAGAATTTATCCCAGGCAACTGACCTGATCCTCCAGTTAAAACTAAAGACATATCAGCTAAATCAGTAATACCATGATTCGATAACTTTATCTTAACTAATCTTGCTAATTCTGTAGCTCGCTCCCTAATTAATTGGCAAACCTCTCTACGAGGTACTCGCAATACGGAATCATCTGATGTGTCTAAATCAACTTCTTCAGAATGCGATATACCAAATAATTCAGCATTCCCCCATTTTAATTTAATATTCTCAGCAATATCGTAAGTTGAATTATAAGTTACACAAATATCATTAGTAAATTGATAACCTCCAACAGGAATTACATCAGTACATAAAATAGCATTATTTTTAACAACAATAATATCAGTAGTCCCTTTTCCAATATCAACTAATATCACTCCATTATCTTTCTCAAAATCTGTAAGAGTAGACATCATGTTCCCTAAAGGGGTAAATACAAGTTTATCTATATTAATACCAACCATTTTTATTAGTTGACGGATTTTAGCTACTTGCTGTTTATCTCCTGAAATTAAATAATTATCAACTTGCAAATCCTCAGTATGCATACCAAGTGGATTCTTAATACCAGCTATACCATCGACTATATATGAAAGAGTAATAACGTGTAATAAGTCATTGTTAACATCATCTTCATTTTTAATCAAATTACTAACATTACAATTTAGGTCATCTGTAGTAATAACTCCATTCTTAGCAACAGAATCCATTCTATCTATTCTAGTTTTAAAATTTATATTTGGACTAGTCATGCCTATGTAAGCTGATTGAATATTCAATCCTAATTCATTTTGAACTTGGTTGATGGAATTAATTATAGAAGATGAAGCTAAATCAATATCATCAATCAAACCCTTATGTATTCCTAATGAAGGCACACTACTATATCCCAATATATTAAAACTATCCCCAGAAGGCTTAGCAACTATTGTACAAATTTTATCTGTACCTATATCTATCGCTGTTACTATGTTATTATCCATAATGATGCTCCTCTATCCATATTTGTAACCATTATATTTTCTCAGCTACTCGTAATTTGGCACTTCTACTTCTACGGTTTTGCCTAATCTCTTCTAAAGAAGGCTTTATAACTTTTTTAAACATTAATTTAAGTGAGGCTGAATGATTACAAACACACTCTAAAATATTTGTTGGACAAATACATTCACGTGATTCTTCAAGCAAAAGCTTTTTTACCAACCTATCTTCGATAGAATGATAAGAAATAGTGATTATTCGCCCTGATTTTTTTAACAAACTGATAGCTTGTTTAATACCTGAATTTATATTATCTAATTCATTATTAACATACATTCTTATAGCTTGGAAAGTTTGAGTTGCAGGATGAATGCTTTTATATTTATAACTTTTTTTTGCTCTAACTATAATATCTGCTAATTTTAAAGTGCTATTTATTGGTCTGTTTTTTACTATTGAGCGAGCAATTGCATTTGCTTGAGGCTCTTCACCAAAATCACGAATTATATTTTTTAAAGTCTCCTCTGATTCTTGGTTAATTACATTAGATGCTGAATCAGTTTGATTTATATCAAATCTCATATCCAATTCTGCATCTTGACGAAAGCTAAAACCTCTAATAGGCTTTTCTAAATGTAAAGATGATACCCCTAAATCAAACAATACAGCCTCTACTTTATCTATTCCACTTTCTTTTACTATATTAGATATATTCGAAAAATTACCCTGTTTAATAATTATCGAATCTAAATTGTTATTCAACCTTTTTTTTGCTATTTCTATACCTTCATAATCTAAATCTAAAGCTAGAATTTTAATTTTTTTTCCAATAGATTTTGCATATTCTAGAATTGCTTCTGAATGCCCTCCTGAACCTAAGGTGCAATCTACTAATACTCCTAAACTCTTAAAATTTATTGATTCTAAAACCTCCTGAACCATTACAGGACTGTGATATATTCGCATTACCTTCAAACTTATATTGCTATAATCCAGAATATTTAACTTATAAAAGCAGTTTCCCAAACAAAATAATAATACGCAAGGCATTTCTAGACTTATTTATTACAAATCTAAGACTTTTCCAAAAATATATTAATTCATTACTTATAATATAAATTCTTTTACTAATAAATTAATAAAGAGTTATAATAATAATATATATTAATTTAAAATTAAGAAGGTAATTCAATTTTTAAGTTAGGCATTATTACAATTAGTGATTCAGCTTCAATTGGTAAAAGAAATGATTCTAGTGGAAAAGTTATTAGTGATATTTTTAAGAAAAATGAATCAATCCAAGAAGTTTTTTATAAAATAATCCCAGATGATATTGACACAATATCCTCTTACCTAATTGAATTAAGTGATAATCATATAGCAGATATTATAATTACTACTGGAGGTACAGGATTAGGTCCAAGAGATTTAACTCCTGAAGCAACAAAAAATGTTTTAGACAAAGAGATCCCAGGGATTACTGAAGCAATGAGGTTAGAAACATTAAAAAAGACAAACTTGTCTATGTTAAGTAGAGGAATATCTGGATTAAGAAAAAAGTGCCTAATAATTAATTTACCAGGTAGCCCAAAAGCAGTAAGTGAATGTATGGAAATTATCGAGCCAGTATTAGAGCATGCATTAACAATAATTAGCGGTAAAACATCACACAAATAAATTTATTCAGGTATTCCCCAAACTAATTCAGCCACATCTACACTTAAAACAGATTCAATGCCTGAAGAACTTAAACTTATAGTTCCAGTAGATTTGTTATTATCTACAACTACAACACTATTTCCAGGAATTAGTCTGTTATCTACTAAATATTTTAATAAACTCATATCGTCTGCAGGTATCCTGTCAATTTTTATTCTAGTATTTGATTTTAATTGACTAATTCTGACAGCTTTTTTATTTAAAACATAATTACTTCCTGGGATTGGATACCCATATGGAGATGTAGAAGGATTACCTAATTTTGACAATATCTTGGTCTCTAAATATGATGATATTGCATGTTCAAGTAAATGAGCTTCCGTATGCGCTCTATATAATTCAACATCAAACATATCTACTACTAATCTTTCTGCCAATCTATGTCTTTTTACAATAGTCTCAGCATTAGTATAACCACTCTTAGTAAAGTTGACTTCTTTTTTTTGTTCATCAATAGTAACAAATCCTTCTCGGACTAAGCGTCTTACCATGCCTCCAACAGATGGAAGGGAAGTCCCAATACCTTCTCCTATAGGCAATGTCTTTAAATGTAATGCAAGGCTAGAAATAGTAACGATATTACCTTCTTCCTTTAAACGAAATATAGACAAAAGATAATTCTCAACCCCCATTGAAAGTCTAGAAAAGTTATTATCTTGTTCTTTCATTTTTCAACCCTTTTTATAAGTTGCTAGATGCTTATAATACCAAATTACTATTAAAATTTCATCTCTAGAATTTAATTAACACTGTAAACAATAAGAGGACTTGTAGTGGCTTTTATTAAATTAACATTAGATCCTATACTCCACAATTGATCTTTATCATTGTGAATAAATTTTAATAAAAATCCATGATTTACAGATTGAACATGAACAATTGAGTACATGCCTCTAAATTCTATTGATAAAACTTTAAAATTCCCATTTGGATCATAAGTAACACTAAAGTCTTCTGGCCTTATTAAAACATTTACGTCCTTACCATCAATAATTTGTGAATTCTTCAAACCTACAGTTTTAAAAGAAAAATTACCTAAACTAGTGTTTAAAACTCCATTTTTGATACTTCCACTTAAAAAACTACAATTTAAAACTAGACTTGCAACTTCTTTATTAATTGGAGATTGAACCACTTTATTTGGCTTGTCAAATTGCACTATTTTACCATCTACCATGATAGCCAAATAATCTGATGTAGCAAAAGCTTCTTCTCTATCATGTGTAACTAAGATTGTAGACACCTTACTATCTCTAATAATTTTTTGAATATCTGTTAACATAGCAGACCTTGTAAATGCATCTAAATTACTAAAAGGTTCATCAAGTAACATTATTGTTGGCTTCGGTGCTAAAGTACGAGCTAGAGCGACTCTTTGCTGCTGCCCACCAGAAAGCTCTTGTGGATATCTATTTTCAAACTTTTCTAACCTAGTTATTTCTAAAACTTCTTTAACTCTACTATCCCTATCTTTTTTATCAAAATTACTTAAACCAAATGCTATATTATTATATACATCCATATGAGGAAACAATGAATAATTCTGAAAAACCATTCCTATATTCCTTTTATTAGGTGGCACATTAAAACCATTTTGTGATACTAATTTACCATTAAGAAATATTTCTCCTCGATCTAATTCTTCCAAGCCTGAGATCAACCTTAATAATGTAGTTTTACCACATCCGCTAGAACCTAATATAGATAATATTTGTCCAGAAAAAAGCTGAAGATCTAAGTTGCTAATTACTTTATATTTATCAAAATTTTTTGATAAATTATTACAGTTTAATACTAAATTCATAATATTCCAGGTCTATCCTCAGATTTCATTAATAATATCAAAGGTAATAATGACAAAAAAATTATAGATAATGCTGGTGCAGCCGCACGAGCAAAATAAGCTTCAGAAGCAGAACTCCATATTGATGTAGCTAAAGTCTGAAACCCTAAAGGACCCAAAATTAAAGTTGCAGGAAGTTCCTTCATAGTAAGTAAAAATACTAAAGCAAAACTCATGATCAAACCAGATTTCATCATAGGAATAAGTACATATATAATTACAGAAAGAAAATTTTTACTTAATATTTTAGCAGAGTCTTCAATTTCAGGATTAATTTGTAAAAGAACAGCCTTAGAATTACCTAAAGCTACTGGAAAAGCTAAAATTATACATGCAATTATTAATAATAACTTTGTTTGATATATAAATCCTACAAAATTTATTCCAAAATATACCAAAGAAATAGCTATAACTACACCTGGCAATACATAACCTACTAAACTTATTATTTCCAAATACTTATTTATAATTAAATTATACCTAACCAAAAATATTGCCATACACATTGAAAGAAACACTGTAGCTAAAGAAGTTGCAATCGATAAAAATAAAGAATTATATATAAGCTCCCAAATAAATACTAAAGGCTCACCTGCTGACACTCCTCTAATTAACCAAAAGAATAATCCTGATAAAGGTAAAATTAATGAAAGAAATACAATTAATCCAAAAATAAAAAGAACAGGTATACTCCAAACACCTAAGTCTGTTTTTTTATTTCTAGGACTAGTTCCAGTACCTATTTTATAATATTTACTTTTATTTCTAAACTTGGATTCAATAAAAATAATTAATACAGCAATTAATACTAATGCTAGAGATATTAAAGAAATTATTGAACGATCAATTATTGACTGATATTGCTGATAAATTGCCCAAGTAAGAGTATTGTATCTCATTAAAGAAACAGCCCCAAAATCAGATAGAGTATATAAGGATACAAATAAAGTGCCAGCTATAATTGAAGGTCTTAATTGTGGTAAAGAAATTTTAAAAAACGTTTTAATTTTACTATGCCCTAATAATCTTGAAGATTCAATCAAAGTTGAATCTAAGTTAGTAATTGAACTCTTCAATATTAAAAATAGATATGGAAAACTCAATAAAGATAAAACTAAAGTTGCGCCAAACAAACCATGTATATCCGGTATTTCTTTAATACCAAAGATTGATTCTAATAATTCCTGTAAAATTCCTCTTGGCCCTAATATTGATGAATATAGAAATGCTCCTACATAAGTAGGTATAACTAATGGCAAAGATAATAATACCGCCCAAACATTAGGCATTGGCAGTGCCGCACGAACATTAATCCAAGCCAAAGGCAATGCAATAAATAAGGTTATTAATGAAACAAGAATCATTAATAATACTGATCTTAATATTATATATACATAATTCATGGTAAAAAAAACATTTAAAACTTGAAGATTAGCTTCAGATACTCTCAAAAATAAATATAAAAAAGGTAATACCATAATAAAAATTATAAATACCACTGTTAATGTAATATATATTGGAGGTAGCTTTTTAAATGAAATACCTATATTCATATATAAAATTTCTTATCTTGAAAGCAAATTAATAAATTAAAGATATAATGTTTAAAACTGAAATCAATTATATACTAAGTAAAATAATAACACTAGTTTAAGCTAGATTATTAGTACATGCATAATATTCTTTATGATTTAAATCAATTAATTTAAATCTTCTAAAGATAATAGATTGCTACCAATGTCAATGTGCATTACTTTTCTAGCATTTAAAGCTAATGCCAATCTATCTCCAAGGGCTTGTGAAGATAATAATTTACTAAAGGAGTATGTTTCATCAGGAACATTAAAGTCTAACTTATTACTTTCAGTAATTTGCAAAAATAAACCTGAATTAATTCCCCCTTTGTGTAATTGACCTGTTGAATGTAAAAATCTAGGTCCATAACCTAAAGTTGTAGCTATTCCATATTCAGAAACAATTCTTTTTCTTAACGATTCAAGAATTTGACTTGTTTCATAATTATTGTCTATATATGCCATAATTGCTAAGTAACTATTATGTTTAGCAGATAATAACATTTCTTTCAAAGATGAAAAAGAATATGGTAATTCATTATCTGAAAAAGATATATCTTCTGATAAAAACCTAGCTGTAATATCTTTAGATAATTGGCCGTTTGGTTGATCAAAAGGATTGATGTTCAAAAAAGCTCCCAATAAAGCCGTAGCAAACTCCCATCTAAAAAATTCTCCAGCTATATCATATTCATTATCTAATTCAAACTTTATTGATGGATGTCCATATTCATCAATTTTATCAATAAAAGAATCTAATCTTTTATCCTGTCCAATTTTAATATAAATAAAACACCTATCATCAGAATATAATTCTTCAGAAATTAATGGTTCATCATATATTGGAATCAAGCCAACTCCATCTTTACCTGAACTTTCTGCCACTAATTGTTCAATCCACATACCAAGAGTTTTTATTTTTTCACTTATAACTAATGTCATCTTATCTTTTCCAGATGAAAACATAGCAGCCATAAAAGCACTTAATCTAGCTGCAGAATTAATATCTAGATCTGAAGACTTAGATTCTTCTTCTATAAGCTTAGCCTTATTTAATAGTAAATCTAAATCTATTCCACACAATACTGCCGGAATCAATCCAAAAAACGAAAGTACTGAATATCTTCCACCTATATTTGATGGGTTATATATTACATGACGAAATTTATCCTTTAAAGCTAAATCTCCTAAAGGAGTACCTTCATCTGTAATAGCCAAAAACCGCTTACCTAATTCGTTTTCATCTTTAAAGATATTTTTTAATTTATCTTTAAAAAATTTATATAAAAGTAAAGGTTCCAAAGTAGCTCCGGATTTAGAAGCTACTATAAAAAGTGACTTTTCCAAATCTATTTTTTCTAAAAAAAAGTTTATACTATCTGGCACAGTTGTATCTACCACCAAAAGATTAAGATGAGGTTCTTTTAATTGACATATTTTATAGATTACTTCAGCACCTAAACTACTACCTCCCATACCTAACAATACAATTTGATTAAAATTTTCATTCCATATTTCATCTTTAATTTTATATATATATTCTTTTTTATTGTTAATGAAATCTAATATATTAAGCCATCCTAACTTATCAATAGAATCTTCAGAGTTGAAATTCCACAAACCATAATCATTAGACCATAAACGACTTATAAGATTATGATTAATTAAATAATTTAAATTTTCATTATATTGATTTTCCCAAGACATTTTATTAATGACTCAAACTCTTAATTTTTGACTCAATATTAAGTATCAATTCGTCGTACGATTGAGTAAAAGATTGAATACCTTCAATCAATAATTGATCTAAAGATTTATCTAAATTTATTCCATTAGACTCTAATAATCCAATATTTTCCTCTGCTTGAAAAACACCATCATATAATCTAATACTAGGTGATCCATGATCAATAAAAGCTTTCAAAGTATTATCTGGTACTGTATTGACTGTATTTTCTCCAATTAAAGAATCTATATATAGAACATCACTTAAATCACGGTTTTTTGTACTAGTACTTGCCCAAAGTGGCCTTTGCACATTCGCCCCTTTCGTTAATAACTGCTTAAATCTTTCAGAATTAAATGTATTTTTAAAAGCTTCATAAGCAATCTTAGCATTACTAATGCCTATAGAACTTAATAGTTTTTGTCTGATAAAATGTAAATCAGACGGAAGCATATTTAATTGATTATCAATTATTGTATCAACTCTACTAATAAAAAATGAAGCTACCGAATGTACTTGAGATAAATCTCCGCCATTCTTTTCAAATTTCTCTAGACCTGATATATAACCTTCTCTTACTCTAAAATAAGATTCTTGTGAAAAAATTAAAGTTACATTGATATTTATTCCTTCACTAATTAATTCCTTTAATGCAATAACTCCTTCATTAGTTCCAGGGACTTTAATCATAATATTAGGAGAATCTAATTTATTAAATATCCTTTTTGCCTCCTGTATAGTTCCTTTACTATTAAATGCAAGATTAGGATTCACTTCTAAAGAGACATAACCATCTTTTTTATTAGTTTCTTTATAAATGGGTAGTAATAATTTTGCTACATTTCTTATATCATCAATAGCTAAAGATTCGAAAATTTGCTCATTAGACAAACCTGATTTTGACAAATTTAACAAATCATCATCATATAATTTACTACTAGAAATTGCTTTTTCAAACAATGTAGGATTTGAAGTAAGGCCAGTAACCCCTATATCTAATAAATTTTTTATATAACCATTATTAATTAATTCTCTATTTATATTGTCATACCAAATAGACTGTCCTAATAATTGAGCTTTAAGTATATTATTCATATTTCCCACCCTCATTAATTAATAATGCATTTTCTAAAAATAAAGTGAATTATATAATAATACATTAAATAATCTAAATTCCATAAAAAAAATTGAATAGTTGCTTAGGCTAATTTAAAATAAATATATTTAGAAAAATAAATAATTCTTTTTATAAACAACTGGGAATAAAATTATTAATGAAGAAAAAACTTAAAATCACTTTAATAATTATTTCAATATCGTTAATTTTAGGAATTATATTTTTATTCGCTAAAGGCCTTACAAATGATAAATCAACTTCGAGCAAAAGTGGATTTACTAGAGTAGGCGAGAAAGCACCCGATTTCGAATTTAATTCTATAATAAATTCTAAAGATATAACTCTTTCAGAATATATAGGTGATCCATTAGTAATAAATTTTTGGGCTTCGTGGTGCCCCCCTTGTAGAGAAGAATCTGAATTACTAGAAAAAACTTATAAAGAATTAACTGATCAAAAAATAAAATTTATTGGAATCAACATCCAAGATACTGAAATAGAAGCAAAAAATTATATATCTGAATACAACATCACTTACCCAAATGGCATGGATATAGACGGAAGAATTTCAATAGATTATGGAGTTATTGGATTGCCTGTAACATTTTTTATAAATAAAGATGGAATTATAAATACGAGATGGGTTGGAGCAATATCTAAATCTGAACTATATTCAAATATATCACAAATAACAAAGTGATTTTGCTAACCTTTTAATCCTTAAAAATTTAACATAAAACCACTGACACAAATTGATTTGGTGGAGCTGAGGAGGCTCGAACTCCTGACCCCCTGCTTGCAAAGCAGGTGCTCTCCCAACTGAGCTACAGCCCCTGATTGAAGCTGACCTTAACAACTGGATAGTGGAAGGAAAAAAAATTCAAAAAAAACGTCGGATTTTTATAAGATTAATTCATATTTTAAGGAACTCCCTCTTAATAAAAAGAGTCATGCTCAACTTAATTTGTCAAAATCTATTCTGACGATCGACCTGAAACATTAATAAAAATGTTTCTACTCCCTAGAAAGGAGGTGATCCAGCCGCACCTTCCGGTACAGCTACCTTGTTACGACTTAGTGCCAGTCACTAGCCCCACTTTCGGCATCTGCCTCCAAGATAAATCAAGGTTAGCTAAATGACTTCAAGTGTTGCCAACTTCCATCACTTGACGGGCGGTGTGTACAAGGCCCGGGAACGTATTCACCGCAGTGTGCTGACCTGCGGTTACTAGCAGCTCCTCGTTCATGTAGGCGAGTTTCAGCCTACAATTCCAACTAAGACCGGCTTTATGGGATTAGCTCCATCTCGCGATTTCGCAGCCCTCTGTACCGGCCATTGTAGCGTGTGTGTAGCCCTAGACGTAAGAGCCGTGCCGACTTGACGTCGTCCCCACCTTCCTCCCCTAATTTAGGGGCAGTCTCGCTAGAAAAAGTAACTAACGACAAGGGTTGCGCTCGTTGCGGGACTTAACCCAACACCTCACGGCACGAGCTGACGACAGCCATGCAACATCTGTGAATCTGTCCCGAAGGAAAGCTGCCTTTCGGCAGTTGTCAGAAACATGTCAAGTCTAGGTAAGGTTTTTCGCTTATCATCGAATTAAACCACACGCTCCGCTGCTTGTGCGGGCCCCCGTCAATTCTTTTGAGTTTTTGCCTTGCGGCCGTACTCCCCAGGCGGGATACTTATCGCGTTAGCTACGACACAGAAGGGGTCGATACCCTCTATGTCTAGTATCCATCGTTTAGGGCATGGACTACCCGGGTATCTAATCCGGTTTGCTACCCATGCTTTCGCGCCTCAGCGTCAGTTTCAACCCAGAAAGCCGCCTTCGCCTCTGGTGTTCCTCCCGGTATCTACGCATGTCACCACTACTCCGGGAATTCCGCTTTCCTCTGCTGAACTCAAGTCTATCAGTATCCTATATCTTCTCTTGGTTGAGCCAAGAGATTTCGCATAAGACTTAATAAACCGCCTACACGCCCTTTACGCCCAGTAAATCCGGACAACGTTTGGTTCCTACGTATTACCGCGGCTGCTGGCACGTAGTTAGCCGAACCTTATTCATCAGGTACCGTCCTTTCTCTTCCCTGATAAAAGGAGTTTACAATCCTAGGACCTTCATCCTCCACGCGGTGTCGCTGCGTCAGGCTTTCGCCCATTGCGCAAGATTCCCTGCTGCTGCCTCCCGTAGGAGTGGGGGCCGTGTCTCAGTCCCCCTCTGACCGATCGTGCTCTCACACCGGTTACTCGTCTTCGGCTTGGTAGGCCATTACCCCACCAACTACCTGATAAGCCGCAAGCTTCTCCCAAAGCGGCCGAAACCTTTCTTCCAATCCAGCAGGCTGGAAAGGGAGGTACGGGGTATTAGGCCAGATTTCTCTGGATTATCCCCCTCTTCGGGGCAGATTATTTACGTGTTACTCAGCCGTCTGCCACTAGCTAACCGGGCAAGCCCGGGTCGCTCGTTCGACTTGCATGCATTAGGCGCACCGCCAGCGTTCGTCCTGAGCCAGGATCAAACTCTAAATAAATATAACGGTTTCCTTCTACTATCTAGTTGTTAAGGTGCTTTGGCGAAGCCAAATAACCCTTAAAATAAGGGCAGAAAGTAATAGTAAACTCACCTCATTGAGTAGTCAATAGCTGAACCAATCAAAATACTAGCAAATTAATAAGAAAATGATTTTTTCATTAAATCCAATATATATTTGCTGATAGTTAACGATGCTGTTGCACCAGGAGAAGGAGCATTCAACACATGAATAGCATTTTCTGTTTCTGCAATACTAAAATCTTGGAGTAAGGCTCCATTTTTAGCTACTGCTTGAGCTCTAACTCCAGCACCAGGTGAATATAAGTCTTTGCTTGTAATTTCTGGAATTAAAGTTTGTAAAGACTTAACAAACGATCCTTTCACTAAAGATCTGTACTGTTCCTTCATCCCAACAGTCCAGTACTTCAAAGACATTTTTAAAAACCCTGAATAAGTCAAAGTTTCAAAAGCATCCCCAAAATTAATTTTAGTTTTTTTGTATCCTTCTCTAGCAAAAGCTAAAACAGCATTAGGGCCAGCTTCAACAGACCCATTGACTCTTCTCGTAAAATGAACTCCCAAAAAAGGTAAATTAGGGTTTGGTACTGGATAAATTAATCCTTTTACCATATCTGATCTTTCAGGAATTAAAGAAAAATATTCCCCTCGAAAAGGAATGATTTTCACTCCCATATCTACACCCATCATTTTTGCTACCCTGTCAGCATGAAGACCTGCACAGTTTAATATTTTTTTAGCGGTAATAGTTCCTTCAGTAGTTTCGAGATAAATTTGTCCATCTTTTTCTGAAATTGATTTTAATTCAGTTCCAGTAATCAAATCGCCTCCCGCTTCCATCATTTGAGTAGCATAAGATTTAGATACTTCTGTATAATCAATGATTCCTGTATTGGGAGAAAAAATAGCTTTGACTCCTGTTGAATGTGGCTCATAATCAGTAATTTCTTCTTTTTCGATGATTTTTAATCCCAAGGCTCCATTTGCTGTACCTCTTTCATACAAATCCATTAACATAGGAACTTCATTATCATTCACTGCAACGATTAATTTTCCGCACATATCATATTTAATATTGTGTTTATCACAGTATTCTCGAAGCAATACACCTCCTGTGGAGCAGAAATTAGCTTTTTGTGATCCGGGTGCATAATAAATTCCTGCATGAATTACCCCACTATTGTGGCCCGTCTGATGTTGTGCGACTTCAGTTTCTTTTTCTAACACTGCCACTTTTAGGTCAGGGAATTCTTCTGTAACTCTCATTGCAGTAGCCAAACCGATAATTCCACCACCAATGACAACTAAATCATAATTTTTATCTACCATCTAGATTTCTCCAATCAAAATATTAATGACACTATTCATCATATCTGTTAATTTATCCAAAATAAAATTTGGTTACAAATATAATGCAAAAAAATGAATCAGGTATTAATTTATTTCCTGAATTTTTAAATCTATTTTCTATCATAGAAGAAGAAGTGAAAAACCTTTCGTCAATTGAATTAGATTTCACATCACAGAAGTGGACTTGGGCGGAATGGAGCATCAGAAACCAAGTTAGCCATATGGCATCATTGATCCCTAGATGGCTATTAATTCGCTGGGAAAACACTTTATTTAAAAATGATGAACACGGATTTTCAAACTTAGACTCAATAGCAAATTCCCCCTACGATCGAAGATTAAATGATGATATTTACTGGGAAATATCAGATATCCTAGTGGTTCTGAACCAATCAATTAATCTAGCAATCACAGCCCTAAACAAATTCCCGATTGATTTCTTCAAAAATAGTCCTGTAATTCCTAGAGATTCAAATGAACAATGGAAAATGATGGTTGAAGCACACAAATCTGGTGTAACTATTTCGAATGACTACAAAAACAGCACTATTAACCTTGAAGCAACATTCAGACATATTCTTTTTGAAGAAATAACTCACCTACACAATATACAACGCCTAAAAAAAGCTCAGGGAATCCAATTGATTTCTTCAGTTCCATTTATAGGGTATTGGGCTTTGGATGATTGGGACAGATCAGAACCTAACTAGTAAGCCTTGATTCAAAATCTTCTGGGACATGTTTTAATTTTTGTGCTATGGGATCTTTTGACTGACAGATGGATAATTTAGAACACTCAATCATTAAAAGTACACCATTCAAAAAATCATTTAACGAAATATTTTCTGCATCAATACCCCCATTTATGTCAGGAATACTTGTTTTTGCGTTATGCCAATGCCCTAATGGAAATGCAATGCCTGTGGTCAAATACCCATTAGCAGCAAAAGCACTAGCTTCACAAGTTCCAGCAGACATTAAGCTTCTCTGAAACATAAATGATTCGTCTCGATCTTTAAGTTGATTAGCGGCCACTCTCAATAAATTTTCAGCGAAAGAGTTAAAAGTATAGGTTGCATCACCTGTTCGAATTACTGGGCCATCACCTTGCTTGATTACAGGTATTACAGAACTAGTTTCGACAGAAACTACTATTGAATTTTTAGGAATAATTTCATCTCTCGCTATCAATCTTGCACCAATTAATCCCACTTCTTCTGCTCGAGTAAACACTCCAAAAATTTTTCGTTCTACTTTACCTAAATTTTCAATTAAATTAGTCAAAATCGCAGCGCATCCAGCAAAATCATCAGCAGATCTCATAGAAATTTTGTCACCTTTGATTTGAAAATCTATCAAATCAAAAGTTAATGGAGAGCCAATTTCAATCAAGTCTTCAGAATTCACTATCACTGTTTTAGGATTTTCAGAATTAGGTGAAATTGTGCATCGAATTCTCTCGCCTAACTCATTAAATGAAAACATTTTAGTTTCATGATTTAGAGAAAACTGTGGAATACCTCCCTTTGGAAAAGCTATTAATTTACCATCGAGGTTTCTTTCAATTTCAAATCCTGGATGATCCATATGAGCCACAAATGCAATGGGATCTAAATGATCTGATTCCTCACCAATCTCTGCAATAATATTTCCAAATGAATCAAAAAAATATGAGATAGAATATTGATTTAGAATTTTACAAATCTTAGCCTGAATTAGGCTTTCATAAAAAGGAACAGACGGCAATATTGCTAGTTCACTTAATAAACCAAGAGACAATTCTTTAACTGTTTTCATATTTTCCTGTAAAAAACACTAATTATTT
>PBKN01000006.1 GCA_002721445.1 Chloroflexota bacterium | reverse complement strand
CAGAGTCTTCAGTTTGTACAGAGTCTTCAGTTTGTACAGAGTCTTCAGTTTGTACAGAGTCTTCAGTTTGTACAGAGTCTTCAGTTTGTGCAGAGTCTTCAGCTTCTCGGGTTTTATTTGTTTTAGTAATAAAATGCCTTATGATGATTTCATTTGATCTTAAAATAGAGTCAAGTGATATTATTTCTTTTGGAGGCATTATAGCTTTCATCAAAATATGATGGGCATCATTATATGATTTAATAGGATAAGATAAATTTTTTAAGCCTCTGTTTTTTGATTTTAATATTTCACCCTGGTTTTTTTTCGCAAAGTTAGTTACTGTGTTTATAGATTCTTCAACAGAATCTTGATCTGCATCAGGGCTGATGATTAATATAACTTCATATGATTGCATATATAGATTTCTCCAAGAAGTTTTAAGTAATAAATGAGTATTATATCATGTTAAATTGATACCTAACAATCTAATCAAATTAATTCTTTATAAGTGAAACAAGTATAGGAGTTGAGATAATGTCTATTTATAACCGAAAAGTACCATCTAAAGTTCAAATTGAAAAAGAGTTAAATGAAAAAAATAATTGGGGCCGATGGGGGGATAAATCAGTGTATGGAGCAATAAATTTAATAACTGATGAAAAAAAACTTGAAGCTGTAAATCTTGTTAAATACGGTAAGTCTATATCTTTAAGTCGCCCTTTGCCAGTTTTGCCATCTCATGAGAATCCTTATCCTGCTCAACATTATATGTCAAAAATATATCGGGGAGATAAAGCAGGTGGAGCTGTTGATTATATTGGAATGCATTATCATGGACAAGCTAGCACCCATATTGATGCTTTATGCCATGTTTGGAATGAAAATGGAATGTGGAATGGTAAAAAACCTGAGGAAGTAATTGATTATTCTGGTGCAAAATACGGAGGTATTGAATCATGGAAGGATGGGATTTTAACTCGTGGCATTCTTTTAGATGTTACTAAGCATAGAAAGGAAGGTTATGTTCGAGATGGATTGCCTGTACATGGATGGGAATTAGAAGATATTGTAGCTTCTAATGACTTGGTAATAAAGCCTGGAGATGCAGTTTTAGTTTATAGTGGAAGAGAGGAATTTAACAGAAATAATCAAATAAATTGGGGTGGAGATAAACAAAAAAGACCAGGATTGCATGCTTCATGTTTACCGTTTATTAGAGATAATAATATTTCGCTATTAGGATGGGATATGATGGATGAACGTCCAAATCAATATGGCCTTCCTTGGACAGTTCATGGAGCCATCTTTGCTTATGGAATTGCTTTATTAGACAATGCTTTGTTGGAGCCTTTGGCATTGATATGCCATGAATTAAATAAGTATGAATTTATGTTATCTGTTAATCCATTAAAAATTGTTGGAGGAACAGGGTCTCCAGTTAACCCAATTGCCGTTTTATAATAATATAAACTTAATTTTGTTATAATTTAAATTTATAAAAATATTAATGTTAAATTGAGTATATAATGTTGTTAATTAGGTTTGTTATTTTTTTGAGTGATGCTTTGGGTGATTTTTTATCAAAGAATTGTCCGTATATATCTGGAGCAATTTCTTTTTACTTTTTATTTTCTTTTTTCCCTTTAGTTTTAGGCTTTATCTCCATTATGGGTTATTTAAGCGGAGGCGAAGAGCAACAGGTAAAATTAGCAGATACTATTACCTCAATTATACCAGTATCTCAAGGTTTTGTTTCTGATTTAGTAGGCGACATAGTTAGTAGTAGAGCTTTGACAGGTATTACTGGTTTAATTGCGTTATTTTGGGCATCTACAGCTGCTTTTGGAGCTATTAGAAAAGGAATTAATTCTGCTTGGGGAATAAATAAGACAAGGCCATTTATTGAGGAAAGAATTATTGATTTTAGCTTGGTTTTAGGTGCGGGATTAATGTTGATGTTTATATTATTTATCCCTGCTGTTTTAGCTTTTGGCAAAGAAATAATAGATGTTTATTCTGAAATAGTAGAAATTGATTTTGAATTAGGATTATTTTGGCAAATTATTGAGAGATTAGTAATACCTATATTAACATTTATTACATTTTTGTCTTTATATAAATTTCTTCCGAATACCCAGGTAAGATTTTCTGATGTTTGGTCA
Organism: Chloroflexota bacterium; assembly: GCA_002721445.1. Taxonomy (GTDB): domain Bacteria; phylum Chloroflexota; class Dehalococcoidia; order Lucifugimonadales. The sequence goes on along the minus strand of PBKN01000006.1, from coordinate 15,569 downwards.
GGTGCGCTTTTTTCTACTGTTGCTTTTGAAATAGCTAAATTAATTGTTGTATGGTATGTTGGAGTTGCACCAATATACAATACAGTTTATGGGACTGTAGGGGCGATTATGGCGCTTATGGCATGGGTATATATTTCGGCTTTGATATTATTATTTGGTGCATTGATTTCTTCAAGAATTGCAAGTCATCCATCAAGAATAAAGGGTGATAATGTAATTAAAATTGTTTGGTACACATTAACTTGTGTTAGATTAAGAGTAAAATTACTAGCAGAACAAGAATAACTGATTAATCATATTAATTTAATTTTTCAAGTAGTTACTTTCTTTGCAATATGAATAGCCACAGTTCCTAAGGCTAGATTCTTTGTTGTTATAGTTTTAAAGCCAACTGAATTTAAAAGATTTGTTAATTCTTTTGAGCTTATAAAATTTTCTACAGATTGAGGCAAATATGAATAAGCTTCTTTGTCTCCAGCGAATATAGATCCTAGCCATGGTGTAATTTTACCAAAATATATTGGAAATATTTTGGATAAAAAACTATCTTCATTTAGTTTTACAATTTCTAAAATAGCTAATTTGCCGTTTGGTTTTAATACTCGATTAACTTCTTTTAAAGCAGACTTTAAATCTATAAAATTTCTTACTCCAAACCCAATTGTTGCATATGAAAAAAAATCTTTGGGAAATGGCAGGTTGTGAGCATCAGATAAGGCAAATGTTAAATTATTATTTAATTTTATTTTACTTGATTTTTTTCTAGCAACTTCAATCATATTTAGGCTAGTATCAACTCCTACGACAAAACATTTTTTATTCTTTTTAATCATCTCTAATGCAAAATCACCAGTTCCTGTAGCAATATCTAAGGAAATATTTTTAGAATTATTTTGGTTCAGAATTTCAATTGCAGTTTTTCTCCAGGAATGATGCCTGCCCCCAGTCATCAAAGTGTTAAGGAGGTCATATCTTTTAGAAATTCTTGAAAACATTGTTGCTACAAATTTGGTACGAGATGTTCCTTTTAAATTCAATTAATTAACTTTCTATTATAGATTTGATAATTTTAGGAATATTTAAATTTAAATCTGATGCTATTATACTGTTTACTTTCAAATTATGAGAAGCTAAAATTGCAGCTTCTCCATGAATATATACTCCTACACCTGCGGCTATATGTGGGGGTAATTTTTGTGCTATTAATCCAGCTATTAATCCAGCCAAAACATCTCCAGTTCCAGCAGTAGCTAAAAGAGGAGTGGCAAATGGGCTAACCATTAGAGTTTTATCTGGAAAAGCAATGATTGTATTAGGGCCTTTCAAAATAACAATTTTATTCCAGATTTTTGCAAATTTTAAAGATATACTAATTCTGTTTTTTTGTATGTCTTTAATTTCAATTCCTGTTAATCTACTCATTTCTTTTATATGTGGAGTTAATATGGTGTGTTGAGGTATATTTTCCCACCATCGAACACCCTGGTTATTTAACTTAGCCAGTGCATTTAAGCCATCGGCATCAATGATGATATTTGGAAAGTTAATTTTTGAAAAAAGAATAAGTTTTGTTAAGTTTTCCATTTCTTTTGATTGGCTTATTCCGCATCCATAAAGAAGAACATTTTGATAAATAATTTTCTTTTCTATTAGTTTTATAGCTTTTGTGGGTAAAATATTACCTGATTTATTACTTGGCAATGTTAGAAATACAGATTCAATAGTATTATTTGACACAATAGGTTTTATAGATTCTGTTAATCCAATTGTAACAAGTCCTGCTCCTGATCTCATGGCGGCATTTGCAGCCAATCCTGCTGCACCAGGATAATCTTTAGAGCCAACAATCATTAATACTTTTCCAAAATCCTCTTTAGAAGCAGACAGGCTTCTTTTTGGTATATATTTTTTTACCCAGGATTTAGTAATTAAATCATAATTAATATTTTTACCAATATTTATTGGTAGGCCTATGTCCAAAACTGATTTTTGACCATAATATTCTGGTTTTGGATTTTCAAACATTCCAATTTTATATAGACCTAAGATAAAAGTTTTGTCTACTTGTACACAAGATGAATCAATTAAACCAGAATCAGGATTTATTCCTGAAGGAATATCAATGGCAATAATTTTGAGTTTATTATTTTTCACTTTTGACAATTTTAAATGACTTAATATATCAGAAATAGGTGGAGAAAGTTTTCTTTTATTTCCTGTTCCTAAAATTGCATCGATTACAATATCAGCTTTATTAAAAAGGCCTTTGAGCTGTTTTGTTGAATTAATAGAATGGTTTTCAATTACAACGTTGCCATTTTGTGCTACTTTAAGATAATAATCGTTAGAAGGTCTTTTTATGCATAAATATGCAACAACGTTTATTCCAAAAGAACTTAGATGTGATGCTGCGATTAAGCCATCATTTCCATTGTTACCTTTTCCAACCAAAACTAGAATAGTAGTTGAAGATATATTTTTAATTTCTTTGATTATATTTTCTGCAATTTTTAAACCAGCATTTTCAATTAACTTTTTTGCAGTTATTCCTAGTTTTTCTGAATCAGCTTCTATTTGAGAAATTTCTTTAGAAGATGCTATTTTCATGTTTTTCCCTATTTAAATAATATTTAATTAGTATTTTTAATTCCTACAACAGAAGCTATGGCATATTCTTTTGAATGTGATAATGAGACAGATAAATTATTAATGTTTTGTTTTTTCGCTATATTTAGCGCATTGTCTCTTAAGATTATTTGGGGTGCCTTGCCTCTTTTACTTAAAACCTCTATATCTTTCCACTTTAATCCTCTTATACCTGTTCCTAATGCTTTCATTACTGCTTCTTTTGCTGCAAACCTTGTTGCTAATTGATGTGCTCTTAATTTGCAATATTCAATTTCATGTTTAGTATAAATTCTATTTAAAAATCTAGATTTATACTTTAATGCAACATTTTCTATACGCTTTATTTCAATTATGTCTATTCCGTTAACTATTATCATTAAATTTATAAATTACTTTTAATCTCAGTTTCTTTAAGTATATTAGGTATTAGTGACTCCCACCCAAGAGCCATTAAATGAATTCCTTGGCACATGTTTTTTAATTCATTAATAAGTTCAATTGCAATGTTTGAGCTTTTAGATTTTTTATCAGATGCTTCTGATAGATTTTTGATTATACTTTGAGGTATCGATACCCCTGGAATATTTTTGTTAAAATTGTTAGCCATGTCTGCTGATTTCAGCATTATGTGGCCTGCGATAATTGGAATATTTAATTCTTTAGTTTGATTGAAAAACGACTCGAATTTTTTTATATCGTAAACTGGTTGAGTTTGAAAAAATTGTGCACCAGCTTCAATTTTCTGCTTCATCCGATCAATTTCTTTTTGAATATCATTTGAGCCTGGATTTGCTACTGCCCCAGAAAAAATTTCAGGTGCTCCTTTTAATTTATTATTTGCTAGATCTTTTCCATTTCTTAAAGAGGATACAGCTTTTAGCAAGCTTATTCCGTCTAGGTCGAAGACTGGCTTAGAATTAGGGTCATCACCTATACTTGAATGGTCTCCGGTCATACATAGTATGTTTTTTATACCCAATGCGCTGAGTCCTAGAATATCTGATTGTAAGGCGACTCTATTTTTATCCCTACATGCTAATTGGACGATTGGTTCAATTTCTTGTGTTTTAAGTAAATTAGCTACTGCAATTGGAGACATAGACATTTTGGAAGTATGGTTGTCAGTGATATTAAAAGCAGTTATTGATTTTTTAAGTAATTCTACTTTATTAAATAATGTGGAAAGGTCGGTACCTTTAGGTGGATTTAATTCGCTTGTTACCAGAAATATTTTATCTTTAATCTTATTTTGGAGATTGTTCATTATTTTTCATCCTATAATTATTACAATTATATATATTATAGTCCTTGTCATAATCAAGAGTCTATTTTAGGATAACTAAGATTGATTTATAAGGAGATAACTTAGTTGATTATAATTGACGGGAAAAAGATTTCACAAAACATAAGGACAGAAATATCTCAAGATATTATTAGGATTAAATCAATTTATAATGTTTCTCCTAAATTAATTGCGGTATTAATTGGAGATGATCCTGCTTCGGAAATATATGTTAGAAATAAAAAACGTTCAGCTATAGAAATAGGTATTGATGCAGAAGTAATTAATTTGCCAGCTTCTACCACTGAAGAAACACTTTTAAATTTATTGGATCAACTAAATAATGATCAATCTGTTCACGGTATTTTAGTTCAATTGCCTTTGCCAGATCACATTGATGAGGATGTTATAATTCAGTCAATTTCTTTTGCTAAAGATGTTGATGGTTTACATCCTGTAAATTTAGGTAAATTAATGATTGGCAATCCATATTTAATTCCTGCAACTCCATCCGGAGTGCAACAATTATTAATCAGAAACAATATAGCTATTGAAGGAAAGCATATTGTAATTTGTGGACGTAGTAATATAGTTGGTAAGCCATTAGCAAATATATTAATGCAAAGAGATGTTCATGCTAATGCTACAGTAAGCATTTGTCATTCTAAGACACCAAATTTAATTGATTTTACATTGCGGGCTGATATTTTAATAGCAGCAATAGGTCAGCCAAACTTTATTAAATCAGATATGGTAAAAGATGGAGTTGTAATTATTGATGTTGGTACTAATCGGGTTGAATCTAATTTAACAAAAAGTGGCTATAAATTAGTTGGAGATGTTGAATTTGATACAGTATCATCTAAGGCTAGTGCAATTACTCCAGTGCCTGGAGGTGTTGGCCCAATGACAATAGCTATGTTGTTAAAAAATACAGCTTTAGCTTGTGAGTCTATCTTAAAAAAGTAATTATTATGATTGTTTTACACGGAGGAGACGAATTTACTCAAGGATGTGAGCAAGTTGATTTAGCAATATCATCATTATTTGGACTTTCGTCTTGCTCAATAGGAATTTTGCCTACTGCAGCTGCAAATCATAATCCTCTGAAAGCGGCAAATAATGGTGTGAATTATTTTAAAAAACTTGGAATTTATGCAGAAAAATTAATGGTATTAAATTATGATGATGCAAATGATTTTGAAATTGTTAATAATTTAGATAATTTCAATGTTATTTATTTTACAGGAGGTGATCCAGATTATTTATTCCAAGTTTTAGTGAATTCTTTATTAATTCAAAAAATAAAGAATAAATTAAATAAAAATGATTGTGTTTTAGTAGGTTCAAGCGCTGGGGCTATGGTTTTTGGCGTTAAGATGTTGAGGGAAAAACTCGTTAATACTATAGGTATTTTCAATGGACTTATTATTCCTCATTATGAGTCTAGTAATTTGTCTTCAGATAGATTTCAAATCATAGATGAATTTCAAAAATTAAGCCCAATTTTAGGTATTGATTCTAAAACTAGTTGTTTTTATAATTCAGGAACATTAAAAGTTATAGGGGAGGGCAAAGTTAATTTATTTTATGATGATCAAAGACAAATATTATTTAATGATCAAATTATTAAATTAACCAAATAAATAAAATGAAAAATATATCTGAAATGAAATGTTCTGAGTTTTCAGAATTAATAAAAGAAGAATTGATAGGTACGGCGCCTGTTTGGAAGAAATTATTAGTAATTTCTTTTCCAGTTCCATGGTTGGCAAATATTAATGAATCTGATCAATTTTATAAACTATTTAATAAAAAATTAAAAGTTGATGATATAAATAGCAAATTACAAGATTATAGAATTCAATTTATTTCGCCAGATAAAGATTATATGGTAGAAGGTTTATCTAAGGTTTTATTATTTATTCGAACAAAAGAGGTATCTACTTTTTCAAAGTATAAAAAAATGGAATTTGATGTTCCTGAAGATATGTTAGGTGAGTTTTTAATTGGCTTAACAGATAAAAAAGAAAATGATTTCAATGATTACATGGTAAAGCCGACAAAAATTAGAGACTTGTTTGTATGTATTCATGCCAGTCGTGATATTTGTTGTGGCATAACTGGTGCTCCTATTTATAAATCTTTAAAAGAAAAATTTAATGATCATAATATTTCTTCAACGAGAGTATGGCGAATGAGTCATCTAGGAGGACATAAATATGCTCCAAATGTATTAGATATGCCTAGAGGTAGACTTTGGGCTAGGTTTAATTCATCTAATATTGATGATATATTTGACTCCAATGTAAACTTGAAGGAAGTTTTTAATTATTACAGAGGCTCTATTGGTTTAAATAGTCCATATGAGCAGGTTTTTGAAAGTTATGTATTGTCTGATTCTCGGAATATGGACTATAAAATAATAAGCGATATTGAAATGTTAAATTCTGAATTAGCAAAAATTACTATGGAAAGAATCGAAGATTTAGATAATAAGAAAACTATTTTTACAGGGTTTGTAAAACTAGACGGATATACTAAGTCAATCGATTGTGTTACCGGGGCTGAAAAAGGGAATACTCCTAAATATAAAATTGACCAGTTTGAAAAATTAGCATGATGTATTAATACTAAGATAAATATAACAATAAATTAGGAGAAGATATGCGCATTGCAATTGGAGCAGATCATGCTGGATATACTTTGAAGGAAGAATTAATTAAAATTTTAGAATCTTTGAATTGTGATATTGAAGACATTGGTGCTTATAAATTAGATCCACTCGATGATTATCCGGATTTTGCAATAAAAGTTGCAAATAAAGTAGCATCAGGTGATTGTGTTAAAGGAATCGTAATTTGTGGAAGTGGGGTTGGAGCTTCAATAGCAACAAATAAAATTCGAGGCATAAGAGCTAGCGTATGCCATGACACATATTCTGCTAGCCAAGGTGTGGAGCATGATGATATGAATATTTTATGCTTAGGAGCTAGAATAGTTGATTTTAAGCTTGCAAAAGATTTAGTTGAAAATTTTATTAATGCTATATATTCTGGGGAAGAAAGACATGAAAGAAGATTATCTAAAATTAAGGCTTTAGATAACTAATTCCAGCTCCATTCAGCACCCATAAGGCATACAACTGGGCGTTTTGTTCTTTCGGCTTCTTCAAAGGCAATAGATATTCTACTTGCATCTTCTTCTGTTTCAACAAGGTAATATTTTATTCCAAAAGCATGTAGTATAGGTTCAGTATATGTAGCTGCAGAATCTTTTATAACTCCCCACCTATTCCATCCTCGATATCCAATTAACATGACTACTGGTAAGCCAATGTCAAGACCTAATCCACGTATTGAATCTCCAGATTCCATCATCCCTGTATTTTGAATTAAAACGACAGGTTTTTTACCGCCAATCCATAATCCTGCTGCAACAGCCATGCTTTCACCCTCTCTACATACAGGAACTAAATGTATAGAAGGGTCTGCTACCATCAACTGGTACATAAAATTTGTTTCACTATCAGGTAGCCACACCACATGTGAAACTTCATTTTTATTTAGCTCTTCTAATATTTTTGTAGGGTTTAGGGATAGAACTGCATCTTCTTCTAGATTTGTCATATGTCCTCCGGGGTCAATATTATTATTAATAGGCATTCTATTATTTTATGCAAAAACTTTCAATGGGTTAATTACCATATATCAGTAAACCAAGGATAATTATTTGTTCTAAACATAGAATCAGCAATTTGGATCGACCCTGGCGTATTTTCTTCTACCAAGCCAGCGGAAAATAGATTAGAAAAAGAAGTTGTGCCAAAATAAATAGAAGCCAAGCTGCTTGCAGATATAACAATATCAGCTTTTTCACTAGACCTGTTACATTTTGCGCCTAAAGGAGACCCTTGTAAATTGAATATACCGTTATTCCAATCACAAACCTTGTCTTCAATTTGAAGGTTAATTTCACCTTCAAAAGAGTAAGCTCTTTTTGCCAAAGCTTTTTCAACATTAACTATTCGCAACCAGCCTGAATCAGTTAGAGTTCTTTTGCGTCGAGAATTTTGCAGCATCCACAATATAGGATCATCTAATGGCCTATCTGGTGCTTTTACAGTATTAACTAAGTCCATATCTAAACAAAACCTCCAAAGAGATTTATATGCATCGATATTTAATGCCATTAATTCCATTATTGTTAATTCTCCCGCAAAAGGACCTGTTTGGTTTACTTTATAAATTGCATATCCTTGTGTTTCAGAATTTACAGTATATTTTATAAAAAATCTGTTTGGATTTTGGCCAAATAATGTTGATTTTTTAAATACCCAATCCCAACCAGTATTATTGTCCCAGTTAGCTCTTTTTCTGCTAACAAAGCCTGGGCGTGATGGTCTGATTTTTTCATATACATCTGGGAAGATTTTTTTTGCATCTTCAATTTCTATAAATTGTATTTGTCCTTTTGGATTAAATCCATTTATAAATTTTGTATTATTATGTTTATCAAATTCCCATTCTTGTATAAAAGATGAGACGCCGTATCCAAATCTACCATAAATTGCTGTTTCAGATGCACCTAAGAAAGCAATAGGTTCGTCTCTTTCGTTTATTTCATTTAGCTGTCTTCTCATTAGCATAGTTAATATGCCTTTTCTTCTATGTGTAGCTTGCACTGATACTTGAGCTACTCCAGCAGTTGGTAAAAAGGTTCCTCCTGGGATAGTCATGTCAGTATAGTAAGAAGCAACATTGCCAACTATTTTCCCATTTTCAAATGCACATAAACTTCTTTCTGGGTCAAATAAGAGTCTAAAAGTGTCGATATCGCTGTCACTATATATTAAACCAGAAGCTCTAGCATTAGTTTGTTTTAAATTTTTAAATTCATCAATTGTGTTTGGTCGAATTTCTAGAGCCATTTTTTCTCCTATCTATCTCGCGCTTCATGAGGGATCTTTTTTATAAAGTTTCCTTTTTTATCTATTAAATTAGAATGGGGATAAAGTATAGTTGTTGTGCAAGCATGCCCAGGTGCTGCCAGAATTAAATCCCCTACATTTAATGATTCGCCATTTAATTTTATTACACCATGTTCTTCACTTTGCGCTATCAATTCAGCTTTATCTTGTCCAATAAGTTTAAGTCTTACATTTATAGGCTGATCAGGAGATATAGATTTAGACCCGATGTCTGTTGTAATTGTATCTCGTTTATAGTCTATATCTATAACTTGTCCTATCACTACAGAAGCAATTTTGAAATTTAGTTCTTCTTGGGTTGCGTTTCTTGAGTCCCAGTATATCCATGTGCCTGGAGATACTCGAGTATTAGGTTCATTTAAATATAAGTGAAATGACCACGAACCGCCTACCACATTGTCGGTAATAGTAATATTTTTTTTCGTTAATTCATTTTTAATATATCTCATATATTCAATGCTTTTTTTAACTAAACTCGATCTTTCTTCAATATTTGGCTTATATAGTGTTTGTCCATCAAATATATGTATTCCTAATATATTTATTGAAGAATAATTCTTTGCATCAATAAAAAATTTTACAGCCTCATCTCCCGGCTCCACACCAGTGCGATGCATTCCGGTGTCTAAATCCATATATACATCAGCTTGTAGGCTACTGTTTTTCATGAAATTTGATAGTGTTTCTAGATGCTCTTTTGTGCTTACTATCGTTCTCCATTTAATGTTAGGAAAATCCTTCATTAACTTTATAAGTCTAATAATTTTTTGAATATGAATTATAGGATAAGATATAATAATTTCTTGAACACCAGAATTACTATTGGCTAGTAATTCTGCTTCTTTTAAAGTTGCGCATTTAAATGAAGTTATACCTGAGGCAATCTGCAACTTTAAAATATCTAAAGATTTATGGGTTTTTATGTGAGGAACTATATTTTTAGGAGATTTACATATTTTTATTATTTCTTCTAAATTATACGAAAGCATATCTTCAAAAATAAGTAATGAGGGAGTATCAAAAGAATTCGGATTTTGTAATTTATATTCTTCGATTTGAAGTAAGTCATCATTTATACTTGTTGACATTGTTAAACCTCCATAATACAAAAACTTGATTGATTATACAGTATAATAGTCCATTATGCTTGTTTTTGAGGTAAAATATTTATTAAATTGACACTTTTAATATAGCTCATCTACAATCCATATATAGTTAATGAAATATTTTAGATATATTTAAGAGTTTTATTTGAAAACAGAAGAAATTAGGCATACATTCTTAAATTATTTTGAAGAACAAGGTCACCTTATAGTGGATAGTTCTTCTTTAATTCCAGTAGGAGACCCTACCCTGCTATTGACTACTGCAGGGATGGTTCAATTTAAACCATATTTTTCAGGAGAAGACACGCCTCCTAATAAGAAGCTTACATCTTCTCAAAAGTCATTTAGGGCAGTTGACATAGATGAAGTTGGAGATTCAACACACTTAACTTTTTTTGAAATGTTAGGGAATTTTAGTATAGGAGACTATTTTAAAGAAAAAGCAATCTATTTTGCTTTAGATTTTGTTACAAAAAAATTGAATTTACCAAAAGAAAAATTTTCTGCAACTATTTATAATGATGATGAAGAGTCTAAAGGCCTTTGGATCAAGGCAGGCATACCTGAAGAACGTATTTTTCGATATGGTGACGAAGATAATTGGTGGGGGCCTGCTGGATCAGAAGGGCCATGTGGTCCTTGTAGTGAGCTACATTATGATTTTGGGGAAAATAAAGGGTGCGGGCTTAATGACTGTAAGCCAAATTGTTTAAATAAAAAAAGTAATAATGATTCCTGTGATAGATTTGTTGAATTATGGAATTTGGTTTTTATGCAATTTTATCAGGATTTGAATGGTAGTAGAACTTTGTTGCCAAATCCTAGCGTTGATACAGGTATGGGCCTTGAGAGGGCAGCTGTAATATTGCAGAAAGTTGATAGTATTTATGATACTGACTTGTTTTTGGGGCCGATAGATAAGATTTGTAAATTAAGTGGCCATACTTACGGGGCTAATCCTGAACTTGATTATTCAATTAGGGTTGTAGCTGAGCATGTGAGAAGTGCTACTTTTCTGATTTCTGATGGAGTAGTTCCAGGAAATGAAGGTCGTGGATATGTATTGAGGCGAGTAATTCGTAGAGCTATTAGGCATGGTAGAAATTTGGGATTGGAAGATCCGTTCTTAACTGAGATATCAAAAATATATATTGAAGAAATGTCACCTATATATATTGAATTATTTAACCATAGAGAATTTACTTTGACAGTAATAAAGCTTGAAGAAGAAAGATTTCAGCAAGCTTTTGAAAGAGGGATTGACGTACTTTTAGGTGAATTTGGATTAATTACTAAAAGAATTGAATTTATAAATCAGTTAACAAAAATATATGAGTCTTCCTTAAAAGCTAAAGAAATTAAACCTTTAATAAGTAACTTAGTTGCAGGCTTGTTAAATCAAATTCAACCAGTTGTTAAAGAAGCAATTCAAGAAGAAGTTGTTGGTGAATTAGAATCTTTAATTTCAAAAACTAAACTTTTTAATGAGAAAAGTTATTTAAAGATTCTTAAAATAGTAAAGTCTATAACAGGGAAAGAGGCATTTGTTTTATGGGATACTTTTGGCTTTCCAGTGGAAGAAATAGATTCAATTGCACAAGAAAACAGTCTTAAAGTAAATTTAGAAGAATTCAATAATGAAATGGAATCACAGAGAAATAGGGCTAGAGAAACTGCAAAATTTGGAGGAGACAGGGCAAAAATAAGAGTATATGAATCACTTGGAGTGGGTGCTACAGGATTTATGGGATATGATTATTTGTCAGTTTCATCAGTTGTGGTGGGTTTAATTGTTCAAGACCAAATTGTTGATGAAGTTAAAAAAGGGCAAGAAGTAGAAATAGCTCTTTTACAAACTCCTTTCTATCCAGAAGGAGGAGGTCAGGTTGGAGATTCAGGTAGGATTGTTAATGATAATACGACTATTGAAGTTAAAGATACAAAAACCGTAATGCCAGGATTAATTATTCATTTTGGAAAAATAGAGGAAGGAATAATTCGTCTTGGGGATCCAGTTGAAGCTCAAGTAAATAAGATTACTCGAAAAGATTGTGCTAGAAATCATACAGCTACCCATATGCTACATGCAGCTTTAAGACAAGTTCTTGGGGATCATGTGAGGCAGGCTGGGTCTTTAGTTGCTCCAGAAAGGGTTAGATTTGACTTTACGCACGTTAAACAATTAACAAGTGAAGAATTATTTAGAGTTCAACAATTAGTTAATGATAAAATTCGTCAAAATTTTTCTGTACATAAATCTGAGGATTCATATCAATCTGCTATAAAAAAAGGTGCATTAGCTTTTTTTGGGGACAAATATGAAAATATGGTAAGAGTAATAGAAATAGCAAATGGTGCAACTTTTAGTTTGGAAGTTTGTGGGGGAACGCATGTTGAAAGGACTGGGGAAGTTGGCGGAATGTATTTATTATCTGAAACAAGTGTTGGCGCTGGTGTAAGAAGAATAGAGGCCGTAACTGGTCGTGCAGCTGAATTATTAGTATGGGAAAGGTTTGCTTTGCAAACTAGGATAGCTAATCAATTACAGACTAATGTTTTGGATTTAGAAAAGAGAATAAATACTTTACTTGAAGATTTGACATCAATAAGGCAAGAAAAAGATTCTTTACAAAAGCAATTAACATTGAAGTCAGTTGATCATTTGCTTGAATTAGTTAAAACAATTAATGGTGTTAATGTTTTAAGTGTGAAAATTTTAGTGAATAATGTGGATTCTTTAAGAGAAGTAGGAGATTACCTTAGAGATAAAATGCGTTCATGTATTGTTGTATTAGGCTGCGAAGTTAATAATAGAGCAAACTTAATTGCTATGGTTACTGAGGATTTAATAAAAAAAGGTTTTAATGCTACTGAAATTATTCGTAATATTGCTAAAGTTATTGAAGGCGGCGGCGGAGGAAAGGAAAATATAGCTCAGGCAGGAGGGAAAAGAGTTGATAAACTTGATGAGGCCCTTTCAAATGTTTATACATTAATTGAAAAAATGGAATAGTGTAATTGCGTAGATTAGCACTTGATATTGGTAATAAAAGAATTGGTGTTGCAGTTAGTGATATTACAGGATTATATGCTTTTCCATTAACCACTATATATAGAAAAAATATTTCAAATGATATTGAAAAACTTTACCAATTGATAATAGAAAAAGAGGCAAATGAATTAATAATTGGTCTTCCTTTGTTATTGTCAGGTGAAGAAGGTGCGCAAGTACGTCTAGTAAAGTCTTTTGTAAATTTATTAAATAAAAAAATTGACATACCTATATATTATATTGATGAAAGATATTCAACTGTTCAGGCAGAAGATAAGTTAATGAATGCAGGCATAAGGCCTTCTAAGAATCAGGAGAAGATTGATTCAGCAGCAGCAGCAATAATATTACAAAGTTACTTAGATAAAATTAAATAATTTATTTTATGTGATAAAATTTTTATATGTTGCAGGGATTAATTAGTTGTATAAAATAAAAAATTTAATTAAAAAATTCATAAAACCTTTATTATTTTTAATAGGATTAACTATGTTTGGATTAGGTATGATTGGAGTCGTAGTTCCTGGACTTCCAACAACTCCTTTTATGATCTTAGCAGCTGCATGCTTTGTAAGGTCTTCTGATAGATTTTATAAATTNGTAATTAANAATAAGNTTTTTGGAAAGACAGTTTTAGACTATCGCTCAGGNAAAGGNATGCCTTTTAGAGTAAANATTNTTGCTTGGGTAATNATGTGGTGTTTTGGTTTNTATGCAGTATTTAGCGGNATACCTGAAAGNCTTTTATATATTCGTATTTTAGTTTTTATTTTATTAATTATAGGTACAATATTTATTTATAGAGTTCCAACAAAAGTTATGAATGAAGAATAGTATATTGTAATTATTANTTGATAATATCTTCTTCNTTNTGCCACCANTTATATATTTTGTAGAAACGTCTTATAACTATNAAGGACACTATTACTAATATTAAAATATATANTTGGAATCCAAAAACTTTNAATTCTTTTAAGTCTTTGACTTCTACTCCTAATAGATATGCTATAGCTAAAATTGTTATACCATGTATAGATCTAAATATAATAAAAAATCCAACAGTTNTAATTATTTGTTTTCTTCTTTGGTAAATTTTAGTTTTAAATGAATTTAGTNNCATGAATTTTTAATATTAAACAAATGTTTCATTNATATATTTTGATAGNCCGACAATCCATTCTTGATTATCGTTTAATGATGGTATTAATTTTATTTGATCTCCTCCTGCAACTTTGAAATATTCATTATTTCTTATAGCTATTTCTTCTAGAGTTTCTAAGCAGTCAAAAATAAAAGCAGGACAAATAACAGAAATTTTTTTAATTCCTTTTTTTGCTAGTTTTTCAATAATATCTGTGGTGTTTGGTTGCAACCATGCATCTATGCCAAATCTACTTTGAAAAGAAATATCATAAGGTTTATTTGGGTTAAGTTTTTTGATTACGCTATTAACAGTTTCAAAGCAGTGATGGCTATAGCACATTTGATTGTACTTGCTAATAGATTCACAGCATTTATTTTTTATTAAACAATACTTATTTGATAAGTCTAATTTTTTTATTTGTCTTTTAGGCAACCCATGAAAACTAAATAATAGAAAATCACTTTCATGATAAGCTTGCGATTCGGATATTGATTTAACAATATTATCTATAAAAAAATTCTTATTATAAAAATACTCGATTGTTTCATATTTTAAATTTAAATTTAATTTATGAATAATTTTAATTGCTTTGTTTATACATGATCCTGACGTAGCTTGAGCATATTGAGGAAACATCGGAAGTAGTATTATTTTACTTACTCCTGCTTTTTTTAGTTTAATTAATCCAAGCTCTATTGAGGGGTCTCCATATCTCATACCTAATTCAAATATAATATTTGGATTTTTCGTAGTCATTTTTTTTGAAAAATTATTAGAATTAACTAGTAAAGGAGATCCATTATTTGTCCATATGCTTTGATATTGAGGTAAAATAGTTCTAGGTCTAAAAGGTGCTACAAACAAATTTACTATTGCCCATCGCATTATTGGGTTTGTGTCTATAACATCTGGGTCAGACAAGAATTCTTTTAGATATGACCTTATTGCTTTGACTGTAGGCTCAGAAGGAGTTCCTATATTCATTATTAGACAACCTATTTTATCATCAGCCAATTTAAAGACAAGAACCTTTCTGAAATAAAAAAATTACTTATATTAATATTATATTACAATATAATATAAAGATTAGTTTTTAATAAAGAACTATGCGTCTTTTACCCCATGGTCAGATAGAAAATCTATTGCTGCCTGAACAGTTGTAATGCCTTCAGCATCTTCATCTGATATTTCTATAGTGTTGTCATCTGTGCTGAATTCTTCTTCAAATCCCATGATTAATTCAACTAAATCTAAGGAGTCTGCATTAAGGTCTTCTGTAAAAGAAGCAGATGGAACTACATCATCTTTATCGACATCTAATTTTTCAGCTACTAATTCTTGAACTCTTTCAGAAATACTTGCCATTT
>PBKN01000005.1 GCA_002721445.1 Chloroflexota bacterium | reverse complement strand
TGAAGACTCTGTACAAACTGAAGACTCTGTACAAACTGAAGACTCTGTACAAACTGAAGACTCTAAAAAAAGCTGAAATTATAGGAGAATAATATGGCAGGATTAAATAAAATCATGGTTATAGGAAACCTAGGGTCAGATCCAGAAATGAGATATACTCCTAACGGAGCACCAGTTACTTCGTTTAGCGTTGCCACAAACCGCACATATACAACTTCTCAAGGAGAACGTAGAGATGAAACAGAATGGTTCAGAATAGTCGCGTGGAATCAATTAGCTGAAACGTGTAATCAATTTTTAAAAAAAGGAAGTAGCGTTTATGCTGAAGGAAGATTAAGGACAGACTCCTGGACTTCAAAAGAGGGAGAGCCTAGGTTTACCAATGAAATTGTTGCAAATCAAGTAGTATTTTTGGATAAGCGTAGCGATAATATGGGCGGACCTGAAAGTAATGACACTCCTCAAACAGACAATGCCCCTCAAACAGATAACTTACCATGGTAAAAAGAGTAATTTTAAATTTAATGTATAGGTAAATATTATGACAACAAACACAAAAACATTTTCAAATAATAAAACTGGATATAAAAAAAATAGATATATGGGCAGAAGAAAAGTTTGCTCATTCTGTATTGAAAACATTAATTATATTGACTATAAAAAAATAGAACTCTTGAAAAACTATATAACTGATAGATATATGATTGAATCGAGAAGAAGGTCTGGTGTTTGCGCAAAACACCAGCGTTTACTAGCCAAAGCAATAAAAAGGGCTAGAAACTTAGCCCTTTTGCCTATTTCTCCTAATCATAGACTTGGGTCTTACAAATAAACTTGAGTCTTACAATTAGTAAAATTCATATTTTAATTCTTAAGAGAAGAGCTAAATTTTGAATCGAACTCCATTAAATAAAAAGACTGACCGTCGACACGAAATTTTAAGGCAAAGCCAAAATCCAATTAGAAAAAAAATATTTTTTTCTATTTTAATAATATCTTTAATAATAGTAAGTTTAATAATTGGGTTTTTTTATTATCAAAATTATGTTGGCCCATCTAAGTCACTTGCAGTGAGAATTGGCGATGTAGAATATTCTAGAGGAGATTTAGTTAACCTATTACAAGCAAAACAAAAACAAATAGAAATGTTAGGTGGTAATTTTAAAACAGGAAAAGAAGTTTTTGAAGCATTAAACACTGTAGTAGAAGCTGAAATCATTATAAAGATAGCACCTGAATACGAAATAACAGCTACAAATGAAGAAATTGATAATAATATAAGAAAAATATTTTCTCCACCAGGGCTAGAAAATCCAACTGATTCATCACAACTCGAAAGAGAATTTCAAGAAAGATACAATTCTTTTTTAAATGAAATTCAATTGAGCGAAGGTGAATTTCGAAATGAAATTAAAAAAAATATATTAAGAGAAAAATTTAGGAAATATATTAGTGAAACGATTCCAAAAACATATGACCAAGTAAGACTTCATAGAATAGCATTGGCTAATACTGACGAAATAGAAATAATAAAAGGTAAATATTATAACTTAGTGAATAATAGTATTGACCCTGAAATACTAAGAGCTGCATTTAAAGGAATTGTTAGAGAATTTTCAAAATCTAATGCAGAAAACTTAAGAAAAGGTGGCGATTTGGGATGGATTCCTAAGGGAATATACAATATTTATGATCCAACAATATTTGCTCTAGAAGTAGGGAAATTAAGTCCTGAAATTCCCAACTATGATAATGATCAACAAATATATATATTTATGGTGTCAGAAAAACAATCTGATAAAGAGCTAGAACCTGAAGATTTTGAAATTATTAAGAATAACGCCTTACAAGATTTTTTGAACGAAGAACGTAAAAACCATGATATTTATGCAGTTTTAGATAATAAAATATACCAATGGATTATAGATGAATTGAACTTAACAAAAAAAGTAACTCCAACACCCGACCCATAATCGATACATAATACTTGCATTATTTAACAGTATCTGTCAGGATAAACTTATGAAAATTGGAGCATTTAAAATATCCAAAGATTTGCCTGAAATTAATAAGCCAATTGCTATAGCTATGCTTAAGCCATGGATTGACGTCGGTCGAGTAGGTTCTCTTTCAATAAGCCAATTATGTAAAAGCTTAAATGCAATAGAAATTGCAAGATTAAGTGAACCAGGAATGTTTTTTGACTTCACAAGATATAGACCCTATATGAAATTAGTAGAAGACAAAAAAATTCTTGAGATACCAAATACAATTATTTATTATGCTAAAGATAATAATAGTGGAAATAATTACTTATTTTTAAAAATAAGGGAACCTCATATGTTTGGGGAGAATTATGCTAAGTCAATCACCCAGGTACTTACTCATTTCGAGGTGTCGGAGTATTGCAGAATAGGCGGTATGTATGATTCCGTTCCTCATACTAGACCTATAATAGTAACAGGCACCCTAACTGACAAACAGGCTAAACTTACAGAAGGCCTAGTTTCCCCAAGAAGAAATACTTACCAAGGACCAACTAGTATAGTAAATTTAGTAGCAGAAATGGCAACAAGTAAGGATATGCTAACTACAAGCCTAATGGCACACCTGCCTCAATATGCTCAACTTGATGAAGATCATATGGCAACATATAGGCTTATGCAAGTATTATCCTCTTTATATGGATTTTCAAATACTTTTTATGATTCAGAAAAAGGGGAAAAACAATACGAAGATTTAGATTTAGCTATCGAAAAAAATTCACAAATTAAATCCTTAGTTAAGCAATTAGAAATATACTATGATAATGTGTTATCTTCAAACGCTTCCAGCAATGAAGAATTTTCAGAAGATGTTGAAACATTCTTAAATGAAATGGGAAATAGGCTAAGTGGACCTGAAGACTATAAAGATTACATACCTAAAGATATTTAATAAATTTATTCATTAAATCTAGAAAAAAGGAGACAAGCATTTTGACCTCCAAACCCAAAGCTATTTGATAACACTATATCAACATTCTTTTTTCTAGATTTGTTTGGAACGTAGTCTAAATCACAATCATCATCTGGTGTCTCATAATTAATTGTAGGGTGAATAGTATTAGAAAGAATTGTTTTTATACAAGCAACTGCTTCTAATGCACCTGCCCCTCCTAGCGCATGACCAATCATAGATTTAGTTGAACTAATTGGAATATCATATGCTTTTTTATTAAAAACTTTTTTTATTGCTTTAGTTTCTACTAAATCATTTTTAGGAGTTGAAGTGCCATGAGCATTAATATAATCAACTTCATCGTTACTAATGCTTGCATCTTTTAATGCCCATTGCATAGCTCTTGCAGGACCAGATGCCTCTTCATCTGGCTGAACTAAATGATATGCATCAGATGAAACTCCATATCCAACCACTTCAGCAAGTATGTTTGCCCCTCTATTAATTGCATACTCTAAATCTTCTAAAATTATTGTTGCAGAACCTTCTGCTGGAACAAATCCATCTCTATTTGCATCAAATGGTCGGCTAGCTTTTTCGGGTTTTTCATTATTTCTACTTAATGCCTTAATAACATTAAACCCTCCAAGACCTAGTTGACTAATACCTGCTTCACATCCCCCAGTAATAATTACATCCGCTGTGCCCCTTCTGATAACTTCAGCGGCTTCTCCAATAGCTTGTGTCCCTGCAGCACAAGCAGTTATTACGGTTGAGGTATAGCCTTTAATTGAAAAAATTCTGCTAACATTTGCTGCAGCCATATTAGGCAATACCATAGGTATAAAAAAGGGACTAACTTTCATGCCTCCCTTATTAAATAATATTCTTGCATTTTCTTCTGTTGTAGGAAATCCACCATTTCCATTTCCTAATAATACTCCTGCTCTACCAACATTTACTTTGGATATATCTAAATTAGCATCTTTTATAGCTAAAGCAGCAGAAGCAACAGCTAATTGAGAAAACCTAGCCATTCTACGTGATTCTTTTATATCCATATAATTCTTAGGGTCAAAATTTGACACCTCACCAGAAATTTTACATGGATATTCACTCGAATCAGCAAGTTCCATAGGAGCAATTCCAGACTTTCCTTCTAAAAGGCTTGACCAGTAAGTTTCAATGTCTTCACCTAAAGGAGTTAAAGCCCCCATGCCTGTTACAACAACTCTTTTTAAATGTTTTTTCATCATTTCACCTATATATATTCTAAATCAAATATCTTTCAGAAGATACACCTTTCAATTTCTCAATGATTTCAGCTACTATAGACAAAGAGCCAGTACCTAAAATCAAATCATCTTTATTCGATATTTCAATAGCTTTATTCATTGCTGCATCGACTAAATCTTCTTGAAAAATTAATTCATTTTCATAATTATTAATTTGCTCAAGTATTTCTTTAGTTGATAATGCCCGAGGATGTCTTGAAGAAGATATTATAATTATTGGATCTAGTTTAAATAATTCTTTTAAAATTTCGCTTACATTGTGCCCTTTAAGAGCACCAAAAATTAAAACAATTCTCTTATAACAAAAGTTTTCTTTTACTTCTTTTACTAAATGTTCAATGGAGTATAAATTGTGCGCCCCATCTACTAATATTTGATAATTAGTTGTAGATAATATTTGCATTCGACCTGGCCAGTCAACAATTGAAATACCAGATACAATTGATTTTTTTGATATTTTAAATCCTTTTTTATTTAATACTTCAGAAACCACACAAGCAATTGCAGCATTTTCAAACTGGTATCTACCTAGTAATGGGATTTTTATTTTATATTCATTTTCACTCGTAAAAATAACTCCATGTTGTGCTTTATTTTCAATTTTAAAAATACTCCAGCTTGCAATTTCATCTAATAAATATATATCAGCTTGATTTTGACTCGATGTCTGAATAATTATTTCTTTTGCCTCAGATTTTTGGGGAGCAACAACAACAGGAATATTTTTTTTAATTATCCCAGCTTTTTCTTTTGCAATTGATTGAATGTTTGACCCAAGCACAGATTCATGATCAATACTTAATGAAGTTATTATACTTACCTCAGGAGATACAACATTAGTAGCATCTAGCCTTCCACCAAGACCTACTTCTATAACTTGAAAATCTACTTTTTTATTATAAAAATGAACAAAACTCATTGCAGTTATAATTTCAAAAGTAGTAATTGCCCCAAACTTACCATAGTCTTTAACCCAATCAACATATGGATATATTTCTGCTACAAGATCTGAAAAATCTTTTTCCGAAATTAATTCAGAATCTACCTTAATCCTTTCTCTTACAGAGTGTAAATGTGGTGATGAATATAAACCAACTTTGTATCCCTGACTGATTAAAATCTGAGAAATCATTGCAGAGGTACTACCTTTTCCTTTTGTTCCAGCTACATGAATTGTAGGAATTTTAAGATGAGGATTATCTAATTTTTTTAACAACAATTCCATGCGTTCAATATGAAAACCTGAATGCCCAGGAAAAGTTTTATCCCTTTCAAAATCAGCTAAACCCATTACGAGATCTAAAGATTTTTGATAAATATTTTCTTGGCTAATATTAAATATCATCTTTATTATGATTTAAGGGATTAACCTCAATCCAATTTTCTTTTATAACTTCCATTAAAATAAAAACCTGTTTACCTCTATTAATATTACCTTTAACTAAAAACCCTGATCTTTTAAAAGATTTTTGGGCTCTTAAATTCCAATCAAGTGTGTGTAAATATATACGCTTTAAAGAAGTTTTAGAAAATATATGGTTTATTAGTAGCTGTAACGCTTCTTGACCATACCCTTTTCCCCAAAACTCTTTACCTAACATTATGCCTAATTCAGTTTCAGCTTTTCTAATATCTATATCATAATACATGATATTTCCAATATGTTTCCCATCTATGGTATCTATTGCAAGCCTAACAGAAGATGGACTAGGAAAATCAATTTCTTGTTTAGAGTACCTGCGAAATTCTCCAATTGAAAGATTTATTGGAGTAGTGGCATCAAGCCTAGAAAGCTCCTCGTTTGTTCTCCAGCTAAAATCATTATTCACATCCTCCATTTTTTTGCTACGCAATATTACGTTTTTGCCTTGAATATACATGATTTTATCCTGCTTTTGATTGCTTTTCAGCCAATAAAAAACTTTCTTTAACAATTTCAACCTCACTATCAAAAGTCATTGTTTTTAGGGCTTTTTGTTTTGACACCCATAAAACTTCATCAAATTCCTGGTCATGATTAATAAACCCCCCCCCAATAGGCTTCATCAAATAGAAAAACACTTTTTTTCTATAATACATATTTTCAACTTTTAGAAAATAAGTGTACTCAATTGAATTGATGAACTCAATAATTTCTACTTTTAAACCAGTTTCTTCATTAACCTCTCTAATTGCAGCCCCCTGGAGAGTTTCTCCAACTTCTATTTTACCTTTAGGCAATACCCACAAATTTGCAGAAAATCTTCTGCAAATTGCAACTTCAGATTTAGAATTTATAACTACTCCTCCTGCTGAAGATATTTCTTTTTCATTAGATTTATTTGATGTAATAAATTCTTCCTTAATTTTAATATTTTTTCTAATATTATATATTAATGCTTGAATTATTTTAGAACAATCTAGTAAAATAAGAAAAGTACCCTTTAAATTAGTACCGTGATGCTTACAAGGGAAAATTCAGTTGACATGGCTGTCTCTTGTTACCTCACGTATGTAGAAAGGTTTAATGTCAACATATAACTCAAATCCGTCTCTTAATTCAATTTACACAAAAACATTATTAGATTCTAATTCAATTAACAAATCACTAGTTCGAATCTCGCACGAAATTATAGAACGAAATAAAGAACTAGAATCAATAATTTTAATTGGCATTCAAAGAAGAGGTGTAACTCTATCTAATAGACTTAAAGACCTTATATTTACTTTTTCTAAAGTTGATATTAAAACAGGAGCTTTAGATATTGGATTTTATAGAGATGACCTCTCTTTCATTAACCGTCCGTTTATTAGAGAAACCACAATATTAAATAATATAGACAATAAAACGGTAATATTAGTAGATGACGTTCTGTTTACTGGTAGAACAATTAGAGCAGCTATGAATGCTTTAATTGACTTTGGCAGACCAAAATTTATTCAACTAGCCGTACTAATTGATAGAGGCCATAGAGAATTACCTATTCGGCCAGATTACATTGGTAAAAATATTCCTACTTCTAGTACAGAAAGTATTCAGGTTAAATTAACTGAAATAGATGAAGAAGAAACTGTTCTGCTCCAAAAGGATTCATATGAACTTACAAACTAAGAAACATTTACTAGATATTGATTGCTACTCAAAGGAAGAAATTTTTCAAATTTTAAATGATTCAAAAATCATGATGGAAATTCTTAACAGAAAAGTAAAAAAAATACCTACACTACGTGGCAAAACTATAGTGACATTATTTTATGAGCCTAGCACTAGAACAAGAATATCATTTGAACAGGCGGCAAAAATACTTAATGCAGATGTAATTAATATTTCAATTAAGGAAAGCAGCTCAAATAAAGGAGAATCTTTGCTAAATACTGTATTAACTATACAGTCAATTAAGGCTGATATAATTATAATAAGGCACCCTCATTCAGGAGCTCCTTATTTTTTAGCTAAAAACTCTGAAGTTCCAATAATTAATGCAGGGGATGGCTCTCATGCGCATCCGACTCAGTCTCTCTTGGATTTATATACAATTCAAAATAATTTAGGAAAAATAGAAAATATTAACATAGTGATGGTTGGGGATATTTTATACAGCAGGGTTGCAAGATCAAACATTCTTGCATTTTCTAAATTGGGCGCCAATATAACTTTATGCGGTCCAAATACTTTAATACCTCATGAATTTTTATCTAACAATCATTTATATAAAAATATAAAATTTGAACCTTCTTTAAAAAAAGCAGTTAAAAATGCTGATGTAATTATGCCACTAAGAATTCAATTAGAACGACAATCAACCGGACATCTTCCAAATTTACAAGAATATTCAAAACAATGGTGTATAACTAGCGATATTGTTTCAATTTCAAAACAAGACGTAAAAATATTACATCCCGGCCCAATGAACGAAGGAATAGAAATCTCTTCAGATGTTGCTCATGGACCTAAATCTCTAATTAGCGAACAAGTTACTAATGGAGTTGCTGTTAGAATGGCTCTTCTTTATTCAATGTTAAATACTGAACCTAATATGAATTTGGAGGAGTAATACAAATGAGGCCTATTTTAATAAAAAATGGCAGGCTAATTGATCCAGCTCAAAACCTAGATTCTAATAAAGATCTTCTAATTGAAAATGGAATTATTTCTAAAATAGAAAAGACTTTAACCTATCCTGATGCTCACAAAATTGATGCTAAAGGCTTAATTGTTTCTCCTGGCTTTATTGATTTGCATTGCCATTTAAGAGAACCTGGATATGAATCATCTGAAACCATTAGAACCGGTACTGCTGCCGCTGCTGCAGGTGGATATACAACTATTTGTGCAATGCCAAACACAAATCCTGCAATGGACTCAAAAATCGCAATTAAATATGTACAAGAGGAATCCAAAAAAAATGGATACATTAATGTTTTACCTATAGGTGCCGTAACAAAAAATCGAGATGGTAAAGAATTGACACCTATGATTGAACTCGCAGAATTAGGAGTAATTGGTTTTAGTGATGACGGAAACCCAGTTTATGACGCTAATATTATGCGTCAAGCTTTAAATTACAGTACTATAACCAATACCCCAATAATTAATCACTGTGAAGTACTGGAACTATCAAAAAATGGATTAATAAATGAAGGTCCAATATCAACAAGATTAGGTGTAAAGGGAATTCCTTGGGCAGCAGAGTCAATTATGGCATATAGAGATATTCAACTTTCTAAACTAACAGGAGGAAAATTACATATTGCTCATGTTAGTACAAAATCAACTATTGACATTATTAGAGAAGCAAAAGAATCGGGAATTAGTGTAACCTGTGAAGTTACTCCTCATCATATCACCTTAAATGAAAATATACTTTTAGGAAAAGAAAACTATAACTCTGAATTCCCCTCTTTAAATCTAAGTTCTTATGATACAAATGCAAAAGTCAAACCTCCTTTAAGAAATTCTTTTGATGTTGACGCGATGGTTAGCGGAATAAAAGAAGGTATTATAGATTTTATCGCCACTGATCATGCCCCACATAAATTTTTAGGAAAAAATACAACTCTTCAGGCTGCTGAATTTGGAATAAGCAATATTGAAACTTCTTTATCCTCAACCTTATCTCTATTTCACAATTCTCAAATTTCTTTAAGCCTTCTTATTGAAAAATTAAGTTCATCGCCTGCAAAATTTTTAAATATTTCAAATATAGGAAATTTAAGAAAAGGATCAAAAGCTGATATAACTATATTTGATCCAAATAAAATTTGGAAAGTTAACTATAACGATTTTTATTCTAAAGGAAAAAACACACCTATTAATGGGCACGAAATGAAAGGAAAAGTAATTTTTACTATAGTCTCAGGAAAAATAAAATATGAAAAAGGAAATCTCTATGATTAAGACTGCAATACTAGCACTTGAAGACGGATCTATATTTAATGGATTTTCATATGGAAGTGCCAATTCAGTTTCTGGAGAAGTAGTATTCAATACCTCCATGGCAGGATATCAAGAAATTCTTACAGACCCATCTTATGCAGGTCAAATTGTTGTTTTAACCTATCCTTTAATAGGTAATTATGGCATAAATATATCTGATTTTGAATCTTCAAAAATACAAGTAGCAGGATTTGTAGTAAAAGAACATTGTTCATATCCAAGTAGCTCTAACCCAATTTCATCTTTTGACAATTTTTTAACAGAACAAAAAATAACTGGAATTATGGGATTAGATACTAGGGCTCTTACAAAAAAAATCAGAACACATGGAGCGATGAAGGGAATTATTTCTACAAATAAATCTGCTGATCAAATACTTTTAAATTTAAAAAAATCTCCTAATTATAACGAAATAAATTTTGTAGAAAATGTTACTACTAATAATTCATTTGTTTGGAATCAAAATTTAAATCGTCCAGAATATTCTGATTTCTTTAAAAATGAGCTTGGCAAACATAAAATCATAGTTTTAGACTATGGCCTTAAATATAATATATTACGAATTCTTGAAGATTTAAATTGCACAACTTTAACTATGCCTGCAAATACATCATTTAAGGATATTCTTGATTTAAAACCAGATGGGGTCTTACTTTCTCCCGGGCCTGGAGACCCAGACCTATTAACAAGGCCTGTTGAAAATGTGAAAAAATTAATCGGCCAAGTTCCAATAATGGGGATATGTCTTGGAAATCAAATTATAGCAAAAGCCTTTGGAGGAAAAACATATAAACTTAAATTTGGACACCACGGAGCAAATCACCCTGTCAAAAAATTATCTTCTGGTGAAGTATATATAACTTCACAAAACCATGGATATTCTGTAGACGCAGATTCTCTCCCAGCTGGGCTAGAGGTAAGCTACCTAAATCTAAATGATAATACTGTAGAAGGATTAACTCATACCTCTTTACCTGTATTAAGTGTTCAATATCATTCTGAAGGAGCACCAGGGCCTCAAGAAAATTCATATATATTTAATGAATTTTTAAATTTAATTAATTCTTATAATAAGGAGACTAATAATTACAAATTCTCAAACAAATAATCTTAAAAAAGTGATGGTTATTGGGTCAGGGCCAATAATCATTGGGCAAGCTGCAGAATTTGATTATGCAGGCACTCAAGCCTGCAAATCTTTACGTGAAGAAGGTATATCTACAGTTTTAATCAATTCTAACCCTGCAACAATAATGACTGATAAAGAGATAGCAGATGCTATATATATTGAACCTTTAACTGTAGAAGTAATTGCAAGAATAATTGAAGAAGAACAACCAGACGGAATTCTTCCAACCCTGGGAGGGCAAACTGCATTAAACCTAGCAGTAAAGCTTCATGATGAAGGAATATTAAAAAAATATAATGTGACTCTGTTGGGAACCCCTATAGAAACCATCAAAAATTCTGAAGACAGAGATCTTTTTCGATCTCTTTTAATTCAAATTAATGAACCTGTTCTTCCTAGTAAAATTGCATCTTCAATAGAAGATGCAAAAGACATAGCTAAGGATATAGGAATTCCATTAGTTGTCAGACCTGCATACACATTGGGAGGCACCGGTGGAGGAATTGTACATGATTTAAGCTCGTTAATAGATATAGTGCAAAATGGATTAAATGCAAGTCCAATAAACCAAGTTCTTCTTGAAAGATATCTTAAAGGCTGGAAAGAAGTCGAATATGAAGTTATCAGAGATTCTAACAATAATTGTATAACAGTATGTAATATGGAAAATTTTGACCCTATGGGAGTACATACAGGAGACAGTATTGTTGTAGCACCATCTCAAACTCTTACAGATAAAGAATATCAAATGCTAAGGTCTGCTAGCATCAAAATTATTAGAGAATTGAATATTCAAGGAGGATGCAATGTTCAATTTGCTTTATGCCCAGGTGAAACCGTTGAAAATTCTCTAGATAAAAACCAAGAAGAAAGCCCGTATTATGTTATAGAAGTAAATCCTCGTGTTAGCAGAAGTTCTGCGTTAGCAAGTAAGGCCACAGGATATCCAATTGCAAGAGTTGCTGCAAAAATAGCAATAGGCAAAACATTAGATAAAATAAAAAACCAAGTTACAGGCCAAACTTCTGCAGCTTTCGAACCAGCTTTAGACTATTGTGTAGTAAAAATACCACGA
The DNA here is from genome assembly GCA_002721445.1 of Chloroflexota bacterium. Lineage (GTDB taxonomy): Bacteria > Chloroflexota > Dehalococcoidia > Lucifugimonadales. The sequence goes on along the minus strand of PBKN01000005.1, from coordinate 386,841 downwards.
TTTCCCTTTGATAAATTTCCTGAAGCTGATCGTACAATTGGCACTCAAATGAAAGCAACAGGAGAAGTTATGGCTATTGGAAGATCTTTTGAGTCAGCCCTTCAAAAAGCCATAAGGTCTCTAGAAATACCTGGAGCTTCTTTATTATGGGAAAACAAAGAATGGAAAAACCTCGACAATAAAGAGCTATTATCCCTTTTATCAGAAAATGCTTCTGACGAAAGGCTATGGCTAGTTATTGCAGCAATAAGAAGAGGGGTTTCTCCTGAAATTATATCCATAACAACAGGAATAGATCCATGGTTTACTTTCTCTATATTAAATATTATAAAATTTGAAAAAATAATAACTTCTTCAAAAATTGATAAACCCTTATTAAAAAAGGTTAAATCCTTGGGTTTCTCTGACAAAGATATAGCAACCTTAAAAAATATACCTCAAATTGATATTCGTAAACTTAGGTCTAAATGGAATTTAACCCCAACATACAAAATGGTAGATACATGTGCAGCAGAATTCCCAGCACAAACCCCTTATTTCTATAGTACATATGAAGAAGAAAATGAAGCCTTTCCATTAGAAAATACAAAAGCTATTGTCATTGGTAGTGGTCCTATTAGAATAGGTCAAGGAATAGAATTTGATTATTGCTCTGTTCATGCAGCTTGGGGATTTCAAAACAACAATATTTCAAGCATTATGGTTAATTCTAACCCTGAAACAGTTTCTACTGATTTTGACACATCTTCCAGATTATATTTTGAACCCCTAGATGAAGAAAGCATACAAGATATTATTAATCTTGAATCTGCAAATCCTAAAGGCTCCAATCGCCTCTCTACAGTTGTTCAGTTCGGGGGACAAACTGCAATTAACCTGTCTCAACCATTAAATGGATCAATATCTCCTATTTTAGGAACCTCAGCCAAATCTATAGATATAGCATCAGATAGAGATTTATTCGAAAAATTTTTAAAAACTACTAATATTCCTAGCCCTCCTGGCTATTCTATATTCACAACTGAAGAAGCTATATCTGCAGCAAAAGAAATTGGATACCCTGTTGTCATAAGACCTAGTTATGTATTAGGCGGAAGGGCAATGAAAATAATTTATGATGAAATATATCTAAAAAAATATATGAATAAAATTATAGGTACTACCGAAAACAACAGAATATTAATTGATAAATATATATATGGAAAAGAAATAGAAGTCGATGCAGTAAGTGACGGTGAAAATGTATTAATTCCTGGAATAATGGAACATATTGAAAAAGCTGGAGTGCATAGTGGAGACTCTATAGCCGTATATCCAACAATATCAATTTCTCAAGAAGAAATTAATACTATTGTAGACTATACAACTTTAATAGGAAAAAAATTGAAAATTATTGGATTGATGAACATTCAATATGTAATTCATAAACCCGATCCTAATAAGCCTGCTGTTATATATATAATTGAGGTAAACCCAAGGTCTAGTCGTACAATACCGTTTATATCAAAAGTTACAAACATCCCTATGGTAAAAATTGCAATTGAAAATATGCTCGGTAAAACTTTAACAGATCTTGGATATACCCCGGGATTACAAAAACATTCAAACACTTTTGCTGTAAAAGCACCCGTGTTTTCCATGTCAAAGCTGATTGGTGTAGATACAGAACTTGGACCAGAAATGAAATCAACTGGAGAAGTTATGGGAGTCGACTATAATTTCAAATATGCTTTAAGAAAAGCACTAATTTCTTCAGGGTTAACGATTCCTCAAAAAGGTTCAATATTATTAAGTATTGCTGACAAAGACAAAGAAGAGGCCCTTTCAATTTTTACAACACTTAACTCCATTGGATATAATATATTTGCTACAGATGGAACATCTTCATTAATTAAATCACTTGGAATACCCGTAACTACAATTTCTAGACGCTTAGATAGAGAACATCCAAATGTACTAGATGTAATTCTAAATAACACTGTAGACGCTGTAATAAATACAGTTACAGGATCTAGGGATGTATTAATGGATGGTTTTTATATAAGAAGAGCAGCTTTAGATAAAAATATCCCTTGTTTTACGTCTATAGACACTGCCAAGGCAGCAATCGAAGCAATAAGTGACACGTCAATATATAGTATTAAAACTTTAAAGGATTATTTAAAATAAAAGTTCAACATGATTCCTATACGTTTAAAAATAAAAAATTTTATGTGTTATGGCGTAACTCCTCAAACTCTAGAATTTTCAGGAATCCATGTAGCTTGCTTATGTGGCTCAAATGGCCATGGCAAAACGGCACTATTAGATGCAATTACCTGGGCTCTTTGGGGTAACACAAGAACCCGAACGCAAGAAGAACTAGTGCACCAAGGGCAATTAGATATGTCTGTTGAATTAGATTTTTTAGCCCGTGAACAAAAATATAAAGTAATTAGACGTTATACTCGGTCTTCAGGTGCCAGGCAAGGAATAACAATATTAGAACTTCAAATTTCATCTTATGATGAAAATTACCAAGCAATTACGCAAAACACACTCAGAGAAACTGAAAATAAAATTAAAGAACTTCTTAATTTAGATTATGACACTTTTATTAATACAGCATTTCTACGTCAAGGCGATGCTGATAGATTTACTACAAGTCGACCGGGAGAAAGAAAGGCCACACTTGCTGAAGTCTTAGGATTATCAGAATATGAAAAACTTGAATTAAAAGCAAAATCAAATTACAGGTCACTTACATCAAAACTAAAAGATTTTGAATCTAAAAAATTATTCTTAGATGAAGAAATCATTGAAAAACTAAAATATGAAAATGAATTAAAAGGTATTGATCTAGAAGTGTCATCTTTGGAACCCAAACTTAAAAAATCTCAGCAAACCTTTGATTCCTTAAATAGTATTTCATCTAAATTTAATCAACAAGAAACAGAACTTAGTGAAGCAGAGTTGCAGTTGTCCAAAAACAATTTAGAAACACAAAATTTAATTGATCAACTCGAAAAACATAAAAAAACATATGAAGAAATTAGCAACTTATTGCAAACAAAAAATGAAATTACTGAAGGATATATAAAATTAAACTGCTACAAATCTAAACTTAAAGATTTTGATAAATCATTTGAAATTAAAATAGAACTAGATAGAAATATTGCTAATATAAATTCAGAACTTAATATTAAAAAAACAAAAATTTTAACAACAATTGATCAAATGAATTCACAAATAGAAAATAATTTAATCCCAAAAATAAATCAAAAAATACAAATTGAAAAAAAAATAGAGCATCTCCTAAAAGAACAGTTAGAATGGGAAGAAATTAATTCTAAAATTAAAAGCCTGAATAATAATTATGAAAAAATTAATTCTAAAATAAGTGATTTAAAAGCAATCAATCAAATCTTACTGAGTCAAATGGAAGAAGACAGAAAAAAATTTGATATGTTAAAAATATCGGGAGGGAATTGTCCTTTATGTCAACAAAAGCTAAACAATAATGGTCATGATGTATTATTAAAAAACTATACACACCAAGGCCTAACAAATAAACAAAATTATCAAAAAAATTTAGAAACACAAAACAACTTTGAAGAACAAAACAAATCTTTAAAAAAAGAAATCGATACTAGCTCAACAAAACTTTTAAAAGATCAACAATCCGTTAATACTAGTATAATTAAACTTAAATCAAAATTAGCAGATTCATTAAAAGCAGAAAAGGAAATAAACACTACCAAAAGAGAAATTGAAGTTTTAGATAACTTAATTAATAGTAATAATTATGCTGAAAGTGAAATTAAAAAACTGGAAGAATTCAATATACAGCTAAATAATCTAAATTATTCTACAGAATTACATTCAAGGATTAAATCTCAAATCTCAGAGCTCGCTCTTTATGAAGAAAAACATATTAAATTAAAAAATGCAGAAACATTATTTCCAAAAGAAGAAAGTTTAATTGAATCAACAAAAAATATTTTAAAAAACAGAAAATCTGAAAAAGAATTTCTATCTAAAAAAATAATTAACCTAAAATCTGAATTAGAAAAAAAAGATGATACAAATTTAGAATTAGCAAGAACTAATAAAGAATTATCTACTCTAAAATCTAATTTACAAAGTCTCTATGTAAGAAAAGGAATTTTATTAGAAAACATAGAAAGGTGTATTAAATACGAAAAAGATTTAAAGGAATTAAATAAAGAAGTAAGCTTAGTATCAAAAGATGCTGATATATACAATGAATTATCATTAGCATTTGGAAAAAATGGATTACAAGCTTTAATAATTGAAACCTCGATTCCTCAACTTGAACAAGATTCTAATCAACTTTTATCAAGACTTAGTGAAAATAAAATGGCAATTAAATTTCAATTAGTAGCTGGAAGAAAAGATAGTAGAACTGGAATGGTCTCAGAAGAATTAGATATTAAAGTTTCAGATGAAGTAGGAACAAGAAATTATGAAACTTTTAGCGGAGGAGAGGCTTTCAGAATAAACTTTGCAATAAGGATAGCATTATCTAAGTTACTTGCAAGAAGGTCAGGGGCTCCATTACCAATTCTTTTTATAGATGAAGGGTTTGGTTCTCAAGATTTAGAAGGTCAAGAAAAGTTAATTCAATCTATTCAATCTATTCAAAATGATTTTGAGAAAATTATTGTTATTACACATATTGAACAAATAAAAGATTCTTTTCCTGTACGTATAGAGGTAAATAAGTCAGGAGAAGGATCTGTTTTTGAAATTTTTTAAAATGATATTTCTTTAACATTTTCAGATACTTGAAAGTTTGCATCTGTACAATTTTTAATATCTTCAACGGTCCAGCCTGGAGCATATTCTTTTAAAATCAAGCCGTTTTTATTTATTTCAAAAACAGATATATCTGTAACAATTAGGCTAACACATGAACGGCCAGTTATAGGATAATCACAAACTTGAACTATTTTTGAACTCCCGTCTCTATCCATATGCTCCATAGCAACTATAACTTTTCTTGCTCCAACTACTAGATCCATAGCTCCTCCGACATTTCCCACTCCTCTTTTTGGAAGCATCCAATTTGCTAAATCTCCATTTGCATCAACTTGAAATGCACCTAAAACTGCTACATCAACATGCCCTCCTCTAATCATTGCAAAGGCATCTGCCGAATCAAAAAAAGACATTCCTGGATTAAATGATAAAAATTGTCCTCCCGCATTAATAATATCTGGATCTTCTTCTCCTTCTTCAGCCATTGGCCCATAATTTAAAACACCATTTTCGCTATGATATAGAATCGAACAACCTTCAGGAATAAACTGGGAACATAAAGTTGGAATTCCTAAACCTAAATTAACAACATCTCCATTTTTAAATTCATTAGCAATTCTCATAGCAATCACTTCTCTTGCTAATCTTTCTTTTCCCATAAATTTCGTCTCCAAAAAATTATTTCTCTCTAAGAATTACTCCATCAACAAATATTGTTGGGGTATGTATAATATTAGGATCTATCATTCCTGTATCTACTATATGATCAACTTCTATATAGGTTTTTTCAGCAGCAGTTGACATAACTCTTCCAAAGCTTTGAGAAGTTCCTTTATAAATTACATTTCCAATCTTATCTGCTTTATAAGCCTTTACAAGGGCAAAATCAGCCTTAATTGCATGTTCTAAAATATATTCTCGATCATTAAATTTTCTAACTTCTTTATCTTGAGATAAAACGGTCCCAACTCCTGTTGGAGTATAAAAAGCAGGAATTCCTGCTCCACCTGCTCTAATTCTTTCAACCATATTTCCTTGAGGAACTAACTCTAATTCAGCCTTTCCTTCTAAATAAGCTTTTTCAAACGCAATTTTTTTTGATGCTGAAGGAGAGACAGGATAAGAAGCAATTAATTTTTTTACTTGAAAATTTTCTACTAAAATTCCTATATCTACTGGCCTCTCATCTTTTGTAGAACCAAACCCAATAACACTAGCTAGCCCGCCAGTATTACTAACAATAGTAAGATCTTTCGCCCCATGATCTCTAAGAGCTTTTATTAAATTCTGGGGACTTCCTCCAGTTCCTCCAAAACCACTAACAAGTATTGTTGCTCCATCGAAAATAGCAGAAACTGCCTCTCTAAAAGATTTAAGTTCTTTATTTAAATACATTATTAAATAATATTATTTTTCGTCTTCACACGGAACATCGTGTGGTTCATACGGATAAACTCCTCGACAAATATCATCTCCAGGTCCTCCAATTTTTATCTTTGCACCAGACAGCTCGTCATTACCATCTCCTCCGTACACTTCATCATTCATAATTTGAGTTTCATAATTATCTTTATTTAGTCCTCCGTCTATATTATCAAAGCCTTTTCTTCCCCAGATAATATCTGCATCTTCTCCCGCCCATATTGAATCAATTCCTGCTTCAGTATCTCCTCCAACAATTATGTCGCTTCCTGCATTACCATAGAATGTATTTGTACCTCCAATAGCAAATAATATGTCATTTCCTTGATTACCAGTTAATTTATCTGCATCATTTTCAAATAAATCATTAGCTGTAGGCTTTAAAACATCTGCATGCAACCAATCATTTCCTGGCCCACCAAATAGAACATCATTTCCCTGTCCACCTATCAAATAATCATCACAAAATTGAGTTTGGTCAGGGCAATCTTCTTCATCATTAATGCTATCTTCTATATTATCACCATATATTTTATCATCACCTATACCTCCAAAAAGATAATCCCCTCCTGCTCCTCCATATAGATGGTCTATCCCTGCTCCTCCTTCAATCCAATCTGTCCCAGGGCCTCCGTATAACTTTTCTGCAATAGTTCCTGTATTTCCACCCCCTCTAAGAACGTCGTTCCCTTGGCCTCCCCAAAGTTCATCGCTTCCCCCTTCACCAATTAAAACATCATTCCCTTCTCCGCCATTTATTACATTCATGCTTTTCCCAAAACCTCCACAAATAATGTCATCACCGCCTAGTCCATATATTTTTTTTGCACCGTTTCCATCGATAATATCATTGGCTTCAGTACCAAACACCTCTGTGCTACCATTTTCATTTATTATAGTAAACATATTATTTAATCTTAATTGATTACAATCAGTAAATTGAGCAGGATGAATAGACCCGATGCCAACAGTATCAAAAACTGGATATTGAGTATTTACTGAAGGGGGGGGAGGTGCTCCTCCTTCTTTCTCTATTTCAAACCCAATTGCATCTTCATCAAAAAATGCAATTCCGAAAGGACCATTTAAGTCAGGAACATCTAATGCGCCTATTTGTCCTCCAATAATAATATTCTGTGCAAACGGTTCTGGTAATTCACTAATTGGGGTATCTGTTTCCCATGCTTCTTCCAAATCCTCAGAATTGAATATATAGATATTGTCTAAACAATAGCCTGTAGCCACTAGATCTCCTTCAGTGTCAAAAGTTAAACCTCTAAAGCTAGGCTTTTGACCTCCCTGTTGACCTTCTTCACATCCTTCTTGTGGTATTTGAACAATATTTTTATATTCTTCTCCATCAGGGCTTATTTTCACTATAATCCATCCAAAATTAGAAGTATAAATATTTCCTTCTTCGTCAAGAGTAATAGATCCTTGGTTGCCTTCTGCAATTTTACCTACAGACAATCTATATTCTTCAGCTGGCCAAATAATCGGCATTCCTGAATCTGCAACTTCAGGACTAATTCGGTATATGTACCCTTCATGGTCAGAAAATAAAACATCTCCTTCACTTGTTTCAATAACACCTTGTGGAATATTAAACCCTTCAGCTAATAAACTAGTGACTATTAAAACAGAAGAATTTTCTTCAGACAAAGTCATCCTATAAATATTACTTCCTGAATCTGCAACTAATATTCTTCCCTCTGCATCAATAGAAAGTGCGTTTGGATTAATTAAAGGAAAAATATTAGGAGAATTATCAGAATACCTGACCTCAATCTCTTCCCATTCTCCATTTGTATTTACACGATAAATCCCAGGGGAATCGTCAGAAATATATAAATACCCATTCGCATCATCAACAGTCAATCCAGAAGTCCCAATAAATCCTGAAGCAAAAGTTGTTATTTCTCCTTCACAATCAATTTTTACTACTGTTTTACCCCCTCCACCATTTCCTTCATTTGCAACATAAAGAGCTTTATCGCAATGAAACTCCCCAATACTTAATCCTTCCTCATCTTCACTGCCTGAATCTTTATCATTTTCTTGATTTAAATTTATATTGTTTTTTGGCTTAGTTAATTCATCTTTATTAATTTGTACGTTATTGCCAATTGGAGTTGAAATAACTTTATCTGAAACATTATTTCTTGTTAAATCATCAACAGCAACAGATATAGAATTTTCTATTGGCTCACAAGCAATTAATAATAAAGAAAAAATTATTAAAATAGACGCACATACTCGAGTTTTTATATTCATGGACAACTCCTAATTTTTTTCAAAATTAAAACATAAGCATGGATAATTTAATAGAGTAAAAACCCCTATTTATATCAAATTTTAACTGCTACTACTTCTAGCCAATTTCTTGTCAAAAATTCAATTCCCATTTCATCATATATTTCTCGAACAGTTTCTTTTAGCACATCACTTGCTTTATCAAGAGGAACTCCTGGCATTGTTCCAGATATAAAATCCTCAAATTGACTAATATCTTCCCAGCCTTCTACAGGAACAGGAACTTCATCTATTTTTTGCTTGACTACTCGTAAATTATGTAATTCTAATAAATTTCTATATTCTTCCGGATTTAAATGATTTCTAGACTCCACTTTGCTGTCAGCCTTATTAACACTTAAACCATACTTATTTCTTAATAATCTTCGAGACTTAAGCATCCATTTTCTGTAAAAACCTAAAGTTTCAGGAGGCTGTCCTCCTTCAAAAAATGAAGTGTTAAATACGAATTCACCTCCAGGCTTTAATGTTTTTGAGACTTCAATGAAAAATAAATTTTTGTCTGAAACATAATGAATAGCATTACAAAAGAAAATAGCATCTACTGAATCTTTCAACAATTCTGATAAAGGCTCTACGTGACTTTGAATAAATTTTATAGCCGCGTCTTTAACATCATTTAACTCTTCCATAGCTTGTTTCAATGAAGTAGAAGAATTATCTATTGCTGTAACTGCAGAATCTTTTGCTCCTCTAATTCTTTTTAAAATTAACTGGGTTACACTTCCTGTACCACATGCCAAATCAACAACATGTTGGCCTGGTTCAATGTTTGACATATCAACAAGCCTAGAGTTTAATTTTTCATAGAAATCATTCTTTGAAAATTTTTGGTATGAAAATTCTTTCAATTACTAAATACCTTTTTAATTAATTTTACCCAACATATAATACACTAAATTTTAATTTTTTTCTCTAAAATTTAGTTAAATTTGTTCATTGCAGATTCAATATCATTAATAATTAACTCAGTTATAATATTTAATATAACATTAGATTTTTCTTTTAAAATTTCTTTATCTTTTAAAGGAAACTTGCCTAACACGTATTCAATATTTCCTTTATTTGATACCGGAGCACCTATTCCAACCCTTATCCTAGAAAAATTTTGGCTGCCAACAGTGTTTATAATTGACTTAATACCATTATGCCCACCTGAGCTTCCCTGGGGTCTTATTCTAATTTTACCTAATTCTAAAGACATATCATCATAAATTACAATAATATTTTCTAATTCAAGATTATATTTATTTAATAAAAATTTAACTGCATTGCCGCTATTATTAACAAAAGTTTTTGGCTTTGCCAATATAACTTTATTTTTATTAAATAACCCTTCACCATATACAACATTATTATCTTTTATTGATGTTTTAATTTTTAATATACGACTCAAGTAATCAATGTAATAAAATCCTATATTATGTCTTGTATTAACATAATCATTGCCCGGATTTCCTAAACCTAAAATAATCTTAGATAGTTTATTTTTATCCATTATTTTTTCTTTTTACTATTTTAAATTAACTATCCCTTGCTTTCCGCCACTTTTATGCACAAGTTTGATTTGTTCGATTGTAATAGCCTTATCAGCACTTTTACACATGTCATATATAGATAAACTTGCAACTGAAACTGCAGTCAAGGCTTCCATTTCTACGCCTGTCTTTCCTGTAGCTCTAGCACTTGCTTTTATAGATATAATTCCACTATCTTCGATTTCAAAATCAATTTCTATATGGTTTAAAGGAATATTGTGGCACATGGGAATAAGCTGTGATGTGTTTTTTGCAGCCATTATTCCTGCAATCCTAGCCACCCCAAGTACATCACCCTTTTTAAATCCTCCTTGTTTAATAAGTGAAATTGTATCTTTTTGTGTTTTTACTATGCCTATAGCAATAGCTTTTCTTTGTGTTATTTTTTTATCTTCAATATTGACCATTCGTGCATTACCAGAATCATCAACATGCGAAAATGTTTTTTTATTTTTTTCTTTCATTTGAATACCATTTCTAACTAAATATTCATTGCTGATTTATAAGCCAAGTTATGTGCTTTTTCGTTATAAAAATTTCCTTCATGTCCACGAACCCATTCCCATAAGACTTCTCTTTTACTAACTAATTTATCTAATTTTTCCCATAGATCTAAATTAGCCTTTCTTTTCCAGTTTTTTGTCATTGTATTTATTACATATTGGCTATCACTAAATATTTTTATTCTTTCATGCTCTTTCGTATATTCTAACCCCATAATTACTGCTGATATTTCCATTCTATTATTTGTAGTATCAATTTCTTTACCACAAATTTCTATTGTATTGTTTTTTTCTACAATGACTGCCCCCCATCCACCTGGCCCAGGATTTCCAAGGCAAGAACCATCAGTATATATATGTATCATATTCTCACCCTCCAATATGATACATTTCTACTTTTTCTTTTGTAGTAGTTGTCAAAGTTGCCCTTTCTTCAGAATATTTATCTTTTCTAATGTTCCATGTTTTAACTATTATATTTTCCAACTCTTTATCCGTAGCATCACCTCTTAAATAGTTTTTCAAATCAACCCCTGTACTAGCAAATAAACATGTCATAATTTTCCCATCAGAAGACAACCTCATCCTCGTGCAGTCTCCACAAAATGGTTGAGAAACAGATGATATAACTCCTATTTCCCCTTTGCCATCTTTATATTTATAGCGCTTTGCAACTTCACCCTTGTAATTGCTTTCAAATTTTTCTAATTTCATAATTTTATTTATTTTATTTATTATTTCTGCAGATGAAATAACTTCGTCTTTATTCCATTTATTTAATGTTCCAACATCCATGTACTCAATAAACCGAACTATATAATTTTTTTCTTTACAAAATTTAGCTAAATCTAAAATTGAACCCTCATTTATTCCTTTTCTTACGACACAATTTATTTTTATTGGATAAAAGCCAGCCTTAGCTGCAGATTCTATTCCTTTAATCACTTCATCTACTCCAAGGTTTCTTCCATTCATATTTTTAAACACTTCATTATCTAAAGAATCTAAGCTTACAGTTATTCTCTTCAGTCCTGCTTTATATAAAGGGAGTGCCATATCTTTAAGAAGGTATCCATTTGTAGTCAAGGTAAGATCAAAAAGTCCCTGAATTTTTGATAATTTTTCAATTAATTTATCAAGGTTTTTTCTCAGTAAGGGCTCCCCTCCTGTCAATCTAATCTTTTCTACTCCTAGCTTAACCATAATACATGCTAATCTATATATTTCATCGAACGTCATTAACTCTTTTGACTGAAGAAATTGATACCTTTCTCCATATACTTCTTTAGGCATGCAATAAGGACACCTAAAATTACATTTATCTATTAAAGAAATACGAAGGTCTCTGAGCGGTCTTTTATAAATATCTGTTGTATTTGAACGAATCGTTGTACTCTCTTGTATTATTAATTTCTCTATTTAATTATATCAAAGTAACCATATAATACTTATTTTATTTCAGATTTATTGTATTCTCGTTGCAAATGATCCAATATTTTCTTTGATGCAATAGATCTATGGCTTATTTTATTTTTTTTATCTGTGGATAGTTGAGCTGAAGTCATTCCATATTGAGGCAAAAAAAATATTGGATCATATCCAAACCCATTAACTCCTTTTGGCTTATAATCTATATAACCTTCAAATACCCCCTCTTTCAAAATAGTTTTTCCATCAGGCCAGGCTATAACTATTGAAGCCTTAAACCGAGCTGTCCTTTTTTGCCAAGGCACTCCATTCATATTTTTTAAAAGCAACTCAACTCTTTCCTCATCGCTTAATGATTTCCCTCCATATCTTGCAGAATAAATACCAGGTTTTCCATCTAAGGCATCAACTTCAATGCCAGAATCATCTGCCAAAGACATTATTCCTGACTCATTCATATATGCGGTTGCTTTTATGTAAGCATTTTCAGAAAAAGTTGAACCACTTTCGTCAACATCTAGTATTATTTTTTCTTTATCTGGAGTAGTTATTTGAAAAGGGATTTCCTCAAATAGAGAATAAAATTCTTTTATTTTTCCTAAATTAGTAGTTGCCAATAATATCTTGTTTATATTTTTAATACTATTCATAAAATCATGGCACTCTAATTAACAAAAACATATTCAATATTTGCCTTGCCTTGCCAAGCTAACAATATTAGATCTTTCATAAAAAACTTTCTGGGCAGATATTTTATTTTCTTCTTTTCCATTCCATGCTTTTAGAGGGGCCGCTTGTAAACCTCTACCATAGGAAAAGCTTAACTCCCAAGGTGCTTTAAATTCCTTAGCTCTTAAATTTATACTATTTAAATTTACTGTAGCTTCTTCGTCTCCTTGACCTCCAGATAAAAAAACTATTCCTGGCACAGCTACAGGAACTGTTTCAGCAAAACAATTTAAAGTTTGATATGCAACTTCCTTAGCTCCAGCTCTATTAACTGAATCTTTTCCGGATAATACCATATTTGGCTTTAATAAAATCCCTCTTAAATCAACACCCTGCTCTCCTAAAGCATAAAAAACTTCACGAAGAGTATCTTTAGTAACCTGATAGCAACGAGAAATATCATGCGATCCGTCCATCAAAACCTCCGGCTCTACAATTGGAACCAATCCTGCTTTCTGGCTTAATGCAGCATAGCTGGCTAAAGAATGTGAATTTATTTTTATACAGTTTACACTGGGAATATTCTGTCCAATATTTATAACACCTCTCCATTTAGTAAATTGTGCTCCAATATTCCTATATTCATCAAGCCTGTCTTCAAGTCCATCTAATCCTTCAGTATAAGACTCATCTTCATACCCAGGTATAGGCTTTAATCCTTTATCAACCTTGATGCCAGCTATAATGCCTTGCTGTTTCAATAATTCTACCAATGGAATGCCTGTGCTTGCATTTTGCCTAATTGTTTCATCATATAAAATAACTCCACTAATGGATTCAGATATTCCTTCTGTGTTAAATAGCATTTCCCTGTAATCTCTTCTTTTAGTTTCGGTCGAATCAACTTTAATTGAATCAAATCTTTTTTTAATAGTATTTGAGCTTTCGTCAGCAGCCAAAACACCTTTCTTAGAAATGACTAATTTATTAGCTATATTTATAAGTTTTTCTTGATCCATAATAATCCTCCTCCATGTATTTGATTGACTTTACTCAAACATATTTTTAACAATATCCTTATTTCCTAATATTAATGGAGTTCTTTGATGCAAAGAACCTGGAGATATATCTAAAATATTTTCTTTACCTGTCACCCCTATCCCTCCAGCTTTCTCAATAATAAAAGCTAACGGATTAGCTTCATACATAAGTCTAAGTTTACCATTAGGACTTTTATTATCTGCAGGGTAAATAAAAACACCACCCTTTAATAGATTTCTATGAAAATCAGCAATTAGTGAACCAATATATCTTAATGAGTATTTACCTTGCAGATCTTTAATAATTTCTTGTGTCTTTATTGAAAAGTTGTCCCAATTTCCATAATTCACACTAAAATATTTACTCTTATTAGGAATCTTAAGATTAGCATCTGTAATTATAAATTCTTTTTTTTCTAAATCTAAAGTATAACTCTGAACTCCACTTTCTGTAGCTACAACCATTAATGTGCTAGATCCATATACAATATAAACAGCAGCATCTTGCTTTCTTCCTTCTAACAAAAGAGAATTGTCGTTTAAACAAGAATCATCCTGCCTTGGCCAAATACCAAATATAGATCCAACGCTAACTGCAACGTCAATATTGCTAGATCCATCTAGGGGGTCCATATTAACCAAGTATTCACCAGACTCTTTGTTTAAAATTACACCGTTTTCAGTTTCCTCACTGCCAATAATGGCAATTTTACCATTTTCCCTAAACTCATCAATAAAAATATTATTAGCTTTGTCATCTAATTTTTGAACTTCTTCACCCTGAACATTTATTTCTCCCGTAGAGCCTGATATATCATCAAGGCTTATTCTTGACACTTTATTTTGAACAATTATTGCCCCATGGGCAATAGACATAATAACTGACTTTAAGGACTCATTAATATTTGTGTTATTTTGTCCTAAATATTCTTTCAATGTGGTGCTCATAATTCCTCGCTATTTTGATGAATAAAATCATAACAGTTTTACTATAAATTTACAGCATTCTTTCCTGGTTTAAAATCTCTTTTTTACCAATATGAGAGTTGTCACAAAACCGATTTATTTTGAAATAAATCGGATTATATTGTTTGGTATTAACATCTATCCACCTGTTTTTAACTAAATTAAAATCAAATATAGCTGTATTAGGAATATCAATTTTCCACACAATGTTTGATTTTAACAAAACAGATATTAGATGTTGCATTATTCCACCATGAGTAAAAATTAAAACAGTACTATCATCGGAATGATTTTCAACAATGTATTTTATTGCAATTTGGGCCCTTCTCACAATCTCTATATACGATTCAGCCCCTTCAACTAAATCCCAGTTTATCCCGTCTTTAAACCCAGAAACTAAGGTTTTATATTTTGACTCTATTTCAGGCCAGGTTAAATTGGAAAAAACCCCAACATCATGTTCAATTATTTTTTCCCAACTATTAACTTTCATATTCCAATTTTCAGTAACTATTTTCGCCGTCTGAATCGTTCGGGACAAAGGACTTGAATAAATATGAGAAGGTTCCAAGTTTTCTTTTTTAAATCTGTCTCTGAGCTTCTTTGCTTCTAGTATCCCTTGCGTACTTAGCTTATAATCTGCGTGACCCTGCATTCTCTTTTCTAGATTTGCTATCGACTCTGCATGTCTAACAAATATAATTCTCATGATTACTCCTATAAACCTAGTTAGATGCCTTAATTTCTCCGCTTACACTTGCTGTTAAAAAAGAAAAAAACCTGTATCCTCTTTTTTTAATTTCATCACTTCCTCCCTCATTCCTATCCAACACAGATGCAACTTGGACAACCTTGCACCCTTCATTTTCTATTGCTTCTATTGCCATGAAAAGACTTTTGGCCGTAGTACAAGTATCATCAACAACCATAACCTTCATGCCTTCGTGCACAGTTCCTTCAATTTGCTTTTTCCCACCATGGGCCTTTTGATCTTTTCTAACTAGCAACCCTGAAATAGGCCTATTTTCTATAAAGCTAGAAAAAGTTACTGATGCAACTATAGGATCCGCCCCTATAGTTGGTCCAGCAATAGCATTTGCGTTAACTTTATATGCTAAAGAGAGCATGCCTTTAGCTATATAATATGAGCCCTCTGGATCCAATGTTAAAATCCTACCGTCAAAATAAAATGGACTTGTTCCTCCCGCTGAAAGCTTAAAAGACCCATAGCGTAAGGCTTTTTTTTCTTTAGCAATTTCTAATAGCTTCTCAGAAATATTTTTATCCATATTTAAACCTTTAACTCTTATACAATTTATTTTTATTAATATAATTCTCAACGGATTTGGGGACCAGGCTTCTTAAACTTAACCCCTTACTTATTTTTTGTCTAATTTCTTTAGCGCTTATTTCTATAAAATCACCATCAACTATATTAATTTGCAAACCCATAGAGACCAGTTCTCTTTTTAAGAGCTCTACCCCTTTTTTAGAAAACCCTGGCCTTTCCATAACAAAAAACTGTGAAGACTTAATCAAATCTTCATATCTATGCCATTTTTGTATATCATTTAATATATCTGAGCCCATAAGAATACAAGGCTTATTCTGCTGATCACCCTTATTAAGGTCAGCCAACGTATCAATCATATATGTTGGCCCTCTTCTTTGAATATCAACATCTGAAACAACAAATGCAGGATTTGAACTTATAGCAAGTTTTATCATATTTATTCTGTGAAAAGCGCTTTCTATGTTGGAAGGTTTCATCCAAGGATTTCCCGCCGGAACAAATATAACTTTATTAAACTTATATAAACTTACGGCTTGCTCGGCTGCCAACAAGTGCCCTATATGAATTGGATCAAATGTCCCTCCAAATATAAGCTCCCTCACAGACCACCCCACTTCCATTCAGCCTTGCCAATTCGTACTAAATCACCCTCTTCAATTCCATAATCAATTAATTTATTAAAAACACCAGCTTTTTCTAAAAAAGCATTCCACTGAGCTTTGGCATTCCAGTCCTGAAAATCCACCATTCCAGAAACCCTCACTCCTTTGTGGTAATCTACTATAAACACACCCTCTTTCTTAACTATATTAATTTCATCTTTTATTTCTATTGATTCTTTATCTCTGTTATGTGTAGTAGGCGATTCAGAAGAAATGGTGCTCAAAACAACTCCAAGGGAATCTATCAATATCTGAACGCCCTCGCCGGTTAAAGCTGATATAAATATGGGCGAATGAGGGTAAACAATTCTTTTTATCTCGCTTTTTTCTAGGCTCATTTGATCAACCTTGTTAACAACAAGCAATTTAGGTTTATTAATTAAACCAGATCCACTCATTTTTAGCTCTTTTTCAATCATATCAATATCATTTTTTATATCAGAAGAAGTGCCATCAACTAAATGAACTAACACTTGGGTTTTTTGAGCATGCTTTAAAAAATCAATCCCTAATCCTGCTCCTTTATGTGCTCCTTCTATAATGCCTGGGACCTCTATCACTTTTACGTTTTTTTCATCATTATGAATAGCTACCATTCCAATTACAGGTTCAAGCGTGGTAAAAGGATATCCTGCTATTTTAGGCTTTGCTTTGCTTATTCGGGATAATGTTGTGGATTTACCTGCGTTAGGAAGGCCAACTATCCCCACATCCGCAAGTATTCTCATTTCAAGCCTTAGCTGTTTTGAAATAGTTTGTTCTCCTTTTTCTGCCAACAATGGAAACCTATTAACTGGAGACACAAACCATTTATTTCCTTTACCTCCGCTTCCTCCGCGTTGCAAAACAATTTCATCATTATTTATCAATAATTCAGCATAAGAATCAACATCGTTGTTTGCGTATATGTATGTTCCAATAGGAACTTCTATAATAAGGTTCTTAGAGTCAAGTCCATGTTTCAATTTAGGTTTTCCTGGAAATCCATCTCCTGCAAAAAACTTTTCTCCATTTCGAATATGATTTAAAGTGTTTAAATTATGACTGGATTTTAATATTATATCTCCACCTTTACCCCCGTCTCCTCCGTCAGGCCCCCCAGCAGATACAAATTTTTCTTTTCTACCGCTAATAGATCCATCTCCACCGTTCCCAGCCTTTATTGTAATTAATACTTCATCAATCATTTAATTTAATCCAATATATATAATAATAATAATAATGTTTATTTGTATACTTAGGAAAGATTTTAATGGTTTTAGCAATAATTTTAACATAAAATATTATCTCTTATGAGTTTATTCTTGTTTCTTTTATGTTCACTTTACGTTTGCTTTTTGTTGGTTAAATAAGCTTAGTCTTTATAAGCGCACATAAAGCAATGTTCTATCAACGCAGGAGAAACTATGCCGTTGATTTATGCAGATAAGAGGGTAGTGATTGTTTTTTTATAATCACTGTCTTGGTCCATTTTCTTTTTTGAATTGTTAAGTATTTTAATTATAGTGGAATGTGAGCGCCCTCCAAGTTGCCTGCCTATATCTGTTGGGCCTAGATTTGTTTTTTCACTAAGCAAGTGTATGGCAATCATTCTTCCCAAAGCAATTGATTTAGCTCTGTTATCGCTTTCAATTTGATTAGTTTCTATTTTTAGATGTTTAGAGACCATAGATAATATATCTTCAGGGGAGAAAAGCTTTTTTGTTTGGGAAATAAAATCAGCTGACAGTTTTTGAGCTTTTTCAAGTGAAAGTTCGCTTTTTGAAATTTTTGCAAATGCAGTAATCTTTGTTAAGGCCCCCTCAAGGTCTCTAATACTTTTAAAGTTTTGTTGAGAAAGAAAGGTTATTATAGATGCATGTATGTATATTCCAGATTCTTCTAGCTTAGAAGAGAGTATGGCTGATCTTGTTTCTAGCTCAGGTTTCTGAATATCCACTATTAGGCCACTATTAAGGCGTGACTGAATTCTTTTTTCCAGTCTGTGCAGTTCATAAACTGGCCGGTCGCTTGCTATTACAATTTGCTTGTTTAACAAATGAAGATAGTTAAACATATGAAAAAAGGCTTCCTGTGTTTGTTCTTTCCCAATTAAAAACTGTATATCGTCAATCAGTATGATATCTGTTTTGCGCAGGCTGTCTCTAAATTCCGATGTGTTCCCGTTTTTTATTGAGGATATAAACTGGTTTGTATATTCTTCTGAAGTTATATATAAGGAAGAAATCTTTTTATCATTACAAGCGCTTCCAATAGCATGAAGTAAATGTGTTTTTCCTAATCCTACATCAGAATATATAAATAATGGGTTGTATGTGGTGCCGGGATTTTCTGCCACAGCAAGGGCTGCATGATAAGCAAGTTCATTTGACCCTCCAACAACAAAAGATTTAAATGTATAACGATTATTTAACGGCAGAGACGGGGTAGAAATCATCTCTCTAGTTTTTTGTTTGGCAGGTTTTCTTTGGGGAGGAGGGGCTTGAACAGAGTTATTTGGGCCAATAACTGTAAATTTTAAATCGATATCAGGAGAAATAATTTTTCTAGCTGTTTCGACAATCATTGGATACATACGATTTTGTAGCATTTCAGCAATAAATATATTAGGAGTACCTACTGTAAATATTTTGTTCTTATATTTTATACCTACAGTATCTTTAAGCCATGTTTCATAAGTTGGTCTAGTAATTTGTATTTGGATGTCTCCAAGAACTGTTTGCCAAAAATTTTTTGCTATTAATTCTGTCATATTTTCCTGTGTGATAAAATTAGTTAGAAAAAGATTCTAACATAACAAAATATTGAAATTGCAAGCGCATAATTGTGAATTTTTTACAATTAAAAAAAGTCAAATAATTTAAAATTATTTATGCATTGCTAAAAGAAGGGATAACAGTGCTTTATGCTCAGTAAAAGCGGGCAAACAAGCTTGCATTCGGTAATACAGGTAGCGCTTGATGCAGGCAAGGTTTTGAAAAAAAAATTCACTCGTGAAAAAAAAGTTTCATTTAAAGGTTTAAGAGATATTGTTACTGATGCAGATATTATTGTAGAACAAAAAATAAGAGAAAGCTTGAAAGAAGAATTTCCAGATATTGAATTTGTAGGAGAAGAAACTAATGAAGGCCAAGGATCTGATTATTTACAAGGATATAAATGGATAGTTGATCCTATAGATGGAACAAGAAATTTTGCATCAGGTATACCCTTCTTTTCTTTAGTAATCGGCTTAAGCCTTAATAAAGAAATAATATTAGCAGTAAACTATGATCCACTTAGGGATGAAATGTTTTACGCAGAAAAGGGAAAAGGGGCTTTTTTAAACAAAAAGAAAATTAATGTTTCGAATAAAGCATCTATTGATCAAAGCATTATTGGTATAGACTTGTCATATGATTCAAATGGTGCTTTAAAAACTATTGAGCCAATATTAAAAATGTGGCCAAAAATACAAACTGCTCGCATTATGGGTTCAGCTGCTCTTGGCTTGTCTTATGTTGCAGCAGGAAGAACTGATTTATATTTTCATTATCAATTACAGCCATGGGATCAAATTGCTGGCATATTACTTATTGATGAAGCTGGAGGAATTGTTTCAGATAGATCAGGCAATAAAATTGAGCTTTTTAGCAAGGGAATTGTTGCTGCAAATAAACAAATACATACTGAATTTATGGCAATGAGTAAGGGTTTAGATTTTCGTAAAACCTAAATATTATATTATCTAATTCTTTTTCGGCGAATTCTTCTTATGCTTCTTTGTTTGTCGAGGCGAACTTGTTCACCCTTAGATCTGAAAAAGCGCTTGTTTCTTAAATCTCTTAAAATACCTGAGCGCTGCATAATAGTCTGAAACCGCTTTAAAAGTCCTTCAGGGTCTTCTCTTTCTCGAAGTTTAACGTAAGCCAAGTTTATGTTTCTCCTAAATTATTAGTACATCAAAGTATAATTGTACCATAATATTTTTTTCTGTAACATTAAATAAGTTTAAATTAATGGTGTTGGAACATTATAAAATGGATTAAGATGTGGGATATAAGGATTATTAATCAGAAAATTTATTCTGTTTTTAAGTGCTGCAAATTCAGAATTTGTAATAAGGGGATTTATTTTATTTATTAAGCATTCTCCATTAGTTAATTGCTCTAAAAGATTTGATAAGTCATTAAGCAATATTTTTGGAATTTTTTCTCCTTCAAAATCAAAAATCACAGTTCTGACTTTAAAAATATGATGAAAGGTAAGTCCATGGTCAATGCTCCATAGAATATTGTTACAATCTAATATAAAATGCCCCCCTTTTCTATCAGCATTATTGACAACTAGGTCAAAAATAGCAATTTTTATTAATTCGTTAGGAAAATTATTTAATAAAGAAAAATAATTTTCCTGATTTTTGTATTTTATTAGGCGTTGCACAGATCCTATTCCATATGGACCTTTTCGAATTATTGTTTCAGGAATATTAGGCCACCCTAAAGTTTGGCTTATTAAATATGAAACAAACTCTCTTATATATAATGTTCCTTGTAAAAAATCTATTAATGGTTTTTCACCTGCTTGAGGCTTATATATAACTTCTGTAGATTCCTTATTTAAATTATTAACTGTTCCTGAAAAAACCTTATTGGATCCCGCAAGGATTTGGTGAGAAATTAATAATTCATTTAAGTTCATAATATGGTGTATTAATTTATCCCTTATGGTTCAAATTCAAGATCATTTTTATGTATATGTCCGTTAGTTCTTGGACAAGTGTGCCCCTCAGGGTTAATAGGTTCGCCGCAGAGAGGGCATAAAGGCCTGCCAGAGGCACATACTTTGATTGCATCTGCTGCAAAAAGCTTGATCTTTTCTGCAGATACATATATTTGAATAATAGGGGTTTTTTTAGAGTTAGAATCAAAAATATCAAAAAGATATAACCCAGGCATTATGTCTTTTTTAACTTCTAAGCTCATCAACTGAATATTTAAATTAATTTTTTCATCATAATTTAGGTCTTTAGTGGTGGAAGGAATATCTAAATCATTATTATCAGCTATAAGTTCTTGAATAATTAAAGAAAGCTGAATAAGCTGTTCTTTTTCAAGCTGTATTCTTGCTTTTCCCTGGGACCCTTCAGCAAAAATAAAAAATACTCTATTGCCAGGTGTTCCTTCGGCAAATGGGTAAAAGGAGATAAGGTTAGTTAGCTTATTTAATGGTTCACTCATATCAATTTCGTCAAATATTTATAATATATATAACTAATTATATTAATTTAGAGTAAAAAGGAAAAGCTTTTCCTTTTAGTTTAAGTATTTTTTGTAATTTAGGAGAATAGAAGATGCCATATATCCTGCTCCAAATCCATTATCTATATTGACGACACTTACTCCTGGAGAACAGGAGTTTAGCATAGTTAATAAAGGAGCTAGACCGTCAAAACTTGCTCCATATCCTACGCTAGTTGGAACAGCTATGATTGGTATATCTATTAAGCCTGAAATTACAGAAGGCAAGGCTCCATCCATTCCTGCAACAACTATGACAACTTTGGCTCTTTTTATTGATTCAATATTAGAAAGTAGTCTTTGTAGGCCTGCTACTCCAACATCAAAAAGTGACTCTGCTTTACACCCCATAGATTCTGCAGTTAATATAGCTTCTTGTGCTACTGGGATATCGGATGTACCTGCTGCAACAACTATAATGCCAGGAGTTTTTTCTTTTATAGGGTTTTTTTCTACAGAAATAATTTTTGAGACTTCATCAAATTTTGCATCATTGAAATGTTTTTTAATCTCTAAAAAAGTTTCTTTATTAGATCTAGTTATTAAAAGATTTGTAGATTGAGAAAGGATAGCTTTTGAAATAGAAACTACCTGGTCATTAGTTTTACCTTTGGCATAAACTACCTCAGGGAATCCTTTTCTTATAGATCTATGGTGGTCGATCTTTGCGAAATCTAAATCTTCAAAAGGAAGCAACGAAAGCTTGTCAATTAATTTGTCAATCTCAATTTCTTCATTTTTATATTGGTTTAATAAAAGTTTTAAATTCTCTATATTTATTTTTTTCTCCTTATCTGATTAGGGTATTTATGGTATCAAATCTAAGGTTTTTAACAAAGCCGGTATCAGGTTTTGTTCTTTAGCACTTAGCGACTTAAGAGGCTTAGACATTGTGTCATGCTTAATTACTCCTAAATATTTTAATGCTGATTTGATACCAGAAAATGAAGCAGCAGTGGAACTTTTTCCATTTGAAAAAGAAAGAATTTTTTGTGCTATAGAAATTTTTAAGTTAGACTCATTAGTACCTTTAAGGTCATTTTTTTCACCTGACTCCCAGCCAGATGAGCAAATTTTAGGAATTAAATTTGCTATTCCTGGAATGGCTCCGTGTAAACCTAAGCTTGAAGTTGAGGTTATTCTGTATGTGCTTCCAATAAATCTAAGCAATGATAAAGATTTAGATTCACATAGATTGTTTAGTTGAGCAATATTTTCTCCATGACCAGAAGAATCTTTAATTCCTTCTATTAAATTTTCTTCTGCAAGTGCTGCAACACTTATTGGGTTAACAGTAGATTTAACATTTTGAGGGATATTATATACCCAAATATTTGATCCAAGTTCAGATGAAATATATCTGTAATGGTCTAATATTTCTTCTTGTGAACAATCATAATAATAAGGAGGAGTACATGCTAGTCCGCTAAAATTAAAATTTTTTGCAGATTGTCCAAGTTTTATAGATGTTTCAGTAGACGGGCAAGATATATTAGCTATTATAGGAACTTTTCCGTTTACTTCATCTGTTACTATTTCCATTGATTCTAGCCGAGTTTTATTATCTAAATTTGCGAATTCTCCTGTCGTTCCAGACACCCACAATCCATGTACCCCATTGTTTAAAAGGTACCTGACTAAAGATCTAAGAGAACTTTTGTCCAAAGATTCATCTGGTTTTAGTGGGGTAATAATTGGAACGACTATTCCTCGTATATGATTTATCATGCTAATCTCCTTATTTTATGGAAAATTAAATATTTTTCAGATGTTGTTTTAAATATTTACCTGTCAGTGATCCCTTTACTGACGATATAGATTCTGGACTTCCTTGTGCCACTAATTTTCCGCCTTCTTCTCCAGCTCCAGGGCCTAAATCTATTATCCAGTCTGCATTTTTAATTAAATCCAAATGATGTTCAATTACGATAACTGTATTTCCATATTTAACTAATCTGTGAAGTACATTAATTAGCTGAGAACAATCTTGAAAAGATAATCCAGTAGTCGGTTCATCTAATATGTAAAGTGTTTTTCCTGTGGATTTTTTTGACAATTCAGTTGATAATTTAATCCTTTGAGCTTCTCCACCACTTAATTGTGTAGCAGGTTGACCTAGGTGAATATATCCTAATCCTACATCAATCATTGTTTCAAGTTTTGAACGAATTTTCGGAATATTATTAAAAAATTTATGTGCTTCACTAACTGTCATATTTAAAACATCAGATATGTTTTTATTTTTGAAAGTTACTTCAAGGGCTTCTCTGTTGTATCTAATTCCATTACATATTTCACATGGAACAGTAACGTCAGGAAGAAATTGCATTTCAATTTTTTTATATCCGTCTCCCGAACAAGCTTCACACCTTCCTCCCTTAACGTTAAATGAAAATCTGCCCGGCTTATATCCTTTAATTTTTGCGTCAGGCATGCTTGCAAATAACTCTCTAATATATGTAAATGCTCCAGTGTATGTTGCAGGGTTGCTTCTTGGGGTTCGTCCAATAGGAGACTGGGTAACATTTACTATTTTGTCGATATGGTTTTGAAAATCTACTCCCATGCTTTTTCCTGGACGTATTTTTGATCTATGAAAACTTTTAGATATAGTTTTATAAAGTATTTCATTTATTAAAGTACTTTTTCCAGAGCCAGAAACTCCAGTAACACAAACAAATAAACCCAAGGGAATTTCAACAGTAATATTTTTTAAGTTGTTTTCATAGGCTTTATTAATTATTATTTTTTTCGAATTTCCTTTTCTTCTTTTTGAAGGTAAAGGGATTTTTAAAGATCCGTTTAAATATTTTCCTGTTAGTGAGTTTTTAGAAGAAAGAATAGATTTTAAAGTCCCGGAAAATACAATTTTTCCACCGTTTTCTCCTGCTCCAGGTCCTAAATCAATTATATAGTCTGCAGATCTAATAATTGCTTCATCA
Organism: Chloroflexota bacterium; assembly: GCA_002721445.1. Classification (GTDB taxonomy): domain Bacteria; phylum Chloroflexota; class Dehalococcoidia; order Lucifugimonadales. The sequence continues at coordinate 362,024 of PBKN01000005.1, read as the reverse complement.
TGTTCAACTATTATTACAGTATTTCCTAGCTTTTTTAGTCTATTTAAAGTATTAATTAGTAAACTTCCATCAGCAGGATGTAAACCAATAGAAGGTTCGTCGCAAACATATATTACTCCAGTTAGTCCTGAGCCAATTTGTGTAGCCAGTCTAATCCTTTGAGCCTCTCCTCCACTTAAGGAAGATGCGGGTCGAGATAATGTAATATAGTGAAGCCCTATATTTAACAAGAATTGGATTCGAAGTTCTATTTCTTCTAAAATCTTACCAGCAATGGCGATCTGTTGGGAATTTAGACGTTTAGAGGACTTTTTTGATTGTATATGATTAAACCATTCACTTAGGCTTTTGATGGTCTGCAAGCTTATATCCATAATATTTAGCCCACATATTTTAACTGCTAAAGATTCTGGGCGAAGCCTATTGCTCTGGCAGCCCTGGCACGGTAATGAAGTCATGTAATTTTCAATCCATATTCTTACATTTGATGATCCTGTTTCTTTGTATCTTCTTTCAAGGTTATTTATAAATCCTTCAAAACCACGTTTTTTTCTTTTACTTTTAAATGGTAATTGTTGAGGCTCTCCATAATAAAGTATATTGGTATTATCTTTTGATAGATTTTTAAAAGGAGTATTGGTAGAAAATCCATAATTATTTGATAATGAATTAATTACATTAATAAACCATTTGTTTAAAAATCTAGATGTATTCCAGGGTTCAATTGCGCCTTCCTTTATTGATAAATCAGGGTTCGGAACGATAAGCTCTGGATCTACTACAAGCTTATACCCTAATCCATCACAAATTGAACAGGCTCCATGAGGACTGTTAAAGCTAAAATTTCTAGGTTCTATGTTTCCAATATTTATGTTGCATTTAATGCAAGCAGATGTTTCAGAAAATAAAAGATCATTCATTCCAGAAATTGATACTAAAACGATTCCTCCCGCAATTTGTGATGCAGTTTCAATAGACTCAGTTAGTCTTGCAATATCTAAATCCTTAGATATGATTAGTCTATCAACAATAATTTGAATATCATGGTATTTAGTTTTTTCCAGGACAATAGGATCTGAAAGGTCTAATATTTCTCCATCAACTCTTACTCTTACAAATCCAGATTTTGAAGCAGACTCAAAAATGTTTTTGTGTTCTCCTTTTTTATGAGTTATTATAGGGGACAAAATTTGAATACGGCTATTTTCCGGAAGTTTTTTTACTACGTCTGCAATTTGCTGAATGCTTTGTTTTTGAACTAGGTCTCCACATTTATAGCAATAAATATCTCCTATTCTTGAAAACAGAAGCCTTAGATAGTCATAAATTTCTGTTACTGTTCCGACAGTTGACCTAGGATTATGTGAAGTTGTTTTTTGATCAATGGATATAGTTGGAGATAGTCCTGAAATATTATCTACATCAGGCTTATCAATCTTTCCAAGAAATTGCCTTGCGTATGAAGACAATGATTCAACATATCTTCTTTGCCCTTCAGCATATATAGTGTCAAAAGCCAAAGAGCTTTTGCCTGATCCAGATACTCCTGTAATTACAACTAGTTTATTTTTAGGTATTGAGATGTCAATATTTTTTAAATTATGCTCTCTTGCTCCGCGTATGTTTATTTTTTTAAGTTCCATTTTAGTCCTAAATGTTTAAGATATTTATAAAGAAGAGTTATTTGAAAATCCTAAATCTGGAATTATATATATAGTTTTTAATTGGATGAATATTTTCTTCTGAGCCTAATATAATTTTCATAGACCATTTTTCAAGTTTATTGGATTCAATATTTTTATGCCAACCAGAAATCAATTTTGGATCGGGTTCTATTTTTTCAGGAAAAAATATTTTATTTAATCCTGAGTTTTTTGTTATTCTAAAAACTTTTTTATTGCTTTCATATGCTAATAAATATCCAGCAGCTACATCCCATAATTTTGGAGCAAAAAAAACAGCATAATCAAAAACACCTAAGCAGACCATGGCTATTTCATAAGCGATGCTTCCTGTAACTCTGATATTACCTAAATCAACATTTGAAGAAAAGTTGCCAGGTAGTGCAATTAAAGGATCATGTTTTATTATTGATTTGTTTATTGAAACATTATTTATAAATATACCGCTATTTTTAAAAGCATGCAAAACAATACCCTGGTCGTTATTTGGCCAAGGTATAAATATAGCTCCAGCTACAGGTATGCCTTTATATAAAATCCCAATTGAAGAAGCAAATAAAGGAAGGCCATTTATAAAGTTTTTTGTTCCGTCGAGAGGGTCAATAACCCACATAAAATCTGAATAAGAATCAGTTTGTTTTTTAGTTTTTTCTTCACCAAGAACTCTGTGTTCAGGAAATTCATTTTTAATTTTTTGAATTAGCTTATCTTGAATTTCAATATCTACTGAACTTACAGGATCGTTTGTGTTTTTATATTTTATACTGATTTTTTTTCCAAAATTTTCATTAAGAATATCTCCAGCAAGTTTAGCCAATTCTTTTGAGAAAGAATTTAATTTAATTAAATGTGGAGTATCTATATTCAATTTTTTGCTCTCCAATTATGTATTATTAAATAGAGTTTTTGGATTTTTCCCAAAGTAATTCTTGTTCTTTTTTATTAAGTTTATTAAAGTCTATCTTTCTTTTTTTACTTAACTTTTCCATAAATTCAAATCGATTTTTAAATTTATGATTGGCTTTTCTTAGTGCAATTTCACTGTCTATACCCATCCATCTTGCTACATTTACTATAGAAAATAGTAAATCACCAATTTCCTCCTGTTGTTCTTTTAAATTTGTGCTATTTTTTATTTCAGCCAATTCTTCGTTTACTTTACCTAATACTTCGTTAATTTCTTCCCAGTCAAAATTTGCTAAAGCAGCTCTTTTTTGCATTAATTGAGCAAAGCTTAAGGAAGGTAGGCTACTGGGGATATCTCCCAAGAGAGATGGGGATGAAGATATATTTTTTTCTTGGGATTTTATAAGTTCCCATTTTGATTCTGGTGTTTTACTTATGTATTCGTTAGAGCATGAAAAAACTTCAGGATGTCGATGGATTAACTTGTTAATTATTGTTTTAAAAACATCTTCTTTGTTAAATCTATTTTTATCTTCACTTAATTTTATTTGAAATAATATGTGAAATAATAAGTCTCCTAATTCTTGCATCAAATTGATATCATTTTCATTTTCTATAGCATCTATAACTTCATAACATTCTTCCAACAAATATGTTCTTAAGGATCTAGATGTTTGTTTTTTGTCCCACTCGCATCCTGTGGGGGATGTTAAATGGATAATTAGCCTGTGCAGGCCATTAAAAGTATAAGAAAAATCATTTTTTGGCATTTTTAACCTATTTATTGTTTGACTTAACAACAATCCTAAGATTTATTTATATAATATTAACAAAGCAAATGAAAGATTTTTAACTATTTTATTATGTCTTTAAATATTAATATATTTAATATAATTCTCCAAATTTTTTTTATAATTGCTATTTTGGTGTTTTTATTAACTACAAATATCAAGATAGTTATAAATAATATGAGCTTTTACAATTATGAATTTCAAAAATATGAAATTTCCAAAAAAACAGGTATAGAACAAAAAGAGTTGTTATCTGTAGCTAAACAAATTGTTGATTATTTTAATAATGAAGAAGAAGAACTAAAAGTAAAGATATGGAAAAACAATGTCAGGGTAAATAATTTATTTAATTCAAAAGAAGTTCTACATATGGTAGATGTTAAAAAATTGATTAGGCTAGTTTATATTTTGCAGTCAATCACATTAATATTTATAGTTGGATATTTATTAATATGTTTCTTTATATTAAAAGAAAGTATTTTTTTAATTTTTAACAGATTATTATTTAAAAGTTCTATAACAATTATCACGGTAATTATTATAGCAGTTTTTATATCTTTTATTGGATTTGAAAAGGCTTTTTTGATTTTTCATGAAATAAGCTTTACAAATGATTTATGGAAGCTTGACCCAAGAAAAGATTATTTGGTCGCAATTTTTCCGCAAGGTTTTTTTTATGAAACAACTATTTTGATTGGGTTTTTAACTCTTATCGAAGCTATTTTTATTTTGTCACTAACTAAGCTACTCAAGGAAAAATTATGGGGATGAAAGAAAAGTTTAGAGATAAATCCAGAGATGAATTAACTCACGTGCTGAACTCTATAGGGATAAAAGCAGAAATTGCGGAACGTGACCGTGCCGAAGAGAAGGTAGAGGATTCGTGGTATCAGCGGTCTCTGGGTGTAATTGACATTCCAGAAGGGGCGATTAGATGGATAAATGTCCTTAAGCAAGACGGGGGAAAAAATAACCCTCCTAAATGGTGGCTAGTGATGGGTATTCCATTTGATGGCGCTGGAGCTACCGGTCAAAAAATTTCAATAAAGACGGTTAGAAAAAAATCTTTTCCTTTATTCGGTAAGGTAGTTGACGTAACTTGGAAGGGTGATGACGGTGTGAGCGGTCTTATAAACACTCTTTCTGAGGATACCGCAACCAAGGAATTATCAAAAAAAATCGGCAACCTGGAAATTAAAAGCCAGTTAGAGAGATTTCGGGGATGGACATTGACTTCAGACAAAATATTCAATCCAACTAGCCAGGACTGGAAAGTTATACAAAGTATAGCTAATTATATTCTTTCAGCACCTAGGACTTTTTAAAGAATAATTATTTTGTATATTTGTATTAATTGAAAGTCTTATTAAATATAAAGTTTAAATAAAGATAGTGGAATGATATGCTTTAAAATATTTATTTTATTTATGTGAACCTTTGGTCAATAAAGTAAATATGCTAAGCTAAATAATGTAATGTTAATTTAGGAGTTAATAAAATGATAAACTCTACCCTTCCAGATAAAGATGGACATTTTGGGGAATATGGAGGAAGATTTGTTCCTGAAACTCTAATGGGGGCCTTAGAGGAGCTTGATAAAGAATATAATGCCATAAAAAATAACAGTGATTTTCAAAGAAAACTAACACATTTAAATTCCAGCTTTGCTGGCAGGCCAACTCCATTATATTTTGCAGAAAATCTTACTAAAAAATTAGGTGGAGCTAAAATTTATTTAAAAAGAGAAGATCTAGCTCATACAGGTGCGCATAAAATCAATAATGCATTAGGTCAAGGATTGCTAGCTAGGCATATTGGTAAAAATAGGGTGATTGCTGAAACAGGTGCCGGACAGCATGGAGTTGCTACTGCAACAGTAAGCGCAATGCTTAATCAAGAATGTGTTATATATATGGGAGAAGAAGATATAAACAGGCAGTCATTAAATGTCTTTCGCATGCGTCTTCTAGGGGCTAAGGTAACTTCAGTTGCTTCCGGAAGTAAAACTTTAAAAGACGCTATCAATGAATGCATTAGAGATTGGGTTACCAATGTAGACACTACTCATTATAGTATTGGAAGTGTAGTTGGGCCACATCCTTATCCTATGATGGTAAGAGATTTTCAGTCTATTATTGGAAGCGAAACTAAGAAGCAAATTTTATCAGTAACAGGATCTTTGCCAGATTATGTTGTTGCTTGCGTTGGAGGCGGCAGTAATGCCATTGGTATATTCCATGAATTTATAAATGACGATGTAGGGTTAATAGGTGTTGAGGCTGGAGGATTAGCTGGAGACTCTGAACAGCATGCAGCGACTTTATTAAATGGCAAGGTTGGGGTTTTACATGGAAGCAAGTCTTATCTTTTGCAAGATAATAATGGACAAATAAAAGAAACTTATAGTATTTCTGCTGGGCTTGATTACCCTGGGGTAGGTCCAGAGCATAGCTTTTTAATGGATCAAGGGAGAGCAAAATATGTAAGCGTGTCTGATAATGAAGCTATATTAGGATTAAAATTGTTGTCTGAAACAGAAGGAATTATTCCTGCTTTAGAGACAGCTCATGCAGTTTATTATTCCCAAGAGCTGGCAAAAACTTTATCAAAAGATAAAAATATTGTTATTTGTGTGAGCGGTAGAGGGGATAAAGATATGGATACTATTGCAGAAAGAGAAGGTTTTAATAGATAAACTCATTTTTAATGGATTAATTTATTTGACCTTATATAAATGTGAATTTATAATGCGATAATTGCACTTAATATTCTTGAAAAGGGATTTATGATTTTTCAAAAAGATGTTCCAAAAGAAGAGTGTGGGGTTGTAGGTGTATACTCTAATAATGCTCAATCTATATCTAAAGAGATATTTTTTGGACTTTATGCCTTGCAACATAGAGGTCAAGAAAGCGCTGGAATTTGTACCTCAGACGGGAAAAAGTTTAATGTTCACAAAGGAATGGGGCTGGTTGCACAAGTTTTTGAAGAATCAGTTTTTGATAAACTAAAGGGCAATGTTGGCATAGGGCATACCCGCTATTCAACCACAGGTTCAAGTAAAATTGAAAATGCTCAACCTTTTTTGGCAGAAAGTTATAATACAGACATTGCCTTGGCTCATAATGGCAATGTTATTAATTCTAATGAGCTAAAAAAAGATATAATTAATTCTGGTTATAACCTTTCATCTTCATCAGATTCTGAAATTATTGCACACTTAATTGCTTACGCGCCAGCTCAATCTTGGAAAGACAGGATTGCCTATTGTATGAGAAAAATACAGGGCGCATATTCATTAGTATTGATGGATAAAAATCAATTAATAGGAGTTAGGGATCCTTTGGGCGTTAGGCCTTTATGTATTGGAAAGAAGGACAATCAATGGGTTATTGCTTCAGAATCTTGTGCTTTAGACCATATGGGTGCTGAATTTGTACGCGAAGTAAATCCTGGCGAAGCTGTTTTGATTGATAAAAATGGAATAAAAACTATTTATCAAAGAGAAACAAGTGAGAAGACGGGGGCATGTGTTTTTGAACATATTTATTTTGCTCGACCTGATAGCAAGTTAAACGGAACCCTTATTTATAAAAATCGTATGGCAATGGGCGCCGAACTTGCAAAAGAATTTCCTGTAGATGCTGATATGGTAATCGGGGTACCTGATTCTGCCACTGCAGCAGCAGTAGGGTATTCGCAAGAATCTGGTATACCTTTTGGAGAAGGATTGGTTAAAAATCGATATGTTGGAAGAACTTTTATAATTCCTGATCAAATACTTAGAGATATTGGAGTTAGATGGAAGCTTAATCTTCTTTCGGAATTAATTGAAGGAAAAAAAATTGTGGTTGTTGATGATAGTATAGTTAGGGGAACAACTACACCTCACGTGGTTAATTTATTAAGAAAAGGCGGAGCAAAAGAGATACATTTTCGAATTTGCGCCCCTCCTATAATATCTCCATGTCATTTTGGCGTAGATATGGCAACAAAAAATGAATTACTTGCTGCCAATATGGAAGTGGAAGAAATAAGAAAATTTATTGGTGCAGATTCTTTAGGTTATTTAAGTAATGAAGGACTTATAAAATCAGTTAAGTCAAAAAGAGATAATTTGTGCATGGGGTGTTTTACTGGAAATTATCCTATTCCTGTGCAGCTTGAAATGGATAAATTAATACTTGAAACAGAAAGTTAATTTAGTTTTTATATTTTCTAGTTTTGTTCTTTGGATTGAATAATAATGCTTTAAAGAGGTTTTATTTAGTGAACGATAAAACATATAAAAATGCTGGAGTAGATTTAGAGCTTGCCGCAAAAGTCAAATCTTCTATGACTCCATCAGTTCTTTCAACTCATAATTCACAAGTATTAAATACTTTGGGATCTTTTGGTGCTATGTTTGAATTAAAAGGATTTAATCAGCCTGTTATTGTTTCAAGTACTGATGGAGTAGGAACTAAACTAAAATTGGCTGTTGAGCTAGACTCTTATGACACTCTTGGGGAAGATTTAGTTAATGCTTGTGTTAACGATATTGTAGTCTGTGGAGCAAAGCCTCTATTTTTTTTAGATTATATCGCAGTTAATAAATTAGATGACTCTGTTGTAAGTAAACTAATTAGAGGAATGTCTAAAGCTTGCTTAGATGTGAATTGTGCTTTAATTGGAGGTGAAACTGCTCAAATGCCGGGTATTTACAAAGATAAGGATTTTGATATGGCCGGGTTTGTAGTTGGAGCTGTAGAGAAAAAACAAATTTTGAATCCATCAAATGTTAAGGAAAAAGATATAATAATAGGATTTCCTTCAAATGGCTTGCATACAAACGGCTATTCATTAGTTAGACATGCTTTGTCAATTGAAAAAAATCCTGAAATACTTAATAAATATTATGACGATTTAGGTCAAACTCTTGGGGAAGCCTTGATAAAACCACATATTAGCTATGTTGAGTCAGTTTTATCAGTTTTACCATATATCAAGTCGGCTGCTCATATTACAGGAGGTGGCCTCATTGAAAACATACCAAGAGCATTGCCTTCTAATTTATCAGCTAAAATTGATCTTTTAGCATGGGAAGTCCCTTCAATTTTTAATATTATTAAATTAGAAGGCAATATTTCAAATGATGAAATGTATAAAGTTTTAAATATGGGCTTAGGCATGGTTGTTGTTTGTGATGGGAAAATGGAAGATAAAATTTTATCTTCTGTTGTGGGATCAGTTGTAGTAGGAAATATTTCAAAAAGGATTGGAGAAAAACAAGTTTTATTTTAATGGAGAAGACATGAAAGCACTTTTCAGTGTGAGCGACAAGTCAGGCATAGAAGTTTTAGCAAAAGCAGTAATTAATTATGGATTTAGCATAATAAGTAGTGGCGGAACTTATGCATATTTGAAAGATAGGAATTTAGATGTTCAAGAAGTTTCTAAGTACACTAAATCTCCTGAATTATTAGAGGGAAGAGTTAAAACCCTTCATCCAAAAATTCATGCAGGTATTTTAGCAAAAAGAAAAGATTTATTTCATTTGTCTCAATTGAAGCAAAAAAATATTGATGAAATTAATTTAGTTGTAGTTAATCTTTACCCATTTGTTGAAAAAGTGAATAGTAAAGAAAGCGAAGAAAATATCATAGAAAATATTGATATTGGAGGGCCAACATTAATTCGATCAGCAGCCAAAAATTTTAAAGATGTAATTATTGTTGTTGATCCTGATGACTACAATTGGGTTGCTGAAAAAATTATGAAACATGAAAAAGGTGAAGATAATAACAATATTTTATCTTATGATGAGAGAAGAACTTTAGCTAGAAAAGCTTTTCAGCATGTAGCTAATTATGATGCTGCTATTTCAAGGTATTTTTCTTCTTCAGAAGACCAATATACTTCTGATCAATCTTCATTTGGTTATGAAAAATTATTAAATTTAAGATATGGTGAAAACCCACATCAAAATGCATCCTTATATAAAGATCCATTAAATAATTCTGGTATAGCTAATTCTAGCCAATTAAATGGTAAAGAATTATCTTTTAATAATATATTAGATGCTGATGCAGCATGGAACATTGTTTCAGAATTCTCAGATTCAGCAGTAGCTATTATTAAGCATGGAAACCCTTGTGGATTTTCTGTAAACCAAGATCAATTAACTTCTTATAAGCTTGCTTATTTGGGAGACACTGTTTCTGCTTATGGAGGTATTGTGGCTTTTAACACAGAAGTGAAAGCTGAAACAGCATCTAATATGATGGAAATATTTTATGAAGTAGTAATTGCACCTAGTTATACTATTAAGGCTTTAGATATTCTAAAATCAAAGAAGAATCTTAGGATACTTCAGATGCCAAATCAAAAGAATGGAAAAATAACAATGCCTGATATTAAAGTAATTAGTGGAGGAGCGTTAATTCAAGGATTTGATGTTTTAGACCAGAACCCTTCTGAATGGAATTTTGTAACAAAATTAAAGCCAAATAATAAAGAATTAATCGATCTTAAAATTGCTTGGAAAATAGTAAAGCATATTAAATCTAATGGGATAGTACTTGTAAAAGATAATTCTTTAATTGGTATGGGGGCAGGGCAGCCTAATAGATTGAATAGTATTAATTTGGCTTTGAATACGGCAGGAGAGAAATCGCAAGGGTCTGTATTGGCCTCAGATGCATTTTTTCCATATAGAGATAATGTAGATTTAGCTTTGTCTGGAGGTGTTAGTTCTATTATTCAGCCAGGGGGATCAATTAGAGATAAAGAAGTGATTAATGCGTCAGATGAAGCTCAAATTTCTATGGTTTTTACAGGTAATCGCCACTTCAAACATTAATTGATTCTAATACTTGATATGAAAAAATTAGATATTGCTTTACCAGTTTTAAATGAAGAAAGCATTCTCAAAAAGAATGTTATGTTTTTGTATGAATTTTTGGATAAAAATTTGTCCGACATAGAGTGGAAAATTATTATTGTTGATAACGGATCATCTGATTCAACTCAATCGTTGGGAGAATATTTGTCAAAAGAAAAGCCTAATATTGAATATATTAGGCTTGAAGAAAGAGGAAGAGGAAGGGCATTAAAAAAAGCATGGAGTAAAAGTAAGGCTGATTTTGTTTCTTATATGGATATAGATTTGTCAACAGATCTTAGTCATTTTTTAGAATTGGTTTCTGCAATTTTATATGAGGATTATGATTTAGCTATAGGTTCTAGGTTGATTAAGGATTCTAATGTACAAGGAAGGTCTTTATTTAGAGAGATTTGTTCACGCGGATATAGTTTTCTTTTTAGGATTATGTTCAGTACAAAGTTTCATGATGCGCAATGTGGTTTTAAAGTTTTTAATATTTCTTCAATAAGTGATATTTTAAGGTTGGTTAAGGATGACGAATGGTTTTTTGATACAGAATTATTAATTATAGCTGAAAAAAACAAATATAAAATTAAAGAAATTCCAGTTAAATGGGTTGATGATTCAGACTCTAGAGTAAATGTGACAAAGACTATATATCAAGATTTAAAAGGATTATTTAGGTTAAGATTTGGGGGTTTGAAAAAAGCATCATTAAAACTTAAAAATGGAATGGAGTAATGTTAAATACAACTTATATGGGATATAATTGTAATATTAATTAAGTAAGGATTGGAGTAAGGTTATGGTAAGTCCAGAATTTGAGATTAGACCCTCTGTTTTAGTTGGAGATACAGCTGACGTGTCTTTACAAAGAACGTTAACAGTTTTAAGAAATGAAGGCCTTAATCCTACTGTAACTGTCGAATATTTTCCTACTACTTCTGGAGTCTTTTGCGGAGTAAAGGAAATTAAATTATTATTAGCAAAAATACTTCCAGAAGTAGGCGTTGAAGTTTGGGCTATAGATGAAGGCGAAAAAATGGATAAAGACGAAGTAGTTATTAGAATTAAAGCCCCTTACAGTTCTTTCGGCTTATATGATACCGCTATATGCGGAACCCTTTCTTCAAGCAGTAGCTGGTCTACTGCGGCAAATGAATGCGTAGAAGCTGCAAATGGGATACCAGTAATTTGTACTGGATCTAGATATGTTCATCCTCTTGTTTCTTCTATATTAGATTATTCCTCTATTATTGGTGGGTGCCTAGCTTCTTCAACTATTTTAGGTTCAAGGCTATCAGGTTTAACCCCCTCTGGAGATATGCCTCACTCTTTACCTTTATTATTTGGGGACACATTGAAAGCTGTTCAAGCTTTTGATAAGCATATACCTGTTGATGTTCCAAGAATTGCTTTAGTAGATACATTTAAAGATGAACCAGAAGAATCAATAGCTGTTGCAACTTTATTAAGAGAAAGGTTAAGGGGTGTTAGGTTAGATACACCTCTTGAAAGAGGTGGGGTTACTCCTGCCTTAGTTCATGAAACTAGAATTCGATTAGATCAAGCTGGATTTAAACATGTGGAAATTTTTGTTAGCGGAGGAATGAATCCTTCTAAAATAGCAGATTTTGTTAATAATGATTCTCCTATAAATACCTTTTCTGTTGGTTCTTATATAGCTAATTTCTCAAATTTAAATTTTTCTTCTGAAATTCATGAAATAGATGGTAGAGCTGTAGCAAAAAGAGGAAAGTTGCCTGGCATAAGAAATAATCCAAAATTGGGCCAAATAATGTAGAAAAAGGTTAACCTAAATTTCGGGATATTTTAATTAATAATTGTTCTTTTGTAGATTCGGTAGTTTTGCTTAGTTCGGATATTCTGTATCCTGGTATCCATGCTATATTATCTTCAATAAATATTAGAGGAATCGAGTCTCTAAGGTTTTTCGGGATTTTTAAATTAGTCATGAAATCTTGCAATTTTTGACTATTATTCATTCCTAATGGTTGAAAGCGGTCTCCATCTATTCTTGTCCTCATATATAATTTTTTATTTTTTCCAAAAGAATTTAATCCAATAGTATATTCAATTTTATTTAGTTTTTTATTTTGATATTCTTTATAGATATATTTATCTTTTTCTTTAATATATTCAGTTTCAATAATCCAGCCTTTTATAGATGTTTTTCCAGGAACTTGAATTGTATTTTTTTTGTATATAGTAGGTAATTGTTGTTGATTAGTATTAGATTTATATATTTGAGCAAATTTATAATCAACATAGAATATCCATCCATTTTTTAAGTTTAAATATTGTCCAGGTTTAGCATTCATTAGATTTATCATAGGTTTAATGTGATTGAAATATATATTAGATGATTCACCAGTCAATTTAGTTATTAATTTAATTAATATTCTTCTTTGAATAGCATAATCTAGAGATTTAAATTTAAATTTTTTTATATATGCGCTTTGATTTTTAATTTCTGTAATATTTTTTATAATATCATCTGCTTTTTTGTTAATATAATTTATATCTGTAAAAGCTATATTTGAAAGTCGATTAATTGAATTGTTAATTGCTGGGTTGAAATTTTTTTCTAAGAATGGAATTAGATCTAACCTGATTTTATTTCTAGTAAAGCAATTAGAATAATTAGATGAGTCTTCGCGGTATTCTATCCCACTTTTTAAACAATAATTTATAGTTTCTTGATGTGAAAAAGATAATAATGGTCGAAATATTTTAATTGATTTATGAGTCTTTTTTTGATTGTTAATTGTTTGCATGCCTGACAACCCTTCAAGACCTGTTCCCCTAATTATATTCATTAAAATTGTTTCTATATTGTCATTGGAATTGTGTCCTAAGGCTATTGATTTTGCTCCAATTTTCTTAGCTACAGAATTAAGAAATTTATATCTAAATTCTCTTAAGATATTTTCATTAATAGTTAATTTCTTTATATCAGATTTGCCTAATTCTCCTATAGTAATAGGGATATTTAGTTTTTTTGCTATATTGTTTACAAACTTGATATCATTTAAAGATTCTTTGCCTCTTTGGTTATGATTAAAATGGGCGATATGTAATTTCAAATCATACTGCTTTTTAATAGAGTACAGGGAGTAGAGCATTGTTAAAGAATCTGCCCCTCCAGATAAAGCTATAACAATTATTTTACCAAGAGATTTATCATGGTTAATTACACTTTGTTTTACAGATTTATTAATTTTATAAATAATTTTAGATTTATTCATAATTTTTGTGTATAGAAATTATCTTAATTTCATTTAGATGCATTTATTAAATGCATAATCTATTAATTTTAAATTATATTTATTTTATAAATATTCAGGAGGATTTTTCTCGATTATATATTTTTAATTTTGTTAGCTGAAGCGTTTCTATTTTTAAATTTTTCATTGAGATTATTTCAATTCTTAAATTTTTATAACTAAGCTCTTGTCCTTCATTTGGTATTTTACCTAATAAATTTAATACAAAACCTGCTAGGGTTTCATAATCTCCTTCAGGCAAAGCTATATTCATTTGCTCATTGGCTTCATCAAGACTAATTCCTCCGTCAACTTGAAATGTATTTTTATCTATAGCTTCAATTTCTTCTTCTGGCCCAGTCCCTTCTTCTCCTACTGGTCCCATTACTTCTTCAACTAATTCTTTTAAACTAACTAATCCAGCAATTCCCCCAAATTCATCTATTGCGATTGCAATTTGATTTCCTGTTTGTCTTAATTCATTAAAAAGCTCTGCTATTCTCTTTGTTTCAGGGACAAAAAAGACATCTCTAATAGAGTCAGTTACTGACTCTTCTAGATTTATATTCTGGTTAGCCATTGCTTTTAAAATGTCCTTTGTTGAAATAATTCCTATTATATTGTCCACACTTTCTTTGTAAATTGGAAAACGTGTATGGGGAGTTAATTTATATACAGATAAAAAATCTTTTAAAGCTGTTCCTCTTTTAATCGAAATTATTTCTGTTCTAGGAGTCATTACTTCTCTTACTTGCCTATCTCCGAAGCGGAATACATTTTCTAACATTTCTGCTTCACTTGACTCAAAAGTTCCTTCAGCTTCTCCTATATCTATTAAAGTTCTTAATTCTCCTTCAGTAATTGATGTATTTGATACGCTGCCGAAAAAAGATCCTATATGCTTACTTAACCAATGTAAAATTAAAACTATTGGTGAAAAAAACCATTGAGTCAGTATTAAAGGTTTTGCATAAACAAATGCTATTTTTTCAGAATATCTTATAGCCAAAGATTTTGGAATTGTTTCACCAAATACCAGGAGACATATAGTTCCTATTAGAGTAGCAATGATTACTCCTAGTGCTTCACCTATTCTATCTACTATAATTGCTGTTACTATTGCTGCAAATGCGACGTTAACAAGGTTATTTGCAAGCAGGATTGTAAATAATAAATTCTCTGGAGTTTTAATCATTTTTGATACTCTGATAGCTCCAGCATGAGAATTTGCAGCTAAATGTGAAATTCTGGATTTTTGAAGAGATAAATATGCTGCTTCGGCGCTTGAAAAAAATGCTGATAGAAGAACACATGCTACTGCAAGAGAGATTAATCCCCAAGTTTCATTTATTGACATGCATTACTCCTTTTAAGTGTTTGAATAAATTAAAATTTTGTTTTTATATTAACTCAAATAAAATAAATTATATAATAACAAAAAATCAAACTTAAAATATAATTAGAAACAGATTGATATTTAGATAAATTTTTAGTTGTGAAATAATAAATTTTGACTAATCCAAGTAAATTTATAGATTTATAGTTGGATTAATATATTAAATAATTGAAGAATAATTTAGGAAAGAATTTTTTCTTTAACTAAAGACTCTATTTCTTTTGCAATTTCTGGGTTATTCTTTAAAAATATTTTACAATTTTCTCTACCTTGACCTAATTTTGTGTCTCCGTATGAATAAAACGCCCCACTTTTATTTATTATTTTTGAGTCAGTTCCTAAATCTAATAAGTCTCCAGTTTTGCTAATTCCTTCATTAAACATTATATCAAATTCAGCCAATCTAAAAGGAGGAGCAACCTTATTTTTAACAATTTTAGCTCTAACTCTATTTCCTACAACATCAGTTCCTTGTTTAAGTGATTCAATGCGCCTGAGATCTATCCGAACTGAACTATAGAATTTAAGTGCTCTTCCTCCAGGGGTAACTTCTGGGTTTCCAAAAAACACGCCAACTTTTTCTCTTATCTGGTTAATGAATATAACTGATGTATTGGATCTGCTAATTGCTGCAGTTAACTTTCTAAGCCCTTGAGACATTAGCCTTGCTTGTAAACCAACATGTGTGTCGCCCATATCTCCTTCTAGCTCTGCTTTTGGAACCATTGCAGCAACGCTATCTACGACTAATATATCTAATGCTCCACTTCTAACTAGATATTCACAAATTTCTAGACTTTGTTCAGCGGTATCAGGTTGAGACACCAGTAATTCGTCAATATTTACGCCACATTTTTTTGCATAAAGAGGGTCCATTGCATGTTCTGCATCTATGTAAGCCGCATATCCTTTATTTTTTTGAGCTTCTGCCATAAAATGATAAGCTAAAGTGGTTTTTCCAGAAGACTCATTTCCAAAAATTTCAGTTATTCTACCCATAGGAACCCCTCCAATTCCTAACGCAGAATCTAAAGAAATTGACCCGCTTGGTATAGACTGGACTTTAGCATCATGATTTTCTTCTCCCATTTTCATTACTGATCCATTACCAAAATGTCTGTCTATTTGGCTTATAGCTAATTCGAGAGCTTTGGCTTTATCACTGTTCATTAGGGTCCTTTCGTGTGAGCTAGGTATAGTAATTTTATATAAATTTAAAGTAAAAATAGAGGATTGAAAACAGTCGTATTTTAGCAGACAAATATGTAATTGTAAACACATTTGTTCTATTTTTAATTTGTAAACTGATAACCAAATTTATATTCCCATGTTATAATAATTATTTGATTAAAGAAAATTTAAAATAAATCCCCTTATGGAGCTAAGGATGTCTATATTAAAATTAAAAGTTGAAAACCGTATAATTACTGGTAAAAAAGTTAAAAAAATGCGTCGTGCAGGAAGTATTCCTGTTCACATGTATGGGAATAATGAGGCTTCAAAAAATTTAACTATTGAAAAAAAAGTAATTGATTCATTGCTAACAACTACCGGGCAAAATGTTGCCATATCTCTTGAAGTTGATGGTGAAAGTGGAGAAAATGTATGTCTAATCCGGGATGTCCAGAGGCACCCTGTAACTGAAGAGATTCTACATGTAGACTTTTTAAAGGTAGATCTTAATAAAAAAATTCAAGTTAATATACCTATAGTAATAACTGGAACCGCAGCAGCTGTATGGCAATTAGGTGGAACCTTATTGCAGTCTTTGCAATCAATATCAGTACAAATTTTACCTTTAAATATTCCAGAAAAATTTGAATTAGACATTTCTTCTTTAGAAACATTTGAGGATTCTTTATTTGTAAAAGATGTAAAAATTAATGAAGGAATTGATGTTAATGATGACATAGAGACTTTAGTAGCACGTGTAATGCCACCTAGAGTGGAAGAAGAAATTACTGATACCGAAGAAGATTCTATAGACGCAGCTGAAGTTCCTGTTGTTGAAGGTGAATCTGAGTCAGAAGCTGAAGAATAATTATTTTATTTGATATTTTGAAATAGAATCATGATTTAAATAAATTTATAATTCAGGGCTATCCAACTTTATAGGGTGCTAATGTATCCCATTTAGGATTTAATCCAAGGCCAGGTAAATCTGGTGCGTATACATATCCGTCTTTAATAGTTAATTCGTGCTCCCATATTTTTCCATGCATTGGATCTACAGAATCTCTGTAATATTCTAAGATCAATCCATTCGGTATAGCTGCGACCAGATGTATGTGTACCTCTTGTGCTCCATGTGGGGCTATGTCTAAATCATTTGCTTGAGCTAATGCGGCTACTTTCATATACTCAGTAATGCCACCTAAAATAAGTGCGTCTGGTTGAAGTATATCGACGGCTCTAGCATTTATCATATCGCGGAATCCGTAACGAGTATATTCATTTTCACCTGCGGCGACTGGAACGGAGGTGGCCCGTGTGATTTCAGCTTGGCCAATATAATCATCGGGTTCTACTGGCTCCTCGAACCAAAACAGATCGTACTTTTCTGCTTTTTTAGCAAACTCTATTGCTTGATAGTGCCTATATGCATTATTTGCATCAACCATTAATTTCACATCTGGTCCGACAGCATCTCTACATACTCTAACTCGTTCAATATCTTCATTAATTGATACAGCACCGACTTTGATTTTAACTGCTCTTGCTCCTAGATTAACGTTATCTTCCATTTCTTGGGCAAGCTCTTTAAGCCCTTTTCCTTCTTCGTAGTATCCACCTGCTATGTATGTATCTACTTTATTTGTGAATCCTCCTAGCATTTTATACACGGGCATATTAGCGATTTTGCCTTTTATGTCCCATAGAGCAATGTCAATGCCTGCAATAATTCTAGTGGAAATACCTCTTCGTCCGACGAGTTTTGGTCTCCACATAGCGTGCCATAGTGCTTCATTATTCAATGGGTCTTGACCTATAAGTCCTTTTTTGAAATGTTCAATAAATGATGCTCCCACTTCAGGTGAGGATTCAATTCCGCCTGCTAATCCAATACCTTGAATATCTGGATCGTCAGTGTCTATTACAACAATGTTTAGCAGGTTATGTGTATATGTATATAGGCCATTAGTAATAGGTACAGTTCTTGGCCATTTAAACATTTCTAAATGTACATCAGTAATTTTCATAGCATTTATCCTTTTATCAATTATTAAATTTAGTATTTATAAATATATGTTTAGCAATTGAAGCTATGGCAAATAAATATAATATGTTTAAATAATAATATACACCAACTTAAATAAAGAAAAAATATTGTTTCAGTTTAATTACTATTAAGGGTTTAAATTATGTTTAATTGTTTAATAAAGTGGATGTGCTTGCTTAGTTTAATGATTTCATTATTATCATGCCAATTTGTATCAAAAGATAATAAAGCTGAAAAGATCAATGATGGTAACAGCTTTTATGCTGAAGGTCAGTTAGATTTTGAGGACAGCAATGCTAGTGAAATTAAATTGAATTTATATTGGGCTACTACCGATATAAGCGTTGGTAAAAATCGGATAGCTTTTGGTTTAACAGAAAATTCTATTGGTTCTTTAAAGAATTATGAAACAGTAATTTATTCTTTTTATTTGTCCAACAATAAAAACACTTTAATTCACGAAGTTGTTAATGCTGATTATTATGAATGGCCTCAAGGTAGGGGTATTTACGTGGCAAATATGAATTTTGATAAGCCTGGATCATGGGGAATTACAGTTTCAACAAGTAGTAAAAAATTAAATGGAGAAATTACAACTGCGTTAAATGTTAATGAAAAAAGTAAAACCCCACCTTTATATTCAAAAGCACTTATGAGTGTTAATAAAACTAATTCTGGAGAATACAAGTTAAATAATATTACGTCAGACCCTGACCCTGACCAGGATCTATATTCTTTAACTATTTCAGATGCAATTAAGATGGACAAGCCTTTAGTAGTAGCCTTTGCTAGTCCTGGTTATTGTGTGACAAAGACTTGTGGCCCACAAGTTAATGTTTTAAAAAGTTTAAAGATGAAATATAAAGATAAAATAAATTTTATTCATGTAGAAGTTTATGATAATCTTGATAAAATTCAAGGAGATTTGAAGCAAGCAGATATTAGTCAGGTTGTACTGGATTGGGGGCTTCCAAGTGAGCCATGGTCTTTTTTAATAAATTCAGAAGGAATTATAATTGGTAAGTATGAAGGTTTTATAAGTGAATATGAATTAGAGAAAAATATTCAATTGGTAATAAAATGAAATCTTTTTCATTAAGTCATGCCTTAGTAAATTTAAGTCAATCCGTAAATTTAAGAGAATTTAAATCAAGAATTAATGTTGAAAATTTTAACTCTTCTATATTATTGTCAAGTATATTTAAAAATATAGATAAAAATATTTTAGTTATAACCGCTAAGCCAGATGATGCTAGTCTTTTATATGAGCAATTATCATTTTGGGTTAGTAAAGAAATAGATTTATATCATTTTACTGGCAATGACACTCTTCCGTATGACAAATCAGAAATAGATATTCAATCAAGTAGAAAAAGAATTGAAGTAATTGCTGGCATATTTAATAATTTAAAAAATCAATCCATAACAATAGCATCTCTTGAAGCGGTTTCACAAAAGACTATCTCGAATGAAATTTTAAATGAATCTATTCATACTTTAAAGGCAGGAGACAATATTTCTGTAGATAGTTTGATTTCTAAATGGACACGAATTGGATATGAAAACGACACGATAGTTTATGGTCCGGGGATGATGAGTAGAAGGGGTGGCATTTTAGACCTATATCCAGTTGGATTGCCCAATCCAGTAAGAATTGAATTTTTAGGCAATCAAATTGAGAGTATTAGAGAATTTGATATTAATACTCAGCGAAGCTTGAAGTTAATTGATTCAGTTTGTATATTGCCTGCTTCTGAATATATGCCTCAGTTAAAAAATGCAGAATGGGTCAATGAACAAATACAATCTTTAGATTGGCAAAATATTTCTAAAAATATAAAAAAGGATATGAAAAGTGAATTAACAAACTTGGTTTCTGGGTTTGAAAGTCAAGATAGTTCATATTATTTAGGGTTTTTTAATCAACAGACAATAATTGATCATTTTAGAAAAGAGGATTTAATTATTTTTTTTGATTATAAAAAAATAATTAAATCCTCTAATGAACAGCAATTTCAATATTATAAATCTAAAGAAATAAAATTATTAAGAGAGGAAGTTCCTAAATATTTTCCTTCTTCAGTAGTTGAAAGTGATAAAGTTATTCAGAGTATTGCTTCTTTTCCAAGAAATATGAAAATTTTTATTTCAGATAAAGATAAAAGCCTAGTTGCTGATTCATATAACTTTATTAAGCCTCCTTTATTTTATGGAGATATCAAATCGTTCTGTAATCAAATTAATAATTTTGTATTAAATGAATATAAAATTATTCTTATTAGTGCATATACAGGGAGGCTTCTTGAGGCATTGAAAAATTATGATATTGGAATATTGTATGAATTTAACTTTCTTCAAGAAAAACTAGTAAAGAATATATATATATTACAAACAGAATCAATTAATACTATGCCAGGGTTCATATTAGATAATGATGAAAATAAAATCATCGTTTTATCAGATATAGAGATTTTTGGTTTTTCTAAGCATAAAATTTCGAATACCAAAATTAGAAATAAGTCGAGGCCTTTTTTTACTAAGATAGATAAAGGTGACTATATGGTGCATATTGATCATGGTATAGGGAAATTTTTAGAAATAGGCTTTATTCCTGGTGAAGAAGAAGGGGAAGAGTATTTCATACTTGAATATGATAAAAAAGACAAAATATATGTCCCTATGAATAGCTTAGACCGGGTTAGTCCTTATGTTGCACCTTCTCAACATTTACCTAGGCTTACTAGGTTAGGGACTAAAGAGTGGAGTAAATCAAAGCAAAAAGCCACAGATTCTTCTAGGGAAATTGCAGCCAGCCTACTAAGTATTTATGCTAAAAGAGAGATGTCTCAAGGAGTTGCCACTTCTTTAGATACAAAATGGCAAGAGGAACTTGAAAAGTCATTCAAATTTCAAGAAACTGATGACCAAATTAAGGCAATAAATGAGGTTAAATCAGATATGGAGTCAAGTTTGCCTATGGATAGATTGATTTGCGGAGATGTTGGATATGGTAAAACTGAAGTAGCGCTAAGAGCTGCATTTAAATCAGTAATGGCCGGTAAACAAGTAGCATTATTAGCTCCTACAACAGTTCTTTCACAGCAACATTATGAAACCTTTAGAGAAAGATTGACACCGTATTCTACAAATATTCAAGTTTTAAGTAGGTTTAGGTCTAAAAAAGAACAGAATTTAATTATTAATGGACTTTTGGACGGAAGTGTTGATATTTGTATAGGCACTCATAGATTAATACAAAAAGATGTGAATTTTAAAAACTTAGGCCTAGTAATTATTGATGAAGAGCAAAGATTTGGCGTTGAGCATAAAGAAAGATTTAAATCAATGAGAAGCGAGATAGATATTTTAACTATGACTGCCACACCTATTCCTCGTACATTGCATATGTCTTTAGCTGGCGTAAGAGATATGAGTGTTATTGAAACCCCCCCTGACGACCGATCTCCGATAAAAACATATATTTATGAGTTTAGTGATTCTATTATAAAGCAAGCAATTGTTAGAGAATTAGACAGAGAAGGGCAGGTGTTTTTTGTTCATAATAGAGTTCAAAGCATTGATTATTTTGCAAGTTATTTAAATAAATTAGTCCCTAGCGCTAAAATTGGAATAGCACATGGTCAAATGCCTGAAAATGAACTTGAATTTGTAATGAAAGAGTTTGCTAATAACAAAATAGATATATTAGTTTGTACAACTATCATAGAATCTGGATTAGATTTAGCAAATGTAAATACATTAATAGTTAATAAAGCTGATACATTCGGATTGTCTCAACTTTATCAATTAAGAGGTAGAGTTGGAAGAGGATCTAAAAAGGCATATGCTTACTTTTTATCGGGAACTCCTTCTTCAATAAATATTAATGCACAGAATAGACTTAGGGCTATTTTGGATTTAAAAGATATAGGTGGGGGATTTCAAGTAGCTATGAAAGATTTGGAAATAAGAGGTGCTGGTAATGTTTTAGGGGCAGAGCAGAGTGGGCATATACAAGCTATTGGCTTTGATTTGTTTAATAAATTATTAGCTTATGCAGTTGATGACCTTAAGTCCACTACTAACACAGAAAATGATAATAATAATTCAAATATCAAAGAAGACCCTCTTAACCCTGCAGTTAAAACTATGGTACAGCTGGATATATCTTCGAATATTCCTTCAGAATATATATATGATATAGCTCAGCGAATAGATATATATCAACGCCTTTCAAAAATGAAATATACTGATGATTGGGCAGGAATTAGAGATGAGTTAAGTGATAGGTTTGGGGAGTTACCTGGGCCAGTAAAAAATCTACTTTATATTAACAGAGTAGTATCAATTGCTAAAGAGCTTAATTTAAAATCTATAGTTAGAAAAGAAAAGAAATTCTTTTTAACTTTTATATATGATATAGGAGGGGCAAAAAAAGCACTTCAAAAATGCCTTACAGATTCAGCTCTTATTGGTAGCAATAGGTTAACAATTAATTCTAGTGAGGATAATTCTTCTTGGAAAAAAGAATTATTAGATATATTGATTAAGTTAATAGATTTCAATAAAAAATTTCATATTTGAAATCATTTAATGATTTTGTATAGTTCGGCAAGAGAGATAATTCTTTTACATTCTTTAAAATCATTGTGAATGCCATCTCTATCAATTAATACTGGAGTGATTCCAGCATTTCTGGCACCATTTATATCTGAAATTATTTGATCTCCAACGTGTATACAGTTTTCTGCAGAAACTTTTGCTTGGCCTAAAGCTCTCATGAAAATCTTTTTATGAGGTTTTTCTGAGTTTGCATCTTTTGAAGTAATTATGAAGTCAAGGTAATTGGATAATCCAAGTTTTAAAGATAGATTATTTCCGTCTGTGTTCATATTTGATATTAAGCCCAATTGGAATCCTTTTGATTTTAAAGTTTTTAAAGAGGGAAATACATCATCATAGCAAGCTAAATCGTAAGGGATTTTTTTAATATAATCCCATATTTTGGTAGCAGTTAGTTCAGATATATTAATTTCATCTCCGCTTAATATGAATTTTTGGTACTGAGAGAAAAATTTTTTTTTCTTTTGAGAATTCATATTTCTAATTGGATAAACTTGATTTTGTTTTGACATGAAATTATCAGCGATAGCATATCCTCTAGTAATTCCATCCCTAGTAACTTTATATCCAAATTTAGCACAAGCTTGAGATTGAATTTTATATCTATCAGGTGAAAAACCCGCTAAAGTTCCGTATAAATCAAAAAAAATTGTATTAATCATATAGTTAGTTTATGGTAGCATTTATCCTTATCATAAACTATTTAATTTATAAATTATAGGTAACAAGATGAAGGCTGGAAAACTCCCATTAGAATTATTAGGAAATTTGCTTTCTAAAATCAACATTAAAGATCCTAAAGTCATTTTAGGAGCTACAGCAGGTGAGGATGCTGCAGTAATTGATTTGGGGGATCGTTTTCTTGTTGCAAAGATGGATCCAATAACTTTTGTAACTGATAATATTGGATGGTATTTGGTGCAAATTAATTCAAATGACTTATATGTTATGGGAGCTACGCCAAAATGGTTAATGACAACATTGCTTTTTCCTGAGAGTTATTCAAAAAAGTCAATTACAAATATATTTAACCAATTAATTGATTCTTGTGAAGATGCAAATATTACATTAATTGGAGGGCATACAGAGATAACTTATGGACTTGAGAGGCCTTTAGCGATTGGTGCGATTCTGGGAGAAGTTAATAAAAGAGACGTGATTTATACTTCAGGTGCAAAAGTGGGAGATGAAATTATTTTAACTAAAGGTATAGCAATTGAGGGAACTGCTATTCTTGCTAGAGAAAAAGAAACGGAACTTTTATCTATGGGCATAAGCAAGCAATATATTAGTAATGCTAAGAATTTTTTGTTTAAACCGGGGATAAGCGTCAAAAAGGATAGTGAAATTGCAATAAATTCTGGCGCTATAACTTCTATGCATGACCCTACGGAAGGCGGGCTATTTGGAGCTTTGCAAGAAGTGTCAAAAGCTGCAAATGTAGGCTTGCACATAGAAGAAAATAATATATATATATTACCTGAATGTTTAGAAATTTGTTTAAAAACAGGAATAAATCCTTTTGGAATGATTGCATCAGGCTCATTATTGTGTACAGTTAAACCTGAAAGTTCTAAAAAATTAATTGATAATCTTTATCTTTCTGGTTCATTTGGCTATAAAATCGGAAAAATTATGCCTAAAGAATATGGATTAATGTTATCTACTAAAAATGGTATAAAACAGATGCCTGTATTCAAAAGAGATGAGATAGCTAGGTATTTGAGTCAATAAATAGTTTGACAGTGATTTAAAGCCGATGCTAAAATTATTTAGAGCCAACGCAGTTTTATATTAGGAGCTAATTTTGCCTTTAGGATATGACCTTAATTGGGCTGTAATAGCTATTATGGGTTTTTTAGGACTATCGTCTGTATTAGGAATGTTTTTAATTTCTTTTTTGATTGCCCCAAAGCGTAAATCTGAAATTAAAGATGCACCCTATGAATGTGGTATATTGCCTGATTCGTATAATTGGTCTCAAATTAACATTCGTTATTATGTATTTGCTATTCTTTTTTTACTTTTTGATATTGAAGCTGTTTTTTTGTTTCCATGGGCACTAATATTTGTAAAAGCAGTACCAATTGTCTTTTATGAAATGATTTTGTTCATTGCTATTTTGTTTTTTGGACTGATTTACGCCTGGAAAAAAGGAGTTTTAGAATGGCAATAGAATCAATAGGTGATGATAATTTACACAAAGGAAATATTGCAGAACCAAGTATTTTTGAAAAAGTTTTGCCGAATGCTGTTGTATGTAAATCAAATGACCTTTTTGCTAACGCCAGAAAATCATCTCTGTGGACTTTATCTTTTGGATTAGCGTGTTGTGCTATTGAAATGATTAGCACTCATATGTCTCATCATGATTTTGATCGTTTTGGGATTGTAACCTGGCCTTCTCCAAGGCAGGCAGATGTTATGATAGTTGCAGGTACAGTAGTTAAAAAAATGGCTGAGCCTATTAAAATACTGTATGAGCAAATGCCAGATCCAAAATGGGTGATAGCCATGGGAAGTTGTGCAACAAATGGAGGACCTTATTATCGATCTTATTCGGTGGTAATGGGAGTAGATCATATTGTTCCTGTAGATATTTATGTTCCTGGATGCCCTCCTCGCCCTGAAGCGTTGATGTATGGGATATTACAACTACAAGAAAAAATAAAAAAGGATTCGAGTAGTAGTGGAAAATCAAAAGACAAATAATAAAGAGAGCAAAGAAGATTCAGATATTTTAGTTTCCACACCCGAGCAAGATGAATTAATATCTTTATTAACAAAAAGATTTCCTTCTGTCCCAGATATAAACATTAATCATTTACAAGAAGATATTGAGTTAATTATAGAGTCAAAAAATATAAAATCTACTTGTAGGTTATTAAAAGACAGTTCAGAGTTAAATTTTAATTATCTTGAATGCATATCTTTAGTTGATTATGAAGAGAAGCTTGAGGCTGTTTATCATTTAACATCTTTTAAATTAAAGCAAAGTTTAGTTATCAAGACATCTATATCAGTCGAAAACCCGGAAATTGATTCAGTTATTGATATTTGGCGTGCTGCAGATTGGTTTGAAAGGGAGGCTCATGATTTATTTGGAGTCACCTTTTTAGGACATCCAAATCTAGAACCATTGCTTCTTTTTGAAGGTTTTGAAGGGTATCCTGGAAGAAAAAATTTTCCTATAAATGATTATAAGGAATGGTAATTATTAATATAGACTTATGGAAATTAATAAAACAATAAACTCAGATAATGTAGACTTAATGATAAATATGGGGCCCCAGCATCCAAGTACGCATGGGGTTTTTAGGTTGTTATTAAATATAGATGGGGAAAGAATTATTGATGTTAAGCCTCATATTGGTTATTTACATAGAGGGTCTGAAAAACTGTGTGAAAATGAGCGATATGCTCAAGTTGTAACTTTATTTGATAGGCTTGATTATGTAGCAAATCTAAATATGGAGCTTGGATTCTGCTTGGCTGTAGAAAGTTTAATGGAATTAGATATACCCGACCGGGCAAGTTATATTCGAGTAATTTTATGTGAACTAAATAGAATAGCAAGTCATTTATTATTCTATGGGACATATGGTTTAGATGTAGGAGCTATGACTCCAGTACTTTATGCTTTTAGAGAAAGAGAGAAAATTCAAGGCTTTTTTGAATCTATAACTGGAGCAAGAATGATGCATAATTATTTTCGTATAGGAGGTATTAAAGAAGAGCTTCCAGATGACTTTAATAATCGTTTGAGTTTATTATTAGATGAAGTTAGTCAAGGAATAGAAGAATGCGATATGCTTTTATCAAAAAATGAAATGTTTCTTGCTAGGACAAAAAATGTGGGAATTATTAGTGCTAGTGATGCTGTAGATTTTGGAGTAAGTGGTCCAAATTTACGTGCTAGCGGAATAGCTAGAGATATCCGGGTATCCAAGCCATATTCAATTTATGATAGATTCGATTATGGTATTCCTGTTGCTTCTTCAGGTGACTGTTGGGATAGGTATTATGTTAGGTTGGAAGAGATCAGGCAGTCAATAAAAATTATTAAACAAGCTATGAGCCAGATGGAAGATGGTCCTATATTGGCTAAAGTTCGTCGAATTGCTAGGCCTCCTAAAGGAGAAATTTATTTTAGAACTGAAAGCCCTAGGGGAGATTTTGGGGTTTACCTTGTAAGCGATGGGTCTGACAAACCTTATAGAGTAAAAGTAAGAGCTCCTTCTTTTGCAAACTTACAGTCATTGCAATATTTATTAAAAGGAGCTTATATTGCGGATGCAGTTACTATTTTAGGATCAATCGATATTATTATGGGAGAAGTCGACAGGTGAGCATAGCAGATTTATTTAATTATTTTAGTTATGTTTCCGGATTATTTTTATCGTTAACTATAATAGTATTATTATTAGTCTGGTTAGAGCGTAAAGTTTTAGCAAGAATTCAGATGAGAATGGGGCCTATGAGAGTAGGTTTTCATGGAGCTTTGCAGCCAATAGCAGACGCAATTAAATTAATTTCTAAAGAAGATATTTTACCAGCATGGGCAGATAAATTGGTATATTGGTTTGCGCCAATAGTTGTATTTGTTCCTGCATTTTTATTATGGGTTACTATTCCTTTTGGTAAAAATATGGTGATTCGAAGCTTAGATTTAGGATTGTTTTTTATTGTTGCTATATCAGTGTTATCTGTCTTGGGCTTGATTATGGCAGGCTGGGGATCTGCAAATAAGTATGCTGTTTTGGGAGGGCTTAGGGCTGCAGGACAGCTAATGAGTTATGAAATTCCTCTTATAATGGCTATTCTTACTATTGCAATATTAAGTCAATCTTTAAATTTGGTTGAAATAGTTGATAAACAATCCCAAATTCCTAATATTTTTATTCAACCTCTGGGATTAGTCTTATTTTTTATTGCTGGATTAGCTGAACTAGGTAGAACTCCTTTTGATATTCATCACGCAGAATCCGAAGTTGTTGGAGGTCCTTTTGTTGAATATAGTGGCGCCCATTGGTCAGTTTTCTTTCTGGCAGAGTATATTAATACATTTACAATTAGTATATTAACTGTTTTATTGTTTTTGGGCGGTTGGCATTGGCCAAATATTCCATTTTCTGGTAATTTACAAACTATATTATCTGTTTTTGTAGTTTTGATCAAAACTATTTTAGTTGTAAGTGTGATTTTTTGGATACGAGCTACTTATCCAAGACTAAGGATTGATCAGTTAATGTCGTTTGGCTGGAAAATGTTAATTCCCATGGCTTTTATCAATGTAACAATTACTGCTTGTATAATATATTATGATGAATTGCCTTTATGGATTTTGCCAATTTTATCGGTAATTTTATTAATATTAAGTGCTGTTATAATTCAGAGGAAATTTTCTAAAAACATTATTAATACTGTTCAAGTTATATCTGCTAAATCTCTTCTAAAGGAGAAAAGTGAAGTTGATATTAATTAGCTTTTTAATAACAATAAAATTTTATAAAGGATATTAAATTAATGATTGGGTTTTTGACTGGGTTGTTTGTAACTATGAAAACTGGATTTAGGCGTCCGGTTACCGCTCAATATCCGGATCCAGAAAAAAGAATAAAAGTAGAAAACAGATTTATGGGTTTCCCTTCTCTCACATGGGATTATGATGTAGAAGAACCATATTGTACTGGATGCATGGTGTGTGTTCGTGAATGCCCTACAGAATGTATGACTGCAAAGATGAAAGACAATCCTTTATTTTCTGAAGGCAAAAGTAGGCGTAAAAAAATAATTGATGAATTTGAAATAAATTTAGGTAGATGTATTTTGTGTGGGATATGTGTTGAGGTTTGTAATTTTGATGCAATTGAGATGAGTCATGAACATGAGTTGAGTAAGCGTGTTCGTAATGGTAATAGATTTGGTTTACAACAATTATTGAAATTAGGAATTAAATTTCAATCAAATACAAATTGGCAACCTAAGCAGCCTGAGAAAAACAGTGGAGTTCCTGTGAAAAAAGTCGATGAAGAGTAGGGTGGATTTTTTTATTTTATGATTTCTTTAATAATATTTTATATCATTAGTGCTTTAGTTTTGATTGGTTCTGCTGGAGTAATTTTTTCTAGAAATATTGTCTATGCTTCTTTTTCTTTACTTTTAGCACTTTTAGGAACTGCTGGAATTTTTGTTTTGCTTTTGGCTGAATTTCTTGCTATTGTTCAGATTTTAATTTATGGTGGCGCAGTTGTTACTGTAATATTATTTGCTTTAATGCTTACCAAGATAGATGATTTTCGAAGTCTCTCAAATATCAATTATTGGCCTATATCTGCATTTTTAACCTTACTGGCATTAATTGTGCTGATAATAGGTATTTATCAGACTAAAATTGATACTCAAAATTTAGGTTTAGTTAAATTTAGTAAATTTAGTAATGATCTTTTTGAATATTGGGGCATTCCATTTGAAATTGCATCCTTGGTATTGCTAGTTGCTTTAATAGGAGCGATTGTAATACTAAAAGACAGAGGGAATGATTCTTGATAGATTTAATTCACATACAAATTTTAAGTGCAATAATGTTTTGTATTGGTGTTTATGGCGTGATGACCAGAAGGAGTGCTATTTTAATTTTAATGTGTATAGAATTAATGTTGAATGCAGTTAATATTAATTTTATTGGATTTGCTGCTTTTAGAGATTTTTCTGAAAGTCAAAGAATTTTTGGTCATGTCATAGTTGTATTTATTATTACTATAGCAGCTGTTGAATTAGCTCTTGCTATAGCTATAATTTTGCGTCTTTATAAAAATAAGTCTTCAGTTAATATAGATGAAGTTGATTTGATGAAATGGTAAATATTTTTAATATAAAGAGGAATTATGGGTATTAATTTAACATATATTCCTCCAATCATATGCGGTGTTAGTTTTGTATTGACAGCTCTTTTTGCTCGCAAAGTACCTCTAGCAAGCTCTTTAATATCAGTTTTTACAATATTGTGTTCATTTATTTTGTTTATTTTTATACTAACTGATTTCTTATCATCTGATTTAAATTCGATTAAATTTTCTATTGATTGGATTGTGGTTTCAGATATGAGAATAACATGGGGGATTTTACTCGATAGTTTATCAGTTACGATGCTTGGTTTAATAACTTTAGTTGCTTTACTAGTTCAAATATATTCCATTAGCTATATGAAAGGTGATTCTAGATTTGGTTGGTACTTTTCTGTACATAGTTTATTTGCTGCAGCAATGATTACAGTTGTTTTAGTGGATAATTTGATTTTATTATACTTTGCATGGGAATTAGTAGGATTAGGTTCATATCTATTAATAGGGTTTTGGTATGAAAAAAGAGCTGCATCTGAAGCTGCCAAAAAAGCATTTATTACTACTAGAATTGGTGATGTTGCTTTATTAATAGGAATAATTTTAATTTTTAAATCTACAGGTACATTTGATATTTCTTCTATATTTCATATTGCTAGGAATGGAGGAATAAGTGAGAATATTTTAACAATATCTACTTTTTTAATATTTTTAGGTGCTATGGGTAAATCTGCTCAATTTCCTTTTCATGTTTGGCTGCCTGATGCAATGGAAGGGCCAACTCCTGTTAGCGCCTTGATTCATGCAGCTACTATGGTGGCAGCTGGAGTTTATCTTGTAGCTAGAATGATGCCTTTATTTTCATTAGCTCCATATGTTTTAGATTTTGTTGTATTTATTGGTTTATTTACATTTATATTTGCTGGAACGATGGCTATTGTTATGCATGATATTAAACGTGTTTTAGCTTATTCAACAATTAGTCATTTAGGATTAATGATGATGTCTTTGGGTTTTATGGGAGTAGCTTCTGCTATTTTTCATCTTATAGTTCATGGAATTTCTAAAGCTTTATTATTTTTAGGTGCAGGATCCTTAATGCATGAAATGGATGGAGAAACAGATATAAGAAAAATGGGTGGATTGATTAATAAAATGCCAATTACAGCAATTACATTTATTATAGGTTCTGTTTCTTTGGCAGGCATAATACCATTGAGTGGATTTTTTAGTAAAGATGAAATTCTTTTGACTGTATTTGAAAAAGGTGGAATTTTGATTTTGTTGCCTGCATTAGCAGGTGCTTTTTTAAGTTCTTTATATATGTTTAGATTAACTTTTATTACTTTTTTTGGTTCTTTAAAAAATGACAATTCTAAAGTTGGAGAATCTCCAATTTTAATGACTTTGCCGTTAATATTATTAGCTTTACTTGCTATTTTTATGAGTATATTGTTATTAGAAATTTCAACTTTTAAAGGGTTTATATATTTTATTTCTGGCCATAAAGCACATTTAAATTTATTATTAATAGTTTTTTCGAGTATTTTGTCATTTGTAGCTTTAATATTGGCATGGTTTATTTATATTAAGGATTCAAAATACTTAATCGATTGGTACAAATCGAAAATGAAATGGAATTATAATCTAATTTTAAATAAATATTATATTGATGAATTATATCAGTATATTATTAATCAAATAATAATAAGATTTGCACAATTTGTTGCTTTGTTTGACAGATTGGTTGTTAATGATATTGGAGTAGACAGAAGTTCTTTATCAATTAGATTTTTAGGATTGAGACTCAAGCTGATTCAAACAGGTAAAATGCATGGGTATGCGATAAGTATGCTTTTTGGATTTTTAATTTTAATTCTTACTTGGGCAATTTTGTGATGGGTAATTAATAATGGATTTAATTAAAGAAAATATTCTAATATTGACAATATTGTTGCCGTTAATCGGGGCAACTTTAATTTTTATTACGCCAGGATATTTAGATAATTTAGTTAAATATATTGCATTAATAATTTCCTTTGTTACTTTTATAATTTCTATTTTAATATTTATTTTATATGACATTAATTCAGGGGGAGTACAGTTATTATGGGATTGGGAATGGTTAAGCCTTAAAGGAGCTTGGCCTTTAGGAGATAAAGGTATAACTTTAAATTTAGGAGTTGATGGGATATCAGTAATGATGGTTTTATTGACTGGTATTGTGATGTTTACAGGAGTTATGGCTTCTTGGAATATACAAAATCGTAGCAAAGACTTTTTTATTCTTTATTTTCTATTGCTAGCTGGTGTTTTTGGTGTTTTTGTATCTTATGATATGTTTTTCTTTTTTCTTTTTTATGAATTATCTGTAATGCCTATGTTTTTGCTTATCGGTTATTGGGGTAGTAGCAGTGATTTTCGTACTTTTAGTAGAACTAAAGAATATGCTGCTATGAAGTTAACTTTGTTTTTAGTTGCTGGTAGTGTATTAATTTGGATTGCTATTATAGCAATATTTGTACAGGCAGGATTAGGGTCTTTTAATATATTAGAAATTCAAAAAGTTGTAGATGATAAGTTCCCGTTAAATTTTCAGCAAATAAATTTCTTTATGATTATGATTGGATTTGGGATATTAGCTGGAATGTGGCCTTTTCATACGTGGTCTCCTGATGGACATGTGTCAGCTCCAACTTCTGTAAGCATGGTTCATGCTGGGGTTTTAATGAAGTTAGGTGCTTTTGGAATTATTAGAATTGGCATGACGTTACTTCCTGAGGGTGCAAATTCTTTAATGCCTTTATTAATGATATTAGGGTGCATAAATGTAATTTATGGTGCTTTTTCAGCACTTGGTCAAACTGATTTAAAATATGTTGTAGGATATTCAAGTGTAAGTCATATGGGATACGTGCTGATGGGCTTAGCTAGTATGGAATTATTGGGTTTCACTGGGGCAGTTTATCAAATGTTTTCTCATGGTATTATGACAGCTCTATTTTTCTTAGCTGTTGGAGCAATTTATCACTCTATGCATACTAGGGACACATTAATACTTAAAGGTATTTTTAAAAAAATGCCATATATATCTGTTTTCTTTGTTATTGCTGGGCTAACATCTTTAGGATTACCTGGATTAAGCGGGTTTGCTGCTGAAATATTGATTTTCTTAGGTGTTTTTAAATCTTATGGTTCTTTGGGAATATTATTTGGATCTTTGGCAGTAATAGGAGCAGGAATTACTGCAATTTATATTTTGCGTTTAGTATCTAAAGTATTCTTTGGTGTGCCAGATGAAAATAAACAAAATACAAATAATAATTTAGATGCGACAAGATTTGAAAACACAGCTGGAATAATCTTGGTTGGATTAATATTATTTGCAGGATTATATCCATTGCCATTTATTGATATGATTACATCTGGTGTTACACCGATTTTGAGCAATGTTTTAGGTGGCTTATGAATAATAATTTAGATTTACTAATACCTGAAATACTAGTAGGCTCTTTAGCTTTTATAATACTTGGATTAGATTTATTTCTTAAACCTAAGTTTAAAGAATATATTGCATATATAGCTTCTGCAGGCTTAATTTTAATTTTTATATTTTCAATTATACCTATTTGGAATACTAAGGCTAATATCTATGGAGATATTTTAATTTTAGATGGTTATGCAGTATTTTTCAAATCTATTTTTTTGATTTTAGGGGCTATATTAATTTTGTCATCAAAAAGCTATGTAAGTAATTATTTTTCGTATATAGCTGAATATTACAGTATAGTGATTTTCAGCATATTAGCAATGATGTTTATGGTAAGTTCAGCAGAAATTCTTACGGCTTATATAAGCTTAGAGCTTTTAAGTTTTAGTTTATATGTTTTAGTTGCATTTAATAGATTTAGCAATAGAGCAAATGAAGCATCTATTAAATATATATTGTTAGGAGCTTTTTCTTCAGCAATATTATTATACGGAGTTAGTCAGATATATGGTCATCTTGGAACAACAAATTTAACACAAATTCAAAAAGAATTAAGTGTGAATTCTGAAATGAGCCTTGGTTTGATAATTGGTTTTTCTATGTTCATTGCAGGATTTTTGTTTAAAATAGGAATTGTTCCATTTCATATGTGGGTGCCGGATGTATATGAAGGGTCTTCAACACCTGTAACAGCATATTTAGCTGTTCTTGTAAAAGTTGCTGTAATAGCATTATTTATTCGCGTTCTTGTTGTAGGATTAATCCCTATTGCACAAGATTGGCAGCTTATTTTAATTGGATTTTCAATTGTTTCTATGGTGTTAGGAAATGTAGTAGCGTTAATTCAATCAAATATAAAAAGATTATTAGCTTATTCAAGTATTGGTCATGCTGGTTATATTTTACTAGGTTTAGCTGCAATTGGGACTTTAGATCAAAAAGGTTTAATTATAGTTGATTTTAGCAGATTAATAGTTAATGGAATTATTTTACATTTAATATCATATAGCTTAGCGAGTATTGCTATATTTTTATGTGTGGATATCATTTTTGGCAATTCTGATGACGAACAAATTGATATAATGCGAGGTTTAAATGCTAGATCTCCTTTAATGTCATTGTTGATTACAGCATCATTAATTTCATTAGGAGGTTTGCCAATTTTTGTAGGTTTTACTAGTAAATTTTATTTATTTAATGCAATAGGCACACAAATATCTTTATGGTATGTTGGTATAGCAATTATAACTAGCTTAATCTCACTTTATTATTATTTACACGTTATTCGTAAAATATATATTGATAATAATGAAGATCAAATTGCTATTAGTTTGCCAATATTAACTAAATCTATTTTAGTTTTTTTGCTATTTGCTTTAGTTTTTCTTGGTATTTATCCAAATATATTGATGGAATTTATTTACCATGCTAGTGAATCATTATTATAATTAGTATTAAAGAGTGAGAAATGAAATTAGACAAATCAAATATTTATGCTTATGGAGATTCTATGAAGGAAAATAAATCTTATAATGAATATAGCCGAGGAATGGTAGTTGTTGCACATCCTGATGATGCTGAATATGGAAGTTCGGGCACTGTAGCAAGGCTAATTAGTGAAGGTTGGGAGTTTGTATATGTAATGTGTACAGATGGAAGTAAAGGTAGTAGCGAGCCAGGTATGACTCAAAGTAAGTTATCAAAAATTAGAAAACAGGAACAAATTAATGCAGGCAAAGTACTTGGATTAAAAGATATTATTTTCCTAGATTATGAAGACAGCTATTTGACTCCTCATTTAGATTTAAGAAGAGATATTGCTAGAGAGATTAGAAGGCATCGTCCAGATATAGTTATTTGTCAATATCCTATGAGAAATTTAGATGGAGGATGGGGAGTGGGGCATCCTGATCATATTGCAGCAGGCGAAGCTACGTTATCTGCAATTTTTCCTACTGCACGTGATCGTTTAACATTTCCTGAATTATTAGAAGCTGGGTTGGAGCCTCATAAAGTTGCTGAAGCATGGATATTTGGACATCCTGAACCTGATTTGTGGATTGATGTTAGTAAGCATATTGAAACATCGATTGATGCTTTAATGAATCATGTTTCGCAGCTTGCAATTAACGATAGAGAGGTAGTAAGCAAGCGCATGAAAGAATGGAGAAGAGAAAGGGCTCAAGGAAAAGGTATGCAATACGCTGAATCCTTTAAAAAGATATCTTTTGGGAAGTGATTAAATTATTATCTTGGTTTAGATATAGACATTCTTAAAGAAGTTTTTGACCCTAAGTTATTTATATTATAAGTAAGGTCTTTAGGTATATATACTATATCTCCCTCAACTGCATTTATATCATCGTTTTTTTCAAAAGAAAAATGTATGTTTCCTTGAATAACTATATACCATTGGTTAAATGGGTCTTTATATCTTGATGAATTAATAGAATCAGGTGTTTCTGATATTAATTGTGCTTGAGTATGTTGATTTTTCAGAATGGTTTTTGACCAGCAAGAATTTCCAAATTTTTTTATTGTTTCTTGCATTTCATTGTGTATAAGGTTTGGAGGATTATTTCTTTTAGGAAGAAGTTCGTCTTGTGAACCTTTTAGCTTTTTGTTGTCATGTCCAGAACCACCTGGTACTCCTATAATTAACCTAACTGATTGCTCATTTGCAGATGAAATAATCAAATGTCTAAGTCCTATTGGGGCTGATACGATATCATTTGTAGAAGCAACGAAAGGTTCATAGTTACCTATTTGAAATTCTAGTTTACCTTTTAAAATTATCCACCATTCAACAAAATCATAGTGAACATGATCGTCTGCGCTGCCTCCAAGCCCTCCAGGCATATCTGCTTTAATAGCTACTGTACTTGAATCAGTAAATAAGACTGGTTCAGACCATACACTATCTTCTCCTCTATGTTCAATTAATTTATTTGTTTCAATATGGAATGGCTTTGAGCTATATATGTTATAGAAATATCCATCTTTTGGCCAAATAAAGCTTGATTCTTTTCCCATACTCCTTAATTCCTCATACATATTTTTGTTTGTTAGTTTAAATTAAGATTATAATAACTTAAGTATTTATATAATAATAGACTTAATAATAGGTGAAAATGTGAACCATCTTAAAATTGCACCTTTTGGCTCTTGGAAGTCAATAATTACATCTGACTTTGTTGTAAAAGAAACTGTAGGATTGAGTGAAATCAGACTGGATAATGGGGATATTTATTGGATAGAAATGAGGCCTGAAGAATCTGGTAGAAATGTGTTGGTGAAATATAATCCTAAAGGTTCAAATATAGATATAAATCCTAGTGAATATAGTGTTAGAAGTAGAGTTCATGAATATGGCGGTGGACCTGTCTGTATAGCTAATGGGACTACCTATTTTGTAAATAATAAAAACCAATTAATTTACAGACAATTTGGTAAAAATGACCCTGAGTTAATTTCTCAAATGCAAAAAATGAGATATGCAGACCTAGTTTTTGATAAACATAGAAATAATATTGTATCTGTTAGAGAATCCCATAATAATGGAAAAAATGAACCATTAAATGAAATTATTTTTATAGATCTTAATAATAAATTAAATGAAAAAGTTATTGTGACAGGGAATGATTTTTATTCAAATCCTAGAATAAGTCCTGATGGAAAAAATATGGCATGGCTTTCATGGAACCACCCTAATATGCCCTGGGATGGTAACGAATTGTGGGTTGCTGATTTAGATAGTGAAGGATTTTTATTTAATAAAAGAAAAATTATTTCTGATCAAGAATCTGTATTTCAACCAGAATGGTCACCTGATGGGATTCTTTATTTTGTATCTGATAGAAATGGTTGGTGGAATTTATATAGATATAATGATAATCAAGTAGAGATTGTTTTAGAAGCTAAAGCTGAATTTGGTTCTCCTATGTGGGTGTTTGGCATGAGTAACTATGTTTTTGCATCTTCTGATTTAATAATATCTAAATATACCAAAAATGGATATTGGTATATAGGCAAAATTAATTTAAAAGCAAATACTTTAGAAGATATTGAACTTGAAGAAGGATATGATTTTTCAAGAAGTAATATTGAAATTGATCAAGGAAAAATATATTTTGGAGGAGGCAGTGTTTCAAAAGTTTTTTCAATTTTTGAATTTAATATAAATACAAACGTATTAAATACACTAAAAAAATCTATGTCATTAGATATTCCTTTAAATTATATTTCTAAACCAGAACCTATAAAATTTAAAACTACAGAAGAGGCAGATTCACATGCTTTTTTCTATCCGCCCTGTTCTAATGATTTTGTTGCAGATGATAATGAAAAACCACCATTAATTGTTATTATCCATGGTGGTCCAACTGGGTCTGCTTCAATTACATTAAATATGGAGGTGCAGTATTGGACTAGTAGAGGGTTCTCAGTTTTAGATGTGAATTATAGAGGTAGTACTGGGTATGGGACAGAGTATAGAAAGGCACTTAATGGTAAATGGGGAATAGCAGATGTTGAAGATTGTATTAATGGAGTTCAGTATTTAATTAACAACAATATAGTGGACAAAAACAGGGTTGTAATTAGAGGAAGTAGTGCAGGAGGATTTACGGTTATGACTGCATTAGCTAGATCGAATATCTTTGCTGCTGGAGCTAGTTATTACGGAGTAAGTGACTTAGAAGGCTTATTATTAGATACTCATAAATTTGAATCCAAGTACCTGAATACACTTATAGCCCCTTTTCCAGAAAATATTGATGAATATTATAGTAGATCCCCTTTAAATAATGTTAAATCTATAAATACTCCAATGATTATATTTCAAGGATTAGAAGATAAAATTGTTCCCCCATCACAATCAGAAAAAATATTAAAATCATTGATTGCTAATGGCACGACTGTATCATCCATATTTTTTGAGAATGAACAACATGGTTTTAGAAATGGGAATAATATAAAAAAAGCATTAGATGGAGAATTATATTTTTATTCTAAAGTCTTAAAAATTGATCTTTTATATGAAGTTGAACCAATAGAAATTATAAATTTATAAATAATAAATAATTTCTAATTGGACACTTTTGAAGAAAACTACTACAATTATTTATTGCTTGGAGGGGTGGCAGAGTGGACGATTGCGACGGTCTTGAAAACCGTTAGGCCCGTAAGGGTCTCGGAGGTTCGAATCCTCTCCCCTCCGCCAGGGTTATATTTATTTCTCAAGAAATCTTTCAGCATCTATTGCAGCCATACAGCCAGTGCCAGCAGCAGTAACAGCTTGTCTGTATATCCAATCTTGAACATCTCCACAAGCAAATATTCCTGGAATATTTGTGTTCGTTCCATTTTTAGTAATTATATATCCAGACTCATTTAAATCGATAATATTTTTGAATAAATCAGTATTTGGCTTGTGTCCAATTGCTAGAAATACTCCATCAATTGGCATATCAGAAATTTCTTTTGAAATCGTATTTTCAAGTTTTACGCCTGTAACGTCATTTTCGCCTAAAATATCAACTACATTGCTATTCCATATAACATCAATTTTTTCATTGTTTAAGACTCTTTGTTGCATGATTTTTGAAGCACGAAATTCATTTCTTCTATGTACAATGTAAATCTTGCTTGCAAATTTGGTAAGGAAAGTTGCTTCTTCCATTGCAGTATCTCCACCTCCAACAACAATTAGTTCTTTATCTTTAAAGAAAAATCCGTCACAAGTTGCACAGGCAGACACTCCTCTGCCCATTAGTCTACTCTCAGATTTTAAGCCAAGTAGTTTTGCCGTTGCTCCAGTAGCTATTATTATAGCTTTAGAAAAAATATTTTTTTCATCTTCTATTGTTAGTTTAAAAGGTAAACTGCCAAAGTCTACATTTGTTACTGATCCTGTTAAAAATCGAGCACCAAAGCGTTCAGCTTGCTTTCTAAATAGCTCTGTTAGTTCTGGACCTTGTACACCATTTGGAAACCCAGGATAATTTTCTACATCTGTTGTAATTGTTAGTTGCCCTCCAGGGGGCATTCCTTCAATTACTAAAGGATTTAAATCAGCTCTTGCTGAATATAGAGCAGCAGTGTCTCCAGCAGGCCCTGAGCCTATTATAATTATATTTTCTATTTGTTCGTTTGGCATTTTTTGACTTTTTGATTTTCAGAGTATAATTTAATTGTAGCAAAAACTTATAGCTCAAGGAAGTTTTTTTATTTTTATAATTTAATTAAATTGTTAAATAAATATCTAGGTGATAATACTCTATTTTATAATAATATATATTTATAAAATAGAAGATAAGTAAACAGAAGGAGAAAGAGATGCAAAAATTTATTTTTGTAATTACATCAATATTAATTTTATGCTTAATTGGTTGTAGCGATGTTGTTGGACAGGGTACTGGTGGCGCTCAAGATGTACTTACCAATCAAGAAAATAATTCTGCTTCAACTAATAATGAATATGACTCTCCTGAAAGAGAAATTGAAATGTTGAAAATGCAAAATTTAGATTTAGATCAATATAATAAACAACTTAGGTCTGATATTGAGCAAATGCGAAAAGATATTCAGCAGGAACAAATGATAAATAATATTTTGCAGGAAGATATAACAAATCTTTCTAATGAATTACAAAAACAACAACAGACATTGCTTGATTCTGCAGGCCCCTCAGTTGAAGAATTACTTGATGCAGAGATACTTACTACTTATATAAAGTCTTCATTAGTTGAAATTTACAATAATTCCCAAGGTGACCAAGTGAAATTTATGACTGAAGCAGAAAAAATTATATCTGAAGTAAATAATATTATACTTGGACAGGGTAATGTTAACTCTCTTGGTAATAAATAAATTGGCAATAAAATCGTCTTAAGGTTTGACCAATAAGGATATCTCCTGTTAATCTGGTTTTGTATTATTTTTTTATTGTAAAGGTTTTTTTATGGGACAAATAGAAACTAATTTTAAACCTGTTTTTCCAGTTTTTGATGCTAACGTTGCTTTAGGTAGAAAACATAGTCAAAGAGTATTAGTTGATAATGCTCCTGATTTACTAAAATATATGAATAAATCAGGAATCGATCGTTCTTTAGTATATAGCCCTCATTCTGTTAATTTTGACTCTATAGATGGCAATTCAATTTTAATTGAAAGCATAAATGGTAATAATGCATTAATGCCTCAGTTTGTCTGGAGTCCTGGTATAGATAATATGCAGAATGCAATTGATACAACTTTAAAGCATAATGTAAAAAGTATCAGATTTGCTCCCTTATCCCATAAGTATCCATTTAAAAAATGGATGGTTGATTCTTGGTTAGATTCAATGGTAAATAATTCAATTTCTTTATTTATTTCAATTGAAGAAGTTGACCCTGATGATATATTTGAAGTTTTTAAAGAATATCCGAATATTAAAGTTGTATTAACTGAAATTCATTATAGACATTATCCTTGGTTAATGCATTTACTTAAATCTCTTCCAAATATAAATATTGAAATTTCTAGATTTGTTATTGCTGACGGTATGAATATTTTAGTTAATCAAATAGGAGTTGATAGGGTTTTATATGGTTCCAGGTTCCCAGATTCTCCATTTTCTCCTCAGCTTTATTCTTTATATTTTTCTGGATTAAAAGATGATGATATTAAGAAAATTACTTCAACCAATTTAGAAAATTTATTAGGAGGTATAAATTAATGAATACTCCTGTTGTTGATTTTCATACTCATGCTGGTGGATGGTCTGCATCTGGATATCATGTAAATAGTGATAAATTTGTTGAGTTAATGGATGTAGCTGGAATAGATATTGCATCTATTAATTGTATATTTCATGGAGATGCAAAAAGAGCAAATAATCTTGTTTCAAAAATTGTTGATAATTATCCAGATAGATTTGTTGGAGTTGGATTTGTAACACCTCATTATCCTGAAGAAGCTATTCCGGAACTTGAGAGATGTTTTGGAAAACTTGGAATGAAGTTTTTAAAAATATACCCAGATTATTATGGGAAGCCAGTAGATAATGAGGGGTATTATCCTATTTTCGAATGGGCAAATGATAATAATTTAATTATTATGAGTCATACTTCAGGTGGAACTGGTTCGTTGTCAGATGAACTCACGGGCCCTCTGAAATTTATTGGTTTGTCAAAAAAATTTCCTAATATTCGATGGGTTTTAGCTCATTCTGGAAATAGTACTTCTGGGCAAAAAGAAGCAGTATTAGCTTCAAAAAGTTCGGAAAATATTTATCTTGAAACTTGTACTTCATATGGTTCTCATGGAACTATAGAATTTTTAGTGAATGAGGCCGGAGAAGATAGAGTTTTATTTGGTTCTGACATGCCTTTATT
Source organism: Chloroflexota bacterium (assembly GCA_002721445.1). Lineage (GTDB taxonomy): Bacteria > Chloroflexota > Dehalococcoidia > Lucifugimonadales. Next base: position 320,544 of record PBKN01000005.1, on the reverse strand, counting down.
AGATGGAAGATTTGGGGTGGGAAGAATTGTGACTGCTGAAATTTCAGAAGAGGCTAAGAAAAAAGTTCTTGGTTTAAATGCAATTAAATTACTAGGGTTGAAAATATAAAATTAAATATTATTTTTCAATTCAGGATTTTATTTAATAATGCAATCAAAACAAAAAAAGAAGCTTGGACTAATTGTTAACCCTATTGCCGGTATGGGAGGAAAAGTAGGTTTAAAAGGTAGTGATGGCCAAAAAGCTTTATATTTTGCGAGAGAATTAGGTGCAAAGCCTGAATCTAATTTAAAAACAAAGCAGGCATTAGAGCATTTATTGCATTTAAAAGATGATTTTGATTTGGTTACTTGTCCAGGTCTTATGGGTGAAGACGTTGCAAAGGATTGTGGTATAACACCTATAACAATTGGTATACATAATTTAGATACTACATCTGAAGATACAATAAGAGCTGCAAGTGAAATGAAAAATTTAGGCGTTTCATTAATTTTAGTTGCGGGCGGAGATGGGACAGCTAGAGATATTCATAAATCTATCGTAGAATCAATTCCTGTTTTAGGAATACCTGCAGGTGTTAAAATTTATTCTGGAATATATGCTTTAACTGCTTATTATGCAGGTAAAGCAGCAGCTAAGTTTTTATCTGGCGATTTAAGTGCGGTAAAATTAGCAGAAATAATGGATATAGATGAAAATGCTTTTAGAAATGGAAAGCTTTCAGCTCAGATTTATGGATATATGTATACTTTAGATGCTCCAACTTTAGTTCAAGGGTCTAAAACTACAACTATTACTACAGAGAAAGAAGAATTTATTGGAATATCAAGGGAATTAATTAGATTAATCGAAAAGGATACTTATTATATAATTAGTTCTGGTACAACTTTGCAGCCAATGATGGATGAATTAGGTTTGCAGAACACACTTCTTGGAGTAGATATTATATTTAATAATAAATTAGTTGCAAGTGATGTTAATGAAAATACCATATTAGAATTTATAAATGCCAGGAAAGCAAAAATAATTGTTACAATAATTGGAGGTCAAGGTTATATTTTTGGAAGAGGAAATCAGCAGATCAGTTCAAAGATAATTAAAACTATAGGTAAAGAAAACATTATTGTTGCATCTTCTTCATCAAAGCTTACAGCATTATCAGGCAATCCATTACGAGTTGATACTGGAGACAGGGATTTAGATAATTATTTAAGTGGGTATATGCCAATAATTACTGGATTTAAACAAAGCCATATGTACAAAGTAGTTTAATATATATGCTAAATAGATGTATATTAATTAATAATCTTGAAAGGGTTTTTATATATGAATAAATCTAATAATGTTCTTTATGGGGATTTTGACGAAGATTATATTACTATTACAAGAGGTGATGGAGTTTATGTATTTGATGAAAATAATAAAAAATATTTAGATGCAGCTGGTGGTGTATGCGTAGTAAATATAGGGCATGGAGTTAAAGAAATACAAGAAGTTGTTTCAAAGCAAGTTAAAGAACTTGCGTATACTTACGGAGGAACAACTGATAATATTCCTAGACAAAAATTAGCAAAAAAACTTGACCAATGGGCTCCGCCAGGTATGGGGAACACAAAAACTATTTTTTCTTCAAGTGGTGGAGAAGCTAATGAGGCAGCGCTTAAGCTTGCGTATCAGTATCATTATGAAAGAGGTAATTATACTAAACGAAAAGTGATTGGAAGATGGCAAAGCTACCATGGTAATACTGTGGCTACTTTATCAATGAGTGGTCGTACTACATGGAGAAGAAGTAATAGCTCCTTGTTGCTTGATTTTCCACATATTTCTCCCCCTTATTGTTATAGATGTTCATCTAAAGATTCTCATAATTCTTGTGCAGAGAATTATGCAAATGAATTAGAAAAAGTTATAAAACAAGAGGGTCCAGAAAATATATCTTCTTTTATTGCAGAACCTATAATAGGTACGTCTATGTCTGCTGTAGTACCTCCTGAAGGATATTATGAAATAGTCAGAAAAATTTGTGATAAATATGATGTTTTATTTATTTCTGATGAAGTGATGTGCGGCCTTGGTCGGACTGGTAAAAATTGGGGTATAGATCATTGGAATGTGTCTCCAGATATCATTACTACTTCAAAAGGTCTGGGTGGAGGATATTCTCCTATAGGGGCAACTATACTTGCTGAAGATGTATGGGGGGCTTTTTCAAAGGGAAGTAGAAATGTTTCACATAGCTCTACATATGGAGGAAACCCGCTTAGTTGTTCTGTAGGTTTAGCTGTAATTGATTATATAGAAAAACATAATTTGGTTAATAATGCGAAAAGAATGGGCGACAGATTGCTTTCAAGACTTAAAGAAGAGCTTTATGAGGTTCCATATGTTGGAGATGTGAGAGGTAAAGGTCTCTTAGTTGGAGTTGAAATTGTTGCAGATAAAGAATCAAAAATTCCATTTGATTCAAATATGAATATTGGGCATCTTATTGAAGCTGAGGCTAGAGATAATGGGTTATTAATTTTAGCTGGTGTAACAGGCTTAGTAGATGGTGTTGATGGTGATCATGTTGAAATTGTTCCGCCATATATAATTGATGAAGAAAATATTGAATTTATTGTTTCGGCTTTAAGAAAAAGTATAATAAATGTTCTTAATAAAGTTAGAACCTAGATTATAGCTTTATTAATTCACCTGGTAATGTTCCTAAGTGAGTATTGTTATCAAAGACTACTTTGCCATTTACTGTTACTAACTCAATACCTGATGGATACTCTTGAGGATTATTATCTGTAGTGTTGTCTTTAAGCTTATTAAAATCAAGTACAACAATATCGGCAGACATTTTTGGTTTTAAGATTCCTCTTGAATTTAGTTTAGCTGATTTAGCAGGTAAGGAGGTTAATTTTCTAATTGATTCTTCTACAGATATTATTTTTCGATCTAGGGCATATTCTTTTATAAACCTTGGGGCATAACCAAAGCTGGATCTGTTCATAACTAAATCTTTTAAAAGCCCTTCCTTTGATGTCGATGCGCCGTCACTTTCAATACTGCATATAGGCTGTTTGATTAGTTTATCTAAATCTTCTTGTGTTGCAAATATATGTCGAATTAATACATTTCCAAAGTCCTTACCATCATCATATGCTAGTTTAAATATAGCTTCTATAGGACTTGTTGACCAGTCATAGGCTATATTTTCTATAGATTTACCTATTAAATTAGTATGGGAATTTGAGTGAGTCAGAAAGAATGTTTCAAAGCCTCCTATTTTCAAAAGAAAATTTGTTGGGTTTTCAAAATAATCTTTTGTTTCTTCCATTAAAAAAGAAGGGTCTGAAAGTCTCTTTAATACATCTTCTTCAGTGCCTTCTCGTATCCATGTTGGCGCTAAATCTAAAAGGTAAGCTGGCCCCCAAGGATCTGGGAAAGTATCTATTCCTACAGGACCATAGTTATCAATAAATTTATATATTAGTTGTAATATATTGTCGAAAGAGTCTTTAGGTGCGTATGGCCTTGGTGCAAGATGAGATAGTTGGGCTTGGACACCTGCAACCTTAGCTATATTTAAGGCTTCTTCAACTGCTTTTTCAAATAAATCTCCGCGTTGCCTTATGTGGCTTGCATAAATTCCTCCATATTTTGATACAATTTTTGTTAAAGCAATAATTTCATCTTCTTTAGCGTGTAATCCTGGTGAATATTCTAATCCGGTGGAAAGTCCTATTGCTCCAGCTGACATAGCATGATCCACTAATGATTTCATCATTTCTAGCTCTTTAGAGGTTGGTTCTCTAGCTTCAAAGCCCATTACTGCTAGACGAATAGTGCTATGAGGGATTAATGCAGCTATATTTAATGACTGTCCTTTTGATATAAGAGCATTTAAGTATTCTTCAAAAGAATTCCAATTAAAATCTATTCCCCATTCATCTTTAACTCCTATAGTAATTTGTTTTGTTAATTCTTTATTAGGAGCTGGAGCCGGTCCAAGACCGCAATTTCCTATAACAGCAGTAGTTAATCCTTGTCTAATACCACTTTGCGCACTTCCATCTACAAATAAAGGAAAATCGGAATGAGTATGTATATCAATAAATCCGGGGGTGACTGTTTTTCCTGTTACATCGTAAGTTTTTTTTGAATTTAAACTAGAAGAATCTCCTATTTGAATAATTTTACCATTATCTACAGCTATGTCAGATGTATATGGAGGTTCTCCGGTTCCGTCTATAATTTTTCCATTTTTAATAATTAAATCAATCATAATTTAGTTATTCAACTTTCAAAATTTACAAATAATTTTCAATTTCTGCATATGCAGCGTCTCTAAATAACTGATAGTCGCTTTTTCTAGTTGGTCCAAATATTTTTATTCCACGTGAAATATCTTTATGAAATTTTTCTTTATCATTTGGCATAATAGATGGTTCAACTGCGAGGCCTTTATTTATTGCAGATGAAATTACATTTTCAATTTTTAATAATACTTCTTGGTGTTCCCATTGTCCATATAGCTGCATATCTGCAGCTAGGTCTCCAGGTCCAAAAACCACACCGTCAATACCATCTACTGACATCATTAAATCAGCATTTTTAACACCTTTTACTGATTCAATTTTTAATAATAATAGTATTTCTTCATTTGCTTCATTGCAGTAAGAAGGAATATTTTTAACTTGATATTCTATATTTGCTCCTAAGGCAAGTCCGCGCTCTCCTTTTGGTGGATATTTAGACCATTTTACTAAATCTTTTGCTTGTTCAATTGTTTCAGCATGCGATAAAATTATTCCTAATGCTCCTGAATCTAGCATTTTTGATACTATTGAACGGTTAGGCTCTATTACTGTTACAACAGGAGTTATTCCGATTGAGCGTGCTAATAGAAATGCGCTTGATAACTGATCAGATTTTTGCATGACATGTTCATTTTCTATTAATATCATGTCATAACCAAGTTGAGATGATATTTGAATAGTGGAAGGGTTTAAAAATTCAAATATATTAATCACTTTAACTGGCTTGCCAGATTTCAAAAGTGTTTTTGCATGATTATATATTATGGGATTAGTTTTCATTAAATATCCTTTCTAAATGGGTGTTAATTTTCTCCAGTTAAAGCTCTTTTTGGATTTTCTATTGTTAGCTGTTTAAATTGTTCTTGATTAACCCCAAGATTATTTAAAATAGGTTCAAGCTTAGTAGCTATATATGCATATCCATTGCCACCATAGCCTACTAGATTGTTTCTTGCACATATATCATGAGATAAGAGTATTTGTTTTTCATATCCTGCGTTAATTAATTTTACTATTAAAGCAAGCCAGGTATTTGGTTCATACCCTTCCATTTGCCCCATTCGATCAAATTGTAAATATGCTCCCCTGCGCGCAATTTCAAGGTGATATTCATGATTATTATATGAATGACAATGTCCAACAATAACTCTATTTAGGTTCACTCCTTCTTCTTCTAAAAGGTCCAATTGATCTAAACCGATAGTCATTCCTGAAGTATGGGTTGCAATTGTAACTCCTGTTTGGATATGCGCTCTTGCAACTGCACGGAAGACTCGTTCTTCAGCTGGGCTTATCCATGTTGTATTAGCTCCAATTTCTCCTAATATACCAGCTCGCACATCAGTACCATCAATTCCAATATTAATATCTCTAATAAATTCATCAGTTAATTCATTAGTCTTTATTTGATTAATGTATTCAGGATAATAAGGTTGTCTGTACCATCCAGTACCGAGAATAATGTTTAATCCTGTGCGTTTAGCCATATTTCGAATAGCTAGTGGATGAGGTTCGTTAAGAATTTCCCTTGTTGCCCCATCTTTAACTCCACCTCTTAGCCCCTTTGTAGTTTGGTCAATCAGAGTTTGTCCTCCAGCATTTTTATATAGCATAAGTTCTTCATAAGCAAGTTCTATGTCATTTAATAGAGGATTTCTGCCTTGCCCCATCTCTCTAGATTGGTCGCAAAATATATGTTCGTGAGTTAGTGTCATCCCAAGCTTTTCTGGCTCAATTGGCCCTGTAACTGTCATGATTTTTTCCATTTTGTTCTCCAATTTAAATTTTAATTAAGAGTTAATGTGATCTTAACCTAAATTTAACAATAATCCAATTTTAAGCCTATAGAATTTATTTAGGTAATTTAAAAAAGAAAGGTGGCAAAATGAAAGCCATAATAAAACTATCTAAGGCTTTAATGATTTTTGGAGTCTTAGCAATGATTGCAGGGTGTTCTCTTTTTCAAAGTGAAGACTCAGTTGATGTAATAGAAACATCTGCTGCACCAGCCTCTAACTCTAATAAGGATGAATTAACTGGAGTAGTTGAAATAGATGGATCTAGTACAGTTTACCCAATCTCTGAAGCTGTAGCTGAAGAATTTTCTAAAGAATATAAAAATGTTAGAGTTAATGTTGGAGTTTCAGGTACTGGTGGAGGATTTAAAAGGTTTACAAATGGCGAAACTGATATATCCGATGCTTCAAGATTAATTAAAGATAAAGAAGCTGCAAAAGCTACAGAAAACAATATTGGATTTTATGAATTGAGACTTGGGGATGATGGACTCTCTGTTATGGTCAATCCAAATAATGATTTTGTAGATTGTCTTACAATAGCAGAATTAAAGATGATATGGGAGCCAGGGTCAACTATAAATAATTGGAATCAAGTTAGGTCTACATTTCCAGCTGAAAAGATTCGGCTTTATGGACCTGATACAGATTCTGGAACATTTGATTATTTCACTGAAGCAATTAATGGTGAAGCACAAGCTTCTCGTCCTGACTATACAGCTAGTGCGGATGATAATGTTTTAGTTAGTGGTATTGCTGGAGATAAATATGCATTAGGATATTTTGGTTATGCTTTTTTTATAGAGAATCAAGATAAACTTAAATTGGTAGCTATTGATGCTGGAGATGGATGCATAAATCCTACTTCAGAAACTATTAAAGATGGGTCTTATAAGCCTCTTGCAAGGCCATTATTTATATATGTAAGTGCAAGTAGCTATGCAACTAAACCTCAAGTAAAAACATTTGTTGATTTTTATATGAAGCACGGACCAGAGCTTACAGAAGAAGTTGGTTATGTTTCTTCTGAACCTAGTGTTTATGTAAATAACGTATCATTGCTTAAAAAATAGGATTTAATAAAGTATTTTTCTTAGATTTAAGAGTATCAAACATTTCCTTGCGATGCTCTTAAATCTATTCAAAAGTAAGAATAGTTCTTATGCTTTTTCCTGATATTAAGTCGTCAAATGCTTCATTAAGTTCATTAAGTGGCCTGTAGCCTGTAATTAATTCGTCAATTTTCAATTTTCCAGTGTTATATAAATCTAACATCCAAAGAAAATCTACTCTTGGATTAGCATTACCATGTAGGGATCCCATTATAGATCTATCAAATAACAGAGTTGATGCATCAATAGTTATTTTTGAATTTGTTGCAGGCACACCTACTATAACTGTTTTACCGCCTCTTTTAATTGTTGAAAACGCGAGTTCTATTAAACTAGTTGACCCTACTACTTCAAAAGCATAATCTACGCCATCGGAAGTTATATCCATAATTGATTGTAAAGGATCGTTTTTTGTTGGGTTGATAATGTGAGTTGCGCCCATTGTTAATGCCATTTCTAATTTTGATTCAACAGTATCTATTGCAATAATTTGTGTTGCTCCGGCTATACTACATCCTTGTATTACATTAAGGCCTACTCCACCGCAACCAAAAACAGCAGCAGTTTCACCTATTTGTACTTTTGCTCGGTTTACTACTGCTCCAAGGCCAGTTACCACAGCGCAACTTATAGTGGATGCTTTATCTAAAGGAGTATTATTAGGTACTATAATTACTTGGTCTTCTGGTACTACAGTATATTCTGAGAATGCTCCAACCATATGGTAGATATCTTGATTTCCTTTTTTAAACCTTGCTGTTCCGTCTGGCATTGTAAAAGTTCTTCCATATGTTAAACACATAGTTGGATTACCTGTTGAACAGTTTGTACACTTGCCGCACATAGAGTCCATAGAAAATATTACTTTGTCTCCTGGCTTAGTTGTAATTACATCTTCTCCAACTTCGCTTATTATTCCTGCTCCTTCATGTCCCATTACAAACGGGGCTTTGGTTGGAGAATAATGTCCAATCATAAAGCTGTAATCACTATGGCATACTCCTGCAGCAGCTAGCTTTACTAGCACTTCTCCTTTTTTTGGTTTTTCTAATGAAATTTCTTCTATAGATATTTTTGGTCCTGGTTTATAAAAAACAGCTGCTTTCATTTTACTCCTTTAACAATTTTAAGGATGTTTATGTACTATTTAGGGTAGGTAAATATAGTATACTTTTTTCTGTTATTAATTACATTTGGATAATTTAGTGTCTAAACATAACTCAGAATCAGAATTATATCAAGGTCGAAATAAACTGGCATGGACAGTAATAATTGGTCATGCAATTAAACATATATACAATTCATCTTTAGCTATTCACTTAATGCCTGAAATGAAATTAGCTTTAACTCTAAATGCTTCTCAATTTGGAGCTTTAGCCAGTGCAAGGCAACTTACTGGCGGATTAATGACTATGATAGCCGGATATTTAGGTGATAGATTCTCAAACCGTGCCGCATCAATGTTAATTACATCTATGATTTTGATAGGGGTATCATTTTTTATAACTGGCAGAGTTCATAATTACTGGATTCTCTTTTTTGTGATGATGCTAATGGGTATTGGTCCCTCGTTATATCATCCTCCTGCAATTAGTGCTCTTTCTAGAAAATTTCCTGATAGGAGAGGTCTTTTAATTTCCTTACATGGAACTGGTGGGTCAATAGGAGAAGTATTAGGAGGATCTATATTAATTGCAGTATTAATAACTTTTTTTACATGGAGAGATTTAATGCAGTTAAGTATTCTACCTGTTTTAATTGTTTCTGTGTTTATTTGGCTTATGATGAGAAATTTAAGATTTGCTACAGATAATTTACAGGTTTATAGTTTGAAATTATATTTATCATCATTGCTTTCATTGTTGAAGAATAAATCAATGTTGTTATTAGTATTATCTACATTGATGAGAAGTATGGGGTCTAGTGTATTAGTAACGTTTTTACCCATTTATCTTCGTGAAGATTTAGAATTAAGTGCTAATACTGTAGGTATTTATATGCCTCTTTCTCAAATCATTGGAATTGGATCACAGCCAGTTATGGGCTATCTTTCTGATAGATTTGGAAGGAAATTTGTATTAATTCCGGGTACAGCATTATTTGGAATATTTGCCGTTTTACTTAATTTAGCTGAACCAGGATTTCAATTAATAGTTTGCATAATAGCTATTGGTGCTTTTTGGTATCCTTTGCATTCAATATTTATTGCTGCAGCAATAGATGTAAGTAAAGGGAAAGCCCAGTCTACTGTTGTTGCACTAATTTATGGTGCAGGGTTTATGGGTACATTTTCTCCAGTAATAGTAGGTTTATTAATTGACCTAACTAATAGGACTAAAGATTCTTTTATTGTTTCCGGAGTATTAATATTAATAGCAACAGCATTACTTTTTAAAATAAATATTAAAAAGAATTAATCATGTTAAACATCGACATACATTAATTCTTCACCCCATATTATTTCTCCTTTATAAATTGAACTGATATCTGAAATTGCTCTTTCAGTTTTTCCAGGATGGTCAAGGTATGGGGATTGATGTACTAGAATAAGTTTTTTTACATTTGCTTCATTTGCAACTTTAGCAGCATCAATTGTTGAACACATATATTCTGCTTCAGGAGTACCTTCAACATCCTCTTGTATCGATGTACATAAATTAATTAATATATCTGCATTTTTTGATAAATTAGAAACAGTTTTGCAAGGTCTAGTATCTCCGGTAATTACTATACTTCCTTCAGGGCTATCTAATCTGTAAGCTAAGGAGTCTAGCCATGGTTCCACATGTTCAGCTGGTGCTGCTGTTACTGACCAGTTTTTTGTATTACAAATTAATCCAGGTGAAATATCTTTAACATTTACTTCAAGGGGTTTTCTAGGTAAAGAACCGCCTCTAGATGTATGTGCGTTAAGACTCAAAGGGTGGTTAATACGCGCTATCCAGTCATGTGCAAAAGCCCCTTCTTTTTCATCAAACAATCTATATGTAATTTTTTCAGTAAGATTAGGGCCAAATACTTTTAATTCTTCTTCATTTCCAATGCTTTCATTCCATCTGCTTAATAAAAAGCAAGGATAATCTACGTCATGGTCAAAATGATGATGTGTAAAGAATAGGTAATTTATCCAAGTTGGCTTTATTTTGCTTTTAGCTAATTTGAATGTAGTAGCTGGCCCGCAATCAAACATTAAATAGTCATCTTTTATTTGAATTACATAAGATGAGCCAAATCTGTTTCCATCTGCTGTGGGAGTTCCGCAACCTAATAAATATATACGCATAAATCACCTCTAATCAATTAATAAATTTTTAATTATGTTTTACATGATGGTTGAAATTTGTGTATTATTATTTCATATAATTAAGATATTAGTATTTTTCTGAAAAATAGTAAAGAAAGAGGGATTATGGTTAAGTCATTACAATCACTTGAACAAGAATATATAGCAAAAACTCCTGTATCTAAAGCACAGTGGCAAAAAGGTCAATCCTCTATGCCTGGAGGAGTGATTAAAGGAGCATATTGGTCCTCACCTTACCCTGATTATGTTGATAGAGCTGAGGGTTGTTATGTATGGAATTTAGATGGTCAGAAATTTGTTGATTTTGGTAATCATCATTCAGCAATGTTGCTTGGGCATAGTCATCCAAATGTAATTAAAGCAATTGAAAAAGAACTTAAGAGAGGACTAGGCCTTGGAGGTCCTACAACCTTAGAGGCTGAGATTTCAGAAGAAATAGTCAATAGATTCCCGTCTGTTGATCAAGTTAGGTTTGCTAATTCTGGAACAGAAGCATCTTTGCATGCAACTCGAATGGTAAAAACAATTACTGGAAGGTCTAAAATTGCAAAATTTGAAGGAGCATATCATGGAAGTCATGATGCGCTAGAGGTAAGTGTTGCTACTCCATTGGATAAAGCAGGGGATAGTGCTTCACCTAATTCTATCGGAGGCCAAAAAGGTATGTCTAGTTCAGCAGAAGAAGATGTAATTATTCTGCCATATAATGATATTGAATCTGTTGAATTAATATTAAGAGAGAATAAAGATCAGATAGCTGGAGTTTTTTATGATTCTAAATTAGGTCTATTAGATATACCTCATGAATTTACTCGTTTTGTTAGAGATATAACTAAAGAACTTGAAATACCTATGGTAATGGATGAAGTAGTAAGTTTTCGAACTGGATATTCTGGCGCTCAAGGTTTAGCTCAAATTGAACCTGATATAACATATTTTGGAAAAGCATTTGGAGGAGGATTTCCAGTAGGAGCTATTGGAGGCAAAAAAGAATTTATGCAAGTGATTGATAATTCTGGTGACTCAACTGGATTGAATCAAAGTGGAACTTTTTCAGGTAATAATTTTACATTAGCTGCTGGTTTGGCAAATTTAAAAACACTTACTCCTTTAGCTTATAAGCATCTTAATAACTTAGGATTGAAACTGAGTAAAGGATTGTCGGACGAATTTAACAAGGCTGATATACCAGTTCAAGTTCTACATGAAGGGTCAGCTGTTGCTATGTATATAACAGATAAAAAAATCCAGGATTATCGAAGTAGTGTTATATATCCAGACCATGATTTAACTAATCGAATAATATTAGGGTTATACTTAAAAGGATATTCTTTGAGAGGTGGGATACAGTTTACAGTTTCAATGCCTATGGATGAAAGCCACATTGAAGGGTTTTTAAAAGCTTTAAGTGAGGTTCTAAAGGAGAGTTAATTTATTGATAGATCTTCAATAAATTCAGCATTTTGTATTTTTGAGAAAATTTCTGGCGAAATATTGACTTTTGAAGATCTATCTCCTGAACCGAATATTACATTTTCAAGATTCTGTATTTTTTTATCAATATATATAGGAATATTACTTGGTAGTGCAAAAGGAGTTATACCTCCTATCATCATTCCAGTTAGCTCTAAAGCTTCTTCTGCAGATGCGAATGAAACCTTAGAAACTTCCATTAATTTTCTTACTTTTTGATTAACATTTAATCTGTCAGATCCTTTTACAATGCAGGCTGAATATTTTTTGGGTTCTTTTTTAGATGCTACTATAATTGTGTTGCCACAATTTTCTATATTAAATCCATATATTTCACAGAATTTTTGAGTATCTGCAAATTCTGGCTTGCAATTTATTATTTCATATGGAAAATTTAAATTGTCTAAAAATTTTATTACTAATGAAGGTATACTTTGAGCCATTTAGTTTCCTTTGTAATTTAATTAGAGTATATATTATAGCTTAATCAATTAATAAATCTGTATTTAATCCACATAATTTTGAGCTTATGTCCCATAATTTTTTTGCTGATTTCATATCATCAGCATGATTAAGTAGTTTTGTTATATTCACACCTTCAAAATATTTTCCAGTCAATTGTTTGATATCATCAGATGTTGCTAGGTAAATTAAGCCTTTTGCTCCAGTTTTTGTAGATTTTCCAAATAATTTTAACAATATATTTAAAAAAGGACTTATCCAGCCATTTTTTGATAGTAGATTTGTTCCAATCAAGCCAGGATGTATTGAGTTCACCGTAATATTTTTTTCGTTTAATTTATTTGCTAGTATTTTAGTAAATAATATTAAAGCTAATTTACTTTGACGATATGCCTTCATCCAGTGATAAGTCGATAAGTTTAGGTTTTCAAATTCAATTTCAGCTTTCTCGTATGCAATAGATGATACATTGATTATCCGTGAATTTTGAAGTTTGTTATTGTCCAATAATAATCTTGTTAGGAGAAAGTGGCTTAAATAATTAATGAAAATAGTTTTTTCTATTCCATTACTGTTTGTTGATTTTTTTAATAAAATTACACCTGCATTATTAATTAAAACATCTATATTTGAGTAATTAGTAATTAGTCTATCTCTTAATTTAAGTATATTATTTTTTTCCGAGAAGTCACACGAAATAAATTCTATATTTTCAAGAATATTTTTTTTCTTTAATTTGTTTTTTGCCCTTAAGCAGCTTGATTCTCTACTTCCTACACCTATTACTTTAGCCCCTTTTTCTGCTAAAGTTTTAGCTGTTTCAAAGCCTATTCCAGATGTAGCTCCAGTTATTAGAACGGTTTTATTATGCATATTAATTGCCACTTAATTTAAAATATATTATAGGTAATTTGCGTGTAGTTTTTTCTTGATATTTTTTAAAGCCACTATATATTTTAATTAACTCTTTCCATAATTTCTCTCTCAAAGGATCTTCATATATAATAGTGGCTGTATATGAAGATATTTTTCCATTTATATTAATTAATACATTTGAATTTTTTTCAATATTTTTAAACCAAATAGGATGTTTGTTACTTCCGCCAAATGATGCAATACAAACATAACCATTTTTATATTTGATATAAGCTAAAGGGTTTGAATACTGTTTTCCAGTTTTTGAGCTGGTAGTTGTTAAAATAAGAATTGGTACTCCTAAAAGATTAGTACCTATTTTCCCATTAGTTATTTTAATAATTAATTTATGCAATTTACTAAAAAAAATTATTTGTGATTCTGACTTGAAAAATCTTCCTATTGTAGATGTAATGGTTTTTTTAATCATTTTATTTTTATTTAAATTATTGTTAGTTCAATAATAGAACTGGTAAAAATTATTAACCCTATAAAAAATACAAATTGAGAAAAGTTTATTTTTTTTGCTAAAGATAGCATAGCTTTTATAGTTATAATTCCTGTTATGCAAGCAACTAGTGCAGATATCAAATAATTTGGTGAAAATATAAATCCTTCTTTTAAACCAATTATTAAAGCAAATCCTAAAGTTGCTGGAAGACTCATAATTAAGCTTAGATTAATTGATTCTTTTTTATCAATGTGCCTAATTAAAAGAGTAGATATTGTAAGACCAGAACGACTTAATCCAGGTATAATTGATAATCCTTGAGATATTCCTACTATGATGTAGTCAAATTTATTTAATTTATTTAAATCACGTATATTGACTGAGATTTTGCGTAGTTGTAATATCCCGGTTATCATCATAAAAACACCAATTAACCCCATGATAAATACAGATGAAGTAGTGTTAATATTTGTAATTAGATAAAATAATGGTATACCTATAAGCGCACTAGTTAAACTTGATATTATGAAAAAGCCTAATAAAGAGGGGGAAGAATTTTTATTTGACTTATAAGGTATAGATTTTATTATTTGTAAGAAATCTTTACGCATATATATTAATACAGATAATGAAGTACCTATATGAAGCCAAATAGCATATTCTATAGATTCACTGAAAGGTTTATTATAAAATTTAGTATATATTAATGTGATTATTCCTTGTGAACTTACAGGTATCCATTCAAGTATTCCTTGTAACAACCCAAATAAAACGCTTGTAAATATTTCATTTAAATTTGAAGAGGGCAATTTTTTTCCTATTAGAATTTAAAGTCAATAGTAAATTTAAATAAATTTCATCGATTTATTGTATACAATTTTACAATAGAAAATGTAAAATATTTATACATTTTGAATATTATATTAGGATAATAATTAATAAAGTATGAATATACACGAATATCAATCAAAAGAATTGTTTAAAAAATATTCTATTCCTGTTCCAGAAGGATGTATTGCTTCTAAACCTGAAGAAGTGAAAGATATTATATCGAAGTTGGGATCAAATGTGGTTGTTAAAGCACAAGTACATGCTGGCGGAAGAGGTAAAGCTGGCGGAGTTAAAGTTGTATCTTCTTTAGAGGAAGCAATTGATGTTTCTTCTAAATTAATTAATTCAAATTTAGTAACTTATCAGACAACATCAGAAGGTGTACCTGTTAAACAGGTATTAATTGAAAAGGTTTCTAATATTAAAACTGAATTGTATTTAGGCATGTTAGTAGACGCTTCCTCGAAATCTGTAGTTTGTATAGCTAGTGAATTTGGAGGTGTTGATATAGAAGAAATTGCTAGAACTAATCCGGATAAAATTTTGAGTAAATCAATACATCCGGTTTTAGGATTGCAGCCTTACCAGGCTAGACAGCTTGCATATGGATTGAAAATTCCAGGAAGTTTAGTCAGGAGTTTTAGTACAATATTATTAAATTTATATAATTTATTTCAAGAAAATGATTGTTCGATGATTGAAATTAATCCTTTAGTTATAACAGAAGAAGAAGAAATTTTTGCATTAGATGCAAAAATTAACTTTGATGAGGATGCTTTATTTAGACAGAAAAATATTTATGGAATGAGGGATCCTTTTCAAGAAGATTCAAGAGAAATTAAAGCTAGAGAAGCAGATTTAAGTTATGTTAAATTGGATGGAAACGTGGGCTGCTTAGTTAATGGAGCGGGCCTTGCAATGGCTACAATGGATGTTATTTCTGAATCAGGATCAAAGCCTGCAAACTTTTTAGATGTTGGAGGAGGTGCTGATGAAAACAAAGTATCTGAGGCTATGCAAATTATATGTTCTGATTCTGAAGTAGAACATATTTTTGTTAATTTATTTGGAGGAATTTTACGTTGTGATGTTGCTGCTAGAGGGATAGTTATGGCTTCTCAAAAAGTGGAAATGCCTCCGGTTGTCGTAAGAATGCTAGGAACGAATGCTGATGAAGGTAGGGATATTTTATTAAAATCTGGATTAAAAGTGAAGTTAGTTAACAATCTTGCTGATGCAGCTAATGAATTAAAGCTTTCATAAAATAAGGTATTAAATTGAGTATATTAGTTAACAAAGAAACAAAACTATTAGTACAAGGTATTACAGGGCGTGAAGGAAGTTTTCATGCAGCACGATGCAAGGATTATGGTACAAACTTAGTTGCTGGAGTTACTCCTGGTAAAGGAGGGGAATTATTTCAAGAAAGCGTGCCAGTATTTAACACTGTAGAAGAAGCTGTTAAGGAAACAGGTGCAAACACTTCATTGATTTTTGTTCCTCCTTCATTTGCAGCAGATGCAATAGTTGAATCAGTTGATGCAAATATATCAGTAATTGCTTGTATTACAGAGGGTGTTCCTGTTCTTGATACAGTTAATGTATATAAGTATATAAAAGAAAAGAATTCTGTATTGATAGGACCTAATTGCCCTGGTGTTATTTCTCCAGGTGAAAATTGTAAAGTCGGGATTATGCCTGCTAATATACATATACCTGGTAAAATTGGTGTAGTTTCTAGAAGCGGTACTTTAACATATGAAGCTGTGGGTCAGCTAACTGACTTGGGCATAGGCCAGTCATCATGTGTAGGTATTGGAGGGGATCCAATCATTGGTTCCTCTTTTGTAGATATTTTAAAAATGTTTGATGAAGATAAGAATACCGATGGAGTAGTATTAATTGGAGAGATTGGTGGAACTAAAGAGCAAGAAGCTGCAGAATTTATTAGATCAGGATTTAGCAAACCAGTCGCAGGGTTAATAGTTGGGCAAAGTGCTCCTCCTGGAAAACGTATGGGGCATGCAGGCGCAATTATTACTGGCTCTTCAGCTAAAGCTTCAGAAAAAATAAAGTCATTAGCATCTGCAGGGGTAGAAATTATTTCATCTACGAGTAATATAGGAATTACTGTTAAAAATATGCTCAACCTCTAATTTTTTTTGTACTATATTGGATGATTCATCTTGAATTTTAATAATATCAAAATTATCTAAATATTTTATTTTTGGTAGCGCATCGTATTGGTTTAATTTATTAAGAAATATTTGAATAAATAATTTAGTTATTGTCTTTTTATCTGGATAGTTTTTCAATAAATTTTTTATAGAAGTTGGTTTTAAATTCGCATTACCGCAGGGTATAATATGTTGAAAATAAGATAAATCAGGGTCGATATTTAAAGCTAATCCATGCATAGTAGTATTTTTGCTAATTCTAATACCTATAGCTGCTATTTTATCATTGTTTACCCAGACTCCAACTGGGTTTTTTGACTTGTTAGAATTTATATCAAAATAACTTAGAACTTCAATTAAGGTTTCTTGTAGTAATTCAACATATTTCAAAGGACCTATAGAAAATTGTTTTAAATTAATTATAGGATATATAATTAATTGTCCTGGCCCATGGTATGTAACCTCTCCTCCTCTATCTGTCGAATATGTAGTGATTTTTAATTTTGATAGAGTAGATTTGGGTGCCAATACGTCATTTACATTTCCTCTTCTACCTAATGTAATTGTATGAGGATGTTCAGCAAATATAAGGGTATTTGGGATATTTTGAGTAGAAACATTATTATGAATATATTTTTGCAAAGACCAAGCTTTGTTGTATTCGGTTTCTCCTATATCAATTTTTAATAACATTTAATCAATCTATTTAAATAAATCTTAAATTTTAGATTAAACAATGTTTTTATAATCTTGATAAATATTGTTCTACAAAATCAATTCCAACCATACCGCTGTAGGCTTTTTGAAGTCTATCCGTTATCGGTCCAGGCAAACCAGTTGATCCAATTTCAGCTCCATTTATACTTGAAACTGGAACTATACAAAAACTAGTCGAAGTTATAAAGGCTTCATCGGCAGTGTATACATCAAATAAATCTATATCTTCTTCATGCAATTCTATAGATAATTCTTGAGCAAGGTCTATTGCTGCCTGCCTACTAATTCCAGCAAGTATTTTTTGTTCTTTAGGAGTTGTTATTACACCATTTTTAATGATAAATATATTAGCTCCTGGTCCTTCAGAGATATTACCGTTTGAATCTAATAGTATTGGCCAAGCATCTGGATCCCTAGATTGAACTTCTAATTCAGCTTGTACTAAGTTAATATAATTATGGACTTTAGCTCTAGGACTCATAGAATCTGGAGGTGTTCTTCTTATAGATGGCACAATTGTTGGCAATCCATCCTTGTAATATTTTGCTCGTTGTTCAAATGGTAAAGGTAGACTTTCGACTATTACAGTATAATTTTTACCATCTCCTCGGCTAACTCTTTGAGAAACCCAATAATCATCATTTTTATCTAGAAGAGGTAGATTTAATTCAAGAATTTTCATTGTTAAGTCTTGCCATTCATTTTTTGATAAGTTTGGTTCCATTCTCATATATTTTAATGAATTTAAAAAACGATCTAGGTGTTCGTCTAGTCTAAATATTTCACCTCCAAATGTTCTTGTAGTATCAAATACGGCATCACCCAACATAAAACCGCGATCTCTAAAAGGTATTTTAGCTTCACTTTCAGGTAATATTTCTCCATTGAGGTATGTAAATCTTTCTTGTTTAGACATTATACTTATCTCCTAGTTTTTAGATTTAAAGGAAGTACATTATATACGAGTTGTCTAAAGATATAAACTATCTGTTTTTTCTAAATCTGTATCCCACATTCCATATTGTTTCGATTGATGATGAGTTAGAGTTTGATATTTTTGATCTTAATCTACGAATGTGTACATCTACAGTTCTTGTTCCTCCAAAATAGTTATAACCCCAGATTTGATTTAATAGACTTTCTCTTGTGTATACTTTTTCTGGATTGGAAATTAAAAGTTGTAGTAATTGAAATTCTTTAAATCTTAAAGTTATTCTTTCATTTTTTACGAATACTTCATAAGTTTCAAGGTTTATACTAATATCTCCAATTTGAATATTTGTTTCTTTTAGTAAAGAATTATCTTTATAGAGAATTTTTTGAATCCTTGCAGATAATTCTAAATTATTGACTGGAGTAATTATAAAATCAGCATATTCTTTTTCTAAATGAATTGTTGATGTCATTTCTTTTGTAATTAAAGCTAAGATTGGCTTTTTTACTAAAGAACATTCTTTTTTACAATAATTTATACTAGAACTTGTAATTTTAGTTGTATCTAATATTACAAGTTTTACAAATTGGGACTTTAAGGTTTCTTCGATAGAGTAATCTGAATCTATGATAGATATTTTAGGCTTAAAATCATATATAATATTTTTCCAATCGGATATATTAATTGAATTAGATGAATTATTTTGTTTGAAATTCATAAATTGTTCCTAGGATGCTAGTTTACAATTTGGCAAAGACTTTTTTAATGATTCAATAACATCTTCAATTTCTTGATGAGTACAAAGTCCTAAATGGCCAATTCTAAAAATTTTACCAGATAATTCTTTTTGCCCTCCAGCTAATACAATATTGTATTTTTTTCTCATTGTTGACATCAGTAATTTGGCGTCAATATTATCTGGGATTTTAACAGAAGTTACCGTGTTAGATGCAACTGATTTGTCTGCAAATAGCTCTAGGCCTATATTTTTAATTCCATTTCTAGTTGCTTCTGCAATATCAAAGTGGCGCTCAAATACGTTTTCAATTCCTTCATCAAGTATTTGCCTTAATGCTATATCTAATGAATACATAACTGATAATGCAGGAGTGAAGGGAGGTTGTCCTATTTTTAAATATTTTTCATAATTAGCTATGTCAAAATAGAATTTTGGCATCTTTGAAACTTTGTGTGCTTTCCAAGCCTCTGAACTAAAGCTTAAAAAAGCTAATCCAGGTGGTAACATCCACCCTTTTTGTGATGCAGTTGCAACTACATCGCAGCCTAAGAAGTCTGTTTGTACCGGTATAGATCCTACACTACTTATACCATCTACAAGTAACAATTTATTAAACTCAGTCTTTACTATTTTTGCTATTTCCGGTAACGGGTTAGTAACTCCAGTTGATGTTTCATTATGAACAACTAAGACTGCTTTTATATTGGGGTTTTTCACTAAGCTTTCACGTATAAGATTTGGGTCAACTCCTTTACCTTCAGCAAATTTTAGTTTTTCAACTTTAGCTCCATACGTAGAGGCAATTTCAGCAAATCTATCACCAAATACCCCCACAGATGCGGATAATACATTATCACCAGGAGAAAGTGTATTGACTATAGCTGCTTCCATTACTCCAGTTCCAGAAGCAGTAAAAATATAAAGATCATTATTTGTTTGAAAAACTTGCTTCAATCCATCTGTAACCCTATTTAATAGTTCAGCAAATTCAGGCCCCCTATGGTTTATCATAGGCTTCGCCATTGCTTCTAGTATGTTATTTGGCACTGGAATTGGGCCAGGTATTCTTAAGTTCAAATTAACCTCGACTAATTTGTTTGTTATTCTTATATTAAGTGGTTTTCTAATATAGATTTATTTTTTTCAGATAATTTTATTCCGGATTTACAAGAATCTTTATATAATTTTTGAAGCTTTGCCAGTATATCTGGATTTGGTTTAGCAGCTTTTTGTATTGAACATTCAGCATCAAATTCTTCAATTGTTGAGGAGCGATAATTTAAAGACCAGAAAAATGATAGAAGGCTTGATAGTTCTTTTTCATTAATAGGAAAAGGAATATCATTGGGATCTAATATAGCATTGTCAGTTTTTGTATATCTTAAAATTCCAGATTTTTCAGAACTATTATCTCCATAATAACGATTTCTTTTTAGTAAATTTACTCTTTTTTGATATTCTTCGGCACCATAAATATTTAGAGGGATCCATTTGTCTCTTAAGTTAAATATTTCTTTACCATCTTTATCAATTATAGCTACAGCAATGTCAGAATTTAAAATATTATCAAATTCAAATTTAACTGCATCTCTTAGTAATGCTTCTTGTAGCATAAGAGTTAATTCTCTAGGTATTTTTTTATAATTAGATCCAGAAGCTTCACTATTATTATCTGCACCAACTCCTCCAGTATTAAATACATAAAAAAATTGAGGTAAATTGCCTTTTTCTATATTTTTTAATATTTGGTATAAGTAGCTGGCATTATCATCTTCTAGACCTATAATAAAAGGGTCAGAAAAGTATTCAATATATGGCTTACCTATTGATCCAGTCGCTGCACCCATCTGCACTGCCTCCCCATACATTAAAATTCTAATATATTGATCTATTTCGAGCCTTCTTAAAGGAGGTATAATGGTATTTTGCCTCATTACTGCTTGCCATATGATTTGATCTGTATGTTTTAAGGGTACATGAATAGATTCCTGTTCTTCTCCATTAGTAATTAATGAAAAAATATTTTCAGCTTTTTTCTGTTTTAACAGGCGTTGCCTTGATAGAACCATGCGCATATTTCTTACTGGGTTGCTTTGAAAATCTGGTGTGCCTTTATCAATATCTATAGGTACATTTTCTAAAATTTCATTTGGATTGGGTGTATCTACTGTACCCCTCAATACTTCATAAGTTATAGGATCATCTTGAATATTTAGACCAAACGGAACGGCATAAAAACTATTTTCAGTGCCATTAATACTATAATTTATCGATATATCTTTATCTGGCTGAGATATAGGTTTGTTTAATTTTTGAATTAATACTATATCATCGTTCATTGGATAAGTGCCTTCATCTAAATCTGTAGTTAGGTTAAGTATTTTTGCAAGCTCACTATTCTTTAATTCAATCATAATTGTTAATGTGCTTTTACCATGCAATGATGGGCCTATTGTTATTAATGCACTGTTTTTATTTATTCCATGAAGATTTTTCATTCGAGTCATACTTAAAGCGGCTTGTACAGCTAGCCCTGATTGTTGTTTTACAAGAAACATTGCAATGGAAAGAGGTCCCATTTTGTGTTCACCCATATAATCAAAGCCTAGGTGAAGCGACAAGCCTCTAGTTGGAGCTTTTAATATTAGTTGTGTTAAATTAGCTTCATTAATACGATCTTTAAGTGACTGGGGTAATTTAATATTTTCTAGCCATTTAGGTATTGAAAGTTCAACAATATTTGGCTTGGATATTTTTTTGGTTTTAGAAAGAGGAAATGTTAACTGTTTCCACATATAAGGCAAGCCTGTATAATCTGTACCGCAGAGTAGCATTCTAGCATGAAAAGATAGATCATCTAGGTCTCCAATTTGCCTGTCTACTTGTATTATTTCAGATTTAATTTCGAATTGTTCTTTTATATATTTAGTAATATAAGGTAGGATATCGGCAAATAAAGATTGATTTTCTTCACTAAAAGCTATAGCATCACGATTTTTTGTAAATCCATCTATGAAATATTGTGTTAAGTCGGGTCTTCTTGCTACCCCTAATTGACTAAAAAATGCTAATCCTCCAGTTTCAAGTTGTGCAACAATATCTGGCCCAGCTCTTTTTGCAGCTTTATTAGTTGATTTTGATTTTTCATAACTTGTATTTATTTCATTCGCTTCATTTAATAATTCTTGATATTCATTTAAGGGTAATTTCTTTGATATTTTCATTTGATCAATTAAAAAAGAATCTTCAGGGTTAAATAGTTTACTGTTTGAAGATTGGCCTTTATGGCATATTTCAATTAGATCATCTAAAGCGTTAGAAAAATTTGAATTTATTACAGGGTTATTATCATTTTGTTTAATATAATTAGCCAAATTATTAATCCTTTTATAAAAAAATACTTAATTTAGTTTAACTAATATTTTCTTTCAAATCTATAGATAAATTATTGATTTTTCTGCTTGTTATCTATCTTGATCCATCTTCTTTTACCTATTGAAATTATGTCATCAGTCTGTAAGTCTTTAGGGTTACTGGATAAAGATAGATTCACTCCATTTAGCTTTACAGCATTTTGATTAATTAGTCTGCGGCTTTCAGATACACTATTTGTTAATTTAGAGTTTACTAGTATGTCAGTGATTTTTCTGTCTATATCAGGGTTTATCGTATATATATCTATATTTTCTGGAGTTTCTTTGGATTGAACAGTAAGTTCAAAGTATTTTTGAGCTGAATCAGCACTTTTCAAATCATAGAATTGTGTAACTAAGTTATGAGCTAGTTGTTTTTTTAATTCCATTGGATGGGTAGTGTTTTTATCTAAACTGTTGTTGATTGAATCTAAGTCTTCAGCATTTATTTGGGTAAGATGACTATAATAAGTTGATATCAAACTATCTGGTATCGACATTGTTTTACCAAAAATATCATTTGGATCTTCACTTATTCCTATGTGATTGTTCAAGCTTTTACTCATTTTCTGAGTTCCGTCAGTCCCAGGTAATAGCGGCATTAGCAAGCATTGTTGAGGTGTTTGGCCCATATATTGTTGTAGATCTCTTCCAACTAATAGATTGAATTTTTGATCAGTACCTCCGAATTCAATATCTGATTTTACAATTACAGAATCGTAAGCTTGCATTAATGGATATATAAATTCAGTTATTGCGATAGGCTGGTTTTCGTTAAACCTTTTTGCGAAATCCTCTCGGGCAAGAAATTGAGCTACTGTAAATTTGCTTGTTAATAAAATTAAGTCTGCTAAATTAAAATTCTTAAACCATTCACTTTGCCATCTTACTTCAGTTTTGTCTTTATCTATAATTTTAAAAAATTGATCTAAATAAGTTAAGGCATTAGCATTTACCTGAGATTCAGTAAGCACTGGTCGTGTTTTTGATTTTCCGCTAGGATCACCGATTCTGGCAGTCCAATCTCCTACTATTAAAACTACTTGGTGGCCAATATCTTGAAATTCTTTAAGTTTTTTTAAGCCGACGGTATGCCCTAAATGGATATCAGGTGCGCTTGGATCAAATCCCATTTTTAGCCTTAAAGGCTTACCAGAGTGCATACGTTCACGTAATTCTTTTTCTATAATTATTTCGGTTACACCATTTCCGAGTATATGGTTTATACAATTTTTATCTATATTTAACATGTCTTTTCCTAGTTGAGTAAACTTGAAGTATTTTTTAATATATTAGTTATTTTTTCAACATCATTGGCCATTTGAATTGATAATTTATTAGCAGAAGAAAATTTAATTTCATCTCTTATACGGTGTATAAATTCTAAACATATATTTTTGTTATATATATCATCGTTAAAGCCAATTATAAATGTTTCTATAGTTTTATCTGTTTCATTAAATGTAGGGTTGTTTCCAATACTTGTTGCTCCAAAGTATTTATTTTTACCAATACTTACATGGGTAGCATATATTCCATTTGATGGCAAAATTATATTATCAGGAATTTTAATATTAGCTGTAGGAAATCCAAGTTTTTTCCCCCTGCTTAATCCTTTTATGACTAGTCCTTTAATAAAAAAAGGATATCCGAGCATTTTGGATGCCAAATTGACTTTTCCGTCAGTAATTAAAGACCTTATATTAGTTGATCTGATTATTAAAGAGTCTTGTTTTATTTTTGGGATTTCAAATACTTTGAAATTCAATTTATGAGATAAATCTTTAATATTGGTATTATTTGTTTCTCTGTTTTTACCTATTGAGAAGTCTGGACCTATAAACAAAGAGGATATTTTTATAATTGATTTAATTTTGTTTATAAATTCTTCTCCAGACAATTCTGAAAGGTTTCTATCAAAAGTAACAGGAATTACTGACGTTATTCCAAAATTTTTAATCATTTTTATCTTGTCATTTGTTGTGGTTATGTTTTTTATTTTAATAGTTGGATTTAATAAGGAAAGTGGATGGGTCTTAAATGTTATAACTGTAGGAGTTGATTGAGATTTTTTTGATTCAGAAAGGAGTTTTGATAAAAAATATTTATGCCCTTTATGGACTCCGTCAAAAACCCCGATTGATATTGTATGAGAATTTATTGATTTAAAATCAGATATTTCTTCATCTATTAACATTTTAGACTTACTCAGTTATTCCACGTGATTTTAAATTTACAGCATCTCTTAAGTATATATTGACTAGTTCTTTTTGGGTTTTTTCTGTGTTAATAGTTAATAATATTCTGATACATAATTTTTGTGCTCCAGGAACATCAATTTCATGCGCGCACATTAAGGCTATGTCTTCCCACCCAAGCAGTCTTGCTGCAAGTGCAGGGAATTCTGCATTTAAATCTTTAGTTGTGGTAAATATTGCGAAAGATATATCTTCAAGATCTATAAAGTTGGAATTTATCATTTGCTCAAGAAGTTCTTTTGTAGCTTCTATTATAGAATTCTTTGTGTTATCTTTTGAGGTGGTAGCCCCTCGTATTCCTCTTGATTTATTCATATATTTTCCTGTTAATATAAATTAATTTATTAATTGTTTTATAAATGAATTTGCTTTGCTTATGGCTTCTTCGGATTCAGAGTCTCCTATAGCATTTAATAGTGCACTTCCAACAATAACTCCATCAGCAAATTTATAAATTTCATCTACATCCTCTTTTGTAGAAATACCAAAGCCAACCAGTATTGGTAATTTAGTATATTTCCGTATTTTTTTAATTAATTTAGGTAGATTTTCTGAAAGTTGTGATCTAGCCCCGGTGACACCAGCGATGCTTACGCAATATATAAAGCCTTTTGCATCTTTACATACATTTTGAATACGGGTTTCTGAACTCGTAGGAGATAGAAGGTTTATTAAGTAAATATCTTTTTTTTCTAATTTTGCTTTTAGATAACCTGATTCTTCTAAAGGTAAGTCAGGTATTATAATTCCATCTATTCCTGCAATTGATCCATCTTCGATGAATTTTTCTATTCCATAATTTAAAAAAGGGTTAAAGTAACCCATAAATATTAAAGGAGTATTAAAGCAATTTTTTCTTAATTTAGTTACCATTTCTAGGCATTTAGATAAATTTATTCCATTTTGAAGTGCACGGAAGTTAGTTTTTTGAATAGTAATTCCGTCTGCAAGTGGGTCGCTAAAAGGTATGCCTAGTTCAATTATATCTCCTCCTGAATTAGAAATGTTAACAATTAATTTTTCAGAAGTTTCAATATCAGGGAAACCTACTGTAACGAAGGGGGCTAAGGCAGCTCTTCCAATATTTTGTAGTTCAAATAATTTTTTATCAATTCTATTTTTCAAGTTATTCCCGTTAATTTGAAATTTGAATAAATATATTATAAGTTAAAATAATATTTTCAATTATATCAGTTAATCAATTTATTTTTCCAAATAACATCACCATAGACCTGGTTATTTTTATTTATGCTTTCAAATATTTTATATTCACGAATGGAATTTTTTAAAATATCATCTTTCCCATGTCCTGGATAAAAAATAGTTTTGGATGGCAGTTTAAATAATTTATATGTAATTGATTCAATTATTTTTTTAAAATTCTTTACTGAAGTCGTTTTCCCTGGTCCGCCAGGGAATAAGGTGTCACCCGTAAAAAGATGATCTCCAATATTGATACATATTGATCCAGGGGTGTGGCCAGGTGTTGTAATTATATTTAGATATATATTTCCAATTTTAATATTTGTTTTATCTTTAAGATAAGTATTGGGAATATTTTTTAATTGTAAAGAGTCTGGTTTGCAAATTGCGACGGGAGCATTAAAAAATGATTGGATTTGGTCCAGACCAGCAATATGATCAAGGTGGCTATGAGTTATAATTATCATTTGTAATTTAGTTGTTTTTACTAATTTTATAATTTCATTTGGCTCTGCGGGGGCATCAATTAATATGCTATGATTTGTTTTTTTACAAACCAATAAATAGGCATTATTGTCATATGGTCCTGCGATTATTTTAAATATTTTAATTTCTGAATTTTGATAATGGGGAGTTGGCATTTCAATAATATAACTTGATTTTAATCTTTTGTGATTATAGCAGTAGTAATACCTTCGTCAAGTATTTTATACAAAACAAGTTAATTAATGTAAAATGTTACATTATTTAATTATTTAATTAGGTGAGTTATGGATACAAAAGGAATTCAGATTAAGCAAAATGATGATGGTGCAAGAATCAAGATGCAATGTGAGCACCAAAAAGGCTTATTATATGTTATTCCAAGTGATGCTAACTGGGTTTGTTCAGCTGATTTAAGGCTTGCCCATTCATTAGCTGGATTTTTAAAAGAGTTAGGTGAAATTGATGACCCTAGATTACATAAAATAATGCAGAGGTGGGGTATATATTCTAGGAATTTGGAAATTTTATCAGAAGAAGATAGTTAATTATAGCGTTCCTGGTCTTCTAAAGAATGTTCTTCAATTGACATGTTGTCATCAATTGATTTTGATATTCTATGGAAAGTAGGAGCATAAGCTTCGTCATCTCCTGGCTCAGTGTCATCATTTGACCAATCTTTAAGAACTATTTGATCGGGTTTTTGAATATTTTGATTCATAAATTCAAAATCTGCTGAGTTTGTTTGAGTATTATTTGATGCAGTGTTTCCAAGTATTGGAAAAGAAGCTATATTGGCTTGGCTTGGGTGTTTAAATATTTCTTTAATTAAAATTATTACTTCTTCTTGGTTTACAGACATCACCGTAGCATTATATTTATTTCCGCCTTTAATTAATTTTGATAAACGTAGTCCAATTTTAGGTTCAATTTGCCCAATATATTGCCCTGATTCATTATTTATTTTTAATATATCTTTATCTGTAATTATTTCTAATTTTTGTCCTGCAGATAAGGATATTAATATATTAGAAGAAGCTAAATTAACCAAGGTGGTTGTGGTAATTTCAGTACTTTTTTCTACAGATATTAGTATATTTGAGGGCAAAGTATTTTTGGGTTTTGTTTTTGAATTATTTATGAGTTCAATTCTTGCTAGGTTCTTCTTCGCAATTACATTTTGAGGGGATAATGTTAAAGCTTTTTGAAAAGCATTTTTTGATTTTTTGATTTCTCCTATTTCGCTGAAAGCCTTTCCTAGTCTATTAAATGCATCAACATCAGTTGGGTTTTCTAGTATAATTTCTTCATTTGATTTTATTGCATCTTTCCATTTGCCTTGCATTGCATGAAGAACCGCAGTTTTAATTTTATCTTCCTTCAATTTTTTGTTCCTATTTCTATTGAAATTTTTTTAGATTTGGCGAATTCTAACTTATCTGAAATTCCTTCGCAAGAGCTTTTTAGGTACAAATTTTTTAGATTTTTTATAATTTTGGTAATTATAATTTATATTTAGTTAATTCAAGGATAATCATTTGGATTTAATTAAAGGGTATTTATTTTTTATATTATTAATGAATATGTAAAGAATGTCTCTTGCCATTAATAGAGGGTCTAGTATTATTCTAACTTTGCTTTTATCATTGTGGCGCCATTCTATAGGTAATTCAAATATATCTATATTGTTTTTTTGAGCTAAGAATAATATTTCAACATCAAAGGCAAATCCATTAATTTGTTGTAACTTGAATAAATCCTTAGCTATATTAGAATTAAAACACTTAAATCCACATTGAGTATCTTCAATGTTTTTTACTAATATCAATTTTATTAAAAAATTGAATAATCTTCCTAAAATATGGCGCATAATAGATTCATTAAATCTTTTTGCTCCTGTTTTTTGTCTAGAACCTATAACGATTTGATATCCTTCTTCCATTTTATTTAAAAATTTAGATATTTTATCTATTGGCATTGAAAGATCTGCATCGCACATAAATTGATATTTGCTATTGCTATTCAATATCCCATATCTTACAGCAGCACCTTTTCCTTGGTGTTCAATAGTTTGAACTTTAAATTGATGTTTATGCATTATCCATTCTTCAATAATATTTTTGGTGTTATCTGTGCTTCCATCATTAATAATTAAAACCTCCCAATTAAACAGCATTGTCCCCATGTATTTGTCAATTATTTCTAAGCTATTTATTATTCGGTATTCTTCATTAAATGCGGGTATTATTATTGATAATAATGGACTATTCAACATTAGCTCCAGTATATCTTTGGACTTTTATCATATGTTATTATCAAGATTAAATTCAGAGTGCAGGCTTTGTGCTGCAATTTTTAAATGAAGTTCTTCAATAATGCAAGTGATTCGTATTTCAGAAGTAGTAATCATATCAATGTTAATATTATTTGTAGCTAATGAATTAAACATTTTAGTTGCATAGCCTGGCGAATCTTGCATTCCGGTACCTATAATACTTATTTTAGCCAAGTTAGTTTTACTGATTATGTTTGAACCTTTGAATTCTTTTACAACTTTTTCCATAATGTTGATTGCAGGATTTAAATCTGATTTTTTTACAGTAAAAGTTAAATCTGTTTTATTATTTACGCTGGTATTTTTAACGATTACATCAACATTAATATTTGCTTCAGATATAGGTTGAAATACTTTTGCTGTTATACCTGGTTTGTCAGGTATTTTTAATAAAGTTATTTTTGCTACATCTTTTTCAGTAGTAATACCACTAACTCTGTTTCTATATTCGTGGATGTCCATGTTGATTTCTTCCTCTTTTTTTATTATTGTACCGGGTTTGTTATTAAAACTTGATGCTACTAATATTGGAATATTATAGGCTAATCCCATTTCAATTGATCTTGGATTCATTTTTGCTCCATAGCTAGCCATTTCTAACATTTCATTGAAGCCAATTTCAGTTAGTTTTTTTGCTTTAGGAACTATTCGAGGGTCTGCAGTATATATACCATCTACGTCAGTGTATATTTCACATTGTTTAGCTTTTAAAGACGCTGCAATTGCCACTGCAGTTGTATCTGATCCACCTCTACCTAGAGTTGTCGTATCCATTTCGTCAGTTACTCCTTGGAAACCTGCAATGATAACAATATTATTTTTATCTAATTCATTTTTTATTCTATCAGGGTTAATACCAGAAATTTTTGCTTTTCCATGCCGAGTATCTGTTTGTATTCCAGCTTGCGCGCCCGATAAACTGATCGCATTAAATCCTAATGATTTAATTGCCATTGCCATTAGTGTGCATGAGATTAATTCACCTGTAGAGAGCAATAAGTCTAACTCTCTAGGAGAAGGGTCTTTTGTAATTGAATTGGCCAATTCAATTAATTCATCAGTAGTTTTACCCATTGCAGATACAATTACTACAACCTTGTTTCCTTGTTGGTATTTTTCAGCAATTCTTTTTGCAATTGTAGATATTTGTTTAGAAGTAGCGAGAGAGCTACCTCCGTATTTTTGTACTAATATAGGCAAATTATTCTCCATAAGGTATGTAATTTATTTATTTTCCACTACATAAGAACCTTTTATAGTAGGTTTAGTTATTTTTATATTTCCTTTTATATTTGATTTTGCTGCAGCGTCTGCCATTTCGTATCCTATAGTAAATTCTCTGTTTTTTGCTAATGCTAATACAGTAGGCCCTGATCCAGACAGAAAAACCGCCAAGGCGCCAGAAGATATAGCAGCCTTAAATACATTCTTTATTCTAGGGTTTTCTAAGAAACGATATGGTTGATGTAATTTATCTTGAGTTGCTAAATGTAAATTGTCGAACTCATCATTTATTAAGCTTTTCACTAAAAGTCCTATCCTGCTAATATTGTACACAGCATCTTCTATAGGGATTTTATTAGGCAGTTTCTTTCTACTGGCTTCTGTAGTTGTTTCTGTTTCAGGAATAAATAATATAGCCGAAATTTTATCAGATATAGGTATATTTGAAGAAATTAAGTTTTTTCCATCTTGAATAGTTATTTGGCATCCGCCTGATATTGCTGCTGATATATTGTCAGGGTGCCCTTCTAAGCTGTTAGCTAATATCAATAAATCTTTTTTGCTGAGTTTTCTACCGCTTAGTTCATTGCCTGCAATTAGCCCGCTAACTATTGCTGCAGAACTACTGCCGAGTCCTTTTCCTATTGGTATTTGATTAAAACAATTTATTTTAATGGTCGGAGGATTTATATTTGCTTTATTAAATGGGATTTTGAAACTTTTTAAGATTAAATTTTCAGAATCTTTTGATATTTTGTCTTGACCTTCCCCCGAAATTTCAATTAAATTTTCTTTTTTATTAATAATTTTAAATGTAGTTTTGTTCCATAAATTTAATGCCATACCCATACAGTCAAATCCAGGTCCGAGATTTGCTGTAGTTGCAGGAGCTTTAACTGTTATTTGAGTATCCATATTTTACCTCTTTTGGGGAGTATAGCATTTGATAAGATTCATATAAAGTATAATTAAGATATGAATTTAGTTAGCTATTAGATATAATCAGTAATAGTATAGATTATTTAAAGATTAGATTACATAATAAATGAGTTTAAGTTCACAACATTACTTAAAAAAATTAGATTTTGATCTTATTAAAAATAAGATTGCAGCATTAAGTTCATTTTATATTAGCAAAGAGCTGTCTTTATCATTTAATCCATCTGATAAATTTAATGAAGTTAAGAATTTACAACTAGAGACATATCAATGCAGAGAACTTTTAATTAATAAAGGGTATTTGAATTGTTCTGAGATAGATGATAGTTTATCCAATATTTTAATTAGAATAGAAAAAAATGGCTTATTAACTAGTTCAGAAGTTTTAGTTGTAAAATTTTTTTTAAATGTTTTGTCAGAGTTTAAAAATCTATTTATTAATCAAAATAAAAAATTTACACTTCTTGAAAATATAGCTAAAGAGGTCCCTGATTTAGATCATGTAATTGTTAAAATTAATGAAGCTATAGGAGAAAATGGTTTTATTCTCGATGGACCTAATAATAATTTAAATAATATTCGTCGTA
Source organism: Chloroflexota bacterium (assembly GCA_002721445.1). Classification (GTDB taxonomy): domain Bacteria; phylum Chloroflexota; class Dehalococcoidia; order Lucifugimonadales. Next base: position 288,880 of record PBKN01000005.1, on the reverse strand, counting down.
AAATATCTGATTCTTATAAAAAAGTTATCGGTGATTTAGATTCAATTATTGAATCTAGTATAGGTAAAGAAATCATTCAAGATCAAGTTGTACTTGTTAGAGGAGATAGACTTGTTTTAAGCGTTAAATCTGGTATGGGATATAAACTTCCGGGAATATTGCATGGGGCTTCTAAATCAGGGTCTACTCAATTTATTGAGCCTTTTGAATCGGTAGAAAATTGTAATACTTGGAGGGAATATTTAGAAGAAGAAAACAGAGAAATAAACCGAATTCTATCAGATATTTCCAATTTAATTTATGAAAATTTAGATGATATTAATATAGCTATATCTATCATCAGTAAATATGATTTTATTCAATCTAGAGCTTTATATAGTGAAAATATTTCGGGAATCATTGTAGATACAATAGAGGATTGGGAAGAATCAACTTCAGGCCAAACTAATTTATTAAAAATTATTAATGCAAGGCATCCTTTATTAAAAGAAGGAGTTGTTCCGTTAAGCATACATTTAAAAAAGGACACTCCAGTTCTTTTAATTTCTGGTCCTAATGCTGGTGGTAAAACAATTGCATTAAAAACAATTGGCTTATTAGTTTTAATGAATCAATACGGTATAAATATACCTGTGGCTGAAGGAAGTACTTTGCCATTTTTTAAAAGTATTCTAGTTGATTTAGGTGATGACCAAGGCATTGAGTCATCAATGTCAACTTATAGTGCACATTTAGAATCTATATCAGGGATTTTTAAAAAGGCTAAATCAAAATCGTTAGTTTTGTTAGATGAAATTGGCAGTAATACTGACCCTGAAGAAGGTTCAGCTTTAGCTAAGGCAATTTTGAAAAATTTATCCTCTGGAAATATTGTTACAATAGCTACTACACATCATAAAGCAGTGATGATATATGCTGAAAATGATCAGAGAATAGTCAATGCAAGTGTTCAATTTGATGAATCAACTTTAAAGCCTACTTATAAATTAAAACAAGGTGAGATGGGGCAAAGCAATGCAATTGATTTGGCGATAAAAAAAGGTTTCCCAGATAAAGTAGTCCGAAATGCAAAAGGATTTTTAAATAGCCAAGATGAAGATTTAAAGATATATATTAAAGATTTAATTAATTTAAAACAATTATATGAAAAAAAGATTTCTAAAATATCAGAAGAAAAAAATGAAATAAATTTAATTAAAAATGAAATAAATGAACAGATAAAATATTTAATATCTAATAAAAATCAAATGATAAATTCAATTCGTGATGAATTACTTGGTCGTAAAAAGAGAGCTATAAAGAAATTAGAATTAGAATTGAAAAAATTTACAGATAAAGAGGATGATTTAGTTACAAAAGAATCTATCAAAAATATAAAAAAAGATATATTAAGCAAAAATTTAGATGATTTTGATTTTGTAAAAAATCTAAATAAAGAAAATATTAAAATTGGAGATTATGTTGAGCTTGGAGAATTGAAATTAGTTGGTAATGTTATTAATGAAGTAGATCAAAATGGAGATGTTGATATTAATGTTAATGGGGTTAGAATGAAAATTAATATATCAAGAGCAAAGAAAGTAAAATCTGGAAAAACTTTTACTTCTTCTGTAAATTTTGATTTTAGTCCAAAATTGGAAGATTATGTTTTAGATATTAGAGGCCAAAGAGTAGAAAATGCATTAATACAAGTAAGTGATTTTTTAGATTTAGCAGTTAGGGATGGATTTGAATTTATCAAAGTAATACATGGTGGAGGTAGCGGTGCGTTAAAAAATTCGATTAGAAATGAGTGTATAAAAAACTCACTCGTTAAATCAATTGAACCTAATTTAGATCATTATAACGCTGATATTGCTACTGTTATTTATTTAAAATAAGTTCTTTATTTTTTAGGAGGTGTTATAAAAAATAATAAACAAGGTAAGACAACTAATGATGCAATAATAGAAAGAAACATCATTAGTGCGGTTAACAGTCCGTAAGAAGAGAATAATGGCATTGGAGCAAATCCTAATATAATAAATCCAACTATACTTGACAAAGCTGAAGCTACAACAGCTAAGCCAGTGCCAGTAATAGATTTTTCTATAGCAATATTTTTTGAGTTTGAGCTTTTCAACTCTTGTCGAAATCTTTCAGTAATATGTATTGAATAATCAATACCAATGCCAATTGAAATAGCTCCAATCATAGCAGTCACAAAATTTAAGCTAAACCCTAGTAGATACATTAAGCCATAAAGCCAAGTTACAACTAAGATAATTGGAATAATTGTAGCAAAAGCATATCTGAATGATTTCATAGTAATAAGAAGTAATATGAATGTTGCTGTGACAGCTATAGGCAATGAAGTTCTTAAGGTATCTGTGCTGGCATCTAATTGAGCTTTCCTTGTAAATGGTGAACCAGTTAATCCTATTTCAGTAAAATACCCTGAATCATCCAATGAGTTTAATTTAGATGTAATAGATTCGTATGCTTTATCTATCGAAGATTGTTCTCGTGATCCAGGTATTCTAATTATTAGAAATGTAACAACTTCACTATTGATATTGGGATCATAATATACATTTTCTTTAATTCTATCTGAATTAAAAATAAGAGTTGAATCATTCAATGGGATTCCGTTTTTATTAATATATTCTAGTATTGTATGGATTTGCTTTTTTGTATCTGGAATTTCATTTGAATCTAAATCAGTGATTTCAATATTGTAAATATTAAGAATTTCATTTTTTATATATGGGTTGTTTACTATAAGTTTTAAAAAATCTAATATATTTGGTTCAAGAGTGCTTCTTCCATTAGAGTCTTTTGAGACGGAATCATCATTTTCAAGTGATTTTTCAAATTTTTTGATAGCAATTAATGAATCTGGATTTGTTAAATCTCCTTTTAAATAGATTACCCCTGGTTCTCCAGCTCTACTCCCATAGTGTTTATCTAATTTATCTAATCCAATTACATAGCTTGAATTACTACTAAAAAAATCTTTAACATCAAAAACTGGCTTTAAATTAAAAGCCATAAAAGATGCAAATATAGTAAATATAATAGACAAAATTAAAAGTATTTTTGGGACACGAGGTTTTAAATATAGATTAGTAGTTAATTTTAGAAGTTTTCCAATATAATTAATACTTGTTTTATCAGAAGATGGTTCTAATATATTTACTACATTGTTGGTACGATTTTTTGCAATTAATATAAATGGAAAAACTACAAAAAGCAATATAGAGCTAATTAACATAATTAAACCAATTTTTTCATCTAATGCAACTAAGACTAAAATTCCAGCAGCAGACATTGTTGTTGAACCAATTAGTCCAAAAGATTTAATCAATTTGAAAATTCTAGTATTTGTAATTAAAGATTGGTTTTCTATATTTTCTATTTTCATTAATAGTAAAGGCACAAGACCTCCTAATATAATATAGGATCCTATTACTGCGATTGCTGCGGCTGTTCCAAAATGAACAACTGCTTCAATATTAGAAGGTAAATTAGATAGAAAGGCAATGCTGTCACTAAGCATTGCGAGTAATAAAGCGCCAAAAATACTGCTTGTTGCAATTATGTGCGCGTTTTGTGGACTAAGCCCATTTTCAGATTCTTCTTGATATCTTCTTATTGCATGTATTGCAAAGTCTACTCCTAAAGAAATCATTGATATAGGCACTATTAAATCAATTACAAGTCCGCTTTTTAATCCAATTAAGTTTGATATACCTTTTAGCCATATAATTAAAAAGCCTAATCCCGCACCAGTTAAAACTACAGCCCAGTATGATTTGAGTAAAAAGGCAATTGTTAACAATGCACCAATAACAGTAAGCATTATGAATATCCCTGCAGTTTGGCCTTGGTCAGTAGATTCTAAATTAGTATCTAAAGCTAACCCCCAAATACTATTTGTTTGATTGTTCTCTCTTAAAACATTCTGTATCCTTCTACTAAATTTTTCTTTGTTTAATATTCTATCTCCACCTCCTAAGCCTATTGATAATGGTCCGCCTCCGAGTTTTTTATTATCACTTATTACTGAAAATATAACAGTAGGAGAAGTCCAATATTGGATTTCTCTATTATCTATAACTCTAATTTCATTAGTTGAATTAATAGATAAAGATTCAAATAAAAAGGTAGATTGTGCATTATTTAATATGTCATGAATAGCAATTTTAACTTGGCTTTCTGTTGCATTTTCTAAGGAGGTGTTATTTTGTTGTAAATAATTTTCAACTGCATTAGCAATAGTGTATACACCGTAAATTTGAGTATTAATGTTCTGGTCATAATAAGTATACAAATAAGGTTCTTTTGTTGAATTTTTTAATAGTTTGAGTTCACCTGTTTTATCAAGTGATTTTAGTTTTTCAGTAGCTTTAAATAATTCAAAAAGCGAATTTTGAGTAAGTATATCTTTTGATTTAGACTCAGCTATAAATGAAGTATAGAAGATAGGGTTTATAAATCTACTATCTAAATCTTTTTGAAGTTTATGTGATTTGCTTGGTGGGTCCGGAGAGGCTTGTTGTATAGGAGTTTTATATATTAATGGATATATTAATATAGACGTTAATATAAAAAAGACTAATATTATTAGCCATGATAAATTATGTGTGCTTTCAATTATTTTATTAGCTTGAAAATTCATAAATTTTAATAGAAATTTTTTTTAAAAAAATGTTATCTATGTATTTATACTTTACATATAGAAAATGTATAAGTTATACGATATTATGATGTCATTTAAAGAATTTGATTGTATTTACATAATTATATTGTCTAATAATATATTCCTTTTGTATATATATTCTAGTCAATAATGAGTATTATGAAACTCAATAATTTTATAGTATTTGGAGGTAAATATGTTTGATTTACTCATAAAAAATGGAATTGTTATTGATGGATCAGGCCAAACTAGAATTCAGGCAGATATAGGAATAATAGGGGAAAAAATAACATTTATAGGTGATTCGACTGGAAAAGATTCTAACGAAGTTATTAATGCTAAAGGATTAATTGTTTCTCCCGGATTTATTGATGCGCATGCTCATCATGATGGTGTTTTACTAAATAACCCTCAACATGCTAGTAGTTTAAGACAGGGAGTTACCACAGAAATTCTTGGACAGGATGGACTTTCTTATGCTCCTCTTTCATCAGAAAATTATAAAATTCAAAGAAAATATTTAAGTGGTATTTTGGGGATGCCTCCAGAAAATCTTGATATGAGCAGTGTAAGTGCATTTAGGGCTAACTATCATAAAAAAGTTTCAGTAAATACAGCTTATCCAGTTTCTCATGGAGCTTTACGAATGGAGTCAGTGGGGTTTTATGATAAACCTCTGGTAGGAAAAGAATTGGATCATGCAAAAATATTGCTTAAAGAGGGCTTAGATCAGGGTTCTGTAGGACTAGCTACAGGAATGTCATATCATCCTAATGCTTGGAGTACTACGGAAGAGTTAGTCGAATTATGTAAAGTTGTCAGGCAAAATAATGGCGTATATATTACTCATTTAAGAGATGTAAACCCTGATAGAGGTTTTGGTGGCGGAGGTGTCCCTGAAGCCCTTGAGATAGGCAGGCGGTCTGGAGTAAGAGTGCATTTTTCTCATACACGAACGACTGCTGAAAATGCTGGACAAGTTTCAAAAGTCTTAGAATTAATTGATAAAGCAAAGAATGAAGGAGTAAATTGTACTTTAGAACTTTACCCTTATCCTACAGGGAGTTCGTTTTTGCTCAGTAATCTTCCTAGTTGGGCACATGAAGGAGGTCCAAAAGATATTTTAGAAAGATTAAATGATAAGAATTCTCGCTCAAAGATAATCGAAGGATTTAGGTTTAATAAACGACGTAGAATGGATCAATTATTACTCTCTTATTTGCCTAAAAATCCTGAACTAGAAGGGATGACAGTTGCTCAGCTTTCAGAATTGAGAGGTGTTTCAATGGGAGATTTAATTTGTGATTTATTGGTTGAGCAAGATTTGCAAGTAGGATTTTGGCAGATTCCTCCTCAGAGTATATCTATATGGAGGCAGATAAGCAGAGATGCTATGGAATTTTTATCTAGACCTGATTATATGATAGGAAGTGACTCTATTCCATTAGGGAGTGTTCCGCACCCTAGAGCTTATGGCACTTTTCCAAGGTTTGTCGGTAGGCTTCGCAGGCAATTTAATGTAATGTCTCTTGAACAGATGATTCAGCGAATTGCTAATAATCCGGCAAAAACTTTTAATTTATCCGGTAGAGGATTATTAAAAGAAGGTTATTTTGCAGATATAGTGATTTTTGATGAAGATAAGATCATTGACACAGCAACTTATGACGATTCTAAGCAATTTCCGGTAGGAATTCCATATGTAATTGTTAACGGAAGTATTGCTGTTAAAGATGAAGTTTGCACAGGTGTATTTTCGGGTCAAGCTGTTCCTTAAATTAATATATTAAGGATCACATTTTTTAGAGAGGTAGCTGATTGAAGATTATATTTATGGGTACTTCATTGGACTCTGTTTGTGTTTTGTCAAAATTAATTCAATTAGATATTGAAATCAGTGCTGTTTTTACTAGACTATCTAAACCTTCTGGCCGAGGAATGAAGGTTAATAATTCTCCCATTAAGGATTATGTTGATAATACTAATATAGATTTATTTCAATATAATTCGTTAATAAATAATAAAGAAGCATATAGAAAGTTAAAAAACATTTCGCCAGATTTGATAATTGTTGCAGACTTTGGGCTAATAATTCCTATTGAAATTTTAAGATTACCTCCTTTAGGTTGTTTAAATATTCATCCTTCATTATTGCCAAAATATAGAGGCCCTTCTCCCGTTCCTTTCGCTTTATTAAATGAAAAAAAATTTACGGGGGTAACTATTATGCTTATGGATGAAGGCTTGGATACCGGGCCTATAGTTACTCAGAAAAATGTAGAATTTTTATGTCAAGAAAACGCAGGAAGCTTGACTCAAAGACTTTTTCAACTTGGAGCTTCATTGATTTCAGATATATTATTTTCATGGGAGAATGGGCAGATAAAGGCAATACCTCAAAACGAATGTAATGCTACTTATACTAATAAATTGTCAAAAGAGGATGGGAGGATAGATTGGAGTCATTCTGCAATTGAGATTAATAAAAAAATCTTAGCATACACCCCTTGGCCTGGAGCATTTACATATTGGAAAGGTAAAAGGATTAAAATTATAGAGGCCGAGTTGTGTCATACTAGCTCTAGAGGTAATTATTCTAATGGATTTGTTTTTCAATTAGATAATAAATTGCACGTTATGACAGGTGAAGGTTCTTTAATATTAAATAAAATTCAGCTTGAAGGTAAAAAAATTATTTTAGTTAAAGAATTTATACAGGGTTATAATGATTTTACGCATGCAAAACTTGGATGAAGTGATTGCTGTATGTGTTGACTGTTGCTCGTATATATGGTAGTCTACTCGTTAGGTCGAAATATTTTCCCACTATTTCCCCTATGGATGAAACATTACGTTTTGGTCTTATTTCTTTTTAAATTATTTTGTCAATTTTGATTAATTTTTAGGAGTTTAGAACTTATGGTTTCTACTGATGCGTCCAATCGCCCGTCAATTCGCAAGAATTCTTATGCAAATATTGATTCTGTGCTTAATGTGCCTAATTTAATAGCCGTTCAATTAGAATCATTTGAATGGTTGAAAGGAGAAGGTTTAAAATCTTTATTTGATGAAATTTCACCTATAGAAGATAATCCTGGTGGACGTTTTGAGTTAACCATTTCAGACCATTGGTTTGATGACCCAAAGTATAACGAGCAAGAATGTAGGCAAAAAGAAATAACATTTTGTGCTCCACTTTATGTAACAGTTAAATTAAAGATTAAAACGCCTGGTCCTTCACAAGGAGAGGTTAAAGAGCAGACTCTTTTTATAGGAGATGTTCCGATGATGACAAGGACTGGTACATTTATTATAAATGGAGCTGAACGAGTTGTTGTAAGCCAGCTTGTTAGGTCTCCTGGAGTATATTTTACTACTACTTCAGATGTCACTACTGGAAGGCTTTTAAGTTCTGCTAAATTAATTCCATACAGGGGCGCTTGGATGGAATTTGAAACAAGCAACAGAGATGTTATGACTGTTAAAGTTGATAAAAAACGTAAAACTCCTATAACAACTATGCTCAAAGCAATGGGATTTGGCACAAATGAAGATATTGTCAAAGAATTTTCAGGTGTTGATAATAATCCTGAGCATCAATTTATTAAGTCAACAATGGATAAAGATTCAACAAAAGACTTTTCAGAATCTTTATTAGATTTTTATAGAAAAATTAGGCCTGGTGAGCCGCCTAACATAGATAACGCAAAATCTTTATTAGACAATCTGTTTTTTAATCCTAGAAGATATGATTTAGGAAAAGTAGGTAGATATAAATTAAATACTCGATTAGAAAGAAATGTTGCATCTGATAAAGGGGTTTTAGAGCTTGGTGACTTAGTAGAGCTTATTAAGTCAATGATTAAGATAAATAATGAAGAAATTCTTCCTGATGACATTGATCATCTTGGTAATCGTAGAGTTAGGGCGGTTGGTGAATTAATTCAAAATCAAATTAGATTAGGCCTTATGAGGATGGAAAGAGTTGTTAAGGAGAGAATGACTACTCAGTTAGATCCTGATCAAACTATACCTGCAACTCTGATAAATATTCGTCCTGTTGTTGCCTCAATTAGAGAGTTTTTTGGAGGATCTCAGCTTTCTCAATTTATGGACCAGACCAATCCTTTATCTGAATTAACTCATAAGCGTCGATTATCTGCATTAGGGCCTGGAGGCTTGTCTAGAGAGCGAGCAGGATTTGATGTTAGAGACGTTCATCATTCTCATTATGGAAGAATTTGTCCTATTGAGACTCCTGAGGGTCCTAACATAGGTTTGTTGGGTTCTTTGGCAACATATGCTAGGACTAATGATTATGGATTTATTGAAACTCCATATAGGGTGATTTATAGAGAAATTAGTAATACCAATCCAACTTTGTTAGGCCGAACAATAGAGCAAAATATAATAACTGAAAATGGTAAAACACTTTTACGTAAAGGCAACAAGGTTACTACTCAGACAATCAGAAGAATTGCTGCTTTAGATGAGCAGCAGCTAAAAGTGCAACCATATGTAGTTAATGATATTTCAGGTGTTATGTATTTGTCTGCTGACCAAGAAGAGAATGTGCATATTGCTCAAGCAAATTCACCATTGGATAATTTAGGTCAATTCATTGGTGATAAAGTTGAAACACGTATGGGGGATTCTGTAGTAATAGCTGATATTGATTCAGTAAAATATATGGATGTGTCGCCTCTACAGCTTGTAAGTGTTTCTACTTCATTAATTCCATTTTTAGAGCATGATGATGCAAATAGAGCCTTAATGGGTTCTAATATGCAGCGACAAGCAGTTCCTTTATTAAGGCCTGATCCACCATTAGTTGGTACAGGTATGGAAGAGAGAGTAGCTAGAGATAGCGGGCAGTTAATTGTTTCTGATTTGTCAGGTATTGTTACTAAATCTACTGGAAATGAAATAATTGTTTCTCAGAATGGAGATAAGAGGGTTTACCCTTTGTCAAAATATGTAAGGAGTAATCAGGGAACTTGCATTAATCAAAGGTCAATAGTAAATAAGGGAGATGTTATTGAATCTGGACAGGTTCTTGCAGACAGTTCTTCTACTGGAAAAGGAGTATTGGCATTAGGACATAATGTGCTTGTAGCATTTATGAGTTGGGAAGGTTACAACTTTGAAGATGCAATTATTATAAGTGAAAGATTGGTGAAAAACGATATTTTTACTTCTGTTCATATAGAAAAACATGAAGTAGAAGCTCGTGATACAAAGTTGGGGCCGGAAGAAATTACTAGAGATATTCCAAATGTAGGAGAAGATAGCCTGATTCATTTAGATGAAGAAGGTATAGTTCGCATTGGTGCTGAAATAAATCCGGGAGATATACTTGTTGGGAAAATAACTCCAAAAGGTGAGACAGAGCTATCAGCTGAAGAAAAGCTTTTAAGAGCAATTTTTGGTGAAAAAGCTAGGGATGTTAAAGATACTTCATTAAGAGTCCCTCATGGTCAAAAAGGTAAAGTAATTGATGTTAAGGTTTTAAATCGTAAAGATAAAGATGAGCTTTCTCCTGGTGTAAATAAACTTGTTCGATTGTGGATAGCACAAACAAGAAAAATTTCAGCTGGAGATAAAATGGCTGGTAGGCATGGGAATAAGGGTGTAATTGCAAGAGTTTTACCAGAAGAAGACATGCCTTATTTAGAAGATGGTACTCCAGTAGATATAATATTGAATCCTATAGGGGTTCCTTCAAGAATGAATTTAGGTCAGCTATTAGAAACTCATTTAGGTATGGCTGCTAATACTTTAGGTTTTCGTGCTATATCACCTGTTTTTGATGGGGCACCTGATGTTCAAATTGAAACTGCATTAGCTCAAGCTTGGATTGTAAGTAAATCAGATTCAACCAGTACAGTTTATAACTTTAATGATATAGCTTTAGATGGTAAAAACATAAACATTGAAAAAGTGACTTCATGGCTTGATGATAGAGGGTATAAATATGATGATGTCTTTTCAGGAAATGATAGTGAATCCGCAGTAAAGGCATGTTTAGATATATGGTTTAAGGAAGAAATAGGTGAAGATAAATCTGGATTAAGTTATACAGATTTAAGGACAGAAGCTTTTACATTAAATAGAGAGAAACAAATATCTGCGCCTATATTTGGGAAATATAAATTAAAAGATGGCCGAACAGGCGAGACGTTTGATCAGCCCGTTTCAGTAGGATATATCTATATGATGAAATTAAGCCATCTAGGTGAAGACAAGATTCATGCACGATCTACAGGACCATATTCTTTAATAACTCAACAGCCTTTAGGCGGTAAGGCTCAATTTGGAGGCCAGAGATTTGGCGAGATGGAAGTTTGGGCTTTAGAAGCATATAGTTCTGCTTATAACCTCCAAGAGATATTGACTGTTAAATCTGACGATGTTGTTGGAAGGGTTAAAACATATGAGTCAATTGTTAAAGGTGAAAAAGTTGCTCAGCCAGGTATTCCTGAATCATTTCATGTTCTTTTGAAGGAGTTACAGAGTTTAGGGTTGGCTGTAGAGCTTTTGCATGAAGATGAAGGATTAGCTTCGTGGGGCGATGAAGGCAATGATACAGATTTAATGGAAATGGATATTGATAGTGAGGAATTACTTTTAACAGACACTACTGATCTCCAAGAAGACATTGAGCCTCAAGAAGACATTGATCTTCAAGAAGACATTGGGCCTCAAGAAGACATTGAGCAAAAGTAAATTTATTTAATTTAAATAAAACTAGGGAGTGTTAATTATGCCACAGAGCGCTAACGATTTTAATTCAATTAGGATATCTTTAGCTTCTTCTGACCAAATAAAAATGTGGTCTTATGGCGAAGTTACAAAGCCAGAGACTATAAATTATCGTACTTTAAGGCCTGAGAAAGATGGTCTTTTTTGTGAACGCATCTTCGGTCCTACTAGAGATTGGGAATGCTATTGTGGTAAGTATAAAAAAATAAGGTTTAAAGGTGTGATTTGTGATAGATGTGGAGTTGAGGTCGCTCGATCAAAAGTAAGACGTGAGCGTATGGGGCATATTCAATTGGCAGCGCCTGTTGCACATATTTGGTATTCTAAAGCTACTCCAAATAGACCTGGGTTGATTTTAGATATTTCTCCGAGAAATTTAGATAGAGTTATATATTTTGCTCAATACCTTATAACTAATGTTGATGAAGATTTAAGAAAGCTTGCAATCGAGAATTTACAAAAAAAGCTTGATGAAGGAATAGAAAAAATAGAATCAGATTCAAACTCCCAAATTGAGAGTTTGTCCGAACCAGAAAATATAGAAATCGAAACTATTCAGGTTTCAGAGGCAGAAGATACAGAAAACAAACCAGAGGAAATTTCAGAGTCAGAAAACATAACTGAACCAAGCGAATTGAATGTTAATGAGATTAACGCAAAGCTTGAAGCCGACAAGACAGCTTTTGAAAAAATGATTTTAGATGAAATTGATGAAGTAGAAAGTATAAGAATTGGCCAATTGTTGACTGAAGAAAAGTATCGTGTTTTTAAAGAAAAACATGGTCCTATTTTTAGTGCGAATATGGGAGCAGAGGCTGTTTTGGATGTTCTTAAATCTGTTGATTTAGATATGTTAAAGAATACACTTCAAGAAGAGATGAGAACCACCTCCGGTCAAAGAAGAAAGAAAGTTATCAAAAGATTGAGAATAGTTGAAGCTTTTAGAAAAAGTGGAAATAAGCCTGAGCAGATGATATTGTCAATTTTACCTGTTCTTCCTCCTGAATTAAGGCCAATGGTTCAATTAGATGGAGGGCGCTTTGCTACTAGTGATTTAAATGACTTGTATCGTAGAGTTATTAATCGTAATAACCGGTTATTACGGCTTATTGAATTGAAGGCACCAGAAATAATTATTAGAAATGAAAAAAGAATGCTGCAAGAAGCAGTTGATGCTTTGATTGATAATGGAAGAAGAGGAAGAGCAGTATCAGGAAGTCATAATCATCGATTAAAAGCTCTTTCAGATTTATTAAGAGGTAAGCAAGGAAGATTTAGGCAAAATTTGTTAGGCAAGAGAGTTGATTATAGTGGTCGTTCTGTCATTATTGCTGGACCAGAATTAAAAATGCACCAATGTGGTTTGCCTCGTAAAATGGCTCTTGAACTATTTAAGCCTTTTGTGATGAATCAATTAGTAATGCTAGGATATGCTCATAATATAAAAAGTGCAAAGCGTATTGCTGAAGCTGTTAAACCAGAAGTATGGGATATCTTAGAAGAAGTTGTTCAAAATAGGCCTGTATTATTAAATAGAGCTCCTACATTACATAGGCTAGGAATTCAGGCGTTTGAAGTTGTATTAATTGATGGAAATGCAATACAAGTTCATCCTTTAGCATGTACTGCATTTAATGCTGACTTTGATGGAGATCAAATGGCTGTACATTTGCCATTATCACCAGAAGCAGTCTTAGAAGCTCAGAGAATAATGTTAAGTACAAAAAATATGCTATCTCCAAGTTCAGGGGAACCAATTGTGGCTCCTACTTTAGATATTGTTTTAGGATGTTTTTATTTGACTACTATAGATGATAATTTAGATATACATAAATCTCCATTTGCTAATTTTGAAGATGCTTTAATAGCTTTTGACAGAGAAGTTATAAGTTTAAGGACTCCTATAAAAGTACGCAATATCAATTTAGAATCAGATGATAAGTTTATTGATACTTCAGTCGGGAGAATTATTTTTAATAACATATTACCAGATCCATTAGGGTTTAGAAATGATGTTATGGATAAAACAGCATTGAAAGATTTAACTAGTGAAGTTCATAATTTATTTGGAGATGAAGAAACCCAGAAAATGTTAGATGAAATTAAAAGAATAGGATTTCATTATGCTGGCCAGTCTGGTATTACTATAGCAATTAATGATATTGAGATATTGCCACAAAAAGAACAAATAATTAAAGATGCTGAAAATAAAATTTTAACTTTAGATGATTATTTTAATAATGGATTAATTACTGAGGATGAAAGGTATCTTAATACAGTACAAGTGTGGACTCAGGCAAATGAGGATTTAACTAAAATTATTGAAGAAAATTTACATAATTATGGTGGAATGTATATTATGGCTACATCTGGAGCTAGAGGAAATATTGCTCAAATAAAGCAGATGGCTGGAATGCGAGGTTTGATGTCTGATCCTAAAGGGAGAATTATTGGAAGGCCTATAAAATCAAGCTTTCGAGAAGGTTTAAGCGTGCTTGAATATTTTATTTCTACTCATGGTGCTAGAAAAGGACTTGCTGATACTGCTTTAAGGACTGCAGATAGTGGGTACTTAACTAGAAGGTTAATTGATGTTGCACAAGAAATTATTGTTTTAGAGGACGATTGTGAAACATCTGATTCTTTATGGATATCATCTGTAAAGACTGAATCCTTAGGTATTACATTTGGTGAAAAAATTAAATCAAGAATGCTTGCTTCTCCGGTTGGGGATCCTGAAACAGGAGAAATTATTTTCGAAAGAAATCGTGAGATTAATGATGAAGTTGTAAATAAGTTAGAAGAATTATCAGTAGAAGGAGTGTTTGTAAGGTCTCCTCTTACATGCCAGGCTGAAAGAGGCATTTGTAGGATGTGTTATGGAATTGCATTAGCTTCAATGAAATTGGTTCTTCTGGGAGAGGCTGTTGGCATTATTGCCGCACAAAGTATTGGTGAGCCTGGAACACAGCTTACAATGAGAACTTTTCATACTGGTGGAATTGCTGGAGTAGATATAACGAGTGGGTTACCTAGGGTTGAAGAGTTATTTGAAACTAGATCTCCAAGAGGAGAATCTGTTTTGTCTGAAATTGATGGTATTGCTTATGTAACTGATGTTAGTGAGGGTCGAAGTATTAGAGTTGTTAACTTAGAAGAGTATCAAGATGATTATGAAATTCCTAAAGGTTATAAAGCACTTGTTACTGATGATGAAATTGTATCAATAGGTACAGTTTTAGCTGTAGAGGCTCCTAAAGGAAAAACTGTAGATTTAGATAATTTTGATGGTGGTGAAATAATAGCTAGAGTGTCAGGTAAAGTTAAAATTAATAAAAAGAAAGTTAGAATTTCTTGGAGCGATGAAGATGAAAGGGAATATTTAATTCCTGCTGCAGCTCAAATATTAGTGAAAGATTTAGAACCTGTTGTTGCTGGACAGTCTTTAACTGGAGGTCCAAAAAATCCTCAACATATACTTCGTATTCAAGGTAGAGATTCAGTTCAAAAATATTTAATTGAAGAAGTTCAACAAGTTTATAGAGCTCAGGGTGTTGCAATACATGACAAGCATATTGAAATTATTGTTTCTCAAATGTTACGTAAAGTAAGGGTTGATTCTCCTGGAGATACTGATTTACTTCCTGGTGAATTGATTGATAGACGTGGATATGAAGAAAAGAATGCTAGTATTCTTGCTGAAGGAGGAGAACCCGCTACTGCAAACACTGCTATGTTAGGAATTACACGTGCATCATTAAATATGGACAGCGTTTTAGCAGCAGCCTCATTTCAAGAAACAACGAGGGTTCTTACTGAAGCAGCTATTGCTGGTGAATCAGATAGCCTTAATGGTCTTAAAGAGAATGTGATAATTGGCCGCTTAATACCTGCTAGATTCGATTTGTCAGAAGAAGGAAGAGAGAAATTAGGTATTAAATATCTTGAAAGTTTAGATGAACAAACTGAAGGTAGTGAGCTAAATATAGAAGGGGACTCTGAGGGATATATTAAAGATGAATATGAAACAGAGAGTAATTTGTTAGATAGCCTTATTTCAGAGGATTGATATTTTTTCAATCCTCTATTGAAAATTATTAAATGACCATTTTGCGGGCGGTTAGCTCAGCGGTTTAGAGTGCTGCGTTGACATCGCAGAGGTCATAAGTTCGAATCTTATACCGCCCACCATATCTTTTTAGATATAAAATTAATCTTTTATATGAGTTTTAGTAGTGTAATATTTTGTTGAAAAAAATGCATTCTTAACGTTATATTTACAAAATGTATTCAAATTCATGAATTGACATTCAATAAAGCATATTGTTATATAGATATATTTATTAACTTTTATGAATTAAGGAGTAATTTATGTTATCCAAAAAACTTATTGGATCATTTATGCTAGCTGGACCTTTTCTGGCGATCGCTTCGCTGGTTTTATTCGAGCCAGGTGGTGATGAACAGACATTCGCACAAACGCTTCAAAGAATGTCCGAGAATTATGCAATAGCTTCGATTAGTATGGTGTTGTTTTTTGTGGCTATTATGATTATTTTTATAGGAATTCATTACCTGGCTCGTTCCATGCAAGGGGAAAATAAACCAGGTTCTGATCTCGCTGGATTGGCATCAATTTTTGCTTTACTTATAGCCGGAATTGCTATGGTATCATCGGGGCTGGAATTAACTGTAACAGAAAGAGAAAGCAGTTGGGTTACGTCGGGTGGTGATGTTCTTAGTGCATATGCTATAAGCGAAGCAATTTTTAGAGGTATATTTGTCTTTAATGGCATAGTCATGTTGTTGTTAGGTTTAGCGATAGTTAAGCAAAAAAACTTGAGTCCGATAGTGGGTGGATTCTTCGCATTCTTCGGGGCGTGCGTTTTATTTGGCGGTATGTTTTCTTCAGGGGATAATTGGGCCGGAATGATATGGTTCATTGGTTTTTTGGGCTTTCCTCTCATGACAGCTGCAACTGGATTCCTTATTCTATGGTCGGCTAGGAAGAGTACTTCTTAATTTTATTAAATCATTATTAATGACTGGAAAAAATGTCAAAATATATTCAAAAAATAAGCAAAGGTGATGCTGAATCCGTAGATATGGATTCCAGTCAGCTTGATTTAGCATCAAAATATGTTGAACAACAAGTTAATGCAGGCCATATACCATTAGTATATGTATTCGTAGTTCGTAAGGGTAAAATTGTCCTAGACAAATATTTTATACATCCTAAAGTTGTAGACCAGGGAATTAAAATCTATTCAAACAGTATGTTTCCTATTGCATCTGTAACAAAGCCTCTAACTGCTACTTTAGCAATGAAGATGGTCGAAATGGGAAATTTTTCTCTGGATACTCCTGTTGCAGAATATATATCCGAGTTTGGTCAAAAAGGTAAAAATTCAATAACTCCAAGACACTTACTTACGCATACTTCAGGATTATCGGATTCTCTAGTAGCTCAAAACGGAAAGCCTAAACCTACTTGTTTTGATGAAGTTATAAACAGAATATGCGAACAACCATTGATGTTTCAACCTGGAACCGATTTCAGTTATAGTACTCCGGCATTTGAAGTATTAGTAACATTGATACAAAAAACATCTGGAATAGAGTGGGAGCAATTAAGTAAGGAATTACTTTTTAAACCTATGGCTATGACAAATTCACACTTTAACACTCCCAAAGCTCCAATTGACCAGGCAATACCTCTTTTCAACAGAGCAATGGAAATAGACCTTTCACCACATGACAGTGGCTTAGAACTTCATCATCATTTTAAATTTAATATGGGTGGAGGTAACGGAATTTCTAATCCTAGAGATATAGCTGCTTTCTGCCAAATGATGCTTAATCAAGGGTCTTATAATAATGTTCAAATCCTTTCTCCAGTTACTGTTTCGAGAATGACAGAACCACAATTTCAATGGTGGGATAGTGGAAGTAAACTAAATCTACAAGAAAAACCAGATTTTGTGAGTCAGGGATTAGGATGGATGGTTAGAAATAAGTCGCACTACAGAGGTTCTGACCTGATGAGCCCAAAAGCATTTTTCCAC
The DNA here is from genome assembly GCA_002721445.1 of Chloroflexota bacterium. Taxonomy (GTDB): domain Bacteria; phylum Chloroflexota; class Dehalococcoidia; order Lucifugimonadales. The sequence continues at coordinate 271,372 of PBKN01000005.1, read as the reverse complement.
GGTGGAGCATACGGTATGAGAGCCATAGTGGATCCAGAGTATGATTTGATAACTATATTTTTAACAAGTGCTTACCATGATTCTTCATATGGAAATACCCGAAATTGTTCATATTACCCTTGGCTTACTCATCACCATTATATGCAACAAATATTCTCTAATATGACTTATGCTGCTATAAAAAAGTAAATACATTTTAATATATCTAAGATAACCTAAATTAAGATTTATTATTAGTTTTGCAATGGTCAGATATGTTAATTTGCATAACTAATTGTTCTTTTTAATATCCAAACAATTATAAATATTAATGTGGCGGTTAAAGCCATTGATGGTCCTGAAGGAAAATCTAAATAATAAGATAAATATAATCCGCTCATTGAAGCAGTAATTCCAAAGATAGCTCCTGTTATTATTGTATTAGGGAAACTCTTAATTATTAATTTAGCAGCAGCAGCAGGAGTAATTAGCATGCTTAAAACCAAAATTATTCCTACAGATTGTAATGCTGCAATAATAGCTAAAGATAAAAGCACTAAAAAAATATTATTGAATAGATTTACTTTTATTCCTGCTACTTTAGCTCCCTTAGGGTCAAAGGAGATAAACAAAAATTGTTTGTAAAGTATAAATGATGTAATTATAACAATTGTAGTTAAAATCAAAGTAATTGAAACATCAAAACTGGAGACGCCTAAAATTTGTCCGAATAGTAAATCTTCTACGTTGAGTGCAATATTTTTAAAAATTGATAATAAAATAAAACCTAGAGCAAAGAACGAAGAAAAAATGATTCCAATTGCAGTATCCTCGCCTATATTTGATTTGTTGATTAGATATCCAAGTAATAAAGCAAGAAGTATTGCTGCAGGTATAGCTGCTATAAGAATATTCACACCTATTAATAATCCAAAAACCAGTGCTGGTAAACTAGCATGAGCAATTGCATCTCCCATAAAACCTAAATTACGGTTGATAACATATGAACCCAGCAAAGGCAACATTAATCCAACTGAAACAGCAACTATTAAAGATCTAATCATAAATGCGTAAGAAAATGGTTCGTATATGTATTCAAATCCCATCATTGTGCCCATGGTTACCTAATGAATGGTTTTCAAACATTGAGCTATGGGAACCATATAATTCAGCTAAAACATCTTTGGTCAAGACCTGCTTCGGGTCACCAAAAGCGCAGCAATGTCTATTGAGGCACAGAACCTCATCAAACCTTTCACCAATTGTGTTCAAATCATGAGTTGCCATTAAGACCGTATTTCCATCATTTTTTAGTTTTTTCAATACATCTAACAATTTTTCTTGTGAACCAATATCTACTCCACTAAAAGCTTCATCTAAAAGTAAAATTTCTGCACCCTGAGCTAAAGTTCTAGCCAAAAAGACCCTTTGTCTTTGTCCACCCGACATATTTTCTACGCGATCATTAATTCTGTCTAGTAGATCTACTTTGCTTAACGATTCTTCAATTATTTGATGATCTTTTTTAGATGGAATAGGTCGTAATGAATTGTTATTGGTGATTCCCATTTGGACGACTTCCTTAGCAGTTACAGGAAAGTTCCAATTTAATTCTTCTTTTTGAGGAACATATCCAATCATTCCTGAAGTTTGTTTAGGGTCTAATCCTTTTATTTTAATTGAGCCATGAGTGATTGAAACTAAGCCCAATATAGTATTAAATAAAGTTGTTTTTCCTCCTCCATTAGGGCCAACAACTCCAACCAAGGTTCCTTTTTTAATTGAGAAACTAACGTCATCTAAAATTACTTCATTTCCAAGTTCCACACAGCAACCATCAGAAACTATTTGGCAATTATCATTAGAAGTTTTTTGTAACATAATTTGTAACTATACAAGAATTCATAATATCTAACTATAGGAAAATTCACTTATTTATTGATTTAAACTACTTTAAATTAAATTAAGTTGCTGCTAAGCTCCAAGTGTGCGCTGTAGAACTCAACAGCAACAACCGACCGTGGGAAGTATAAGTTGCTGCTAAGCTCTAAGTGTGCGCTGTAGAGCTCAACAGCAACAACCGACCGTGCTAATCAGGTATTATTGTAGATAATCTACAATAATACCTATATTAGTTTTCATAAAATCAATGTAAGATTGATTTTCTTTCAAGGTTTCAACCCATAATCCCGAAACTAAAATTGCACCAGTTTCATCAGCAATGACTTCTGCAGCTTTAGTAGGGCTTTCAGATTCAAGAAAGATTGTTTTTATTTGATTTTCTTTTATTGTTTCAATCACACTAACTAATCCTTTAGGAGTAGTTCCATCTTCTGTAGTATAACTTGGGATTATTGTAGATAAAACGTTGATCCCATACTTTACTTCTAAATAGCCTAATGATTCATGAGTAGTCACTATTTTTCTATTATTAGAAGGAATTGATTCAATTAGAGAAGTTATTTCTTCATCTAAAGTTTTTAATTCTTGTATATAGCTATTTGCTGATGATTCATAAGAACTTCTATTTTCTGGATCTATTTTTATTAATTCTTTTTTAATTTCATTAATAGCTAATACCACTCTATCGATATCAAACCAAAAGTGGGGATCAAATGTGCCATGATCGTGGCCATCGTGGTCATCGTGACCGTCATGATCATCGTGTTTGCCTTCGTCATCATGATCATCGTGTTTGCCTTCGTCGTCATGATCATCGTGTTTGCCTTCGTCGTCATGATCATCGTGACCATCATGATCATCGTGTTCGTCTTTAAATTCTATAGGGTTAATTCTAGACCCTATTTCAATTAAAACTTGCTCATTAGTTACTGTATTTTCAATTAGTTTTCGGAGAGCTGTACTTTCATATTTTATACCTACATGAAAAACTAAATCAGCTTCACTGATCTTCTTAACATCTTGAGGAGATGGATCAAACATATGCGGATTAACACTATAAGGCATTAAAATCTGTACATCAAGAACATCTCCTGCTACTTGCTGAACATATTCACCTAGCATAGGCGTTGTGGCTAAAATATTAAGGTCTTTACTAGACTCTTGGATTTCAGGTGAAGGCTTTTCGACTTCAGATGAAGATTCTTCTCCAAGCCCACATCCAATCAAGGTTATTGCTAAAAAAATTACAGAGAATTTCTTTAATAAATTAAATATTTTCATTACATTCCTCCTTAAATGAGAATGATTCTTATTCCCAATAATGTCATGTTTTTTATAATATGTCAAGATTACTTTCTAAAATTAAGTCATTGGAATTTAATTAATTAATAGGTATAATAACCTTATGTTTAAAGACCAAAAAGATTTAACAGAAGAATGTAAGATAATTTTAAGAGAGTATGCTATTCCTATAACTCGACCAAGGATTCAGTTGTTAGGAATATTGTTGCAAAACAAAGGTCCTTTAAGAATAGAAGATGTAATTAGATTGTCAAAAGGTAAAATTGCGATATCTTCTTTGTATAGAATTATCAATATATTTGAAAACTACAATTTAATTAGTGAATTTCAAACTCCTGATAAAACAAAAGTGATAGAACTATCCAATATAGAAGGCCATCATCATCATATTTTCTGCAATAATTGTGGGGCTGTAGATGATTTTGAATTAGATGATATTTTAGAGCAACAGCTTAAAGAACAAATAGAACAAATAGAATCTTCTCGTAATGTTTCAGTATTGTCTCATTCATTAGAACTTCTCAGCACTTGCAATGATTGTAAGTGCTTAGAAATACAATAGTAGTTAAATTTATAAAATATTTAATAATATTTTGTTAAGAAGAAATTAAATTGTCTAATTCAAGATTAAAAAATTTGTTTTTTAATAATTTAGGTGTTTTTACTCTTTATAATGATTTGTTTTAAATATAATATATTTTTAATTATTATGGTTAGCCCATAAGCTTCAAATATTAATTTTTAATTTATATAAATAAGGTCTTGTGGGTTAACAAATCCAAATTTTTCTATTGTTAATCTTAGTTTCGATATTATCCATATCAACTTAAATGATATGATATTTTTGATAAGTAAAATTCCAGTGTATTATTTAATCAAAGGTTCTTTATTTATCTTATTCAAGGATATAGAGAGAGTGTTGTTTAAATGCAGTCTAGATTAATTACTGGGTATTCTTTTTGGAAAGACAAGGTATTGCCTATTGCATTAGTTATTACATTAGGTTTTCTTATTTTATATATTGGCTTAGCTTCATTTGGGCTGATTGGGTTAGATCAAACATCGTATGCTAATGGAAGCATTTCTAGATGGTGTGAAAGAATAAGCGCAGGTATATTTAAGGAACCTATAAATAGCTTGAGTAATCTAGGCTTTATGATCTCAGGATTATTAATGTTTAGCATTCTCTCTAGTGATTGTAAGAATAAATATAATGTAAATAATTTTTATGGATTAACTCCAATATCATTACTGTATGCAGGAACTGTAGTTTATTTAGGTATTGGTTCTTTGTTAATGCATGGTACTAATACAAATTGGGGTGGCTGGGCAGATAATTTAAGTATGATTATGTATATTATATTGCCTTGGATAATTAACATTGGAGAAATGGGGCGTTGGTCTATAAGAAAATTTATTAGAGTATATATTATAATAGTTTTAATATATGCTTTGAGTAGATGGGTATTTGGATCAAGTTTAGGTATAAATCTTGATTTGTTTGGCTTATCTATTGGTCTTTGGATTATTTCAGAGACATTATATAGATTTTGGACTTCGAAATTCAGATGGTTTTCAGGGTTTATTGGTTTTGTAGTTGCAGCTGTTTTTGGTATTACTCCTATAGAAATTTTTTCTAATTTTGATAAATATTGGTGGGTTATTTTATTTTGGCTACCTGCATTATTTTCTAGATATAAGCCAGTTAAAAAAAGAAAATACTTCCCCTGGTTTTTTCTTGGAATGATTATGTATATTCTATCTTTTATTATATGGGCTCAAGGTAAACCTAATTCTTCATATTGTAATCCTGATTCGTTTATTCAGCTTCATGCTATTTGGCATTTAATGACTGCATTTTCAACTTGGTGCTTCTTTAAATTCTTTAGAACAGAAAAGTTAATAAACAGTGAATGAAAGAATTACAAATATAGATTTTATTAGAGGTTTAGCAGTTCTAGGTATTTTTGTAATGAATTCAGTAGTTCATGGGCTTCCTTTTTCAGCATATTTTAACCCATCATCTGCTGGTACAAGTAATATGTTTGACTGGACTGCAGTATTTTTATCAGAACTTTTTATAGCTCAAAAAATGATGGGGCTTTTTTCGATTTTGTTTGGAGCTAGTATTGTATTGTTTATTGAGTCAGCACAAAAAAAGGGTAAAGATGCAAAAAAATTAAGTTTATGGAGGAATTTTTTATTATTTTGTTTTGGGAGTATACATATGCTTTTTTGGGAAGGAGATGTTCTTGTTTTTTATGCTTTATGTGCTCCAATAATAATTCTTACATATAATAAAAAAATAAAATTCTTATTTGTATTGGGATTAGTTATTACTCTTTTTCCTATATTCTTATCAATTTTCTTTCAATCTGCTTATGACCCTATTACTGGGAAAAATATATTAGCAACTGAAGGAGAAGATATTGGGTTGGGTAAATTTTGGTTTGCAGATTCAGATGAATATGGATCAGCTTCTTTGGTATTTCTTTTTGGTGGTTTTTGTAGAGCTTTAGGCATGATGTTTATAGGGGTGGTTTTATATAGAAAATTTATTTTAAATGGAAATTTAGAATCTAAAATATATAAAAAAATGATATTTTATGGTTTTTCACTTGGTATTTTGTTAACACTATTAAGTTTAATTTGGTATGTTTCTAAAGATTATAGTCCTAGTATAGCTTTAATTGGATATATTCCCTCTACTATTGGCATGGTTCCTATGGTTATTGGATATATAGGATTATTTTCTCTTTTAAATAGATGCTTGCCTCAATCAATATTAGTATATTTTTCAGCATGTGGGAAAATGGCATTTACTAATTATATTACTCAAACAATTTTTGGCATATTAATATTTAATTTAATTTTTTCTAAAGGAACATTAGGTAGAGCTGAGATTATGGTTTTTGTTTTTGTGGTATGGATTATTCAAATCCTTTGGTCTAAATATTGGCTCGATAATTATAAATATGGTCCTTTGGAGTTGATATGGAGGAAATTAACATATATTTTTTAAAATATAACATTAGAATAAAGTATAATTGTTAAAGGAGAAATAAATGATAATTTTAGCACCTCCTAGTGAAGGAAAATCCTCTAAAAATACTGTAAATGAGAAATTCATTGAAACAAATTATATTTTTAAAGATAGAGTAGAAAAAATTCTGTCAATTTTGAATAAATTAGATGAAAAAAAAATTGTTTCTATTTATAGCACAACTTTAGATAAAGCAAGAGTATTACATAAGAATAATTTAAATATTTTTGATCAAGGGTGTTCTAAAGCTATAGAGAGGTATACGGGTGTTGTTTTTAAAAATATTGATTGGGATTCATTAGATTTAATATCAAAAAATTATTTAAACGAGAATCTTAGAATAGTAAGTGGCCTTTTTGGTATTTTAAAGCCTGATAGTTTAATCCCTAATTACAAACTAAAAATGAATGTTTTATCATTAACTGACTTTTGGAAAAATGATATTTCAAACCAATTGAAAAATGAAGAACTTATTTTAGATTTATTACCTGCTACTCATAGGAAAGTGCTTAAATTAGAAAAAAACATTTTAAGTATTAATTTTATTATTAATAAAAATGGAAAATTAATTCAGTCTGCTCATTCAGGAAAAGTTGTAAAAGGAAAATTTATTCGATTTTTAGCTCAAAATAATGTATATGATGTTAAAGGGATTACAGATTTTGAATATGATGGTTACAGCTGGAATGGTGAATTTTTTGTAAAGGACCTTTGATTAATTAATATGAATCCTCAAAATCCAATAGAAAAAAAAGATTCTGTTGAACTCAAGGCATGGTCACCATTTTTATTCTTTGATTACAGAATACTATGGCTATCTGGAGTAACTGCTATGGTAACTATGAACCTTAGAATGATTATTACAGGTGTATGGCTTTATGAAAAAACAGGGCTTGGAGCTACATTAGCTTACCTTGGATTAATAGAATTGGTAGTAAGAATTCCAGCTAATATATATGGTGGTGTATTTGCTGATAGATTAGATAGAAAAAAACTTATTGCTGTAACTCAGTTATTTAGTTTTATATTTATTGGAGCAATGACGCTTTTTGAAACTTTTGGAGCGTTAGAAATTTGGCATGTGTACATCGCAACTGGCATATTATCTGCAACAAGTATTTTTAGTAATCCTTCTAGATCAGCCTTAACAGCTAGAGTAGTTCCAAGAAATATATTAACACATGCAGTAGCTATGAATTCAATTACAATGCAAGTAGGAACTATAATTACTCCTTTTGTTTTTTATATTACTTCTTTTGCCTGGAAAGAAAGTGTGAGTGAATCATTAGTTCTCTCATTCTGGATTAATACTGGATTTGCTGTTTTTAGTGTGGTTTTCCCTCTATTTATAAGAGAAAGTGGAAAAGCTTTGAATATTTCTAGCGATGAAAATACTATTGGTAATATACATAGAAATATAGTTGAGGGATTTAAATATGTAATTAATCATCCTATTCTACCTGGGCTTTACATTTTAGATATAGGAGTAACAATAGTTTCGTATTACAGGGAATTGTTTCCTATTTTTGCAAAGCAATTATATTCTGGTGGACGAAGTATAGTTGCTGCGTTAACAGCTTTTAATGCTGTTGGTGCCATTTTAGGAAGTTTATTGGTAATGAATACCTATAAGTTTAAGAAAAAAGGAAAAATAGTTTTATATGCAACTTTAATTTATGCATTTTTATTAATCTTATTTGGTTTTTCTACTTCTATTTGGATTGGAGCTTTTGCAATTATTGGACTTGGTGCAGCAGATGCTGTTGGAATGACTATGAGGCAAACAGTAGTGCAGTTAACCACACCAGATAATATGAGAGGAAGAGCAACCGCAGCTCATTCATTAGCTGCAATGAGTGCAAATGGATTTGGTAAATGGGAAGTGGGGATAATGTCAGATGCTATTGGAGCAGGGAATACCATGGTTCTAGGTGGTGTAGTATCCATAATTGTAGTTCTAGTGATTTGGTATGGAATATCTGGAGTTAGAAAATATGAGTATATTGAGTCAGGTAGTCTGTAAAATACATAATGCAAAGAAATAAATTTGTTATTATTGGAACAAGTGGATCGGGTAAAACATACCTTGCCAAAAACCTATCTCTAGCTTTAAATTTTAAACATATTGAATTAGATTTATATAATCATGGCTCAAATTGGGAACAGGCAGAACCTGAAGTTTTTAGAGAAAGAGTTATTAAAGTAACAAAAGATTTTGATTCATGGATAATTGATGGTAATTATCAAATTATATGCGATTTGATATGGCCTAAAGCGGATTTAATTATATGGTTAGATTATCCATTTTATATTGTTTTTACGCGTTTATTAAAAAGAACAATAAAAAGATTCATAACTAAAGAAGTTTTATGGAATGGCAATACTGAAAATTTTTTTAATCAATTATTTACGAAGAAATCAATTCTATTTTGGTGCATTAAGACTCATTGGAAAAATCGTAAGAAATTTGAAACTATTTTGATTGATAGTAATGAATATAATAATAAATTTATTCGGATTAAGAAGCCAGTTGAAGTTGAAAAACTATTTTCATTAATTAAATTAATTGATTAAATAACTCTCATTAATTTAACTTCATGATATAATTTTTCTTTATGAATAAGGGGGGGTATTATGATTACGAGATGGCTATATAACAAATTTGTTTCATTAAGTTCTAGGGGTAAAGTTATTACGGTCGTAATATTAGCTTTATTAATATATACACTTATTATTACTAAGCCTTAATATATATGAGGGTTAACTTTTAATTATCTTTTTGAATTAATTTTTATAACTTTAAATTAAAAACTGAGAGTCTAATTCTTTGTATTTTTCTAAATCGACTACTTTCTCAAATTCATTGAAATCTAATATTTCATTATAATTTTTGGTTGTAGAATTAGATTTTATGTGATTTGCTAATTTCTTCATAGAATAGGCTGTTGCAAATATACTTGTAAGTGGGTGTAATATAATTTTAAATCCTAGAGATTCAAATTCGTTTATTGATAGGCTTGGAGTTTTTCCGCCTTCAATTAAATTAATTAGTAATGGTTTGTTTATTTCTTTTCCAATAGTTTTTATCTCTTCTTCTGTTTGAGGTGCTTCAATAAATATTACATCAGCTCCACTTTTTTCTAATGCTTTACCTCTTTTAATAGCTTCATCTAGATTATGTGTCCCGCGTGAGTCTGTTCTTGCTATTATTACTAAGTCTGAATTTTTTCTAGCATAATCTGCTGCTTTTATTTTTGCTACATGTTCTTCCATAGATATGACAGATTTCCCTTCCATATGTCCACATCTTTTTGGCCATGATTGGTCTTCAAGAATAATTGCTGAAGCTCCGGCATTTATAGATTCTTTTACAGTTCGTATTACATTAATTGGGTTTCCATATCCAGTATCCATATCTGCAATCAATGGAATATCTATGTGACTTGTAATTCTCTTTACACGTTCTATGTTTTCAGACATAGTTAATAATCCTATATCAGGAACTCCTAATGTAGATGCAGATAAAGAGAAGCCTCCAGCGAATAGAACATCAAATCCACTGTCTTGGAAAATTTTTGCACTCATAGGATCATGCACTCCAGGGACAATTATAGATTTATTGCCATTTAATAATTTTTTTAATTTTGATGATGTGTTCATAACTTTATCCTTAATTTTACATGAATCAAAAAATGGTATTATTTAATTTCTTCCCAAAATTCAATCCATGAAGTTGGTCCATCTGATTCATCTAATAGTTCTCTAAATTCGTTGTAAACCCCACTTAAATCAGGAAACTTATTTCCATCTCTATAAGGGGAGTCTATTATTTCACTTGTCCATTGCATATATATTCTATTTATTTCATTTATTGGGCACGGGAGAGTTCCTCCATTGTAATAAATTATTGTTTTACTACGTTGGCCAGATTCAGTGTAAATGTTTGCAATTTTTTTAAGCAATAAGGCAGCTTTTCTTGCCTGCCCTGTTTTAGTCTTGTATGTTCTTCTTATTATATACATATCCTATCCTTTTTTCTAAAATGATTTTTTAAATTCATTTTAACAGAATTTAGTTTTATTATGCTTTGCAGATTAATTTATACAAAATCAAACAGGTAATTTTACTAATATATAATAATCACTTGATAAGTTATAATTAAAATGTAATCATTTAGTGTCCTAAATTAGGACTATTTTAGAAATAAGGAGAAACATGCAAAAAGTTATTTTTGTGTTGATTTCTATAATAATATTATCCTTAATTGGTTGTGGCGGTTTAGTTGGTCAAGGTACAGGTAATGAAAAATCTACCAATTTTGATCAAATACAATCAGATTTAGTAGAAGCGCTAGAAAAGGTTGTGGAATTAACAGAAGAGTCTGAGCAACTTCGGTCAGAAATAGATACATTAAATCAACAAGCTGACAATATTAGAGCTGATATTGAAGAAGATTGGCAAAAAAGAAGTGAAGAATTAGAAAAAAATTATCAAGATGAAATTAACAAAATTATTGAAGAAATAGACCAAGATTGGTTAGTTAGAATTGAAAAAGAAAGAAATGAAACAGAAAGTAATTTTCAATCAATTATTAACCAAACTGAAGAAGATTGGCAAAAAAGAAGTGAAGAATTAGAAAAAAATTATCAAGATGAAATTAATAAATTAATTAAAAGATCTGATGACTCTAATAGAAAAGTAGATGAAGGACGAATACGCTTGGAAGATGCTTTAAGGACAATAGAAGATTTGAATAAAGAATCTTTAAGGTTGCAGGGAGAGCTATCTAAAGCTTTAAATAAATAGATTAATTTTTTAACACTTGGAGAAAAGAATGCGTAAGCTTATTTATTTAATTACATTGATAATGATTTTTACTTTAATTGGCTGTAGTGGTGTTATTGGGCAAGGCGCAGCATCAGAAGAAGATATATCTTTAGATATATTAAAAATTGGGCCAGAAATTTCAGAAGGACTAAATTATGCCCTTAATGAGGTGAGCGAAGAATTACGTAGAGAATTTAATCAATTGATGGATCTGAGGAAGTCTTTAAGTGAAAAAGAAGAAATATTGTTAAAAGAATTAGACGAAGCTTTGAAAATAGGAGACGAATTCGACAGATTAAACCAAGAACTCGCTGCTAATTCCCAAAATGAAATTGAAGATTTGAAGAAAACAAATTCAGTATTAATCCAGGAATTAGACGTATATTTAGAGCAACTTAAGAATTTGAGAGATGATTTAAATCAGTCTATGACAAAATTATATGATTTGGAAGATAACAATTCTAAATTAAATAATGATATTCAAATGATTATTATTGAAAATACTGATTTAGTTAATCAGTTAAATCAAAAAGAAGATCAAATAGCAATTTTGAAAGATCAATTAGAGCAAAAGAACGTGGATTCAAGTTGATACTATTTTCAAATATTAAAAAATAAATAGAACTTAATATTTTTATATCATATGGAGAAAATAATGCGCAACCTTATTTATTTAATTACATTGACAACAATTTTGTCTTTAATTGGATGTAATGGTTTATTAGGCGAAGGGTCAGGTTCAGGGCAGGTGGAAAAAGAAATTAATTTAGATTTTGTAATTTCAAACTCTTTAGAAAAAGAAGTAAATGAAATGAATGATGAATTAAAAAATGAATTTAATCAGTTGATAAATAATGGGAAAGATTTAGTTAGAGAAATTGGTATTTTAGAAAATGAAATAAATAATGCTAAAACAAGAGCTGAAAACCTAGAGAATTTAAATAAGAAGATGACAACTAGGTCTGAAGATTCCCAGAGCGAAATTGATTTATTAATTATTAGTAATAAAGATTTAATAGCAGAATTTGATAATATAAATATTGAATTAGATCAAACCAGGAAACTAATTAATTTAACTCAAGATAATATTATTAACTTAGATCAAAAAAACGAAAGTTTAAACATTGAACTTGAGAAGCTTTTAAATAATAACGATCAATTACTGGAATTATTAAAATATAAAGAAGCTGAAATTCTAGGTCTTTTAGTTCAACTTAATCAACCATCTTCACTTATAGTTGTACCTACACCAGCACCTATGCCCAATACCGTATTACAGTCAATTACTGAATTAGTCCATGATCCAAGTGCTTTTTTTAATTTTGGTAATGAAGATAATTTAATTGGATATGGATCTGGATCTCAAGGAAAACCACTACAAGGTATTTTAATTAATCTTAAAGATAGATCTTATAAAGATTATAATTCAGTTTTTGCTAATGGAGTACCTGCTTGGGCTAAGCAATTTCAAATATGGAATCCAACAGGTGAATTTGACGCTCCTTCTCTTTTAGATAATGGAAAATATATATTTTATACTGTTTACGATGAAAATGATGCGACAATAAGGGATGCAATTGGAGTTGCTGAAAACATTGGATCTCCTGATAGTCCTGAATGGATTGATAAAGGAATTGTTGTGCAATCTTTTGATGAGAACTTGTCAACTGCTAGAGCAATGGACCCAAGTGTAATTCGAGATAATGACGATAAAGTTTATTTAGTATTTGGATCTCATGCTGGAGGTATATATGTTACTGAATTAGATTCAAGCACAATGTTATTAAGTAATTACAATGATAAGCCTACAACTTCAGATTATCCAGAAAGATTTATCAATATCGCATTTAATAATGGAATTGATGAAGTAGAAATTGAAGCACCATATATATATAAAAATGGTGAATATTATTATTTATTTGTAAATCATGGTAAATGTTGTAATGGAATTAATTCTACATATTTCATTGTAGCTGGAAGGTCAAAAAATATCGGTGGACCTTATTTTGATAAAAATGGTAAGGATATGTTAAATGGTGGAGGTTCAGTAATCCTAAAAACTGAAGGGAGATATATTGGACCAGGTCACGCAGGTATACTTACTACTTCAGAATATGGAGATATTTTTACCTACCATTTCTATGATGGATTTGATAATGGCATATCTAAATTAGGAGTCAGATCATTAAGTTGGAATTCAGAAGGTTGGCCAATACTGGGAGGTCATTTAGTTGATCAAAAATAATTTATAAAATAAATGGTTTATTTTTTTTCAATTTTGGCTGGAATGCTTTTTTCTGTTAATTTGTTTTCTGTGATTTTTTTGATTATTGATAAGCGTTTTGCTTTAAAAGGATATAGCAGGATTCCCGAAAAGTATTTTTTTACTTTAGCATTAATGGGTGGTTGGGTTTTTGGACTATTAATAATAAAATCGATTAGACATAAGAATAGGAAAAAAGAATTTCTAGTTAAGTATTATTTTTGTTTAATTTTATCTATTATTATATTTATTAGTTTAACTTATTTATTATTTGAGATTTATAATATATAAACTTTACTATATCTAGTGATAAAGATAATATATCTTTTAAATATTAACATAAGGATTGAAATGTCTGATCTTTCAACAAAAGTAGAAAAATGGATAAACTCACACCTTGATAAAAAGATTCTCGATTTAGGTATCGAGAAATATCAGGTTGTTCCTATATTGAATGATCCTTTTATAGGGAAGCCAATTTGGGTTATTAAATACAAACAATCAACTATAATTTTTTCTGATAAAAAATGGATTTCTGATTTTGAGAATTTAATTGAACATTTAGATAAAGAAATGCTTTTTTCTATTTATGGTTCTTATGAATTAGCAAAGTTAATAAAAAAAAGTAAATTCAAAATAAATGGTCCTTCTTATTATTTATTTGGAGACAAAGATAAATGTAATTTAGAAGTGGACCCTAGAGTATTCATGGCTAGTAAAGAAGAATTGGAATCAGTCGATAGGGATATATTTTGGCATTGTTATTTTGATGATGCAGTGTCAGGATTTGCAGTCAAAAATAAGGGTGAAATTTCTGCTTTGGCTACAGTAGTAGATAAGGGAGAGAGTATATATGAAATTGGAATGGAAGTAGAAAGGTCTTCTCAAGGATTAGGAATGGGTAGAGCTGTTGTGAATGCAGCTGTTCAATGGATACTAGATAAAGGCTGTATACCCCTCGCAACAGTAGGTCCATTTAATGTTCCTTCTGCTCGTACTTTAAGATCTGTAGGTTTAAGCTATTATATGACTGATATGACTGGAGAACCAGGGGACTTTGTTATTCCTCCACAAGCTTTGGGTGCGCCTGTAAAAAATATGGATATATATAATTTGTACCCTGATTGGGCAATGAATAAAATGATTAAACCAAAGAAGAGCTAAAGTAATTATATAGAGTAAATAGATATATTATATAATTTTTTATATTTATCGTTTAAATAATGATTTTGATAGGAGTATTAATATGAGAATTTTTAATCCTAGGTTTTGGTTAATTATTTTTGGATTAGTTAATCTATTATTTGGAGTTATGTTGTATTATGTTTCAGAAGATGCTGCATCTAATTTAGCAGGAGAATTAGGAAGTGATCTGTCTGATTCAATTCTACTATTATTTGCTCAAAACATGCACGAAGCTTTAGGTGTAGTTTGGGCTGCCTGGGGAGCTTTTACATTAGCTGCAGGTATAAGAAACAGAGGAGCTGCTGCAAAAGGGCCAGCTATTTTGGCTGCAATAATAGGCCTCATAGTTCAGGCACATCATGCTTCACAAATTATTGCTGATGAATTGCCAGTAGGGTACACTGATGTAGTGATTAGCTTGGTATTAATAATTTTCCTTTTGATTTCTGGAATAACTTATAAGGAAAAATCGTAAGGTTAATTTTAAGTGCATGATATAGTTAAAATATATACCTCAATAGATTGTAAGCCATGTGACATGGTAAAGAATTTTTTTTCTAAAAAAGGTATTAAATTTATAGAGCATAATATATCTTTAGATCAGGATTCTTTAGAATTTTTATTAAACAAAGGTTTAATGACTACTCCTGTAACATTTGTTGGAGATGAGTTTGTTGTAGGTTTTGATACAACTAAACTTGAATTAATGTTAAATAATATTAACTAAAATCCTAAAATGCTGATATAATATTTGACAATACTCTATGGCCCCGTGGTGTAGCGGTTTAACATACTGGCCTGTCAAGCCAGAGATCGCCGGTTCAAATCCGGTCGGGGTCGCCACTATTTTATCTATGGATTATAAAGTTTTATATGAATAATACTAATAAAGATGATAACTTAGAAAATAATCAAGATTTTATTCGGGAAATTATATCTAAGGATTTAAGCGATGGTAAATACAAACGAATAATAACTCGTTTTCCGCCTGAGCCTAATGGATATATGCATATTGGGCATGCAAAATCTGCCTTTGTTAACTTTAGTATAGCATCTGAAAATAACGGTAAATGTAACCTAAGATTTGATGATACAAACCCATCTAAAGAGGAAGAAGAGTTTATTCATGCCTTTCAAAACGATTTAAAATGGCTTGGGTTTGATTATGGTAATAAAGTTCATTATTCATCGGATTATTTTGATCAATTATATTCTTATGCTGTGAAACTTATTGAAATGAGATTAGCTTATGTATGTGATCTAAACCAAGATGAGATTAGAGAATATAGAGGCACTCTAACAACCAAAGGTAAAAATAGTCCTTATAGAGACAGAACTATAGAAGAAAATTTAGATTTATTTGAGCAAATGAAAAATGGCAAATTTAAAAATGGAACTAGAGTTTTAAGAGCAAAAATTGATATGAGTTCAGGTAATCTAAATTTAAGGGATCCTGTTATTTATAGGATAATGAACATTATACACCATAGAACAGGTGATAAATGGTGCATATATCCAACTTATGATTTTGCTCATGGTCAATCAGATTCTTTAGAAAAAATTACTCATTCGATTTGTACTGTTGAGTTTGAAGATCATAGGCCTTTATATAATTGGTTTATTGATAAGTTGAATATTTATCCTTCTAGACAAATAGAATTTGCGAGACTAAACATTAGTGGCACAATGATGAGTAAGCGTCAATTATCTGAATTAGTTTTATCTAATATGGTAAATGGATGGGATGATCCAAGAATGCCAACTATATCTGGTATGCGTAGAAGAGGGTATCCATCAGAAGCAATATTAGATTTTTGTAAAAGAACTAGTATAACAAAGAGAACAAATCTTGTTGATTTGTCTTTATTGGAGCATTGTGTAAGGGAGAATTTGAATAAATCAGCTTATCGGGTAATGGCTGTGTTGAATCCTATTAAAGTTGTTATAAAAAATTATTCAAATGATTCGTTTGAAGAAATCGATGCTTTAAATAACCCAGAAGATCCTGCAATGGGTTCTAGAAAAGTTCCATTTTCAAGAGAAATATATATTGAGAGAGAGGATTTTGCTGAAATACCTCCGCCCAAATTTCATCGTTTAACTATAGGTAAAGAAGTAAGATTAAGATATGCATATATAGTGAAGTGTGTTGACGTAATCAAAGATGAAAAAGGAGAAGTCATAGAAATTCATTGTGAATATGATGAGAATAGTCGTGGAGGTAAGCCTGCAGATGGACGTAAGGTAAGAGGCACAATTCACTGGGTGTCTGCATTAAAATCATCAAGAGCTGAAATTAGGATATATGATAAATTGATTTCAGAAAAAGAATTTGATGAAGAGAATTCAGATAATATGGAATTAAACCCAAATTCAATCAAGGTTTTGAAAAATTGCCCTATAGAGATTAGTTTAGAGAATGCATCTGAAGGAATACATTATCAATTTGAAAGATTAGGGTATTATATATTAGATTCTCAAGATACTAAATCTGGATCATTAGTTTTTAATAGAACTGTTTCTTTAAGAGATTCATGGGCAAAGAAAAGTTCTTTTAATCTAAAATGATAATTTTTTAGAGATGTTCATTATATGAAAAAACCTATATTAGTTTTAGCTGGTGGCGTGGGCGGTTCTAAATTAATTAAGGGATTAGAATCAGTTTATAAACCGGATGATATATTTTTTGTAATAAACACGGCAGATGACCAAGATTTTTATGGATTACATGTTTCTCCTGATTTGGATACTGTTATGTATGTTTTATCTAATTATGTTAATCCAGAAACTGGATGGGGTATTGAAGGTGACACATTTGAAGTGCTTTCTTCGCTAAAAAATTTCGGACTAGATAATTGGTTTAAAATTGGAGATAAAGATTTTGCAACGCATATATATCGTTCACATTTATTAAAGAAAGGCATGACTTTATCATCAGTTACAAAAAAAATGACAAAACAATTAGGGATTGAACATTCTGTGATTCCTATGTCAGATGATATTTTCTCTACAAAAGTGTTGACAGATAATGGAATAGAATTGTCATTTCAAGATTACTTTGTCAAATATAGATGTGAGCCAAGAGTTAAAGAGTTTATTTTTAAAGGAAGAGATACTGCAAAGATTTCAAATGATTTTAAAAATGCTTTAGATGTATGTAATTCAATTATTATTTGTCCTTCTAATCCATTTCTAAGTATTTATCCAATTCTTAAATTAGAGAATGTTTTAGATCAAATAAAGAAATTTGATGGTGCAAAAATTGCTATATCTCCAATAGTTGATGGTAAGGCTATAAAAGGTCCAGCTGATAAAATTATGATTGAATTAGGCTATGAGCCTACTAGTATAGGCATAGCTAAAATATATGAAGGAATTTGCAATTCTATAGTTATTGATAAACTTGATGAAAAAAATAAAGCTATAATTCAAAATATGGGATACAGGGTAGAAATCTTTGATACAATAATGGATGATTTACAAAAGAAAATTGATCTTGCAAGGTTTATAGAAAATCAATTCTAAAACATAATAGGAAATTTATGAATCAGTCCAATTTTGTAATTATTATTCCAATTAAATCATTGGCTTTAGCTAAATCTAGGCTTAGTAATGTTCTGACTAAAAACGAGAGATTTAATATAACAGTAAATATGTTTTTAGAAGTTATTAAAGCATCTAAAAAATCATTATCTAATGAGGTATGGGTTATAGGTGAAGATAAATTATTTAAAGATATTTGTAGTTGTCTTAATGTTAGATGGATTCAAGATGAAGGGTGTGGTTTGAATAATATATTAAATAATAAATTTTCAGATGCTTTCAAAAAAAATTTGACACCGATTTATATTGCTTCTGATCTTCCATTTATAGAGTTTAATGATATAAATATGGCAATAAATTTATCGAATTTTGGACAGGATTTTGTATTTTCGCCTGCATATAATGATAAAGGAACAAATTTGATTATTGCTCCAGTTTTATCTGATTTTTTAATAAAATTAGGAAATTATAGTTTAGATAAACATACTGATCAAGTAGTTGAATTAAATTCAAAATTTAGTTTTTGCAAGCAGGAAGGGTTGGTATTTGATTTGGATACAGTAGAGGATTTAAATTATTTTCAAAAAATTAGGCCGGGAATTATAAATAAGCTTATGAATAAGTCTTTTTCAGGAATAAATTAATTCTTCTGGTTTATAATTTAATATTATGAATGCTATAATAATTTTTTAGAATTTTTTATATTATTTGAGGAGATTAAATTGAGATTTGGTTTATTTATGATGCCTTCACATTCAATTCGTGAAAACCCAACTATTGCTTTTGAGCGTGATTTAAAATTAATTGAATATATAGAGAGTCTTGGATTTGATGAATGTTGGGTAGGAGAACACCATACAGGTGGTTGGGAAAATATTCCTGCTCCTGATATATTTATTTCCGCAGCGGCAACTAGAACTAGCAGGATTAGGCTGGGGACAGGTGCGATTGCTTTACCTTATCACCATCCATTTCATGTTGCAGAACGAATGGCTTTTTTGGATCATTTGACTCTAGGCAGATTAGATTTTGGCTGTGCTCCTGGAATTTTAGGGTCAGATATAAAAATGTTTAATCTAGATCCTAAAGATTTAAGACCTATGATGAATGAATCACTGGATATAATATTGAAACTATTTAGTGAAAGAGGTGAAATTTCTCACAAAGGTAATTACTGGGATATTGAAGGAATGCAAATTCAAATAAAACCATATCAAAGCCCTCACATGCCTATATATTGTGTCAGTTCGGGAAGCGGTAATAGCCTAAAAGTGGCATCTGAAAGAGGTCTGAAAATTATATCTGGAGCTTATACTTTACCTGGTACGATGAAATTAAATGAACAGTGGGATTTTTATTCAAAAGGGTCTTCTGAAAATGGATTTTCTGTTAATAGAAAAGATTGGGTAATAGGTAATGTGCCTATATATGTTTCTTCATCTAGAAAGCAAGCTTTAGAGGACATAAAGGCAGGTGCAATGCATGAAATAAGAAATTATACATTTAAGGCTGGAGCTAAGTCTTCATTTGAAATATATCCTGGGCAGCCTGTGGATGAAATAACTATTGAGCAAATTATTAAACAAAGAAGATGGATAATTGGAGATCCTGATGATTGTATATCTCAAATAAAAGAATTGGAAAAAGAAACTGGGGGGTTTGGCGGATTACTTTTATTATCTATAGAATGGACATCAGTAGAGAAATGGTATAAATCTTTAGAATTATTTTCAAGATATGTTATTCCTCAGTTTAATAATAGCCTTAATGGTTTAAGTGATTCATATAATCAAATGGTTAAAGATGAAACTTCTGGTAAGCTACCAAGTGGCAGAATAAAAAAGAAATAGATGAAATTTTGGAGTGTATAACATGAAAGAACTTGAAGGTAAAGTTGCTATAGTTACAGGTGCTGGTAGGTTAAGAGGAATAGGTAGAGCTACTGCTTTGTCTCTTGCAAATTTAGGAGCTGATGTTGTTGTTACTGGTACGGGGCGTAATCCAGATAGTTTTCCAGAAGATGAGAAGGTGGTTAATTGGAAAGATATAGAAAGTACTTCTGAGCAAATTAGAGCAAAAGGAAGTAAAGCGCTACCTGTTATTGCTGATGTATCGTCTTTAAATGATGTGCAGAGACTTATAGATAAAACTTTGAATGAATTTGGGAGAATTGATATTTTAGTTAATAATGCGGCTTATGCCAGAGGTCCAGATAGAGTGCCATTATTAGACTTAGACCCTAAGGTTTTTCAGAAAGTATTAGATGTTAAAATTAATGGTACTTTTTATTGTAGTAAATTAGTAGCAAAGGTATTAATTGAGCAAGGTGAAGGTGGAAAGATTGTTAATGTTTCATCTGGTGCAGGAAAGAGTGGGAGTGCTCAAAATTTATCATATAATGCTGCTTGTTTTGCTCAAATTGGGATGACTCAATCTTTAGCTCGTGAATTAGGCCCTCATGGTGTTAATGTTAATTGCATATGTCCTGGAGCTGTTGATACTTCAAGAGTTGATGACGTAAGTAAAACAGATGAATGGGATAAAATTGCAAAAGCTTTACCAATAGGTAGAACAGGGACAGATGAAGAGGTTGGAGGATTTATCTCTTATCTTTGCACAGAGGCTGCTTCTTGGATTCACGGTCAATCAATAAACTTAGATGGTGGAGGGATGATGGAGCATTGATATAATATCATTTAACACTCTGTAGGTTCTCCTATATATGATATTTGCCATGTTCCAGCAATATTTGTTAATTTAATTTGTGTCATAATTTTTTCGTCACTTTTTTGACTTATATAGAATGTTATTCCCCAAACTTTAGGGCAAATTATAAATGGTTCTGTTAAATCAGATATTTCTATTTTGTTTTCTTCATTTATTGTTGATACTATTTTATTTATTTCTTCTTCTTTAACTAATTTATATTTGTCTGTTAGTAAAGATACGGCTATATCAGCATTTGAATTATTTATAGAATCCCAATATTTATTTACAAGTTCTAATTGTTCCCATTCACGTATTTTACGTGCAGTTAAGGCAGATTGAGGATTGTTTTCTGCTATTGTGATATTTTTCTGATCAGGAACTATGCTTAAAGATTCTTGCCACATACCCAAGGTGGTGAATATCATAATCAGAATAATTGATCCAGCAATCAAAATTCCTATAATTGATATGGTTTTAAATATAAAAAAAGAATTGAAATTATTTTTTAGAATTTTGCAGAGATTCATCAGGTAGTCCCCATATTATGAATACTTTTAATATAGAATCTCCGGTATTCTTAAATCCATGGTCTATGTTTGGAGGGACCAAAAATGTATCTCCAGGTTTTATAGGTATTTCTTCCTTATTTATATACATTGTTCCAGTTCCTTCAAGGAAATAATAAAATTCTTCTAAAGCAGTATCATCGTCTCCATGAGTATGATCACCTTCACTATCACCAGGGTTTAAAGTCCAAATTTGCATTTTAATTGGTAAGCTCAATTCTTTATCAAATAATGGGCAAATTTTAAAAACACCTTCGCCTTCGTGATGCGCCGGGTATTTGTAAGTATTACTTTTGTCAGTTTGTTTATAATAGTTCATAAATAATAATTAAATCATCCTTAATTTGATTAGGTTAATAAATATTTTAATCTTTCTCCTATAATTTTCTCTTCATATTCATTTAGTGTATGCACATTAACAGCGATTGTTTCAGAATCAGATAATAGGTTTTTAGCATCTATACTTAAATTTTTTGGATCAGATTCTGCATAGACCCATATTCTTGGGTTGCCTGAATCAAGCTCTTCAGCAATTTTTTTAGCAGTTTTTCCAATAATTTTAGGATCAATTTGAATTTTCAATGTAGAGCCATAGAATCTTTTAACTGGTAAAACTTCACTTTTAACACCATTAATTCCTTTTAGATAACTTTGAATTGTTTCAATTTTTTTGTCATAATTTAATAATCTGTCTTCATGATTAATAGAGAACCAGGCAGTTAATGCAGATACAACTCCTGCAATTTCCTGTCTATCTAATTTCATTGCTCGTCCATAAGCTAGGCCTCCATCATGATGGTAAGCAATAAATCCTTGAGATTTTACTGCTTCTACTAAATGTTTTTTTCCTGCAACGATACCTGAGGAATGAGGTGCTCCGAAGTATTTTGCTCCAAAGCATGCTAGATCTGGTAATTGAGCACTGCTTTTAAAATAATCTAGAGGGTAAATTTGTGAAGCTGCATCTGTGATTACTGGGATTTTGTGCTTTCGTCCAATTTCAACAGTATCATTTAGTGAAAGCATATTACTTGTTATATCTGTATTTAACACATATGCAATTGCTGCAGTTTTGTTTCCTATAGAATTTTCAAGATCTTCTTTAGTGGTTTTAGATTGATTTCCAAATTCTACCAATTTCCCTCCAGCTAGAGTAAAACACCTATCGAATCTATATCGTTGTAATTTTTGAATAAGTATTTCATTTTTCATACTAGATGTATCAGGCAATTTACCAATTTTTTTTTCGTTAGTTCCTGCCATACATGCTGCTGTGCTAAGAGTTATTGCTGCAGCGCAACCAGATGTTACATATGCAGATTCTGTACCTAAAATGTTTGCGATATAATCACCGGATTTATTTAGTAATTCTTGCATTTCAACAAAGTGTAAGCTAGCCTCCTCCATATCTATTTGTACTTTTTTTGGTAGTAAAGATCCTCCAAGTAGAGTTTGGTTACCTCTAGCATTAATTACATGTTTTATACCTAAAGTTTCATATATTGTTTTATCTGACATGTACTTCCTCTATTTTGATTGAAAATTAGTAATAGTTGTACCATTGATAAGTTTTATTTTCAACAATTTGGTATAGAGTTGGGATTTTTGATTAAAATTGTAATTTGAATATTCTAGTCCATTTATATAGAATTTATCTGAATAATTTAAAATAAATTTAACAATATTTAAGAAATTCATCATATGGTTAAAAATAATATAAGAAAAATTTTAGAGGAAAGAGAAAATTCTTTTTCAAAATTTGCATCTAAATCTTATTTAAATATTGGTCGTGATATTAAAGAAAAATCTTGCCAGTTTAGGACTGAGTACCAACGTGATAGGGATAGAATATTACATTCAAAAGCATTTCGTAGATTAAAACATAAAACTCAGGTCTTTATATCTCCTTTAGGTGATCATTTTGTTACACGACTTACTCATACTTTAGAAGTTTCACAGATTTCAAGAACTATAGCTAGAGCGCTTAATTTAAATGAAGATCTAACTGAGGCAATATCTTTAGGACATGATTTAGGCCATACTCCTTTTGGTCATATAGGAGAAGATGAAATTGATAAAATATATATTCATGGTTTTAAGCATAGTTTACAAAGTGTTAGGACCGTTGAAAAAATTGAGAAAGATGGTAGAGGTCTTAATTTAACGCGTGATGTTAGACAAGGAATTATGCTTCATTCAAAACCTAGAGGGGATTTTTTAAGCAAATTATCATCAGATAATTTGTCGCTCGAAGGTCAGATATGTCGATTATCTGACGCTATTGCTTATTTGAATCATGATATTCAGGATGCTTTTAGAGCAAAAGTCTTACAATTTGATGATATACCTTCAGATATCATAGAGGTTTTAGGTAAATCTCATTCTGAAAGAGTAAATACGTTAGTTAAAGATATAATTTTAAATTCTCAAAAATCTATTGAACATGCTGAGAGATCAGATATATTTCCTGTTATATCGATGAGTAATGAAATAAAAGTTGTATTTTATCAATTTAGAGAATTTATGTTTGAAAATGTTTATATGCCAGAAGATTTAAGTGAGGAAGGAAAAGTTGCTCGTCAAATAATTAGAGCTTTATATGAATTTCTTAATTTAAATTTAGATTATGTACCCAAAGAATATACTAGTTGGAATAAAGACAAAAATAGTGTTATTGTAGATTATATTGCTGGTATGACTGATAATTATGCTATTCGTTTTGCTGAAAAAATCCAGCCTGGAATAGCTAAATCATTAATTAGGACCTGAACTTGTATATAAATGACAAAATCCGATTAAAAAAAGTTGAAATTAATATATTATTAATTCAAGAACATTTAGAATCTATGCAAAGAGATCCGTACGGACTTGAGTTTGAACCGTGGCACAAAGAGGTAGATTCTATTTGGAAATATATATTTAAACAAATAGATTGTATGAAACCAGATGTTCAGAAAAAAGCTTTAGAGCATATAAGAGAACCTTGGACATCCTATGCTTCACATTATGTGTTTTCTAAATGACTAATACTAATAATGAATATAATTTTGAATTACAGCCTGGCTTTTCTAAGCCTAGGCAGGTTGCGGAACTTGCACATAGAATTTTAGTTAAGTTTAAAGAGATGGAATTGCCTGATGATTTTGATCAGCAGCTGGCTGTATTATGTACAGATTTATCTGATTGCTGGAGTGCATCTAAAGATTTAGAAAATAAATTAAAAATACTTTTAAATGAGGACCATGGATGGGATTCTATAGGAGAAATTTTAGTTGATATACGAAGTATAATTGATCATTTAGATAGGCATGTTAAAAGTGTGAAAAAACCAATTAATATGATTACTAATTTTTCATATTCTGAATCTGAAAGAAAAAAGCTTTAAGGATTATAAGGTTATATTAAATTATTAATTTTAATTAGGTATTTTTATGAGTGTTATTGAAGAAATTAGAACTAAAGCAGATATCATAGATATTGTTTCTAATTATGTTTCTATTAACCAATCAGGGAAATATTTTAAATCAATATGTCCTTTTCATTCTGAAAAAACACCTTCATTTATAGTAAATCCTGATCGGCAATCATGGCATTGTTTTGGGGCATGTGGCACTGGAGGAGATGTTTTTTCATTTGTTATGAGGATGGAGTCTATTGGTTTTGGCGAATCAATTAAATTCCTTGCTAATAAAACAGGAGTTGAGTTAAAAGAAAAAAAGAACGACTCTAAATTTAAAGAATTGTATCAAGCAAATATTGTAGCTTTAGAATTTTTTCAAGAAAATTTGAATTCTAGTAATGCTGACTATGCCAATAAATATTTGTTAAAAAGAGGTGTAGACAATGAAACAGCAGAGAAATTTAAAATTGGATTGAGTTTGGGAGATTTGACTTCTCACTTAAAATCTAAAGGATTGAATGAGAACATTTGTGAATCAGCAGGACTTATAAAAAAATTTGATTCAGGTTACAGAGATTTTTTTAAAAATCGATTAATGTTTCCAATTCATGATTGGAAAGGGAATGTTATAGGATTTGGGGCCAGATCTTTAGATGATTCAATGCCAAAATATGTAAATACATCTGCAACTTCTATATTTGATAAAAAATCAATATTATACGGATTAAATTTAGCATATGGTCAAATAAAAAAATCAAAAAAAGCAATTATTGTTGAAGGGTATATGGATGTAATCGCTGCACATCAAAATGGTTACAATAATGTTGTAGCTTCTATGGGTACAGCAATTACTAAACAACAAGTAGGGGCTTTGAAATTAATAGGTAATGAATTTGTATTAGCTTTAGATGCTGACTTTGCTGGTCAGGAAGCAACTTTAAGAAGCTTAGATTCTGCATGGGAATTAATAGGAAATTCTCAAACTTCTCGTAATCAGTCGTTTACAAACAAGAAGAGCACTTCTTTTAGTTTGAAAATTGCTGAAGTGCCTCAAGGACAGGATCCTGATGAATTAATTCGTAAAGATTCTGAAAAGTGGGAATTTATTATTAATAATGCTGAACCTTTAATTGATTATTTAATACGTATTTTATCCTTAAAAATAGATATACAATCTGGAGAAGGAAAAATGCAATTAGTAAAAAATATTTTCCCTCTAATTACTTCAATTGATAACTATTTTGATCAGGATAAATATATTAGATTATTATCTAAGAAATTAGATGTTAGTGAGAGTTCAGTAAGGGCCAGTTTCTCTAGCTTGAAAAATAATAAAGTAATTTATAGAAAAAAAGATGATTCGCATTTAATATCGAATTTAAACCCAAAAACAGAGGGACAATTAGAAAAATATGTATTATGCTTATTATTAGATAACCCAGAATTTAAAGAATATGTATTTGAATTTTCTCCAGAAAATTTTTCAAATAGTGAATATAAAGAAATATTTATGAGATGGCGAGATTCATCTAATATTAATCAATTGAGTAATGATTTAGATGGATATTTGCTTAATTTATTAACTGAAATGTTATCTAATGAATCTGTTTCATTAGATATGAAGCAAAAAAAAGATGCTTTATTTGAATGTTTAAATAGGTTGGAGAGGGATCACCTGCTTGAGCTACAAAAAGAAATTTTGTCAACTAAGCATGAAAAAATTCCTCCTTCTAGAGATTTAGAAGATAAAATAGTTGAATTAAATAAATTGATTAAACAATCATTTTTAAAAAAATAATTTAGAGTTTTAAAGTAAGTAGAGGGTAAAATGAACATTGGCGATGATGACCCAGATAATTCTGATGTATATAAAGAGACTATGGAGCACTCTCCAAATGCTAGTGAAATAATTAATTTGGCAAGTAGTATATCTGATAAACAAAGATCTAGTTTTTCTAAGAATAATCCTGATCAATCTGATTTATCTGAAAATGATGTAGATGCTGATGAAGAAAAAAATGAAGGCTGGATTGATGCGCTTGAAAATTCTGATATTATAGATGATCCAGTTAGAATGTATCTAAGGGAGATCGGAAGAGTCGGGCTTCTAAAAGCTGCTGAAGAAAGCTCTTTAGCAAGACATTTAGAAAGTTTAAGGTTTTTAGAAAGGCTTGATAAAGAATATGCTGATTCTGAAATTCAACCAGTAAGATCCTGGATGTACATTAATCGAGCTTTGAACTATTTAGTTAGCCAAGGTGAATTGTTAAATGCAATTGGTAAAAGTGCTCAGATTGAGAGAGATTCATGGACTGTAAAGGATTTATTTCTTGAATCCTCTGATATTAGAATTGCTGTAGATGCTGAATTGCCCGAAGAAAAATTAAACTTTTTGTCAGAAATATTAAATATAGAACCACAAGATATTGCTTCTGAGATTAAAAATCTAGCTTTAAATGTGCGTATTGTTCCTGAGGATATAATTGAATTATTAGACAAGATTGATACATTAGAAGCCTTATCTCTTGCTTTAAAAGATAAAGAATTTACAAAAAAATTAGAATCTTTTGAATTTGTATTTAGTTCGTATTTGCTTAAAAGAAGAGATGCTGGTCAAGATGCACAATCTCACCTAGCTGAGGCAAATTTAAGATTAGTTGTAAGCGTGGCAAAAAAATATATTGGCAGAGGTATGACTCTTTTAGATTTAATTCAAGAAGGCAATATAGGTTTAATTCGTGCTGTTGAAAAATTTGATTATAGAAAAGGATATAAATTTAGTACTTATGCTACTTGGTGGATTAGACAGGCTATAACAAGAGCAATTGCAGACCAAGCTCGTACTATAAGAATACCTGTTCACATGGTAGAAACAATAAATAAGCTATTAAGAGTAACAAGAAGACTTGTCCAAGAATATGGTAGAGAGCCAACTAGTGAAGAAATTGGTGAAGGCATGGAAGTTGTGCCAGAAAAAGTTCGTGAGATATTGAAAATATCACAAGAACCAGTTTCTCTTGAAACTCCTATTGGAGAAGAAGAAGACAGTCATTTAGGAGATTTTATTGAAGATAGATCGGCTTTAGCTCCTGCAGAAGCTGCTTCTTATCAATTATTAAAAGAGCAAGTTGAAGATGTGCTTGAAACTCTTAGTGAAAGAGAAGCAAGAGTTTTACAGCTTCGCTTTGGATTAGAAGATGGTAGAGGGCGTACATTAGAAGAAGTAGGAAGAGAATTTGGAGTTACTAGAGAGAGAATAAGGCAAATTGAAGCTAAAGCTCTTAGGAAATTAAGACATCCTAGTAGGTCAAAAAAATTAAGGGATTTCTTAGAATAAAAATATCTAGCGTGAGTCTCATTAATAAAGTTGATGGATTATGAATAAACTATGGTATTCGTGGGAAGAGATGCGAAGGGATGTAAACTCTCTTTGCAGAGAAATATTACTGGATAAGTTTGACCCAGATGTGATTGTAGGATTATCAAGAGGAGGTCTTATCCCTGGCGTTATGATGTCTCATTGGATGAAGAAACCATTTACACCTGTTAAAGCAGCCCTGCGTGATTATCCAGAGTGGGAAACATACCTACCACGCAAATCAGATAAACAAGTTCTAATTGTAGATGATGTATGTGATTCTGGTGAAACCTTCAATAAAATTTCAAAATATATTATAGAGAGAGCTAACGGAGTAGATGTTAGATATGCTGTCCTGTATTGGAATAATGAGTGTAATTTTGATCCCCATTATTATGTCAACGAAATAGCTAAAGACTCCACAAAAACTTGGATACATTTTCCGTGGGAGTCGTGGTGGAATACTCCAATATGAAATCAAAAGTAGCAGTATTATTTACTTCACCAGAATCTGTTAAACAAGATATATCAAAAGCTATGGAAATAGCTGGGTATAAAGAATATCTTAATAAAGATATTGGCACTATTTTAAAAATCAATATTTCATGGCAATATTATTATCCTGCTTGTTCAACTACTCCATGGCAACTTGACGGTGTAATTGAAACTTTAAAGGCGGATAATTTCTCTAATGTTATACCTACTCATAATGGCACTGTTGTAGTTGATGCTAAAGAGGGTGCAATAAATAATAAGCATTTAAATGTAGAAAAAAAACATAAAATAGATTCTGTTTACCTTGAAGAAGCTGATTGGATTGAATATAAACCAAATTCTAAAATGATGGTTTTAGATGAGGTCTACCCTGAAGGGTTTAGTATTCCGAAGATTTTAATTGGAAAAAATATTATCCATTTGCCAACAGTTAAAACACATGTTTTTACTAACTTAACTGGAGCAATGAAAAATGCTTTTGGAGGTTTATTAAACCATAAAAGGCATTGGACACATTCTGTAATTCACGAGACTCTTGTAGATTTATTAAAAATTCAAAAAGAAATACATCCTGGTATATTTGCAGTTTCAGATGGGACATTGGCTGGTGATGGGCCTGGTCCTAGAGCAATGCGTTGGCACCAAAAAAATGTGATTTTAGCAAGCCAAGATCAAGTAGCCATTGATGCAGTAGCAGCAAAACTTATGGGATTTGATCCTCTGAAGGTTAAATTTATTTATTTGGCAAATCAATTAGGCCTTGGTTGTGGAGATGTTAATAATATTGAAATAGTAGGTGATAGCATTGAAGGGATTAACTGGAAATTTAGTCATATTGAAAATACTTTTGCTAGTAAAATGCAAAAATTAATTTACTGGGGTCCATTAAAGCCTTTAGAAAAATTATTACTTAGAACTCCTTTGGTACCTTGGTCATATTTTGCATCAAATATTTACCATAACGAATATTGGTTGAGGTTTATAGGAAAAAAGAGAATTAATGAAGCTTTAAAAACTCCTTGGGGAAAACTCTTTCAAGAATACTAATTCTTTTTAATTAACTTTTATGGAAAATAAATTAAAATTTTGTACAGCATGCCACACTGTTAATCCTAGTGATGCTAATAAATGTCGTGAATGTCGGTCTAATTTAACTTTATATAATTATGAATCTGTTAGTGATTTAAAGTCACAAAGAATAAAAATTCTTAAATACAGTAAAGTAATTTGGTTTTTATTTATATTTGCTTTGTTATTACTTATATTTGGACGATGTGCTTATAAGAGATATAGTCCGAATTTTTTAATAGATAAACCTTTATCAAATATATCTATTTTAACTACTGGAAATAATTGGCCTATGTATCATCGTGATTTAATTCACAGTGCTTCAGTTATAGGCAATAAAGAAGACCCTAAAGGAATTTTAAAATGGAAATATTTCGCCGATTCTAAGATTTTTTCGAGTCCAGTAATAGAAGGTGAAAATTTATATGTATCTACTTGGGATGGACGAATATTATCACTTAATATAGATAATGGTAAACTAAATTGGGAAAAAAATTTAGAATCTCCGATATATTCAACACTATCTATTGTAGATAACCAGTTAATTATAGGTTTAAATTTAGGAAAAGTTATTTCTATTAATAAATCAGATGGAAGTTTAATATGGCAATATGATTTAGGTGGTAAAGTAGCTGGATCTCCTGCAGTTTCGAATGGAATAGTTTATATTGGGTCTGGTAATGGTTTACTGTATGCGCTTGATGTAGTTAATGGGCGAAAAATATGGACTTTTGATACTGGAGGATGGATTAGTTCATCGCCAGCAGTTTATAAAGATGTAGTTGGGATTATTTCGTATAATCATGGTTTATATATTTTAGATAAAAATACTGGAAGAAAGAGATTTACTTTTAGAATTGATGGGGAACCTACGGGGTCTGCAGTCTTTGGAGAGGATTTAGTATTTGTACCTAACCCTTCAGGAGGTATTAAAGCAGTTGACTGGAATTCTATTAATCTACCTGGAGATGGTTTTATTTTAAGATTCAAATCTCAATTATTCTTTTTAGGGTTAACTAATTCTATTCCTCATCAAAGAGGTTTTGTATGGGCTGCAAGTGGAGGAGGAGGGTATTATACAACTCCAGCATTATATGAAAATAAAGTGTATGCTGCAGGTTATTCAGGTAATCTGATTAAAGTAGATGAAAAAACAGGGAATAAAGATTGGGAGTATTCTTTGAAAAGTTTGAACCTTAGCTCTCCGTTAATTGCTGGTAGCATTGTATATATAGGTGATGCTAGTGGAGATCTACATGCAGTTGATATAAATACTGGAAAAAATATTTGGGTATTTAATACTGAGGGCCAAATTAAAGCTAGTCCATCTTATTCTGGAGGAGTAGTATATCTAACGTCTGAAGATGGGTTTATATATGCTATAGAATAATTACTCTATAGTCTACGTCTTAGTTTTGGATCTAGCATATCCCTAAGTCCATCACCCATTAAATTGATAGATGTAACTGCAATTGCTAAAAACAAACCAGGGTAAAATATTACCCACATGGCTTTATGTATAAATCCTCTTCCTTCAGCCATAACATTACCCCAAGTAGCTTGAGTTGAAGGAGGTACTCCAGCTCCGAGAAAGCTTAGATACGCTTCTGTTAACATTGCTCCAGCTGCTACAAAAGTTCCCATGATGATTAAAGGGGCTATAAGGTTGGGGATTATGTGCCTACCAATTATTCTAACATATCCTGCTCCTACTGCTTTTGCGGCTTCAATGTAGACTTGTTCTCTTAAACTAAGAACAGATGCCCTTGCTACTCTTGTCATCCTGGGCGTGTCAACAATGACTATTGCAGTAATAACAGTCCATACTCCTGGTTGCAGCAGCATCATTAATGCTATAGCTAATAATAAGCTAGGAATAGCCATAATTCCATCCATAACTCTCATTAATACTGAATCAATCATACGAAAATATCCTGCTATGGAGCCGAAAATTGCACCAAGTAAAACACTTAAAGAGGCAACAGCAAATCCTATAAATAACGAAACTTTTCCTCCATCTATAGTTCTACTATATATATCTCTACCAAATGCATCAGAACCAAACCAATATGTTCTACCAGTTTCTTCAGATTTTTCACCAGGAGGTTGAAATCTATCATCCATTTCAACATCATTTGGATCGTACGTCATCAAAATGGGTGAGAATAAGCTTATTATTATCATTAGAACAATAATAATAATACCTGAAGCCATTGTTGGTTGTTGTTTTATATTTCTTAGAAGAATTTTTGGATTTTTAATTATTGAGATTAAATAATCAATAATGCCAATTATAAACCCTAGTGGACTTTCTCTAAAGGCTTCAATAAAAGTATTACTTGTTGTTTGTTTAAACATTAATATCTAATCCTTGGGTCTAAAAATGCATATGCAATATCAATTATTAAATTAATATATACGTATGCAGCTCCAATAAGTATTATTAAGCCTTGAATAATAGGATAGTCTCTAGTCGATATAGCTTCAGCAGCCATTCTGCCTAATCCAGGTATTGCATATACATTTTCAGTAACAACAGCACCTGATAATAATCCTGCAAGGCCTAGACCTATTATAGTTATTATAGGAAGGGAGGCATTTCTTAATGCATGTCTTATAAGTACAATTCGCTCACCTAGTCCTTTTGCTCTAGCAGTGCGAATATAATCTTCTTTTAAAACTTCTAAAACACTAGCACGTGTCATTCTGGCAATTCCAGCTAATACTAAAAGTCCTAGGGATACTACGGGTAGAATCATATGTCTAAGAAATTCCCAAGGGTCTTCTCCTATAGGTACAAATGTCGCAACAGGAAGTATCGCTTCATCTCTTCCAAAAGCCCACAATCCAAATAACCATATAAAAATGTATCCAAGCCAAAATACTGGAACAGAAAAAGCTATAGCGCAAAATAGCATTATTAAACGATCTATTATAGTGTTTGCTTTCCAGGCAGCTATTACACCTAAGGGTATCGCAATTAACATTGCCAATAATTGAGTCGTTACTGTTAATGAAAGCGTAGGCTCTAGTCGTCCTTTAATTAAATCAAAGACTGGAAGGCCAGATCTAAGAGATTTCCCAAAATTTCCCTGAGCCATGTTAGATACCCATGTCCATAATTGCATATGTACAGGCTTATCAAGACCTAGATTTTCTTTAACGAATTGATATTCTTCAGGAGTAGCTTCATGTCCAGCTATTAAGGTAGCTGGATCTCCAGGAACTAATCTGAGTAAAAAAAATGTTAATGAAGCAAGAACCACTAACACTGGTATACTAGCTAATACTCTACGCGTAATATATGGGAGCATATCTTAGATTACCTTGATTTCTATTAAGAATTTATTAATCGAGATTATAACATTATTATAAGTTTAGAACAATCAAAAATAGTAAAAAACCCAGCGTATATTATTATACGCTGGGTTTTTTATAATCCTATTAAATTATATAGTGATTATTTAGGTACTTCAGCTCTTTTTGAAGCATCACCCCACCATTGGTTAAGGTATAGTGGTGAACCAACAGGATGTCCTCTTACATCTGAATCACGAACATTTTTGTTGTGAAGTCTAAGTTGGAAGAATTGACCGAAGTGAACTCTTCGAGGGTCAGCCCATGCAAGATCAGCCATTGCTTTTGTAATTACAAGCTCTTCAGCTCTGTTCTTAGCATTAGCAAAATCTTTTCTTAATTGATGCATTTTATCACCAGTATCATATCCTACTCCGTATGGATATCCAGCAACTCCAAGAGTTTCTGTATTGGTTGTACCATCAGTTGTTCTATAGTGAGTAGCAACTAGAGGGTGGTATAAGTTAGAGCTATTCCAGTTAGTGAATATATGCCAACCTTCAGCTTTACTTAACATTCCAATTTGTCCAGACCAGTCAGTAGCATAAATTTTAGCATTAATACCAACAGCTTTTAATTGCTCTAGTAATACTGGAGCTTGTGGGTGAATAGTTGGGAAGTCAGTAGGGTCAAGAATTATAATTTCCTCTCCATTATAACCCGCTTCTTCCAATAATGCTTTAGCTTTAGCAGCATCATTTTGGTTATATAATTCTTCATTTTTACTAGCTTCTTCCCATGCAACTCCACAGTGCTGTAAGGATGGGCATAGAGTCCATAAACTCTTTTCTCCATAACCTTTCATAACCTCTTCAGCATCAATAGCTGCACGTATAGCTCTTCTCATTAGCCTACCTTGATCAGTAAATCCAGTTAGAGGGCTACCAGTGTTAAATCCAATATCTGGCTGAGCTCCAGGGTTACCAACGTGAATTCCTATTTTATCTTGATGTTTCATAGCTTCTTCGTAGAAGTCACCAGAAATAACATCAAGAGAGTCTACTTCACCAGTTATTAGTGCAGCAACGCGAGTTTCTTGGTCAGGAATTTCAATTGTATGTAGTCTTGCAAAATATCCTAGTTTTGCTCCAGCTCTGTAGCTAGGAGTCTCTGCCCTAGGAACATAAGCATCGTATCTATCTAGAACTACATCATTTCCTTGGTCCCAGCTAATAAACTTATAAGGACCAGATGCATTAAATTCTTGAGCAAGCTCTGTCATATATTTATCTACAGTAGCTTTAGGCAT
The DNA here is from genome assembly GCA_002721445.1 of Chloroflexota bacterium. GTDB lineage: Bacteria > Chloroflexota > Dehalococcoidia > Lucifugimonadales. Next base: position 237,126 of record PBKN01000005.1, on the reverse strand, counting down.
AATTTGAGGCTGAGTACCTCCAACATATCCTAGAGCCATTAGTAAAAGACCAGTAGGTTCAGTTAAGTGAATGATGAATTGATCGTCATTAACTATTTCAAAAGCTGTATCTACTGTTCCACCTTTTAAGCGGTCATTAATTGATGGACCAAAGGAGCCATCTTTTCCAAGATATCTAGCAAAAGATGCTTTAACGTCTTCAGATGTAGGTTGACCTCCATCATGCCAGCTTCGACCGTCTCTTAAAGTAAATGAATAATGAGCACCATCGCTGTCTTCAGCAATAGTCCAGACGTCAGCTAAGTCACCTTTAAGTGCTCCGCTTCCATCCCATTGAGCTAATGATTCCCAGAAGTGCCAAGAAACACCTCTACCAACAGCAGTACCGGATAACATACCGTCTAAGTTAGGTACATTTCCTTGAGGAACCCATCTCAATGTTCCACCAAATCGGTCTTTATTAAACTTTTCGCTGTCAATGTCTCCAATTGCCGGTCCAGCAAGAATGTCAGCTATTGAGCTTCCATCTTGATACATAGCGGCACTAGGTGCAGACTTGTCTTGCTTAGGTGCAGGTCGAGCAGTAGGTGCTGCTGCTGCAGGTGCTGCAGTAGGAACTACGGCTGTGGCTACTCCACCAGCTACAGGTTCTGACTTACCTTGAGGTGCAGGTGCAGCAGGTGCTGCAACTTCCTCGTCGTCAGATCCACAAGCGACTAGAAGTAAAGAACCAATTATAGTTAATGGTACTAACCATAATAATTTTTTCTTCATTATAATCCTCCTTAGATTTAAATTTTCCAATTTTTAACTGTAATAAATACAAAATTACAAACTTTTTGAGTATTGGTCATGTTAATTTAGTTTTTAAAGTTTGTCAAGCTATGACAAGTGTATTGACGTTAATATTTTCAACTTGTAATATAATTTAAAAATTATTTAAAATTACTTCATAAGTACCATATTAATTATTAGATAATGTTTATATAGAGTAAAAACACCTGAAGAAAGAAAAGATTGTTAATTTAGTTAAGGAGATTGATAATGGTTAGCGCAGACTACAAGGTAGATTATTCAAATTTTGAAACTTATTTTAATGGTGATTGGATACCTTATAGAGAAGTAATGATAAATCCTGAAGACAGAGGTTTTACATTAGCTGATGTCGTATTTGATATAGGTCGTACATTTAATGGAAAACCTTTTGCTTTAGATCACCATATAGATCGAATGTATAGGTCTTTACAGTATGTAAGGATTGACCCTGGTATGACTTCAGAAGACATGACTTCTGTTTGCGAGGAAGCTGTTCAGAGGAATCATAAATATTTAGAAGAAGCTGGGGATTTTACAATTCATCCTTGGGTAACTCGTGGAGTCGGTGCTGTTAATGATTCGATTCCAACGGTATGTATTTCTATTAAACCTGTGAATTTTGCAGCGTTTGCTAATGCTTATGTAGATGGAGTTAAGGCTGTAATAGCAAAAACTAGAAGCTATTCCACTGATATGATGGACCCTAAAGTGAAACACCATAATAGAATGAATTTTGTTTTGGCTGAATTAGAGGCTAAAGATGTTGACCCTAAAGCTTTGCCAGTACTAATGGATGGAAATGGAAATTTAACTGAAGGAAGTGGATATAATGTGTTTTTAGTTAAAGATGGCGTTCTAAAAACACCTAAAGGTACAAGTATTTTATGGGGTGTTTCTAGGCGAACAGTAATGGAAGTTGCAAATAACATAGGTATTCAAGTTGTTGAAGAGGATTTACAGCCATATGATATTTATACTGCAGATGAAGTTTTCTTTACTAGAACAAGCCCTAGAATTACTCCTGTAAATTCTATTGACAATAGATTGATTGGAGATGGAAAGCCGGGTCCAATGACTAAACAGTTATTAGCTGCTCATAGTGAAAGAGTTGGTGTAGATATTGTTGATCAGGCATTGCATCATACTGGTTTGAAAAGTTAATCTTTATATTAAAATTATATGATTGAATATTGTGAGTTCTAATGCGTATTGAAAAATTTGAAGTCTATCAAGTTGCAATGCCTCTAATTTATCCTTGGAGGACTGCATATGGTGAAGATCCTGAAATACATTCTGTTTTAGTCAAAGCTACAAGCGGGAACCATACAGCTTGGTCTGAATCTTCTCCTTTATATGCACCTATGTATCTGCCTGAAAGTGCAGGTTCAGTTTTCTATAATGTTTCTGAATTTTTTGCACCGTTTATATTAAACCATGAATTTGAATCAGCTGAACAAATTAATCAAAAGCTTAGCATTTTTAAAGGTAATACTTTTGCAAAAGCAGCTTTAGAGATTTGTTGGTGGACTCTACAAAGTAAAATCACAAAAACTCCTCTGCATAAATTGTTAGGAGGTAAGAGTAAAGAAGTCCAAGCAGGCGCTGATTTTGGAATACAAGACTCTATAGATATGCTCTTAGGGAATATTCAAAAAGCTGTAGATGCTGGCTTTCCTAGAGTCAAACTTAAAGTTAGTAGAGGCTGGGATTTAGATGTTTTAAAAGCAGTCCGGAGCACTTTTCCTGATTTAATTTTACATATTGATTGTAATGGAGGCTATTCTTTAGAAGATATAGCGCTTTTTAAAGAAATTGATAAATTAAATTTAATTTTTATTGAACAGCCTTTACATTTCGCTGACGTATTAGACCACTCTGAGCTGGCTAAAAGTATAGATACTCCGATTTGCCTAGATGAAAGTATAACTTCTATAAAATCAGCACAGGATGCTATTAAAGTAAATGCATGTAAATTTATTAATATTAAACCGGGTAGAGTTGGAGGATTGTATAATTCAATTGAAATTAATAAGTTAGCTAGAGAAAATGGTATTCCAGTATGGGTAGGAGGTATGTTAGAAAGTGCAGTAGGTTCATCTATATGTGTTGAATTGGCAACTTTAGATAACTTTACTTATCCTGGAGACTTATTTCCATCTTCTAGATTTTATGTTAGAGATTTATCTGAACCTTCATTAGAACTCACAGAAAACCTTACTTTTAAACCTTTTGGAATAGATTTACCAACACCTAACGCAGATATGTTAAAAAAATGCACCTTGAAAAAAATTGTTATTTCCTCTAATAAATAAAAAATAATTAAATAAGAAAATGTGTTAAATGATAAATAAAAATAGAATAGTAAATACTTTTTGTGAAATATCTTCTATCGATAGCCCGTCTGGAGAAGAAGATATTATTGCGGAAAAACTAATTAATTTACTTAAAGAATTTGGGTTAAATGTATTTAAAGATGATTATGGTAATGTTATAGCTAATGATGGAAGAGCTAATCCTATAATGTTATCAGCTCATATGGATACTGTTGAGCCAAGTAGAGGAGTTGTCCCGGTTGTTGAAGGGAACAAAATTGTTTCTGAAGGTAACACTATTGTTGGAGCAGATGCTAAATGTGGAATATCTGCAATATTAGAGGCACTACAATCAGTTAAAGAAGATAAAAGCTCAATTCATCCGATTGAAGTGGTATTTACTAAAGAAGAAGAGATAGCTTTATTAGGTGCTAGAAATTTAGATTTTACAAAGATAAAATCTAAGGAAGCTTTAGTTTTTGACAGCGAAGGTCCTCCTAATCGTATTGTATCAATGTCACCTACTTATGTTTCATTTGATATTTCTGTTAAAGGAAAAGGAGCTCATGCAGGAGTAGAACCAGAAAAAGGTTTGTCTGCAATATTGATAGGTTCACATATTATGTCAAAAATGCCACAAGGTAGACTAGATGGACATACTACGTTTAATGTAGGTTTAGTTGATGGGGGAACTGTAAGAAACGCTGTGCCTGAAGATGTAATAATTAGAGGTGAATTTCGTACTTCTGATAATAATATAATTATTGAATTAAAATCAAATATTAATGAAGCTGTTTCTTCTACGAAGAAAGATTTTCCTGATGCTTTGATTGATTTGAATTTAAATACTGATTTTGAAACTTATTCTTTAGATTCTGAAGATTCAACATTTATTAAAGTTAAAAAAGCCATTAAGCAAATTGGATTAGAGCCTGTATTAAAGGATTCTGGTGCTGGGACTGATGGGAATATATTTCGTAAAAATAGAATTAAAGCAGTTGTAGTTGGAATGGGAGCTAATCATATGCACACTTTAGATGAATATGTAAACATTACAGATATGTTTGATGCAGCTAAAGTTTGTGAAAAGTTTATTTTGAAGTAAGTTTAAAGCCTTTTTCGCCTTTTACACCTTTATCATTTTCTCGCGCAATTACAACTCCTGCAGCAGTCTTATCAGTAAGAGAAGCATTTATCTTCCAGATTAAAGGAACTGAAGGTTTAGGTATTCCATGAGTAAAGAAAACAATTTCATCAAATTTAGTTCTTCTAATAATTTTGATATCTGTACATTTCCAATTTGATGATTCTTCAATTGGTTTAGAAAAATTTAATTCAATCGATTTTGCATCTCTATTTATATTTAGAGAAAAATTAATAGATTCTTTTTCGCTTGGTAGCGTTACTTTACCATGATATTCATATGGGAGTTGGGCTGAATTTTCCATATAATTATTTATTATTTTTTTTATCTTTTAATGGTAATTTAAGTTGTTTAATGTTGTCCTCTGGCTTGTCATCTAGATTATCAACACATGTTATACAGGAAACTGAATCTCCTTCTTTTACATTGAATATTCTAACTCCCTGAGTTATTCTTCCTAAACTGCGTATTTCAGATAAATTAGTTCTTATAATTTGAGCCTTTTTAGAAACTATATATACTTCTTTATCATCAGAAACTACTTGAGCTGAAGCAATCACTCCAGTTTTTTTAGTTATGTTTGAAGTTTTTACACCTGTACCACCTCTGTTTTGCGTCCTGTAGTTTTCAAGTGGTGTTACTTTTCCATATCCGTTCTTACTTATTACTAATAAACGAGACTCTGGAATTCCTACATTCATTGCTATCACTTTGTCTTTTTCACGTAATTTCATCCCTCTAACACCACCAGCTCCTCTATGGTGTGAGGTTAATGCTTCTACAGAAAATCTAATTGACATGCCCTGCTCTGAAACCATAATCAAGTCATTACTGTTTTGAGCTAATCTTACAGAAACCAGTTCATCTTTTGGTTTAAGGTTCATCACAATTAAGCCGGATAATCTTATTGAGGAAATTTCTTGTAGAGGAACTTTTTCTATTTTCCCTGTACGCGTAGCCATTATTAGGAAAGTGTCCTCTTGGTTTAAATCTTTTACTTCAAATACAGCTCTTACAGTCTCATTTTCTTTTAGAGCAATAACATTGGCTATAGGCACTCCGCGGGTATTTCTAGCAGTATCCGCACGTAGTTCATATGAAGTTAGAGAGAGAACTCTTCCAGTATTTGTAAAAAACAATAACCTGTCGTGAGTATCTATAACTAAAATGTGTTCTACTGGGTCATCTTCTTTCATATTCATACCTGTGACACCTTTTCCACCTCTATGTTGATTTCTGTATGTACTTGCAGGTATTCTTTTGATATATCCAGCTTTACTTAGAGTTATAACAATTTGTTCATGAGGTTCAAGATCACTTCTATCAAATTCATGAGCTTCATAGCTAATATCTGTAAGTCGTTTGCCACCGAATTTCTTTTTTAGCTCCAATGTTTCATCTTTAATTTCATTTAGTATTTTGCTTACATCTCCTAGTAGTTCTTCAAGCCATTTGATTGTTACTTGTAATTCTTTATATTCATTTTCTAGGCGTTCTCTTTCCAGTGCTGCTATTCTTCTTAATTGCATTTCGAGGATTGCTTGTGATTGTTTTTCATCTAATCCAAATCGGGTTATCAATCCATTTCTGGCTTCTTCAGAATCTTTAGATTCTCTAATCAATTGAATTACTTCATCTAAATTACTGAGTGCAATTCTTAGGCCTGCTAGAATATGAGCTCTTTCCCTTGCTTTAGCTAGCTCAAATTCAGATTTACGTTTAATTATTTCTTTTCGGTATTCTAAATAATGCTCTAAAATCACTTTTAAATTAACTACTTGAGGAATACCATTCACTATAGCTAACATGTTTGCAGAAAATGATGACTGAAGGGCAGTATGTTTAAATAGATTATTTTGCACTACAAGAGGTTGGGATCCAGAACGCAATTCCAATACAATGCGCATACCATCTCGATCAGATTCATCCCTGATTTCACTTATTCCTTCTATTCGTTTTGACTTAGAGTATTCTGCAATTCTTTCTACCAATGAAGCTTTATTAACCTGAAAGGGCAACTCAGATATGATTATTCTATATTTACCATTTTTTAATTGTTCAATTTCAGATTTACCTCTAACAATTATTGAGCCCTTACCATGCGTATAGGCATTTATTATTCCTTCTTTTCCCATAATTGTTCCTCCAGTAGGAAAGTCAGGGCCACGCACAGATTTAATTAATTCCTCTATTTCAATTTCAGGATTTTCAATTAATTTAATTACAGCATTACATACTTCAGAAAGGTTATGTGGAGGTATATTCGTTGCCATTCCAACGGCTATTCCAGAGGCACCGTTGACAAGTAAATTAGGGAGCCTTGCAGGGATAACGACTGGTTCTTTTAGAGAACCATCAAAATTTTCTATAAAATCAACTGTGTTTTGTTCTAAGTTAATTAGCATTTCTTCTGCAATTTGACTTAACCTAGCTTCTGTGTACCTCATTGCGGCTGCAGAGTCACCGTCGACGCTTCCGAAATTACCTTGCCCGTCAACTAATGGCATTCTTAATGAAAATGGTTGAGCCATTCTTACCATTGCTTCATAGACTGCACTATCACCATGGGGATGATATTTTCCCAGAACTTCACCAACTAATCGAGCACTTTTTTTATAAGATGATGGGCGTCGCATTCCAAGGTCGTGCATAGCATATAGAATTCTACGTTGAACAGGTTTGAGCCCATCTCTGATATCGGGTAATGCTCTTGCAACAATTACGCTCATAGCATAATCAAGGTAAGATGCCTGCATTTCTTGTTCTATAGGAGTGTCTTTTATAAATCCAAAATCAGTTTTAGAGTTTACCATTGATAATCCCCTAGTTTTTGGTGAATTAAATTAGATATAATTATACCACTATAAGATGTGCCTATAAAGTCTTAATATACACCATTTTGTGCTTTTTTACATGCTTTGATAAATGATGTGAATAATTTGTCAAAGTGAGGAGGGATTTCTCCTCTACGTTCCGGATTAAATTGTACCGCTATGATAAAAATGTTTTCAGGGCTTTCTATTGCTTCTATAATTCCATCATCTAAGGAATATGCTGATGCAATTAAATCGGATGATTTTTGCACTTCGGTAATGCTATAGGAATGCCTGCTATTTACCCTTACAAATCCACCTGACCCTAATATTGCAGCTAATTTACTGCCTGGAGGAATAAATATTCTATGGTAAGAAGACTTATTATTATCTAATGAATGACTTGGAGTTGAAATAGGTTTTAATCCATTTAAGCAATAATTTAATATATGTAAAGCATTCCCTGTACATAGTATGGGGATGTTTGTTTCTATGCATTTAGTCAAAAATTTTTTTAATTTTACTTCAATATTGTTATTATAATTTTCTATAAAATCATAGATTAATAATATGCCATTAATTGTATTAAATATTTTTGAATAATTTAAATTTGATTCAATATCTAAATTTATAATATTTGAATTATTTTTTTCAAGATAATCTTGAATAGAATTATCTATTGTATTAGGTATTTGAATTAATCCTATTGTTGGATTTATATTAGAAGGTTCGTTGCCCAAGTTTTTATCCAAGAATTTTCAATATTATTTTTTTGATATATCGATATTAAATTTAGTATATTCTTGCTTAGAAGAAGAATAAGTTTTTTTCATATCTCTTAGCTTTTGAATTCTTTTCTCTGTATTAGGGTGGCTAGACATTAAAGAGGCTATGAAATTTGACTTGATTGCAGGTATTATAAAAAAAGCACTAGCGTGTTCAACATTTCTAACTTGTTTTTCTGGGGTATTAGAAACTTCTTGTTCAATCTTTTTTAAAGCCGAAGCTAAGTCCATTGGGTTTCCAGTAATCATTGCCGCACCTCTATCCGCAGCTAATTCTCTATATCTAGATAGCGTCATAATTAACATCTGTGCAATAAAATAAACTATTATAGTGCCAATCCAAATTGCCATCATAATAAGCATTGCTTGTCCCCCATTTCTACTTCTACCTCCCCCTCCAAAGCCACCAAATAAGCTCATCCAAAAAAGCATTTGCATTAAATATCCAGCCATTATAACTATAATACTTGCCCAGGTAAGAACCATAATATCTCGATTTTTAACATGGCTTAATTCATGTGCTAAAACAGCTTCAAGTTCTTTTTGATTTAATTTGTTTAATAAACCTTTTGTAACTGCAATTACTGCATTTTTCGGATTTCTTCCTGTAGCAAAGGCATTTGGCACAGGAGTATCCATTATTGCTATATGTTTTGGTTTTGGCAGTTTTGATGTATTGCATAAATCATCAATTAATTTGTGAAGTTTGGGTTCTTGATCTGGAGTAACTATTTTAGCCCCTGTTGTTTTTAATACCATTTTATCTGAATAAAAATATTGAAATCCAGCCATAAAAATAGCAATTGCCAAAATGAATATTGGGCTAAAGCCCATTGCAAATAAAAAATATAAAAAACCTATAAATAAAAATGCAAGTAAAAGCATAGTAAATCCCATGCGAAATATTAGCTGGTTATCCCGTTTATATGTTGTCATTGCCATAATATTGATATTTTTCGATACTATATTAGTTTTTTATTTAATTATATCTGATTTATAAATATACTGTTAGTGTAGATTATTAGGAATCTAAATTATTTCTATTTTATCTCCTTCATTTATTATTCCTCCTCTTTCTACAAATGCTAAAATTCCTCTTTTACCATCGATTTCCTTCATTAATCCAGGACGTATTTCATCCATTCTTGGGCATGGTTCACATGGACCAGTAACTTGAAGAATTATAGATTTTCCTATTTGGATTTTTTGATTTGATTTAAGGTCATTTATTTTTAAACCTTGAGTAGTAATATTTTCTTTAATAATGCCTGTTTCTAAATTGAAAGAATTCAAAGTTTCAATATCCATTAATAAAATTTGTCTGTTTTTTTTCTTACCTTGGTTTGATGCATGTATATCTTCATCTATTCCTATGTTTGATATTAATTTAGCTTTTTTTACTTTTTCCATTGGGTTTCTATGGGATTTGCAAATCTGTATTGAATATACTTTAGACAATTTAACTCTCCGCATTGATATTAATTTACTTTAATGTACCCTTTTAGCCTTGATTTCTCAAGAGTGAATAACTTTTTATTCTTAATGGTATAATTTTGTTTGTATAAAATTTATGTATTATGTATTAAATGAGGTATCAATTTGATTAATCAAATTTTAGGGGATAATAATTTTCAATATAAACCTACAGAATTATGGGCAAAACTACCAAAGGGTATTTCTTGGAGAGAAGTTGCCTCTGTAGCTGTCGGGCCTGATCAAAAAGTCTATGTTTTTAATAGAGGTGATCATCCTATGATTGTGTTTGATAAGGAGGGTAATTTTCTTAATTCCTGGGGAGAAGATTTATTTGTTAGACCTCATGGTTTAACTCTTGGCCTAGATAATTCATTATTTTGTATTGATGATGGTGACCATACAGTTCGGAAATGTAGTTTAGATGGAGATGTTTTATTTACTATAGGTTCACCTAATAACCCCGCTGAACCTTACAGTGGGAATCCTTTTAATAGATGTACTGATGTAGCTATTGACCCTAAAACTAATGATATTTATGTTTCAGATGGATATATGAATGCAAAAATCCATGTATATTCCCCAGAAGGTAAATATAAATTTTCGTGGGGTAATCCTGGAGTTGCTCCTGGAGAATTTAATATTCCTCATAATATTGCGATAGATAAAGACAGCTATGTGTATGTAGCTGACAGGGAAAATCACAGAGTTCAAATTTTCAATTCTTTGGGGAAATTTGAGGGACAGTGGAACAATATTCATCGTCCATGTGCTTTATATATTTCTAGAGACCAAGAGTTTTATGTTGGAGAATTAGGTTGGGGGCTACCTGTAAATAGAGCTAACCCTAATATTGGTCCTAGGATTTCAGTTTTAGATGTAAATGGTCATGTTTTATCTAGGATAGGCCATCTTGGTTGGGGTTTGCAGGAAGGTCAATTTTTGGCTCCTCATGGTATTACTTTAGACATAGATAAAAATATTTATCTTGGCGAAGTTTCATGGACAAATTTAAATAGTGTAAATGGTAAAGACCCTGGACAAGTCAGAAGCTTTCAAAAATTAATTAAAGTTTAGTTCTCGTAAATATAACTAAAAAGAAAATAGAAAAAATATGAATTTTTCATCTAGTTCAAAAAACAAATCTACTATTAAAAAAATGCAAGAAGCTGCATCAAGTTTCTATGATAATCTTGATGCCAAAGCTAGAAACAAGGCTCTTTTCCATTATTTAGATGGGGAAAGGATATTTTGGTATTATCCTCCTTTAAATAGACATGGATTACCTTTGAAGGATATGACAAAAGAGCTTAAGAGTTTAGTATTTACTCTTCTTGAAACTGGTCTTAGTTCTGATGCTTTTAATCAAACTTTGCAAATAATTAATCATGAATTGATTTTAAAAGAATTAGAAATACGTGAAAATATTAAGACTTTTGTTAGAGACCCTGAAAGGTATTATTTTACTATTTTTGGTAATCCTAAGAGTAAAGACCCATGGGGGTGGAGATTTGAAGGGCATCATGTCTCTATTCATTTTAGTATATGGTCAGATAAAATTATATCTGTTACACCATTGTTTTTAGGGGTGAACCCGGCTGAGGTTAAAGATGGAGATAGTAAGGGGCTACGTATTTTAAAGAAAAGAGAAGACCTTGCGTTTGAGTTGGTTAATAGTATGAGCAAGGACCAGCACCATATTGCGACTATTTATGAAAATACACCTAAGGATATTATTACTTATAACAGTTCTAGGGTAACTGTACCTGTAGTTGAGGGTATTTCTTGGGATGAATTAAAAATTGGTCAGCAGAAATTGTTAAAACTTTTGATTGCTGAATATGTAAATCAAGTGAACCCTAATTTAGTAAAATCTAAATTAGAGTATTTAGAATCAAATACTCTTAAAAGTGTGAAGTTTGGATGGGCAGGAGGCATTAATCTTGGTGAAGCATATTATTATAGAATTCATGGAGGAAATTTATTTATCGAATTAGATAATTATCAATCTGGTGCGAATCATGTTCATTCAGTCTGGAGAGATGTAGAGAATGATTTTGCTCAGGATGTTTTGAGAAAACATCTACTTTCATATCATGTTTTATAAAAATTTATAATTTTAAAAAATATTAATTTTTGAATATACTACCTAGTTGCTTGAAAAAAATATTGTTACTATCAAGCTATTTATTAAATAGCTTGATAGTATATTTGTAGATTATTTTACTTCTCTAAATTCACCATCAACTGTATTTTCATCTGAATCAGAGTCTTTTTCTTCGGATTCTACTGGGGTTTCTTCTCCATCGTTATTTGGTGGTTGAGCATAAACTATTTCACCAACTTTTTGCATAGTTGTTTGCAAATCTTGCATAGATAATTTTATTTTTTCAGAATCTTTTTCAGTAATAGCTTCTCTGGATAATTTTATTTTTTCTTCTATTTCAGTCTTCAAATCTTCTGGTATTTTATCTTCATTATCTTTTACCATTTTTTCTGCAGTATATACCAAATTATCTGATGCATTTAGAGTTTCTATTTCTTCACGTTTTTGCTTGTCTTCTTCAGCATATTGCTCAGATTCTTGAACCATACGGTCAATTTCGTCCTGTTCTAGTCCAGAGCTAGCAGTAATAGTAATTTTTTGTTCTTTTTCTGTCCCTTTATCTTTAGCTGAAACATTTAAAATTCCATTACTGTCTATATCAAAAGTTACTTCAATTTGAGGAGTTCCTCTAGTAGCAGGTAGTATGCCTTCTAAATTAAATCTTCCAATTGATTTATTTTCTGAAGCTATAGTTCTTTCACCTTGTAATACATGTACTTCAACACTTGTTTGATTATCGGCTGCAGTAGTAAAGGTTTCGCTTTTTGCTGTTGGGATAGTTGTGTTTCTTGGTACTAGTGGTGTAGATACTCCTCCTAAAGTCTCTATTCCCAAAGTAAGCGGAGTTACGTCTAATAAAAGTATATCTTGAACATCTCCTTGCAATACACCAGCTTGTATTGCTGCCCCTATAGCTACAACTTCATCTGGATTGACTCCTTTATTAGGTTCTTTGCCAAATATTTTAATTACTGAGTCTTGTACAGCTGGCATTCTTGTCATGCCTCCAACTAATATGACTTCATTAACTTCTCCTGCAGATATCCCTGCGTCTTTTATAGCTTGTTTACAAGGGGTTATCGTTCGTTTAATTAATGTAGCTACTAATTGTTCAAATTTAGATCTTGTTAATTTATTTACGAGGTGTTTAGGACCAGACGCATCTGCAGTTATAAAAGGCAGATTTATTTCAGTTTCCATTAATGTTGACAATTCAATTTTTGCTTTTTCTGCAGATTCTCGTAATCTTTGAAGAGCCATTCTGTCTTGTTTAAGATCAATCCCTTGGTCTTTTTGGAATTCATCACATATCCAATCTATTATTACTTGATCGAAATCATCCCCTCCAAGGTGGGTGTCGCCATTTGTAGCTTTAACCTCGAAAACTCCTTGGCTAATTTGTAATATAGTTATATCAAATGTGCCTCCTCCTAAGTCATATACAGCTATAGTTTCTTCACCTTTTTTATCTAGTCCATAAGTTAGTGAAGCAGCTGTAGGCTCATTGATTATTCTTAGAACTTCTAATCCAGCAATTTTCCCAGCATCTTTGGTGGCATTTCTTTGGCTATCATTAAAATAAGCTGGAACTGTTATGACTGCTTGAGTAATTTCCTCGCCTATTTTTTCTTCGGCATCTTTTTTTAATTTTTGTAGTACCATTGCGGAAACTTCAGGAGGTGCATAGTTTTTATCACACATACTTACATGGGCATCTCCATTACTATGTTTAGTTACTTTAAAAGGAACTAACTTTGTATCTGACTTAACTGTTTTATCGGTGAATTTTCTTCCCATTAACCTTTTAACAGAAAAAACTGTATTTTCTGGATTTGTAATCGCTTGACGTTTAGCTGTCATTCCAACATAACGTTCATTTGATCTTGGATTTACTCCTACCATAGATGGAGTAGTTCTTCCTCCTTCTGCATTTTCTAGGACTCTAGGTTCTCCTGCTTCTATAATTGCCATGCATGAATTTGTAGTACCAAGGTCAATTCCTAATACTTTTGGCATAAATTATTCCTCCTTTTTATTGTTCTCTTTCAAATCTTTTTGGATTTCATGTGATTTTGATACGGTTACTTGCGCAGGCCTTATGACTTGATCTTTAAGCTTATAACCATCTCGTATAACGTTTACTACTATTCCCTCTGAAAGCGTTTTGCTTTCTTCATATAAAATTGCTTCATGTTCTCTTGGGTCAAACTCATTTCCTTTGGCTTCTATCTTTTTAACTCCTAAAGATTCTAGAGTGTTAATAAAATTTCTTTGTACAAGTACTAAGCCTTCTCCCCAGCTAGACTTAATTGAATCATCAGGTATTATTGAAATTGCCCTGTCAAAGTCATCAATAATAGGAAGGATTTTTAAAATCATAAAAAAATTTGTAGATTTTCTTATTTCTTCTTTTTCTTCTGACGCTCTTTTTTTATAATTAACTAGGTCAGCTTGACTTCTTTGGGCCATTGCATAATAGGAATCTTTTTCTTTAACTAGTTCTTCAATTTCTTTTTCTTTATCTAAATTTTTATTATCTGAAGTTGATTCAGAATTATTTTTTTTTGATTCACGATTATTTTTAGGTTTTTTTGGCATATAATTAGTTCTCCTAGGAAATTTATTCAGTATTTCCATATAGTATAGATAACATTTCGTCTATTCCTTTTGACAATAATTTTCTTAATTCAACATTACCCGCAGGTTCCATTTCTTTTTTTAACAGGATTAATTTGTTAAAAAGGCCTATTGCCATTCTGACTCCAGCTAAATTTAAACCTAATTCACCTACTAGGTGTTTTATCAGCTCTAATCTTACAATATCTTCCTCAGAATATAGTCTTAACATTCCTACAGTTCTGGAAGGCCTTACTAGGCCTAATCTTTCGTATTTTCTAAGTGTTTGTGGATGCATTTCAAGCATCCTAGCTGCTACACTTATTATGTATACTCCTACTAATTCAGTTTCAGAAGGATTGTGAATTTCTGGGTTATATGAAATAGGATTATTTAATCTGATTCTAATTCTGTAGTCTGAATTGTCAGTAAAATATTTCATATCCATTAGTTATAAATTGTTAATCTAGTTTATATATTAAACCTTGATACAGATTATGTCAAGGTTTAATATATAAACTAGATTAATCTTGAGCGTTTTAGGAAAAACGTTCTTCTTTCCAGTAGTCTCCATTCATATGATATCCTCTACTTTCCCAAAAACCTGGTAAATTATTGTTGGTAAACTCTATTTTGCTTATCCATTTTGCACTTTTCCATCCATATCTATCCGGCACAACTAATCTTAAAGGATAGCCGTGTTCAGGTGAAAGTATTGATCCATCATGGATGTGTGCTAAAATCACATTTTCTTCTAGTAAAGTTTGTAGGTCTAAATTAGTAGAGTAACCTCCATATGAATGAATCATTACATAAATCGCTTCAGGTTTAGGTTTTGCAAGCTCATATATCTTTTTAAATGGAATCCCCTCCCAATGGTTTACCATTCGGCTCCATTGAGTAATGCAATGAAAAGGAGTTGTTGTCTTAATCATTTTATATTTTTGAATATCGGTCCAATTTAATGTAAATGGATAATTTATATTTCCAGTAATCTTTAATTTCCATTTTTCTATATCAATATTAGGAATTTCTCCAAATGTTAATGCTGGGAATTTTTCAGTAACAAATTGTCCGGGGGGTATTTCTTCAGAAATAATATTTTTCTTTATATTTTTTATTTTATTTAACTTATTAAACATATTAACTAATATTTTATATTAAATTATACTGTCTATATATAGATTGATTGATATTTTATTATATGATAGCCTCGGAAAAAGTGAATTGAATAGAAGATATTTTTATTTCGATTTTAATATAGTTTTGGAGATTTTTTAAATGTTTTGTGAAAAATGTCAAACAGAAAATCACGAACAAAATAATTATTGTACTAATTGCGGAAGGCGTCTTTTAAAGAATAAAATTCCTACAGCTGATTTAGATGATTTAGAAAAAAATTCTAGACCTATCAATTCAATAAATAGGATCATTAATTTAGAAAGACAAGTTAAATCACTTAGGTTGATCCTAGCTAGAAATGGGATGTCGATAGAAGAAAAGGATTATATTAAGGAAGTTCCTCCTGCCACTATAGACCCTTCGAAAAACTTAAAAGATATTAGTCAATCAAAGCTTGAAAAGTCAGATAATCTCATTGAGTCTTATAAAAAAAGATTTAATAATATATTTGATTTAGAGCTAATTTTAGGTGGTAATTGGTTAGCTCGTATTGGTGTGTTTGCTGTATTAATAGGTACTGCATTTTTTTTGAAGTTAGCTATTGATAATAAATGGATAGATGAAACAGGACAGGTAACTCTAGGAATCTTAACTGGTCTAATTTTTATAGGATTAGGAGAATATTTTTATAGAAGTTACCCGAAATATGCTCAGACATTATTTGGTGGAGGTATTGGAATATTATATATTTCTGTATTTGCTGCATTTGCTATACATAGTATGTTTGGATTATATATAACCATAAGCATAATATTTTTAATTACCCTTACTTCATCTTTGCTTGCTTTTAAGCATGATTCTGCAAGTTTAGCTACAATAGGAATTATAGGTGCATTTTTAGCTCCATTTGTTATTTCTGCAGGTAATTCAAATTTAATTTCTCCAGATAGCAGTAATTATAATAATCTTAAATCTCAATTCTTTTTTTATGTGATATTGCTAGATTTAGGCGTTTTATTTTTATCTACTTTTAAAAACTGGAGTTGGTTTAATAAGCTTGCGTTAGTGTTTTCTATGTTCGCATTTGTATTTTGGTATATTGAATTTAGTGAAATAACTACATTCTGGGAAGCTCAATTATATTTGTCGACTATATTTGGGATATTCATTTTTGTAGGCTTATTGTTCCATATAATCTGGAAACGTGTGCCAGGAATTTCAGATTATTCTACTATGCTAGCTAATGGAATATTTTATTTGATTATTAGTTATTGGATTTTTAGAGATTCTGATTTCAAAAACTGGTTGGGTTCTTTTACTTTATTAATTTCAGTTATTTATTCTTGTATAGGGTATTATGTTTTCAGGATAAATAAATCTAATCCTAAATTAAGCTTGATGTATTTTGGAATATCATTATTATTTATTACTATTGCTTTTCCAATACAATTAGAAGGAGCATGGTTAGGGATAGCTTGGTCAATTGAAGGAGCTCTAGTTATATGGCTTTCTTTTGTATTAAAGTCTTGGGAATTTAGAATAAGCGGATATTTTCTTTTAGCTCTAACATTTATCTGGATGATATTTGATAGAACTCCTACTTTATTAAATTTAAAAATCACGCCTATATGGAATGTATATACTATTGAATATATTCTAGTAATAGCATCTACGCTTGTGTCTGGTTGGATTATCAAAAAATCTTCTAGTTATATTTTAGATAGAGAAAAGATTTTAGAAAAATATGGACGTGGATTAGGGTTGCATTCAGTATTTTTTAGTTGTGCCAATATTCTATTTGCTATTGGTATTTTTATACAGTTTGAAAGCTCTTGGATTATATTTGCTTGGAGTATATTTAATTTATTTTTAATATTTACTTCATTTAGATTTGGTTTAATTGAATTAAGATGGTTTTCATACTTATTATTTGGTATTTCTATACTGAATTTAATTAATTTAGATATTGTTAACACTAATAATGAAAATATTCAATTTATTTTAAATTATAGGTTTCTTGCTTTTCTATCTATTATTCTGTCTTTATATGGTTCAGCATATTTAATTTTCAGTAATAAATTAAATATACTCGACAAATTAGAAATAAAAGATATATTACTTACTGCTCTAGTGATCGCTAATTTGCTTACTTTAATAATGTTTAGTTTAGAAATATTAGCTTTTATAAAAGATGCAAAATTAAGTAGCTTAGGTGTTAGTATATTTTGGGCTACTTATGCAGGCATTATATTGTGTATTGGAGTTATTAAAGAATTTAGATTAATAAGAATCGGAGGTTTGATAGTTTTAGCTATACCAATAGCAAAATTATTTTTGTATGATGTCTTTTCACTTGATCAAATATATAGAGTTGCAGCATTCTTGATTTTAGGTGCTATATTAATTATTGGTGGTTTAATGTATCAAAAATATAGTAAATTGATAAAAGGCTTTTTATTTGAAAATAAATAGTTTTATATTGGAAAATAGGAATATTTTTTTTATAGTTTCTATATTATTTTTATTAAATATTAATCTTTTACGGGCAGATTTTTTTTTAAACCATTGGCCATATTATAAGAATATTATCATTAGTGAAAATGAATTAGACAATAAAATAATTGAAATAAAAATCGATTCTGAAATATATAAAAAATCTCATACTGATTTGAAAGACTTAAGAGTAGTTGAAGATAGCAAATATGAAATGCCTTACAGCATAGAAGTGAAATTAGGTTCGTTTAGTGAAACACTTTTAAAAAGTAAAATTGTAGAGAATAGCTTTTTAAAAAATGAATTTAATACAGTTATTTTAGATTTAGGTAATTTAACTACAATTCATAATCAAGTGAATATAATTAGCTTGTCTGAAAATTTTAGTCGTAAAGTTTCAATTGAATCAAGTATTGATAAAATACAATGGAAAAAAATTGGATCTGGGGAAATATCTGGATTTAGAAATGCTGACTTTTCTTTCCGGGATACAGCAGTAAAATATTTAGATTCTAAATCACAATTTTTGCGTATTAAGATAGATGATGGCGGGAAAGGAGATTTATCAATATCAGATGTTGAAGTTTTCTTTTCTAAAGAGATTCTAGCTGAAGAAACTTCTTGGGATATTTTAAATTCGAATATTGTTAATGATAAAAATTTATCTTTAACAACTGTATCTTTGGATTTGGGCTTTGAAGGGATACCTAGTTCTAAAATTTTGATTAAAACAGAAACAGAAAATTTTTATAGATTGGTAGATGTTAAAGCTAGTACAGATAAGAGAAACTGGGAAAAGATTGTTAACAAACAACCTATTTTCTCTTTTTCTGATGGAGGCTCTTTGATTATTGATAACGTTATAGAATACCCTGAAATTAAAAAAAGATTTATTGAAATAGTAATTTATAATCAAGATGATCTTCCTTTAAATGTTTTAGAACCTAATATTATTGGAGTTAATAGAAGTGTGATTTTTAAAGGTGATTTGGGCCATATGTATAGGCTTTATTACGGTAATTTAAATGCAAAAAATGTTTCTTATGATATTAAGTATTTTTTTGAGAACATAGATACACGTAATTCTTATAAAGCCATTTTAGGAATTGAGCAAGAGAATATATTCTTTTTAGATAATTTAAGTATTTTCGACAGGCATTCTTGGCTAATGCCTGGGATTTTATTTTTGACTGCTAGTATATTGGCAATAATAATAGTAATTACTATTAGAAGGATCAAATTATATACTAGTTAGTAATATATATACTATACTTCTTCTTCTTCTACGGCTGAGTATTTTGAAGGGCATTTAACTATTATATTATTACTTTGAAAATTTTTATTACTATCATATCTGCCTTCAAGAATTATTTCGGAATGTTCATTAAAAAACAAATCAGGGATTATTCCATTATGGTAAGCATTTAATGTTTCTTGTCCGTCTGTAAGTATGAAATAAGAGGTAGTAGAGTCCTCTTCTCTAGAAAAAGAATTTGGTTTTAATGTACCACTAATGCGAAGCATCCTCTCAGATTTTATATTGTTATCTAATTTATTTGCTTCTC
The DNA here is from genome assembly GCA_002721445.1 of Chloroflexota bacterium. GTDB lineage: Bacteria > Chloroflexota > Dehalococcoidia > Lucifugimonadales. Next base: position 217,880 of record PBKN01000005.1, on the reverse strand, counting down.
CAACAGTATAGTAATAAATAGTGGCACTATTGAATGCTAAAAATATTAGATAAGATAAAGCTCCAATTAATACTAGCACGCTTACAACTATTTTATATTTGTTATTAATAATTATATTTTCATTTATATTAAGGGATTCACTCAATTTAGCACACTAAAAGTTTTTCGATTATTAAGATTTTTCATTAGAAATGATATTTTCCAGTTCTTTAATATCATGAATTATATTTTCTTGTTTTTTAGACATAAAAAATAAATATCCAAAAAAAGCTATCCATGTTACGAAGAAAACTGCAAACAAATATCCAAGGTTTGAATTGGATTCTTTGATTATAATTTGACCATTTGCAGCACTTGTGCCTCCATCGCTAGAAAAAATTATGTCTTGAGTCATCAAAAACATCAAACTAATAAATAATATGCTTATAATATTTTTTAAAAAAGAATAATTAATTAATGTTTCTATATATCTCATCTATTTTACCTTCGATTTTTTTTAAATTGTATCTTTTGTTAAGCATATATATATATAATATTGTAAATGATAATAATGAAATTAAAAATGTTATTAGCATTTTACTATCTAAATCCATAGGTATATTAGGGCTTGGATGTGCCGATCTCCACCATACACTTGCCATGTAAATAATAGGAGCATCGATAGCTCCGATCAACGCAATAACAGAGCTATATTGTTTACTTTGAATTCCTGCTGGAGAATATGATCTTACCATTAAGTATCCTAAATAAAAAAACCATAGTATTAGAGTAGTTGTAAGTTTAGGATCCCATGTCCACCACACCCCCCAGATTGGCTTTGCCCATATACTTCCTGTTACCAATATCAGGGACGCGAATATTATTCCTAATTCTGCTGAAGAATATGCAAGGTTATCCCATTTTTCATTTTTAGTAATTAAATGAATAAAACTGGAGATAGCAACTATTATTATAGATATCATTCCTAGCCAGCCAATGGGGACATGAAAATAAAAAATTCTTTGAGCTATTCCTTGATTTATTTCAGTAGGCACCCAAATGAAAATTAAATATAAGCTGATAAGAAATATCACAGCAGATATTAATAGTGTGGCATTTGAAATTGAATTTTTTATATTAATCAAATTGCTAATTTTCTTAATTATTAAATCATCTATTTATAAATATATCATATGCTTAATTTAGCCACAATTGGTGAAGTTTTTTAATAAATAATAAAATCAAGTGAAAATATTTACTTATATTTAGCATAGTTATTAAACCAAATATTATAGTAATTCAATTAATACATTAATTTATTATGTTGTGACTGCGCCTTTTGATGCTGATGTAACTAATTTAGCATATTTTGCCATTACACCGTGAGTATATTTGGGCTTAGGGGGATTCCAGGCATTTTTTCTATTCTTTAATTCTTCGTCAGTTATATCAACATTTAATATTCTGGATTCTACATCCATAGTTATTATGTCACCCTCTTTAATCATAGCTATGGGTCCTCCTACAGCAGCTTCAGGGGCTACATGTCCAATCATAGGTCCATGAGATGCTCCTGAGAATCTTCCATCAGTCATAAGAAGAATATTATTTTTAATATCTTGACCCATTATTGCGCCAGTTACAGCTAGCATTTCTTGCATGCCTGGTCCGCCTTTTGGACCTTCATATCTGATTACTACGACATCTCCATCTTTTATTTGTCCAGTTGTAACTGCTTCAAACGCTGATCTTTCACCGTCAAATACTCTAGCTGGACCTGTGTGATTTAAGCTCTTTGATCCTGATACTTTTAACACGGCTCCTTCAGGTGCTAAATTTCCTTTAAGAATAATCAATCCGCCTGTAGGACTTCTTGGTGAAGATATTCGATGAATTACTTGATTATCTGGTCGGGTATTAAATGTATCTAAATTTTCTTCTATGCTTTTACCAGTTACAGTTAAAGCATCTCCATGTAATAATCCTTTATGTAATAATTCTTTCATTATAGTTGGAACCCCTCCAACTTTATCCATATCAGCCATTACATACTTACCTGATGGTCTTAGGTCTGTTAAATAGGGTGTTTTTCTGCTTAGCCTATCAAAATCATCGATTGTTAAATCTACTTCAGCTTCATGTGCAATTGCTAATAAATGTAATACTGCGTTTGTGGATCCTCCCATAGATAATACTACGGTTATGGCATTTTCAAGGGATTTACGAGTTATTATATCTCTAGACTTTATATCTTTTTCAAGCATATTAAATAGTAAATGGCCTGAATTAAATGCTACTTCTTCATTGCGAGGGTCTATTGCGGGTATAGAAGAACTACCTGGTGTTGACATACCCATAGCTTCTATAGCTGCAGCCATAGTATTAGCTGTGAACATACCAGCACATGCGCCTTCTCCGGGGCAAGCTACTTTTTCCATAGCAATTAATTCTTCTAATGATAATTTTCCTTGAGAATAAGTTCCAATAGCCTCAAACATGTCTTGAACATTTATATCTTTACCTTTGTATTGCCCAGGTAATATTGCTCCTCCGTATACAAATATTGAAGGTAAATTTAGTCTAGCCATAGACATTAAAATGCCCGGCATATTTTTGTCACATGCTGCAACAGCTATAACTCCATCCATACTTTCACCAAATGTGACAGTTTCTATTGAATCAGCTATTACTTCTCTACTTACTAAAGATGCTTTCATTCCTTCAGTACCCATAGATATACCGTCACTTATTGTGATTGTTCCGAAAAGGAATGGGACAGCTCCTGCATTTTTTAATCCCTCTTTAACTTTATGTGATAATCTATCTAAATGAAAATTACATGGAGTAACATCACTAGCTAGGTTTGCTACGCTAACAAAAGGCTTTTCCATGTCTTCATCTGTTAGACCTGTAGCCCTTAGCATTGCTCTTGCTGCAGCTCTACTTGGTCCTTCGCTAACTACAGAGCTCATTTTTTTTAGATTTTTTGTTTTATTCATATTAACTTCCATTTGTTGGTTTATTTTAGTAGAGATTGTTGTTATTAACAAATACAGATTAGCTTGTTAATTAGTAATTTTCAAGGTGGATTCATATATCAAGGTGGATTCATATATTATGTATATAAATTGAAACAAGGTTTTTAGAGTATAAAAATATTTACAAAGGGTATTTTTTCGGTATTCCAGGTTTTCTAGGATACTTGTTGTTAGTTTGTTTTTGTTTAAAAACTTCAATTAAACTTGTTATTTTATTTTCAGTAAGTTTTATATTCTTAGTTTTCCCTAATTTCCCACCCAGTAAATTTATTGCGTGTTCTGCATTTTTAATTTCATATTCGATGTTTGGATTTTTTAAAGCAAGTAATTTTCCTCCAATTTTACAAAAAGGTAAACAAAGTTCACTTATCATGGCAAGTTTTCCTACTGCTCTTACAGTGGCCAAATCATACTTTTCTCTAAAATTTATATCATGAGCAAGATCTTCAGCTCGTTTATTTATGATTGTTGTTGAATTTAATTTTAAAACTTTTGAGACAGTTTCTAGAAAATATGTTTTCTTTTTTGTGGATTCAAGAAGTGTTAATTTTAGTCCTGGTAAAGCAATTTTTAATGGGATCCCTGGGAATCCTGCGCCAGTGCCTATATCAATCAATGAACCTGTATTAAATAAAATTGAAGGTATAGAATTAAAAGTAGCTAAAGAATCTAAGAAGTGTTTAATTTGAACAGACCTAAATTCCGTAATTGAAGTTAAATTGATTTTTTTATTCCACTCTTCTAAAAGGTTATAATATACAACAAATTGTTTGATTTGATTGTTGTTTAAATCTATACCAAGTTTTTTAGATTCTTTTACTAAAATTTCTGGATACATTTTTATAATTTATTTTATTTTTGATAACCAGGTTTTATTTTCTAAATACCAATTTACAGTTCTTTTAATACCTTCTTCAATAGATATTGTTGGTCCCCATTGGAGTAGGTTTTTTGCTTTTTCGATATTAGCCCATGTGTCTTTTACATCTGCAGCATGAGCAGGTGTGTAATTAATAATTGCTTTTTTATTTAAATAATTTTCAATTAATTCTACTATGTTAGACAATATTATTGGTTTGTCATTTCCTAAGTTTATTATCTGATATCCAGTAGCTCTTATAGAAGATATAACTCCTGCTGCTATATCATCAACGTAAGTAAAATCTCTACTTTGTGTACCATCTCCAAATATAGTGATAGGTTTTGCTTCATCTATAGATTTAATAAATTTGAATATACTCATATCTGGTCGTCCAGCTGGGCCATAAACTGTAAAAAACCTTAAAACTGAAATATCTATTTTATGAAGATAATGATAAGTGTGTGCTAGTACCTCACATGCTTTTTTAGAAGCAGCGTAAGGGGATAAAACTTGGTCAGTATTAATTTCTTCTAAGAAAGGCATATTTTTATTTAGTCCGTATAGACTCGAAGTTGATGCAAGTATGAATTTTGGTATATTCCATTTTTTACATAACTCTAATAGATTTAATGTACCAATAGTATTACTTTCATAGTAATCCCAAGGATTTTCAACGCTTTGTCTTACTCCTGCTCTAGCAGCTAAGTTGATTATTATGTCAAATCTAATATTCTTTGATGGGTTGAAAATATTTTTTTCTATTGATTTATAGTTTGAAATATCTAATTCAAAAAAATTAAAATTTGAATTTAAGTTTAAATTATTTAATCTATACTTTTTTAAACTTATATCATATGAAGAATTTAAATTATCTATACCAAATATTTGATTTCCATCATTTAGTAAAATTTCAGAGACTTTATTTCCAATAAATCCCGCACAGCCTGTTACAAGTATGTTCATTTTTGTTCATCTCCAATGGAAATCGTAGAATATCATTATATCACTCTAAAATATTAAGTGAAATTTTATATAATTAGCATATAAACTTTCGTCATTTTGGCTTAAGCTATATTAATAATGTATCTATTTTAAATATAGGGAGTAATAATGGAAAAAGAGAATTATATTACAGGTGCAGAATTAATTGCCAAATCATTAGAAGTTGAAGGAGTAAATTATATATTTACTTTAGCTGGAGACCATGTTTTGCCAACATTAGATGTTTTATCAGATTATGGTTTTAATATATTAGATACTAGGCACGAGCAAGCAGCAGTTCATATGGCAGATTCTTGGAGTAGAATTACTGGTAAATTAGGAGTGGCAATTTATACTACACCTGGTTTTGCAAATGCTATACCTGGATTAGCAAATGCTATGCATGCAGAAAGTCCTATGCTATCTATAAGTGGGTCTGCAGAGTTGAGTGAAGCTGAAAAAGGCTCTATGCAGGAAATTGATCAGATAGGTATGGCTAAACCTACAACTAAGGGTGCCTGGATGGTTTATGATGCATCAAGGATACCAGATATGATTGCTAAAGCTTTAAGAGTTGCGTTTAGTGGACGTAAGGGGCCAGTTCATTTAACTATTCCTGTAGATGTTCAAGAGCAAAAAGTAGATAAAGAAAAGATTGTTTTTTTTACACCAGCTGAATATCGAAATCAATCAATATCTGTTATGAGTCAAAATCAAGTCGAAAAAATAATAAGTGAATTAAATAAATCTAATAAACCTGTAATTATATTAGGTAATGCGTGTGACTCTTTTAGTATAGAAGATAAACTTAAAAAATTTCTTGATATTACAAAAATTCCGACTTTTACACAAGGAAATGCAAGAGGGATTATTTCAGATGATTATGCTCATTCAGTTGGATTTTATGATAGTGGATTGAATAAGGCTACAAAAAAAGTTCAAGAATCGGATTTAGTTATTTTAGTTGGCACTAAGCAAGACTTAACTCTTGGATATGGTATGCCTCCAGTAATTTCTGAATCAGCAAAATTAATACAGATTGATACTTCAGAAAGTGAAATTGGTAAGAACAGAGGTGTTTTCCTGGGAGCATCAGGAGATATAGGAAGTATATTGTCCCAAATGTATGAAGAAGCTTTGAAATATAATTGGGAAGAAAGTGCTTGGTTAAAAGAATTACAAAATGAAAGACTAGATCAGTTTAATGAATTAACCTCCTTATCATTTAAAGGTGACGATACTCATGCAATGGAAATATTTAAATATATGAAGACTATAATTACGCCAGATGATTGCTTAGTGTTTGATGGTGGTGATTTTTGTCATTTTGGAAGAGCTTATTTGCCTGCTCAGCTACCTAATAGGTGGTGGTATGTTCCTACTTTAGGTATGCTAGGGACAGCCTTGCCTACAGGGTTAGCTGCTAAGTTAGCAAATCCTAATAGAAGAGTGTTTATATTTAATGGAGATGGAGCATTTGGTTTTAATGGCATGGAATTTGATACTGCTGTGAGACACAACCTTCCTGTAGTTATGATATTAGGGAATGATTCTGCATGGGGTATTGATAAGCAAATACAGCTAGGTGTGTTTGGCAAGACAGTTGCTACAAAATTACTTCCTACAAAATATCATGAAGTTGTAAAAGGTTTAGGCGGCTATGGGGAATTAGTTGAGAATATTAATGAATTTCCAGGAGCAATTGAGAGAGCATTATCTTCAGGTTTACCGTCTTTGATTAATGTAAAAATTAAAGGAGTTGTAAGTCCGAGAGGTCAATCAGCAATCAATCGCTGGAAAAGTAATGAAATTTCGCCTATTTAAAAAAGATTTAATAAATACTTTTGGAGTAAATTATGCCTAGTGCTGAAATAATTTCAATTGGATCAGAGCTTTTATTAGGGCAAATAGTTGATACTAATTCTGCCTGGATGTCAGACAGGTTGTCTAGTTTGGGAGTTAACCTTTATTATCAATCTACAGTTGGGGATAATTTTGATAGAATGCATGAAGTTATTGACAATGCTTTAGATCGATCTGATTTAGTAATTACTGGTGGAGGTATTGGTCCAACTCAAGATGATATTACAAGAGATGTTGTTGCTAAAGTTACAAAGAGAAAATTAATTAAGAACCAGAGATTGGTTAACGAACTTGAGAGTAGGTTTCACAAACGAGGATTGACATTAACTTCTAATAATGAACGCCAGGCTTATATACCTGAAGGTTCTATTATTGTTGACAATCCAAATGGTACAGCTCCTTCTTTTATAGTTGAAGACGATAGGGGAGTTGTGATTTGTTTGCCAGGGGTTCCTTTTGAAATGAAATGGTTGTTTGACAACAAACTTATTCCATACATAACAGAAAAATTTAATTTATCTGAAACCATTATTTATCGAGTATTAAAAATGTCAGGAATAGGGGAGTCCAATGTAGATGATAAAATTGGATACTTAATTGCTGGGAGTAATAATCCTACTGTTGGTGTATTAGCGCACCCTGGACAAGTTGATGTGCGTATTGCAGCAAAAGCTAAAAATTCAAATGAAGCAAATAAGCTGATAGATCCTATAGAAAATGAAATACGTAAAATTCTAGGAAAACATATTTTTGGTGTAGATAATGAAACAATTGATAGTATTGTGTTAAGAATATTACGGGATAAAAATATTACTATTGGTATTTATGAAGATGTAACTTCTGGTTTGTTAATGGATCAATTGTTTCATTCAGGACCTAAATCTTTTGTAAACGGAATAGTGATAAATGATATAGATTCATTAAAAAATTTCTTATCTGATATTTACCCAAATGATAATTTAACTGACTTAATTAATTCTCCTCTTGATATGGCAAAAAGATTATCAAATGCTATAAGAATCTTTTCAAAAAGTAATATTGGTTTAGCATTGCATGCAAGAGTTAATGCATCTCAAAATGTACAAAATCTAGATTCAGGTAATACATATATATCTATATTTGATGGAAAAGAATATATGACAAAATCTTTTCCATATGCTGGTAGAGGTAATCCAGACAGGTTAAGAATGTCAGTTAATGCGATAGATTTATTAAGATCATATCTTATTAAGGGTTAATTTATTTATCCACTTTGGAACGTGTATATCGTGGATATTAAATATAATATAATTAAAATAGCACTTTCTATTCCTATGAATTTAAGTAATTTTTGTTTTGGTTTGATTTGGATAGTTATGAGAATCGTACAAGTCATTAATATAGCTATAAAAGCGTTAAAAATATGTATTTGAGATAGGTCTAGCCATATTGGCTTACTAGTATAAAAAACATCATCAAGAAACAAAACTATACCTGTGTTAAATAAATTACTGCCCAATAGGTTGGTAATTGCTAATTCAGGAGCTCTCAATCTTAATGCAGCTAAAGATGTTGCTAATTCTGGGAGGGAAGTACTTAAGGCAAGCAATTGAGTTCCTACAAAACTTTCTTGCCATTTCATTATATGGGCTATTTTCTCACCTCCCATAGATAAAAATATGGAGCTGATTATAATTATTGCTGCACTAATAATATAAATGAGTAGACTGTATTTTACTGAAGGGTTATTATTTGTAATTTCTTCATTATTATCGGATTCTTGATTTTCATTTTTGCTTTGATTATAAGTTATGAACATCGATAGTATAAAAAATATAAAAATCGCATAAGATAATAATCCTACGCTACTAGAATTAATGTTTATTTGATTTGAACTCCACATAGCTATTATTGCTATTAATATAGCTATAATAGTTAATACTGGAAGAGTCCATGAAATACTCTTGATATCACTTAAAAAAGGACGATTACCAGAGTAAGTATCTAGCACAACAATTATTAATAAATTAAAGATATTACTGCCAAATACGTCACCAGCTGCTAAGTCTGGAGATTTTAACGAATAGACTGAGTTAATACCTGTAGCTAATTCTGGTAAAGAAGTTGCAGTTGCCAATAAAACTATACCGATAAAAGTTCTTCCGAGGCCAGTCTGAATTGCAATATTATCAGCGTGTTTTACAAGATATTTAGATGTAAATAATATTATTGAAGCTGCAATGATTAATTGTATCCATGGTAAAAGATCAGACATTTAAACTTCTATTTCCTTTTTCAGTTTGTGATTATTTAGTTTGGTATTCTAAAGTTTAGGAGCTTCCTGATTAAGGGAAGCTCCTAGTGAGAGGTGTTACAGAGAACACCTATCTATAACACCTCCGTTTACTATATTCCAATGATCTACCTCCTTTCTTGAGACTTTTTGTATTCTTTTTGTGTCTCTAATAAAACAATTATATTGTTTTACTACGAAAAAAGGTAGATGTTTAATTAATTTTTGATATTGATTTTGATCTTCTTCTTAGGCTATGATTGAATTTCAATATTTTTGTAATATAAATTTATAAGGATTAATAAATTTAATGGATAATTCTGTAAAAAAAGCTTTAAGTGAATATATCGGTTCGGAAAGTGAAGCAGTTACGTACGAAGTTGAATTAGGGGCTGTTATTAAATTTGCAAAAGCTATAGGTGATGATAATCCGATATTTAGTAATCCTAAATTAGCTCGTACTAGCAGGCATGGAGGAGTAATCACGCCTCCTACATTTTTACGGTCAATGTTTCATAATTCTTCAGGGGAAAAAATTTTTTTTTCAGCTGGAGTAGATGGCGGAAGTGAATGGAAATATTTTGAACCTGTTCGTATTGGAGATAAAATTACGGTGATAAAGAAATTTGTAGACTTTTTCACTAAAGATGGAAGTTTAGGAGAGATGATTTTTCAGATAAATGAGATAAGGTATATAAATCAGTTTGATCAAATAGTAGCAACTCAAAGGACTACAGGTATATCTTATGAACCAAAAAAATAATAAATAAAGGTTTTATGTTTGAAATATGTTTAAACAACTTTTTTTTGAAGATGTAAAAATTGGTATAAATTTACCAGTATTAAAAAAGAAAGTTTCATCACAGCAGCTTGTTATGTATGCAGGTGCTTCTGGCGATTATTATCAAATACATTATGATCAAGATTATGCAAAATCAAATGATCTTCCTGGAATAATAATTCATGGAGCCTTGAAAAATGCTTTTTTGGGACAGCTTATTACTGATTGGATTGGAGATAATGGAGATTTATTAGAGCTTTCTGTACAGTATCGAGGAATGGATGTCCCAGAAGATGAATTAACTGTCACAGGTATTGTTACAGATATTAAAATTGATTCTAGTAAGAATAATACTATTTATTGTGATATTTGGATTCAAAATTCTTCTGGGAAAAAAAGCACTCTTGGTAAAGCAATTGTTAGTTTACCATATAAAGTAATTACTAAATAGAAAAAGATTCAATAACTTTATCTAAATTTCTAGGTTTTACTTTCTCATTAAGTTTATTGATATTTTCATCAAATGATGCTCTTAGTTTGTCTTCGAACAATATGCCTAGAGGAACTCCTCCTTTGTCAACTATATCATGAGCGGCATTGATATCAGATTTGTCATGTGCTTCAGGTATTTCCCAAGCTATTGGTGCAATACCTAATTTTTTATTACCTTTTAATAGTTGATATGTGTCATTATATGTGGTGCAAGGTGATTGGACATGTACAATTGAGAATCCTTTGTGATCCATACCTATATTTATTAAATTTGCTAGATCTTTAATTTTTGAAGACATCATAGATGCTACAAAAGATACTCCATATTCAAGGTATAATTTTAGTGGATTAATTTTTTCTTCTTGTTTTCCATATGGAGTTGAACTTGTTATCATGTCAAATTCAGAAGTAGGAGAGCTTTGTCCCTTAGTTAATCCATAAACAGCATTATCCATTATTACTGCTGTTACATTTAAGTTTCTAGCGGCTTGAGGAGCTATATGCTCCATTCCTATACTTAAAAAATCACCATCTCCAGCTACTACAATAACATTTAGATCAGGGCTACCCATTTTTATACCCATAGCAGCAGGTAGGCTTCTGCCATGAACTCCATGAAAGCCATATGGTCTGTCTCCTTCAAGGAGGTGAACTAAATTTCCTGAACAACCTATGCCGGCTACTACGACATTGTTTTCCATTGGCAATTCTGTTGCTATCTTTCTATCAGTTAAGCTTTTTTCTAAAGCCCTTCTAACACCAAAATCTCCACAGCCAGGGCACCATTTAAAATCGTATTCAGGATTATTGACACTCATTAAGTTTACTCCAAATTTATGTTCTTTTTAATTTGTTCGATTAAATAATTTACTTTAAAAGGAAGACCTGTATATTGAGTAATTGATTTTGCGTTAATTCCATAAGATCTTAATATACTTGACCATTGGCCTCTGTAATTTAGCTCAGGAACAATAATTAATTTTTTTTCTTTTAATTCATCGAGTAGTTTTTTTGGTAGAGGGTTAAGAAACATTGTGTAAAACCATCCGATTTCTACCCCTTCTTCAATCAAATTTTTATATGCTTCTTGCACAGGTCCTTTGGAGCCTCCCCATGGCATAATAGATATTTCATTATGGTTGTTTATACTTTCATATTCTTCGTTTTCTAATAATTTTAATTTATTAAATCTTCTATTAGTCATTTCAATGTGGCGTTGAGGAAGGTGAGTTGTATCACCCCAATCATCATGTTCGCTACCATTAGCAACATAGCTTCCAGGTTTACCGGGTATTGGCATTGGTGATAATTTTTCACCTTCATATCTTTTATATCCATTTTCACCAGTGTAGGTTAGTCTATTTTCAATTTTTATTTTTTTAATATCTGGTTTAGGAATGTTGGTTTGCCTTTCAGCTAGGGCATGCTCGCTAAGTAGAACAACGGGCCCTTGATATCTTTCAGCCCAATTTATTGCTTTTATAGATGCATAAAAACATTCTTCAACTGTGCCTGGTGCGATTACAGGAATACTTACATCTCCGTGAGCAGGATAAATTGATGCGTATAAATCAGATTGTTCTGTTTTTGTAGGCAATCCTGTTGCAGGGCCGCCTCTTTGAACATTTACTACAACAATTGGTATTTCTGTCATCCAAGCTAACCCTATACCTTCACTCATCAGAGAAAATCCTGGTCCTGCAGTGGAAGTCATAGCTTTTTTACCAGAATATCCTGCACCAATTATAGCTATTATTGATTCAATTTCAGAACTTGATTGATGTACAAATTTTCCGTTTCCAATTAATCTTTGTTCCATCCACAAAAGAATAGGTGTAGCAGGAGATATAGGATAACCTATGAAAACATCTAGTTCAGCAGCTAACGCTCCTACGCTAATAGCAGCGTTACCATTAATAAGAATTTGTTCATATTTTGGAGGGGTAGATGCCGCGAGTTCACCTAAATGGAAATTATTTTTTTCTATTTCTAATTTTCCAAGCGATAGAGCTTCAATATTAGATGAAATAATTTCCGCGTCATTTGGTCGTCCTCTGGTGAATTTATTAGTGACAAAGCTTTCTAGTATTGATTGAGGCATATTAACTAAATCAGCTAAAGCTCCCATAACAACCATATTTGCAGCTCTAGTGTTTCCAGTAGATTTAGCTAACTCATCAAAAGGTATCCCTAGAGCTTTTATAGATGAAGAATCATCATCAATATTGAAATCACCTGAATTAAATATTATTACTCCATCTTTTTTTACAGCATCTTTATGTGTCATATATGCTTCTTCATTAAAAGCAACTAACACATCTAATTCATCACCTGAACTTAGAACTTCATTAGTAGATATTCTAGTTTGAGTCCAAGTTGGCCCTCCCATAATTTGAGATGGGAAAGTAGCAAAAGTCTGGATGTGATATCCTTCTTGGGCAGCTGCTTGAGCAAATCCTTCGGCAGATGTTACTACACCTTGACCGCCTTCGCCCGCAAATCTCATTACAAAATCATTTTTTTTCAAGTATTGTTACCAAATAGATAATTTAATTAGGTTTAAAGAAAATACTAAATAAATATATCAAGATATTAATTCAGGTGTCAATCACATGAGCTATATCATTATAAAAAATATTTGATTAATTCATTATTCTTCAACTATAAAATTAAAAGCGTATGGTGAAATTATTATGAATACTGTATCAAAAATTATTAATAATGGTATCCATTGATTAAGCCAATCATTATTGTTTCCTATAATTGAGTTAATTGCTTCTACTGAAGCAATTAATACTGGGGTTATTGTAGGAAACAATAATACTGAAAGAATTATCTCTTGTGACTTTGTGTTGTTAGATATTATAGAGAAAACGTTTCCAATTGTGATAATACCAAAAGTCCCTAGTAGTATTATTGGTATAAATTTTAAATTAAAATCTGAGAAATTAAATATAATTATGAATACTATTGTTATAATTATTTGAATTATTGATACAAATATAAAATTACTGATTAATTTGCTAAAAAAGATAGCTTCTCTACTAATTGGTGACAAAAGTAAGCCCTGAAGGTTGCCATTTTGATTTTCTATATTTGAACTTCTGACTAGTATCAAAATAGATGTAAATATAAATACTATCCATAGGATTCCTGCTGCTAAGTATTTAATATCAATTCTTGTAGTATCAATAGCAAAATTAAAAATTATTAATGTGAGGCAAGAGAAAGCTAATATAGGCAGTATAATTTCTTTAGAGCGAAATTCAACAATTAAATCTTTCCATATTATTGCACGTAATGTGTTTAATGAATTTATCATAGATTCTCTTATTTACTTGAATAAATTGATTCAATTAAATTTTTATTGAAGTTTTTGGAGTGACTAATATTAATAATTTTACCTTTATTTATAATTCCTATTCTGTCACCTATTTCTATAGCTTTTTCTATATTGTGTGTTGTAAATAATACAGTGTTATTTAGTTTTTTTTGTTTTAAAATGATGCTGTTTAAATCATTTTGTGCTTTTATATCTAATCCACTATCGGGTTCATCAAGAATCAATATTTTAGGCTGATGCAATATAGATTTAATCAAGCTTATTTTTTTCTTTGTCCCATGAGACATGGTATAAACAGGATCAAATATTTTTTCGTAAATCCCTAACTTTTTGGCTGAATTTTCAATATCTTTCTCATAGTTTTTTAAATTAAATAATTTTGCTGTAAATACTAAATTTTCGAAACCAGATAATTGATCATATAAAAGGCTATTATGTGTTAATGTTCCAGTAATATGACGCAGATAAATTGGATTATTTTTGATGTTTGTTCCTGCTATTTTTATTGAGCCAGAATCAGGTGTTGATAGCATTGAAAGTGTTTTAACTAAAGTACTTTTTCCTGAGCCATTTGGGCCGATGAGTATGAATATTTCACCCCATTTAATTTGTAAATTAACATTATTTAAAGCAATTGATCTTCCAAAATTTTTATTAATATTATAAGCTGTTATAGCTGATTCAGATGTTTCAATATTAGGAATATTGTTATTTACTTGCATATGCAGACTTTCTAAATTAAGTATTTGCAACTTTGTTCTATTATGATTGAATTATTAAAGAACATATATATCATATTCCTTTAATAGAATTTAAATCAATATGTAATAGAATTTAAATCAATATGAAAATTTATTTTAGAAAATATTTAGATAGTTAATAAGCATAAATTAAAATGGAGGAGTAGCATGATTAAATATGTCAGATATAAAATGGAAAATTTAATTTCTTATGGGGTTTTGGATCAAGAGAGAGTTAAGGAAATTTCTTCTAATCCTTTTGAAAAATATGATTTCACTGGAAAAGAATATAGTGTTTCAGATGTAAATTTAATCGCCCCTGTTTCTCCTAGTAAGATAGTTGCAATTGGATTAAATTACAGTAGCCACTTAGATGGCCGTGAAGCACCAGAGGTTCCCGAAGCTTTTTATAAAGTTCCTTCATCGCTTATTGGGCCAGAAGATTCAATAATTATTCCTAAGGAAGTATTGGAAAACTCTTTGAGTATACAGCCTGAAGCCGAACTAGCAGTAGTAATTAGTAAGAATTGTAGGAGAGTTGCTAAAGATAATGCTATGGATTATATTCTTGGGTTTACATGTGGGAATGATGTTAGCGTACGTCCTTGGCAAAAAAATGATTTGCAATGGTGGAGAGCTAAATCATCAGATACTTTTGCGCCTTTAGGGCCAGTTATTGTTTCAGAACTTGAACATGATAATTTAAGGTTGCAAGCTAGAATAAATGGCAAGGTTGTTCAAGATCAAAATACTTCAGATTTGATACATAATGTTCCAAGTATAATTGAATTTGTTAGTAGCGTTGTCACATTAAATCCAGGAGATGTTATTATGACTGGTACTCCTGGCAGTCCTGGTGATATTAAGGATGGAGATATTGTAGAAGTTGAAATAGATGGTATTGGAGTGCTTAGGAATTATGTTAAAAATGAATCAAGGTAAATTTAAGGAGTTCGTATTTTTGATATTAATTCTCCGTAAGTTAGCCAGTAATATATAATGTAAATACCCGCAGAAATAATTAACCAGGTACTGATTTTATTAATATATATAGACAAATTTTGTAATTTGCTATTAATATCTATTTTAAATATAGTCATTGAAAATGTAATCGTTATTATTACTAAGCTCATACCTGCAGAATAAAGC
This sequence comes from Chloroflexota bacterium, assembly GCA_002721445.1. Taxonomy (GTDB): domain Bacteria; phylum Chloroflexota; class Dehalococcoidia; order Lucifugimonadales. The sequence goes on along the minus strand of PBKN01000005.1, from coordinate 202,380 downwards.
ATAAATTGAGTGAATTGGTGCATTATTTTATTTGAGTTCAATGCACTTCCTATAACTGCTAAAAAAATTGGGAAAGTGCAGCTTAAAGATACAATTCCATAACTTAACCCAAACATAAAATAAGTTTTTATATTTTCTTCATTTTTAATGTTTGTTTTTTGCGCAATGTTAGTAAAAATATTTGTGTATAAATTATTTCCTGTTAATATAGATGAGCCAAAAATAATAAGTAATACTCCGATTGATATTCCCATCCAAGGGAGCATAGAGTAAATTATAGTTTTTGCCCCTAATCCTATGATAAATGCAAATAATGCAAATAATATTGTAAAACCCATTGTCATACTCAAGCTGACAATTAATGCATTAGATAATTTTTTTGAGATTGCTTGGTTTTCATTTATTTTTAAATATAAGCCGATATAAGCTGGTAGCATAACAAAACCGCAAGGGTTAAATGCAGCAGCTACTCCTGCTACAAAAGCAAAACCCATTGAGGTAATTAAATGAAAATTTGTAATATAAGAAGATGTTCTACTAGATATCTTTCCTATAGAACTGTTTAAAATATCTGAATTTTCATTATTATAAAATATTATTGCAATTATAAAAGTTATAACTATAAATATAGTAGATAATAAAATTGTTTTTATGAAGTTTTTAGAAATATGCATTTTTTAAGGGTTTTTAATGGTATTATATATACATTAGTTTTAAAGTAGTGTTTTTCTTGAATATATTATATAAGAGGTTTTAGTTTTTATGAATAAGGAAGATAATATAGTTAAAAACCCTGCAGTCATAGACATATTGACTGAAGAATTCGATGATTTTGAAGAACAGGTTGGAAAATTTAGAGAAGGGAAATGGAATCCTGTAGATTTTATGGCTTTCAGACTTAGGCATGGCGTTTATGGACAAAGACAGGCTGATGTCCATATGTTAAGAATTAAAGCTCCTTTTGGAGGATTATCTGCTGATCAATTAGATGTTTTAGGTGAAGTTGCTGAAAAATATGCTCCTCTAAAGAAAGGACATATTACAACTAGAGAAAATTTTCAATTTCATCATATCCCTCTTAAAGACACACCGGATATATTACGTTTAATTGGTGAGGTTGGATTAAGTACAAGAGAAGCTTGTGGCAATACTGTACGAAATGTTACTGGATGTTTTATGGCAGGTGTATGTGAAGTTGAACCATTTGATGTGACTCCATATGCTGCAGCATATGCTAGATATTTTGTAAGGCATCCGTTTACTCAAGCTCTACCTAGGAAAATCAAAACGGCTTTTTCAGATTGTGAAAAGGATTGCTCAATAGTTTCTATACATGATGTAGGTTTTATACCGAAATTGAAACAAGGTGAAAAAGGTTTTCAAATGGTTGTTGGTGGAGGTACTTCTATAATGCCTAGAATTGCCCCTGTTTTATATGATTTTGTATCTGTAAATGAATATCTAAAAATTACTGAGGCTGTGCTTAGAGTTTTTCATTGCTCTGATGAGCTTAGAAAAAACAGAATGAAAGCTAGGATTAAATTTTTAATTGATAGAATTGGGATTGATGAATTTAGAAATATGGTTGAATTAGAATTAGAAGAGCCTTGGGCACAGAGATCTTTTGATCCTACTTCTTTGTTATTTATTGATGACGAGGAATCAGATGCTCCTAGTTTAGATCGAATTTATGCTGATATTGAAATGACAGATGAATATAAAGAATGGCTATCAACTAATGTTAACTCTCAAAGGCAGCAAGGTTATAAAGTTGTAACTGTAAAGGTGCCTTTAGGAGACTTAAATCCTAATCAATTTCATGAATTAGCTAATATTTCTAGAAAATATGCAGGAGGCCGTGCTCGAATAACACAACAGCAGAACTTAGCTTTCAGATGGGTTCCTGAAGCTGCATTGCAAGAAGTATGGAATATTTTAAAATCAATTAGCTTAGCAGATGATGGGGCTCATACTATTACTGATGTGGTTTCATGCCCAGGTACTGATAGTTGTAAAATGGGAATTACTTCTTCGATGGGCCTAGGTAATGCGATGAAAGAGATTGTTTCTCAGCAATCTTTAAAAAATGATCCTTTAATTAGTAAAATGCATGTAAAAATGAGTGGGTGTCCTAATGGATGTGGCCAGCATCATATTGCTGATATAGGTTTTCATGGAGCCGTTGCAAAAGCTCCAGGAGGGCAAGTTCCAGCATATGAAGTTTTTATAGGGGGCTCTTATCAAGGCAGCACTAGGATCGGATTAAGAACAAAAACAAAAATACCTGCAAAAATGGTTCCTTCGGCTGTTAATGCAATGCTTATATATTATAAGAGCAATCGTAATGAAGGTGAAGAATTTACAAGTTTTGTAGATAGAGCTGGAGTTGAATCTTTTGATAAGGTCTTAGCTGGATTTAAGGATTTGCCAGAATTAAATAAAGATACAATTGCAACTTATATAGATTGGGATAGGTCTATTAAATATAAACTGGAACGTGGTGAAGGAGAATGTGCAGTCTAAAGCCTAGATTCATTAAGAATTAAAAATTTTTTTCCACCAAGGAGTTTCCCCTTCTTCTATTATTTGGCCTCTCCAGCGTTTTTCTTGTCTATTATTATTTAAATTTTCTAGAAAATTTTTTTTTATAAAAATAATAGGAAAGAGAATGATTATAAAAGTAACAATTGCCCAAAAAGGTATAAACAACATTAGAATTGTTATAGATAATACTACTAATATTAGCTTGGCAAAATCTTTTTTAATGAAATTATTAATATAACGAGATATATTTCTTAAATTATAATTAGTTTTTTTCTTTTTAAACAGAGGAGTATTTGATTTTTTTAAAATTTCTTCTATTTCTTTTTCATATTTATTATTCATAAATTGTCTTTTGTGATTGTATGTTGTGATTAACTATGTATTAGTTAAATATAATTTTAGTTATCCATAATTATATAACTATTTAATCCTTTTTGCTTCAATTTCTTCATGCTATAATTAATATGTGAACTTATATTTAGGAGCTTATATTGATAATTAATCAAGAAGAAATTAAACAAAGCCAAGTTGTTTTAAAAATTGAATTAGAAGAAGAAGATTTAGGTCAATATGTTAAATTAGGATATAAAAAAATGGTTGGCAGATTATCTATACCAGGTTTTCGTAAAGGTAAGGCTCCTATGCATGTTGTAGAAAATCTAGTAACGCGTGAAGGTTTAATAAGGGAAGTAATTGATTATTTGGTCCAAGATGTTATTACTAAGGCAATTGATAAACAATCTTTAGATGCTATTGGTTTACCTGATGTTGCTGTTAACAAATTAGATCCAATTACAATTGAAGCTACTGTGCCATTGAAGCCTAATGTAGATTTAGGTGATTATAAATCTATAAGAGTTGAAAAAAAAGAAGTTGATGTGAATCAAGATGATATTGATGCTAGATTATTAGATTTAAGTAAGGGTATGGGTGTATGGGAACCTGTAGATAGGCCTATTGAAATGGGAGATACAGTCACTGCTGATATTAAAGGAGTATATAAGGAAAAAGTAATTATAGATCAAAAAGGAGTCGCTTTCGCTTTGGATGAGAAAATTACTTTTCCTAGTGAAGATTTTTTAGAGAATATTATAGGAACGGAGAAGAATCAACAAAAAGAATTTAGTGTCAAAATTGCTGAAAATTTTCCGGATAAAGAAATAGTAGGTAAAAAGTCGAAATTTAACATTAATGTATTAGAAATAAAGCAAATGGTTTTACCTGAAATAAACGATGAATTTGCTAAATCATATGGTGAAGGTTTTGAAAACCTTGAAATTCTTAGTGATAAAATAAAATCAGATATAATTAAAGAAAAAGAATCTCAATATGATCAAGAGTACACTGAAGAAATTTTAACTAAATTAATGGATCAAGCTACAATTGAGTTGTCACCTGTTTTATTGGAAAATGAGATTAATCATATGGTTAGTGAGCAAGACAGGATGTTATCTCAAATGGGTATCAAAACAGAAGATTACCTTCAATCAATTGGTAAAACGCAAGAAGAAGTTCGTACTGAGTCAGCTAAAGGTGCAGAGTTGAGGTTGAAAAGGTCTTTTTCTATGAATAAATTAGCAGAATTAGAAAATGTTGAAGCTTCAAAAGAAGAGATTGAAGAGAAATCGAAGTTGTATAATAGTACAAATAATTCAAAAAAACAAAAAAAATTACCTCAAAATCAAATAGATGAAATTGAAAGAATGATTTTGTCAGAAAAGTCTTTGGATATATTAAAAAATATTAGTGAAGGTAATTATAAATAACTTGTTGAAGGAGATATTTAAAAAATGATGCATCAGCAGCAACCAATCGAAAATTTAATTCCTATGGTAGTAGAAAGTGGAGCCAGAGGAGAAAGAGCTTATGATATATATTCTCTTTTATTAAAAGAAAGGATAGTATTCTTAGGTACTCCAATTAATGATCAAGTTGGAAATAATATAATTGCTCAACTGCTATTTCTTGATAGAGAAGATCCAGATCGAGATATAAGTATATATATAAGTAGTCCTGGGGGAGTTATTACTGCTGGACTTGCAATAATCGATACTATGAATTTAGTTCGACCTAAGATATCGACTATATGTGTTGGTATGGCAGCTAGTATGGGAACAGTTATTTTATCTGCAGGAGAACCTGGGAAAAGGTTTGCTTTACCTAATTCTACTATTCATATGCATCAGCCTATGGGTGGAGCTCAGGGACAAGCTTCAGATATAGAAATACAAGCAAAAGAGATACTTAGATTGCAGGAAACAATTAGAAATATACTTTCTAAAAACTCTGGGCAATCTTACGATAAAATTGCACTAGATACTGATAGGGATTATTATTTAAGTGCAGAGCAAGCTAAAGAATATGGCTTGGTAGATCAAGTTCTTGAATCTCCTAAACTTGCGGAATCTAAGGCTAAGAAAATAAATACAAAAAAAACAACTAAGAAAAAATAAATTTTTATGTCTTCTAATGATAAATCCTTAAATAATTATTTGTGTTCTTTTTGTGCTAAGCCTCAAAGTGATGTTCGTAGATTAATTGCTGGGCCCAATGGAGTATTTATATGTGATGAATGTATATTACTTTGCGACCAAATGATTTCGGAAGATTTAAACCCAGATAATCAAGATGGTTTACCTGATTCAAGTTTAGATTCTTTAACTCCAAAAGATATATTTAAAAAATTAGACGAATATACTATTGGCCAGAACAGTGCAAAAAAAATCTTGAGTGTTGCTGTTTATAATCACTATAAAAGATTGTTGTCTAAAGTTGATGTTAACGATGTAGAATTGCAAAAATCAAATATTTTGTTAGCAGGGCCTTCTGGTTCAGGGAAAACTTATCTAGCGCAAAATTTAGCAAAGATTTTGGATGTTCCATTTTGTATTGTTGATGCAACATCTCTTACTGAAGCAGGATATGTTGGTGAAGATGTTGAGAATATATTACTAAGGTTAATTCAGGCTGCTGACTATGATATATCTAAGGCTGAAAAAGGAATTATATATATTGATGAGATAGATAAAATTGCAAGGAAAAGCTCTAATCCATCTATCACTAGAGATGTTTCTGGAGAAGGTGTTCAGCAAGCATTATTAAAAATAATTGAAGGTTGTTTAGCAAGTATACCTCCACAAGGAGGAAGGAAGCATCCTCACCAAGAATTTTTAAATATTCGGACCGATGATATATTATTTATTTGCGGCGGGGCATTTGAAGATTTATCTGAGATAATTGAACGTAGAGTATTTAAAGATGCTCAATCTATTGGATTTAAGCAAGGATCATTAAGAAACAGGCTGAATACATCAAATAAAAATGATTTATTTAGGCATGTTAATTTTGACGATCTTTTGAATTATGGTTTTATTCCAGAATTTATTGGAAGATTCCCAATTATTACAAGCTTAAGCCCTTTAGATAAAGCAGATTTAATTAAAGTATTAACTGAACCAAAAAATGCGATTGTAAAACAATATCAAAAATTATTTGAGATTGAAAATGTAGAATTGATTTTTACTGATGCCGCCTTAGATTTAATTTCTGAGCAAGCATTAACTTATAATACTGGTGCTAGAGCTCTAAGATCAATTATAGAGCAGTCATTAATAGATGTTATGTATGAATTACCTAGCTTTAAAAATGTTTTAAAATGTAACGTAGATGTTGATGATAACGGGGTGAATACAAAAGTTAGCTTGTTATCTAAAAAAGGTGTTAATTTATTTACATACTCATCTGAGCAAAAAACTGCATAGTTAATTATAATAACTATTTAAGTCAATTTGGCCTGTTATAATTTCTCCAATAGTTTTTACATAAAAATCATGCTCAATTTGTGAAATTTTTTTACTTAAAGATTCTGCATTTTCATTTTTATCAATTGGTATTTTTATTTGGTCTATTATTGGACCTGAGTCATATTCTTCTTCTACTATATGTATACTAATTCCAGTTATTTTTTCTTTTGATTTAATTACTTCTCTGTGAACAAGCATTCCGTACATTCCTTTACCTCCATATTTTGGAAGTAAAGATGGATGAATGTTTATTATTTTTCGTTTGTAATGCTTAAGTACTAGAGGACCTAATTTTTTCATATAACCTGCTAATATAACTAAATTTACATTGTGGTCTTTAAGAGTTTTATTTATTGCAATATCCTGTAAATGGGGATCTGGATGAGTGTGGTTGCTTATATGAAAACTGGGAATGTTTTTTTTATTCGATCTTTTTAATGCCATTGATTTAGAGTTATTGCTAATTACAATTGAAACTTCTGCCTGAATTATTCCTGAATCACAAGCATCTATTATAGCTTGTAGATTGGAGCCGTGATTAGATGCGAGTATTCCTAGTTTGAAATTTGTCATTAAAGTATTCAAAATATTTATTTTTCTATTTGATTTAGAGATTGTATTAAATTTTTTATATCGTTTAAAGTATTTAAATCTTTGTTTTTAGTTGCTATTTCTTTAGCAATAATTAATTCTTTCAATGCTTTCTCATTGTTATCATTTTTTGCATGTATTTCTGCAGAAAAAATATGAGTTAATACATTCTTTTTTAAATCAGATGATCTTATATATATATTTGACAATAATATTAACATTGAAATTGTAATAAAAAAAATTATTTTAATTGATTTTTTATTTCTGTCTAATGATGAATTAGAATTAAAAATTTTTAAAAGAAATAAACCGATAATAAATCCACTTATCAATCCACCTATATGAGCCCAGTTATCAATGTTAGAGTCTATAAGTCCATAAAATAAATTTACTAATATAATTATTGATATTCCTAATAAATTTTCTTTGTTTTCAATTGGATTTTTAGGTTTTTTAAATAATAAAGATGACAGGTATGAACCTGCCATCCCAAATATAGCTCCACTTGATCCAGCAGATATATTAAATGGAGTCATATAGTAGCTTAGTAGGTTTGCAAATAGACCAGAAAATATATAAATAGTTAATAATTTTAAATTATTAAATTCATTTTCATTTAACCGAACAAATATTAGAATAGCTAATTGGTTAAATAATAGATGGATTATTCCAACGTGTATGAATATGGATAAAAATAATCTCCAATATTCTCCTTCAGATACGAAAGGGCCAAATAAGGCGCCAAATTTTATTAAATCAGTTGAATTCTTTGAATTACCAAATAACTCTAATAAAATCCATACGGAAATATTGATTAATATTAAGTAAGGTATTATGGATTTAAAAATTTTATTTTTTTTATAAGAGGTAGAAAAAATTATTACACTCAAATTATTTTTATGTCAATTTGTAAGATAATTGTAAGTAATAGAAATATAACTATACAATATCATACTGAATTAAGTCCTTATAAGTTTCTCCTCTACGAATCAATTTAGCCTTTCCTTCATTAACTAATAATATTGGTGGCCTGGGATTCATATTATAATTGCTTGACATAGCTGAATTATAAGCTCCTGATGCAGGTATAGCTATAATATCTTCCGGATTAATTATTGGCATATTTATGTCTTTGACAAGGATGTCGCCGGATTCACAAAATTTCCCAGCAATAGTTATAATATCTTTTCGTGTATCTGACATTCTGTTTGCGACGACTGCATGGTATTTGGAATCATATAATGCAGGTCTAATATTATCACCCATGCCTCCATCAACAGATATATATTTACGTACATTGGGAATGACTTTAATTGAGCCTGTTTTATATAAAGCTATTCCAGCCCTGCCAATTATTGATCTTCCTGGTTCTATAACTAGTTTAGGTTGAGCTAATCCATATTTTGAACATCCATCTTTTAAAGTTTTAGTTATTGTTTCAGCATAGCTACTTATTGGAGGCGGGAGTTCTTTTTCAATATACCCTATTGCAAAACCACCACCTGGACTAAATTCTAGTAAATTTTGTTTTTGATTGTCTAATTCCAATTTAGATATAAATTCTAGTACCTTATCAATTGCCACCGCATATGGTTCTAGCTCAAAAATAGGAGATCCTAAGTGAAAATGGATCCCAGTAAGTTGTAAGTTAGACATACGGTTAGCAGTATCAAATGCTTTAGCAGCATCTCCAGTTTCAAGAGAAAAGCCAAATTTACTATCTAATGTCCCTGTAGTTGTATAAGTATGAGTATGAGGATCAATTCCTGGAGATAGCCTTAGAGTAATGTCTTGAGTAATCTTTAAGTCTTTAGCTAGCTCATTTAGTAGATTTAATTCATAAAAATTATCTACGACTATTTTTCCTACTTGATATATTAGCGCTTGTTTAAGTTCTTTTCTAGTTTTGTTATTTCCATGGAAGTATATTTTTTTATTTGGGAAATTTATCGATTCAGCTAATGCAAGTTCTCCTCCTGAAACAACATCTAAACCTAAACCTTGATGCTCTAATATTTTAAATATAGATAAGTTTGAAAAAGCTTTAGAGGCATATACAATTTCAGTGTTTGGATATCTTGACTTAAATTCTTTTGAAAAATTTTTGCACATTTCAGTTAGAGTAAATTCGTCATAAATATATAAAGGAGTTCCAAATTCCTTAACAAGTTCATTTGTGTCACATCCTCCTATTGACAGGTGGTCTAGTTTATTTATATCAGTTTTTATTGGGAATAACTGAAATTGTTCTTTATTCATGATTTCCTTTCGATTGAATAATCTACATCATTTGTAGTAGATATTTTTCCTTCATTTTTCAATTTTATCAAGTGGGACTTTATTTGTCCTATCGCGGATTGATGTAATCTTTCATCTAGTCTTTTATACATCTGTAAAAACATATCTTCAGCAGAAGCACTTCCTTTTTCTAAAACTTTAATAATTTGGTCTTCCCGATTAATTCTTTGTTTTATAATGTTTTTTAGTTTTTTTTGTGGATCATTAATTAGGTTTCCATGACCTGGGCAAATGTATAATGAATTATATTCAATAAGCTTATTTAGGGAATCAATATAATCTGCCATGCTCCCTTGCCCTGGGCTAATAGCCGTAGTAGTTCCACCTAGAACTGTGTCGCCAGTAAAAAGTATTTTTTGTTCATGTAAGAAGATACATATACTCCCAGATGTATGCCCAGGAGTTTCAATTATTTCTAAAGTTAAGTTTCCTAAATTGAATTTATCTCCATCTTTGGCTCCAGTAAGTGATCTAATGCCAGTTAAAGATTTAGATATATATGGAATTTCTTGTTCTCCGCAAATTAATGGCCCATTTGTAGCTTTATTTAATTTTAAAGCTCCGCCTATATGGTCATCATGTCTATGTGTAAGAATAATCGCAGATACTTCAGGTTTTAGCTTTTCTTCCCATAATTTTATATATGAATTAATTTCATCGTTTTGTCCATAAGCTGTATCGATAAATACTGCTTTTTCAGTTCCAAGTATAAAAAATACGTTAGGAGCATAAAGTCCTGGAATGTTCTCTCCACCTGTTTTTATTTGATATATATTTGGTAAAATTTCCATTTTTTTCCTTGTCAATTAATATTTTAATTCTATAGAATTGTAAATTAAATTATTTAGTTTAAAAATATATCAATATTAGTAAAAAAAGCAATATTGATTTATAATTGACAATATTTTTTCTTAATGCTAATCTCAACAATATATCTGCCCTGACCTTTTCCGTTTTATATGATTATCTGGAGCATGTTGTGAACCACAACCTTATTATACAAACTAATTTAAAGAAACATAAGAAATTAAATTTATTGGTAAAAAAAATCTCTGAAATGAATTCATTGGTTTTAGCCTATTCTGGTGGAGTTGATAGTACTTTTTTAGCTGTAATATCTAATTATGCATTAGGAAATAATATGGTAGCTGTAATTGCTGATTCTCCAAGTTTACCCAAGTCTGAATTAGACTATGCTATAGAACATGTAAAAAAGTTTAAAATTCCATATACTGTGATAAAGACTCAAGAATTAATGCGTGAAGATTATATTAAGAATAATTCAAATAGATGCTATTTTTGTAAAGACGAATTATATGTGCATTTAAAGTCTATATTACTCAATAAAGGTTTTAAATTTATTGTTAATGGTACAAATTTTGATGATTTAGGAGATCACAGACCTGGATTAATTGCAGCTAAAGACCATACTGTATATAGCCCTTTAGCTGAGGTGTCTCTAACTAAAAAAGAAATACGTGATTTGTCAAAATTAATTGGTTTGCCTACTTGGGATAAACCAGCTCAAGCTTGTTTATCTTCTCGTATTCCATATGGGACTAAAGTTTCAGTAAATTCTTTGAATCAAATTGAAAAAGCTGAAGAGTATTTACATCAACAAGGGTTCAATCAAGTTAGAGTAAGACATCATGATAAAATAGCGAGAATTGAAATCACTCAAAAAGAGTTCAGTAATTTATTTGATGAGAATTGTAGAAAAAAAATTAATGATTATTTAAAGTCTTTAGGTTATTTATATGTTACTATTGACTTGGATGGTTTCAGGTCAGGTAGTTTAAATGATGTTTTAAATTTATCTAAAAAAAGTGGTTCGTAATTAATCAAGTTTTATTATATACAGGAGACTTTTATGGAATCCAATAAATTAAATATAGAAATTGATAGGTATTTATCAAATACTAAAAAATCCAGAATATTACAAGAAAAAGCTTCAAAATATTTACCTGGTGGAAGCACAAGAGAAGCACAATACTTTGATCCTTATCCAATATTTATAGATTATGGAAAAGGACATTATATATATGATGTAGATGGAAATGAGTATTTAGATTTTGTTATTAATGCTACAAGTTTAATTTTAGGACATTCTCATCCAGGGATAGTAGAAAGGTTAAAATACCAAGCAAGTAAAGGGACTGCTTTCAGTGGTCCAGTAGAGGATTTGATAAATCTATCTGAAGTACTTTGTGAAAGGATTCCTTCTTTAGATACTGTAAGATTTACTAACTCTGGTACTGAAGCTACTCTTTTAGCTATTAGGGCAGCAAGAGCTTTTACAAAAAAAAATAAAATAGCTAAATTTGAAGGAGGGTATCATGGGGCTCATGAGTCTGTTGCAATAAGTGTTAATCCTGCCGTAAATGATCTTACTGATGATATTGATCCTGTGCGTGGTTACATAGGTCAGCCAGAAGGAATATTGAATGATGTAGTCATCCTTCCTTTCAATAATTTGGATGTATGTGAGAGTAAGCTTAGAGAATATAAAGACAGTTTAGCATGTGTAATTATGGAGCCAGTAATTTCTTCTTTTGGTTATACACCATTAGATTTAGATTTTTTAACAGGTATTCGGAACATAACTGAAGAATTAGGAATATTATTAGTATTTGATGAAGTACAGAGTTTAAGAATTTCTTCAGGAGGAGCTCAGCAGCATTTTGGAGTAATACCTGATTTAACAGCTATGGGTAAGATAATTGGAGGGGGATTACCTGTAGGCGCATTTGGAGGAAGAGAGGAAATAATGTCATTATATGACCAGTCAGAAGGGAAAGCTGTCATTCCACACTCCGGTACTTTCAATGGAAATCCTATGACATTAGTAGCTGGGCTAGAAACAATGAAACATTTAACTCCAGATACTTATAATAGTTTAAATAATTTAGGTGAAACATTAAGACAAAAATTAAGAGCAGTTTTTTCTGAACTAGAAATACCAGTAATAATATCTGGTATAGGTTCATTATTTGGAATACATTTTCGTAATGAACCTATTAAAGATTACAGATCTACATTTGAATCTGATAAATTAATGAGGAGAATGCTTTTTACTGGTTTGTTAAATGAGGGGGTTTTATTGCAAGGTCAAACTGCTGGAGCACTAAATGTTTTAACTGAAGAAAATGATATTGATAATTTTGTAAGACTTACTAGAGAGGTATTAGTTCGGATTAAGTAAAAATACTAATTACCTTTAAATTTAGGGGCCTTTTTGTTGATAAAGGCTTTTCTTCCAATATTAAAATCATGACTGTCAAATATTTCAAAAGGGAAATTTCTTTCATTATCTGTTAAATTTTCTAAACTTGGATCTTTTAATACTTTTTTTAAAATTTCTTTATGCTGTATATGAGATAATGGCGCTAATTCAGATATATTTTTAGCTAAATTATATGTAAACTGTTCTATTTCCGATGAATTTTTTATAAGTGTTATTAATCCCATATTTAGTGCTTCTTTAGCATCTAATATTTTTCCACTCAATAATATGTATGAAGTGTTTCCTGGACCAATTAAATTTATTAACCTTCTCATTTCACGATATCCTATCGAAATTCCTAGTTTAGCTACAGGAACACCAAATTTACTGTTCTCAGTAGCAATTCTTATATCTGTTGCGGTTGACAATTCACAACCGCCGCCAATACAAAAACCTTGAATCATTGATATTGTGGGAATTTGTAATTTTTCAATAGCATCCATTGATCCGTCAAAAGCTTTAGAATATTTTTTGGCTTGATTTGAATTGTTTCTAGATAAAGAAAATTCTTTTATGTCTGCTCCTGCAGAGAATGACTTATTTCCTTCTCCACGTAATATTAATACTTTAATATCTTTATTTATTTGAATTTTTTCTACTGTATTTTTTAGCTTTAACCAGCCATCATAGTTAATGACGTTATGCTGGTCTGGGCGATTAAAATAAATAGTAGCTATATTATTTTCAATCGAAAGTTTTATGTTTTTTGTAGACATATTTCAGAATTAGATATTAAAATCCAATTATATTTTCTATATTTTGCAGATGATATTGTGAGTCTCCATAAGCAAGTTCTGCTGATTTTGCACGTCTTGTATACATCTGCATATTATGTTCCTTTGTATATCCTATGGCACCGTGGCATACCTGCCCTAAGGCACAGATGCGCTGATATGCGTCGCTCGACCAGGCTTTTGCAATTGCTATTTCTCTCTTAGAATCTAATCCTTCAGATATTTTCCAAGATGCTTGATGAGTCAAGTATTTAATTCCTTCAACATCTATTGCCATATTTGCACAATGATGTTGAATAGCTTGAAAGCTCCCAATTGGTCTTCCAAATTGTATACGCTGCTTAGCATATTCTACAGTCATATCTAGTACTTCCTGGCTTCCACCTGACATTTCTGCGCATTTTCCTACTGCTCCAAATTCTTGGATTTTTTTGATATAAGTCCATCCTTGGTTTAACTCTCCTATTAGTGAATCTTCGTCGAGTTCAAGGTTGGAAATTGATATTTCAGATTTTTTGTCTGAGCCAATTGTTTTATGCAGGGTTTGTTTTATTCCTTCTGATTTTGATGGTGCTATAAATAATGAGATGTCATTATTAGAATCACTTGTTTTAGCTGCAATTATAATATAGTCTGAAATGTGTGCATTATCTACAAAAGATTTTGATCCATTAATTATATATTTATCTCCAGATTTCTTTGAAACAGTCTTTATACTTTCTTGATTCCAATAGCTATTAGACTCATTGACTGCTAATGAAATTATTAATTGACCTTCACATAATTTAGGTATAAAATTTTGTTTTTGTTGTTCATTTCCAGCAATTAATAATGTTAATCCTCCACCAATTACTGTTGAAAAAAACGGGCCAGGAAACATTACTCTACCCATTTCTTCTAATAATATTGTAAGGTCTAGAAATGATAATCCAAAGCCTCCATAAGTTTCTGGAAACATTAATCCAATCCATCCTTGATCAGCTATTTTATCCCATATTTCTGTTGCATAACCTGACTCGTCATTTTCCATAGCTCTAACATATGTGTCAGGGCATTCAGTTACTAAGAATTCACGTGCACTATTTTTTAACATTTGTTGAGTTTCGTTAAGTCCTAATTCCATATAAATTTCCTTAAACTTAATTTTATTTAATTACTTATCCTCTAGGTAATCCTAATCCACGCGTTGCAATTATATTTCTTTGGATTTCAGATGATCCTGCAGCAGTAGCTGAGGCTGGAGAAGACATATAAAGTTGTTCAATAACTCCTCTTAGAGGTGCAATTTTTGAATCAGGTTCTAATTCTCCGTGACTACCTAATATTTTCATTCCAATGTTTACTAGCCTTACTACCATTTCAGATCCAAAAGCTTTAGATATAGAGGCTTCTTTATTGGGGATATCTGATTTACTTTGCATCCATGCAACACTATATGCCATCATTTTTGCAGTTTCTATTTCTACAGCCATAGTTGCTAATTCATTTCTAATTATTGGGTCTTCTGATAGTAACTTGCCATTTCGATGAGTTTGTTTGCAGTATTTAACTAATTCTTTAATGAGCTTTGAGGCACTAGAGGCGTATGATATCCCTGATCTTTCAAAATCTAATAATGCTGCTCCAACATACCACCCTCTGTTGAGTTCTCCAATAAGGTTTTTTTTAGGAACCCTAACATTTTCCAATGTTATTAATGCTCGACTGTGATCCCACATCATAGGAATTTTTTCAACAGTTATTCCTTCTGAATTCATCTCAGATACTAGGAAACTTATTCCTCTATGTTTTGGTGCATCTGGGTCAGTGCGAACAAGCATAAACATCCAAGAAGCACCAGAATGAGCTCCATTCCATATTTTTGATCCTGTCACTAAGAAATCATCACCATCTTCAATTGCTCTAGTTTGTAATCCAGCTAAATCAGATCCGGCATCAGGCTCTGAATAACCTTGCGTCCAGTCTATTTCAGCATTTGATATTTTAGGTAAGAAATATTTTTTTTGTTCATCGGTCCCAAAAAGCATAATTATTGGGCCTACTTGGCTTATACCGGCATCTATTGCAGGTATACCTCTATATGCCATTTCTTCATTAAATATTAGCTGTTGAATATGTGGTGCTGCTTGGCCCCCATATTCTTTAGGCCAGGCCATAGTTAGCCAGCCCTTTTTAGCTAATTTTTTTTTGAATTCTGTTACTTTTGGTCTATCTTTAGGGTCTTCTGAATCTATCTTTTCTTTGCGCCAATCCCAGGGTAATTCTTTTTCTACAAAATCAGCGACTTCTTGCCTGAATAACTCGTCTTCTTTACTAAATTTAAAATCCATTATTTTTCCTTAGTTGCGATTTGGTTTTTATGAAGTTCCAACTGATAAACAAGTAACAGTGCGGACGATACCTGGTATTACATGGATCCTGCTAGTTACCAAGTCTCCTATTGAATTTAGGTCAGGAGCTTCAACTACAGCAATTATATCGTAAGGACCAGTAACATTATCTACTTTTTCTATACCTGGAAGTTCTCGTAAAGAAGAACCAACATCACGGTTTTTACCAACTGAGGTTTCTATAAGAATATAAGCTCTTGTAACCATTTTCCCTCCTATACCAAAAAATTACAATTTGAATTATATCCTGATTTTAAAGATGAAAGTTAATAGTGTCAAATTGCATATTTTGATAATTTACTCATATATATTTGATTAAAGCATAATCTTTTTTGTTATAGTATTATTATATATATATAATATCATTTTGAGGTAAATTTTGATTGACTCTGAATTATTTAAAAATGCTTGGAGTAAATTTCCAACTGGTGTTTCAATAATTAGTTCACTTAGCCCTGATGGAGATATTCATGGAATGGCAGCTAATGGAATAATGTCAGTTTCACTAGATCCCATGTTAGTAGTTATATCTATGTCTAATACTTCAACTTCATTTAAATATATTGATAAAATTAAAAAATATGGTATTAATATTCTAAAAGACACACAGGAAAATATTGCTCGCTATTATGCATCTCCAACAGAAGATAAATCTAATGATAAGTCAGATTTGTTTAGATCTTCTAATAATGGCACTCCCTTATTAGAAGATTGTTTAGCTTCTATGAGTTGCGATGTTATTTATCAGTTTGTGGCTGGAGATCATACTTTATTTATTGGTCAGGTAGATGAGTTATATGTAAATAAAGGTGAAGCTTTATTATTTTATAATAGAAAATTTGATAAAATAGATTAATATTTAAGTTCTAGGAGTGTAATTTTGTCAGGTCATTCTAAATGGTCAACTATAAAGCATGGGAAAGCAGTAACAGATGCTCGAAGAGGTCAATTATTTACCAAGCTTGCTAAAGAGATAATAATTGCTTCAAAAGTTGGAGGTGGGGACCCTGAAATGAATTTCAGGCTTAGAATTGCTGTCCAAAGAGCAAAAGATAATAATATGCCTGCAGCGAACATTGATCGTGCTATAAAAAAAGGCACAGGTAATTCGGATGAATCAGATCAAATGATAGAATGCACTTATGAAGGGTATGGACCAGGAGGAGTAGGAATACTCTTAAATGCTTTAACAGATAACAAGAATAGAACAGTTTCAGATGTTAGGTCTACTTTTACAAAAATGGGAGGTAATTTAGCTCAGTCTGGTGCAGTATCATGGCAATTTGAGCAAAAAGGAGTTATTTCTGTTACAGAAGAAAAAGATTCATTAGAAGAGATTACTCTTATATCTATAGATGCGGGAGCTGATGATGTGGAAAACATAGATGAATCAACACTAAATATATATTCAGAGTTGTCTGAAATTGAACCTATAATAAATAGGTTAAAAGAAATTGATGTTAAAATAAATTCAACTGAGATAGATATGATAGCTACTAATACTATTTATTTGGATGATAAATCTGCTTTACAAACATTAAGGCTTTTAGATAGATTAGAAGAATTAGAAGATGTTCAAAAAGTTTTTTCTAATGCAGATTTTTCCGATGATATATTTGATAAATATGGTCAAGGATCTAATTGATATAAATAAAATAATATTGAGGAGGGATTTTGAGAGTATTAGGAATAGATCCTGGGACTTTTAAAATGGGTGTAGGTATTATTGAGTATATTAATGGTGAATTTAATTTAGTTTATTCAGGAGTATTAAAAGCTTCAAGAAATATGCCTATACATCAACGTTTAGATTTATTGCATAAGAAATTATTGGAAATATCTATTAAATATAAACCAATAGAAATTGCTGCAGAGCAACCTTTTGTTTCAAACAATGTAAAAACTGCTATAGCTATTGGGCAAGCTCAATCTGTTGCAATGATAATTGCAGGTTGCCAAGGTGTGGAATTTTTTAATTATATGCCTACTGAAATAAAAAAATCTGTTACAGATTATGGCTTAAGTACTAAAATGCAAGTATATGAAATGGTGAAATCAATATTAGAATTACCAGATTCATGGATTGAAAAAGAAGATGCTACTGATGCTTTGGCTGTAGCAATATGTCATATAAATACTATGCAATTTTCTTCTGTATTAAATACTGCTGAATATATGTAGGATAAATAATGGTTACATCACTTATATCTATGATTAGAGGAAATATCCAAAATATTGGAGATGAATGGCTGGATTTGGCAGTCGGCGGTATTGTATTTAGAATAGCGGTTCCTACATCAAATATTTCACAATTAGATCCAAAAGGTAGTAAGATTGAACTCTTTACTTCTCTTCAAGTAAGAGAAGGAAGTATGTCATTATTTGGATTTTTAACTGAAGATGAAAGAAAGACATTTGAGATTTTAATTAATATTAATGGGATTGGTCCTAAAATGGCTTTAAATCTATTATCAATTTTATCTCCTGATTCGTTATCTTCTGCAGTCAATTTAGGCGATATAAATGCCTTTACAGTTGTTCCAGGTGTTGGGAAAAAAATGGCTAGTAGAATAATATTAGAGTTAAAAGGTAAGGTCGATTTATCTGATCAACAATATAAAAATTCCCCAGATGAAGAATTGACAAATGCCTTAATGTCTTTAGGCTACACATTGTCTGAAATAAGAAAAGCTGTTTTAAATATTGATTATTCTGATTCTGTTACATTAGAAGATAAAGTACGTAGTGCATTAAATAACTTAAGTAATTCAGATACTTAGAAATGCAATAATAATTTTACTATGGTTTCTAACGATAAATATTATGATGATTGGGCGGAAATATATGATTCAATATATTCATATGTTGAAGAAGACATTCCATTTTTTGTTGAGGAAGCTATAAATTATGGAGGCCCAATATTAGAGCTAGGGTGTGGAACAGGCAGAGTTACTATACCTATAGCTAAAGCTGGCATAAATATTACAGGTTTAGATATAAGTAAAAAAATGCTTGAAAAGACATCTTCTAAAATCAAAGCGCTTAAATTAGATGAACCTGAAATAAATTTAATACATGCTGATATGAGAAATTTTAAATTGAATGAAACTTTTTCTCAAATTATTATTCCGTTTAGAGGGTTTCAATGCCTTTTAACAGTTGAAGATCAAATTTCCACATTGATAAATATAAAAAAGCATTTGAATTCTAAATCTAGATTAATTATAACTTTATTTGTTCCTAGCATTTATCAAATGATAAGAGATGAAGATGTTTTATATCATTATAGAGACGTTATTGACCCTGTAAACAAGAGTAAAAATATTATTTGGAATAAGAATGTTTTTGATCAATATAATCAAATTGTTAATACAAGAATTATTGTAGATAAAATAGATAATGGCTACGAAGTAAATAATAGAATATATAGGGATTTTGATTTAAGGTATATTTATAGATGGGAAATGCATCATTTATTAGAATTATGTGGATTTGAAATATTAGAGTTATATGGAGATTTTGATCGTTCTCAATATAATGAGTCTAGCTTAGAGATGATTTGGATAGTTAAAAATAGAGAATGACTTATGCCTCTTTTTAAAATAATTTCAGATTTCAAGCCAACAGGAGATCAACCCGGCGCCATATCAAAATTAGTATCTGGTTTAGAAGATAATTATAAAGAACAAATTTTACTTGGTGCAACCGGTAGCGGAAAAACTTTTACTATGGCCTGTGTCATTGAAAAAGTTCAAAAGCCAACCTTGGTATTGGTACATAATAAGACTCTTGCAGCTCAGTTAGCTACAGAATTCAGAGAATATTTTCCTAAAAATTCTGTAGAATATTTTGTCAGTTATTATGATTATTACCAGCCTGAGGCTTATGTTCCAAGTACAGATACTTTTATTGAAAAAGATGCGGATATTAATGAAATTCTTGATAAATTAAGGCATTCTGCTACGCGAGCATTACTTACTAGGAGAGATACAATTATTGTAGCATCAGTTTCTTGTATTTTTGGACTTGGTTCACCTGAAGAATATCGTAATTTTATGATTTCAATTAAAAAAGGCGAATTGAAAACTAGAAAAGCATTAACAAGACAATTAATAGATATGCAGTATGAGAGAAATGATTTTGACTTTACTCGAGGTAAATTTAGAATTAGAGGAGATACAATGGAAATATTTCCTGCATACGAAGAAGATATAGCTTTTAGAATTGAATTTTGGGGAGATGATGTTGAAAAGATTGTTTCGATAGACCCTTTTAAAGGAAATGTATTAGATGATTTGGAATTTATAGATATATTTCCTGCAAAACATTTTGTAACTCCACAAGAAAAACTATCCAATGCTTTTAATAGCATAGAAAATGAATTAAATCAGGCAGTTATATCGTTTGAAAAAGACGGTAAATTTTTGGAAGCACAAAGAATTGAATCAAGAACTAATTTTGATTTAGAAATGATGAGAGAAACAGGATATTGTTCAGGCATTGAGAATTATTCTAGATATTTAGATGGGAGAGATGCAGGGACTACTCCATATACATTATTAGATTATTTTGAAGATGATTTTTTATTATTTGTTGATGAATCTCATATAACCTTACCTCAAGTTAGAGCTATGTATGGAGGTGATCAATCAAGAAAACGTACTTTAGTTGATTTTGGATTTAGGTTGCCTTCTGCTTTAGATAACAGGCCTTTAAATTTTGAAGAGTTTAAAGATAGGCTTAATCAAGTTGTATATGTATCTGCGACTCCAAGTAATTATGAATATGATAATAATGATCAATTGGTAGAGCAAATTATAAGACCTACAGGTATTATTGATCCTGAAATATATGTTAGGCCTTCAAAAGGGCAGATTGATGATTTAATTAATGAGATTAGATTAAGAGTAGAAAAAAAAGAAAGATGCTTAGTTACTACCTTAACTAAAAGAATGGCGGAAGAGCTTTCAGAATATTTACAAGAAATTAATATAAAGAATCATTATTTACATTCAGAAATAGATACTTTAGAGAGGAGTGCTATATTAAGAGATTTACGCTTAGGTATTTATGATGTAGTAGTGGGTATTAATTTACTTAGAGAAGGTTTGGATCTTCCTGAAGTTAGCCTGGTTGCAATTTTAGATGCTGATAAGGAAGGGTACCTGAGGTCTACAACTTCTTTAATTCAAACTATAGGGAGGGCAGCTAGGCATGTTAATGGTGAAGTATTAATGTATGCAGACAGACAAACTGTTTCTATGAAAAAGGCTATAGATGAAACATATCGAAGAAGAGAAATACAAAAGGAATATAATAAAAAATATAATATTGACCCAAAGAGTATTTTAAAAAATGTTCGTGATATTAATGAAGATATTCAAGACAAAATGAGTATTTCAAATGTTAAAGAAAATTCTCAATATAATAAAGAAATCAATTATTCGAATATGTCAAAAAAAGAAATTAATTCTTTAATAAGTAATATGAAAAAAGATATGAAGAAGGCTGCCAAGGATTTGGAATTTGAAAAGGCTGCACTTTTTCGAGATAAAATATCTGATTTAAGAAGTATAAGTGAATATTTATAACAATAGAATGGTTTTAAGGTTTTGAAGCTAGAAGATTTATTGACTCATATATACTAAAACATTAGTATAGTTATATATGAATTATTAATTAAAGGTGATTTATGAGTGAATCAATTGTAGTAACTAGAGATGATGTTTTAGAAGCTTTAAAAGATGTATATGATCCAGAGATTCCTGTGAATGTAGTTGATTTAGGATTAGTTTATGATGTAGATGTAGTTGAGAATGATGTTTCTATACAGATGACCCTAACTTTTGCTGGTTGTGGTATGGGCCCTTATATTGCTCAGCAAGCAGAATGGAGAATTGCTGAACTTGAAAATGTAGAAGACGTAAATGTTGAAATGGTTTATGAACCACCATGGACTCCTGAAATGATTACAGAAGATGGCAAAAAACAACTTGGTCTTGATTGATCATATTTATAATATTAGAAACTAATTAAAGGAGCGTATTTTGGCAGAACGTCCACAAATGAACAAGGCTCAAGCACAACAGGCTAAGAGCAAAATTGAAGCTATGAAGCGTCAATTTGAACAAAAAAGAAATATCAGTGAAGTCTTGTCAAAAGTAAAATTTAAAATTGGAGTTTATAGTGGAAAAGGTGGTGTTGGTAAAACTACTGTTTCTGCAAATTTAGCAACATCATTGGCTTATGAAGGAGCCAAAGTAGGTATTTTAGATGTTGATGTTGATTGTCCAAATGTAGTTAATGTTATGAAAATATCTGAACCTCCAGTAGTTGGTCCTGATCGTAAAATGATTCCTCCTGAGCGTTTTGGAGTAAAAGTAATGTCGATGGGTTTTTTTCAAGAAAATGAAGAAGAAGCTATTATTTGGAGAGGCCCAATGATTCATAATGCAATTAATCAATTTTTGCAATCGACACAATGGGGAGAATTAGACTATTTAGTTATTGATTTGCCTCCTGGAACATCTGATGCTCCTCTTTCAATTATGCAAGCTATAGATATAGATGGATTTATAGTTGTTACAACTCCTCAAGATTTAGCCAAAATAGATGCTAAAAGATCGATTAATATGATTAAAAAGCTTAAAGTAAATGTAATGGGTATAGTAGAGAATTTTTCTGGAGATATTTTTGGTTCAGGTGCTGGAGAAGAATTGGCTAAAGAAGTGGATGTAGAATTTTTAGGAAGATTATCTTTGAGCTCAAATTATAGAGATACTTCCAAACCTACTGTTTTACTTAACAAAGATACTTTGAGTGAATATCAATTTATAGGATATAAAGTAAAAAATTTTTTTTCATAGATAATAAAGTACAAAAATAAATTCAAAATATTCTAACAAGGCATATCATGAATAAGAAAAAAGTGATAGTTTCTTGGATAGTCTTTGATATAGGCGTAACTTCATTTTTTGTCGGTGTCGTTGGAATGCTTTTTCCTCTTTGGATACTTAATGAGTTAAATGGTACTGATGCTACTGTAGGTTACACTTTATCTATAGCTATGTTAATTAATATGGTAGTTACTCCATTTATAGGGAAAATATCAGACCATATTTCAAGAAGATTGCCTTTTGTAATAATTGGTATATTAGCCTGTGTAATAGCAACTTCACTATTAGGTTCAACTAATTTGTATATAGGTATATTATTATTTTCTATAGCGGTTGTTGCTGTATACATTGCTAATGTAATATATGGAACGATGCTAGTCGAGATTTCATCTGAAGAAAATATGGGAAAAATAAATGGCCTAGGTGTTGGTGTTGGGTACCTAGGAGCAATAGTAGCAATATTTATTGGTATATTTGTTGTAGAAAATTGGGGTTATGCAAGAGGTTTTCAGTCTATAACTTTATGTATCATTGTTTTTTCTATACCATTGTTATTATGTTATAAAGATGAGACTCCAAAATATTTTCAAAGAAAATACTTTCAGTTTAAAATTAAAAATATCTTGCAAGGAATAAAAAATGCCTTGTTAGAATTGAAAAACTCTAAAGAAATAACTAAATTTTTATTTTCTAGATTTTGGTTTACATCTTCACTTTACACTGCACAAACTTTCGCAGTTGTTTTCGGTACAGGAGCTGCTGGATTTACAGCATTTGAAGTACAGATGTTATTGTTTATGGGAGTTTTAGTTGCAATACCAGGTGCAATAGCATGGGGTTTTATTGTAGATAAAATAGGAGCAAAGAACTCATTAGTTATAGTCTTGGGCATTTGGGCAGCAGTATTAGTAGTATGTGCATGTATGCCTTTATTTGAATTAAATAAAAGTCTATGGTTCTTAATTGGTATAATTACTGGAATAGTTATATCAGGAATTTGGGCATCTGATAGGCCTTATATGATTACTTTATTACCTAATAAAAATTCTCTTGGGCAATACCTTGGTTATCACGCAGTTACTGGGCGCTTAGCATCCATATTTGGTCCATTTAGCTGGGGGTTTATATCTACTACTTTAGGGTTGGGCCAAATACCTGCTGTTTTAACCTTAGCTGTTTTTTCATTAATTTCTCTTGCATTTATTCTAGGTTTTAGAAATAAAAAATAATGGGTTATAATTTGGTTATTTCTTTTTGAAGTGAATTTCTTGCTTGAATAGTATAAGGATGGATTAGTTCATTTTGGTTTATTCTAAATTTAATATTATAATTGAGATACATTAATATTGCTTGGTCTAAGTTTATATAAGCCATTTCATTTATTGGACAAAGATCTTTACTCTTTTTAATTTTTTCGGGGTCAATTTTATCTGATAAGAAGACTACTTTAAATACTTTACTCATGTTTTTGTGTCCACTAGTATGCCACTTCACTGAATGTAGAATTTCATTATCAATTATTTTGAATTTTTTTTTCATTTTTATTGATGCAAGTTTTCCATGAAGTAAAATAGGCGATATTTTTTCAATTTTAGAAATATATATTTTATTTTTATATGCTTCTTCTAAAAGTTCCTGATCATTGTATGCTCTGTATAAATCATGTCCTAATAGCGCAATTGTGACTTTGTTTAAATCAACTTTATGTAATTTAGATAATTCTTTGCCTATTTTGCAGGTTCTGTTTATATGGTTTTTAAGACTTTGTGGTAAGTTTAGTTCTATATAATCAACTAACATGCGCATAATTTTTAGATGACTCCAGAATGTTTTACTTTTTAGAGTTTCTATATCATGACATCAGAATTTACTATTTCTAGTAAATATGGACATATTTAAAGTGAATTATCTCAATCTTTTTGGAAATAAATTAATTATTAGAAATGTTATTATTGGTTAATAAATCCAAATTTATTAAATTTACCGTTAACAATTTCAGGGGCATCAATATTAAACCAATCTTCTAATATATCAGTATATGTTTGCCTAAAGTCATTATTGAAGTGTAAGTCTCCATCTAATTGGTCTTTTTCATGTAAAGATGGATATTCTCCATACATACCGCCTTTAATATCTCCGCCAATAGCAAATGCTACACCACCAGATCCATGATCGGTGCCGGAGCCATTGTCTTTAATGCGTCTTCCAAATTCAGAAAATATAAAAATTACTACTTCATCTTCTTTATTATGTTCTTTTAGGTCATCATAAAAATCTCCAACTGCGCCAGAAACTTCATTCCACAATTTTGCATGAGTATCAAGTTCTCCAGAATGAGTGTCAAAACTACCGTGTTGAGTATAATAAATTCTTGTGCCTAAGTCTGCAAACATAACTTGTGCTACGCTCTTTAAGCTTTGTGCCATAGGGTTAGCAGCATATTCTATAGTGGAATCATATTTTTCAGGAGCAGTTCTTAATATATCAGCACCTTTTAATGCATCTGTGCCTGTTTGTCCTAGGAAGTCCATTACTGGATCTTTTACTTCTCCACCATACATTTTTGCAAAAGCATCCAAAGCATATTTTCTTAATTTTTCATCTTCTATATCAGGGAATAGGCCATAAGTTTCTAGATCTCCAACTGAAGCAACAGGGACTCCACGTAACCCTAATGCCCTAGGTAAGCCTCTACCAAAATTTACTGCAGTTAATACATTTTCTTTTTTGGGGTCTATTTCTCTAATTACTCTGCCAAGCCATCCTTCGGTTCCAATTTTTTCAGGTTCTGCAGTGTGCCAAATATCCATAGATCGGAAATGAGAACGGTTTGGTTGTGGGTATCCAATTCCGTTAATTATTGCAACTTTTCCTTGGTCCCATAATCGTTTAATTGCTCCCATATTTGGATTGAATCCAAAGTTAGAGTCTATTTGTAAAACTGAGTCATCAGATATATTAACACTTGGTCTTAAATCATAATATAGGCCCTGATTATATGGAACTATAGTATTTAAATAATCATTTCCTCCAGATAGTTGTATAACTACGAGGTTTTTCTCTTTTTTTGCAGTGACCAATGTGAACCTCCAGAATAATTATAATTATTTAATGTAGTTTAATTGTGGCTAAGACTTGTGTCAATAGTACTGATACCTTTTTTATTATAATTAATCTTAATTGTTATTACTAAATAAAGAATTTAATTTAACATTAGATTTTAGTAATTCTAAATATCTATTTAATTTCAAATTGTGGTCAAATAATGTGTTTTGATGTAATCCATTTAGTTTTTCTATAGTATCTACAGTATTTTCTTTAACTATCATAATTGGAATTTTTTCTAAATCTGCTTCATTTTGTATATATTCTATAGGTTTTATATTATTAGTTAATATCAAGCATGAACAGTTAGAATTTAGCGCAGACATTTGGATATCTGGTCTGTCTCCTCTAACAATAACGCATTTATTTTCATATTGATTAAAATGATATTCTGCAGGATCCATGCCCATGCCACCAATTAGAAAATTTTCAACTAATAGATTCTGATCGTCATATTCGTTTATTATTTCGCCTTCAATAAATTTTGCTATTTCATTCGGCGTTGTACCTAATAAAATTTTATTTTCGGGGATATATCCAAAACAGGAGAAGTTTTTAGATTTTAATTTAGGCATGAGTTCTGTTTCTACATGATGGGTCGCAAATTTATATGTTTTATTAATTATAAAGAAAATATTTTCGTTAAAATCTTTATTCCACTTATCAAAATTTTTCTCATTTAATTTAGAATTGTATTTTGCAAGAAAAATTATCTTTGCATTTAGGTTGGTTACTATTAGGTTAATATTGTCTTTTGATATAGAATTATTGCCATCAATTAACAGAATATCAATTTTATTTTTTGAAAATGAATTATAAGTTTTCTTTATATTATCTATTTCTAGTTTACTGTTTGTCACTATAGTGTAATTGGCAGAATATTTATCTTCATTTTCACTAAGAAGTTTTTGGTATATAGATTCTTCATCCTTATTGCACAAAGGGTTTAATATAGCTGTATTAAGTCCCTGTGTAAGTAAGTAATGAGCTAAAGTAGTTGTGAAGGATGTTTTGCCTTCTTGTTTGTTTTCAGATGTTACATAAATAGTTTGCATTTTAATATTTATTATTAGTTAAATTCAAAAGTAGTTTCAGTATATCAGAGACTTATATATTACGCATTTGAGTTATTACTATAATTTATAATTTATAAGTTATAATAATATTAATGCTCAAGAAAAAATTAACTAAAACTAATTTTGAATTTAACTATAGATTATTTATAGTTTTATATATTTTTATTTATTTATTAGCATGTTCAAATTATCAGGAAGATAATAGAGCGGCAGATTTGAATAAAACTATAATGTGTCCTGTATGTCCTAGTGAAACTATAGATCAATCTCAGAACATTTTAGCTGTGCAAATGAGAAGTATCGTTGAGGAAAAAGTAGAGCAAGGCTGGTCAGATGATCAAATTAAAAATTTCTTTATTGAAAGGTATGGGGCTAGTGTTGTTTCAACACCTCCGAAATCAGGAGTTGATTTAATTGCATGGATTGTGCCTCCAGCAGTTTTGGTTATTACAATAATAGGATTATATATTTTTTTAAAAAGTATTAAAAACAGTGAAAATTTAGATGATTAATAATATTATATTAGATATGGGATTTATATGGTAGAAATAGGTAATATTTCAATATTAATTGCTTTAATAGTAAGTATTTATTGTAGTGTAGTTTCATTTTTAGGTGCTAAATTCAAATTATCTGATTTGATGATTAGCACAAGATATGGATTGTACTCTGTACCATTAATTCTATTAATTTCAATTATTTCAATTATTTATGCTTTTGTTACACATGATTTTTCAGTTCAATATGTATATGAAAATAGTAATCTTTCTATGCCTTCTTCATATACTTGGGTAGCTTTATATGCAGGTAATGCAGGTTCGTTATTATTTATAACTTTTTTGTTATCAGTTTTATCAGTGTGTGGAGTTATTAGTATAAGGAATAAATTGGAATATGCTTTACCTTATACTGTATGTATTTTAAGTATATTGTTGACTTTTTTTATATTCGTAATTTTAGTATTTGCTAACCCATTTGATAGATTAGAAATGATTCCTACAGATGGATTAGGTATTAATCCTCTATTGGTTCACTTCGGAATGTTTATTCATCCTCCTGTTCAAATGACTGGTTTAATATCAGTTTCAATTCCTTTTGCAATAATTATGGGTGTAGTTTTATCAGGGAAAGGGTCTGATGATAATTGGGTTGATATTGGTAGAGTTTGGGGTATGATTTCATGGTTAATGCTAACAATTGGGTTAATGTTAGGTTCATGGTGGGCTTATACTATTTTAGGTTGGGGAGGATATTGGGCATGGGATCCTGTTGAAAATTCAGGCTTGATGCCTTGGCTTGCAATGACTGCATTTATACATTCAATTATGGTTCAAAAATATCGTGGGATGTTTAGGATGTGGAATGTAATTTTGGTAGTTCTTGGATTTACATTAGCACAATTAGGAATGTTCATTAATCGAGGTGGTCCGGTTCCATCAGTGCATTCATTTGCAGCTTCAACTTTAGGTTGGCTTTTCCTTTTCTTTATGATTGCTACATTGGTTTCATCTATAGTCGTAATCTTTATTTTTAGAAAACAATTGCCAAGTGATAGAAAATTGGATTCAATTATTTCTAAAGAAAGTATATTTCTTAGTCAGAATATACTATTTTTGTTAATTGCTTTTTTTACTCTTTGGGGAACAATATATCCAGTTTTCTCTGAATCTGTAAGTGGTGAAACTGTAACAGTAGGAAAACCTTATTTTGATCTAGTGAATGGACCTTTATTTTTAATGATAATATTTCTTATGTCAATTGGACCAATAATCCCTTGGCGTAAAACTAGTTTTAATCAATTAATTAATATATTAAAAATTCCTAGTTTTGGCTTTATTATTTGTATATTTTTCCTATTTATATTAGGAATAAGAAATCCTCTAGCATTAATTGGATTTTCTATATGTTCTCTAGTAATTATAAATTTGCTACAAGAATGGATACGTGGAGTTAGACTTCGGCATAGAGGAGGAGATCAATATTTCTTTGCTTTCTTTAAATTATTATGGGCAAATAGACCAAGATATGGAGGTTATATTGTTCATATAGGGATAGTAATGTTTTCTGTGGGAGTCATTGGGTCTTCTTTCTATAGCTCTCAAAAGGATTTTTCTATGAGTCCCGGTGATTCAAATACATTTGGAGGTTATAATTTCAAATATATTGATTATACTAATGAAGATTATCCTGACAGAGATGAATCAATAGCATACTTTCAAGTTGAATCTAACGGTAAATCAATAGGTGTTTTAACACCATTTAGAGCATTCTATCCACAATTTCGTATAGCGGCTACAAGAGGGGCAATTAAGAGTACTCCTAAAGAAGATTTTTATATTGTTCCGTCACAGTTCGAAGATGATGGTTCAGGGGTTTTTAGAGTATTAATAAATCCAATGATATGGTGGATGTGGGTTTCTGCTCCAGTGATTATATTTGGTACATTGTTTAGCTTATTTCCATATAGGAGAAAAGCTAAAAATTCAGTTCAATTTACGGAATAAAGTTGTTAAGGAGGGTTTAAATGGTAATTATACTATCTGTAATTATTGCATTGATACCTGCAGCAGCTATTTTGTATCCGTTAATTTATTCTAAAAAAGAAAAAGATAATTTATCTAATGTACAAGATGTAAATAATATTGCAAAAGGCAATTTAGAACGTATTTCAAAGGGAATTGAAATAGCAGATTTTGATTATTCGATTGGTAATTTAAGTCAAAAAGACTATATCTGGCTTAAAGACAAATATAATTCTGAAGCTGATGAAATTATGGATTTAACAGATGATAAGAAAAAATAATATCTATATTCTAGAATATCTGTTATTAATTGTATTTGTATTTTTATTATGTAATTTGTTTGCATTTAAAATTTATGCAGATTCTGAATCAAATATTTCTGGAAAAGTCACTAATCAAACAATGAATGGAAGTAATGTAGAAGGTGTGGAAATATTTTTACATATAAGTGATTTATCTGGTGAAATTCTAGAGACTCAAAAAACTTTAAGTGATGAAGAAGGACAATTCAGTTTTAAGTATCAATTAACAAATTCAGAAAGCACGATGTATTCAATTTTTGTTGAATATCAAGGAGTAATTTACAGTAATATTATTCAGCCGGAAGATATTAACGGTATTAATATATCTGTCTATGATGCAGTAACTGATGATTCTATAATTAGTATTTCTAGTAATGCTATTTTGTTTTCTGATGTAGATTTAATTTCAAAGAAAATATCTATTTTAGAAATGGTTAATATATCTAATTCTTCAGACCTAACTTATACTCCAAATGATAATCCAATGAGTCTTATTAGATTTAGTTTGCCTAACTCTTGGGAGAATTTGCAAGTAGATTCTAATTTATTACAAGCTCAGGTTTTACAAGTTAATTTGGGTTTTTCTTTGATGACGAATATTCCCCCTGGAGTACATGAGATTTTATATAGTTATGAAATTTCATATGAGGATAGTGATTATATATTTAATAGATCTATACCGTATGGCATTGATTCTCTAAAGATTTTCATTTTACCAGAATTTATGAAAATTGATGATATTTCACTTGGGGCACCTGAAATAATTGAATTCAACAAAAAGGAATATAGTATTTTTGAAGTTAAAAGCCTAGAAAAGGGGTCTGATTTTCAATACAAACTTACAGATTTACCCATTGCCAGTTTTATAGATAATTTGAAAAATGATTTTAGTAATATTCGCTTTGAATATATGTCGTCGGTAATTTTAATTTTGTTATTAGTTACTGCTCCTTTATATGTATTGATAAATAAAAAGAAGCAGCAACTATAATTAATAAATTTTATTCTTTTGATCGTAGTAGACTTACGCCTAATGAGGCAAAAGAAAGAGTGACACCTATGAACCCTATTCCTATTAATTGGTTTTCATAATCAATTAAGCACATTATCAAAGTAAATATACCGCTAATAGCTATTAAGCCTGCAATTATTGGACTAAAGTTCTTTTGTTGAAATATACCAAGGCCAAATAATATAAAACCTATCATAGCGAAACCAGTTCCTACAGCTCCTATACTTTGTGCGCCTGCGTACATACTAGAAGCTACGCCAGAACTTGTAGCAGCAGCAGTCATAGCAGCAGTAGCATCTGCTCCAGCAGCAGCAGCAGCAGCAGCGGCGGTACCAGCAGCAACAGCACTTTCTGCAGCTTCAGCAACTGCAATCGTAAATGCAGTTTCGCCTATTTGCCCAGCGGCACCTATTATTATAAGGAACCATGCGAAACTAGCTATATGGTGGCCAGGTCCACCCTCCATAGTCTTTTTTATGTATCCCAAAGCACCCATTGCAGTTAAAAAAAACAAAGTTGCAATGCACATAATATATTTTGCAGGTGCAGCATTTGCTCCTAATGCAGCAATGTACTCTGCAGGTTTGTCTGGTCCCGCTCCGTCTAATATCGCGCCTCCATATATAAACCATAAAACCATAGCTGGAACAGGAAGAAGTAGAGCTAAGCCAGATAATTTTGAATTACTCATTTTATCCTTTCATTCATGAATTTGTCTTCATGAAATTTTATTTATTTATATCTATATATCACAGAAATTATTTTATTTATTGATATTTTGAGTTAAATATTGTGAAAATACCAGTAATTATAGCGGTTATTGAATATAAAATATAAATAATGAGCATATTTGAACTGTCATATCCTATAGTTGCAGGCACTAATACTCCAGATATACCAGTTGTAATTAATAGAAAAGGAATTATAAAGGTGTAATTTTTCTGAAATAAAATACCAATACCGAATATGAATATTCCAATAGAAAAAATAATAGTAGAAATAGTTCCAACTCCTTGAGATGCTATCCATAATATTTCAGCTGTTTTATCAGCAGTATTAAATGATATTGCTGATGTGTCTGCTGCTACTGATATTAATCCGAGTTCGACTAATTTTGCAGGAATACTTATAATTAAAAAAAGCATCGATATATTAGCATAATTTCCACCTAATCCACCACGCATTTTATCTTTAATAATATAAAATCCACATACTGATAGAATAAATCCAAATGAAGACATTATTGCTGCTGTTCCAATTAAAGCAGGGTTTATGCTCAATTCTTTTAGCGTTGAATTTATATTTGATGGATCTTCAGGAAATATTAAAAATGAGAATGTAATTGTTACTATTGGTCCAACTATTAGAAGTAATCCAGATAAAATACGAGGATCCAATTATTACTCCAAAAATTTATTTATTTCATTAATTATTGAAGAGGTGAAAATTTAGCAGGCCACATAATTTTATTTTCTTGTAATGTTGGTATAGGAGCGTCTTTGGGAGGCCATCCTGATTCTCTTGCTTTTTCTCTGACTTCAAGTCTTTCCTCAAAATTTTTATAGCTCCATAAACTTACAAAATTTCTTGTTCCGCCAAAATCTGAGTACCAGCATCCAACTAATGGCGATAGTTCTTCTCTTTTAGGCATAGCTTTTCCCCAGGCGTCAATAACATCAGGGATTAATTCTTGAGGGTAGGAGTAGTATCTGATTTCATATAAAGGTCCCATAGTTTTTGGTTCTAATGGCCTCATAAATGGTGTAGGTAAATATATTTCTGAAGTCATATTAATTATTATATTTCCAGATTGTGGCGGCCATACTGATCCATTATCTACTGTTTCAACTATTTCACGTATTTCTTTTCGTTTCTCTAAGCTTTCATATGGCCATATAGCAATCATCTGATTTAATGATCCTGTTTCAGTATACCAATGTCCAGAAATTTTTGAATATTCCTGCCTTCTAATAATTTTTTTACTAAAAATCTGATGATATTCGGGTATTTTACCTACATTAAGGTTATAAGTTCTAAATTCATAAATCATATTTAATTTCCTTCAGATGTACGATATTCATCAATTAAAATACCCATTATTACAGAATTATGTCTTGCTCCATGGTGAGGGCGACTTTTCCTGAGCGTTCCTTCATGAGTAAAATTTAAATGTGAAAACATATTTACAGCATCTTCGTTATATTCAGGTATATCTACCCAAATTCTAAAAATTCTAAATTCTTCAAATGCCATCTTTATTGTTGCTTTTGCAGCAGCAGTGCCAAATCCTTTATGCCAATTATCTGGATCTCCAATTAAAATTGATAGTTGAGCATCACCTAATGATTCTTCAATTGCTAAATGTGATTCTCCAACATGGTTGGTATTATTATAGATTGAGAATATTTTATGTTCTGGGTCAGAGAAAACTTTATCCCATTCTTCTTTATGGGCATGAATCATTTCTTCAGGGTGGTAGCCTAGATGGGCAAAGTCTCCATATGAATATCTTCCAAACCAACTATCAGCTACAAGTTCATTTTCTAACCATTTCTGTACACGTAGTACATCATCTTTTATAACTGACTTTAATGTTATTAATTCTTTACTCATGATTTTAAATCTTATAAATTAATTATTTTGATTTAGATATTAGCAGATTTAGGTTGTTTCAAGCAAATTAATTATAATATATTATTAATTATAAATGCATTATTTTGTTTTTAGGAGTTTGAAATGTCAAATATACGTGTTAGATATCCTCCTAGTCCTACTGGTGAACCTCATCTTGGAAATATTCGAACAGCATTATTTAATTGGCTTTTTGCAAAGAATAATAAAGGTAAATTTATTCTGAGAGTAGAAGATACTGATAGGAATAGATTAGTTGAAGGCGCTATGGAATCTCAATTAGAAGCTTTGAAATGGCTTGGCATTGATTGGGATGAAGGACCAGATATTGGTGGAGCATATAAACCTTATACTCAATCTGAGCGATTAGATATTTATAAAAAGATTTCTGATAGATTAATTCAAGATGGTTTTGCATATAAGTGTTATTGTTCTCAAGAGCGCCTCGCTCAAATGAGAGAAGGGTATAAAAAAACCCAATCAATAGTTGGATATGACAGAAAATGCAGAAATATTAATTCATTGGAATTAGGCGAGATTAATAATGAAAAATCATACGTAGTACGCTTTAAGACTCCTTTAGAAGGTAAAATTATATTTAATGATTTGGTTAGAGGACAAGTAGAATTTGAGAATATTCGTTTAGATGACTTTGTAATATTAAAATCAGATGGGTTCCCTACATATCATTTAGCAAATGTAATAGATGATTATTATATGAAGATTACTCATGTAATGCGAGCTGAGGAATGGTTATCAAGCACACCTAAGCACATACATATATATAATTCTATGAATTGGGAAATTCCTGAATTTGCGCATTTACCAATTATATTAGCTCCAGATAAATCAAAGTTGAGTAAAAGGCATGGAGCTACATCAATATTGGAATATCGTAGATTAGGCTATTTGCCAAATGCAATGGTTAATTTTTTAGCAAAATTAGGTTGGTCTTTAGATGGTGAGACGGAAAAAATAGAAACTTCTGAATTGATTAGTAATTTTTCTTTAAAAAAGGTTAGTAAATCAGGAGCAATTTTCGATATAGATAAATTAAATTGGTTAAATGGGGTATATATAAGAGGGTTAACTGCGGATGAATTAACGTTTGAGTTATTAGATTACTGGAAGATTTTTCCTTCTTTAGAATTGCCAGTTAATATTGATTACGATTTATTAAAGAGAATTGTCCCTTTAATATCAGAAAGAATTAAGACTTTAAATGATGCAGGACCTTTAATTAGCTATTTTTTTTCAGATACTGTTAAATACAAAAAAGAACAAATTTTACAAAAAGGGTTAAATTTTTCGGATGTGAATATAATTCTAGAAAAATTATATTCAGAAGTTATAGCAATAGATGATTTCGAGTCTAATGTTATTGAAACTAATCTACGTAATTTTGTTTCAGAGAGTAATTATAAAACTGGCCAAGTATTAGGTATTTTAAGAGTAATATACACTGGTTTAGATGTTGCCCCTCCTCTATTTGAATCGATGGAGATACTTGGTAAAAAACATTGTGTATCTGTGATTTCAAGAGCAATAGATAATATGAAATCTAGTTAATTTTATGGTTTTTACTTTTCTTGACCTTAATAAAATATAAAATTATACTTTTCAGAATAGGATATCAAAAATTTGAATTTTCAGAATGGATTGTATAAATGTCATTAAACGAAAAATTAAGAGATGATCTAAAAGAATCAATGCGTAATGGAGATAGTTTACGTCGTTCAGTAATAAGATTGCTTCTTTCAGCTATTAAAAATGAAGAAATTAGAGTAGGTAAAGAATTGGATGATGATGGTATAATCTCGGTACTTTCTAGACAAGCTAAACAAAGACGTGAAAGTATTGAAGCTTATTCAAAAGCAGATAGAACTGATCTGCTTGATCAAGAGACTGGTGAATTGAATGTTATATTACAATATTTGCCCTCTCAGATGTCATCAGAAGAATTAACAGATATAATAAGTAAAGTAATTGAAGAAAGCGGAGCGAAAGAAATTTCTGATATAGGACGCGTGATGGGTCCGGTAATGAAATTGGTCAAATCTAGAGCTTCAGGGTCTGATGTAAGAGAAATAGTAAATAAACTTCTTAATTAATAAATTATTAGGCATATTGGGGAAATTATGAAATTTGGAGTAGCAGTATTTCCTGGCACATGGAGTGATACGGACTGTTTTCATGTTATAAAAAATGTTTTCCATCAAGATGTTGAATATGTTTGGCACAAAGAAACTGATTTGTCTTCATATGATTGTATAATAATTCCTGGAGGTTTTTCATATGGAGATTATTTAAGATGTGGGGCTATGGCTCGATTTTCTCCTATAATGCAGTCTATGAAGAATTTTGTTGATGAAGGACGTTTAGTTATAGGGATTTGTAATGGATTTCAAATTCTTTGTGAAGCAGGCTTACTTCCAGGGGTATTGATGAGAAATGATATTCTTGAATTTAGATGTCAAACTGTAAACCTTAAAGTAGAAAATAATACTAGCGTGTTTACTAATTTGTCTTCTCCCGATCAAGTTTTACAAATACCAATATCTCATGGACAAGGTAATTATTTTGCAGATGAAGAAACTTTATATTCATTAGAAAATTCTGGACAAATTTTATTTAGGTATTCTGAAGAAAATGGGAAAATAACACAAAAATCAAATCCTAATGGATCTTTATTAAATATAGCCGGAATTATGAATTCAGAAGGTAATGTTTTAGGAATGATGCCTCATCCAGAACGTTGCTGTGAAGATGAAATAGGTGGTACTGATGGATCTATAATATTTAATTCAATAATCCATTCTATATCTACACGTTTAACTTAATAAAAAAGACAGGAAGACAGGATTTTTTGATAGTAGTTGTTTTGGCATTATTAGCTTCCATAGGTTTTGGAGCTAGTGCCGTATTTATTAAATTGGCTCTTAAATCTATGAAATCTACTACGGGTACTTTTTTGTCTCTTGTTGCTGGGTCATTGATATTAATTACTATTTCAATAATTTTTTATTCGGATGAATTAGTTATTTCTAATAAAATTGTGTTTGGTTGGTTAGTTTTATCAGCACTCTTGAATTTTTTAGGTGGTCGTTATTTAAATTATACTAGTGTGAATTTATTGGGTGTGGCTAGGGCAACTACAATAATTGGTACAGCTCCATTATTTGCAACTATTTTAGCAATTACTATTGGTAGTGAAATTATTACTTGGCCAATGTTATTAGGTACATTAATGATTATTTTTGGACTTTTATTGGTGATTTCTAAAAAATGAAACTATTAGATAGAAATATTATTTTAGGATATATAGCTGCATTTGGTTCTGCCATTAGTTATGGAATTGTTACTTTAGTTGCTCAAAAAATAGTTAGTGATTATTTCCCTCCTGTAGTAGCAAGTGCATTTTCTATAATTATTGGTATGGTAATATTGGGAGTTTTATTTTTTAAAGATATATTTAAAGATATTCAAGTTATAACGCTTAGGGCTTTTTTATGGGCAATAGTAGCTGGAATCTCAGGTGCCTGGGGTGTGACTTTTTGGTTTATAGCTTTAAATAATGGTCCTATTGTAATAGTTGCTCCGATTTCAGCTACTTTTCCTCTGGTATCTTTATCGTTAACTTATGTATTCTTAAAAAAAGTAGAAAGATTAACTTTTCGAGTTGTGGTAGGATCATTATTTGTTGTTTTAGGTGTGGTAATTATAGCTAGTATTAATAATTAATTAGTGGATTTATTATGAATGTATCAAAAGAAATATTAAATGAATTAGCTCTTTCTGAAGATGAATACAGTTTAATTGTCAAACGATTGGGGCGCCACCCTAATCGACTTGAATTAGGAATGTTCGGTTCATTATGGAGTGAACATTGTGGATATAAACACTCAAAGCCTTTGTTAGATTTATTTAAAACAGGTAGTAATAATTTATTAATTGAACCTGGTAAGGAAAATGCAGGAGTAGTAGAAATTGGTAATGGATTAGGCATTGTAATGAAAATAGAATCACATAACCATCCATCTGCAATTGAACCGTTTGAGGGAGCTGCTACAGGAGTTGGAGGGATAGTTAGAGATATATTTGCTATGGGTGCTCGACCGATAGCTTTACTAAACTCACTTAGATTTGGCCCTCTATCTGATTCTAGAAACAGATACCTTTTTGAAGAAGTAGTATCAGGAATTTCATCATATGGTAATTGTATAGGTATACCAAATGTAGGAGGGGAAGTTTTTTTTGAGAAATGTTATTCAGGTAATCCTTTAGTAAATGCTATGTGTGTGGGAATAGTAAATACAGATAATTTAATTCGTGCTACGACTGGAAATGAAGGAAATGTATTGATATTAGTTGGTGCAGATACAGGAAAAGATGGTATTCATGGTGCCTCTGGTTTAGCTTCGCAAAGTTTTGACGACGAACAAGATTTAAGGCCTACAGTTCAAGTAGGTAATCCTTTTTTAGAAAAGGTATTAATAGAAGCTTGTATGGAAGTTTCAAATAAAGAATTTTTAGTAGGTATACAGGATTTAGGTGCAGCTGGATTAACAAGTGCGATTGTTGAATCTGCAGCTAAAGCAGGTTCTGGTTTTGAGATAGACATTTCAAATATTCCAAAACGAGAGGAAGGAATGGATGCATACGATGTTATGTTGTCTGAGTCACAAGAGAGAATGTTAATTATTGTTAAACCAGGGACAGAAAATTTAGTTAAAGAAATATTTGATAAATGGGATTTACAGTCTTCAGTTATTGGAAAGGTTACTGGAGATGGCTTAGCTAGAATATTTGATAAAGGAATAATTCAATGTGAAGCTCCGATTAATATACTTGCGGATTCTCCAACTTATAAATTAAAAGGGGAAAAGCCAGTGGTATTAGATAGTTTACAAGCTTTTGATTTTTCAGATATTCTAATACCTGATTCACCACAAGAGATTTTATTAAAACTTTTGTCTAGTCCAAATATAATTAGTAGAGAGTCAATATATAGGCAGTATGATCACCAAGTTCAAACTAATACAGTTGTATCTCCTGGAAGTGATTCAGCATTATTGAGGATAAAAGGAAGTAGTAAGTCAATAGCTTTAGCAACTGATTGCAATTCTAGGTACGTATATTTAGATCCTTATGTGGGCGGAATTATTGCTGTCGCAGAAGCTTGTCGTAACTTATCTGTAACAGGTGCTAAACCTTTAGCATTAACTGATTGTTTGAATTTTGGTAATCCTGAGAATCCTGAAATATATTATCAGCTTGAACAATGTATTAAAGGTATTTCTTATGCTAGTAATGCTTTTTCTGCTCCTGTAATTAGCGGTAATGTTAGTTTATATAATGAATCTTATGGAGAAAATATTTATCCTACTCCTGTATTAGGAGCTCTTGGTATTTTAGAAGATTCTAAAAAATATGTTACTAGTCAGTTTATAGAAGAAGGAGATCAGGTTATATTGTTGGGATTTGATGAATTATTGCCTGGAGGATTTGCAGGTAGCGAATATATGGCGAATATACATGGATTAATAGCTGGAAAACCTAAAATTGATTTAGATCTTGAAGTAAAAATTCAATCTATATGTAGAAAACTTATTGATAAAGAAATCATTAATTCAGCACATGATTGTTCTGAAGGAGGATTGGCTATTGCTTTAGCTGAGAGTTCAATACTTTCAAAAATTGGATTTATTGGTGATTTTGAATTTTCAGGAAGATGGGATGAAATATTATTTGGAGAATTACAATCTAGAATAGTAGTTTCAGTAAAACCAAATAAATTAAAAGAATTCACCTCAGTTTGTTCAGCTGATGAAATTAAATGGATTGCTCTTGGCCATACTGGTGGTAACTCTTTTGAAATTAATAATTTGATTAATATTCCAATTAAGCAATTAAGATCAGTTTGGGATCAAGCTTTATAAGGATATATAAGAGCTTACTTTGTTTATCAATTCTACGAAGGATTCTTGAATAGAATTAGTAGTAGTATTAATACATATTTTATGCTTTATTAAGGATTTTTTATATTCTTCTTCAAAACGATTTAGAACATATTCTATATCTTGTTCTTTTAATAAAGATTTATTATGAGGAAATTCAATCATTCTTTTTTTGATTATTTCTGGAGTTGCTTTTACTAAAATTAGTATTGTATCAGGAGCCATTTCTAGGATTTGTTTTTCATAATTACGCATAGTAATATTTCGATCTGCATATTGCCCAGGGCCTCCGTATTCAAAATATAAAGGCGCATAAATCCCTTCTTCAATATGCGCTCCAACCATTATATGGTGTTTATTTTTATAAAAAGCTTTTTGCAGATGATATTCTAAATGATAACGTTGGAACATTTCTTTTAGTCTTGGTGAAAGTTCTAGTACCATATTTTGTTCTTCTTCTGTAAGGCCTGTACGGGACCAGTCACCTCTTGCAGAATCAGGAAATTCAGATATTATAGATTTTTCTTCGTCTACGTTGTTAGGAACAACAAAATTGTTCAAATGTGGAATTTTCCAGTGATCATGGAATGCATTCAAATTCCATTGATTACCGGGGGTTTCTTTTTTTTTATCAATAAAATTCTCTTTTCCCCATTTGGCTAATTCAAAGGATAATGTAGTAGTGCCAGAGTATTCACATCCTATTATTATTAATCGCATATTTACCCCTATTTTTATAAATAACTTTTAAGTTAATCTACCATAACTATGTTGTGAAGTATTTTATAAGTCTATTATTTATTAGTAAACTCATTTTAAAGTTTTGTTTTTCATTCCAAATAAAACTCTTAAATATTTAATATTCTTTATAATTTCGAAAATTAAAAAACTCATTGAATAAGTAGCAAGTAAAAGTAAGATTAATTTTAATGATGTATTGATATTTAAAGGAAATATCAAAGTTGAAAATAAAAATTGTATTGGCATATGGACAATATAAACTGTATAAACAGATGAACTAAGATAGGTTAAGAGTTTTGAAGGTTTATTTAAGTATATAGCTGAAAAACCTAATATTGATAATATCCAGTTTGTTGCTTCAAAAGCAGTTAGGATATTAATAATTAATATAGATGATATAAGAGGTTCATTTTGAGATTCAATATTTATTAGATTAGTTAATCTTATTATGTAAAGAGTTATTGCAATAAATAGAGTTTGAAATCTTATTTTTGTTATGGAATCCCAGAAATATTTTTTAATAGAGATTAATAGAAACCCATTAAAAAAACATATAAATCCTATAATAAATCCATGAGTTGTAAAAGCAAATGCTGGGAAATCTTTAGGGTTAATTAGAATTGTACCTATTACCATAGGTAAGCCTAATATAAATATTATTCCTAAAGGAAATTTTGTAATAAATATTAAAAAATTCGAGACAAGGTTGTTAGGATTATTTTTTAAATAATTAAAAACTGGAAGAAAGATTAATACGTAGAAATATATATTTATTAAAAACCAAAGGTGCCCTGGAAAAGGGAAATAGAATATAGGTTTTT
The DNA here is from genome assembly GCA_002721445.1 of Chloroflexota bacterium. GTDB lineage: Bacteria > Chloroflexota > Dehalococcoidia > Lucifugimonadales. The sequence continues at coordinate 161,674 of PBKN01000005.1, read as the reverse complement.
TATAATATAAATTAAATATTATAGGACAAATTGGAAATATAAAAATTGAACCAAATATTAATGGGGTTATTATTCTTAATGTTCTATCATCCAATAGTTCTTTCCAATTTCTTCGCTCCATAGCAAAGTAAACTCCCATTCCTGACACGATAAATAAAATAGGAATTCGCCAAATATTTATTAGCATCATAAAAAGCCACAAAAGCTCCAGACTGTCTTTATTTTTTATAAAAGATATTTCTAAAGCCCATGTTTGGAAACTAATAGATATATGGTAGAAAATTAATAATATAAGAGCAATTATTCTGATTGAATCTACATCATATCTACGCATAAGGTTGCCTTTTTCAGTTGAATATTCCTCAGGTTTTTAATCTTAAGTTTTTTGGATCAAAGAGAGGCTCTTTGGAAACAGTACCTTTATAATGTTTACCAAAATACAAAATATTTACTTTGCTTCCTTCATAAGCATATTCAACAGGTATATAACCATAAACTATTCCTTTATCAACTGAATATCCATAAGATGAGCTAGTAACAAATCCAATACATTTATTTTCAAAAATTATTGGTTCTTTCCCCATTACTACCGCACCTTGTTTGTCTAATGTTATACAAGCTAAAACTTTCTTTAATCCGATTCGGTTATGTTCTATTAATGCTTGTTTACCGATGAAGTCCTTTTTATCCAATTTGACAGCAAAGCCAATACCTGACTCGTAAGGATTGTATTCAGTGCTCAATTCATTTCCCCAAAGTCGATATCCTTTTTCGATTCTCAATGATTCAAATGCAGCTAAACCAACTGGAATAATGCCAAATTTTTCACTTTGATTATAGATACTATCCCATAAGTCATGACCTTTTGCGGTTGGTGCATATATTTCCCAACCAAGTTCTCCTACATAAGATATACGTAATGCTAAACATTCAATTTTATTAATTAGTATTTTTTTAGAACTCATATATGGGAAAGAAGAGCTTGATAAGTCAAATCCTGATATTTTTTGTAACAAATCTCTCGATTTTGGCCCCCAAACACCAATAGCTGTCATAGAATTAGAAATATTGTTTATTTCTATATCAGAGTTAGTTGGTAATTTACTTTTAATCCAATATAAATCATGTAGCCCCATTGCTCCTCCCGATATAACTAAAAATTTTTCTTTTTCCAATCTAGTTATTGTTAGGTCACATTTAACTCCACCATTTTGGGTCAATAAACTTGTATATATTACTTTGCCTACAGGTTTATCTAACTCATTAGAAATAATGTAATTCAAAAATTCTAAAGAACCCTTGCCTTGGACTTCAATTTTTGTAAATGGAGTAAGGTCAAATAACCCACCGTTTGATCTTGTCTGTAGATGTTCAACAATTGCAACAGGAGACCATTCTTTATTTTCCCAACCCCTTCTTAAAAAATTTGATGTGTTAAATTTCTTTAATAGTTTTTTGTTTGAATCAAACCAGTTAGGCCTTTCCCATCCTGCAGATTCGACAAAATTGGCTTTTAATTTTTGCTGGCTTTTATGGAATGGGCTTAACTTTAGGTTGCGTGGAGCTTCACTTTGCTGAAGAGGGTGAATAATATCATAAACTTCAACATAATTTTGTGATGCTCTAATATCAATATAATTTTTGTCCATATTATGGGGATGAAATCGAGAAACATCCATTTCATGAGTATCTATTCCAGGGTCTCCATACGCTAACCACTGAGCCATTATTTTACCAACTCCACCTGCATGTGTAATCCATACAGCTTCAGCTGACCAAAATCCTTTTACTTGAGGCCACTCGCCTAATATAGGAAATCCATCGATAGTAAATGAAAATATACCGTTTATTTTATAGGTTAAATCAATATTTTTTAAAGTTGGAATCAAATTTCCTGCATCTATCATTCCTAATTCAAAATGTTCTGGCGTAAATGATTTTATAGATGGACTTATATCTGCTACTTTATGATCAAGGAGATCATTTGCTAGAACTGGAAGAGCAGCGTGATTGTACGAACCAATACCATAAACATCTTTTTCTTGCCTAAAGTACATTGCTTTATCTTGGTGCCTTAGAACAGGGTGTGTAACTTCTTTAGTATGATTTTCCAATTCTTTGATAGGAATAGTTTTTGCATAACAATGCTCAAAAGCTTTTTGAGGAATATTGATATTAACCATTTGACCTATTTTTGGACCCCAAATACCAGCAGTTGAAAGTACTATATCAGTTTTTATTGAACCTTTGTCAGTTTCTATTGAATTAATTTTTCCATTAACTGTATGTATATTCGTAACTTTCGTATGTGGATAAAATTCTACAGAATTTTTTACTGCTTTAGAATTAGACATTGATTCAGCAGCGCGAACAGCTTTAGCTATTCCGTCATTTTTAACAAACATTGCACCAAGAATTTTCTCAGAGAGCAAAGGATTATATTCAAGACATTCTTTAGGGCTAATCATTGTAGAATCTAAGCCATATGAAATACCTACCCCTATTCGCCTTTTAAGCTCTTCAAGTCTTTCAGGCGTAGTAGCAATTTCCATGCTGCCAACAGGGTAAAAGCATGGGTTCCCATTTAGCTCAAGATTTGAATATAGTTTCACTGTTTCCTGAGATAATAAAGACATAGTCTTCGAGGGGTTTGTTTGGAAAACTAGACCTGGAGCATGAGAAGTAGATCCTCCTGTTTCGAATATTGGACCTTGTTCTATTACTACAATATCAGACCAACCAAGAAGGGCTAGGTGGTAAGCCGTACTGCATCCGACAATACCTGCACCTATTATTACTATTCTTGCTTTATCTTTCATAATTTATTTTCTTTAAATTATAGCAATGGTAAAGGTGGTATTTTGTTTGGTGGGCTCGGCAGGGTTCGAACCTACGACCAATCGGTTATGAGCCGACCGCTCTACCACTGAGCTACGAGCCCTATCAAGTATAATTGCAACAGAGATTAATTAGCTGCTTTACTTAATTCAGCCCCTGCTTTAAAGCCAACTCTTTTATGCTCTGGAACAGTGAGAAGTGAACCCGCTTTCCCTCCTCTTATCGGACGAACTTTTCTGGCTTTTACATTTCTTATTTCAAATGATCCAAATCCGGTTAAAACTACACGGTCGCCATTTGCTAGTGCTTCCTGTATGGTATCTAATACAGCATTAAGAGCTTCATCGCCTTGGGTTCTAGATACTCCAAGCTTTGCAGCAACCCTAGCTGACATGTCATTTTTTCGAAGATTAATCACGGATAAGACCTCCTATGAGTTTGGATTATTTGAATATCATAATATTCTTGAACATCAACCCTTAAATTAATCTAAAATGCATGCCAGTGTCAACCCAAAATAGCTTGTAAATTATTGAAATTGTTAAGAAAAAGTATGATTTTTATACTAACTACAAACAATAACTCTATTTTAAATATATGAATGCATTAATTTTGCTTGCACATAGGTTCTATAAGTTATAAAATATAAAGATTCTTGATTTATAATTTGTATAAAATATAGCTTTGGGGAATTTTAAAATGGAAGCGCATGAATATGTTCAATTAGATTTGAATACAAAAGTTGAAGATTTTCGTTCAGGTGACACTGTAAAGGTTAGCTTGAAAGTAATTGAGGGTGATAGAGAAAGAATACAGGTTTTTGAAGGGCTTGTAATTCGAAAGAAGGGGACAGGATCTGGATCTACTTTTACTGTTCGAAGAATTAGTCATAGTATAGGTGTAGAAAAAACTTTTCTTCTTTATTCACCTATAATTGAATCTGTTAGTGTTATTAAAAGAGGTGACGTTAGAAGAGCTAGGTTGTATTATATTAGAAAATTATCAGGTAGAGCTGCTAGAATTAAGGAATTAAGGAATTTTAAATCTGCAGAGGAATCTAAAGAAGCTGTAGCGGAAGAACCTAAAGCTGAAGCAGAGGAATCTAAAGAAGCTGTAACGGAAGAACCTAAAGCTGAAGCAGAGGAATCNAAAGAAGCTGTAGCGGAAGAACCTAAAGCTGAAGCAGAGGAATCTAAAGAAGATTCAAAATCTTCAACTTCTTCATAAATTTTTATTATGTATAGTTATGCAGAGATAGCTGTAGATTCTCCAGCTAATTTGCATTCAACATTTTCTTATTCGGTACCAAGTTTAATTAAGTTGTTACCTGGACAAGTAGTTTTAGTTCCATTTGGAGCACGTATTATTCCAGGTGTCGTAATTAAGTTAACAGAAAAACCTCAAGTATCTGATACCAGAGATATTGTTTGTGTATTAGAAGATTCTCCTTTACTTAGCGAGTTTCAATTAGATTTAGCTTTATGGATTAGTGAATATTATTTTTGCAGCTTGTTTGATTGTTTAAAATTAATGTTTCCTCCTGGGTTCAGGATAAAATCAAAAAGAGTTCTTTCAATAATAAATTTTCATAAGATTTGTTTGAATAATTTTACTGATTTTCAGAGGATAATAATAAATTATATTAATAATCGTAGAATTGTAAGCTATGATAAATTACAAAATGCATTTGGAGAACAAGTACCATTAACTGTTAAGGGTTTAATAAATAATAATGTTATTAAAAGCGATTATATAGTTGATAGCACAAGAATAAAATCTAAATATATTAAATATGTACGATTGGCTCAAAATGTAATTTCTAATTACAAAGATTTATTACTTGAGCAGATTAAGAGGTCACCAAAAAAGAAAGTTTTATTGGATGCATTATTATCAAATACAGTAGGTATGATATTGTCCGAGGCTAGAAAAACATATGGCTCTAGCGTGGTTAATTCTATGATAGCGAAAAATTGGCTCGAAGTATATTCAGTACAATTTGTACGAGACCCTTTGTCAAAAAAAAGTTTTTTTTCTGAAAGCAATATTAATCTTACTTCAGATCAAAAAAATGTATCTTTGAATATTAAAAATAGTATAGGAAATTTAAAGTTTAAAGATAAAACCTTCCTTTTATTTGGAGTTACAGGTAGCGGTAAAACAGAAGTATATATTGATACAGTTTTTAATTGTATATCGAAAGGTAAAACAGCATTAATTCTTGTTCCTGAGATATCTTTAACTTATCAAATAGTTTCTAGATTCTATAAAAAATTTCCTAACAAAATAGCTGTTTTGCATAGTGGTTTAACTCCTGGGCAGAGATTTGATCAATGGCAATTGATTAAATCAGGTAGATTTGAAATAGTAATTGGTTCTAGAAGCGCTATATTTGCTCCAATACCAAATTTAGGATTAATAGTTTTAGATGAAGAACATGAATGGACTTATAAGCAGTCTGATATGGCTCCTCGTTATCATACTAGAGAAGTTGCGTTAAAGATTGCTGAATTAAGAAAAGCTACACTTGTTTTAGGAAGCGCTTCGCCTTCTCTAGTAAGTTACAAAAATGCTTTAGATGGAAAATATAAATTATTAAAGATGAATAAAAGAGTAAGGGATTTTAAATCATTAATTAAAGGGAATAATAAATTATTAGAAAAAAATGACTCAATGCCTTCTATAGAGATAATCGATATGAGAGATGAAATTAAGAAAGGCAACAATAGTATATTTAGTAAAAGGCTTAATGAAGTTTTTCAAGATAGCTTAAATAGAGGTGACCAGGTAATATTTTTTGTTAACAGAAGAGGGTTTTCTTCTTATATGCAATGTAATGGATGTGGGTTAACTGTATCTTGTCGTCGTTGTTCTATTGCTTTAACTTATTATAGAGACATAGATAGATTAATATGTAATTATTGTGGTTATAAAATAGTAATTCCGGTTAGATGTTCTAAATGTTCTAGATATCAATTAAATAAATCAGGATTTGGGACTCAGGCTGTTTTTGAATATATAAAAAATAATTTTCCACATATTTCTATTCTTCGAATGGATAGGGATTCTACAAATTTACATAATTCACATGAAAAAATATTGAATGAATTTTCCAGTGGTGATGCACAAGTGTTAATTGGTACACAAATGATAACAAAAGGACTTCATTTTCCAAATGTAAATCTTGTTGGAGCGCTTTCTGCAGATGTAGGACTTGGATTACCTGATTTTACTTCTAATGAGAGAGTTTTCCAACTACTTTGCCAAGTGGTTGGAAGGTCTGGAAGAGGTGTTTCAGAAGGAATAGGTATACTTCAAACATTGCAACCTGAACACCATTCAGTTATTTCTGCATCTTCTCAAGATTATGAAAGTTTTTATAATATTGAATCAGATTTAAGAAAAAATAAATTTAACCCACCTTTTCAGAATTTAATTAGGTTACTTTTTTTGCATCCGAATAAAGCAAAATGTGAACAAGAAGCTATAGATTTTACAAAAAAAGCTAAGAAGAAACGTGATGATATGTCACTAAATAATGTTGTAGTATTGGGTCCAAACCCTGCATATCCAAATAGAGTTCGAGGTAATTATAGGTGGAATGTTGTATTTAGAGGAGATAAACCTAGAGATTTGTTAAAGGACATGATAATTCCACGAATATGCTCTGTGGATGTGGATCCAATTAGCCTTCTTTAGTAATTAATTTTTCTGTCCTCTTCTTAGTACTTTTCCTGGTCTTGCTTGTGTATGTACACCTTTATCAACAATTGGGATACCCTTAACTAATACAAAAGGAATACCTGCTGCGTATTGGTGAGGTTCCTCAAAAGTTGCCTTGTCTATTACTTCATCAGGGTTGAAAATCACAATATCAGCTATTTTTCCAATTTCAATTGTCCCTCGGTTTTGTAAATTCAATCTCTGTGCTGGAAATCCAGTCATCTTATAAATTGCATCTTCTAATGTAAGAACTGAAGGTTTTTCTCTAACATATCTTCCTAATATTCTAGGGTGAGTTCCGTAATATCTAGGGTGAGGTAATGCTTTCTTATAAAATCCATCAGTAGACATTGCTCTTCCATCAGATCCAATCATACCTAATTTATGAGACATAAAGTATCTAACGTCACCTTCAACTCTATTATGAACTCGTGTAGGGACTGAGCCTTTTTCTTCTTCTACTAATTGTAATACAGCTTCAGCTGGCTCTACATTTCTCTCTTTTGCAATTTCTTCTACTGATAGTCCAAGTAAGTGTTTGTTAGATTCATTATTAATATATGCAATCTTCCATGTATCCCATAGAGGGCTTATCCCTCCTATTCCTTCTGCTACTTCTTCTCTAATTTTTCTTCTTGTATTGGGGTCTTTTAATCTAGACATATATTTATCTAGGGTACCAGCTTGTGCCCATAATGGAATAGTTTGGTTTAATCCGGCGCCTGCAGCAGTATATGGGTACATATCATATGTTATATCTAGTCCAGAATCATTTGCTTTTTCAAATAAATCAATCATTGATTCTCCCTGACCATACAATCTTCTATCTGTTATAGCTAAATGAGAAAATTGAACAGGAATATTAGATTTAACTCCAATTTCAATTGCTTCTTCAATTGGTGCTAAGTTATTCCCAGTGTTTACTCTTGCATGAGTAACATAAAATACACCTTCATAATGTGAAATTGCTTTACAAAGTTCTATTATTTCTGCAGTTGATGAATAAGCTGAGGGAGCTACTGATAAACCTGTAGATAACGAGTAGGCTCCTTGCTCAATTGCTTCAGCTGCTAAATATTTCATATCTTTCATTTCTGATTCACTTGCTGGTCTGTCCTCAGTAGCGCCTGAAGCTACTTGAAGTGCTGCTTGCCCAAGTTGAGGTACAACATTGATACTAATTCCATTATTTTCTAAATCATTTGCCCAGTCGTCTAAAGTGTTCCAGGTCCAAGTTTTGTTAGATACTAAAGTCTGACCTATAAATTCTTGTAATTTTTCTGGTCCTGCTTTACCTGCTGGGAAAGTTGAATAACTGCAATTACCAGTTACTTCTGTTGTAACTCCTTGGTAGGCTTTGCTTTCACCTCCAGGGTCAACTAAAAGAGATACATCAGAATGCGTATGCATATCTATAAATCCTGGAGATACAATAAGGTTTGTAGCATTTATAAATCTATTAGCATTAGAATCTTTTAAATTACCTATAGCTGATATTTTACCGTTTAAAATACCTATATCTGATTTGAACCTTTTACTACCGGTTCCATCGATTATAGTTGAGTTTTGAATTATAATATCAAACATATCAATCTCCCAATAGGCTGAGTTATTATTTGTAAGCAGAATGTTAGCTTGTTATTAAAAGTATTACAATAGTTGTATTGGGGAATTATAAACATAATATTGATTAAATATATATTTATAATTGTTTTTGTTTTGAATTATAATATTGTGATTATTTTATTAAGTACTAATTGACTTAAAATTAAATCCTTAATTTGTTAGGACGAGTATTGCGTTTTTCTAGGCAGTTTATAAATGTTACTATTGCTGATTTTATTGTTCGATCAGCATATCAAATGGGGAAGACTCCTCTTTTGCCAGTATTTGCACAAACGTTGGGTGCTGGGGAAGTTTTTCTAGGGCTAATAGTGTCAGTTTCTACATTGACTGGGATTATTTTAAAACCTATAGTAGGAGTTTTGTCAGACATATGGGGTCGACGTTCATGGTTGATGTTGGGGACTCTATTCTTTACTATTATGCCATTTGTTTATAGATGGGTTTCAACTCCAGAAGAGTTGTTTACAGTAAGAATAATTCATGGTGTAGCAACTGCTATTTATGGGCCTGTAACTTTAGCTTTTGTTGCAGAAATGCATTCTCATTCTAGAGCAGAAAGATTAGCTTGGTTTGGGTCAGCTCGTAATGGAGGGTATATTGTAGGGCCAGCTTTAGGAGGGTGGTTGCTATTAATATTGGACCCTGTTTCTGTTTTTACCATTATTGGGTTTTTGAGTGTACTTGCATTTATTCCATTAATTGGTATTGCAGATATGAAAAAAATGGAATTTGAGCATAATTTATTTTTTTCACACATAATTTCTTCTTTTATGGCGGGCAGTCGTAATATTTCAGTTTGGATAGCAGGGATACTTGAAGCCTTTATATATATGATTTTATATGCTATAAAAGCTTTTTTGCCAATATATGCAAGTAGCAGTGTTGGATTTAATATTGCAGTAATTGGAATGTTTTTTTCAATTCAAGAAGCTGTGAGATTAATTTTTAATCCATTAGGTGGCAGAATGGCAGATAAAATTGGATATAAATTTGTTATTATTGCAGGTGCATTAATACTAGCATTTTCATTATTTTATTTAACTATTATTGATAAAGTTATATTTTTTGTTATAGCAGCAGTGTTTATGGGTATTTCTCAAGCATTAATATTTCCAGCTGTAATTGCACAAATTTCTAGTCAAATTGATAAAGATAATTTAGCTACTAGTATGGGCTTAGTAGGGTCTCTTAAAAACCTTGGTAAGGTTTTAGGGCCTACTTTAATTGGTATATTAATTTATTATTTTGATTATGTACAGAGTTTTCGTATATTAGGAGTGCTTTTGATTATAGGATTATTTGTTACTCTTTGCATTTTAAAATTACATAAAAAAAGAATAGCTAATATTTATTAGCTATTCTTTTTTAAAGTAGTTATATTAATATCTTCCTAGTATGATCTTATCTTAATCTATATATACCCATTCCAACTGACCATACAACTGTACCTCCGAAGCAGAAACCTGTTACTAGTTGAGAAATTTCAGCATTAATTGGATAAATAATTAAACTTGCAATTATAGCAACTAATCCAACTAAAATGGCTAAATATGTTAACCATTCATGGCTATAATGATTATGAAATAGAGCAAGCCCTATTAATATCATACCAGCTCCAAATGATACTGAACCTAGAACTGTAATTGCAACATTAGCACTATGTGCAACTCCTCCAGCCATTACTAATTGTTGATCCATTGCTGTTCCAGTAAGTTTTGCACCATATTCTATTTCTGTTAGAACTAAAGCTTGGCCAATAATAGCCCATGATATTACTGCAAAGCAAATTAATAAAAATCCTGGACTTGCCCATACTTTACCAGGTGTATCTTGTAATGCAGAATTTATTCCTGCAACTCCTACAACCCATCCAAGAAGACCTATTGTTACTAGTAAAGCACCCATAGTGGCTTCGTCTTGGTTGCTTCCTAAAGATTGTAGCCATGTAGCAGCATCATCTGGGTTTAAACCTAAAGTTTGTTGCAACATGAAACCAGTTATAGCTATTATGGATCCAAGTATAAGGGCAATCCCTGTAACACTTGGTATTTTAGCATGCATTTCATTGTCTTGAGACATTAGAAACTCCTTAATTTCTGTTTTTAATAGCATTAATATAAATCTAGTTATTTAATGATAATAGTAGTTTTAGGTATATTTTTTGCTTTATTTTATTAAATCTTTGGATATTTAGTTGATATAAATAAATTTTTATAGTTTTAAGTTTCAATTTTTTTAAAAATATGTTAAATGTATTGTAAGGTAAATTATGAATTTTGAATCAAATAAAGGCAAGATTTTAACAGTTAATGGATTAATTAATCCAGAAGATTTAGGGTTTACTCTTCCTCATGAACATTTCTATGTAGATCTAAGAAAAAACCATCAGTTGCCTGAAGATTTGACTAAATCTGAATTAGATTATTGCAATGCTAAGTTAAATTTATCTAATTTAGCATATGCAAGAGCTGGTTATCCTCTTCAAGATAATTATATATTGAGCCCAAAAGAAGAGCAGACAATGATTCAAGAGGTTTTAGAATTTAAGAGAATGGGAGGGAAGTCCCTAGTAGATCCTACTAGCATTGGATTAGGAAGGAATCCATTGGCAATTAAAAAAATATCAGATCTTACAGGCTTAAATATTGTATTAGGTTGCAGTTGGTATCAAAAAGTATTTCACCCGGAAAATCTTGATCAAAAAAACATAGAAGAGTTAACAGATCAGATATTAAACGAAATTAATTGTGGTATAGATAATACAGGTATAAAACCAGGTATAATTGGCGAAATTGGAGTAAATGCAAAGCCATTAATAGAAAATGAAATAAAGGTTATTAAAGCATCGTCTATTGCAAGTAAAATTTCTGGGCTATCTATGTTATTTCACGGACCTCCATATGAAGATCATAATAGAGTATTGGATATGGTCGAAGAGCAAGGAGTAGCCCCCGGTAGAGTTGTATTTGGGCATTGTGATCGCCTAGCCGAAGATGTTTCAAAACTTCTTTCTACTTTGGCTAGAGGAGTGTATGTCGAATTTGATTGTTTAGGTAATGATGGCTCTGCAAAACCTTGGGATATGGCTACAATAATAGTTGCAAAAGTTATTCCTGAATTGATAAAGTCAGGTTATGCGAATAGAATTTTAATTTCTCAAGATATTTGTAAGAAAGTGCATTTAAAAAAATTTGGTGGAACTGGCTATTCTTTTATTTTAGAGGAGTTTATTCCATTTTTGAAAAACATGGGAATAAGTAATTCTGATATAATTCAAATTACTGAGAATAATCCAAGAGACTTGTTAACTATTATTTAATCTTAATTAGTAAAGGGATGAGAATTGGGCAAAGTAGATATAGATTTTAAATCATCAGTACCAGTTTTTGATTGTAATGTTTCTTTGGGTAGAGTGCATACAAGGCGCCTTGTTGTAGATACTCCAGAAGAAACTATATCAGCTATGGATCATGTAGGAGTTAAGAGTGCATTAATCCATAACCCTTATGGAGTAAACTATGACCCAGTTGATGGTAATAAAAAATTAATCGAATCTATTAAAGGCATCTCTAGATTTATACCACAGTTTACTTGTAATCCTTCAACGTTTGATTTAGATTCATTTTCAGAAAATGTTGAAATTAATAATATTAAAGCTATAAGAATGGAGCCTTCTAAGCAGAATTTTCCTTTCGTTAGTTGGATTGTTGAAGATTGTATGAAATGGATTGTAAAAAAACAATTAACTCTTTTTATACCAGCTACTGATTTCAATCCTGATGAATTTCATAATACTATAAAAATGTTTCCTGATAGCAAAGTAGTGCTTTGTGACCTTCACTATTCTCATGTGCCTTGGGCGTTACCATTGCTTAAATCATTACCGAATTTATATGTTGAAATTTCAAAATTTTCAATTTCTGATAGTTTAGTAAGGTTACTAAATATTGTCGGGGAAACTCGTATTTTATATGGTTCTAAATTTCCTTATCAACCGATGGGGCCACAACTGTATAGCTTGCATCGATGGGGTATTTCTGAATCTACATTAAAAGCCATTTGTTCAGAAAATTTAGAAAGAATTTTAGGTGTAAATATATGAATATTATAAATACTCCAGTAATAGATTTTCATTCTCATGTAGGAAGAATGGGTAATTATAATATAATTGATGATATGGATTGGTATATCAAAAACCTTGATGCAGCAGGAGTGGATAAATCTTTTGTGAGTTATATTTTCGATGGTAAAGCATCGAATTGCAATGACAAAGTCTATGATTTTGTGCAAAAAAATCCTAAAAGATTTGGAGGCTTTGCACATGTAACTCCTCACTATATGGAAGAAGCAATACCTGAATTAGATAGAGCATTTAATAAATTAGATATGAAGGCATTGAAAATTTACCCCCCATTTTATCCTAGACCTGTGAACCATGAGTCATGGTACCCTATTTTTGAATGGTGTAATGAAAACAAAATACCAGTTAAAAGCCATACACAATATGGTCCTGGAGAACATAAGAATGATGATAATGGTAGGCCGATTTTGTTTGTTGACTTAGCTCAAAGGTTTCCAGATATCAATTGGATTTTAGCTCATGCTGGTAATATGGAAGAAGGTAGAATCGAATCTGTTAAGGCAGCTATTGAGTGCCCCAATATCTATTTAGAAACTTGTAGTTCATATGGAGATCATGGAGCAATAGAGTACTTTGTTAATGAACTTGGTGATGACAGAATTTTATATGGTTCTGACCTTCCATTAATTGATGCTAGATTTGGTGTGGGAAGAATTGTTACAGCTAAAATTAGTGAACATTCTAAACGAAAAATTTTAGGGTTAAATGCGTTAAAGGTTTTAAATTTGAATGAAGCTGAAGTTAGTATTTAATCAACATTCATATTTATGCATTAAGAAAGAATTGAATTGAATTTTAATTCTTTAAACATTTTTTCTAATAATCAAATATATTCTAAGCAATTATTTTTCTCGGTATTAGTTCCAAGTTTTTTTGTTCAATTTGGTGTAGGTATGCTATTGCCTATTGAACCTATCTTTATATCTGATTTGAATGTAGGAATTGCTTTAGTAGGCTTGGGTCTTTCTGGAATTCTTATAGGGAATACTTTATTTGATATTCCATCAGGTATAATGATTAAGAAGATCGGACATGATAAAACTATGTTATTGAGTGTATTCATTGTGTCTATCAGTTCAATAATTACAGGTTTTGTTTCTAGCTTTCTTATTTTTTTTATTTTACGTATTATTACAGGCTGTGGTTTGAGTATGTGGGATTTATCTAGAATGTCTTATATATCTGATACAGTACCTAATAACCAAAGAGGGAAAGCCTTGGCGAGTTTAGGCGGAGTTCATAGGATTGGCTTGTTTATAGGACCAATTGCGGGAGGTCTTATTGGGGCTAATATATCAACAGGATATGTATTTGTTATTCAAGGCTTATTGGTTAGTTTAATTTTATTTTGCATTTTACCTAATTTAAATAGTATAAAATTCAAAGATATACATACTAATAATAAGCCTAAGTCAATAAATATTTTGATAAAAGAAAATAAAGGTATAATTATTAGAGGTTCAATAGCAATAATGTCATTGCAGATGGTGCGAAAAGCTAAGGAGCTATTATTACCTTTGTGGGGTTTATATCTAGGTTTGAATGTAGATGAAATTGGATATGTAATAGGTGCTTCTTCTGCTTTAGACATGATTTTATTTTTACCAGTTGGTTACATAATGGATAAACGTGGTAGAAAATGGATGTCAATTCCCACATGTTTTATTTTAGCTTTAGGTCTTTTTTTAATTCCTCTTACTGGAAATATATGGAGTTTTGTTGCGGTATCAATTTTAATTGGGTTTGGAAATGGACTTGGAAGTGGGGCAATGATGGTGTTAGGATCTGATCTTGCTCCGCCTGGTTATTCAGGAGAATTTCTAGGTATATGGAAATTGATTGGCGACACCAGTGCCTCTAGCGCACCTATATTAATTGGCCAAATTGCTAATATATTAACATTGGGTATTTCATCTGTGTTTATGGGAGTGATTGGAGTAGTAGGAGGGTTAGGGATGTATTTATTTGTTCCAGAGACTTTAAATAAAGATAAAAAGTAGACAATAGGTTTGATTTTTATTTCAAACAACTTATTGTGATTTAATGTATCTATATATTTTTTATTTTACTGTGATCCCAATTATGTATTAATTTTTCGGGAATATCTATTCCAAAACCTGGTGCATCAGATGGGATAATATATCCATCTTTAGGAGTGGGCATACCTGGTATTGGGCATATTTCATCTAAAGGTATGCCTGGGTCAGACCCCATCCAGTATTCTGCCATTAATGACTCAGGCATAGATAATGCAAAATGTTGTCCCCATGGAGTTCCTGCCCCCATATGAGGTATAGTACTTATACCTGCAGATTCAGCAATATGATATATTTTAATAACTTCACTTAACCCTCCCGCCCATTGTATATCGGGTTGAACAATGTCTACTGAGCGGTTTTTAATTAATTGATAGAAAGCTTGTCTACCATGGTGGTGTTCTCCGCTTGCTAACGGGATCCATGTTATAGCATTTTTTAAAAATATTAATCCATCTATATCTGTTGGGATTAAAGGTTCTTCAATCCACCTTAATTTATAAGGACGTAATTTTTCAGCTACTCTTAAAGTATATTCACTATTAAATGACATAACTGGGTTATACATTAATTCGGCATTTTCACCTACTATATCTCTTGATTTTGCTATATGTTCTTCTGCTAAATTTAAGCCTTCCTGGTCCATTGTGTAATGTGTTGGGTTGCTGACTTTAAAGGCTTTAAAACCTAATTCCTTTGACCAATCTAAGTCATCAGATGTAGCATATAGTTTAATTTTATTTCTACATGGACCTCCGATTAGACTATATACAGGGACATCTAGTAATTTTCCTTTTAGATCCCAAAGTGCAAGATCAATCCCTGACATAGCAATACTTGAAATTCCTGTTGAGCCAAAAAATTGAGATGCTCTCCACATAAGATCATTAAGATATTCTATCGCAAATGCATCTTTATTTTTTAACAAAGGAGCATAAAAATAATCAATTAGCCATGCTACAGGACCTCCAAAATTACAAGCTCCTAATCCATATGTTCCATCTTCAGCAATTACTTGCACCCATAATATATCTTCAAGGTTTGTGCCTGGTATACTTCCAAAATTACTAGAAAATTCAGAGTAAAAATTTATAGGAAATGCTCTTTGAGTTCCACTTTTAATTGCAGATTTCCTCCATGGTTTTGATTTTGGTATCTGTTTAGGTAAGTCTACGTTTACAACACGTATTTCTTTGATTTTCATTTGTATTTTAATCTTCCATGGTTAATTAAGTGTTATTTTATGATCCTATCATAATTAATATGAGTAATATTTTCATTATAGGATATATAATCATAGGTAATATACTAAATTTTGGAATAATAAATTGTATAAATACTAGTGATAATAATATTAATGGGCCATATTTTTCTAATTTTGAAAAATCATAAGCAAGTTTTCTTGGAAGAATACCAATTGCTATTTTAAATCCATCTAAAGGAGCTATAGGTAAAAGATTGAAAGTTGCAAGTAATAAATTTAAGAATATTGTTATACCGATAATTTGTCCTATTGAAAAGGAAGAGTTTATATAATTTAAATTTACTGAAGATATATCTACTACACCTAATCGTATTGGAAATGTGGATATAAATGCTATAAATATATTTGATGCTGGTCCTGATAAACTTACTAATCCTAAACCTGTTTTTGGATTAGGAGACAAATTCGTGGGGTTTACTGGTACAGGTTTCCCCCAACCAAATCCTACAAAAAACAACATAATTGTTCCCATAGGATCTAGGTGTTTTGTTGGGTTTAATGTTAGACGTCCTAAGTTTTTTGAAGTTCTATCTCCTAATTTGTTTGCAATAAATGAATGACTAAATTCATGGAAAGTTATTGTAATTAATAATATAAAACTAAATATACCTATATATATTAGGGTGTTTATAGGGTTATTAATTAGATCTTCGAATAGCTGTATTATCATTTTATTATGCTTTAATTTGTTATATGTATTATAATTTTACCAGATTAATTATTAGGATAAGAAATGAAAGATATAAACTTAATTATTAAAGATGTGCCTGCAGTTGTTGGTGTTGCAGCTCGGCATATACACACGGGGAAAAATTATTATAATAAAGCTGATGATATTTTTTTTACAGCTAGTACTCTTAAAATACCTCTAATATTTGAGCTTTATCGTCAAGTAGACAAAGGCATAATTAATCCTATGCAAAGGATTAGCGTTAATGACAAATCTCCTGGGAGTGGAGTATTAAAAGATTTATCTATAGGTATTAATCCAACTATATATGATCTCGCAACACTTATGATTATTATTAGTGATAACACTGCAACAGATATAATTTATAAAATTATAGGTAAGGATAATCTTCATAAGACATTATTAGATTTAAATTTAAAAAGCACTCATCTTCCTATGACTTGTAAAGAACTTTTATATAGCTTGTATGGTGTAAATACTAAGGATATTAATGAGGCTATAGAAATAGTTAAAGATAAATTGAGTAAGGGAGATGTAGTTTTAGAATCCGATGCTTTATCTGAAGATAAATCTGATGTTTCTTCTCCTAATGACATGATAAATCTCATGGAGATTATATATAAAAAAGAACTACTCACCAAAAAATCATCAGATATAATATTAGATATTATGTATCGTCAGCAGGCAAAAACAATTATCCCATATTTTTTACCTTCTAATATAAAAACTTTTCATAAGACAGGTGGGGTTACTAGTGTAAGATGCGATGTTGGTATAGTTAACGGGAAGTCAGGGCCATATTCAATTGCTATTATGGCTAAAGATGTTAAAGATGATAAGAATATAGATTTATCTTTAGCTAGAATATCCGAAGCTGTATACCATTTTTTTAATTGAAGGTTATATAGTATATAATAAGCAAATATTTAGTATACTTTTATTGGAGTATTTTAAATGAAAAAGAAATTAATATTATTACCTTTTCTATTTTTAATCATTACAGGATTATTTTTTGGAGGACTTGTTTTTGCACAAGGCAAGTCTGACAGCAAGGTTCAAAATGATTTTATAACTAAAGTATCGAGTATATTGGGATTAGAAGAAGAAATTGTTACTAATGCTTTTAATGAGGCTGTTATACAAATTTATAATGAGAAAAAAACAAAAATAGATTTAGGAATTCAAAATAAAATAAATTCAGGAATCATTACTGAAGAAGAGGCTAATGAATGGCGTACTAAATTCTTAAAAAAGAGAACTCCAACTTTTAATGAATTTTTAGGAATGCGTGGTAAAAAAGGTAAGAAGGGTAAACCTTATGTGGATGGACTTGGTCCAGATAATAAAGGTAAAGGTCCAAGAAGCAAAATACATGTAGAAGAAATCAAGGAGAAAATAAATAAAGCTGTTAAAGCAGGAGAAATTACTCAAGAAGAAGCATATGCTAAGCTAAAAAATCTAGAAGGTAAACCTTACATGAATGGACTTGGTCCAGATAATAAAGGTAAAGGTCTAAGAAACAAAATGGATGTAGAAGAAATCAAAGAGAAAATAAATAAAGCTGTTAAAGCAGGAGAAATTGCTCAAGAAGAGGCAGATGCTAAGTTACAGTCTTTAGAAAAACGTAAAGAGTCATTTCGTTAATTAATATTATTTGGTTTAATAAATTTTACTAAAAGGTATACAAAAGGAGTATCAACAAAAGCTACGCCTATTTTAATTAAGTAAGTTATCCAAATCATATTCCACATTTCATTTGTTGAATACACTCCTGTAAATGCAATAAAAACAAATAAAAAAGTATCAATTCCTTGAGATATTATAGTAGAAGCGTTATTTCTTAGCCACAAAAACTTACCTTTAGTAATTTTTTTCCATATTTCAAAAGCTATAACATCGTGATTTTGGCTAACTAAATAAGCAATCATTGATGCAAATACAATTCTAGGTACAGATCCAAGTATTTTATTATAAGAGTCTTGTTCATTCCAAAAACTTGCAGAAGGCAATAGTCCAGCAATAAATAACATTGTAATCATAAGTAAGTTTGCAAAAAACCCGATCCAGATAATCTTGGTGGTTGTTTTTCTTCCGTATACTTCAGATAATACATCTGATATTAGAAATGTAAGAGGATATGCAATTATCCCTGCATCTATACCGTTTGATCCAACGGCTATAATTTTAACTGCAGTGATATTCGCAGTTAAAAGTAAAGTAGTAAATATTATCGAAAGTGTTATTAAGTACATATATAAATTAATAATAAAGGTTTTTTAATGAAATTATTATATAATAATTTCTTAATACTTTATTGGTAATATTAATGAATAAAAATTTACATATTGTTTTACATAATCCTAAGATTGCATATAATACTGGCAATATTATTAGATTATGTGCTAATGTTGGGGCTGAATTGCATTTAATTAAACCGTTAGGTTTCTCATTCGAAGCACGTCAATTAAAACGTGCTGCATTAGATTATTCTGATTTAACAAATGTATATTTACATGAAAACCTATGTGCATATTTGGAAAAATTTCCATATAGAAATATACTTGCATCTTCTATACATGGTAAGCGTATTTATACTGATATTAATTATACTTTAAATCATTCTATTTTATTTGGCTCTGAGGATGCTGGATTACCTAAAGACATATTAGATTGGTTAACTATAGATAGATTAATTAAAATTCCTATGAAGCCATTTAATAGAAGCATGAATGTTTCTAACACTGTAGCTATTATTTCTTATGAAGCTTGGCGACAACTAAACTTTGTATAAGTTTCATAACTATTTAATTAAAATCAACTACTTTAACCTAGATTTTTTTATGTTAATATTTGCTAATGTTAAAAAATAAATATTTCTTAATTCTTATTAGCAATTATTTTGCTGCACAGATTTCTAGATTTTCACAATATACTATTTTAATTTGGGTTATTTTGGAAGATAGTGACTCAGCTTTTTCAGTTGCTTTCGTAGGTGTATGTGCTTTTTTGCCTTATATCGCTTTTGGTACTTGGGGTGGAGTATTGGCAGATAGATTTAAAAGGAAACATATTTTAATCGTCACCCAATTTCTTTTATTTTGTTCTTCATGCATATTATTTTTGATTTTTTATAATAAAGGTAATATCCCTTATTTAAGTGCATATTTAGTTGTGTTTTTTAATGGGTTAATTTATGTTATTGAAAAGCCTTCAAAGAGTTTGGCAGTTAGAGAACTGTTAGACTCTGGTTCTTTAACTAGAGCTCTTGCATTAATAGGTTTTACTATACAATCTAGTAGAATGCTGGGTCCTTTATTGGGCGGATTTATAATCTCGTTAATTGGTTTGAAATATTCTTATACTCCTATTTTATTTATTCATATATTCACAGTTTTTTCTTTATTTTTAGTTAATATTCCTGTTTCTTTGAAGCCTTCAGTTAATTCTTATAGGAACACATTTATATCTGACATTAAAACTAGTGTAGATTATTTTTTTAATGAACGAATTCTTCTTGCTGTTATGTTAATAACAATTGTTATACATTTATTTGCTTCATCATATTTTCAAATGATTTCTATTGTTGCGACTAAAAAATTTGAAGTTGGAGCAGGGTTAACAGGTGTTTTGATGTCGTGTGAAGGCATGGGGTCTATGTTAGGTTTTTTTAATATTATGATAATGAAGCAAATAAAAAGTCTTGGAAGGCTTTTTTATTTTGGGGCCTTGGTTATGTGTATGGGGATATTTTTCTTTTCTTTGTCAAACAATTTTCTTCTTGCTGCTATATTAATTGTTATAACGGGGTTTGGGTTTTCATCTTTTGCAATAATGTTCGAAAATATTATATTACGCGTTGTTCCAATTAATATCCAAGGAAGAATATTAGGTATAGGGAATTTTGTTATTGGATTTCAAATAGTTGGAGCATTAATAATGGGAATTTTATCTGAATATATTGGAGTTACTAATGCAATAAGATTAACATCTATTATAGGTGCTTTATTGATTTGTTTTATAGTTGTTAGAATTAATGATATAAACAAGAAAAATATTTAAAAAATTAAAAGTATGGGCCGACTGGGATTCGAACCCAGGACACCCTGATTAAAAGTCAGGTGCTCTACCAACTGAGCTACCGGCCCAAAATTCAATTTTTTAACTATATTACTTTATCATTATTAGTTAAAAGGTGGAATGCTAAAATAGCTTAAAATTATTTAAAGGCCAATAAATTATAAAAACTCTTCCTATTATATTTTTACTATTTAGTAGGCCCCAGCTTCTAGAATCATCACTTTGCAGCCTGTTATCTCCTAATACGAATAAATGATTTGGAGGCACTTTAAAGTTAGGTATATTTGAATTTCCAAGGTTAGTTACATATGGTTCATCAATAGGAGTGTTGTTTACATTAACAGTTCCATTATTTATAGATATTTCATCTCCTGGTAAACCAATAGCACGTTTAACAATTTTTATAGAAGTAATATTGGGTGATTTGAAAACAACAATTTCACCTTTTTTTGGAGGATTAAAAAGGTATATGTATTTGTCTTCCGATCTAGTTATAAAAGGAGAATTTTTTGATAATTCTAAAGACGGAAATCTTTTATATATTAATTTATTTACGAATAATCGTTCACCTTCGTTTAAAGTCGGAACCATACTTGGGCCTTGTACTAGGTAATTTTGTATACTAAATTGAAGTACTGCAAAAATTGACAATGTAAGAATTGTTGTTTCAATTAATTCGCGAATTTGTTCTCTCATAATAGTTAAATTAAAAATTATTTTTTTGTATAATTATAGCTTTATTTCTTTATATATGCATCTAGAGTTGTGGTAATATTATATGCTTGCTACAATTTAGTTAAATTAGTTGATATCTTTGGAGGTCATATGGTTCTTAGTGATAAAACAATTAAAGAAGAACTTGCAAAAGGCAGAATTGTAATTGACCCTTTAGGGGAAGGTTGTATTCAACCAGCAAGTGTTGATGTTCATTTGGGTTCGGAAGTTTTAATATTTAGAAATTCTAAAGCAGCATATATTGATATTCGTCAAGATTTAAGTGGTTTGACTGAAGTTGTAGAAATTGAAGAAGACAATCCGTTTATATTACATCCTGGTGAGTTTATTTTAGGTAGTACTGTGGAAAATATTGAATTACCTGATGACTTGGTTGCAAGATTAGAGGGTAAAAGTTCATTAGGTAGAATAGGTCTCTTAATTCATTCAACTGCTGGTTATGTTGATCCTGGATGGAAAGGAAGACTAACATTGGAACTTAGTAATGTAGCTAACTTACCAGTAACTCTTTATAAAGATATGAAAATTGGACAATTATCTTACTTAAGGCTTACTACAAAAGTTGATAACCCTTATGGTTCTGAAAATTTGAATAGTAAATATCAAGGCCAAACTGGAGCTATGGGAAGTCAAATATTTAAAGATTTTGCATGATGAGGTTAGCATATGTCTTATATGGATCGTGCTATTAAACTAGCAAAAGACAATATAAATTGTGTTAGTCCTAATCCATCTGTGGGAGCAGTTTTAGTTAAAGATGGCACAATTATTGGGGAAGGACAAACTCAAATCCCTGGTAGTTCTCACGCTGAAATTATTGCTATTAACGAAGCTAAAGAGAATGTTATAGGGTCTACTTTATATACCACATTAGAGCCGTGTTCTAATGTGGGAAGGACCCCTCCATGTGTAGATGCCATAATTAAATCGGGTATTTCTAAAGTTATATATTCTATTTTAGATCCTAATCCTATAGTTAATGGAGAAGGAATATCTAAGTTAAGAGATTCAGGAATAGAAGTGGAGCTGGGTGACAAATCATCTGAAGCTAAAGAAATTATTGAAGCTTATTCAAAATTTATTAATTATAAAATTCCTTTTATGACTGCAAAATATGCTATGTCCTTAGATGGTAAAATAACAACAGATACAGGAAAATCTAAATGGATTTCCAGTCTAGATTCTAGAATGTATGTTCATTCTATGAGGGCAAACTCAGATGCTGTGATGGTTGGTATAAATACAATATTAAATGACAATCCTCTTTTATCAAATCGAAATGAATTAAACAACAATCTTAATCAACCAATAAGGATAATAATTGATTCTAATGCACGAACTCCTCTAAATTCAAAAATTTTAAAACAAGATGGCGAGACATTAATTATTGTTGCGAATGCTAATAAAGAAGCATGTGATGCTCTAAGCAGAAATGGAGCTAAAGTTGTAAGTATTCCTGGTAAAAATGATAAGGTTGATTTAGTTAATACTTCTAAATATCTTGGCGATAGGAATATTACATCTGTTTTAGTCGAAGGAGGCAGCATTCTTTTAGGTTCTTTGTTTGAGGATCATTTAATTGATAAGGTTGTTGCATTTGTATCCCCAAAAATAATTGGAGGGATTAAGTCTAAATCTCCAGTGGTTAACAAAGGCATTGATTTTATAGAAAATTCTAGTTCGTTAAAAGATGTTAAAGTTAATCAGATTAATGATGATGTATTGATATCTGGATATATTGTAAGGAGTTAGATGTTTACTGGAATAGTAGAAGAGGTTGGCATTGTAGAGAATTATAATGATGGAGTATTAGAAATAAATTCATCAGTTGTTACAGAATCATTAAGTATTAGTGATAGCATATCTGTAAATGGTGTCTGTTTAACAGTGACTAATTTAACTGAAAAAAGTTTTTTAGTAGATGTTGTCCCTGAAACTATGAAAAGAAGTAATCTATCAAAGTTAAGCAATGGCTCATATGTTAATTTAGAAAGATCTCTTTCTGTTGAGAGTAGGCTAGGTGGCCATTTTGTTCAAGGTCATGTTGAAGGTGTTGGTACTGTAAAATATATTGAAAAAAATAAAAATGCTTATATGGTAGGAATAGAAACTTCTTCTACTATTATGAAATATATTGTTGAAAAAGGTTTTATTGCCATAGATGGGATTAGTCTTACTGTTGTAGATTGTAAAAATAAAGATTTTAGTGTTACCATTGTACCTTATACATGGGAAAATACACTAATGAACCATCGTAAGGTTAAAGACATAGTTAATTTAGAAACTGATATTCTTGCTAAATATGTTGAAAAATTGATTTAATATAGATAATAGAATTTTTGGAAGGTATTTAATTGCTCACTAATGTCCATAAAGCTATAGAGGAACTTAAAGAAGGCAAAATGGTTATCATAGTTGATGACCAGGGTAGAGAAAATGAAGGTGATATTGCTATTGCAGCAGAGAAGGTTACGCCTGATGTGATAAATTTTATGGCAACTCATGCTAGAGGTTTAGTTTGCATGCCTATGTTAGGTGAAAGACTCGATGAATTAAGTATCCCTCCTATGGTAAATGACAATACATCTCAATTAAGAACAGCTTTCACTGTATCTGTGGACTCAATGAAAAGAGGTGTGACTACAGGTATTTCAGCTTTTGATAGGGCATCTACAATTAAGCATTTAATTGATAAAAATTCGAAACCTTCTGATTTTGGCCGTCCTGGTCATATTTTTCCACTTAGGTATGAACCTGGTGGAGTATTAGTTAGGGCAGGGCATACAGAAGCAATTGTTGATTTAGTAAATGCAGCTGGGATGTATCCAGCTGGTGTTATATGCGAAATCATGGCCGATTCTGGATCTATGGCTAGGACTGCAGATTTGGAAACATTAGCAGAAAAATATGATTTAAGTATAGTAAGTGTAGCAGATATTATTTCATATAGGAGAAATAATGAAATTGTTATTGAAAGACTTGGTGAGGCAAGAATTCCAACTCAATATGGAGAATTTAAAGCCTTATCTTATAAAAGTTTAGTTGACAGTGGAGAACATGTTGCATTCGTAAAAGGGAATATTAATCCAGATAAACCTGCTCTAGTTCGAGTACATAGTGAGTGTGTAACAGGAGATGTATTTGGAAGTATTAGGTGTGATTGTGGAGATCAAATGAGATTAGCAATGCAGAAAATAGCAGATTCTGATTCAGGTGTTTTGGTTTATATGAGGCAAGAAGGAAGAGGAATAGGTCTTCACAATAAACTTAAAGCATATGCTCTTCAAGATGAAGAATTGTTAGATACGGTTGATGCTAATGTCGAATTAGGTTTCAAGGAAGATCTTAGACATTTTGGAACTGGTGCTCAAATTTTAGCTGATTTAGGAGTTGTTAAATTTAATTTACTTACTAATAATCCTAAAAAGGTTGTTGGATTGGAAAGTTTTGGTTTAAAGTTAGAAAAAGTAGTTCCAATAGTTGTAGATGTAAATAAAGAGAATAAAAAATATTTGACTGCTAAATCTAGCAGATTGGGCCATAAATTAGATACTTTATTTAAATAATATTTAAGGATTTTATTCTATGAATAATGTTTTGGAAGGGCATATTGATGGTTCAGCTAGCAGAGTCGGAATAATTGTTTCAGAATTTAATGAAGTTATAAGTACTAATTTACTTAAGGGTACTTTAAAAGCTTTGAATGACTGTAATGTTAATGAAAAAAATATTTTTATTGTAAAAGTGCCGGGAGCTTTTGAGGTTCCTTTAGTTTCACTTAGGTTAGCTAATAAAAATGAATATGATGTTTTGATTTGCCTTGGAGCTGTGATTAGAGGTGAGACAGGACATTATGATTTTGTAGCTTCAGAGTCTGCGGGCGGTATTTCTAAAGTATCATTAGAAACTGGAGTTCCTATTATTTTTGGTATTCTTACTACAGATAATCTTCAGCAAGCTATTGATAGATCTGGTGGTAAATATGGAAATAAAGGGTATGATTGTGGCATTGCTGCAATAAAAATGTCTTCTATTAATAGTAAATTATCCTAATGGCAAATTATTTAAAATTAACTATTAATAAATATGTTTTTTGCTATACTAATAATTCTATGGGGATTGGTCTAGTGGTAGGACAACAGACTCTGGATCTGTAAGCCGAGGTTCGAATCCTCGATCCCCAGTGTCAGCATTTGGCGCGTTCGTCTAGTGGCCTAGGACACCGCTCTCTCAAGGCGGAGATCACGGGTTCGAATCCCGTACGCGCTACCACAATTAGTATTTTCCAATGTATTTAGATCTATAATCTGGAGCTTCTATTCTTAGGCAAGACCCTACCCAAGGATCTCTAACTCTAGATCTTATATGCTGTAAAGGCCCGTCTTCTGTAAAATCTATCATTGTAGTAATTATAGTTGGCATTCTTCCATTATGCCTATGAGCGATTATTTGAAATAATTTTTCCTCTGCCCAAGGACTACTTCGTTCCCTTCCTAAGTCGTCTAATATTAATAGTTCTGAGTTTTTAACTGAATCAAAAACGGTGTCATATGCTAGTTTGCTATCTGGGGCAAAAGTATTTCTTAAATGGTCAAGTAAATCAGGTACAAAGGCAAAATACGTAAATTGGTTTTTTTGTTTTCTAAATTCAGCAATAGATATTGCTAAATGAGTTTTTCCTACTCCAGTATTTCCAAACAAAGTTAACCATCCATGAGGATCTTGAGCAAATTCTTTGGCTGCCTTAAAAGCCATTTCTAAGCTTATAGCTTCATGAGCTCTTGGATTATTGCCTCTAAAGTTAAATGATTTAAAATTCATTCTTTTAAATAATTCAGGATCTATGTTACCTTGTCTTAAGTTTTTAGAAATATCCCAAGGTTTTAATATTACAGTTTTACATAAATCTAAGTTATTTATTTTACTTCTTATTTGAGAATCTAATTCTGATATAGGATTAGATGTAGTTATAATGGTTGCAAGTTGAGTGTTATATCGATGGTTTAATATTTGATCTAATTTTTCCTGAGCCCATGAACTAGAATTTTGTGTTCCTAATCCATCTAATACAAGAACAGGGGTTTCTAAAACTAATTCAAACATATCACTAAATGTAATTTCACTTGCGGGAGAAAAAGTTGACCTTAAATGGTCTAATAAGTCAGGAACGTATATGAAAAATGCGGGGGTATTATTTTTTATGCATTCTGAAGTTAAAGCTGCTGCTATATGTGTTTTTCCAGATCCATGATCTCCTGAGATAATTAACCAACCATTTGGGTTTTCAGAGTAATTTTTTATAATTTCGAATGATTTTTCGTATGCTTCTTGTTCACTTCTATCTTTACTTAAGCCCTGGGTATTCAGGGTTTTAAATGTAAATCTAGATAGATGGCCTAGGTTACTGTATCTTAATAATTGAGACTTTTTTTCAGAATCTATATTTTCTTCACGGCACTTGCAAGGGTTAATTTGTCCGAAATTTGGATCACCGATTGGTTTATCTAATGAAATCCATCCTCTTCCTTCGCAGATAATGCATTCATTAGATAATTCATTTTGGGATTTTTCTAATTTAGATTTTTTTACCTTCAAACTTGGATCAATTGGCATATTTGAAAGTATTTCACCAAATTTTTCCATTTTTTCTCCTCAAAAAATTATGTTTTTAAATTTTCAGCAGTGAGGTTTTCGAATCTCACCATTGATCCTCTAAAATAAAGAGGGATTGTAGCAAGCGGCCCATTCCGGTGTTTTGCCACAATGATTTCTGCTATATTTTCAGGATAAGGTTTTGTTGGGTTTTTACTTTCCCATTCTTCTCGTGTTGTATAATGATCTTCTCTATATATAAAAGCTACAATATCGGCATCTTGTTCTATGCTACCACTTTCTCTTAAATCTGATAATACAGGTCTATGGTTTGGCCTTTGCTCTACTGCTCTACTTAATTGAGAGCAAGCTAATACAGGTATATCTAGATCTCTGGCAACACCTTTTAAGGATCTTGATATTTCTCCCATCTCTTGAACTCTATTTTCAGATCTCCATCCATTTGAGTTCCCAGATAGTAATTGCAAATAGTCAACGATTATTAAATCAAGACCATGTTCAGCTTGTAATCTTTTTGCTTTACTTCTTATTTCCATTATGTTTTGAATTGGAGTATCGTCTATGTATATAGGTAGATCTGAAAGTTCTCCAATGGCATCAAGTATTCTACGTTCTTCATTTTCATTAATTAAACCTACTCTTAAGCGATGGGTGTCTACATCTGATTCGCTTGATAGTAGTCTTAAAACAATTTGTTCATTACTCATCTCTAAACTAAATATACCTACTGAAGAACCATTAATCGCAGCATGCTTAGCAATATTGAAAACAAGACTGCTTTTACCTAAACTCGGTCTTGCAGCTAGTACTACCATGTCTGAACGTTGTAACCCTCCACCAATTAATTTGTCTATATCTATAAATCCAGTTGATATTGGAGCAAGACGGTCAGATGTATTGTCTTGCATTGCTGAACTTTCTTGTAAGTATGTATCTAATACTTCTCTTATATGTTCGAAGTCTCTTGAAGCTCGATCTGTTCTGATTTTATATATAGATTCTTCAGCCTCACTTAAAGCTTGGTTTGTGTCTGATTGACTACTGAAACCAATATTTGTGATTTGGCTTCCTGCTTGTACAATACGTCTCATTATTGAAGTTCTGTGAATTATCCTTGCATATTCTTCAATATGAACAGATGTTGGAACTATATTAACTAAATGATTTAAGTAATCTATTCCGCCTATATTTTCTAGTTTGTCTTGAAGAGATAATTCGTGAGCTAGAGATACTTGATTAATACCTTCCATTCTTTCTAAAAGTGATATACATGCTTGAAAGCACCATCTTATTTTTTCACTATAAATGTCTTCGGTTTTAAGAAAATGACTAATCTTAGTAATTGATTCTGCGTCTATTAAAATAGATCCAATTAAGGATTCTTCTGCTTCTATATCGTGAGGTAAAAGTCTGTCTGTATACATTGTGTATAAAAATCCAATCAGAAAATAGATATGTCTTATATATTTATAACTACTAAAGGATAAACATTATAAAATAGTAATCTGAAAAATAATACTATATTTTCAACTGAAATATATATGTTTAATTCTTTTTGAAGATATTATTTATTTTAATATTATAATTATCTTAAGATGCTTTTTCAGAATCTTGGGGCTCAGAATCTTGGGGCTCAGAATCCTCTTCCCAAATTGGTTCTGTCCCAGTAGCATGTACAAGCAGTTTTATTGTAGCAGTTAGTTCGGGGTACAAATTTAAAATAATGTCATATATTCCCGTTTCTCTAATTGCATCTTTTGTTTGTATCATTCTACGATGAATATCTTTTTCAGTTAATTCAGATAATTTTTGAGCAATTATAGTATCAGTTACTGAACCAAACAATTTGCCATTTGCTCCGGCTCTACTTTCAATGGATATTTGCATTCCATCTAATTCATTAGTTAAGGCTTTGAAATTAGCAATGACCTTAATTCGCTTTTCTTCAGCTTCTTTAGCTAATTTTTGAACTCTTTGCATTGAATTACGATTAGCTGGTACAGCAAGTTTTTTAGGTATCAAGAAATTTCTTGCAAAACCATTCTTTACTTCTTTTATTTCTCCGCCGTTTGCTACACCTTGGACGTCCTCTAAGAATACAACTTTCATGTTTGAATCCTAATAAAATATATCAAATTATAATTAATATTTAAAATAAGATTATATCATAATATTTACTAACAACATAATTAAGCCTAAATATATATTTATCTAAATAATGTTCTTAATAACCGCCTATTTAAGAGTTTTTAAAAGAATTTTAAGAATACTTCATTAGATAGTAAACGACCCTTAGGGGTTAATTTAATATATGAGTTAGAAAATTCTAATAATTTATTCTTTTTTAATTCGTTAAATGTGCTTGAATATAGATCCAAAGGGTTAATTGCAAATCGGTCTATAAATCGTTTGATTTTAATACCTGAATTTAGCCTCAGTCCTAACATTATTGTTTCAGATATTTCTAAAGACTTATCTATTTTTTCATATATATCTATGAATTTTAAATTTTCTTTAGTTAAAGAAATATTATCAAATTCTTTTGTTTTTATGTTATTTAGATATTTAGTATATTCTCTAGGTGATTTAATATTGCTAAATCTATATGGAGGAATATATGAATGAGCGCCTGGCCCTATTCCTAAATATGCATTATTATTCCAATAATTTAAATTGTGTTTACTCTCAAAGCCAGGTATAGCCCAATTAGATATTTCATATTGTAAATATTGATTTTCACACATTATGTCTACAGCTTTTATATACATGTCTGCAGCTATATCATCATTAGGTTTGATTAATTGTCCATCTTTTACCCATTGATGCATTGGAGTGCCTTCTTCAAGTGTCAATCCGTACATTGAAACATGTAAAGGCTTTAAAGTTAATAATTTAGATAGTGTATCTATCCATTGTTTTATATTTTGCTTAGGTAGGCCATACATTAGATCAAGACTTATATTTTCAAATCCGGCTTCCTTAGCTATATAGTATGCATCTATAGCATTTTGTTGAGAATGCCTTCTTCCTAGATCTTGTAAAAGTGAGTCATCGAAAGATTGAACTCCCATACTTATTCTATTGATGCCTGACTTTTTATAAGTATTTAATTTTTTTTTTGATAAGTCGTTAGGATTTGATTCTAAAGTGATTTCTGAAGATTCTCTAACATTGAATTTGGAAAAGATTGTATTTAATAATTCTTTAATGTAATTTGCAGGAATATATGATGGAGTTCCTCCGCCAATAAATATAGATTTGATTTCTGATTTGTGCAAGTGGTTTGACCAAAGATCAAGTTCTGATTTTAGTGCTTTAATATATGAAGGAATTAATGATTCTAATTTTGTATATGTATTGAAGTCACAATAAAAACATTTGGTATGACAAAAAGGTATATGAATATATAAAGATATACCATTTGGGATTACAAAGTTATCTTTAATCATATATTAAATAATACATGCATTACATCTTCATCATTCAAGATGTAATCTTTTCCTTTTTGACTTGTTTTTTTATATTCGGATAAAGATTTCAAATTATTCTCTTATTTCTTCATCTTCATTGTCTATGATTTTATATTCATTTACTATTACTGACTTTTTTTCTTTTTCAGTTTTGTTTTTTTTATTAGATTCTAATAATATGCTTTTTGATGCTTGACCTATAAAAAACGTTATAGCAGCTATTATAATTAATATATCATCAAAGTGTCCTATTATTGGTATAAAGTCTCTGATTAAGTCTATAGGTGATATTAAATATATTAATGCCCCAGGAATTAGGAGTTTAAATTTCATAGGAACTCCTGGATTAGCCATGAGCTGGTATATTAGTTTAGGCATTTTTACAATATTTAATAAAAATGGTAGTAATCTTAGTAAATTAATTAAAATATGCATCTTTGTTACTTAGCTAACAGTTTTTATTTATTATATATTTATTTTGGGATCAATGGAAATTTAATATGAAAAATTTATTTTATGGTGAAGATCATATATCTTTACATCTAGCTGTATTAGATATTATAGATAGCATAGAGCCAAAAGAACTTACAGAGGTTAATGTTACTAAACTGGATATTTTAAAAATCTCTTATGATGATTTTGTTTTATCTTGTTCTGCTATTCCATTTATGGTTAATAAAAGGATTGTTATAGTAAAGAATTTGATTTCATATTTAGATAAAGTAAGGATAAATAATAGAGTCAATACTAAAAACAAAGCAGCAACTTCTTGGGATAATTTACCTGAATATTTGAAAAGCCTTCCCGAAACGACTGAATTGATCAATATAGAAGAATCAATTAAGTTTAATAAAAATAAATTTTTTGAAAAATTATTAAATGAATTTCAAGTCAAGAATTTTAGAGCTCCCAGTATAAGAGAATTACCTGATTGGATTATCAAACGTGCAGATTTTAAAGGTATTGATATAGATTTCAAAGTTGCAAAAGCTATAGCTGATTCAGTGGGAGTAAACTTGAGAATTATAGATACTGAATTAGATAAACTTAGTTTGTATAGTAGTAATATTAGTGAAAGAGATGTTGAAGAAATAGTATCTAATGCAAAAGATGCAAATATTTTTCATGCAATTGATGCTTTATTAGATAATAAGGAAGGTATAGCGTTAAGACATATTAAAGACTTGTTAGTCAATGGAAGAAGAGCTTCTTATATTATTACTATGATTGCTAGACAGCTTAGATTAATAATATTTGCAAAGCATTATTATAATATTGGTTATAATGAGTCAAAAATAGGTTCTTTATTGTCATTAACAAGTTATCCATTAAAAAAACTTTTAGAACAAAATAGTAAAATTGATAAACATAGACTCATCAAAATTCATTCTAAATTAGTTGATCTTGATTATTTACTTAAGACTAGCAATATTGATGAAGAATTTGCTTTAGAAATATTTATTTCTGGATTAAGAGTTTAATATTTATTTTAATTTAACTGAGCGAAAATTACCTGACTTGATCTCTCTAATTAAATCTTTAATATTTTGAATTGGGTTAAAAAATTCTGTAGCAAATGTTCCAATGTGTTCAATCTGATGTGCATCGCTTGCTCCAGTCCCATTCATTTTTAATTTTTTAGTTAAGTCTGATGAGAATTTATTTTCTTTTTTTGATCCTTTACCATTGAATTCTTCAATTGCATCAGATAATTTGAATACTGGATTTTTAGAAGCTTTATTAAGCATTTTTTTATAATTTACCTCATTTATATCTCTATATTCTGAATAATTTCTTCTATATGGGTGAGCAACTACAATTGCGCCGTTTTCTTTGTCGATTAATTTTTTTACAAATGATGCTTTATGCATACCAAATATATATTTTTTGAGTCCGTAAACTAATAAATGTCCTTCTTCTGTAGTTACTTCACAGCCCGGCAATACAGTGAATTTATATTTATCTGCTAGTTTTTCTATATCTTTTGGTTTCCAGAAGCCATCATGATCTGTAATACATATTCCATCGAGGCCAATTCGTTTTGCTTCAGAAATCAATTCGTCTGGAGTAAGTCTACTGTCATCAGAAGTTGGATAAGTGTGAGTATGGAGATCTATAATCAATTTTTATTACAATATTTTTTAAAATTAGCATTGTAATTAGTTTCCCATTGGACTTAAATTGTGTCAATATTATATAAAATTATTGTGAGTGAATAAATTGCTTGATAATAAATTGCCAAATATGTATAAGTTAATAATTCTAGGGATTATTGGTTTTCTTGTTGCAGGATTAGCTATTTTACCTAGATTTTTATCAGTTACTGATATAGCTGGATATTATGGCGTATTTATGCTTAGCTTTCTAGGTAGTGTATCAATGGTACTACCAGTCCCTGGTTTGATTTCTATGTGTGGATTAAGTGCACTTTTAAATCCAATATTATTAGGAATTATAGCTGGTATTGCTGAAACTATAGGAGAGTTATCAGGATTTATATTAGGAGTTTTTGGATCTTACATTATAGAGAAGAAGAGATTATATTTAAAATTACATTCGTTGATGAAAAATAGAGGCTATCTCATAATATTTTTATTTTCCTTAATTCCTAATCCTTTATTTGATGTTGTAGGAATATCTGCAGGTATTCTTAAATTTTCAATTTTTAGATTTTTATTTGTTGTCTTAACTGGGAAGTTGATTAAATGCGTATTAATTTCTATAACTTGTGATTTTGGAATAAATATGTTTTAACTGATTTCATTGTATTTTTACATTGATTTAAAATAGGAATAAAGTATATAATCTTCTAATATAGTTGAAATATTATATACTTGGAAGGCTTTAATATGCAGTTTAATTTTGGTATTAATAAAGGTTTTACTAGAAGACAATTTATGAAAACATTACCCTTAGGTTTGGTATCCGCTATAGCTGCAGGGATTGTAACTAGACGGATGTTTGGATCATCTGATAAAGAAAATTACACAAAAAACTTACGAAAAGATTCAATATACACTCCAAAAAATAGCTAGTTCTCATAAGTAGAAATTTAGATTTAGAGTAACTGTTTTATTTTTAGATTTATTAATTATTAAAAAGAGGGTTTTTGTGTCATTGCAACCAGTAATATTGTCAGGTGGTTCTGGTACTCGACTTTGGCCACTATCTAGAGAATTTTATCCAAAGCAGTTTTTAAATTTGCTTGGTGAAAATTCAATGTTTCAATTAACTCTATCTAGATTAGACCAAATGGATAATATTACTGATCCAATTATTGTTTGCAATGAATCACATAGATTTTTAGTACTTGAGCAATTGAGAAATTTAAAACATACAACTAATTCAATAATATTAGAGGGGATTGCTAGAAACACAGCTCCAGCTTTAACTTTAGCAGCATTAGACATATCAAGAAATAATAATTTAGATACTGTAATGTTAGTATTACCAGCTGATCATTTAATAGGAGACAACTCTGAATTTCATAGAATTATTAATTCAGGCAAAATTCTTGCAGAAGAAGATAATATTGTGATGTTTGGAATAGAACCAAAAGTTGCAAATAATTCTTATGGGTATATTGAATTAGGTGATTCAATAAATATAGAAAAAGAGTCAATTGGATATGGTATAAACGGGTTTATAGAGAAACCAGATTTATTAATTGCTAAAAAATTAATTGAATCAGGGCAATATTTATGGAATAGTGGTATTTTCATGTTGAAAGCATCAGTTTGGTTAAATGCGATTAAGGAATACCAACCAGATATTTTTAATATATGCAGTGAAGCATATGATAAAGCTGAAAAGGATGGAGATTTTTTAAGACCTGAAATAAGTCTTTTGGAAAAATGTCCTGAAGATTCTATTGATTATGCTGTTATGGAAAATTTAGATATTCATGGTAAATCTAATAGTTTTGTTTTGCCCTTTAATTTTACTTGGTCTGATTTAGGTTCATGGTCAGCTTTGTGGGATATAAGAGATAAAGATATAAACGGAAATGTTCAAATTGGGGATATTCAATCTATTGATGTTAAAAATTCCTTATTATTTTCAAATGATAGAATGGTAGCAGTATTAGGATTAGAAAATGTGACTATTATTGAAACTTCTGATGCAGTTTTAATTACAAATAGAGGAGAAGATGAAGAGGTAAAGAAACTTGTAAGAGATTTAAAGATCGATCATAGACCTGAATATCAGACCCATAGAAAGGTTCATCGTCCGTGGGGTAATTATGAGATTTTGGATTCTGGTAAAGGGTTCCAGGTAAAAAAATTAATTGTTAATCCAGGTGCTTCATTATCCTTACAAGTACATGATCATAGAGCTGAGCATTGGGTAGTTGTTTCAGGGATTGCTAGAGTTACAATAGGTGAAAATCAATTTTTATTAAAAGAAAATGAATCAACATATGTTCAAATTGGAGTTAAGCATA
The DNA here is from genome assembly GCA_002721445.1 of Chloroflexota bacterium. GTDB lineage: Bacteria > Chloroflexota > Dehalococcoidia > Lucifugimonadales. The sequence goes on along the minus strand of PBKN01000005.1, from coordinate 127,016 downwards.
GATTAGAAAATGCTAGCTCTAAATTTTTAGAGATTATTGAAGTGCAATCTGGTGATTACTTAGGTGAAGATGATATTAAAAGATATGATGACATATATAATCGTTAATTTTATTTTGAATAAGTAAATAGTGGATTTATTTTTTAATGTGGAGAATAATTACTCATAATCAAACTATGAAACTATTAGAAAATAGTTTTACTAATGATTTGTTTTCTCATGCATATATTTTATCTGGGTATAGGCATGTTGGTAAAATGACATTAGCTTTGGATATTGCTGCATCTTTAAATTGTATATCCAATTTAGAATCTTGTGATTCTTGTATTCAGTGTAAAAGAATATTTGATAATAATCATTCTGATATAAAAATAATAGGAGATTATGATCAAAATGGCTTAAATAATACAGTTATATCTATTGAGTCAATTAGGGAAATTCAATCAGAATCAAATTTAAAACCATTCGAAGGTAAATATCGAGTTTATATAATTAATGGAGCAGAAAATTTGAGTATTGAAGCTTCTAATGCTTTATTGAAATTATTAGAAGAACCTCCTGAGCAAGTAGTATTTATTTTATTGACTATTGATAACAATTTAATAATTTCTACAGTTTCGTCTAGATGTAAAAACATTGAATTACGTCCAATTCAGAATAGTATAATAGAAAAATATTTAGTTAATCATTACGATATTTCTATAGAAAGTGCATCAGATATTAGTAGGATTTCTAAAGGGTTATTAGGTTGGGCTATTAGAGCTTATAATGATCCAAATATAATAATAGAACGCGATAATAGGTTAAATATTATTGAGAAATTATTATTTGCAGATGATATATATAGGTTTGACTATGCAAAAGAACTTTCAGAAGAATTTTCTAAAAATAAAGGTGTTGTATATTCTGAAATAGAACTATGGCTAGAATTTTGGAAGGATATTATTTACATGAAATCAAATGCACATGAATTAATAGTAAATATATCTAGGTTAGAATCATTAAAGAGCATTTCAAAATTAATTAGTAATGATATTATTCATTCTTTTTTAAAATCAATTCAAGAATGTGAATTGAATTTAAAAAAGAACTTAAATTCTAGACTAGTTTTAGAGTCTTTAATGTTGGCTCTTCCATTTTTAAAATTAAAGAAGAAATAGGATTTAAAGAACTGGCTATAATAACAAATTAAAAAGGTTAATTATAATTTGTTATTATTTCTTTGGAATTTAATTCATTAATATTTTATTCATCATCATCGTTATCCTCTTCTTCTTCTTCTTCTTCTTCTTTAGCATCTTCAAGAAGTTCTATAGATATTTGAAAATCAGAAGGGATAAATCCAAGGGAGTTTGCTGGTAGTTTATGTATAGTTCCAAGGAATATGTCAACAGAAGTTGAATCTACAAGTCTATTTTGCAAACCTAATCGAACAGTTTTGACGTCAATTTGATCAGCAATACTAGTTACAGTATCATTATCAATATTTTCAAAGTCATATGCAAACCTAGCTGAAAAAATTATGATTGATGAGGAAATAACTATACCAATTAATAATCCTAAAGTAATACCTCCTAAAGAATCTATTAATGAAGATATACCTAAAGTTGCTACAGATAGAATAGGCCGTACAATTTTAGCTATCCAGCTTCCAACCATTAGTCCTGCAGAAATAATTATTATATATGAAACTACAGTAACTAAAGTGTCTGAAGACACTGAATCTGAAAATGTAGATCCTAAGTCATCAGCTAATTGTCCTGCTATTAACCATCCTACAAACCCTCCAATTGTCATTATTAGTGCAGTAATTATGCCAGTTCTCATACCGAAAACTGCTGAACTTATAAGTACTATTAAAATTATTATATCTAACCAATTCATATTATGTTCCTATTCAAGTTTTAATACATTTTTATTTTTTTTGAGGAGGGACAGGATTGATTAATCCATTTGATAAAGTAAATGGGATTAAATCTTCTAGTTCTTTTAATGTCCATCTTCCATTTTTATGAATGCTTCTGATTACTTGTCGAGGGGAATATAAATCCAATGGCCATCCATTAGTTCCTATAACTTGTCCAGTGATATTACCTGCTGCTTCAGTACATAGGTATGCAGCTTTTGGAGCATTATTAGCTGGATCCATATATTCCTCAGGAAAATCCCAATAACTTAATTCTGTCGAACCGTCATCTTCAGTTCCTCCGTGAGCTTGATCAGATAAATCTTTTCTAAGGTCTCTGGTAGATTGAGGTACTGATTGAGCCATACGTGTATTACCACCAGGATATACTGCATTTGCAGTAATACCGAATAAAGATAATTCTCTAGAAATTGCTCTTACAAATCCTACCATACCTTCTTTAGCTGAAGCATAATTTGCTTGTCCTGAAGCACCTAAGCCTGATCCCGATGAGAATAATACTATTCTTCCATAATTCTGTTCTATCATATGAGGTACTACATGTCGCACCATATTAAAAGCTCCATATAGATGGACTTTTAGCACAGAATCCCATTCTTCTTCTGTCATATTAAATACCATTCTATCTCTAAGGATTCCTGCAACATGGCACATTATGTCAACTCGCCCAAAATTATCTATCGCAGTTTGCACAATTTTTTCAGCAGTATTGAATTCAGCGACAGATTCTCCAGATGCTACTGCATTACCGCCAGAAGATTTTATTTCTTCAACTACTTTTTGTGCAGGGCTAAGATCGGAACCTTCTCCTTCTAATGAGCCTCCAAGGTCATTTATAACTACAGCAGCTCCTTCATCAGCTAATTGCAATGCAGTATCCCTTCCAATACCTCTCCCTGATCCTGTTACTATTGCCACTCTACCTTCGAGTCTGTTGCCCATTTTAACACCTCATATATATTTAATTCATTTTTTAATAATTTATTTTAATATCCATTACCAATCATTTTTGGAAATAATACATCCATCTCATCCATGGTAAATTTACCTCGTTTATAAACACTTCTCTCGGCTTTAGGGTTTGAGTATAAAAATATACTTCCTCTTCTAATTCCAAATATATAACCATTTACGTTAGGAGTAGCATTAGTTGTTAGATATACAGCTAATGGAGCAACATTATCAGGGTCATCAGGATGTCCGAGACCTTCCCATTCATCAATTACAGGAGATGGTCCAATTCCAGCTCTTTCATCTGGGGTTGGATATGGTCCTTCAGCTATCTTAAATTCGTCAGTTGTTCCAGGGAAGCTTCTTGTTTGAACCATTGCTGAAATTCCATTAGCAGTTACTCCGTATTTACCTAAGTCTCTTGCAAGCGTTCTTGTTAAACCAGCTAAACCTTCAGAGCTTGCAGCATAATTTGATCTTCCCATATCTCCAAGTCCAGCATCAGATGTTAAATTAACGATTTTTCCACTTCTTTGTTGTCTGAAGACAATAGCTGCAAATTTAGAAATCGTAAAGGCAGCTTTTAAGTTGTTAGTTATAACATTATCCCAGTCTTCAGGAGTCATTTGAAAAATCATTCTATCTCTAAGTGTAACTGTACTAGTAATCAATATATCAACTCGTCCAAAATTATCTATAGCAGATTTAATAGTATTTTCTGCTCCATCCATTTCTGCAACATTATTATAATTTGCAACAGCTTTTCCTCCCTTTGATTGTATTTCAGAGACTGTATTGTCAGCTGGAATATTTGAAGATCCACTTCCATCTATGTCACATCCAAGGTCATTTACCAGAATAGAAGCGCCTTCCTCTGCAAGTAAAAGAGCTATTCCTCTTCCAATGCCTCTTCCTCCTCCAGTGACTACTGCTACTTTTTCTTTTAAACGATCTCCCATTAAAATCCTCCATAATAAATTTCCAAGTAATAAATTATTAATATTATAAACGTATATCTAATTTTTTGCTATTTTTAAATAAATAGTTAAGGTAAAGAGTTTTCGGAAGAAAACTCTTTTAAGACATTTTCTGTAATTATAGATACATTGTTGTTGTAATTATTGTAAGATAATGATCCGCACCAACTTATCGATCCAACTGAGAAGATAGCTCCTCCCTTTAATTTTTTTAAATAAACCATGTCTGAACGAACTAATTCGTTTTTTGATCCACCTTCATCAGGGTTCATTGCTATAATTTCTTCTACTGCATGTTGATATGCGTCAGAAAAATCTTGAGCACTAGCTACCAATATAGCATTATCAGGAGTGCCTAGCTTTTTGTCTGCTCTATCGATTTCAAAGCCAGCAGCTCCTCCCATAACTAGGCCATAATCACCAATTAGCTCATCCTCATCAATGCCTTCAAATATGAATTGTGTTTCATTATTGATATTTTCTTTTAATATTTTATATGGGATACTAATATCAAATCCTTGAGAAGTAAACCCGACCCCAACATTTTTTTGAGGAGACAGTCCTCTATGTTTCCATATGCCACCTAATTCCCCAGTTGTACTATGGTAATATTCTCCAGGGTTAGATTCATAAGTTTCTGTTCCATGCCATCTGCGTACTTCTAATATGTGAGGATTATTTACATCAAATGATGTTATCCAATAGAAACCGTTGCCACCTAAATACATTAATTTACCGTTGTTAGAAGTGTATTTATTTAGAGAATTTAGCATATGATGGGTCCAATACTCTGGATGAGCTCCCGTGATAACTACTTTATAAGGTTCAATAATGTCTAATCCTTCATTATTTAAATCTTCATCTGTTATAACATCATATTTGAAGCCTTTATTTTCAAGCCAATCAATTAAATGTAAATCTGCCGATAATCCTATTGGAGCAGATTCTCCTAGACCTAGAAGACTTGCTCTAGATCCTGGTCTAAGATTCATCATCGGGCGCATTCTTGAAGAGTATAATACTCCACTTCCGTCCGAGTGAAAATCATATAAACTCAATAAATTGTTATTAATGATATATTCATTGTGGTCTTGAACATAGACATTAGTTGGAGGAGGTTTATTTATTAAATCTCTATATCTTTTTATTCTATTTTCAGCAATTTTTTGATTCCAGTTAGCATATGCAATATATGTTGCAGTTGGCACAAGGAAAACTATATTAGAATTGTGTGTTCCTTTTGGAGGGCGAACAAAAAAAGGAATGTAATCAGTTTTATCATTTGTAGTAAGTTTAACTGCATATATACCGCTTTCCCAGTTATTAGAGATTTTTAAGGTGAAATCTTTTTTCCAATTACAATCTGAGAGGTCATCATCATGAAAATATATAGCTTCATATTGTTCTAATTTGTGTATATAATTAATTTCAGTACCATCCCAATTGTGTCCAGTCATACCTCTTGCTGGTTGATTAATAGTAATTCCGTCAATGTGGTTATTAGAAACATCTTTAATAATATTAGATGAAATATTTTTTGAGAATGACCAAAAAGCTATTAATGATTCATCTGAGAGAGCAGAGAATTTATCTTCGTAAAGCATTTTTCTTTGTTTATGATTAAGTATTTTCCCGAAAATTTTTGGGGATTCTATTTTGCCATTAAAATGTTTATATATTAGATTTTTATTTTTTGAAGATCCAATCAATATCTCTCCAGATATTGTTTTAATATCATATTTAGATATAACTACCTTCTTAAAGATGTATGAATTATCCTTGGGCAATAAATTTAAAGGTTTCTGTTCAATATATATGGTGTTAGATGGTTTATCATACATTATTAGTATAAAATACCATTCATGCGTCCGAATTCTTTTTCCTGAATTTATAGATATTTTGTTGTCATTATTTTCTATAGATAAATTTAATTCTCCATCATAGTTGATTTCTATTTCATAATTATTATCAAATTCTGATTGAGATATTATAGCTTGGTTATTTTTATTTGAATTGGTTAGATATATCCAAGTTTGAAATGTGAAGCTTTGGTTAAAATTTATTTTGTTTGAGTCATTAATTTTTATATATGACCCAGAATATATAGGTTGAATTTTGCCGTTATAAGATCCATCTATGTTTGATGGCACTTTCTTATCTTTATGCCCTGGCCCATTAGGATTAACATCTCCATGTATTAATCTAACAACTTCAGCATTGAATTTAGGGTCAGTACAGCTAATCATGAAATCTAATTCTTCAGAAGGCTGAACACTTAACTTATTACTATATCCTACAATGTGATTATCATTTAATTTTGATATCAAAATAATTTACCTATTCAAATATGATAGTTTAGATTGGATTTCCATTATAATCTATTTTTTCTACAGGTAAACCTAAATTATTTATCCCAGAGGATATTTTTTCGTAATCTCCTACAATTAATAATTTAATTTGATCTGATAAAATCCTTTTTTTCCCTACTTCAATAACTTCTTCTATAGATAAATTATTTACTTCATCAGGTAATTTTGAATAGTAATTTAAATCTAAATTAAATAAAGTAATGTTTGAAATTTGTCTGATTATCTGTCTCAGTGTTTCAAATTGATTAGGTAGATTTCTTAATATACTTTGTTTAGTGATATTAAATTCTTTTTTTGAAACAGGATTTGATTTAGTTAATTCAGTATATTCTTTGATTATTTCTATAATGCTTTCTTTTGTTACAGGAGTATCTACTGAGCCACCTGATATGAAAGGAGAATTTATCTTTGCCCATTGTATAGTTGACGAAAATCCATATGTATAGCCTTTATCTTGTCTAAGGTTCATATTTAATCTGGCTGCAAAGTGACCTCCAAATAAATAGTTATTAAAACTTAAGGGTAAGTACTCTTTATGATTTCTTGGAATAGTTAAATGCCCTGTGCGTATTAAAGATTGAGCTGCTCCAGGTTTATCTATTATATATATTTTTGATTTCGAATTTGCTGGAACATTTGGTTTCAATATAGGTAATTTATTATTTGTTTTTGCCTTCCAATTCCCGAAATATGTATTTATACTTTTAAATACTTCTTCATGATTAATGTCGCCTACAATTATTAATGTTGCATTAGAAGGTTTAATGAATTTATTACAATGTTCCTCAATATCCATTTGGGTAATTGATTTAATAGTTTTTTTGAATCCTTTAATTGGGTGACCATAAGGAGTTTCAATTCCATAAAGTAATGACTGTATTCCTCTTGATGCAATTATTGATGGATTATCCTGAATTCTATTTAAATCAACAGTAGTTTCTGCAATTAATCTATCGATTTCATGTTGTGGATATGTAGAATATTGAATTATATCAGCTAGTATTTGGATAGTTTTAGCATAATTTTCTTTAGTTGAATTAGCAAGTATTTCAATTGATTCCTTACCTATTTCTATACTTAATTGTGATCCTAAAGATTCTAATTGATATGCGATTTCTTGGCTAGAAAAATTAGCTGTACCTTCGTTTAACATTAATGCTGAAATATAAGATAATCCTGGTGTATTTTCAGGGTCGTCAATTGTTCCAGTATCAAATATTAATCCAATTTCAATTATAGGAAGATTAGGTTTTTGAATATGTAATATTTTTAATTCGTTATCTAATTTTATTGACTTTGGCACAGTAGTTTCAAAATTTGTAGGATTATTTGATTTAGGTTTGACAGATCTGTCTATATTGGATTTTTCGTATTTTAAATTCTTTTCAGGTAAAATTGATAATCTTACTGAATTTGAATTTAAATTATTAACTATTGCTTGATACATTGACGGAGCAGTTACATTCATGTAACGATCTAAATCTGAGTTGATTTTGCTTGTATCATTAGACATTATATTATAATAATTTAACTGGTCTGCTTTGCCTCCAAAACCTCCGCATTTTTCTAGTTGTCTAATAAATTGTGCTTTAATTATATTTTTTGCTTTTAAGATTTCGTCATAACCTATAGGTTTTTCCTGAATTAATTTAAGTTCTGCTTCGATTAAAGTTTCTATTTCTAATAGAGTTTGGTTTTTATTCGCAGTAACTTCTATAATAAATTCACCAGCTATTTCTTGGGAATATTGATATACATTTACATCTTTTGCAATTTGAGTTTCATATACTAATTTTTTGTATAGTCTAGAAGTTTTTCCATGGCCTAAAATAATAGATAAAAGTTCTAATTCTGGTTGATATAAAGCAAAATCAGCTACTGTTGGCCATGCTATATATAATCTAGGTAAGCTTACTTTATCTTTAATAGATAATCTAACATTACCTTTTAATTGTGAATCTATTTGTTTTGTTTTGTTAACTGAATTTCCTGGAGGTATAGATCCGTAATATTTTTCCACAAGCTTTATTGTTTGTTTTATATCTATATCTCCTGCAATTGCTAAGCTAGCATTTGATGGGTGGTAGTATGAGTTAAAGAAATTTTTTACATCAGACAAATTAGCTGAATCTAGGTCTTCCATATATCCAATTGTTGGCCAGTTATACGGGTGCGGGTTAGGGAAGAGTTTTGACTGTAATATTAAGTGCGCCATTCCATAAGGTTGGTTCTCATAATTTTCTCTTCTTTCATTTTTCACTACATCTCTTTGTATATCAAATCTTTTTTGATCTAATGCCTCTAAAAGAAATCCCATACGATCAGATTCTAACCATAGTACTAATTCTAAATAATTTGAAGGTATATTTTCCCAATAATTTGTTCTGTCAGAAGATGTAGACCCATTTAATGATGCTCCAATTTCTTGTAAAGGCTTAAAAAAACTTTTGTTATGATTTTTTGATCCTTCAAACATGATGTGTTCAAATAAATGGGCAAAACCTGTTTGACCAGGTTTTTCATTTTTTGAGCCCACGTGGAACCAAGTATTAATAGATATGAATGGAATAGAGTTATCTTTATGGAGTATTAAATCTAGTCCATTATCTAGGGTTATTTTTTCATATGGAATTGATATCATTTATTATTTTAATTATTATTTATTTAATTATTATATCATTCTATTATTGTAATATTATATAAGATAAAAAATTAATGACCAGCTATTCAAATAATAAAGTTTTGATGACGCTAAATAGATTAATTATGTTTTTAAGTTGACTTATTATTGCAATAAGACTATTACAACAGCAATATTTATTTTTTATATGAAAAATATTGATACTCTAATATAAACTTAATTTGTTCTAAGTTGTATATTCGAACGTTTTTCTTGAAGAGTAGACGAAATTACTCTTTCATGATTTTCCCATCCATTATTGATAGCTTCTAGCATTTCCATTTCACATAAATTTACTAATCTTGTAGGGACTTTGTTTTTAAAACTTAAATGGTTAAAAAGACGATAGTCTTTATATGCAAGTTTTAAAAAGAAACGACTTGGAAGAAATTTTCCTTTAAAAAGAGTTTCGGGCATTCGTTTTTTAATACTTGAGTTGTCTCCAAATATTTTTGCTTTATCAACAGCATCTAGTAGTTTATTTAAATTAACTCCTGATTTAACTGCAAGAGTAAAGCATTCCGTTGCTAATAAGTCTATTCCCATTGTTAGTGCATTAAGACTTATTTTTGTTACTGAAGCGGATCCAAGTTCACCCACAAATACTACTTCGTTTCCTATAGCATATAATATATTTTCAATTTTTTTAAATATTTCAAATTCTCCACCCACATAAAAAGTTAATATTCCTTCTTGAATACTTTGACGGTCTCCCATAACTGGGGCATCAATCATAAAGGATTTTTTTTCAGCAATACTTTCACCTACTTTTTTTATAAATTCTGGTGAATTTGTTGTGTGGTCAATATAAATTGTGTTGGGCTTTATACCTTCAAGTATTCCATCTGAATCATAGATCACTTTTTCTGTTTCTATTTCACTGGGCAACATAGAGCATATTATGTTACTTTTTGAGGCTAATTCCTTAGGTGATTCTGCCCATTTTGCTCCATGTTGTATAAGTTCTTTCGCAGATGGTTTATTTAGATCATGTACAATTAATTTATATCCTTGGTTTAATAAAGAAATAGCCATTGCACTACCCATATTACCTGTTCCTATAAAACCTATCATAATTATTTCTCCTTTTCTGTTTTATTAATGAACTTTTTAAATTCATTAATAAATTTAGTTTTATTTTCTGTAATAGCTCTGTGACCAGAATTAGGTAAGCTTATATGTAAAGATTTTTTTATGTTTTTTGCAAGTAAATCTGATTGATATACAGGTGTTGTAATGTCATCTTGTCCAGAAATTATTAGGCAAGGAGATGAAATTTTATCTAGCCATGCTCGCGAGTCAAATTGAATCATAGATTCAACCTGTATTTTATATGTATGAGCTGGTGTTAAATCAGGGTGATTTGCAGCTTTTTCAACAGTTGTATTAAGCCAATTAGTATTTGATAACGTTTGCTTGCTATAAATCCAAGAAGCCGTTACATAAAAAAATTCTCTAGGGTGTAATTGTTTTACTAATATTGGCAGTGAAGACCATATTATTTTGGACCTTGAATCGGCAAAAGCTACGGTGCTACAAAGTGTAATGCTTTTGCAGAACATAGGATATTTATAAGCTATTACCTGAGCAATCAATCCGCCCATTGATTGTCCTATTATATGGGCAGATTTTATATTAAGTTTATTGAGAAGTTTAATTGTATCTTTAGACATATCATCGATTGTGTAAGATTTTAGAGGCTTATCTGATTTACCTACTCCTCTATTATCAATTGAAATACATTCGAAATCTTCTTTTAATATTTCAATTATGTTTTCCCAAGTATCAAGTCGTGAACCTACTCCAGATAAAAAAACTAAAGGAGTCCCTTTGCCAGATTTATGGAAATGCAGATTTATGCCGTTTATCCTAGATGTTGGCATATAAGTCCTCCAGATTATTTGATATATTTATTCCTTAGTATTGATGATAGCTTTATGCCATGCTAAACTGATTTTAATCTTTATGGAGTTAAAATGTCTATTAATGAAGATGAGATTATACATATTGCAGAACTAGCAAGAATTGGAATGTCAGATGATGATGTTAAGAGTATGCAAGTTGAGATGTCTAATATATTAGAGCATTTTGAAGTATTGAAAGATATTATAGTGAATAAAAAAGAACCTTTGACACTTTCTGATGATTTACATAGTGTCACTAGAGAAGACTTAGATATTAATAAATCTTCATCTACAAATGATTTAATGTTATCAAATGCACCTGATTTACAAGAAGGTTTTATTAAAATTCAATCTGTTTTTGAATTACAATAGTATCCTAGTATTTATTTTATGAGTAACTCTGATTTAACTGAACTAACTGCTTCTCGAGCGAGGGTATTACTTGATAAGCGTGAAATCAGTTCTGTCGATTTGACGAAAGCACTCTTAAACAAGATTTCTGACATTGATAATTCTATTAAATCTTTTGTAACTGTCACCTCAGACCTAGCTATTAAACAAGCTGAAAAAGCAGATAAACGTATAAAAGAGAATAAAATAGATGGATTAACAGGTATCCCTGTACAAATAAAAGATAATATTTGTACATCTGGAGTTAAGACTACATGTTCTTCAAAAATGTTAGAAAATTTTGTGCCACCATATAATGCAACTATTGTAGATAAATTATATGATTCAGGAGCAATTTTACTAGGTAAAGGAAATTTAGATGAATTCGCAATGGGTTCATCTACAGAAAATTCGTATTTTTATCCTACAAAAAACCCATGGGATATGATGCGAGTGCCTGGTGGAAGTAGTGGAGGGCCTGCAGCTTCAGTTAGTTCGAATCAAGTTATTGCTTCACTAGGTTCTGACACAGGAGGTAGTATAAGGCAACCGGCATCTTTATGTGGAGTTGTTGGACTTAAACCAACATATGGTTTAGTTAGTAGGTATGGATTAATTGCTTTTGCAAGTTCATTGGATCAAATTGGACCTATAACTAAAGATGTTACTGATTCAGCTTTACTATTGAATACTATATCTGGATATGATTCTAAAGATGCCACATCAATTAATTTAAAAATTCCAGATTATTGTAAATATTTAAAAGAAGATTTATCTGGTATGAAAATTGCAATCCCTAAAGATTATTTTGGAGATGATATTGATAGTGGTGTTAAAAAAGTTGTTTATGAAGCAATTGAAGTTTTGAAAAACCTTGGGGCATCAATAGAAGAGATTTCTTTATCAGTAATGCAACAATTTGCTTTAGCTGTATATTATATTATAGCTCCATCAGAAGCTTCAGCTAATTTATCTAGATATGATGGGGTAAAGTACGGATTTTCAGATAGGTTGAATTCTGAAGATTTAATGGAGACGTTGTATAAAACTCGCCAAAATGGATTTGGGTCTGAAGTAAAAAGGAGAATAATGTTAGGTACATATGCTCTTTCTTCTGGCTATTATGATGCGTACTACTTAAAAGCCCAGGAAGCAAAAAGAATGATTAAATCTGAATATGAAGACACTTTCAAAAAATATGATGCTATAATAACTCCTACTTCTCCTACTGTTGCTTTTAAAATTGGTGAAAAGTCTTCAAATCCAGTACAGATGTATTTAAATGATGTGTTAACAATTCCTGCTAATATAGCTGGAATTCCAGCTATATCTATTCCTTCAGGTTTTTCAGAAGGACTTCCTGTAGGAATGCAAATTATTTCATCTAGGTTACGTGAAGATACAATTTTTAATATTGCTTATGCATATGAAAGAGCAACAAATTGGAATAAATTCAAACCAAATTTTGATAAGTTAAAAGTATAGTTTTTATTATTTTTGGGATCAGTTTAAATGTGTAATCGAGATAATGATTATAATATTATTGTAGAAAAAAACGTTATGGTTCCTATGAGAGACGGTACTAAATTAGCTACTGATATTTATCGTCCTGCTCAAGGTAATAAAGTTGTTGATAATCTTTTTCCAACAATACTCGGACGAACATCTTATAATAAAAACTGGAAATCTTTATGGATTGATCCGGTTGCCAATTATTTCACTCCAAAAGGTTATATTGTAGTATTACAGGATATAAGAGGGAGGGGTGAATCTGAAGGAGTAGGGGAATATTTTCATACAGTAAATATTAATGAAGGTAATGATGGATTTGATACTGTAGAGTGGATAGCATCTCAAAGCTGGTCAAATGGTAAGGTTGGCATGACAGGTAGTTCTCATGGAGGTATAGTTCAAACTGTTGCATCTTTAACAAAACCCCCCCATCTTACTACTATTTGGGTAGATGTTGCTCCAACAAATATATTTTTTCATGAAGCTCGAGAAGGAGGCTGTATGTCTCTATGGATGTTTGCAGCACTTTTTCTTCATGCACATGATGCTCCTGAAATTAAAAGTGACTTATTTGCTCAACAATTAATTATTGATGGATGGAGAGATATTAAAGGCCTTTTAAACTCTATGCCTTTTGAGAAAGGTAGCACTCCCTTAAAGGTTGTTCCTAATCTTGAGGAAACGCTTTTGAATTATTATTATCGTGGTAAATATGATGACTTTTGGGGTTTGGAGGCCTGCAACCAAGAACAATATTTTTATAAGTCTTTAGATATACCGGCAGTTTTTTCAGGAGGGTGGTATGACCCATTTGCTTCAGCTACTGTTAATCAATTTGTCCAGATGAATAAAAAAAACAAAACCTACCAAAAGCTTGATATGGGACCATGGAATCATTCAGGTAGAAGAACAGGAGAAACTTTTGCTGGAGATGTCGATTTTGGTAATGATGCTAGTTATGGGGTACAAGGATATGGAAAGCAAAGGTTACTTTGGTTCGATCGGTGGCTTAAAAATATGCCAAATGGAGTTGAAAATGAACCGCCAGTAAAAATATTTGTAATGGGAGGTGGTAATGGCAATAAAAACAAAAATGGCAAACTTAACCATGGAGGCAAGTGGAGATTTGAACAAGAATGGCCTTTATCTAGAACCAAATATGAAAAATTTTATTTGAATAAATCTGGTTTATTATCTAAATACAGCCCTAAAGAAGCTAATTCTTCTATATCATATGAATATGATCCTAATAATCCCGTACCTACTATATCAGCTACTAGTGCCTTATCAGAATTGTCTATACCTGAAAAAAAATCAGATTTATCTGTAGATGGTTTAAAAGAATTTATAAAGCCTATTTTTTATGATGGAGGTGCGCATCAGAAAGAATATATAGGGAATTTTGGTTCTAAGCCTCCTTATAGATTGCTCTCTGACCGTAATGATATATTGGTTTTTGAAACTGAGACTCTTGCTAAAGATATTGAGATTACTGGAGAAATTAAAGTTTTCTTGTGGGTTGGATCTTCAGCCAAGGATACCGATTTTACGTTAAAAATAATTGATGTTTATCCTGCTAATGAAGATTATATTGCAGGTTACCATTTGGCAATTGCTGATTCAGTTCTTAGAATGAGGTTCCGAAACGGATTTGAAAAAGAAGAAATGATGTCTGATTCTGAAATTTATAAAATACAAATTAAATTGCCTCCAATAAGTAATGTATTTAAAATTAATCATCGTATCAGGATTGATATTTCTAGTAGTAATTTCCCAAGATTTGATTTTAATCCTAATACAGGAGAACCATTAGGCAAACATACATATTTATTAACTGCGTATAATACATTATATCTAAATAGGAAACATGCTTCGTATATTGAATTGCCAGTTATACCTTAAATTTATACAAGTTCTACATTATTCTCTACGAAACCAATTTTAATCCACTATTGGTTTATTGACCATTTCGATAAATATTTCTTCTCCATCATAAAGGTTTTTAGATATTATATTTTCGTTTAATTCTACACCTAGTCCCGGTTCAGTTGGAGGAATAATATATCCATCTTGCCATAAAATTGGTTTATTGAGTATTTCTGCATGGAATCCATCCATTTTTTCTATACTTTCTTGAATCAAAAAATTAGGACTACAAGTTGATAATTGAATGTTTGCAGCAGCAGCAATAGGACCGCAATATAAATGTGGAGCTAATTCAACATAATTTGCTTCAGCCATACCTGCAATTTTTTTTGCTTCTAATATTCCACCTATTCTGCCTAAATCTGGTTGTATAATTGCAGCTGCCTGATTATTAAAAAGGTCTACAAAATCATATTTAGTATTAAGCCTTTCTCCTGTTGCAATTGGTATTGAAGTAAATTGAGCTACTCTTCCCATTTCATATTTATTTTCTGGAGGAACAGGTTCTTCAAGCCATAAAGGGTCATATTTTTCTAGTCTTTTTGCTAACCTTATAGCACTTGAAGTAGTCATTTGACCATGAGTTCCTATAAGTAATTCACATTTTGAGCCTATCGCATCTCTAATATTTTTAGTTACTAATTCAGCATTGTCTAAAGCTTTTAAAGATAGTTGCCTAGGATCGAAAGCTGACATTGGTAACACAGGATCAAATTTTAAAGCCGTAAAACCTTGTTTTTGATAATCAATAGCACGTTCAGGCGCTATTTCGGGGTTTCCAAATATTATATCTGGGTCTTTTCCATTTTTATCAGGAGAAGGGTAAAGGTATGTGTAAGTACGTAATTTTTCATTAACTTGCCCACCTAATAATTTATATATAGGTTTATTTACAGATTTACCTATAATATCCCAGCATGCCATATCTATTCCGCTAAGAACTCCACCAATACTTAGGTCGGTGTGTTGTGAATAATTACTTGAATAAATTATTCTACCTATTGATTCTGTTTCAAAAGGGTCTTGACCAATTAGATATCTATCGAAGATATCTTCGACCATTTTTTCTACAACTTTTGGGCGGAAAGGAACTCCGTAAATTTCTCCATATCCATTTATATTGTTATCTGTAATTAATTTTAGAAAAGTAAAATAAGGTCCTCCTCGATTAGGGACTTTGTTTTTTACGGTATAAATTTTTATATCGGATATTTTCACTTTTTATTTACTATAATTGTTGCTTTACCAATAACTAATTTCACTTCATTTTCATCTTGCAAAAAAACATCACATTGAAGCTGGTTTAATCCATCTTCAGTGAATTTGTCAGTAAATACCCCTATAAGCTTTAATGTAGTATTATGAGGCACCATATGTCTAAATATGACATCCAAAGTTTTTATTTTTAGATTTGTTGCCCAGTTACTTACAAATTGAGCCATAACAGCTGTTGTTAGTGCTCCTGGGACTATAGGTCCATTTAATCCTTCACTTTTAGCAAATTCAGTATCAGTAAACCTACTAGCCTCTATTTTTGATTCTAATATTTTTACAAATTCGAATACTTGTTCAGTAGTTATGATTTTATCTGAAGGGCCAATTTCGTCACCTAATTCAATTTCATCAAAAGTAATATTTGTAGCCAATTTTAACTCCTCTTTCTATGTACGAAAGATTCTCGTACAAGTGTTGTGGTTAATCCGTCTTGATTTGCAAATTTTGTTTCCCAGACTTCAAAGATCATTTTGCCTGACCGTCCTGTTTTTGCAAATACTTCTTTCAACCTTGTATTTACAGTTAATTTGTCACCTGGTTTAATGGGGTTAACATTGTCAAGAGCTTGTCCTGCAAAGAAAGTGCCATCTCCAAATTCAATTTTTATATCAGGCCTAGTTACTTTGGACATAAAAATATTACATAAAGTTGGAGGGGCAATGATTCCGAGATATTCAGAATTATTTGCATGTTCTTCATTTGTAAATAATGGATTAGTTTCTTCAGTTGATTTACAAAAACTATCAATCATTTCTCTTGTTATATTAAATTCACCAATATAAGATTCTTTATTCAGTAGGCTTTTGTCATATTTAATTTCTTCTTCTGTTGACATTTTTCTCCCTTAGTTATTTACAGTTATTATTTATTTTGTATCTTCAAGTTTAATTGACTTAAATTTTTTGCTTGTTAATGCTTTTACTAATTCTTTTTCTGTAGTTATATCATGATCAAATTTAGTTAAACAAGTTCCAATTGCACTAACCATATGGGCATCACTTCCTCCTATACCTAGATAACCTTTATCTGAAATTAGTTTTTCAGTTCGATCTTGTTCTCCTGGTCTGTAACTTCCATTAAGATGTTCGACTATATTAATTGATTCAAAATTACCCTTATCAACATATTCTATGAATCCAATACCAAATCTTCCAGGATGAGCTGGAACAGCTATAGCTCCATTACTTAAACATACATCTATTAGGTTAGTTGCGCTCATATTAACATCATTAAATTTTATGTGTTTAGCAATTTCTTCTGTAATTCCATATACAAGGAAATGTCCAGAATCTGTATCCAGTTCAGCACCTTTTAAAATAGTTACATTATTATCTTTAGATATTTGAGTGTAATCTATATCAAAATTAAACTGTCTATGTTCAGTTAATACAAATCCATCAATATTATACCCTTTACGTCTTAAAACGGTTATCCATTTTATATATTGTTCTACAGAAGCTCTAGAATCATCTGAAAGTGTTGAATGAGTATGTAGGTCAAAAATCATTTTTTAATATTAGTCTAGTTGAGTAATCTCAGTCAATGTTAATTTAATTTTGATCTAAGTAAGTTATTATTAAGTACTTCTGGGTTTATAATATTATTAGGTTTTTCTCCAATTAATACTTTGCCAACATATTGAGCAGCTCTTTGTTCAAGTTCAAGTACAGCTTCTTGAGAAAAAAAGGCGGTATGAGGGGTGATTATTGTCTTTGAGTGTTGAATTAATCTATGATTGAAATCAGGATTTATATCTACTAAGACATCTAATCCTGCTCCCGCAATTTTATTTGATTCTAAAGCTTCATATAAAGCATCTTCATTTATTAAGCCACCTCTTGCACAATTAATTAAAAATGCATCTTTGCGCATTTGGTTAAATTGATCATAACTAATCATATCAGCTGTTTGTTCAATTAGGGGTGAGTGTAATGTAATAAAATGACTTTCTGTAAGTAGTTGATCTAAGTTGACTTTTGTAACTCCTACTTTATCCATAGAATTTTTATCAATGACAGGGTCAAATGCTAATATATTTAATCCGAATATTTTAGCTTTTTGAGCTACAGATTTACCAATTCTTCCAAAGCCTATTATTCCTAAATTTTTCTCTTTTAGTCTCATTATTCTCATATTTAGGCCAGCATTACCCCAGCCATTAGACTTTGTGTCTTCGTTATGTAGAACAATTTTTCTGTTCCAGCTTAAAATTAGTCCGATCACATGATCTGCTACTTCATCTACACAATAATCTGGAACATATGTTACAACTATTCCTTGATTAGTTGCTTCTAATACATCAATATTATCAACGCCAACTCCATATCTACCAATGACTTTGCAATTTTTTGCTGCTTGTATTACTTTTTTAGTTACTTTAGCAAAACATGTTAATATTCCGTCTACATTTTTAGCCATTTCTACCAAAGTATCTTCATTACCATCAGGTGCAACTACTAGCTCTACATCATATTTAGATAAGACTTCTTTTTCTGGTTCTATAGAAGGCCATACATAATCAGTTACAAGTACAGTTTTTGAGCCCATGTTATCTCCTCATATAATATTAATTTTTCATTGGTGAGAATTGACATCCATCAACAAATAAGTCAAAAAAATCTTCAGTTGTTTCAAGTTCAATGTGTTCTATATTTTTGCATATTTCTTCAGATTCATATCTAGTTTTGGAAGAAAGTAGCATTTTTGTTGCCCCTTCTATAGATGTGTTCCCAACTTGATGTATTTTATTCTGGTCTATGTTTAATATAAACCCTATTTCGATAGCATTATTTATATTAATGTAATTTCCAAAACCTCCTGCAATATAAACATTAGAGATTTTTTCAACAGGAATTCCGTATTTACTTAGTACTATTTTTTGTCCACAATAATTTGCAGCTTTAGCTTGTGCTAAGGAACTTATATCTTTTCTAGATATAGTTATATTATTTATTGAGTCAATAACGAATTCATTTTTTTTGTTTTCTAATACTCCTAGATGGTTCATTCTAGAAGTCATTTTCAGTTGTGCTAATATATCAATTAATCCTGATCCACATATTCCTATAGGTTTATCGTTTCCAATAGTTTCAAATTCTAATTTATTATTCTTAAATTCTATTTTTTCAATTGCCCCATTGTATGCGGGCATTCCATATTTAATTTCTCCCCCTTCAAATGCAGGCCCAGCAGGGCAAGATGCAGCAAATAATTTAGTATTATTTCCTAATACAACTTCGGTATTTGTTCCTACATCTATCAGCATGGATATTTCTTCTTTATTGGCCATTTCTGTAGCAATTAAATCTGCTGCTACATCAGATCCAACATGTGAACCAATTAAAGGCCCACCATAAATATTTGCACCAGGGAAAATACGGATATCTAAATCTTTTGCTTTTGAATTAATCGAAGTAGATTGTCTTTTTCCTTTTTCATATTCAGATTCTATTATAGATTTATATGGTTTTTCTCCAATACTACTTACATCTATTCCGAAAAATATATCTCGCATAGTTGAATTTCCTACTACAACCATTTCATATATGAGTCGTCGGTGAATTTTTAATTTTCTAGTAATTTGCCCAATTTCAAAGTTTATTGCAGATATTAATACTTTTTTCAATTCTCCTTTAAACTGTGTAGAATCATATGAAATTCTATTCATTATGTCACTTCCGCCAAATTTTTGGGGATTTTCGAATGATGAAATATATTCTATTTCTCCATTTTGTAGGTTTACTAAATTCATCACTATAGTTGTAGTACCTATATCTATAGAAATGCCATATATAGCTCCGCGATACTCGTCTATTATTTGATCATTAAATTGAACATTATTTTCTTTTTGCTTAGTTAAAGGATTGAGTTCAAATTTTGTTTTTATTGATTT
Organism: Chloroflexota bacterium; assembly: GCA_002721445.1. Taxonomy (GTDB): domain Bacteria; phylum Chloroflexota; class Dehalococcoidia; order Lucifugimonadales. The sequence continues at coordinate 107,214 of PBKN01000005.1, read as the reverse complement.
AGTGAGGATTTTTGGTTCTCTTCGTAAAACAGAAAATTCTATATTATCATTTAGGTTGTTGACTTTTACCTGGCATGCTAATCTAAAATTATCCGTAAGAAAAGACTCAGTTTCAGTGGGTTTATTTAAGGAATTAATACCACTTTTAATCTCTATAATACACTCATGGCATTTACCGTTTCTTCCACATGACGTTGGGACTCTTACATTTAGAATATCAGCATATTGAAATAGAGTCGTTCCTTTAATTGATTCTGATTTTTTAGACCCAAAGATAATAGATGGCATATGAAGTCCTAGTAAATTTATAAATTGTTTTTTTAAATTATAGCTTATATGTATTTGAGAAAAATATTACATTTCCCAAGCATTTCTATAGTCTAGATTATCACTACCAATACAAAGAATATTTTCTTCGTCATTTTTTCTCAATTGATTTCGACACCCAAAGTTTGCAGTACAAAAATCTTGGGCATTTTTATAAGGGCATCGCCATTTAGAAACTTCAGATACGGTGTTAGAAATAGATTTGTAAACTAATTCTAATTTTCGTATACTTTCTTTATATTTTTCTTTATTAACATATTTAGAATTAATATTTTTTGGAATCGTAATTACTCACTTTAATTTATTTACTTGCTAATTGTTTAGCTAATTCTACGCAATCAATTGCGTCCTTACCATATGCATCTGCTCCCATGTCGTCAGCAAATTCTTGAGTAACAGGAGCTCCTCCAACCATTATGTTAACTTCTTCTCTTAAGCCTTCATCTTCAAAAGCTTCAATAACTCTACCCATATTTGGCATTGTCGTTGTAAGTAATGCTGACATTCCAATTATTTTTGCATTATGTTCTTGTACAGCATCTATGAATTCTATATCTTTGACATCAACTCCCAAGTCATGAACTATAAATCCAGCCCCTCTAAGCATCATAATGCATAAATTTTTTCCTATATCGTGTAAATCTCCTTTTACTGTTCCCATAATCACAGTGCCTACAGGAGGTATATCAGATTCAGATAAGATAGGTTCTATATGAGCCATGCCTGCTTTCATAGCTCTTGCAGATATTAATACTTCAGGTACGAAAATAATATTATCTCGAAATTTAATTCCAACTATTGCCATTCCTGCAATTAATCCATCGTCCATAATTGTATTTGCTGAATAACCATTATCAAGAGAATTTTTAGTCAATTCATCTACTTTTTTGTCATTTCCTGTAATTAATGCATATGCGATTTCTTGCATTAGTGGATCAGTTTTTTCATAAATTTCTTGTATATGTTTTAGTTCTGAAGGGTTAGCTATATGTTTCATTTCTTCTAAAACACCTTCATTTACTATAGGCATATTTTATTCTCCATAAATATTTCTTAAGGTTTTATAATTAGTATATTATAACCTGGCAGAAACTAAATAGTAAGCTAATTGAGGTCTCCATCTCGATAAGCTTTTAAATAATTCATGCAAAATTCATCTTTACCGGTTAACATATTTATAGCTAATTCAAATTTTTTTGAATTAATATCTATATTATTTATCTCATTCAATTTAATTTGAACAGGATCTAATATTCCTGCATTAATACCAGATTTTAAACCTAAATAAATGAAAGCTTGATTAATTAGTTTTCTCATAGGCATACCAAATGACACATTACTTAATCCCATGCCAATATATAATTCTTTTCCATATTGATTTCTTATTTCTTGGACAGCATCAAAATAATGGTTTCCATATTGTGCATTTACTGATATAGGAAAAATAATTGCATCTAAATATATATCATTTAAACTGAACCCTAAAGAAGTGGCTTTTTCAATTATTTTTACTGCGTTATCAACTCGATCTTTTGCACTTTCAGGCATTCCAGATTCATTAGTAGCCATAGCGATAATTTTAGCTTGATATTTCAATGCCATATCAAATACTTCAGGTCTTTCAAATGCAACGGAATTAATCATTGGTTTTATGTTTGAATTTGCACAAGCTTTTAATCCTGATTCAATTATTTCTGAGTTTGAAGAATCTATACTTAGAGGAATCGAAGAATATTTTTGAATTATTTTTACTACTTTTGCCATACAATCTTTTTGAATATTTAAATCATAATGAACTTCGTCGATATTTATATCAATATAATTTGCTCCAGCTTTGATTTGCTTTTCAACTTCTGTTTGTATATATTTTTCGCCTTCAAGTCTAATATTAAGGTCAGCTTCTCTTAGATTCATGATGGCGATCATGAAATGTTTAATTTGTCCTTGAGAATAAGGTTGTGTCTTTTTAAACCATTCAGGTATTTGCATTAATTGAGGAGTGTTAGATTTATCTAAATAATTTATAAATTGATTACCTTCATCAGTGTGTGTAATTCTTTTTCCATTTAATTTTAAAGATCTAGTAGCATGAATATTTTCACCAACTATTACAAAATTACTAGTTTCCATTTTGTTTTTTTGTCCATTCTTTAACTGTTTTAGGTATTTCTAATAAATTTTCTAGTTTGGTAGCTAGAGGTATTGCACATTCTGGTGCAATCAATTGGACTCCAGCCTCTAGGCATTTTTCAACTTCAAGTTTTACATCTTCAGTATTTTTACTATATAAAGTAACAGGATTATTTATATTGCCTACTAATCTGATCCGGTTATTAGCAATTTTCATAGCTTCAGCTGGGTCGTTTCTTGAATCAAAATGAAAAGCAGCCATATTATTCTGAGATATGTAATCGAGTCTATCAAGAGTTTGGCCGCAAATATGCAGTATAAGTGGAACATTTAACTCTTCAGCAGTCTCTTGATGTATTTCAAGAAGGAATTTTTTATAATATTCTCCACTAACTAAATCTCCAGTAGCATGATCAGGGTAAGTTAAGACATCAGCCCCAGCATCTATCTGTGCTTGACCGAATAAATTAGAAATTTCTTTTAGCTTTTTTAGGCAATCCATAGTCATCTTTGGGTCATCGATCGATAGTAGCAAAAATGGTTCTACCCCAAACACATGGTAAGCTAGGGTCCAAGGACCCATTGTTTTTCCAATTATTGCAACATCATTGCCATATTCTTTTTTTAATATTTTAATTGAATTTATTATTGCTAAATTATCAGGGTGCTCTAAAAAATTTGGAGGTATTTTAATATCATTTATAGATTTCCATATTGGGTTACTCATTCTAACTGTAGGCCAGTTATCTTTTTGCTCCCATTGCATTTCGCAACCAAGAGCTGAAGATTCTTGGATTATAGTAAAATATGGGGCTATTGAGTCAAAGCCAAGTTCTGTATATCCAGTAGCTGCCAGTTGTGCGTTTAATTCAGGGTTTCTACAAGCATCTGGAAATGGTGCTCCTACTAAATCCATTAATTCTACAGTAGCTACACTGGTTGGGTTTGAAACAGGAGTTCTATCAACTGGTAGTCCATTAAGAGCATTCATTACTCGTTCTTTAGATGTCATATTTTCTTTCATAATTATTATCTCCGATTATTTATTCTTGATTTGCGAACCCCAGAGTATTTGTTGTCATTTGGCCTTTTATTGAATCGGCATCTAGCATATCTTGAGTCCCAGTGATATTTCTAGCATATGGCAATATTAAACGAACAAGGTTGTCAAGTTTTTCTCCATTACTAAATTTAACACTAGTATTATCAACTCTTTCCATGTTTCCGTATTTAATTAATCCACGAATAATTGCATTTATACGAATTTCTGGTTTTGTATGAACTCCTGAAACAGAATCACCTGAATTTTTTTCTGTTGCTGGTAGAGAAGCAGAAACTTCATATATATTAGAAGAATTTGCTTGTTTAGGAGTGATAGTTATTTCTAGAGGAGAGCGTAAGTCTTTGATTTTTATTGGACCTGTGCTATGTCTATAATTTGCTGGCTTTTCGACAGCTTGTTTAATTAAAAATTTCATAGGGCGTTCAAATACCTGGTTATTAGGATATTTAGCTTTATTATAAGTACCAGATATTGATTCCATTCCACCTAAATTAATTAATTGATTTCTTACTTCTTCTATTCTTTCTTTTATTCCAGTAACTTTGCTAAAAGACCAGACAGTATAAATTCCATTTTTTTCATATAGTCCTATGCTTATATTATTGAAATTTGGATCTATAGAAATCAACTCTATACATCTCCCTAAATCTGATAATATATTATTGATATTATTTTTTTGAATGATCGTCATTTTAATAATTCCTTAAATAATTTTATAATTTAATTTAGTATTTTATGTATTTCTTTTATATGTTGAGGCGTAGTTCCACAACATCCTCCAATTATATCAATGTTTAAATCAATTAATTCTTTAAATTTTTCAGCCATATATTGTGGAGTTTCAGGATATACAATTCTACCATTAATGATTTTTGGAATACCTGCATTACTATGTATTATCATATGCCCATCATCAACTGATCTCATTTTATTTGCTATTTCTATCATGTTATCAATACCATTTCCACAATTTGATCCAACTACGTCTGCGCCAGCTTTTCTAAGTTCATTCGCTGCAGTTTCTGGAGTGATTCCCATCATTGTGAAAAATCCTTTTGGGCCTAAATCAAAGGTCATTGTTGCTAATATTACTAAATCAGTATTTTCTTTAGCAGACTCTATAGCAAGTTGTGCTTCTTCAAGAGCTGTCATAGTTTCAATTAATATTCCATCAGCTCCTCCATTTTCTAAAGCTTTCATTTGACTTATAAATCCTTTTTTCATTTCAGATTTAGTTGCCGAACCAAGTGGCTCAAGAAATTCACCTGTAGGTCCTATTGACCCGAGAACAAATTTTCCTTTTTGTGCTACAGACTTGGAAAGTTTCGCTGCTGTTTCATTGATCTCTATTATTTTATCTTTAAGACCGTATTTTTTTAACATATAGGGATTACCACCAAATGTATTAGTAAGTACTATGTCAGAACCACTATCATAATAATCTTTACTCATTTTTTTTATTAAATCTTTGTTGTTTAAGTTTAGTTCTTCAGGTGAAGCTCCTGCTTCTAAACCATGTGATTGCAAATAAGTACCAGAGGCTCCATCTGATAGGATAGTTTTTTGTGATTTCAATGCGTCTCTTAACGATGAAAATATTTTTTTATTCATTTATTTATAATGTCCTTTTATTGCTTTATCCAATGATCGATAGATTCAGGAGTGCCTGTTCTTTTACCTGACTTGTCTAATTCTATAACTCTAGATATAAAATTTTTTGGGAAATTATTATTATATTTTTGTATGTTTATTTGTAAAACTTCGTTAATCTCACCATCAACTTCTTTAAATTGACCCCATTGCCATGCGTTGATATATAAGTCACTACCATAACTGCCATCTTGCATTGCTATGGCATCTATTCCTTTTTGAAATCTTTCATCTAGCATTTGAGATTTTGTTTCGTTTTGAGATTGGACTTGTATTTGTGCAGGAATTTCCTTCCAATACATTATTCTGATTTTTATCATTTTTACCTTATCAACTTGAATTTACTTGGGTTTCTATGAATTTAATTATTTCATTTGTAGGAGTGCCGGGTCCAAAAATACCTTTTATTCCTAATTTTTCTAATTCTTTTTTGTCTTCATTTGGAATAATACCTCCGGCTAGGATTATTATTTTATCTAGTTTATTTTTTTTGATTCCTTCAACAATTTGAGGAAAAAGAGTCAAGTGAGCACCTGATAAAGTACTTAATCCGATTACATTTACATTTAATTCCATAGCTGTATCTACAATCATTTCAGGTGTTTGCCGAATTCCTGTATAAGTAACTTCCATTCCAGCATCTCTTAATGCTCTTACAATTATTTTTGCTCCTCTATCATGTCCATCTAAACCCGATTTTGCTATAAGTACTTTAATCATGTTAATTTAATTCTTTTATACTATTTTTATCTACTAGTTCAATAAGTGTTCCATACGTTGATTTTGGATGTATAAATGCGATGTTTCCTGCGAGTCCTTTTCTTGGTTTTTTATCAATAAGATCAATATCACCTGAGTCAAGATTATTTAATGTTTGTTCTAAATTTTCTACTTCAAAGCATATGTGATGAATGCCTTCTCCTCGTTTTTGGATAAATTTTGCTATGCTTCCATTAACATCTAATGGTTGTATAAATTCTAGATGAGTATTACCTAGAGAAATTAAAGTTGCTAGTACTCCTTGATCAGATATTTCAGTGATTTCAGTAGCTTTGGTTCCAAAAATTTTACTATAAAAGTGGATAGATTTTTTAATATCATTAACAGCAATGCAAACATGGTTTAAATTTTCTACTTTACATAATGAATTAGAATTTTTCATAAAATCTGAATCCTTTTATTATTTCTATAAGTTTAATAATTTTTTTGCAATAATCATTTGCTGAATTTGAGTAGTCCCTTCATATATCTCTGTAACTTTAGCATCTCTATAATATCTTTCGATGTTGCTTGGGGCAAAATAACCAGCTCCTCCATGAATTTGCATTGATTTATTAGCACATTCTACAGCAACCTTTGACGCCATTAATTTTGCCATAGATGCTTGGGTTACAAATTCTAAATTATTATCTTTTAGAGTTGCTGCTTCAAAAACAAGTAACCTAGCTGCCTGTATTTCTGTTGCCATATCTGCAATCATATTTTGTATAGATTGAAATTCAGATATGTTTTTGCCAAATGCCTTTCGATTTTTAGCATATTTAATTGCTGATTCATATGAAGCTTGAGCAATTCCTATGCATTGTGCGGCAACTGCAATACGACTACAGTTTAAAGATTGCATTGCTAAACGAAAACCTGTTCCTTCATCTCCAATTCGGTTTTGAATAGGTATCTCAACATTTGAAAATGTAATTTGACCTGTACTAGAAGCTTTTATCCCCATTTTACCAACTTGCTTAATAACCTCAATTCCTTTACTTTTTTCTACTATTAAAGCTTCAATTCCTTTATTTTTTAATAATTTATTTTTATTTGCTAATACTATAAATATACCTGCTTCAGGGGCATTAGTAATGTAAGTTTTAGATCCATTTAAAATATAATTATCATTAACTACTTCTAATGTTGAATTTAAACCTCCGGCATCACTACCAGCGTCTGGTTCTGTGAGTGCAAAAGCACCTATTTTATTAGCATTTACTAATTCTGGTAAATATTTTTCCTTTTGGTTTTTATTTCCATACATTTGTATTAATTGTGCGCATAATGATAGATGTGCTATATAAATTATACCTGTAGATGCACACGCTTTGGATATTTCCTCCACTACTATACATAGTTGACGCATGGTTCCCCCGGTACCACCATATTTTTCTTCTATAGTTAATCCAAACATACCAAGTTCAGCCAATCCCTGAATATTTTTCCAAGGAAACTCATTGTTTAAGTCATAATTAGAAGCTCTTGGTGCAATTTCTTGATTTGAGTAATCTTTAATAGTGTTTTTTATTAACTTTTCATCGTCAGATAAAAGAGTATCCATATTTTCTCCTGAATTTTATATTATAAAGAATTTAATTGTGTATATTCACCAAATACTTCACGTAATACATTTGATATTTCACCTAAAGTTGCATAGCATTCAACACATTTTAAAATTTGCGGGAAAATGTTTTCTTTTGTAGTTGCTATTTCTTTTAAAGTCTTTAAAGAGGCCTTTACTTCTTTATTAGATCGTTTACTTTTGGTTTGGTTAAGACGCTTCAATTGTTTTTTAGTTTCTAGGGGATTAATAGATTGTATTTTATCTATTTTGAATTTTTCTGATTGAAACTTGTTAACACCTACTACAATTCTTTTATTATCATCAATTTCGTTTTGTAATTTATAAGCATTATTGTGAATTTCATCAACTTGAAAATTTCTATCTAAAGCCTTTAATGCTCCTCCCAAATGATCTATTTTATTTATATATTCCATAGCAGAATTCTCTAATTCATTTGTTAATTCTTCAATATAATAAGAGCCAGCTAATGGGTCTACAGTTTCACTTATACCAGATTCATAAGCAAGAATTTGTTGTGTTCTAAGAGAAATTTGAGCAGATTCTTCTGTTGGGAGCCCCAAGGCTTCATCTTTTGAATTTACATGTAATGATTGAGTCCCACCTAGTATAGCCCCTAAAGCTTGCACAGTGGTACGTATGATATTGTTGTCAGTTTGTTGAGCAGTTAGAGTGACTCCTGCTGTTTGTGTATGAAATCTTAGCATACATGAACGAGGATTCTTAGCTTTGAACCTGTTTTTCATTATATTAGCCCAAATTCTTCTTGCAGCTCTAAATTTAGCAATTTCTTCGAATAAATTATTTTGTGCTACGAAGAAAAAAGATAATTGTCCTGCAAAATCATCTATATTTAGACCCGTTTCAAGGGCATATTCTACGTATGTTATTGCATTAGAAAATGTAAAAGCTAATTCTTGAATAGCAGTTGATCCTGCTTCTCGTATATGATAACCACTAACACTTATTGTATTCCATTTAGGTAAATTTTTACTACAATATTCAAATATATCAGTTACAAGTCTCATTGATTGTTCGGGTGGATATATATATGTGCCACGAGCTATATATTCTTTTAAGATATCATTTTGAATAGTTCCTTTTAGTTCATTAATGTTTGCTCCTTGACGCTTAGCTACTGCGATATATAAAGCTAAAAGTATAGGAGCGGTTGCATTGATAGTCATAGAAGTACTAACTTTTTCTAAAGGGATATCTTTAAATAATATTTCCATATCTGACAAACTTGATATTGGAACTCCTGATTTTCCTACTTCTCCTAGTGACATGGGGTGATCAGAATCATAGCCAGTTTGTGTTGGCAAATCAAATGCAACGCTTAATCCAGTCTGCCCTTGATCTAATAAATATCTATATCTGTTATTAGATTCCTCAGGTGAAGCAAGTCCAGCGTATTGCCTCATGCTCCATAATCTACCTCTATACATATTTGCTTGTACACCACGAGTATATGGGTATTCACCTGGATATCCTAAATCTTTGGAATATTCAAAGTTGTTATCTTCATTAGTGTATAAAGGTTTTATAGGTATTCCCGAATCAGTATCAAAGTTTTCTTTTCGCTCTTTAAATCGACTTTTAAGAGGATTAAGTGTTTGTTCATTCCATTCTTTTTTTGATTTACTTTGCATATGAATTCCTTATAAATATATATATAATAATATAGTTTTAACCTTATTGAGTAATTTTTTAATATAAGTATTATAGTATTATAATATGATAATTGATTATTGACACTTTTGATTTGTGAAAAAATTACTGAAAGATTTTTTCAATATTTAGTGAGAGTTTTATGGAAAAGCGTGTTGTTTCAGGAAATATATTAGAAGACGACAAATCTGATAAAAGTCTTAGACCTAAGCGTTTAAAAGATTATGTAGGTCAGGATAGTATAAAAGACAACTTGAGTATAGCTATAAAGGCTTCAAAAAAGCGAAAAGAACCACTGGACCATGTTTTATTATATGGCCCTCCTGGTTTAGGTAAGACAACTCTAGCTAATATATTAGCAAATGAGATGGAAGTGAGAATTAAGACGACTTCTGGCCCAGCTATTGAACGTTCAGGAGATATGGTAGCAATTTTAACTCAGTTACAGAGTGGTGATATCTTATTTATAGATGAAATTCATCGCTTGAGTAGGGTGGTCGAAGAAGTACTATATTCTGCAATGGAAGATTTTTTTGTTTCATGGGTTATGGATAAAGGTCTAAAGGCTCGAAATATGAAGTTGAGTCTAAAACCTTTTACTATCATTGGTGCTACAACACGATATGGTATGGTTACTGGTCCTTTAAGAGATAGATTTGGGCTAATTAGTCGACTTAATTATTATAATCTGGATGATATGTCTACTGTAGTTCAAAGATCAGCAAGTATATTAAAAATAAATGGTGACCCTAAAGGATTTAATGAAATTGCAAAACGTTCTAGGGGCACTCCTAGAGTTGCAAATAGGTTACTTAAGAGAGTAAGTGACTATTCTTTAGTTTTAGATGACAATTCAATAAATCAGAAGATTGCTCAAGAATCTCTTCGTAAATTAGAAATTGATGATCTTGGATTAGATTCAGTTGATTATATGATATTAAAAGCTATAATTGAAAAATTTTCAGGTGGGCCAGTGGGCCTAGATACATTATCAGCTTCTATCAGCGAAGAGGCTGAGACCATAGAAGAAGTATATGAACCATATTTACTTCAGTTAGGATTTTTAGATAGAACAAGTAGAGGTAGAATGGTTACAAAAAGAGCTTATGAACATTTAGGAATTAAATTTCCTCAAAAAAAAGGGTTGAATCAAGCTACTCTTTTTGATTAAATTTATATTTAACGAGCAATCTCAATACTATCATAGTTGAAGTCATATAATTTTTTGTATAAGCCGTTAGATTGTATTAATTTTTTGTGATTACCTACTTCGATTAGGTTACCTTGGTCCATAACAGCTATATTATCAGCTTCTCGAATTGTGGACAGCCTATGTGCAATTATTATCGCTGTTCTCTCATATACTAAATTTTTCAGGGCTTTTTGAATAAGGTCCTCTGTTGTGCTATCAATATTTGCAGTTGCCTCATCTAAGATCAATATTTTAGGGTTAGATAATATTGCTCTTGCAAAACTTATTAGTTGTCTTTGTCCAGTACTTAAATTTGAGCCTCTTTCAAGTATTGGAGTTTTATAGCCTAATTCTAAATCTTTTATGAATTGATGAGCATTAACTGTTTTTGATGCCTTTATCACGTCTTCTTCTGATGCTTCAGTAAGTCTATATTTAATATTGTCCATAATTGTTCCAGAAAATAAAAATGGTTCTTGTAATACTATTGCCATATGATCTAATAATGAATCTCTGGTTATATCTTGGATATTAATACCATCAATATTTATTGAGCCATTATTTAAGGGGAGGTTGTATAAACGTGATAGCAAAGAGATAAGCGTAGTTTTTCCTGAACCAGTATGCCCTACAATTGCTAAGGTTTCACCGCTTTTAATTTTTAGATTAATGTTGTTTAGTACAGGTTTATTAGCTGCATAGCTAAAGCTTAGGTTGTTAAATTCTATATTGCCCTTTACATTAGTTAATTTTTTACAATGTTTTGCGTCAATGATATCTGGTTCTATATCCATAATTTCAAATATTCTATTGCCAGAAGCCATTGCTCTTTGAAATTGTGTGTAAGACATTGTTATTTGCCTTAGGGGATCAAAAAACCTTTGCACATACATTACAAATGCTATTAACACACCTATGTCTAAAGATTGTCCAATCATTTTTGATCCAAAAAATATGACTAAACTAATGGCTATACTTGTTAAAAAATCAACTCCAGGTAATACTCCAGATGACACATATGTAGCTGATTTAGAGGTTTTTAAAAGGTGTGAATTCTTAGTGTCAAATGAGTTCATATTTGTTTTTTGTCTTGTTAATATTTGAATTATTTTTGACCCATTAATAGTTTCTGCTAAATTATTTATTGTAACAGAATGTGAGATTCTATTTTCTATGTATAACCGTTTTGCTAATTTTTGCCAAACTATAAGTAGTATAAATAGAACTGGTACTACGATTAAAGTTATTATTGCTAATTTAAAGCTCATTATCATTAAGAATACAATTATCCCAATTAAGCTTAATAGTTCACCCAAAGTTGCTACGATTAGAGCTCCAACTTCTTGCAATTGACCTACGTCTCCGTGCATTCTAGACATTAGTCGGCCCACTTCAGTCTTGTCATAAAAAGACATTGGTAGTTTTTGTAAATGGGCAAATAATTTACTTCGTAAATTTTGTAATACCCCTTGGCTCATTCTAGATGCAAATATTTCCTGGAGATAGCCAGATACCCAGTTTATGAATGCAATTGATATAAAAGCAATAAATACCCAAGTTAATCCTTCAATGTCTTGATTTAAAATATGGTTATCTATTCCTATTTTAATAATATATGGAAATGAAGATTGAGTAATTACAAATATTAGCATTGCACTGAAAGCCATCAGGAGTAATTTTTTTTGAGGTTTTAGAAAAGGTATAAGCCTACTTATTACTTTGTGATCATAAGCTTTGCCAAATATTTCTTCTATCTGGTTATCTGTAGAAGTTCCTTGTGGGCGATATTTCATAATTATAATGAACCTTATTTATTAATAGTAGTTGTTGCTTTGTTTTCTGTAGGCTTTAACTGGAGGTTGTATATATTTTTATATTTACCATTTTTTTCTAATAATTCTTGATGGCGTCCTTCTTCAATTATTTCACCTTTTTCAATTACAAAAATTTTATTAGCTTTTTGTACCGTGCTAATTCTATTAGATATAATTAATGTGGTTCTATTTTCCATAATTGTTTTTAATGAATCATTAATTAAAGATTCTGTTTCTGTGTCTACGCTAGATGTTGTGTCATCCATAATTAAAATTGAAGGGTTAAGAATTACTGCTCTTGCGATTCCAATTCTTTGCTTTTGTCCTCCAGATAAGTCTGTACCTCTTTCACCTATTATAGTGTCGTATCCTTTATCTAAAGTCTCTATATAATTATGTATTTGAGCAGTTTTTGCAGCATTGATTACTTCTTCTATAGTTGCATTTTCTTTACCATAAGCTATGTTTTCTCTTATCGTAGTGGCAAATAAAAAAATATCTTGTTGAATTAAACCAATGTTTTTTCTTAAAGAATTTAAATTAATTTCTCTTATATCAATATTATCTAAAAGGATTTTCCCATCTGTTACATCATAGAATCTTGGAATTAAATTTGCGATTGTTGTTTTACCACTACCAGGTGTACCGATGATCGCAATTTTTTCTCCGGGTTTAATTTCAAAATTTAAATTTTTTATTATTGAAATGTTTTTATCATAACTAAAGGAGACATTATCAAAAATTATATGCCCATTACTTTTTTCTATTTTTAGAGTATTAGTTGATTCTTTTAATTTAGATTTTGCATCAAGGATTTCAAACAGTCTTTCGCCTGAAGATACAGCTCTTGCATAGGCATTTACTAGCCATGCAGCCATTGTTACCGGCATTGATAAAATTTGCATATATATAATGAATTGAGTGAGTTCCCCCCATGTTAATTCATTATTTATAACTAATCTACCTCCGATTAAAAGTACTATACCTATTGATACAGTAAATGCAAATCGCATAAATGTAGCATTTTTTGCCCTTAATTTTTCTGCATCAATAGTTTGATAGAATATTTCCTGATTTTTTGAATCGAATTTAGACTGCTCATATTTTGAACTCGCAAATGATCTGACTACTCTAGCACCAGAAAAATTTTCTTGAGATATTGTACTTAGTTCTGCTGTAGTTATTTGTATTTTACGTAGTAGCTGTCGCATTTTTAGGCGTACATTAATTGAGTTAAATGATATTATAGGCATAAATGCTATACTTATAATCCCTAACATCCAATGTAAATTAATAAGCAATATAGAAACAATTACAAACATAGCAATAAAATATGGTGCTCTCATTAATCCCATATTTATAGACATTCTTACGTTCTCAATATCTGAAATAGCTCTAGAAATCAATTCTCCTGTATGCCATTTGTCGTGAAAATCAAAGCTAATTGTTTGTACTTTATTAAAGAACTTATTTCTAAGACTATAAGCTATTTTATGGGATAGATTTTCTCCTAAAGATGTTTGCCAAAATGATAGGAAGCCTCTAATAGACATTAATAATACTATAGCTATTACAGTTTCAATAATTAAACTAGTTGGTATTATTCCATCGTTGTATGAGGCAGCTATTTTGTCTACAGCCTTACCAATAAATTTTGGAGTTATTAGGAAGGATGTCGTAGCACCTAGCATACATGCATATGCTAGAATAAGATTCCATTTATGACGTGTAGCCATCTTGGTTAATCTTAGTATAATATTCATTCTGAGTATTTTATTTATACATTAACCAATATGCAAGGTGTTTTATAGGCTTTATTTCATAAAATTCATTACATGAATAATTTTTCATATTTTTAATTTACTAGAGGAAATAAATGATTTTTTTTTCAAAAAAAATACCAAATACAAAATTTCATATTAAGCGTATGAAAAATAAACATGTGCAGCAATGTGAGGTATTAGATAGACAGATATTTTTGAGTAATTCATCTAGAACAGATTTTAGTAAAGAATTAAAAAAAACTAATACTGAATATTTTATTATTTCTATGGAAGAGAAAAATGATAAATTTTTGCATACTTTTTTGAGAAGATTTTTCAGGCTATTACCGTATTATAAAACTAATTTTAAGATAGTTGGATATATTGGTTTGTGGTATATCTTAGGAGAAGCTCATATTGTATCTATAGGAATAGATCAAGATTATAGAAATTGTGGTTTGGGTGAGTTTCTAATGATAGGTGCTATAGATAGTGCAATTAATAGGAAGGCTGAATTAGTAACTTTAGAAGTTAGAATATCTAATTATTCTGCTAAGAAATTATATAGTAAATTTGGCTTTAATGAAGTGGGTATTAGAAAAAATTATTATTTTGACAATAGAGAAGATGCATTAATAATGACTACTAATTCAATATTAAATTCAAATTATCAAGAAGAATTTTATAAAATTTATCAAACTCAATTGAAGATCTACAAAGAATCAAGTTGATCTAATATTTCCTGATTAAGTATGATATTGGCTGATTTTACATTAGAAAGTATTTGAGATTTTTTACTTGCACCCACTATTACAGAAGAAACTGCAGGTTTAGATAAAGTCCATGCAATAGTTAATGATATAGGATTATAGCCAGTTTTTTGTTCAATCGATTTTAATTGTTCAATCATATTAAAATTATCATTGTTCCAATATTTATTTTTTGCCCTTTGAGCGTGGGCAGATGCCAAATGGGAATTTTTATTTGGTTCTGACTCCTTAGCATAATTTCCAGTAAGTAATCCTCCCATAAGAATTTGATAAGGTATTATGCTAATTTCTTGATCTGTGCATAAAGGCATGATTTCATTTTCAATATCCTTTTGACGAAAATTATATTCAGGTTGTATTGATTCAAACCTTTCAAAATTTCTTTTGTCGCTTATCCATAGAGATTTACATAATTGCCAAGCAGCAAAATTAGAACATCCTAAATAACGTATTTTACCTTGATGCACCATGTCATTTAAGGTGTTTATTGTTTCATCTATTGGGCAGTCAGGGTCCCAGTAATGTAATTGGTATAGATCAATATAATCTGTAGATAATCTTTTAAGACTGTTTTCTACAGCAGTAATTATGTGTTTTCTTGATAATCCTTTTGAGTTGATGTCTTTGTTAGTTGGCATAAATCCTTTCGTAGCTATAACAAAATTATTACGTTTATTTTTTATAGTTTTACCTATAATTTTTTCAGATTCGCCTTCATTATAGAAATCAGCTGTATCTATAAAATTTACTCCTTGTTCATATGCTTCTTTAATTACAAATTCAGCTTCACTATTTGGAACATATGATGCCCCAAACATATTGGTACCTAAGCATAAATTTGATATTTTTAAGCCAGTCCTGCCGAGCCTATTGTATCTCATTAGTTTTCCTCAAAAATACTTTTAGGGGATTCTATAATTTGTTGTATATTTCTTAAGAATTTAGCTGCATCTGCACCATCAATAGATTGATGATCGGCAGTTAAGCTTATTGTAGCCATTTCTCTTATAACAATCTCGTTATTTTTTACTACAGGCTTTTTTAAAGTTCTGCCTAGTCCTAAAATTGCACTTTGACCTTTATTTAAAATTGGAGTAAACCCATCTACAGTACCTAGTATGCTTACAGTAAAAGTTCCACCAGTTACTTCTTTAGGGTCAAGTTTATTAGCACGGGCTCTATTAGCTAGCTCGATTACTTCGGAATTTATTTCAAATATGTTTTTTTGATCAGCATCATTTATTACTGGAACTATTAATCCATTATCAAGTGCGACCGCAAAGCCTATATTTATTTGATCAAAATATAAGATTTCATTTGATTTATTATTTACAATGCTATTTAATTTAATGTTCTTTTTTAATGCTTTAGCTGAAGCTTTAATTATTACATTTCCTAAAGATATAGGTTTTGTAAGAGATTTAGACTTTAATCTTCTTATTCTCTGTGCTTCAGTCACATCGATTTCTAGGAAATATGATAATTGAGCTGTAGTAGATATACTTTTCAGCATATGATCAGCAATAGATTTACGTATGCCAGTAATATCTTCTATTTTTGATGGTTTTATTGGTGTGATATCTGTAGAGTCATTTTGTCTTATATGATTTTCTACATCTTCTTCTGAAATTCGTCCACTTGGTCCAGTAGGAGTTATTAATGAAAGATCTACATTCATTTTTTTTGCTAATTTTCTTGCACTAGGTGTTGATGGGATAATTTTACTTTGTTCTTCAGGTTTAATACTTTTATCTATTTCATTATGTTTTATTTGAGATTTTGAATCATCTTGATATTTATTGGGTTTTGTATTTAATTCGGGGGGGGATTCACCTTCTAAAAGTAAATATCCTATTATATCGTCAACTAATATAGTGTCACCTATATTAGTATCAGTATAAAATATTCCTTCTTCAATTGATTCAAGGTCATAATTAATTTTTTCAGTTTCAATTTCAACTATGATTTCGCCTTGTTTAACAAAATCTCCAGATGATTTGTATATTTTTGTAATAACACCTTCAGTCATAAAATCACCTAGCCGAGGCATTATTATTGGAGTACTCATAAATAAGAATCCCTTCGTTTATTCTAATAATATTTGAGCATTTTTTATGATTGTTTCTTTATCTGGGGCATATAATTTTTCTAATGGTTTACTGTACGGAACAGGAGTATGAGGAGGGTTTAGTCTCCTTGGAGGTGCATCTAAGTAATCAAATGCCTGTTCAGATATTAATGCTGAAATATCTGCTGAAATGCTGCATCTAGGATAATCTTCGTCTACTATAATAACTTTTTTAGTTTTTTGCACTGATTTGATGATTGTTTCTTCATCCATAGGAGATAATGATATTAAGTCTATAACTTCTATTGAGAATCCCATAGATTCTAAAACCTTTGCAGCTTCAAGACATAAATAAGTTGTATAACCTATTCCTATTAAAGTAATATCAGTTCCATATTTTTCGATATTAGCTTTGCCTATTTCAATAACATATGAATTTTCAGGTACATCATATTCAGGTTTTAATCCCATTAATTGTCTATTATTAAATAATATTACTGGATCATCATCACGTATTGCTGAAGTCATTAAACCTTTAGCATTGTATGGATTTGAAGGAACTATGCATTTTAATCCGGGAAAATGAGTAAATATGGAATATAAAGTTTCAGAATGCTGTGCTGCTTTATTTCCTCCCACACCCATAGCTGTCATTATTGTAAGAGGTACTTTAACTTTACCTCCAAACATATAATGGATTTTTGCAGCATTATTAGTAATCTGATCAGCACATACTCCATAAAAACTAACGTACATTAAATCTACTACTGGCCTTAAACCTGCGGCAGCTGCCCCAACACCAGCTCCCACAAATCCTGCTTCTGAGATTGGAGTATCTTTTACTCTGTTTCTGCCAAATTCTTTAACTAACCCTTTGGTTAACCTCATTGGTCCTCCCCACGCGTCAAGTTTCTCATCTCTATCTCCTCCACCTGCAACATCTTCTCCCATAATAATTACATTTTCATCATTATTCATTTCATATTTTAAGGATTCATTAATAGCTTGAATATAAGAAATTTTTCTCATTATTATTTCCTCGTCTATTTATAAGATACATATACATCTGAAAATAATTCTTCAGATGAAGGGAATGGACTTTCATTTGCAAACGCTGTAGCCTCATCAACTGCTGTTAAG
Organism: Chloroflexota bacterium; assembly: GCA_002721445.1. Classification (GTDB taxonomy): domain Bacteria; phylum Chloroflexota; class Dehalococcoidia; order Lucifugimonadales. The sequence goes on along the minus strand of PBKN01000005.1, from coordinate 89,279 downwards.
GATTTTTCATAGATTAAATCCAATTTTTCTTGATTAGTAATTTCATTTAAGAGTAAATAATTCTTTAATCTTTCTATACAATCTCTATCTTTATAGTAATTTTCTTCATCTTCTGATCTGTAGGTCAATGGATTATCAGCTCCAAAATGCCCTTTATATCTATAAGTTTTAGCTTCGATTAATGTTGGGCCTTTACCTTTTCTAGCTCTTTCAATTGCAGTTTTACTTACTTCATACATATCCATTGCAGATTGGCCATCAACGGATATTCCAGGCATTTTATATCCAGCTGCTCTATCAGCAACTGATTTGCCAGCAACAGCATATTCATAAGGTGTTGATTCTGCATAGCGGTTATTTTCACATACAAATATTATAGGTAAATCCCATATACTTGCTAGGTTCATAGATTCATGTAAACTACCTTGACTAGAAGCGCCATCTCCAAAAAAGACAACAGTTACCTGTGATGTATTTTTTATTTTTGCAGACAAGGCTACTCCAGTAGCAACAGGGATATTTGAACCAACAACTCCATTAGCACCAAGCATGCCTTTATTAATGTCAGCAATGTGCATTGTCCCACCTTTGCCTTTATTAGTCCCTGTGGCTTTACCAAGAAGTTCAGCCATCATAGATTTTAGTTCTACTCCTTTAGCTATACAATGATGATGGCTACGATGTGTTCCTAATACATAGTCGTTTGATTGTAATTGGGAACATATACCTGTAGGAACAGCTTCCTGGCCTATAGATGAATGCATACCTAAAAGTTTTCCTGCGTCTGCTTCTCTATTAGCTTGAGTTTCAAATAATCTAATAGTTAACATTTTTTCGTACATCCATAATAGTGTGGTTTTTGGAATTTCTATAGATTTATCTTTCATATTTATTCCTTATATTTTGTTGATACCATATCATATAAGATTTAGAATATCATATGTAATTAATTTTCTTTTAGTTCTTGAGTATCCTTTAATATTATATTTAACTCGTCTAGTTGTTCAGTATCTACAGGACCTGGCGATTCAAATAAAGGATCTATTCCATTTTGAGTTTTTGGAAATGCAATTACATCTCTAATATTATTACTATCAGTTAGTAGCATTAATAAACGGTCTATTCCAGGAGCAATTCCTCCATGAGGAGGGGCTCCATATTTTAAAGCATTCACTAATTGACCAAATCGTAAATCTATTTGATCGTCAGAATAACCTAAAACGTTGAAAATTTTGCTTTGTAATTCAAAGTTATGGTTTCTAATGCTACCACTTGCCAATTCTTCTCCATTACATACTAAGTCATAACAATTTGCTATTACTGATCCTGGATCATTTTCAATTGAATCTTGAAATTCTTCTTTTGGCATTGTGAAAGGATGATGTGTAGCATCCCATCGGTTTTCATCTTCATTAAAATCAAATAAAGGGAAATCTACTACGAATGCAAATGCTAACATGTTTGGATCAGCTAGAGATAGTTCTGTGCCTATTTTATTTCTTAGCGCGCTAAGCGAGGCATTAGTTGTTTTTTTTGTTCCAGCAACCATTACAATTAAATCACCTTTTTGTGCATTAGCTCTATTAGATATATTAACGAGTTGTTCGAGAGTGAGGAATTTAGAAATATTAGATTTGAAATTAGACATCTCTAAATCTGTAGAATTATTTGTTTCGTTATCAATTATAGCAATGGTTATTAAACCTTTAGCTCCCTTAGAAATAGTGAATTCTGTTAGAGAGTCAATCTTTTTTCTGGATAAAGATGCTCCGCCTGGGACGGTGAATCCTTTAATAATTCCATTTTGTTCGAGTGTAGATTTAAATACTTTTAATTCAGTTTTAGAGGCTATTTCAGAAAAATCAATTAAAGATAAATCAAATCTTAAGTCAGGTTTATCAGTCCCATATTTTGACATAGATTCTTCATAAGTAAGTCTAGGGAAAGGGTTAAGTATATTTTTATTTGGGAATAATTGTTCAACAATATTTATATAAAGGTCTTCAATTAAATTTAATATATCTTCTTGGTCTATAAAACTCATTTCAATATCTAATTGAGTGTGTTCAGGCTGCCTATCTGCTCTTAAGTCTTCATCTCTAAAACATCTTGCAATTTGAAAGTATTTTTCTATACCTCCAACCATTAATAATTGTTTCAATTGCTGAGGAGATTGAGGCAGGGCATAAAAATTCCCTGGGTATAATCTACTAGGAACTAAATAATCTCTTGCGCCTTCCGGAGTACTTTTGATTAGTATTGGTGTTTCGATTTCTAAAAAACCCTGATCAGATAAATAATCCCTTATGAATTTAACTACTTTATGCCTTGCCTTTAGAGCATTTTTCATTTTGGGTCTTCGTATATCTAAATATCTATATTTTAATCTTAATAGTTCATCTATTTCTATTTTGTCATCGTTAATATAAAAGGGTGTTGTTTCTGATTGATTTAAAATTGTTATATTTTTTGCATCAATTTCAATTTCTCCGGTTACCATTTCTGGATTTATAGTTCCTGAAGGTCTAGCTTGAACAGTGCCTGTAATTTGTACGACCCATTCATTCCTTAAACTTTCACCTGTACTGTGTAGATTTGTTCCGTTTTCAGGATTAATTACAACTTGAACAATCCCTTTACTGTCTCTTAAGTCTATAAATATTAAACCTCCATGGTCTCTTCTTCTGTGCACCCAGCCTGCAATAGTTACCGATTCGTTAATATGTTGTAAATTTATTTCACCACACTCTATACTTCTGAACACTTTAAATCCTTATTTTTTTATTTATTTTTAGATACAATATATTAAATATTAAGTTAAGTTAACTTAATAGATATGTCAAACAAAATATATTTAGAATTTATCAACTGATAAATATGTTCCTATTATAATTGAGGCAGCTCCATATATTGAAAAAAGATTGATTAACAGGAGTTTATTTATAACTATTATCAAAATAATTCCAGTTATAAATGATATTACGGCGATTAATTTGAGAAATTTACCTCTTTTATAATTTACTGAAAAACTTAATGTTTGACCTATTAAAAATCCAAGTACAATTATTGCTAATAAATTTATGAATACCCCTGAAATAATATATGAATTTAAAAAATACAATCCAATTGTGAATAATGTTAAAGTAATCATTATGGAAATGGTTCCTCGAATGAAATAAACAGGGGTTATTTCAAAAGTTGGAATTTTTTTTAAATTAGCGCAATTTTTACATTTAATTCCCGTTGGTGTATGAATAACACATTTTATACAAATACTATAGTCACATGTTGCACAGCTTAAATTTGTAGTTTCTGATTTGTGTTTATAACAAGTGTTACTCATTTTGGCAGTCTGTTTATCCATTTTTCTTTATTTTTAATATCTCTATCCCAAATAGCTCTATTTAATATTAGTTTAAAAATAGATTGTTTGGGATCAATTGGTTCCCAATTTGCAGTAAGTCTTTTAATAATTAGAATCAAACCAATTGATAATGATAAATAAATTATTTCAGTTGGCCTGTTAAATAATAGATTTAACATTATTAATATAGGTATAGAAATTGCTGCCCATATACTAGTTTCTTTAAATATTATTCCACCTAAAATACCCATTATTAATGTTAAAATTATAATTTCTGGTAAAAGATTGAAACCTATTACTACTCCAACACTAGTTGCTACTCCTCTGCCTCCAGTAAATTTAATGTATGGAGACCAACAATGACCGATAATTGTAAACAAGCCTGACAAAATTTGTGTAGTAATGCTAAATCCAAGGAATTTACATAAAAGTATTACGCAAGTTCCTTTAATAAAAGAATCAAAAAGGCCAATAGAAAAACCACTTATTTTACCGATTTGAGTAATTGCATTTGCTGCGCCAATATTGCCCGAGCCATAATTTCGTATGTCTATATTTTTTTTGTGTTTAGCAACCAAATATGATGTAGGTATACCTCCAAATAAATAAGACAAAATTATTATAAGAGCTTCCAATGTAAACATTACTCCAACAACTTATTTATATTAAAATGGATGTCTAATCTTTTTTAATTCTACAAGACATTCAACAGGAGGACCAACTGTCCCAGGTATTATTTCATTTGGATTCCCTGAAGCATGATAATCAGAACCTCCACATGGGATAAGGTCAAGTTTTTGTGATATTTTTAGTAGTGATGTTATTTGGTCTTTTGTGTAATCATTATAGTAAACTTCTACACCTTTTAATCCTGCAATTTTTAGCTTCGATAAGATTTTTTCAAGATCTTTATTTGGCTGAGCACTCTTTTGAACAATATACGTAGGATGTGCAATAACTGGTATACCATCGTATTTCGTTATTAATTCAATAGATTGTTCAGGAGTAAATTTAGTTCTAGAAATATATCCTATTTGATCACGACCTAGGTATTTTTCAAAAGCTTCTTTAGGATATTTAATATAGCCTTTTTCAACCATAGCTTGAGCTATGTGAGGTCTTCCAACAGATCCTTTATTAGAAATTTCTAATACACGCTCCCATGATATATCAATACCAAAACTTTTTAATTTTTCAACAATAGAATAAGCACGATTTTGTCTACCATCTCGAAAATCTTTCAATACTTTTTGTAGGTCTTTATTTTTATAGTTTATATAAAAACCTAACATGTGGATTTCAGCACCTTCAAAATCAGTACTTAGTTCTATCCCAGGTATTATTTCTAAGTCTGGGTATTTAATTGAATAATTTATTGATTCTTCAATTCCTTCAGTTGAATCATGATCAGTAATGGAAATATGTCTTAGTCCATTTTCATAGCAAAGATCAATTAATTCAGATGGGGATAAATTTCCATCTGAATGAGTAGTGTGTAAATGTAAATCGGTTTTATACATTGTTTATATAATTAGTAAAAAAGAGTTTACTTAGATTACTTTGGTAAACTATCTAGCATATTCTATAGATCTACTTTCCCTTATTAAGGTTACTTTTATTTGACCAGGGTATGTTAGATCATCTTCTATCTTTTTTGCTATATCTCGAGCCATTTGGTCAGCAGAATCATCATTGACATTTTCAGGAGAAACCAAAATCCTGATTTCTCTTCCTGCTTGTATAGCAAAACATTTTTCTACTCCATCAAATTCTTTTCCAATATCTTCAAGCTCTTGGAGTCTTTTAATATAGTTTTCAACTGTATCTTTTCTTGCTCCTGGCCTAGCAGCACTAATTGCATCTGAGGCTGCAACAATATATGATTCTACTGAACTCATTTCGTCATCATGATGTTCTGCTATGCATTTTACTACTGGCTCTTGAACTCCATGCTTTTTTGCTATATCAGCTCCTATTTCTGCATGAGGACCTTCTACTTCATGAGTTAAAGCTTTCCCAATATCATGTAAAAATCCTCCAGCTCTAGCTATGTTTACATCAGCTCCAATTTCAGCTGCAATCATTCCTGCAATGTGTCCTACTTCTAAAGAATGTTGTAAGACATTTTCTCCATAACTATAGCGGTATTTTAGTCTGCCAACTAATTTAATTATTTCTGGATTTAGGCCTCTGACCCCAACATCAAATACTGCTTCTTCTCCGCTCTTCCAAATGGTTTTCTCTAATTCTTCTTCAGCTTTAACTACCATATCTTCAATACGAGCTGGATGAATTCTACCATCAGTAATTAGTTTGACTAATGCTAATCTTGCTATTTCTCTTCGTATTGGATTAAAACATGAAATTGTAACAGCTTCTGGAGTTTCGTCAATAATTAAATCTACTCCAGTAGCTTTTTCTATAGCTCTTATATTTCTTCCTTCTCTACCAATTAATCTGCCTTTCATATCGCTACTTGGTAAAGGAACTGATGTAACTGTCTTTTCTGCAACTACATCAGAGGCGTGCCTTTGGATTACTGTAGCAAGTACTTTTCTAGCTTTTTCCTCAGCATCTAGCTTAGCTTTTTCTTCAACGTCTTTATATTTTAAATTCACTTCATGTTGAATGTCTTCTGAAGCTTTTTCCATTAAAATGTTTTTTGCTTCAGTAGATGTGAATCCAGATTGGATTTCTAATTGCTCTACAAATTTACCCTTTATATCTTCAATTTCTAGTTGCGTTTGAGATATAGAAGATTCTTTCTTTGTAATATCTTTTTCTCTTTTTTCTAAATTTTTTGCTCTTCCTTCAACATTAGATTCTCTATTTATCACTCGTCGTTCAGATTTTTGAATTTCAACTCTTCTATCGCGAATTTCTCTTTCGCCAGCAGCACGTATTTTTATACTTTGCTCTTTAGCGTCTATTAAAATTACTCGCTTTTTTTCATTAGCATCTTCAATAATTTCTTCAACTTTTTCATTAGCAGAAGAAAGTTTTTTGTTTAAAATAAGCCATTGAATTAAATACGTACAAAATATTCCAAAAATCAAACCGGCGAGGGCGATTAGGATTATATTTAATATATCCATTCTATCCCCTCCATTTATTTTTAATTGTTTTGATACTACTAAAATTCAAGTAGTATACCTTTTTATTGTATCATAAAATATTAAGACATCGTTAAAATATTTATCAAATAGATTAATATAATATAGAGTAATTCTCTTGATTGCTGTAATATAGTTTGTGAGAGGTAAACCAATGGAAGAACTTATTAAAAAAACTCGTGAAATTAGACGACATATATTAAATATGACTGCTGAAGCAAACAGCGGGCATCCAGGAGGATCATTGTCATCTGTCGAAATCCTGACTGTTTTATATTTTCGATTATTAAATATAAAGCCTGATGATCCACAATGGGCAGACAGAGATAGATTTATTTTAAGTAAATCTCATGCTTGTCCTGTATTATATGCGGCCCTTTGTGAAGCAGGATTTTTCCATAAGAATGAACTTAAATCTTTTCGAAGTATAAATGGAATCTTACAAGGTCATGCTCATATTAAAACGCCAGGAGTAGATATGTCAGGAGGGTCACTTGGTCAAGGTTTGTCATTTGGCGTAGGAGTAGCTTTATCTGCGAAATTAGATAATAAAAAATATTATACCTATGTACTTTTGGGTGATGGAGAGTGTGATGAAGGCCAAATATGGGAAGCTGCTATGTCCGCTTCGCATTATAATTTGAATAATTTAATAGCTATAGTAGATAGGAATCGTATTCAAAATGATCGTTGGACACATCAAGTAATGGATATAGAACCATTTAAAGACAAATGGTTATCATTTGGGTGGGATGTTATAGAGTTAGATGGACATAATATTACAGAATTAATTAATGGATTTAACAAGGCATTAGATTCTACAGAGAAGCCTACTGTAGTAATTGCTAATACAATAAAAGGTAAAGGAGTAAGCTTTATGGAAAATAATCCTGATTTTCATGGTAAGGCTCCAAATCAAGAACAATTAATAAATGCTTTATCTGAAATAGATAATAGCTAGTTACCAAGGGGTTAGATATGGTTGAAAAAATTTCAACAAGAGAATCTGTTGGTCAGTTTTTAGCTGATGCAGGGGAAGAATTTTCAAATCTAGTAATTCTAGGTGGAGATTTAAATAAATCTACATTTTCGAATATTTTTGGATCTAAATTCCCTGATCGTTTTTTTGATTTTGGCCCTGCAGAACAAAATATTGTAAGTGTAGCAGCAGGAATGGCTTCTACAGGTAAAATTCCAGTAGTTTCTACTTTTGCGGTTTTTGCTACTAGTAGGCCATATGATCAGTTAAGAGTAGGAGTTTCTCAGTCTAATTTGAACGTTAAAATAATTGCTACTCATGCAGGAATATTGACCGGTGAAGATGGAGTTTCAGCTCAAAGCATTGAAGATATAGCCATAATGTCTGCATTGCATAATTTTAAAGTTATAGTTCCTTGTGATGTAATTGAAGCTTTGCAGGCTACTCGTATAGCGATTGAGTCAGATGGGCCGTTTTATATTAGACTTTCTCGTCCAGCTACTCCAGTTATAAATAAGAAAGATTATAAATTTGTTTTGGGTAAAGGTAGTCAATTGAAAGACGGAAATGATGCAACTATAATTGCATGCGGGATAATGGTTTCATATGCTTTAGATGCAGCTAAATCCTTACAAGATGTTGGTATAAATTGTAGCGTGATTAATATGTCTACTCTTAGTCCTATAGACATGGATATAATAATAAATTCTGCGAAAGATACTGGTGCAATAGTTACTGCTGAAGAACATTATATTTCAGGCGGCCTTAGTAGCTTAGTTTCACAAGTATTGTCAACAAATATTCCTACACCTTTGGAGTCAGTTGCATTAACTTCTTATGCTGAATCAGGAAAACCTGAGGACTTATTTCAAAAATACGGATTGACTTCAGAAAAAATATTCCATGCTGTTAAAAAAGTTATTGACAGAAAAAAATCTTTATAGATTATTTAAATTTTAAAAAATAAAGGAATTTTTTATGAAATTAGAAAAAAATTCTGTGACTATTGGTTTTGTATCATCTGTTCATCCTCATTCAAATATGCATATGAAAACTTTGGATTTAATGGATTCAATAGATGAAGTTAGATTGCTTTGTATTGAGGATCAAGATCCTGTAGAGCTTTCAAAAATTTCATCTAAAGTTAAAGTTATCTATAAAGATATATCAGAGCTACTTGATGATGAACATATAGATATAATAATTTTGTCTGCTAGGAATGATTTATGTCCTGAAATACTTGAATTATCAGCTAAGGCGAAAAAACATGTTTTATTTGATAAGCCCGGCGCAGTACATTCTAAAGATTTGCATAAAGCTAGAGATATAGCAGAAAAAAATAATGTTAATTTATCAGTAATGTTTTTAAATAGATATAGGCCTGAAATACAAGCACTGAAAACTCATGTTGCGAGTGGTATTTTTGGAAAAATAATGAGTGTAGAAGCAAGAATGATTACTTCACAAGTAAGATATAGAGATCCAGATTATTGGCTGTTTAAGAAAAGAAAAAGTGGAGCAGGTATTCTTAGTTGGCTTGGATGCCATTATATTGATCTCTTAAGCTATGTTTTAAATGATAGAATAATAGAGGTGTCAGCATATTTAGATAACCTAAATGAAGAAGATTTAGAAGTTGAGGACACAGCTGTTTTAAATTTAAAATTTTCAAAAGGAAGTTTAGGGTCTTTCCAAAATGGGTACCATATTGCTGGGAGTGCATCAGGCTACGCTGGGGCTTCATCCGATAACCATTTAGCTGTTCGTGGAATTAAAGGCTATGGAACATTACCATTTGGAGGTCCTGAATATATTTTTTATAGTGAACATGAATCATTAGATTTAAATGGTATACAAAAAATGCAATTTACTCCACCTGATTCTGAGGCATATGGTGGAGTTGCAGGGGAACGATTTTTAGAAGATTTTATTATTTCATCATTAACAGGTAAAAAATTTGATATTTCAATTGAATCTGTAATAGATGTACTAGAAGTAATAGAAGCAGCGATAGAGTCTTCAATTACCTCAAAATCAATTCGTATTTAGATGTGTTTTAAATATTTTAACTTCGGAGTTTCTAAATTCTAAATTTAAACTAGGCATTTTATCAAACTTTTTTAATCCTTCCTCTGAATAATATGATTTTTCTATTTCCCCTACATATATATAATTTATTTTATATTTATCAATCAAAGATATAGTTTCTTGAATATTAGTTGAATTATATATGGTTTCTACATCTTGAATTCTCTTTAAAATTTCTTCTCTATAATTCCATCTTTGTTGTTCTTGATGCCATTTCCATCCTATAATTGTAGGCAGTCCAGTATAAACAGAGACTCTACTGCCCCATCTATAACTAGGTGTGTGTGCTTCTAATATTACAGGTGTTCCTTTAATTGAATTTTGGATCCACTCTATGCCTTCAAAATCTAATTTTAAATTTATATTTGATCCATTCGGATCATTGTAAACAGCATAATTAACAAAATCACTTCCATTTAGAGTAAAGTTTGCAGAGTCATTTTGAAACCTGTCATTTAATCTAGCTTTAGTTCCAAATATAGTGTATATAGATGAAGTTAATATTAAGAATATTAGTATTGCAATCCATAGCATAAATTTTATATTAAAATTAATCGTGTCTTTGATAATTATCCATAAAAAATAAGTTGATGATATTGCGAATATTATCCATATTTGCATATAGAATTTAAAGATACTATTCATTCTATCAATATCACCTTCAATTCTAAAAATTTCTAATCCAATTATCAGAGACAAACCGATTATGTTTATTATTAAAGTAAAGTTAGTTTGTGGATTATAATTATTATATTTAGAGAGAGTAATAAATCCTAAAAACAATATAATTGACGTGAATAAAATAGTACTGCTTATTCCCTTAGTCATTATATAAGTAATTATAAATCCCAACAAAGTTATAGAGAGTAAAAGAATTATTAATTGAATATTTTGTTTAAAATAGCTTGAATTGTCTTTATGATTACTTGATTTTGTCAGATCGCTATATATTAGAAATATTTTATTTTTCAAAAGGGAATAAATGTTTTTTAATATAGATGTAGAATTTTGCAAATAAAAAGAGGAAGTAATAAAAATAAATAATCCAAATATTATTAAGATCCTCCAAAATTCTGTTGTGTGAGGAGTTTTATCAATAGAGTTGAAAAAAGTTTGATATGTTAAATGAAATGGAATGAATGCTAGGTAGCCAATAATGAATATATAAATAGATTGAAATATTGATTTTGAAATGGTTATTAAAGACAGTCCCCCATGATGATAGTATTCTACTATCAATATACTAATGCAACCTATAATTAAATATGTAGGGTAATCCCAGGCATTTAGTACTCTTAGGGCTCCAATGGCTACTCCGAGTAATGTTAGATTTAATAATCTAGGTGTATATTTTGATAATGTATTTTTATTCGGATATTCATTTTTTTCAGATATTATATTTATAGATATAAATAGTACTAATATTGTAAAAGGTAAACTCATTAAATGTGCATGTAAATCTGCAAATAAAAAAGTAAAATATGGAAATTCAGTAATTCCGTATGTGTCAGAAGGCATTATTCTACTGCTTGCCCAGTAGTCAAATCCATTTGACACTTGATTTGATAATATATTTATTAATTGAATGCCACCATCTAAATTTCCTAATAATGTTACGAAAAAAGCACAAATGAATCCAAAAAGTATAGGGGATTTGAAGAATTTATTTAAAAAGGATTTATTCTTATAATCTTTTTTATTGATAGTCATTTCGCAAAGATTATAAATAATTGAAAAAGATGATGAAAATACTAGTGCAAAAAATAAAGGAATTGCAAGGTTATATGCTGTAGTAGGTATTATCCCAGTTCCCATAATTAAAATTGATGTAATAAAATGACCATAATAATAGTAATTCATAAATCCTCCTGAATACCATGGGTCTATAGGTGGCATATAGGAAGAGTGAAGTATTGCATTTAAATAAGCTAAATCCATTGGTTTTTCACCGCCTCGCCAGGGGTGCCATAAATCTGGATTAGCCATTCTTACTGCTACAAATCCAAAGAATGCAATTAGAAATATTATTTCGCTTGTTAACAATATTTTCCATTGTGATTTTATAAACCTAAAAAAATTTTTGTAATTTTTCATTGAGATATATACTGCTATTATTGATAGGAAACCAATTGATATGAATACAGAAAAGCGTGTAAACATCATTAATTTTAAGCTTGAAATCCACCAGACTGTTATAGATAGAGTTAATAAGCTCAATGTTTTAGATATGGTATATCCTTTATCAGGTAGGTTTTTAAATATTAAAAAACTTATAGGTAAAGTTATGATAAAAATAAGTTCTAGAATTAATAACCAAGCTAATATTGGATATGAATTTGACCAAGAAAAAATATTAATAGCTTCGTTCCAGCTACCGTTTTTTATCCTCTTAGAGAATTCTTTTTCTTCGATTAATAATTTTTCCTTGTTAAGTTTTAATGCTTTTATATTTTTAAGTTCATTTTCTTGAGACCTACTAATTATTAAATCTTTAATCTGATTTTCGGATAAAGTTTTAGTGTTTTTAAGAATGAATACACTTGGATGGTCGTAAACTGAAAAACTTTCATCAGAATTTCCTAGGTTGATATTATATTTTTTTTCTTGGTCTATATTATTAAATATATCTGGGACATTTAATTGTAGGTTTTCAAAAGTATTATATTTGAAATTTATATTTAATATATTGGGATAATTTGTTTCTAAATTTACAAATTTATATCCTATTTCTTCCCTGAACAAAAGTTGATAATAAGCAGTAGATAATGGGTATCTTTCGGGTAGTTTATTTATGGTTCCATAAAGTCTATTACTATAAAGTACTAAGTAATCTGCTTCAGCGAGCCTTTTTGATATTAAAGTTAACTTATTAATTGAATCATTATCATACATTGGTAGCTCAAGGGTTCTATAATTGTCTAACCTTGGTAAGCTTTCTTCCCAGTGTTCTTTTAAAATCATGGAGTTTTTAGGTATGTTATCTTCTATCCATTTAGAACTTTTTACTGCAGTATGTGGTTGTGAATATATGTTAACAAAAGAAATAGCATATATAAAAGTTGTTAGTATTATAAATAAATTAAATGAATAAGAAATAAATTTGAGTTTACTAAAATATTTTGAATTTAAATTAATGATATCTATCATTAATTTAGAACCCAATAAGATTATAAAAGGAGTAATAGGTAAAAAATAACGTAGGAATTTTACTTCAAATGATCCAGTAATCAAAAAAATAGGTATAATCCATGCCAATATAAGTACATTTTTTACTGAATTATGAGATCTGTATGGGATTGTAAACAACAGTGATGTTATTCCAATTGCTGATGCGAGAAAAAGAATAATAGTATTTGTAGAATAAATTAACATAGTTACTGGTATAATCCATCCAAAAATAGTATAGATTATCCAGGTTTGTCTTTTTAATCCTTCGAAATAAGCATAAATTAAACCTAAGAAACTAATTAAACCTAAAGGTATACCTAGTCCCCATATAGATACTTGTTTGATTTGGTACCAAAATGAAGGTGTATTTATATATTGACGAGTGTATGGGTAATCAATAAACCTTCTAACCATTTGACTTTGTTCTGATATGTCTTTGTAGAAGTTTTGCCAATCTAAAAACATATAAGGTTGAATAATTAATAATGTGATAATAAAAATTATTGTTGTTATTTTAATAGAATTAAAGGAAATCCAAATACGATTTTTTGAATATAATCGAATATCATTTAGTGTAAATTTTTGTAAAATTCCAAAAATATAGAATAAATGTCCAAAAATAAATATTCCTAAAATAGGCAGTAAGCTGATTTTTGTCGCAATTGCTAGTGCGATGAATAATCCTGTGAATATAGAATATATTTTTGATATATCTTCTATATTACGGATAATGAAATAAACTGATAAAGTTGAAAACAGAGTTAAAATAGTATCAACAGTGTAAAAATGGCTGAGTTGAATATGAAGCACGCTACATGCTAGTAAGGCTGATGCTAATAGTCCTGTTTTATAGCCATATAATTTTTTACCTATTAGGAATATTACTCCTATAGTAAGAGTATCTGAAATTGCTGAGATTATTCTTCCAGGCAATCTTAAGTCAAATAGGGTGCTATCAAAAACGTAATTGTATAATATTTGAACAATTTTAAGTAAATATATTGGAAAACTTCCATATGGGAACCATCTAGGATTCCAGCTACTTAAAAGTGGGTTGAAAAATTCTTTTGCACCATCTATTGATATTGGAGGTAATTCTATTTGATTAACTTTACTTATTATTGCTCTTTCATCTGGATGAGGGGTGTATGCAAATCCTTCATCCCAGTTTATTCCATATAGACGAAAGGATAATCCAACTAGTATTATTAGAATTATAGGCAAATATGAGTAAATGTTATTTGTATAATATTTTAAATTTTTTAAATACATTTATTTAATTGATTTATTAGGTAATTAAAACTTTAATTATCACATATTGTAAAGGTTAATAGAACTTTCATAAACTATATATAATATAAAGGATATTAAAACTTTGATTAAACAGTTTACAAATTTGATTGTTGATTTAGATGGTACTTTAATTGGCAAAGATCAAAAAATTTCTCCGAGAGTTTTTGATGCTATTAATAAATTAAAAAATTTTATTGATATAAATATTGCATCAGGCAGAGAGTCTACAGGTGTAATAAAATATGCAAGGCAATTAAAAATTAATGGACCTCAGATTTCAGATAATGGTGCAATAATAATCGATTCTTTAACTAAAAATAATATATGGGGCAATTTTATTAGTTATGATAATTCTGTGGGTATATCTAAGGATATAAAAAAGTTAGACCTTCCAGTGTTAGCAACACATATTTCTGGGACTATGAGGCATTTGGATTTTGTTCCTAAAGAAGGATTTAATAGAATTTCTATTATGGATTTATATATTGATCAAGCCAATAATATTATAGATTTATTAAAAAATAAATATGACATTGAAATTTGTAAAGTTTACCTTCCTTATAATGATAGGTGGGCAGTTGATTTAACAAATAAAGGGATTAATAAAGGACATGCAGCATTTGAACTCAGTAAAATATTGGGTATTAAATTGTCAAATATAATAGCTGTTGGAGATAGTTATAATGATATTTCGGTATTTAAAGTATCTGGTATGGCCATAGCCATGGGTGATGCACCTGATGAGCTAAAGAAAATAGCTGATTACATAGCTCCATCTGTTGATTTTGATGGATTAGCTGTTGCTATTGATGAATTTATTTTACCTAAATTACGTTGAAAATTATTAAATTATAGTATATTTTGGAGAGATGGCCGAGTGGTTTAAGGCGCTGGTTTCGAAAACCAGTATGAGAGTAATTTCATCGTGGGTTCGAATCCCACTCTCTCCGGATTTTCGAACTATGCTTTACTGTTATTATGCTTGGAGAGTTGCTAGAGTGGCCGAATAGGCGCGACTGGAAATCGCGTGTCCCTTTTATAAGGGACCGTGGGTTCGAATCCCACACTCTCCGCCATCATATTATTAATAATTTAAATTAAATTAGAGGATAGCTTATATGAACAAAGACTTGGTAATTGTGGAATCCCCAGCTAAAGCTAGAACTGTAGGAAGGTTTTTAGGTTCAAAATATGAAGTTGTAGCTTCAATGGGCCATGTTAGAGATCTAGCAAACACAGGCCCTGGAGGATTAGGAATTGAAATTATTGAAGAAGAAGATGGATTATTATCTTTTAATCCAACATATACTGCAATTATTGATCCTAGAACAAAAAAAGTTGATTCAAGAAAGAAGAAAATAGTTGCTGACATAAGAAAATCTGCAAATAGTGCTAATACTGTTTATTTAGCTACTGACGCTGATAGAGAAGGTGAAGCAATTTCTTGGCATTTATTAAGTGCAGCAAAAATAGATGTGTCAAAAATTAAGAGAGTAGTATTTCATGAGATTACTAAACCTGCTATAGAAGATGCTTTTGCTAATACTAGAGAAATAGACTTAAATTTAGTTGATGCATATCAAGCAAGAAGAATGATTGATAAAATTATAGGATACAAAGGTAGTTCTGTGCTATGGAAGAAAGTTAAATCTAAGATCTCTGCTGGAAGAGTACAGTCTGTAGCCTTAAAGTTAGTCGTTAACCTTGAAGAGAAAATACAAAATTTCAAGAAAGTTGAATTTTGGAACATTGAAGCTAATTTTCGTAAATCTAAACTTGATGAAAAAAAAGGTTCATTTTATGCAAAACTTTATGCTATTGAAGGATATAGTCAAAAACCTTTGGTCCCCGATGAAAGCAATGCAAATGAAATAGAAAAAGATATTAAAAATTCAGAATATGAAGTAGATAAAATTAAAATTGAAGAAAAAATAAGAAAACCTGCTCCGCCTTTTATCACTAGTACTTTACAACAGGATGCTTCTAGGACACTTAAGTTTAGTCCTGCGCAGACTATGAATATAGCCCAGCAGCTTTATCAAGGTCTTAAACTTGGGACTGAAGGAGAAGTTGGATTAATCACATATATGCGTACTGATTCTACAAATGTTTCTTCAATATTTTTGAAAGAAACATCTGAATATATATTAAAAAATTATGGAGATAAATTCCTGCCAAAAACTCCAAGAAAATATTCTAAGAAAGTTAAAGGGGCTCAAGAAGCCCATGAAGCTATAAGGCCAACATCAGTGTTTAGAGACCCTGCTTCAGTAAAACCATATTTAGATACAGATCAATTTAAGTTGTATGATCTTATATGGAAGAGAATGGTTGCAAGCCAAATGGAAAATACGATTTTAGATAGTACTACTGTAGAAATTGTTACGAATTCATCTACTTCTGGGAAAAAATATATTTTTCAAGTTATAGGTTCAGTTACTAAATTTAAAGGTTTTAGAACTTTATATATAGAGGGAACAGATGATGATGATTTGACTGTTAACAATGATGATGCTTTACCAGTATTAACTGAAGGTGAAGTTTTGAAATGTATAGAAATTACTTCAGAACAGAAGTTTACTGAACCTCCTAGAAGATATACTGAAGCCTCTTTAATTAGAGATTTGGAAAAAGCTGGTATTGGTAGACCAAGTACTTATGCAACAATTGTAAAAACAATTCAAGATAGAGGTTATGCGGTTAAAGATAAAGGTAGATTTACACCTACAAAATTAGGAAATGTTGTAACTAATTTTTTAAATCAACATTTTAATAAAAATATTATGGATGTTAAATTTACAGCTAAAATTGAAAAACAACTAGATGATATTGTAGAAGGCAATACAGGCTATAATCCAGTATTAAGTGCTTTATACTCACCTTTTCAGCAAGCTTTAAAAAATGCTGAAGAAGCAGATGGAGTTAAAAATTTGTTTTTTGAACAAACAGAAATTGTTTGTCAATTATGTGAGAGGTATATGCTTAAAAGAGACGGACGTAATGGGCAGTTTCTAGCATGTTCAGGATTTCCTGATTGTAGAAATACTATGCAATTAGCTGAAGATGGTAAAACAGCAATACCAAAAACCCCGCCTAAGGAGACTGATCATAAGTGTGATAAATGCAATAAAACCATGGTTATAAAAGAAGGGCGTAGGGGTGAATTTTTGGCATGTTCTGGTTTTCCAAAATGTAAGAATGCAAAGCCCCTCACCTTATTGGATTCCGTTTAGAAGGATTTTATGAAATTAAAGTTAATTTTAAATTTATTTAATAGATTAAGTATTTATTTACTATAATTATTAGGTTGATAGATTATGAATCGTACTGAATGGGAAAAAACTTTAACAGAATTCAGGACCTATTTAGAAACAGATAGGGCCCTTGCAACTATAACAATAAGAAATTATTTAATTGACATTGAGCACTTATATCCATTTATGTTGAAAAATAAGTTACTTAAATTTAGTGATTTTGATAGAAGTTTGATTAGAAAATATTTGAGCTGGTTGATAGAATTAGGTTATGTAAGAAGAAGTGTTACTCGGAAATTAAGTACTGTAAGAACATTTTTATCTTGGCTTATTAAATTAGGAGTTTTAATTCATGACCCTATTCCTCCAAAAGGAATAATTAAATCAGAGAAAAGGTTGCCTGATTATTTAACTCAATCTGAGGTAGTTAAATTATTGGATACTCCAGATACTTCTACTAATTTAGGGGTTAGAGATAAAGCAATACTAGAATTATTATATAGTTCTGGTCTAAGAGTTAGTGAAATTGTAAATATAAATATGGAAGATTTAAACTTAAATACTTTAGAACTTAAAGTTTTTGGTAAAGGATCTAAACAAAGAATGGTAATAATTGGGAGACTCGCGTCAAAATATATTAATATTTATATACGAAAATCAAGACCCAAGCTTTTGTCTCAAGAATTAAATAATGCTTTATTTCTAAATAGATATGGCAATAGGCTTTCTCAAAGGAGTATACAATCAAAAACCAGAATTTATAGCGTTAAAGCAGGATTGAGGGATGGGGTTCATGTGCATACATTAAGGCATTCATTTGCTACTCATATGCTTGAGGGTGGAGCAGATTTACGAGTAGTGCAAGAATTATTAGGACACAGTAATCCTGCTACAACTCAGATTTATACTCATATATCTGATATTGAAGCAGAAAGTGTATATAATTATGCTCATCCAAGATCTAAACAAAATATTTAGGTTGAAATATGGTATTTTATTAATAGAATTTTAAAATTCTATTATATTTACTTATTTATCGAAGGATATGATATGAAATTATTAATTATTAATGGGCCTAATTTAAATTTATTAGGTAAAAGAGATAGATCTTTGTATGGTTCTTTAGGATTAGATGAAATTGAGAATAAGCTAAATTCTGAAGCTGAAAAACTTAAAATTAATATTGAGTTTTTTCAATCGAATCATGAAGGAAATATTGTAGATTTTTTGCAATCTAATTCTTTAAATAGTGATGGTATTATAATAAATCCTGGCGCCTTAACACATTATGGAATATCATTGAGAGATGGTCTTTTGGATTCAAAGTTACCTATAATTGAGGTTCATTTATCAAATATTCATTCCAGAGAGGAATTTAGAAATAGATCTGTTGTGTCAGATATATCTGTAGGGCAGATTGTGGGATTAGGATGGCAAGGTTATATTTACGCATTAAATTTTCTTAAATATTATATAGATACCAAATGAATTAATAAGAAATAAGATTTAAAATTTATTAAAGTAGGATTTATGACGATTAATTATGGAGAATTAAAAAGAGGCACATCTATAGAATTAGAAGGGGAGCCTTATTCTGTAGTTGAATATGAGCATAGTAAAATGCAGGGTAGGGCACCTGTAATGAAGATTAGATTTAGAAGTTTACGTACTGGGAAAATACTTGATAAGACTTTTCAAGGTGATGTTAAGTTTTCACTAGCTCAAGTTGAACGTAGAAAAGTTCAGTATATATATAAAGATGATTTATTGTATTATTTTATGGATATAGAAACTTATGACCAATTTTCTTTATCTAATGAACAAATTGAAGATAAGCTTCCGTATTTAATTGAGCAGATCGAGATAGACGCAGTATTTTTTGAAGGCGAGGCTATTTCTGTTGATTTGCCAGTAAGTGTAGATATTGAAATAGTTGAAACTGAACCAGGGTTTAAAGGTGATACAGCTCAAGGGGGCACAAAACCTGCAAAGTTAATTACTGGACTAATGGTGCAAGTTCCTTTGTTTATTGTTAAAGGTGATGTTATAAAAATAGATACCAGGTCTGGGGAATATTTATCGAGAGTTTGAACTTGTGATTTATTCTGTTTCACAAATTATTGAAAAGCTAAAAAAACATATATCTCAAGATGATTTCTTAGATTTATGGATTAAAGGAGAGGTTTCGAATTTTGCAAGACCTCTTTCAGGACATTCATATTTTACTTTAAAAGATGAAAGTACTTCTGTTAGATGTGTGATGTTTAAAAATTCTTTAGGTTCTGAATTTCTTGAAGACGGTGTTTTAGTTTTAGCTCATGGCAAATTTTCTATATATCAAGCAAGAGGTGAATTGCAATTAGTTGCGGATATTATTCAGCCTGAAGGGGAAGGTGCTTTACAGGCTGAATTTGAAAAATTGAAATTGAAATTATCTGAAGAAGGATTATTTGAATTATCAAGAAAAAGATCTTTACCTTTATTCCCATCAAAAATAGCTATTATCACCTCTCCTTCAGGTGCAGTATGGCAAGATATTCAGAATGTAATATCCAGAAGATATACTCCTGTAGAACTCGTTTTGTTCCCAACTATAGTACAGGGTAACTTAGCTGCTGAATCAATTATAAAGAGTTTTGATTATATTAAGGAATACTCAGATATTGATTTAGTTATTTTAGCTAGAGGAGGGGGTTCAATAGAAGATTTGTGGCCATTTAATGAAGAAAAGGTAGCATATTCTATTTTTCGCTCTAATATACCTGTTGTTAGTGCAGTTGGACATGAAACGGATATTACTATTTCAGATTTAGTTGCAGATGTTCGTGCCCCAACTCCTTCTGCTGCAGCTGAAATTGTAGTGCCTAATATAGATGATATATATAATCATTTATCAATTCTTAATGAAAAATTACAAACATTAGTTTTTGATTCTAATTATTTATTAAATGAAAATATTAACAATATAAATTTAAGGTATTCAAGGGTTTTACCTGATGTGGATTCTTTAAAAATTAGATTAGGAGAGTCGATTAATTTATTAGATACTTACTGCATGCATAAAACCCAAGTATTATATGAGAAGTCGACTGGAATACAATCTAAATTATATAGTCTAAGTCCAGATAATACTCTAAAGAGAGGTTATGCAATCGTGCAAGGGTCAGAAAAAAAAATTATAAGCGATATTAAGCAAATTAATGTAGGTAATAATTTAGATATAATTTTGAAAAAAGGCAAATTTAGTGCCATTGTAGATGAAATCAATGAATAAGACTAATTAAATTTTTGTAATAGGAGACTTGTTTTGGAAAAACAATTTGATGAAATAAATGGAATTAATAATTTATCTTTTGAACAAGCGTTAAAAATGCTTGAAGAAACAGTTGAAAAACTGGAAGATGGAGGGCTAACATTAAATGAAACTACTGATATGTATGAACAGGGAATGAAATTGTCGCAAATTTGCACTAATATTCTTAAATCAACCGAAGTTAAAATAACTGAAATTCAGACTAAATATAGTGATGAAATGAGTTCTTCAGATCAATAAATTAAAGTAAATTTTATATGAATATCTAATATTATGCTTAAAGTTGATACACACATACATACTTGTTTTTCGAAAGATTCAGAAATGTCTCTTGATGCCTTACAATTGAAATGTTTGAAGACTGGTTTAAATTGCATTGCTATAACTGACCATAATACTATTGAAGGGGCATTATTGTTTAAATCTATTGCTCCTTTTAAAGTTATTATTGGCGAAGAAATCAATACATCTCAAGGTGAAGTTACTGGATTGTTTTTAAAAGAGAGGATACTTCCTGGATTTAATGCTCTAGATACAGTTAAGAATATTAAATCTCAAGGAGGGTTAGTTTCTATTCCGCATCCTTTTGATGTATTTAGGTCTTCAGTAATTAAATTAGATGCGCTTTATGAAATTTTGCCTTATGTAGATATAATAGAAGGATTTAATGCTAGAAATACTTTTGATTCGTCAAATAAAAAAGCTGATAAATTAGCTAAGCAGAATAATATTTTGACATCTGCAGTAAGCGACTCTCATACTGCTTATGAAGTAGGAAGAACATACATGGAAATGCCTGAATTTGATGGTAGTGCTCAAGGGTTTTTAAATTCTTTAAATTCTAGATTATTATTTACAAATAAGGTTACTCCATTTATTCATGTTGCAACAACCTTGACTAAAATTAAGAAAAAGTTTTTTAACTGATTGATAATATTTAGATATTAGGAGTTTTTATGTTACCCAAGGAATATGAGGTTAAAGGAAAAAATTTTATCGTTTCAGCTTCTGCTAGAGGAATAGGTAAGGGCATTGTAGAAGTTCTTGCATCTTCTGGTGCTAATGTATTAGCTACAGCAATTACTAGTACTTATCTGGAAAAATTTAGTGAGGAAATGGACAGAAGAGGTTTTAGTATAGAAACTATAGTTGCTGATGCAACATCTCCCAAGGATTGGGAGAAAACAATAAATTATGCTTTGAAAAAATGGGATAAAATTGATGGATTGGTAAACAATTTAGGAGATTTTATAAAAAAACCATTGATTTCAAATGATAATGGAATAGATACTTTAATGTCAGATGAAGAATGGAAGTATATTTTAGATTTAAATTTGACTCAAGCATTTCTAGGATGCCGTGCTATTAGTTCACAATTTTTAAAGCAACAAAAAGGAAAAATAATTAATATTAGTGGAGTAGCAGCAAGAAAAGGTGTTCCAAATGCGCTAGCTTATTCAGTATCTAAGGCAGGGTTAGTTCAATTGACTCAAACTTTAGCATTAGAATGGGCTCAATATAATATTAATGTTAATTGTATAGCTCCAGGTTCATTTCCCGATCCAAGTTTTTCTAATAATATCCAAGTTCAAGAGTATACAAAAAATGCTTCAATGCAAATTCCTTTAAAAAGAGTAGGGTCTTTAAGCGAAGTTGGATATTTAGCATTATATTTACTTTCTGATGCTTCTAATTATATTACTGGTGAGACGGTATATATTGATGGAGGTTTAAGCCAAACTCATCTGTATATAGATGGCGGCTTGAATAAAGATTAACATTACTTTTATTTCATTAAAATTTTGGTTGACAATCGAATGATATAAACAATATACTCGCCTGATATGAATTATATATTTTATTCGAATATTATTGGTGGTTAAACTGTATGTCTAAATTTATTTTTGTTACTGGCGGAGTTGTGAGCTCACTAGGTAAAGGCATTGCAGTAGCATCCATAGCAAGAATCTTAAAAAGCCGTGGAATATCAGTATCAGTTTTAAAATTAGATCCTTATCTTAATGTTGACCCAGGAACAATGTCGCCTTATCAACATGGAGAAGTATTTGTTACTGGAGATGGAAGTGAAACTGATCTAGACTTAGGACATTATGAACGTTTTATAGGTATGTCTTTGACTGGTGCTTCAAATTTAACTGCCGGAAAAATATATTCAGATGTGATTGCAAAAGAAAGAAAGGGAGAATTTTTAGGAGGTACTATACAAGTTGTTCCTCATGTGACTGATGCTATTAAATCACATATGTTTTACCTGTCGGAAAAGAGCCAAGCTGATGTGATTGTGGTAGAAGTTGGGGGTACAGTTGGAGATATAGAGGGCCTACCTTTTTTAGAGGCTATTCGACAAATGAGAAATGAAGTTGGCTCATCTAATGTATTTTATGTTCATTTAACTTATCTGCCCTATGTAACGACAACCAACGAATTGAAAACTAAACCTACACAACATAGTGTACGAGAGCTTAGAAGCATAGGTATCTTACCTGATGCAATTATTTGTCGTAGCGATCAAAAAGTGTCTGAATCAATAAAAGATAAAATTACAATACATTGTGATGTTCCAATTAAAGGAATACTTACCTTGCAAACTGTAGAAAGCGTATATGAAGTTCCATCTATACTTGAAAAACAAGGCTTAGGGGACTTAATTTTCAACCATATGCAAATACAGGCTAATGAGACTGATATGCATGATTGGAATAAAATGGTTGATTTAATTAAAAAACCTAAACCTAATATTAAAATTGCCGTAGTAGGAAAATATGTTGATCTTACAGATTCATATATTTCTGTAAAGGAAGCTTTAATACATGCAGGCATTTTTTATAATCGAAATGTAGAATTAGTATGGATAAACTCTGAAGATATTGAAAAGAATGGTACTGATAGATATTTATCATCTGTTTCAGGTATAGTAGTGCCGGGCGGTTTCGGTCCTAGAGGTGTTGAAGGTATGATAGATACTGTAAGATATTCAATTGAAAATAATATTCCATATTTGGGGTTATGTTTAGGAATGCAGGTTATGGTTATTTCTGTCGCACGATCTATACTCGGTAGAGAAATGGCGAATTCTTTAGAATTCAGTACAGAGACACCTGACCCTGTGATTTCTTTAATGCATAATCAAAAAGATGTTGAGAATCTTGGTGGTACAATGAGATTAGGAATTTACCCTTGCGAGATTGTTGAAAATAGCATTTCTCATAGAGCATATGGTTCGGTTGATTTAGTTCAAGAACGTCATAGGCATAGGTTCGAATTTAATAATGAATATCGTAAAGAATTAGATGATATCGGCTTAAAGGCTACAGGCTTATCTCCTGACGGAAATTTAGTTGAGATTATGGAATTGGAATCTCATCCCTTTATGGTTGGAGTACAATTTCATCCTGAGTTTTTATCTAGGCCAGATGAACCTCATCCACTATTTAGTGAATTTATCAAATTTAGCAGTGAAGTTTCAAAGAATATAGAATAGTTTAATATGCTTACTCAATAATTTAGATATAAATAGTCTACTTTGGACTAGACTATTTACATTATTCATGGTAACGTTTATTTATCAACAATTTTCGATGTTTAGATATAAAGCCCTTTTTTACATCATAGATACTATTTATATTTGTTGATATCCCAAATTAATTTATTTGGGAATTATATATTTATTTTTTATATAGAAATAAATTGAATTCCAGAAATGCTGATATCTTTAAAAATATCAAATTTCGGGAATTTAAATCTAAATTTATGGAGCGGAGATGGATTTAACAGAATTACAAAATAAAACAAGTGAAGAGTTAATTAGCTTGGCCTCTGAGATGGAAATAGATTTACCATCTGCAGAATTAAAGAAGCAAGATTTATTAACTAAAGTAATAAAATCGCATTTATCTAATGATGGGAAAGTTTTTGCTTCTGGAGTATTGTCTATATTAAATGATGGTTACGGATTTTTAAGACGAAACACTGGTAGCCACAGTGGCGATGTTTATGTTTCGCAATCACAAATACGTAGAATAGGTTTAAGGCCTGGGGACGTAGTTTCTGGCCATATAAGACCTCCTAAGGACGGAGAAAGATATTTTGGCTTATTGAGAGCAGAATCTGTTAATGGTATAGACCCTGAGAAAGCTCGGAGTCGCCCAAAGTTTGAATCATTGACTCCTATTTTCCCTGTTGAACAAATTTTATTAGAGACTAATTCTAAAAACTATTCTACTAGATTAATGGATATGCTATCACCTGTGGGAAGAGGCCAAAGAGGTTTAATTGTAGCACCTCCAAAAGCTGGTAAAACAACTTTATTGAAGAATATAGCTGAAGGGATTTCTGCAAATGCCCCAGATGTAACTATTTTAGTGGCACTTATTGGTGAAAGGCCAGAGGAAGTTACTGATATGACTCGATCTATTAAGGGTGAAGTATATAGTTCTACATTTGATGAGCCTGTAGAGGATCATTGTAGAGTTGCAGAGATGGTTCTTGAAAGAGCAAAGCGAATGGTCGAAGTAGGTAAATCGGTAGTTATTCTTTTAGATAGTATTACTCGATTAACGCGAGCTTATAATTTAGCTGTACCCAATAGTGGAAGGACTTTGTCTGGGGGTATCGATCCAATAGCACTTTATCCTCCAAAAAAATTTTTTGGAGCTGCTAGGAACACCGAAGAAGGTGGAAGCTTAACAGTATTGGCTGCATGCCTTGTAGAGACTGGTAGCAGAATGGATGATGTTATATATGAAGAATTTAAAGGTACTGGCAATATGGAAGTTCATTTAGATAGAAATTTGTCTGAAGCAAGAGTGTTCCCTGCAATTGATATTTCAAGAAGTGGAACTAGGCGAGAAGAATTATTAATTCCAGAGGATCAACTAAGGCAGATTTGGCTATTAAGACGAATGGTTAGCATGATTAGTTCCGATTCAATAAAAGGGACTGAGGCAACTGAGAAAGTATTAGAGCAGATCAAGAAGACCAAAACGAACGAAGATTTTTTGAAAAATCTTACTCGTTCTAAATGATTATATTAACTTAATATGATGGAAAATATTGTTATTATTAAAGAAAATAAAATCTCTAAGCTAATTGTTCAAAAAATGAACGCATTACTTTTTGGGAGAGTGCCTGTAATGACACAGAAAACATTCAAATAAAGTCTTGACAAAGAATCTAGTCTAGTGTAAAAATTTAACTTGCATAAAAGAAATTAGCTTTAAAAGTCCCCAGAAAAAGGGGGGGCTTTATGTTGTTGAAAATATAAAAAAATTTTTGGAATAGCCAAAAAAACGCTAAAAACCTAAGGGGGTAAATAGTGAAGAACAAATTAAAAATTTTAAGCATAATAACCGTGATGAGCTTGCTGGTTGGAGCATTCGGTATCCTTCCTGCTGCTGCTGCTACGGTTTCCGTTGCGGATAATACCGCTGAATGGACAAACCAAGATGGTGAGGCTGTAACTCATGTTAAGCCTGATACCGTTGGTGTTTTCTGGGTTAATGATTCAGACCTAGAAACAACTAAGACTGGTGTAGCCAGATGGTATCCAACTGCTAGAAAGAATGGTCCAGCCGCAGTTGGTGCATCTTGGAATATAGGAACTGGTGGTTTAGCAGCTACTGAAACTGGGCAAGAGGTAGTAACTTCTTCTCAGCATTATATTACTGCTACACATTATAATGCATCTAATGCAACTAAGACTCCTTTGACAGCTGCACCTACTGTGAAAGTTGGTGGAGTTACTAAGTTGGTAACTGGTTTTGATACTGATGGTCAGTTTACACTAGGTGCTGCATATGCTGGTTATACAACAACTACAGCTACGTTCACTTACCATATACAAGACCTTTATTATGGAACAAGTACAAGCCTAAGGAGAGCGAAGGTTACAAGTACTTCTGATCCTTCTGGTGAGTACATAACTATTAATGAAGACTTTGGTCCAGGTGCTATGGGTGAAGGACTTGATGGAACTTATAGGATCCATGCGACTTCAACAGGAAACGCAATAACTGGTTCTGGTCTTATTACAAGTCTTGATAATGTTGATGGTAGAGGAACAATTGTTGATAGAGATGGTAATGGAACTGTTGATGGAGGAGATGTAACAGTAGTTATTGAATACAATAATGCTGATATAACTTTAGCTTCTTCTAGTATAGCTAGTGTTAACCCAAGTACTGGTGCTATTACCTTTGCTACTGCGCAAACAACTACAGCGACTACTACTGTTTACTATCAGTCTTCAGTAAGTAGTGCAACTTCAGATTTGTATCGTGGAGATTTACAATTGTCATCAAATGCATCTGCACAGGGTACTAATAGTGATGGTATCTGGGTTCAAGATGGAGACACTGTAACTATAACTTATTTGAATTCTTCAGGTACTGCTATAGATACTGATACTGTAACTGTTGATGCTGTTGTTCCTACAATTTCTAATATTTCACCTGCTGATGGGTCAACTCAGAACGTTGTTAATCCAACAGTTCAATTTGATGTGACTGACACAGGTTCAGGTATTAGTTCAACAAATGTGTCAACTGATATATCAATTAATATTAATGGAACTGATATAACTTCAACTTCACCTTCATTCCAAGCAATTACTAATGGATTTAGAGTGATATTCGCTTCAGGTTCTTCTTGGGTGACTAGTTATAGTGTTGCTGATAGTACTGCATTTACATGGACTATCGTTGCAACTGACGTAGCTAAGAATACAAAGAGACTACATGGAAGCAGTTTAGATTTAACAATTGATACTACTAAGCCTACTGTTAGCTCTGCTGTAACAGGTACTAGTTGGAGTACTGATACCGCTGCTGAAGGTACGGCTGAAAGTAACACTTCCGTAAAAGTAACTTTAAGTGAGAATATACTTTCATCTTCAGTACAAGCTACTGACTTTACAGTTGGGGGAGTTGCTCCTACGGCTGCTGTAGTAGGTTCTACTACTGGTTACAAGAATATAATTTACTTAACTGTTGCTGCTCAAGATCCTGATGCCAGGCCTGTTGTTGCTGTAACTGGTTCAGTAACTGACATTGGTGGAAATGCAGTTAATACTGCTTCTACTACTGCTGGTGATTATTCAGCTACAGCTACAGATGGCTTAAAGCCAGGATTAACAGTTGCTGTTAGTAGTGATCTATTAATTGCTGCAGGTAAAACTACTGTAACTGCTGATACAACAGAAAAACTTGGAACTGATGGAACGATTATTTCAATCCATGGTCCTAGTGGTGCATCAAATGCTGGTAAGGCAACTATAAGTGCGCCAACACCTAAACAAAGTACAGGTTCATTTACTGCTGCTACTGGTGACTTAACTGGTAAATATGGAGTATCTGTACAAGCTACTGACTTAGGAGCTAATACAAAAGATAACTTAACTGCTGTTACAGCAGAAGCTGTTGCTTCAGCTAAAATTAGTGGTGCAGTTGTTACTGTTGCTAAGACACCTATAGCTGACTCTAACTTTGATGGTGTGATTAATGCATCTGATATAACTTCAATTACATTTGCTACTAGTTCTCAAACATCATCTGCTATTACTGCTGTTGATGCGAGCGCTGGAACAATAACATTTGGTTCAAATTTTGGTACTTCAGAAACAGCTACTGTTTCATATAAGTACACAACTAATACATTTGAAGTTGACCATTCAGCTCCAACAATTACATATCTTCCAGCTAATGCTAGTACTATTAAGGTTTCCTCACCTTACATCACTATAACTTTTGATGAAGATGAGTATCCTGGTGATAGCTATAAGACTGTAACGCTTACTAAAGCGGAGGTTACTAAGCCTGATGCTTCAGTAGAAGATCTATTAACTAAATTTGTTACTAGTGACAATGCTGAATATATCTGGGCTGCTTCTGACCTAGCTCTTGGTAAATATACATTGAAGATTAGTGGTACAGACACAGCTGGTAATAAGATTACTGATTCAACTAGCAGCTTTACAGTTGCGGCTAGAGATTTATATAGTATTTCTCTAAGACCTGGTTGGAACTTAATTTCATTACCTGGTGATCCAACAGATTCAGCTGTTAACACAGTAATTACTGATGCTGATATTGATACAGTAATAAGTTACGACCCAACTGTTGCGGGTAGCTGGACTACAGCTGTTAGAAATGCTGCTGGTCAATTAGAAGGTACTTTGACAAATGTTGTAGCTGGTAAAGGTTACTGGGTACACACTAGTACATTCGATCCAATTAAAGTTGATATTCCTGGATTGACTGCTGGTGCTAGTACATTACCGCCTAGCTTCTCATTAGTAGCTGGTTGGAACTTAGTATCTGCGGGTACTTTGACTCTTACTCAGACTACAAGAGATGCTGATGAATACTTTGCTGGATTAAGTTGGTCAAGAGCTTATAGCTACTCCAACACCACTAATGCATTCACAAGTATTTTGCCAGATGCTAGCAATAGTGATGATACTGATATAAGTATCGGTCAAGGTTACTGGTTATTCTTGAAAGCTGCTGGTACATTAGTACCGTAAGTCTAGCTTAGAGATTAAAGGCTAATATGAAAGACCTCCCCATCTATTTGATAGGGAGGTCTTTCAATGTAAGGAACTGATTTATGATTATTAATTCTATAAAAAATAAAAATATATTTATTGCTATTTTTTCTTCCTTAATATTGTTATTTATTACTATTGATAGTGCTTTTGCTGTTCCTCCAATGCCTTTCATATATTCAGGTACTGTTGAGGTCGCTGGTGAGGCTATAGTTAATAGTGTGATGGAAATTGATACCGAAGTTGATGAATTTGGATCTCCTGTTAATCCTACGACTTATGGTGAGTTAATATGTGTTACGTATTGCTTGCATGCTCAGGTTGGAAATTGGGTTACAGCATCTGTTCCTATTAAAAATGGAATTTTTACTGCATTGTCTGTTGGCCCACCTGATTCGACATATAATAATTTACCTATTTATTTTTATATATACGATGTACCTGCTGATCAAACTGAAGTTTTTAAAGCTGCTTTTTTACCAAGTGTTACATTTGATTACAAATTAACTTTTCCTAAACTTCCTGATCCTACACCTACGCCTATTCCTACAATGACTCCTACTCCTGTTATTGCACAACCTTCTGTTTATTCTGGCTCTTTAATTATCTCTGGTGCTAGTGAACCTCCAGCGAACGCTGTTTTAGTCGCTAAAATTGGACCTTATACATCTCCACCAGCTCTAATTGATTCTGATTCTTATAAAAATCTAATATTAAATCCTTCTGATATTATTTTTGAAGGAATGAAGATCGAATTTTACTTAAACGGATATAAATCGTTAACTACAGATGTTTTTAAGAATGGGTCATTTAATTTAGCCTTTCCTCTTTTATTTACAGCTATACCTGAAGCAACAGCAACGCCTGTTCCTGCTACTGCTATTCCTGTTGTTATACCCACGGTTACTCCTACCCCTGTTCCTCCAATTATTAAAACAATTATAGTTACTCCTACTCCTTTGCCTCCTACATCGACACCAATTCCTACAAATACTCCTACTCCTACTCCTACTATTACACCTATTCCTCCTACACCAATAGTATTAGTTGTTACTGCAACTCCTGAATCAAATAATCCTACTCCTGTTCCTTTAGATTCTGGTGGTTGCTTTAGTACTAATGGTGATTTATCAATTACAACTGGTGCCGTAAATTTATTCTTTTTAATTAGTCCTATTCTTTTTATTATTTGTTATCGGATTTATAGAAAAAAATAAATTATTAAATTTGGTCGTATCCATTTTGTGTGTTAAAATACTTAATTAATTCCTATTAGGGGTATTATATTGTTAAGTATTAGACAACAGAATATTTTGAAGTTTATTATTATTCAATATACTAATACAGTTTTACCTGTTGGTTCTGAATATATTGCTCAAAATGCAAAATTAAATGTTAGTCCTGCAACTATTCGTAAAGAATTAATTGAATTAGAATCAAATGGATATATTACTCGCCCTCATACTTCTGCAGGAAGTATTCCTTTAGATAAAGGATATAGGTTTTATGTTGAAAATGCTGAAAAACTTTCTCTTAAGCAATCAATTACTTCGGATGAAAAAAATTTTGTACTTAATCAACTATCACAAGCTTCTCAGGATTTAGAAACTTTTGTAGCTTATTCTGTTGAAACATTAGCTGGTTTAGTTGGTAATATGGCAATTGTTACTATACCTAAATATAAAGTCCCTAAAATTCAATATTTGCAATTGATACCTTTAAAAGGAGTTTTTGTTGTATTAGTACTAGTTTTGGAGCATAATGATGTCAGACAAAAACTAGTTCGTTTAAACAGTGTTGTTGATTCTATTAACTTACAATTAATATCTAATACTTTGAATAATTATTTGATTGGGTTAACTTTAAAAGAAATTAAAAGTAAAGAAATTTTAATTGATAATATTTCTAATTTAATAATATCTGATGTAATAGATATTTTGAAAGAAGAGGAACTAGCTAAATCATATGACCATAAAATAGATGGATTATTAAATTTAATTAACCAACCTGAATTTACTGAAAACACAATGTTTCGCACAATTCTTCAAGAAATAGAAAATGGTACATTAGTACGATCAGTTTTAGCAGAAATATCTGATTCTACAGAAGTTGTAAAAGTAATTATAGGTCAAGAAATAAGAAAAGATGATGTATTACCTTTGAGTTTAGTTATTGCTAATTATGGTATTCCTAACTATGTTACTGGTTCATTATGTGCCATTGGGCCAACTCGTATGCAATATCGTAAAACTATTGATGGTGTACAATTTATGGCTTCTGCAATGAGTGAGTCAATGCAGTCTACTCTTCATTTTTAAGATATATTAAGGTTAATTAATGTTTGATAACTTATCTTCTAAAATCACATCCGTTTTAAATAAATTGACGTCTAAAGGGCGAATTACCGAACAAGATATTGATAGTGCTTTGAGAGAAGTCAGATTAGCTTTATTAGAAGCTGATGTTAACTTTAAAGTTGCTCGAGATTTAATGAATAATATTAGGGAGAAATCTTTAAATGCTGATTTATTAAATAATATTACTCCTGGTCAACAGATTATTAAAATAACCCATGAAGAATTTACTAATATACTTGGAAAAACAAATCATAAAATATTATTTAGTGAACAAAGTCCTTCTGTTATTTTACTAGTTGGATTAAATGGTTCAGGTAAAACTACAACTGCAGCTAAATTAGCATGGAATTTAAAACAAGATAATAAATCTCCCTTGTTAGTAGCTGGAGATATTTATAGACCTGCTGCTATTGATCAATTAAAAATTTTAGGAAAGCAAATCAATGTACCAGTATTTAGTTTAGAAAATTATAAATCAGTATTAGATATAGTATCAGCTTCTATAGAATATGCAAAAACTTCTCAATTTGATTGTGTTATTTTTGATACTGCTGGAAGGTTTCAGATTGATGAAGAACTAATGATGGAGCTTGATAATATTAAAAAAGAATTATCTCCCGTTGAAACATTACTTATTGTTGATTCTATGACTGGCCAAGATGCAGTTAATGTTGCAAAATCGTTTAATGAAAAAATTGGTATTACTGGAACAATCTTATCAAAACTAGATGGAGACGCAAGAGGTGGTGCGGCATTATCAATATCTTCAATTACTAATGTGCCTGTAAAGTTTATTGGTACTGGAGAAAAATTTTCCGATTTAGAAGTGTTTTATCCAGAGAGGTTAGCATCGAGAATATTAGGTATGGGTGATGTGTTAACATTAATCGAAAAATCGCAAAATGTTATTGATACTAATGATTTAGTTGATTTAAAAAATAAAATTAAGAAATCGCAGTTTGATTTAGATGATTTTTTGAAACAAATGCAGCAGATTAAAAAAATGGGTTCTTTTTCTCAAATGCTCGATATGGTTCCTGGTATATCTAAATTTAAAGGTAATATTGATTCAAACACTTTAGATGATAATCATTTTAAAAAAACTGAAGCAATTATTTATTCTATGACAAAAGAAGAACGCCAAAAGCCTGAAATTATTTCTGGTAGTAGGAGAAGACGTATTTCATTGGGTAGTGGTACTAATCCTCAAGATGTAAACCAATTATTAAATCAATTTAAACAAGCTCAAAAACTAATGAAACAAGTAGCTTCTGGTAAAATGCCTAAGAATATGATGAATATGTTTAAATAATCTATGAAATCTAATATTACATAATGCTTCAAAAGAATATTGCGGCAATTGTTACAACTTATTTTTCTGAATCTCATGCAGATTTATTACTCTCCAATTTTGTTGACGAGTCATTAATTAATTCTAACTACCAAACAACTCAAGTAAGAATAGCTTCGCTATATATTGACCAAATTCATTGGAGTGATATCGGAATAAATATAGCTAAAAAATATAATATTAAAGTGTATCCTAGTATTCGCGGTGCTTTAACATTAATGCTCCCATCAGCTGGGCATTGGCCAACTTCAAAGATCTGGGATAAGGGTGATTTATCTGTAGATGGGGTAATTATAATAGGTGAACATGGTGATTATTCAAGTAATGAATATAATAGGCAATTATATCCAAGAAGATATTTTTTTGAACAAGTATGTGGTGTCATATCGACCTCTAATAGAGTAGTACCTGTTTTTAATGATAAGCATTTGTCTTACAACTGGGAAGATTGTATTTGGATGTATTCACGTGCTAAGGAATTAGATATACCTTTAATGGCTGGTTCTGCTTTACCTGTTAGTAACAGAACTCCATATTTGGTACATTCCTTAGGAGATAATATTCAAGAAGCAGTATCTATAGGATTTTTTCATTCATATATAAATGCCTTAGAATCATATGGTTTTCATGCATTAGAAGCTTTGCAGTGTATGGTAGAAAGAAGGATTGGAGGAGAAAGTGGAATTAAATCAGTTCAATGTTTAGAAGGAAAAGATGTTTGGAATTCAGCTCAAGAGGGACTATGGTCTAAAGAATTAGCTTTAGCAGCTGAATATAATATTAAAAATAAAGAAGATGGTTTAATTACTGATTTGTCAAACAATCCGATATTATTTTTATTAGAATATAATGATGGATTTAAAGCTGCTACTTTAATGATGGATAAATACTTAAAAGGTTTTGGGTATGCATGTTACATTAATGGAAAAATTAAATCTACTGCATTTAATCAATCTTCTGATAACAGTGAAGCTTTTAGAAATTTAGCACTTAATATCGAATCTTTATTTATTACTAATAAAGCACAATATCCTGTTGAACGTACTTTATTAGTTAGTGGAGCATTAGATTCCTTGTTGAAATCAAAATATATGGGGAATATTAAGGTTCCTACTCCTCACCTTGATATTAAATATACTTCTATTTAGCCTTTTTCCCAGTGTTTATATAATTATTGGAGCGGGAGACCGGATTCGAACCGGCGACACCCTGCTTGGAAGGCAGGAACTCTACCGCTGAGTTACTCCCGCATAAGTTTTGTAATTATTATACCAGTGAATTTATAAATTAATAAATATATTTAGTCTAAATATGATTATATTTAGATTTTAAATCATATAATTCTCCCCAATTTGGCCCGGTTTTTACATCAACATATATAGGTACTTTGATTTTCATAGCTGATTCCATTTGTGTAATAACTAACTTTGTAGTTTGATCAAGTTCTTCTTTAGGTACCTGAAAGATCAGTTCATCATGGACTTGTATAATCATTTTTGTTTTCATTTGACTATTGATTAGATATTCATTTATATTTATCATTGCAATTTTAATCATATCTGCAGCAGTTCCTTGAATAGGTAAATTTATTGCCATTCTTTCAGCTGAAGCTCTAACTAAATGGTTTGGCGCACCGATTTCAGGTATATATCTTTTTCTACCTAAAAGTGTTTGTACATACCCAAATTCTTTCACATGATTTTTTGTATTTTCTATATACATTTTTATTTTTGGATATTTATTAAAATATGAATTTATAAATTCAGACCCTTGAGTAGGAGTTAAGTCAGTCTGTTGACTTATACCATAAGGACTTAAACCATATAAAACCCCAAAATTCATTATCTTAGCAATTCTTCGCATTTCGCTTGTAACTGAATTTACAGGGACATTATAAACTGAAGATGCTGTAGATGAGTGAATATCTTCATTTTCCTTAAATGCTTTTATTAAACTAGGGTCTTCTGATATATGTGCCAATATCCTAAGTTCTATTTGTGAGTAATCCGCAGATAATAGTAAATTTTCAGGGTAATTGTCAGCAATAAATGCTTGTCGAACTCTTCTTCCTATTGAAGTTCTTATAGGAATATTTTGTATATTAGGATCATTACTAGATAGCCTACCAGTAGTAGTACCAGTTTGGTTGTAATTAGGATGCACTTTTTTTGTATTTAAATTAACAATTAATGGAAGTGCATCTGCATAAGTTGATTTAAGTTTTGATAATTGACGAAATTCTAATATGTAATCTAGTACTTCAATTGATTTAGGATTTATTTTGTCTGATATTGATTTACTTAATTGTGTTCTAAGATTTTCGAGTTCAGAGGCATTTGTAGAATACCCTAATTTGTTTTTCTTTGTAGTAGGTAGGTTGAGTTCATCAAATAAAATTGAACTTAATTGTTGAGGTGAGTTTAGATTGAATTCATGTCCTACAATTAAATATATGTTATTAGTAATATTTATTAATCTATCTGCTAATTCATCAGATAGATTTTTTAATACTGATTGATTAATAGATATCCCTGTACGTTGCATATCTATTAGTAAACTGATAAGTTTAATTTCAATTTCTGTATATAATTTTAACAAATTATTATCATCTAATTCTTTATAAAAAATTTCACTTAATTTTTGAGTAAAATATGAATCAGCCATAGCATATTCTGAAGTATTTTCAATACTTATATTATCTATAGTTGTTTGACTTTTACCTTTTCCAATTAATTGTGTTATATCTATCATTTCATGTTTAAAATATTCTAAAACTAATGGTTTCAATCCAATGGAACGTTTTCCTAAAAGATGTGCGGCAATCATAGAATCAAATGCAATATTACTAACATTTATATTGTCATTTAATAAGACTGAAGCATCATAATAACCATTATGCACATTTTTTTTAATGTTTTCATTTTCGAGTAGTATTTTTATATGGTCTAAACTAATATTCAAATCAATTTGTTGACTCTGATCTTTATGTCTTAGAGGTAGATACCAAGTTTTACCATTAGGGCTTGCAAATGATATTCCAACTAATATCGCAGATATGGGGTCAGTTGATGTAGTTTCTGTATCAAATGAAAAATTATCCAAATTTGATAATTCATCACACATGCTTTTAAGCTTTTCTTCATTAGTTATTATTATATTGTTGGCCCCATTGAATGAATATTTTGATTTTTTATTAGGTATATCCAAGTCATTTTCTATAGAGTTAGATATTCTTGGTATTCTAGAGATTAAACTATAAAATTCTAAATTATTTAAGAATTCTATGATTTTCTCTTTTTTAAAAGTCCAAAAAACTGCTTCATCTAAATTTAAAGTTATTGGGACTTTTTTTTCAATTGTAGTAAGTGTTTTGCACTTATATGCTAATTCTTTATTTTCAATTAGAGAATTACGTATTTTCCCTGTAGGTATATTAGGAATATTTTCATATATGCCGTTAATTGAACCAAATTCCTTCAATAATTTAATAGCTGTTTTAGCACCTACACCAGGGACACCAGGTATATTGTCAGAAGAATCACCTTGTAAAGCTTTTATTTCAGGTATAAATCCAGGCCCAAGACCATCATATCTTTCCTCGACTTTTTCTTCATCATATAAAGTCTTTTTTTGAGACCCATGAGATAATAATACTTTGACTAAAGGGGAAACTAATTGAAGCGTATCAGTATCTCCAGTTAGAACTAAACATTCTACTTCTTTTTTTTCAGCTTGCATACTTAATGCACCTAATACATCATCTCCTTCATATCCTTGGATTTCAAATATAGGTATATTTAAAGCTTTAATTGCTTCTTTTACTTTATCAAATTGGTTAATTAATTCTTGAGGAGTTGGAGGTCTATGAGCTTTATATTCTTTAAACATTTCATGTCTAAAAGTAGGATATGGAAGGTCAAATGTGATTGCGCAATATTTTGGTTGGTAATCATTTAATGTACGAAATAAACTATTTAAAAATCCGTATATTGCACCTACTTCTTCACCTGTAGAACTAAGTGTTAATGGTTGTTGAATTCCGTGCCAAGCACGATGGACTAACGCATGTCCATCCATTAAAATAATTAATTCTTTTAAATTTGAATTCATATTTTGTGTTTGGCTGATTTTTAATTATTAGTTAGGTAACAACTTTTTTATTAAATAGTATACTATTAATTTCTTCTAAGATTTGTTTAATATGACTATCAGATTTTCCTTCTACATGTAGCCTTAATAGAGGTTCAGTTCCTGAAAATCTGACCAAAGCCCAGTAACCTTCCTCCAATATATATTTGTAGCCATCTTTGTTTTCCTTGTTTGTTACAAATAAAGATCCAATTTTAGTAGGGTTCCAAGATTTTATGCGGTCATATAATAATGTTTTGTCTTTTTCGTTAATTTCTAAATCGATTCTTTGATAAACGTGTTTTCCAACTTCTTTAAATAACATTTTAACTAAATCAGAAGGAGTCTTTTTCATTCGTACTAACATTTCAAGAAATATTAACGCACTTAATATTCCATCTCTTTCAGGTATATTGCCCTTGAAAGCATAACCTCCACTTTCTTCTCCTGCTAATAAGGCGTCTTTTTCCATCATTACTTTACCTAAGTGCTTAAACCCTACTGGAGTTTCATATATAGGAACTTTATATATATTCCCTAATTTATTAATCATGTTAGTCATTGTTATTGATTTAACTATTGGTCCTCTTTGATTCAATATTTTTAATTTATATAAAGCTATTAAAGAAAAGACTTCTAAAGTAGAAATATATTCTCCTTTTTCATTAATAACACCAAGCCTATCTGCATCACCGTCGGTGGCTAAACCTATATCTATATTTGTATTCGATTTTATTAGGCTTATTAAATTATTAAGATTTTGTTTAATTGGTTCAGGCTGTTTAATGGTAGGAAAGGAAGGATTAAATTCATTATTTATTTCAGATGTCTTAGTTGATCCTCCAGCTAAAATAGTGGATAAATATCCTGAACCTGAACCATACATAGAATCAATAGCTATGGACAATCCAGAATTTTTAATTATTTCTAAGTCTACTAGAGATGATATATGCTTAATATAGCTTGGATTAGGGTTGAAATATTTTAGATATGGATTAGATTCTAATTCATTTAAAGATAAGGACTTTACTAAATCTGTTGAATTTATTTTAAATATTTCTTTTTCTATTGCTTTTACTATTTCAGTAGATGCACTACCTCCATAATCTGGTTTATATTTAAAGCCGTTCCAATTTGGAGGATTATGGCTAGCTGTAATAACTATTCCTCCTGCAGCTTTTTTTGATGTTACGTTATGAGCTATTACTGGAGTTGGAGCTGATCTATCACATAGATAAGTTGTAATATTATTTGCTGTAGTTACTTGAGCTACAGATTGTGCAAATTCTCTTGATAAAAACCTTGTATCATAACCTATTACAATACCTTTAGATTCTTCTTTATTTGATTTTAATAAATTACAAATTGCTTGAGCACATATTTGAACATTTGCAAAAGTGTAATCTTTAGCAATAATTGCACGCCATCCATCTGTACCAAATTTTATAGGCATTTTCTAAAAGGCTTCTTGTTTTAATATCTCAGATTTATCAGTTCTTTCCCAGGGGAATTCAATGTCTAATCTGCCAAAATGGCCGTAGGCTGCTGTTTTCTGGTAAATTGGTTCCCTTAAGTTCAAATCTCGTATTATAGCTCCTGGACGTAAGTCAAAGTGCTTGTCGACTAATTGAACTATATTGTCATCAGGAATATGACCAGTGCCAAATGTTTCAACAGAAATTGATATTGGAGAAGATACTCCAATAGCATAAGAAACTTGTACTTCACAACGGTCAGCTATCTTTGCTGCAACTATATTTTTTGCAACATATCTTGCTGCATAAGCTGCTGATCGATCAACTTTAGTGGGGTCTTTACCTGAAAAGGCTCCACCACCATGCCTAGCAACTCCTCCATAAGTGTCAACAAGTATTTTTCTTCCTGTAAGCCCTGCATCTCCATGCGGACCACCTATAACAAATTTACCTGAAGGATTAATTAAAACTCGAGTAGATTTATCAAATAAATTATCCGGTATCACTGGCGTAATTACATGCTTTGTAATATCCGATGATATAGTTTCAATAGATGTGTTTTCATCATGCTGAGTACTAATAATTATTGTGTGAACTTTTTTGGGTTTTCCAAATTCATATTCAATAGTTACTTGAGATTTACCATCTGGTCCTAAATATGGAATTATTTTGTTTTTACGAACATAAGTTAATCTTTGAGTTAATTGATGAGATAATGACATAGTCATTGGCATAAGTTCAGGAGTTTCATTACATGCGAATCCTACCATCATTCCTTGATCACCTGCCCCGGTAGCATCTACTTCAGTATTATCTATAGAGTTAGTATTTCTATGTTCTAACGCAGTAGATACAGCAGCATTTATATTTGGAGATTGTTCATGTATTTTTACTACTACCTCACATGTTTGCCAGTCTATACCTGTATTAGGATTGTTATAGCCTATATCTTTAATTGTTTTTCTAGCTATTTCTTCATAATCAACTTTGGCAGTAGTTGTTATCTCACCTATTATAACTACTAAGTTCGTAGTTGTAGCAGTTTCGCATGCAACTCTAGCTAAAGGGTCTTGCTTGTAAATTGCATCTAATATACTGTCAGAAACTTGGTCACATAATTTATCTGGGTGCCCTTCAGTTACAGATTCTGAAGTATATAGATAAGATTTCGAGTCTATAAAACTGAACGCCATAGATTTTTCTCCTTTTTATAATTGCGTGGTTAGGTTCCAATTTCCCAACTTGCTAAGTATTTTTCTTGCTCATCCGTTAGTGTGTCAAT
Source organism: Chloroflexota bacterium (assembly GCA_002721445.1). Lineage (GTDB taxonomy): Bacteria > Chloroflexota > Dehalococcoidia > Lucifugimonadales. Next base: position 49,551 of record PBKN01000005.1, on the reverse strand, counting down.
ATCTATTCCCATAGACATTAGTTTTAATTTTCCTACCTCTTTATCTATTGATTTTGGTACAGGATATACTTCAGCTTTCAATGATGAAGCATTTTTATACATATATTCTGTAGATAATGCTTGGTTTGCAAAGCTCATATCCATTACAGCGGAGGGGTGGCCTTCAGCTGCAGCTAGGTTGACTAATCTCCCCTCCCCTAGAAGGTAAACTTTTCTACCGTCTTTTAATGTATATTCATCAACAAAGTCTTTAACCCGTTGTTTTTTTACAGATAATTTATCTAACGCATCAATATTTATTTCAACATTAAAGTGGCCACTATTTGCTATTAAAGCACCATCTTTCATTGAATTTATATGTTCTGTATTAACAGCATTTAATCCACCTGTTAAGCTAATAAATATATCTCCTGTTTTTGAAGCTTCTTCCATTTTCATTACTTCATGGCCATCCATAGCTGCTTCTAAAGCTTTAATTGGATCGACTTCAGTAATAATTGTTTGTGCGCCCATTCCTTTTGCTCTTGTAGCTACTCCTCTGCCACACCACCCGTATCCTATTACAACAACTTTTTTACCAGCCCACAATACATTTGTAGCTCTTGTAATCCCATCAAGAGTACTTTGTCCAGTTCCATATCTATTATCAAAAAAATGTTTAGTATCGGCATCATTTACTGCTACTATAGGATATTTTAATTCACCTGAAGTTGATAAACTCTTTAATCTAATTACTCCTGTAGTAGTTTCTTCACATCCTCCAATGATATTTGTAAGTGCATCTGTTCTTTCAGTATGTAATAATGCTACAAGGTCAGCTCCATCATCTAATGTAATATTTGGATTAAAATCTAATACGGAATTCAAGTGTTGATAATATGTTGAATCATCTTCACCTTTAATTGCAAATGTAGGTATTCCATAATGACTTGTCAATGCAGCTGCTATATCATCTTGAGTACTTAGGGGGTTGCTTGCGCATAAGGCTACTTGTGCTCCGCCATCTCTCAAAGTTAATGCTAAATTTGCAGTTTCGGAAGTTACATGTAGGCAAGCACTTAAAATTAGACCATTTAATGGTTTATCTTTAGTAAAGCGTTTTCTAATCTGATTTAAGACAGGCATTTCTCTTGCTGCCCATTCAATTCGATTAATTCCTTTTTGTGTTAAAGATGTGTCTTTAACATCTCCTGTTAGGTTTTTCGGATTCAAGTTTATTCTCCCATAATTTAGTAGTATTTTTATATATTGTATATTTTTATATTAACTGAGTACAGACTTTAGTATAATATTTTTTCAATTTCTTTAGTATTTAGTTTTGAAAATTTTGCAGATTTGTATAAGAATTCAAATCTATTAATAATTTCATCCTTTGTTATAGATTCAAGTTGATTAATACTAAAACTTTCAACAGCAAATGATCCCATTACTGAACCAAATATAGAAGCTTTTCTTATGTTTTCATTATTTATATTTTTACAACTTGCTAAATAACCCATTACTCCACCAGCAAAAGAGTCTCCAGCTCCAGTAGGATCTATAGGTGTTTTTATTGGATAAGCTGGACAATAAAAGATTGAGTCATTGTAAAAAACTATTGAACCAAATTCTCCACGTTTAATGATTACAATTTTTGCTCCTTTTTTAGATAATGATTCTGCAGATGTGAATAGGTTTGGTTTTCCTGTTACCATTTTAGCTTCATTTTCGTCTAAAAATAATACATCTACCATTGTGAAAAGTTTTTCAAGTTGAATTTTTTTTGATTTAATCCAAAAATCCATACTATCAATCCCAATTAATTTCGGGCGTGGTTTCATTTGTTCTAAAACGTTTATTTGTAATTCTGGATCTATATTAGCTAAAAATAAATGTTCAGCAGAATTATTAGGAGATTTTATTTCAGGATTAAAATTAGCTAATACATTTAGATCTGTTTTTATAGTGTCACGTTTATTTAAATTATCTGAATGATATAAACCACTCCAACGAAATGTTTTTCCAGGATATGTTTGCAAACCGCTAATGCCTATACCATATTTTTCAAATAGATGGATATCGGTTTTTTTAAAATCTTCACCTATTGCAGCAATCAATTCAGTTTTTTTGAAATGGTTGCTAGAGAAAGAAAAATATGTTGCTGAGCCTCCAAGAGCTTCTTCAACAGTCCCGCTAGGTGTTTTTACAGAATCGTAGGCAACTGTGCCTATTACTAGTAGTGACATAATTGATTATTTTTCTGATCCATAACTTGTAGGATTTCCTTTTTCTATCCAAGTATCTGTTCCTTCAGTTATTGAATATAATAAACTTGAATTTATCCCCATTGCAGCCGACATTTCGCATGCTAATCCGCTTCTTACTCCTGCAGCACAAATGAAGATTAATTTTTTATCTTCTGGTAATTCACCAATTCTTGACAAAATATCATCTACAGGTATCAATAAAGCATCTTTAATATGCCCATTATTATATTCATCTTCTCTTCTTACATCAATGAATACTGTATCTGAAGAGTCGTACATTTTAGAAGCTTCATCTACAGAAATTCGCTGATATGGTTCTCCTGGTACTTGTGTTGGCATCAAATGCTCCTATAAATATTTTTTGGTAAATAAAGAAAGTTTGTCATCAATTTCTTTTGGAATTGAATCTATATTAGTAATGATAGCATTTTTAAGAGCATTAGAACATTCACAATCATAATCTAAATTTACTGAGGTACTTATTTTATAGATCATTTTTTTACTTGTATTGATATTTTTCTTTAAATTTTGTATAACTAATTCTACTGATACATCTTCTTCATTTTCATGCCAGCAATCATAATCTGTTACCATAGCAATTGTTGAATAACATATTTCTGCTTCACGAGCTAATTTTGCTTCTGGTATGGCAGTCATTCCTATTATATCAGCTCCCCACATACGGTATAATTCTGATTCTGCTTTTGTAGAAAATTGAGGACCTTCCATAGCTAAATAAGTTTTGTTTTTATGTAGAGGTATATTCAAATTCTTTCCTGTTTTAAATAACAATTTGTTTAAGCTTTTGCAAAATGGGTTTGCAAATGAAACATGAGCAACTATACCTTTTTCAAAAAAAGTTGAGGGCCTAGATTTTGTTCGGTCAATAATTTGATCTGGTATCACCAAGTGTAAAGGCTCTATTTCTTTTTGCAAACTTCCTACTGCACTTATAGATATTATTCTTTTTACTCCAATGGATTTTAATGCATATATATTAGCTTTTGTAGGTATTTCAGAAGGGTTTAGCTCATGGTTAATTCCATGCCTAGGTAGAAATGCGACTTTTAAATTATTTAATTTACCTATTGTTATTGTAGAACTAGGTTTACCAAATGGAGTATTAACATTTAGCTTTTCTATGGCAGATATTCCTTCAATATTATAAAGACCAGATCCACCTATAAATGCGATCGATGTATCACTCATTATTACCTTTCATTAACTTTTTTATATTTAAACCGTATGGAGGAGATATGATTCCTTTTTCAGTTATTATAGATTTTATAAATTTATTTGGAGTGACATCAAATGCAGGATTATATATTTTTATGTCATCTTGGATAATTTTAATATTGTTTATTCTTGCTAATTCTGTTCTTCCTCTTTCTTCAATTGGTATTTGTGATCCATTAGTAAGTTTCATATCTATAGTACTAGTTGGAGCTGCTACATAAAAATTAATATTATGAATTTTAGCTAGTATTGCTAAAGTATAAGTTCCAATTTTATTAGCTACGTCTCCATTTGATGTTATTCTATCAGCACCTACAATAATCGTGTTGATTTCGTTTAGCTTCATAAGGTGGCCAGCAGCTGAATCAGGAATTGAACATGCATCAATATTAGAATTTATTAATTCCCATATTGTTAACCTTGATCCTTGTAACAAAGGTCTAGTTTCAGTTGAATAAACTTTGGATATTTTTCCTTGATAGTTAGCATATTTAATAACTCCAAGTGCAGTTCCATATCCGCCTGTTGCAAGAGCCCCAGCATTACAATGAGTTAGTATTTTTGTGTTCTGGCTAAGTAGCTTTGCGCCTAATTTTCCAATATTATGATTCGATTGTATATCTTCATTATGAATTTTTATAGCTTCTTTGATTAGGGATTCAGTTATTAATGAGATGTTTTCAATATTATTTGCAACTTTCATCATTCTATCTATTGCCCATTTTAAATTTGATCCAGTGGGTCTAGAGTTGATTAATTTTAAAGCGATCAAGTTTAAATGCTTGAGGAGATTTTCTAATGATTTTGATTCTTTATTTTTATAAATCTCTATTGCACCTAGAGCAAGTCCATATGCTCCAGCAATTCCAATAGCTGGAGCTCCTCTGATCTGCATACTTTTTATAGCATTAATCATTTGAGAATAATTAGTAATTTTTATCCATTTTTCCTGAAGTGGTAATAATGTTTGATCGATTAATTCAACTTTTTGATTAAGCCATTTAATTGGTCTGAAGTCATCAGCTATCAATTTTATTTCACCTAATATTAAAAATTAATTTATTTAAATCATTTTAGTATAATATAAAAATATATAAGTTATTACTTATTTAGTATTATTTTTATCTAATAGCTTTATACATGCATAAAGAGTTTCTATATATGGCGTTTTGATTTGCATTAATTGGGCCAATTCAATTACAGATCCTAATATAGGTTCTATTTCCATAGAACGATTAGTTTCTAAATCTTGTAGCATTGATGTTTTATGTTTACCAACTTTTCCTGCACCTTCTATTCTTTTACTAATACTTACAGGGATTTTTACATCTAAATTATTTGCAATACTATATGCTTCATCCATAACTTTATATGCTAACTCATTTGTAAGCTTATACTTTACAATATCTTCTAAAGTTGAATTAGTTAACGCACTTACGGGGTTAAAGAATATATTACCTAATAATTTTAACCATAATTCATTTCTTATATCATTTTGAATACGCGTTTTAAAACCTGCTTTATTAAGTATTGTTGCAAGGTCCAAGGTGCTTTTGGTTTTTAGATTATCTATTTTACCAATTGATATTCTATTGCCCTCAATATGTTCTAATATTCCTGTTTTATTTACAATAACTGATGGGTATATAATACTTCCGATTATTTGAGATTTTGGGATCCACGAATCTATGATTCCTTTTGGATTTAATGATGACAAATTTAAATTTTCATATTTTGAATTTGTATAATGAAAGTACCACCATGGGATTCCATTTTGTGTGGATATTATTGAAGTATTTTTATCAATTAATGGAGCTAGTTTTGGTCCAATTTCGGCAATATTATGTGCTTTCACAGTCAGAAATAAATAATCTACTACGCCAATACTATTAAAATTATTAGTAATATACGGATATCCTTCTATAGTTTCATTTTCACTAATAATCTTGATCCCATTATTTTTGATTACATCAAAAGTTTTACCACGTGCTATTAAATGGACTTCTTCGTTTATAAGGTGAAGTTTTAAGGCTATGAAACCACCAATTGCACCTGATCCTATAATTGCAAATTTCATATTAATACACTTTACTATTCAGGTATTTTTGAAAATTTTTCAGCTACTATTCTTCTTTGTATTTTACCAGTTGCTGTACGAGGAATTGAATCTACAATTTTGATAGATCTAGGGCATTTGAATAGAGCTAAGCTCTTTTTACAATGATTAATCAATTCTTTTTCTGTTACGGGAGATTTTATAACAACTGCAGCTGAAGGTTCTTCTCCGTAAGTTTTATGAGGTATGGCAAATGATACAGCTTCTGAAACTGATGGGTGAAGTAGCAATGTTTCGTCTATTTCTACTGGGGAAATTTTTTCTCCGCCTTTATTGATTAATTCTTTTATTCTGCCCACTATTTTTATATAACCTTCATTGTCTATTATTCCTTCATCACCTGTTCTAAACCATCCATTTGAAAATGAAGAGGCATTTGCTTCTGGATTATCTTCATATCCATTAATTACATTATCTCCTTTAATTACAATTTCGCCTTGTTCATAATTTGAAAGCATATTTCCTTCAGAATCCATAATAGATATGTCTACATTTGTTCCTTTACCAACAGAGCCAGGGACTCTTTTCCCAGGTGCGAGTGGGTTTGAAGACATTTGATGAGCTGCTTCTGTCATACCGTATGCTTCTAATACGGGTATATTTAGAATGTTTTCCATTTCTAACATTGTTTGAGGACTTAATGGAGAACTACATGATCGTATAAACCTTAAGGTTTTTGTATATTCTTTAGGATTAGAATTGTTTTTTATTCTTGTTAATGCTGTTTGATGTATTGCAGGAACTGCTGATAACCATGTAACTTTATAAGATTTAATTATTTCCCAAAAATTTAAAGCATTAAATTTTTCAGGGAGTATTATTGTACCTCCAGTAGATAATGTAGATAACGTAGATGCTACTAATCCATGTATATGAAATAATGGCATAATACATAAGGATATATCTCCAGATGTTAATTGATAAGTGTTTGATATATTATTTATTGAAATATTTATATTTTTGTGAGAAAGAGGTACTCTTTTAGGCTTACTTGTTGTTCCGCTGGTATGCAGTATAAGTGCTATATCATTAGGATTATTATTTTTAGATAAATTTTTATTATTTGACTTGTTGTTTAATTTATTTTTTGGAATTAAATTAAATTTACCTTCATCATATTTGATCGTTATTTGATTAGCAGTTTCTGGACAGCCTAAGAGTGCTTCATTATCATTAGCTTCATCAGAAGTTATCAGATATTTAGCATTTGTATCTTCCATATAAAACTTGACTTCATTTGCAGTATAAGAAGGGTTTAATGGTGCTGCTGTAGCTATTTCAGAAATTGCAAGAAATGTAATAATGGTCTCTGGTTTATTAGTTAAATAAATCGCTATCCTATCATTTTTTTGTATCCCAAAAGTAATTAATTGTTTTATTAATAAATTAACATTTTCTATGAGTTCTGCGTAAGTAAAGCTATTTCCATTAGGTACAACTATGGCATTATTGTTAGGATTGTCATTTTTGAGTATATTTATTAAAGAAGATGAGTTGTTTTTTGTCATGATTAATTAATTCCTTATAGAATTATAAAAGGATACTTACTGTCACTTAATGTGTCAAATATATTGATTTGCAACTTGTTTTTATAGTTTTAATGCTGTATTGATTATACTAGATAATATAATCAACATAGAAGGTATACATATATATGGATCTTAATGGTGAAGAAATAGAAGAATTAAAATCTCATTCTGAAGCTCATTTTTGGCCACATGGTAGACTTGCAGGGCAAGTTTCTCCATTGAGATCTATCAAGTTTGTAAATGATGCAAAAGGGGTTTGGGTCGGAGATGTGGAAGGGAATAAATGGATTGATGTTTTATCTGGTTTATGGTTGAAAAATGTTGGTTATGGACGAGATGAAATTATTGAGGCTGTTTATAATCAGATGAAAGAGATTACTTTTTCTCCAATTAGTACAGTAAGTCCAGTTACAGTCAAGCTTGCAGCTAAAATTGCTAGTTTATCTCCTGATAAACAATCGAGAGTATATTTTGTTAGCGGTGGATCTGAAGCAGTAGAAACAGCTTTAAAGATGGCAAAAAATTATCATTTAAATAATGGGGATTCCAATAAATGGAAAATAATAAGTAGAAGAGGTTCCTACCATGGTTCAACGCATGCATGTATGAGTCTTGGGGGCGCCGTCGCTAGCGCAACTTATAACTTTGGGCCACCAATGCCAGGGAATATACACATATCTCAGCCTAATACATGTTCTGAAAACAAAAATTGTAATCTTCAATGTGCTTATGAACTAGATAAGGTTATTGAGCATGAAGGAGCTTCTACAGTTGCAGCATTTATTGGAGAGCCAATTTCTGCTGCTGCAGGAATTCATATACCACATCCAGATTATTGGCCGACTATAAGAGATATTTGTAATAAGCATAATGTTTTATTGATATGTGATGAAGTCATAACTGGATTTGGCAGGACTGGGAAAATGTTTGCAACTGAACACTGGGGTATAAAACCTGATATATTTACAATTGCTAAAGGTTTAACTAGTGGGTATCTCCCTATTGGTGCTACTGTGGCAAGTAAAAAAATTTCTGATGCTTTTATTGGAGATGAAGACTTAGCATTTAAGCATCTTATTACTTTTGGAGGAAATCCGGCTTCTTCGGCTGCAGGCTTGGCTAATATAAAGATTATGGAAACAGAAAATATGGTGGAAAATTCTGCAAAAATGGGTGATTATTTATATGAAAAATTACAATCCTTGTATAACCATGAAATTGTTGGAGATATAAGGGGTGGTAAAGGTCTTATTGCAGCAGTTGAATTAGTGAAAAATAGAGATACTAAAGAAAAATTTTCTAAAGATAGCGATTTAGTATCTAAACTTGAATCATTAATGTCGGAGAACCAATTATTAGGTAGAGCTGCGGATATTATACCTATAGCTCCTCCACTATGCATTAATGAGCAAGAAGTAGATTATTTAGTCGGGAAATTAGATAAAATTATCGATCAATTATCAAAAATGGTATAATAAATTTGGTTAGTTTTTAACTAATCAAAAAATACTAAATGTTTATGGAGGTAAATATGCCGTTTACAAGAGGCATTGGTATTCCCGAATTACTAATTATATTAGTATTGGTTATGATTGTATTTGGTGTAGGTAGATTACCTGAAGTAGGTGGAGCACTTGGAAAAGCTATAAGAGAATTTAGAAAAGTTCAATCCCCTGATTCCAAAGATGATACTACTAGTTCAATTAATGAAGATTCTGATATAAAAAAAGATGAAGTTAATTCCGGATAAGTTTTTACAGGCTCATTTAAATAAATAAGGCCACGCATATGGGAAATGTTGGAATAGATATAAAACGTGACATTTTAGTACCTATGAGAGATGGTGTTAATTTATCTACAGATGTGTATTTACCAGAAATTAAAGATTCTTATCCTGTTTTATTAATGCGTACAATATATGATAAAACACAGAGACATTTTATTGATTGGATTCCTAGATTTATTGAAAGAGGTTATGCGGTCGTTATTCAAGACTGTAGAGGTAAATATAGTTCAGAAGGGAAATGGGAACCCTACATAAATGAGGCTAACGATGGGTATGATTGTCAAGAATGGATTGGACAGCAATCTTGGTGTGATGGAGGGATTGGCATGTTTGGGTCTTCTTACGACGGGTATACTCAATCCCTAACTGCCCCACTTAGAAGTGAATACTTGAAAGCCCCTGTTCCGACAGTATCACAACAGGATAATTTTGGTCACTGGTATATAAATGGAGCACTTCAATTACATGTTCCAGCTACTTGTTTAATATTATGGGCTAGGGCTATTGGTGATAATCCAGATATGTCTAATTCTTATGAAATTACTAAACGACTTCCCTTAATATCTTCTGGAGATGGTGTTTTTGATTCTGAATTTATTCGTGATGCAATTAGGCATAATACTTTTGATGAATTTTGGAAAAATTATAGTTTGAGATATAAATATGATCAAGTTGAAACCCCTGCTTTATTTGTTTCTGGTTGGTATGACAATTTAGTTCATGAAACATTTAAACTTTTTAAAGGTTGGACAACTAAAAGTAAATCTTTAAAAGCAAGAAATTTAACAAAAATATTAATTGGTCCATGGTCTCATGGTAATATTGGTTCTGCTGAGCCTTTTGGAGATATTGAATTTGGTCCAAATTCTAAAATGGACTTCGCTGAAGAACATATGCGGTGGTATGATTCCAGATTGAAAAATATTGATAATGGAATAGATAATGAACCTCCAATTCATTATTTTTTAATGGGACAAAATATTTGGAAATTTTCAAATTCATGGCCACTTGTAAACACGAAATATACTTCTTTCTATTTGCACAGTTTTTATGGTGCAAATACAATTGATGGAGATGGTAACTTATCGCTTACTTTTCCTGAAGACGAACCTACTGATAATTATACTTATGATCCAGATAATCCTGTTCCATCACTAGGTGGGCAAATTATGGCTTCTAAAGCTTTTTATGAAATGATGAATACTACATCGGGTCCATTGGATCGTAGGCCTATTTACTCTAGAAAGGATATATTGATATATACTAGTGAAGAACTTTTGAGTGATATAGAAGTTACGGGTCCAATTAAACTTATTTTATATGCTTCTTCAAGTTGCTATGATACAGATTTCACAGGTACATTGATTGATGTACATCCTGATGGTAAATCTATAATAATATGTGAAGGGTTAATTCGTGCTAGATTTAGAGATTCAATTGAAATACCAAATTTAATAGATCCGGAAGAAGTTTATGAATATCATATAGATATGTGGGAAACTAGTAATTTGTTTAAAGTAGGCCATAAAATCAGATTGGAAGTTTCTAGTAGCAATCATCCCAGATTTGATAGGAATTTAAATACAGGTATGCATCCAGCAGATGATATGGATATTCAAATTGCTAATCAAAAAATTTTCCATAACTCTAAATATCCTTCTCGTCTAATTATTCCAATTATTCCTAATTAAATATCGGGATTTATTTATTTAAATTTTTTAACTTTTTCTTATCATTTTTTGCAAATTTTGAAGTCCATATACCTATTTCATATAATATTATTATAGGAATAGCTACTAGCGTTTGATTTACAGGGTCAAAAGTTGGAGTGATTATAGCTCCTAATATAAAAGCAATAACTATTGCAAACCTTCTTTGTTTAGCTAGAAAACTGCTAGTTACTATACCTAATTTAGCTAAGAAAAAAAGAACTATAGGGGTTTCAAAAACTATGCCCATCCAAAACAATAATGACAACATTAAGCTTGTATAATTTCCAATTCTTATGTATGGAGTTGCAACATCATTCCCGAAATTTAATAAAAAATTTATTGCTGGTGGAAATAATATACGGTATCCAAATAAAGCTCCACATATAAAAGCAAGTATACTTATAGGTAATAAAATATATAAATATTTTTTTTCTTTTGAAGATAAACCTGGTGATAAAAACATAGTTAATTGATATAACAAAAATGGTAATGATATAGAGAAACCAGATAGTAAAGATACTTTCATAGCTACTCCAATATATTCAGTCAATTCAGTGTATACTGGTTTTTGATTGGGTATTTCCGAGAACTGTTGAGCTGGATTCATTAATGTTTCAAGTATTTGTTGATGAAATATAAAAGCTATTGTCGTTGATAGAATTATTACTATTACTGACCATGTAATTCTTTTTCTTAATTCTTTTAAATGATCGCTTATTGGAATAGGATTATCATTCAATTTTATTGTCTTCATTCTCTATATCATTTTTAGGTATAGTCTTTATTTCTTGATCATTAGTGTTAAATTTAACTGGATTCAAATCATTTATATTTTTAGAATTAGGAGTATCGAGTTGATCATCTTTTGAATTTGAATTTTCTTCATCAATAATAATTTCTTGCATATCTCTTGCCATATCTTTAGCATTTTTAAGAAGTTTCCCAATGTTTTTTGCTGTTTCTATCATTTTTGCAGGACCCAAAAATATAAATGCAACTAATAAGATTATTAATAATTCGAAACTACCCATACCTAAAATATTCATTTTAATTTACCAAAGTATCTTTGTTATTTAATTTTTTATTTTTAATAATGTTGCTACACATTCTACATGATGAGTCTGAGGAAACATATCTATTGGGTCTAATGAAATTAGTTTAAAGTTTGATTGAGTTAATAATTCTAAGTCTCTCATTAGAGTTTTTGGATCGCAAGAAACATAGATTATTTTTTCTGGTGGATTATTAATTATTCCTTTTAAGGTGTCGACATGGCAACCAGCTCTAGGAGGGTCTAATATTAAGGTATCAACTTGAACATCTAAACTTGCTAGTATATCTTCAGTTTTGCCTTGAATAAATTCGATGTTTTCAATATTATTTATATTTTCAATAGCATCTTTTAATGCAGATTTAGATTCCTCTATTGCTATAATATTTTTCGCAAATTCAGATAAGGTTATTGCAAACGTACCAACTCCAGCATATGCATCGATAATTAAATTTGTATTTGTGTTTAGTTTTGATATTACAAGTGATATTAGCTTTTCAGCCTGTGTGGTGTTTACTTGAAAGAATGAAGGGGATCCAATTCTAAAAGTTTTATCAAGTAATTTTTCAGTATAATGACTTTGACCGGTAGATAAATTTATTCGATTTGAATTTAATTTAGGTTGTATAAGCCAGTCATTCGAATTTGTGCCATACCTTATACTCATCTGAGATGTTTCTTGAACTTTATTTTGTAGCTGTGAAATTGTTTTATTAATCCAATTATTCATTAATTGGCAGTTTTCAATTTTTATAAATCTTCTAGATATCCTATTAATAAATCCTATGGACCCTTTGTCTCTAATAGTAAACCTAGCATGGTTACGGTAATTAAATTCAGATTCACTAGGTATCACATCAGATATTTTAGTTTTTGCTAATGCAGGGTATTTATTAATTTCATTTAATATAATTTCTTTTTTTAGAGTTAATTGGTGAGAATATTCTATATGCTGCCATTGACATCCTGTGCATTGCCCAAAATAATTACATGGTGCAGTTATTCTATAAGGAGATTCTTTAATGACTTTTTCAACGAAACCAGATATTATCTGTTTTTTGCCTTTATTAAATTTATGATAATATATTGAAACAGTTTCACCAGGGATTCCGCCGAATACATTAATAGTTTCATTTTTATAATTTGCATAAGTATCACCATTGCTAGTAATACCAAGCAATTCTAAATTGTCTATTTTTTCAATATTTACTGTAGGCTTAAATATTTTTCCTATATCCATATATATATTATACCTTTTATACAGCTCTATTTTAATAAAAAATTTAGCTTCTATATATTAATAAATTTTGATATTATTAATATTAATTTGTTTAGGAGTATTATGGTTATACAAAGAAGGTTACCTGTATGGATGAAAGTTCCTATGCCGGGTGGTCCTGTATATACTGATTTAAAGAAGAAATTAAAATCTGCAAAGTTACATACTGTGTGTGAAGAAGCTATGTGTCCTAATATAGGTGATTGCTGGGAGAGGAAAACTGCTACATTCATGATATTAGGTGACATTTGTACTAGAGCTTGCTCATATTGTGCAGTTAGTACTGGTATGCCCACAGGTCTAGATTTAGATGAACCGAATCGATTAGCTGAAACAGTAGAAAAACTAGGACTCAAATATGCAGTTATTACTTCAGTCAATAGAGATGATTTGCCAGACGGAGGTTCATTTATATTTTCTCAATGTATAAAAAAAATTCGTATCAAGTTGCCAAATTGCAAAGTTGAAGTTTTAATTCCTGATTTTTGTGGCAATTGGGATTCTCTAAAAAGAGTTATAGATGCAAAGCCTGATACACTTAATCATAATATTGAAACTGTAGAGAGGATTTTTCATAGAATAAGAGCAAAAGGTGATTATAAATTATCTTTGGAATTACTTGAACGTACCAAAAAATTAAGCCCTCAAATGGTTACTAAGTCAGGTATTATGGTTGGACTAGGTGAAACTTTAGATGAGATTACTCAGACGATGAAAAATCTTAGATCCGTAGGATGTAATTTGTTAACTATTGGCCAATATTTGAGACCATCGAAGAAACATATTGCATTAGCAAAATGGTATACTCCTGTAGAATTTCAAGAGTTGTCAGAAATAGCATTGGATTTGGGTTTTGATAACGTAGCATCTGGACCTCTAGTTAGGAGCTCGTACCATGCAGATGAACAACATGAATCTGTATTAACTAAGGTAAAGTAAAAGGTTTTATCAAAACAAAAAATACTTTTAGTCAGATGATGGTAGGTTTCTTGGCTCTTGTACTTCCAGTATCGTATTACAGCACTTAGGATCTCCTTCACCAGCTTTTGTGCAAAGTGCAATTGCTCCACATACAGAACATTGATATCTTTTTCCTAATTTAGTTGGCACTATTTTACCTCAAGATAAAAGCATTTATTTTAATTCTAATAGGCTGTTGCAGCATTCTAAGTCACCCTCACCACCTTTAGTGACAACGAATTCAGCATTACATTTTTTACAAATATATCTTTTTCCAGTTTTGCTACTCAATTTAACCTCTTTATTAAAAGTTGATTATATATATTGAATTTTATTGAGTCAATTATTTTTTATCTTTGCAATAACTGAATTTGCTAATTTATAATCACGTTCCCCTTTTTTATAAATTGGTGGAATTAAATAGAAAGAATTAATTCCATTTTTTAAAAAAGTCTCAATAATACTTACAGTTTTTTCTATTCCATCTGAATCTTTTTGAGTATAGTCTTGAGTTAATGATTTAGATATGTTGTCATAATGAAGGCTATTTTGATTTACCATAAGTATCCCATGAAATATAGGTATATTTATTTTTTTTTTATATTTTTTAATATACTTTGAATGGAATCTTAAAAAATTATCAGGTTTATCAGAAGGTTGTGAAATAAGATAATGTGCTCCAGCATCTATTTTATTTTTAGTTAATTTGATTTCATTATTTGAAATCGAAGATGTGTTAACTGCCGCTCCAATGCAAAAGTCTGTGTCAGTGGAAATTTTATCATTTTTTAAGTCTTTTTCTTGGTTCATTTTTTTAATATCTTTGATTAAAGTAGTAGGAGTATAATCATCTACTTGTATAGATAAATCTTTTTCGTTAAAATTGTCACCCTTAAAAACAATTAAGTTATTTAAGCCTAATAGTTGAGCACCTTTTAATATGCTTTGAGTTGATAATTTATTCATATCTCTAGTAGCTAAGCTGAAAACGACTTTTTTATTAGTTTTTTCTTTAATTTGTTGTGCAACAATCATAGAAAATATCTTTATTGATTTAGATGGGTTATATGCTACAGAAATATAATCAGCATTTAGTTCTTTTGCATCTTTAAGAAAATTTGTATTTACAGATTTGGGAGGAGAGAAATCCACTATAAATATAGAATTTGTGTCTCTTTGTTTATGTAATTCAGTAATTTTTAGCAATGTTCACCTATTGCTCATAATTAATATCTCTAATAATATATTTATGTTTTGCTTTATCTTATATATAATAATTATTATGATTATCTATGATATATAATATTATACCTTATTCACATAGGAGTAAAAATTGTTAAATATTTTAGTTTGTATAAAGCAAGTAATTGATCCAGAAATGCCTTCTTCTGCATTCAGTATAAACACTAGTTCAAAAAAAGTTGAAGAGCCTGATGGTATTCCTCCAGTAATTAATGGGTTTTGTGAAAATGCTGTCGAGGCAGCTTTGAGGATTAAAGATGTTAGTGATGCAAATATTACAATTTTATCTATAGGGAATAAGTTTGTAACAGAGGTTATGAAAAAGCCATTATCTATGGGAGCAGATGAATTAATATTGATTGAAGGTCCTGAATTTGAAAATCTTGATCCTTTATCCACAGTGAATGTACTTAGAGCTGCAATACAAAAGTTAGGCAGTTTTGATTTGATACTATGTGGCAGACAAGCTTCAGATTGGGATAATGCTCTTGTTCCTCTGGGCTTGAGTGAGATGTTAGACTTTCCGTGCATTACCATTGGTCAAAAAATAGAAATTGTTGACCAAGGGTTGATAGTACAAAGAACTCTATCTAATGGTTATGAAATAGTTGAATCTTCACTGCCTGCACTTGTTACAGTCACTAATGAACTTGGAGACCCAAGGTATCCTAATTTAAAAGGAATAATGGCTGCAAGTAGAAAAATTCCTACGATTTGGAATTCTAAAGACTTGGATTTAGATTTGGAAACTTTGATTCCTAAATTAAAATTAATCGATCTTAAAATTCCAATTACTGATAAACAGTGTGAAATTATAGAAGGTGGTGATGATGAAGAAACTGGAAGGAACTTAGCTCTTAAATTGAGAGAAGCTAAATTAATTTAAGGAGAAATTTGTGGCTAATATATTATTATTTGGAGAAGTTTCTGATAAAGAAATAAGTTCTATTACATATGAACTTATTTCTGCTGCTAATAAACTAAAGTTTAATGAAGATGATAAAATAGTAGTAGCTTTATTATCAGAAGTCATTCCTGAATCATATGAGAATTTATTTTCCTATGGAGCAGAAACTGTGTGTCTAGTGAAAAATGAGCTTTTAAGTAGATCTAATACAGATGCGTTTATAATTGCATCAAAAGAAGTGTTTGATAAATTCAACCCTGAAATTGTTCTCTTTGCTAAAACTGATTTGGGTAGAGATGTTGCTCCAAGATTAGCATTTAAATTAGGTGTTCCTGTAGCTCAAGATTGTATTGATTTAGGAATTGATCAAGATACAAAAAAAGTTATGGTGACTAGACCGGTATACGGGGGTAGTGCAATAGCTACTTTGGTATTTGAAGATGTTGAGACTCAAATAGTTATTGTAAGACCTAAGGTTTTTGAACCTATTACTCCAACAGAAAATAGCAAGGGAGAGGTGGTTGAGCTAAATATTGAGTTAGATGAAAAATTGATTAAGACCAAATTTATAGAAGAAGTTGTAAAAGAGTCTGAAGGAATTCCATTAGAAAGTGCGAAAGTAGTAGTCGCAGGGGGAAGAGGATTAGGAGATGCTAAAAATTTTGATTTATTGAGAGAGTTAGCCGAAATATTAGGAGGAGCAGTAGGTGCTTCTAGAGCAGTATGTGATGCAGGTTGGCTTGATCATGAATATCAAGTAGGCTTGACTGGAAAAACAATAACTCCAGATTTATATATTACGGTAGGGATATCTGGCGCTAGTCAACACATGGCAGGATGTTCTAGTTCGAAAAATATAGTTGCCATAAATAAAGATCCTAATGCAAATATATTTAATTCAGCAAATTATGGAGTTGTTGGTGATTGGAATGCAATTTTGCCGGCTTTTTTAGAAGCAGTAAGAGAACTTAATTAAATATTTATTTAGGAGAATTATATGCAAGTATTTTGGAGAGAGACTAGACGAGGGCAGCGTCTAGTTCTGATAAAAGATGATGAATCCTACGAAGAAGAAATAGGTGGAGTAAGAGAAACAAAAAGAGGTTTTGATGCTTTTGCGAAAACTTTTGGGTATGATCCAGGAAGAGCTCAAAAAGGTATGTCAACTCTGGAAGAAGCTAAAACTTTTGTTGAATCATTTACACCATGGGATCTATATGCTGACACATCCGATATAGAAGTAGATATTAATGTAAGACCTAGAATTGAACCCTGATAAATATTAAGTTTTTCTATAAATTTATATAAATTTTGGAGCTTATTTATGATATATGATGGGCATGCTTATTGTTTCCCAAACCTTAATGGTTTAGGAGGCTTTAATGATTTTAAGACCTTTAATAAACATCAACAAATTGCTATTTCTCAGCATTTCCAACCTGTTTGGTCAGATATTGATAGAAAAATTATTAAAGACGTATCAAAAATCAAACCAGCCGATAAATGGTATATTAAATCAGCCAAAGATATTGATTTTAATCCAGCTCATAGAGGTAGATATGAATGGACAGATAAAGGTGTTAAGTATGTTAAACAATATATGCCTCCTTCTGTAGCAAATATGGAATATATGCCTGAAGATCTTATTGCTGAAATGGATTATGCAGGTGTAGATATGGCTTTATTACATAGAACACCATATCTGGGTATAGGAAACAAATATATTTATGATTGTGTTCAACATTTTCCTGATAGATTACAGGGGTTGGCTCATGTTCCAGAATGGGAAATATTTGAAAAATTAGATCAATCTATTGATAATTTGGTATATGCGATTACTAAATTAAATATGAAAGGTCTTCAATTTTTACCAGACCATATGACTCTTTATGGTAAAGAAGAAAATTGGGATAGTCCAGTATTCAAACCATTCTGGGATGCTTTTGCAGATTTAAACGTTCCTCTATTTATTACTCCAGGTTACAATTCATTACAAGGTACAAGTGATCTAATAGAAAATTTAAGTAATGAGTTGATTAAACTTGAGAAGTGGATGAAGAAATATCCTTCCGTAAAAGTTGTTTGGACTCATGGTTTGGCTTGGAGGTTATTTGTTAGAGGCGATGAAATGAAAATCCCAGAATTAATTTATAAATCTATGCCTACTGACAGCTCAAATTTTTATCTTCAATTACTATTTCCTGTTTTACTAGGAGATATATGGGATTATCCAATGAAACAAGTATTGCCTACTTTAAAAGAATTAAATAATAGAATTGGTTCGGATAGGCTGATTTGGGGAACAGATATACCAATGGTGATGAGATTTTTTACTTATAAACAATGTTTAGATCAAATATATATATATGGACGAGAAGTTTTGTCAGATAATGATATTTCAATGATTTGTGGTGGTACAATGAGTGAATTAATGACAATTAATTAATTATCTGCAATTTACAATTTTTTGAGGTGATAACTACGTGATAGGAATTATTGGCGGAACTGGATCTGAAGGTAAGGCATTAGCTGTAAGGCTTGCTTCAATTGGAGATGAAGTTATAATCGGATCTAGAGATGAAGCTAAGGCTAAAGCTGTTGCTGAAAATATAAGATCAAAATCTAGCAAATTTAAGATTAAAGGCATGAGTAACTTTAATGCGGCCCAAAATTCTGAATTAGTAATTATAACTGTTCCATATAATTCACAAAAAAATATTTTAAACGAGATCAAGTCTGAGCTAGCTAATAAAATTGTGATTAATACTGTAGTTCCATTAATATTTAAAAATTCTAAAGTCTTTTTAAGTAGCGTTACGGATGGATCTGCTGCATTAGAAGCAAAAAACATATTAACTAATTCATTTGTTATTGCAGCTTTTCAAACTATAAGCTCTGATCAATTAATTGATTTAGAAGTAAAAGTTACCAGCGATGTGATCGTTTGTGGAGATGATTTAATTTCTAAGCGATCTGTTGCTGAATTAATTAACCGTATGAATGGTTTGAGAGCTATAGATGCTGGTAGTTTGTATAATTCAATATATATTGAAAATTTAACTTGTTTATTAGTGAATATTAATAAAGTAAATAAAGTTAATTCTGCAGTTCAAATTACGGGTATATGATTTTGAAATATGAATTCAAATTTACATATAATCGCAAATCAGTTATCTAAAAATTTTTTGGTTGGTAATTCTTCTAATGTTGTTTTAAAAAATCTGAATTTTCAGTTAAAACAAGGTGAGTTTGTTTCAATTATTGGTGCAAGTGGATCTGGGAAAACAACTTTATTAAAGTTATTATCAGGCTTAATAGAGCCTTCGGCAGGTTATATATCTATCAATAATACTTCTCCTAATTCTTATAAGCGTAATAAGAAATTGGGTTTTGTTTCACAGAATCCAGCTCTTTTACCTTGGAGTAATGTGGAGGAAAATATAAATCTTGCTTTAAAAATAAATAGACATACTAATCAATTTAATGATGATGATAAAGTTAAAGATATGTTAAAATTTATTAAATTAGAAGGAATAGAAAATTATTATCCAGATCAATTGTCTGGAGGAATGAAACAGAGAGTCTCCATAGCAAGATCTATTATTTATAACCCTGAATTATTAATAATGGATGAACCCCTAAGTGCTCTAGATGAATTCACAAGAGATCAAATAAGGTATGAAATTTTGGCACTTCATCAAAAATATAAGCCGACTATAATTTTTTCTACGCATAATATTTTTGAGTCAGTAATTTTATCTGATAAGGTATTTATCTTGTCAGATAAATCTAAAAATTTTATTGAGAATGTAAAAATAAATTTACCACGTCCAAGAATTCCAGAAATAGAATATTCTTCAAAAGTATTAAATTATGTAAGTAGATTAAAGAATATAATTTATAATGATAAATAGTTCTGTTTAAATTAATAAATGGAGTAAGTTTTGAAAAATATTATTAAAATGCATAATGTATCTAAATATTATGGTAAGTTTAAAGCTTTATCTTCATTAACGCTCAATGTAGAAGAAAATCAAATATATGCATTGATAGGCCCTAATGGAGCAGGTAAAAGTACAGCTATTCGTTTAATGTTAGGTATACTGAATCCTAGTGAAGGCTACGTAGAAGTGTTAGGTAAAAGACCTACGCAAAAAAATGTAAAAATATTTAAAAATATGGGA
The DNA here is from genome assembly GCA_002721445.1 of Chloroflexota bacterium. Taxonomy (GTDB): domain Bacteria; phylum Chloroflexota; class Dehalococcoidia; order Lucifugimonadales. The sequence goes on along the minus strand of PBKN01000005.1, from coordinate 29,303 downwards.
TATTTACCTGGTGAATTATCTACTTATCAGAAATTGACCGGCAATGAAGTGTTGAAGTTTTTTAGTAGTTTGAGGAATATTGATGATGATCAATATATAAGAAACCTAATTGAACGTTTAGATTATGATCCAAATAAATATATTAAAGAATTGTCTAAAGGTAACAAACAAAAATTAGGATTAATTTTAGCGTTTATGCACAAACCAGAATTGTTAATTTTAGATGAACCCAGTAGTGGGTTAGATCCATTAATGCAACAAATTACTATTGAACTTATTCAAGAAGCTAGACTGAATGGATCTACAATTTTTCTTTCTTCTCATATATTTTCTGAGATTGATAAAGTAGCCGAAAGAGTAGGTTTTGTTAAAGAAGGAAAGTTAATTGTTGAAGAGAGTTTAGAAATTTTAAAATCTAATGCCATGAAATCTATTGTTATATATTTTAAAGAAACAATACCGTTAAACTTGTTTGATAATATAAAAAATGTAAATTTAATTGAAACAAATAAAAATGTTGTCAAGTTAAATATCTTTGGCCCAATAGATGAAATAATTAAAGTCATAAGTAAGTATGAAATAATTGATTTAACAACCCAAGATCCAACATTGGAAGAATTGTTTATGAATTACTATTAGAATGATTAATTTATGTTAAAAAAAATATGGACAAAAGTTATATATGACCAGAAACTTTCTTTAGGTTTTTGGAATTTAGGATTTATAGGGATTTCTTTATTAATAATGTCTATGTATCCTTCTATTAAATTGTCTGGAGATGCTTTAGACCAAACTATTAAATCATTACCTAATGAAATGGTGGAACTTTTATATGGCGGTGCAGTACAAAGTATTACGACTCCTATAGGCTTTCTTAGTATGGAGTTGTATAGTTTGATTTTTCCATTTGGATTGATTATTTATGGCGTTACAAATGGAATAAATGCTATAGCTGGAGAAGAAAAAAATGGGACCCTAGAATTATTAGTTACTTTACCAATTACTAGAATACAATTAGCTTATGAAAAATATTTTTCATTGGTATTAGGGTTGTTACTTATAATTATTCCATTTTCCACTTTTATAATTATATTTAAAGGCTTATTTGGTTTAGAATTTAAACCAATATTAATAATAATTGCAGGCATAGAACTTTTTGCTTTGGCATTATGTTTATCATCTATAGGTTTTGCCTTAGCTACAGCAACTGGTAATAAGAGCATGAGTATTGGTATAACATACTCCATAACTGTTTTTTCATATTTATGGAATGGTCTCGCAGGTTTAGTCCAAGAAATAGAAAATACAAAAAGTATTTCTTTTTTTTATTATTATTCTGGAATAAAACCTTCATCAACTAGAATAGATATTGTAGAGTTTATTAGTATTTCGTTATTCTCTGTCTTAATAGTATCTATAGCAATTTTTATATTTAATAGACGTGATATTAGGACTTAACAATAATATATATTTAATTATTAGGGTAAAAAATAGTGTTGAAATTTAAATGGAGTTTCTTTAAAGATATGAACTCATTAGTTTATCCTTTTTTTAGTTTTTTAACTATTTTTTTGCTTTGGGAATTTGGTATAAAATATATTGGTATTCCGGAATATTTGATACCTAAGCCTACGGAAGTAATATCAAATATATTTTTAAATTTTAAACATTTTTCGTTGAATGCATTTTATACTCTATTTGAATCAGTAGTTGGGTTTTTACTAGGTTCTATATTGGGTATGTTATTAGCTATATTAATTTTATTTAATAGAAACTTAGAAAGGATATTACTGCCTTTAGCAATTTTAATAAAAGTAACTCCTATAATTGCTTATGCTCCATTATTAGTGATATGGTTCGGTTTTGGTGTATTACCTAAGATTATAATTTCAGCTTTAATTGTGTTTTTTCCTGTTTTGATTAATGCTATAAATGGATTGAAATTAGTTGATCAGGATACTAAAGATTTTTTTGATTCAATCAGTGCATCAAATTTCGAAATGTTAATTAAACTTAGAATGCCTAATTCTCTTCCATATGTTTTTGCGGCATTTCGTGTAACATTGCCTATGGCAATTGTTGGGGCAACTATTGGAGAATATTTTTCTGGAGGAGACAAGGGGCTTGGAAGTTTAATTTTTGTAGCAAATTATGGATTAGATTTAGATACCTTATTTTCATGTGCTCTAATTTTAGCTGTAATTTCTTTAATTTTAATTTTATGCCTTAATTATATTGAAAAAAAAATGGTAAGGTGGACATTTTTAGATTATTCTTGAATAATAAATTGAAGGAGTTTTGATGAATTATAGGAGTTTTGATGAATTATAATAGATTAAGAACAATCTTTTTTACTTTATTTAGTACTTTATTAATCGTAATTAGTTGTTCTCCTGACCAAACTATTGCAAATAATACAAAAGATGAAGTCGTATTTATGGCAGGTTTCAAAGCTCAAGCTAATTTACCATTTGCTGCTGTTTATGTGGCTCAAGAAATGGGTTATTTTACTGAAGAAAATTTAGATGTTGAAATTAGGCATTCTGCTTCAGGTGGGACATTAAGTTTACTTGCTTCAAAGACAATAGATATAACAACAAGTGATGCTGCAAATCTTGTTAAATTTGTTTCAGATCAAGATATTCCATTAACTTCATTTGCTCTAATAGGGCAGGTTGGACAACAATCATTTGTATCTTTAGAAAAATCAAATATAAATTCACCTAAAGATTGGGAGGGTAAAGTCTTAGGATATAAAGGTTCACCTCCACCAGAATATTTAGCTATTTTAAAAGCTAATCAAGTAGATAGGTCGAAAATAGATGAAGTTAGAGTAGGGTATAATCCTGCTGTTTTAACAAATGGTGATGTAGATATTTTATCAGTATTTAGATCGAATGAGCCGAATATAATTGAAAGTAAACTAGGTTACCCAGTAACAATATGGTCGCCTTTTGACTATGATTTACCTGTGCTAGGCCTGAATTATGTTACTCATCAAGATACATTAAATGAAGATTCAGAAAGTATAACTAAGTTTTTGCGTGCTGTAGTGAGAGCTCTATATTTCATCGTTGATAATGAAGATCAATCTATAGAAATGATTATGAAGTATGCACAAAATGAAGATAAATCACATCAAATTTATATGCTCAGGTCTGAAATTAAAGATGCTTGGAGCACAATTACTAAGGAAAATGGATTAGGATGGATGTCAGATAATCAATGGAATAGTTTTTATAAATATTTGAATGAATGGGGCGCTTTGGGAAAAGATATAGATATCAACAAAGTTTATACTACTTCTATACTTGAGGAAGTCTATAGTGATAGTAGTAATAAACTTGATTTAAAAAGGTAGCTTAGTATGATCAAGAGGTACAATGATGGAAGATAAGTTAGCTGTTGATGGTGGGAAACCAATAAGAAAAAATTTATTGAGAATGGCTAAAGTAAATTATGGTTATGAAGAATTAAGTCAAGTATTGGAAGTTTTTCAAAATGAAGTATTTTGTTCTGTTGACCCAAGAGCTTCAAAAGTAAAAGAGTTTGAGAAGTTATTTGCTGAATATATTGGTGTAAAATATGCTTTGTCTTTTAGCTCTGGTACAACAGCACAGCATGCGTCTTTGGTTGCAGCAGGAGTAGGTGAGGGTGATGAAGTAATTGTTCCTCCATTAACATTTGTTTCTACAGCATACACAGTTACTTTAGCTGGTGCTAAACCTGTATTTGTAGATGTTGATGACAATTCTATTACACTTAATCCAGAAAAAATTAAAAATGCGATTACTGATAAAACTAAGGCTATAGTTCCTGTTCATTGGTTTGGTTATCCTGCTGATATGGATAAAGTAATGAATATTGCTAGAGAAAACAAATTAATGGTTATTGAAGATTGTGCTCATGGCTTTGGTTCAAAATATAAAGGAAAAAATGTTGGTACACTTGGAAATATGTCTTGCTGGAGTTTGCAAGAAACTAAAACTATTACTTCGGCTGGTGATGGTGGAATGTTGATTACGAATGATGAAAATTTAGCTTTGATTGCTGAATCTGTGAGGGATCATGGTAAAGATAAAGGTAATCTATCAGATTCAACTCTTCCATACAATATAATTAGGCAAGGTAATAATTATAGACTTTCTGAAATACATGCAGCATTTGGAATTGCGCAATTAAAAAAAGTAGACCGATTTTTACATAAAAGAAAAATTTTTAAAGATTATCTTGATTCAGAAATCACGACTATACCAAATATTACTATTCCAAAAATCAACGAACATATCGAACATGGTAATTCAAATTATCCTGTTAGATTTAAAGAAGAAAATATGAAGGTTAGTATATCTGATATAGTTTCAGCCTTGAATGCTGAAGGAATAAATTGCATAGATAGGTTGGATGAATACCCTCCAGACCATACGATGTTTCGTGAAATTTGTGGTCCGGTAAATGCTCCTGTGGCTGAAAAGATTAAAAGAGAATTGGTGATTCTGCCATTACATCCTGGTTTAACATTTGACGACTTGAAAGATATCGCTAAAGCAGTTGAAAAAGTCGCTAAAATTTACTCATCTTAGGATTGACCAGGTATTTATTTGGCTGTTAATATTATTTGAGAGGATTATATGGATTTAAGTCCTTTAAATAGTGTTTTTCGATTTCTTGGAATCGGATGGTATGTAGTAATTTGTCTAATGGGAGGAGTTTTTTTGGGAAATTTAATTGATGGAAAGGTGAATTATAATTTCCCTATATTTACTATACTTTTCACTATTTTAGGGGCTGTACTCGCTTTCTTAGGTGTAGGTTTAATGATACGATCATTTATTGAAAAAAATTCAAGAGGAAGATGATTTTATAATGTCGGTAGTTTTTCGCAATACTAAGCTAATTTTAGTTATAATTATTTCAATAACTGTTTTTATTATTAGTATTTTAGGAGGTGCCCTAGGAAATCAGTTTGGAGGAGGGTTTTTAGGTGCTCCTTTGGCGCATATACAAATTTCTGCTGAAACTGTTACTAAGATTAAAATTACTGATGGGTACAAATATGCTTTGACCAATACTGTGATAGCTACTTGGTTGTCAATATTTGTATTGTTATTACTTTCGCTTTTCGTAAAAAAAAGTATTTCTGATGTTCCTGGAAGATTGCAATCAATAGCTGAAATAATTGTTGAATTCTTTCTCAATCTTGCTGAAAGTATGACAAGTCCTGAAAAGGCAAGAAAGTTTTTGCCTTTGGTGTTAACAATATTTTTATTTGTATTGACTTCAAATTGGTTAGGTATATTACCTGGTTTTGGTACAATCGGTAAAATTGAAAGCCGTGAAGATGCTATTCATCATGCACAAGATTTAGCTGAGATTCAAGGTAAGAAATTCCATGAGTCAGATGTTCACACTATTATATTTGATGGAGAAGGGTCCTTTGGTCTTTTGCCAATTGGTTCTATTAGGAATGTTAAAGATCATGATGACCATAGTTCTGATCATAAATCTGACGAGCACAAGCATAAAGCTGTAGAAAAAGGAAAACAGGAAGGACTTTTAATTCCATATTTTAGAAGTGCCAATACAGACCTTAATACTACTTTGGCTATAGCTATTGTTGCTATGGTATTAGTTCACTTTTGGGGATTTTCAATTTTAGGATTTGGGTCCCATTTGTCTAAATTTATTAATTTCAAATCTGGTCCAGTTGGGTTTTTTGTTGGAATATTAGAAGGTATTAGTGAATTTGCTAGGATAATAAGCTTTACATTTAGGCTTTTTGGAAATATATTTGCTGGAGAAGTTTTATTGTTTGCAATGGCTTTTTTGTTACCGCTTATTGGGATAATTCCATTTTTAGGATTGGAACTTTTTGTGGGGTTGATACAGGCTTTAATTTTTTCTGTGCTTACATTGGTTTTTGCATCTATGGCTACTGTAAGTCATGGTGATGAAGGCCACTGATTTTAAATAATTATTAAATAAAAAAATAAAATTATAAAATTTTTAAATGGAGGAAAATTTAATATGACAGGAGATATAGCAGAAGCAATGAAAAGTATTGGAGCTGGTGTGGCTATTGGATTAGGTTCACTAGGTCCTGCCCTTGGTATAGGAATGTTGGCTTCTAAAGCAATGGAAAGTTTGGGTAGAAACCCTGAAGCTGCTGGGCCTATTCAGCAAAATATGATTTTAGCAATTGCATTTGCTGAAGCGATTGCAATATATGCTTTAGTTGTGGCAATAATAATTAAGTTTGTGTAGTAAATATTTATTTGTATTATTAATTTTTAGAAAGCAGGATTATTATGAGCGCTTTAACCCCTTTGGGTTTAAATTTATCAGGCTTAATTACTCAGATAATAAGCTTTATAATTCTTTTTACTATCTTGTATAAATTACTTTATCAGCCAGTTATAAATATGTTGGATCAAAGATCAGCAAAGATAAAAGATAATTTAGATGCAGCTGAGAAAGCTAAGCAAGATATTGCAAAGAGTGAAGAGTCAATTCAGGATAGTTTAGAAGAAGCTAAAAATGAGAGACGACAGATGATTGTTGATGCAAAAGAAGCAGCAGCTAAATTTAGAGAAGATGAAATGAGTAAAGCTAAAACCGATATTGAGACAGAATGGCTTAAAGCTAGATCTGAAATACAAAGAGAAAAAAATGCAGCTATTGATGAAGTCAGGAAGAATTTTGCAGGATTAGTAATTACTGCTGCTGAAAAGGTAATTGATAAATCTTTGGATGATAAGTCTCATGATGAGGTTATAGAGAAAGTTTTGAAAAAATCATTATAGCCGCGAATTATTTATGAGAATTAATTTAATGGAGAAATTTAATTAATATGGCAAAGAAATCTTCATCTAGGAGGTATGCACAAGCTCTTTTTCAAATTGGAGCTGAGGAGGATAATGTAAAAATTCTCCTTGAGGATATGGAAAAAGTTAACGAATCTTTGAAAGAAGAAAAATTAGTGTACTTGTTGGATTCCCCTAAATTGAAGATATCAGAAAAAGTTAAACTTATTGATGATATCTTCAGAAAAAAAATTGATGAATCTATTCTTAAGCTGCTATATGTGTTGGCAGAAAATAAAGATTTTAAATATTTTTCTTCAATATATAATTCTTATAAATTAATGGTTTATGATTCTCTTCAGATTGAAATAGCTGAAATAATCACTGCTGTTAAATTGGACCAAAAATCAATTAATAATATAAAGAGTAAATTAGAAAATTCTATAAATAAAAAAATCGAAGTTTCAACTTCAGTTGATCCAGCTTTAATAGCTGGTTTTGTCGCTAAAATAGGTGATAGGATTTTAGATGCAAGTGCAAAATCTTCTTTAATTAAAATGGATAGGATGATCAAGAATTAATTAATAATTTTTATATAGCCAATGGAGGCATTTATGGGATCAAAAGGTGAAGAAATATCTTCTGTTATAAAGCAGAAAATAGTTGAATTTAATAAAGAATTATCTATGGTTGATAGTGGAGTGGTAGTTGAGGTAGGAGATGGAATTGCTCAGGTCCATGGTCTTTCAGGGGTAGGATTCAATGAATTAGTTGAATTTGATGGAGGGGCTTACGGGATGGCGTTAAATTTAGAAGAAGATGGTGTTGGGATTGTTATATTGGGAGATCCTAAAGGTATCAAGGAGGGAACTGAAGTTAGAGGTACAGGTAGGGTAGTTGAAGTTCCTGTTGGGGAAGGATTAATAGGAAGAGTAGTTAATGCTCTTGGGGAGCCTATAGACGGCAAAGGTAGTGTAGAATCTTCTGTGTCTAGAGAAATTGAATTAGTTGCCCCAAATGTAGCTATAAGAAAATCAGTCGATACTCCTTTGCAAACAGGCATTAAATCGATTGATGCTATGGTTCCGGTAGGAAGAGGTCAAAGAGAATTGATAATTGGAGACAGGTCTACTGGTAAAACATCAGTTGCTGTTGATGCAATTATTAATCAAAAAAGTGAAGATGTTGTTTGTATATATGTTGCTATTGGGCAGAAAGCTGGTAAAGTAGCTCAAACTGTAGGCTTACTTGAATCTCATGGTGCTATGGATCATACTATAGTAATTGCAGCCAATGCATCTGATCCTGCTCCAATGCAATATTTATCTCCATATTCTGGTTGTGCTATGGGCGAATATTTTATGCATAAAGGGCAAGATGTGCTAATTGTATATGATGATTTATCTAAGCATGCATGGGCATATCGACAGATGTCCCTTTTGTTAAGACGCCCTCCAGGTCGTGAAGCATATCCCGGGGATGTTTTTTATTTACATAGTCGATTACTTGAACGATCTGCTAGGCTTGATGACGAGCATGGTGGAGGTTCAATAACTGCATTGCCAATAATAGAAACTTTAGCAGGAGATGTTTCGGCATATGTGCCTACTAACGTTATATCTATTACAGATGGACAAATTTATTTGGAGCCAGAACTTTTCAATGCTGGTATTAGGCCAGCTGTTAATGCAGGTTTGTCAGTTTCAAGAGTGGGTAGTTCTGCTCAAACAAAAGCTATGAAAGGTGTGGCAGGTAGGTTACGGCTTGAATTAGCGCAATATAGTGAATTAGTCACTTTTGCTCAATTTGGGACTTCTGACTTAGATGATGCAACAAGGAATCAGTTAGAGAGAGGGCAAAGAGCTACAGAGATATTGAAACAAGTTCAAAATGCACCATTAACCTTAGAGCAGCAAGTTACAATCTTATTTGCTTTAACTAAGGGATTGATGGACGATGTCGAAGTCTCAGAAATACAAAATTTCGAAAGAGATTTTCATGTCTATATGGCTTCAAATCATTCAGATTTGTTGAATAAAATTGCAGATTCAAAAGATATAGGTAAAGATCTTGAGTCTTCTCTAGAAAATGCAATTAATGATTTTAAAAAAAGTGGATTTAGAAACGATTAAATATGCCAAGTGTAAGACAAATAAAAAGACGCATAAGAAGTGTACAAAACACATCTAAAATAACTAAAGCTATGTCTATGATAGCTGCGTCAAAAATGAGAAGAACTCAAGAAGCTGCTTTGGAGGGTCGTCCTTATTCTGAAAATATGATTGCGTTAATGTCAGATATAATATCTCAGATGGGTGATGATGACTATTCCCATCCTTTATTAGAAGTTAGAGAAGAGAAAGTAGCGAATTTAATTATACTATCACCTGATAGAGGCCTTACAGGGGGATTAAATTCTAATATAAACAGAGCTGTTGCAGAGTTTGCCAGTTTGAAGAAAAAAAATAATATACAAGTAGATACTATGGCAATTGGTAAAAAGGGTAGAGATTTTGTTAGCAATTTGAATTTTAACCTTAAGGCTGAAATTATAGGTATTAGTGATAAGCCTTCTTTACTGGATATTACACCACCAGTAAGTATAGCGATAGACAATTTTCAAAATAAGAAAATTGATTCTATATATATAGCTTATGCAAAATTTATTAATACTACTAATCAGAAACCGGTAGTCGAACCTATTTTACCTATTGATTCATCAGTTCTTAATAATAATGAAGCTTTAGGCTATATATTTGAACCTTCTCCTGCAGAGATTTTTTCTAAATTGCTACCAAGATTTGTAGAAATGCAAGTGTTTCATGCTTTATTAGAAAGTATTGCTAGTGAACAATCTGCAAGAATGGTTGCTATGCGTAATGCCACAGATAATGCAAATGAAATGGTTGAAGACCTTACTTTGGTAATGAATAAAGTTAGGCAAGAGTCAATTACAGGGGAGTTACTCGATATAGTTGGAGGAGTAGCGGCCGTAGAATGAATGAAATAAAAAAATATCTAGTTTTTTGGAGTATTTAATGTCAACAGGAAAAATTATACAAATTATTGGAACTGTAGTGGATGTGGAGTTTGAGTCGGAAAGTATGCCAGAGATTTTTAATGCTTTGCATACAAAAATTGGTGATGAAAGATTAATTCTTGAAGTAGAGCAGCACATTGGAAACAATGCTGTAAGGTGTCTTGCGCTGGGTCCTACAGAAGGACTAGTTAGAGGAATTGAAGCCGAAGATACTGGTGCTCCAGTAAGTGTGCCGGTAGGTGATCCTACATTAGGTAGATTATTTAATTCTGTCGGAGAAACGCTTGATGGGTTAGAAGTTATTGATAAAGGAGAACATTGGCCTATTCATAGAAAGCCTCCTGCTTTTGATGACCAAGCTACTCAAGTTGAAGTTTTAGAGACTGGTGTTAAAGTTATGGACTTGATGACACCTTTTACCAAGGGGGGAAAAGTTGGGGCATATGGGGGTGCAGGTGTTGGGAAAACAGTTATTATACAAGAGTTGATTCATAATATCGCTACAGTACATAAAGGAGTTTCTGTTTTTGCTGGAGTTGGAGAACGTTCAAGAGAAGGTAATGATCTTTGGCATGAAATGAAAGAGTCGGGAGTGTTGGATAGTACGGTTTTAGTATTTGGCCAAATGAATGAGCCTCCGGGAGTTAGGGCAAGGGTTGGTCTTACAGGATTGACTATGGCTGAATATTTTAAAGAAGAAAGATCTCAAGATGTATTGTTATTTGTTGACAATATATATCGTTATATTTTAGCAGGTATGGAAGTTTCAGCTTTATTAGGAAGAATGCCTTCAGCGGTTGGATACCAGCCTACTCTTTCTACAGAAATGGGAGATTTAGAAGAAAGAATTACTTCGTCTAAAAATGGATCCATTACTTCATTTCAAGCTATTTATGTACCAGCAGATGATTATACTGATCCTGGGATTGTTACAACTTTCGGGCATTTAGATGCAGTTGTGGCTTTAGAAAGATCATTAGCTGCACAAGCTTTATTTCCAGCTGTTGATCCATTAACTTCTTTTTCAAGAATTCTGGAACCTTCTATTGTTGGTGAAGAACACTATAATGTTGCAATGGGAGTTCAGCAAGTGTTGCAAAAATATCAGGAGTTACAAGATATTATTGCTATTTTGGGTATGGAAGAATTATCTGATGAAGATAGACTAACTGTTTCTAGAGCTAGAAAAATCCAAAGGTTCTTAACTCAACCAATGTTTGTTGCCGAAGTTTTTACTGGACAAGAAGGTAAATATGTGCCAATAAATGAAACTGTTCGTGGTTTTAAAGAAATATTAGAAGGGAAGCATGATGATATGCCTGAGCAAGCATTTTATATGGTTGGAACAATAGATGAAGCTGTAGAGAAGGCAAAATAATTTTATGAGTAAATTAAAATTAGAGATAGTTACAGCTGAAAAGTCAGTTTTTTCAGGTGAAGTCGATTCATTAACTGCTCCAGCTCATAGTGGAGAGATTGGAGTGTTACCTAATCATGCTCCTTTTCTTACTATGATTGATAGTGGAGAGATCCGTGTTGTTATTAATAATGAAGAAACTTTTATGGTTGTTAGTGGTGGATTTTTAGAAGTAATGCAAAATAAAGTTACTATTTTAGCTGATACAGTTGAAAGATTAGAAGAAATTGATCAGGAAAGAGCTCAAGAATCATTAGTAAAAGCTCAGCAAAAATTAAATTCTAAGGACTCTGATGTTGATTTTGAAAGAGTTTTAGCATCAATCAGAAAATCTCAAATTAGATTAAATTTAGTGAATAAAAGACGAAAAAACAGACCTGGTAAACCTAATGTTTCTTCTAGTTGATTATTGATATTGAAAGACTTAATTTATCTTGGTATGCTGTTCAAGATATTATTTAATTTTAGAAAAATAATTATTTTTTTATAGTTATGTAGAAATGGAGCCTATGATATGGAAGATAAGTCAAAGGATGAAATTAGCGAATCTCAAATAGCTGTACACTGGCGTGAAGAAGATAGGATATTCCCTAATACAAAATTCATATCTCAAGCTAATGCAGCTGATCCGGAAATATTTGAAAGGTTTTCTTTAGAAAATTTTCCTGACTGTTATCGAGAATATGGAGACTTACTCGATTGGGATCAGTATTGGCATACAATATTGGATACTTCAAATGCTCCTTTCTGGAAATGGTTTGTTGGAGGCAAATTGAATGCTTCTTATAATTGTGTAGATCGTCATTTGAAAAAATATGGAAATAAGGCAGCATTTATATGGGTTTCTGAAGTAGAATCAGAACCTGACAGAGTTTTAACTTATCAGGATTTATACGTTAAAGTAAATGAATTTGCAGCTTTGTTGCAGGATTTTGCTGGAGTTAAAGCTGGTGATAGAGTTACATTGCATATGCCAATGATGCCTGAGTTACCCATTGCTATGTTAGCTTGCGCTAGACTTGGAGCTATTCATTCCCAAGTGTTTGGAGGATTTAGTGGATCTGCATGTGGAGATAGAATAGTTGATTCAGAAAGTAATATTTTAATCACTATGGATTCTTATTGGCGAGCAGGTAAGCTACTTGAACATAAATCAAAAGCAGATGAAGCAGTTGAAAAAGCAGCTCAATCTGGTGTAAAAGTAGACAAGGTATTGATTTGGAATAGATATCCAGAAAAAGAATCTAATGTAGACTTGGTAGACGGAAGAGATTATTTAGTATATGACTTATTGAAAAAATATAGGGGAGAAAGAATCAAGCCTGTTGCTATGGCATCTGAATCTCCTCTTTTCATTATGTATACTAGTGGCACTACTGCTAAACCTAAAGGAATACAACATAGTACAGGAGGGTATTTATCCTATGTAGCAGGTACTTCAAAGTATTATCAAGATATTCAACCAGAAGATGTATATTGGTGTTTTGCTGATATAGGATGGATTACTGGCCATTCTTATATAGTATATGGACCTTTATCAGTTGGAGCCACAAGTGTGATGTATGAAGGAGCTCCAGCTGAACCAGATGCTGGTAGGCCGTGGAGAATAGCCGAAAGATTGGGTGTTAATATATTTCATACTGCTCCTACTACTATTAGAATGTTGAGAAATGCTGGCCCAGATGAACCTGCGAAACACAATTACCATTTTAAACACATGACCACTGTTGGTGAACCAATAGAGCCCGAAGTTTGGAAATGGTATTATGAATTTGTAGGCAAAAAAGAAGCTGTAATTGTAGATACTTGGTGGCAAACTGAGACGGGGGGTTTTTTGGGTTCAAGTTTACCTGCATTACAGCCAATGAAACCAGGTAGTTGTGGCCCAGGAACTTTAGGTATCAATCCTGTTATTCTAGATGAAGATGGTAATGAAGTAAGTCCAGGAGAAGGTAAAGCAGGAAATATTTGTATAAAAAATCCTTGGCCTGGTATCATGCAGACAATCTGGGGGGATCCTGATAGATTTGTTGAGACTTATTATAGTAAGTATTGTAAAGATTCGAAAAGTACTGACTGGAGAGATTGGCCATATTTTGCTGGCGATGGTGCAATGGAAGCAGAGGATGGTTATTTCAGGATACTTGGGAGGGTAGATGATGTTATTAATGTGGCTGGCCATAGATTAGGTACTAAAGAATTAGAATCTGCTGCTTTGACAGTTGATGGAGTTGCGGAAGCTGCTGCAGTACCTGCATTTGATGATATTAGAGGTAGGGTTCCTGAAATGTATATTGCGGTTAAATCAGATGTGTCTGACCATGATAAAATTTCTAAGGAAGTTATCCAAGCATTACGTTCAATTATAGGTCCAATTGCTCGACCTGCTCATGTGTGGGTTGCTAGTGATCTACCTAAGACAAGGTCAGGTAAGATAATGAGAAGGGTAATAGCTTCTATTTCTAATTTTGTAGATGTTGGAGATATTACAACTTTAGCTAATCCTGAAGTTGTAGAAGAAATAAAAAATAGTGTTCAAAATGAAAAAATTAAACTAGATGCAGTTCCTAAAAGTGTAACTCCTGAGATGATAGAAGAAATTAAGAGATTTGGAGAGAATTAAAAGGTTAATAAATTTATAATTATTGACACTATTTACACTCGATGCTAGACTTTTGCATAGCCCATATTGTGATTTTATATGAAAGGAATTTAGAACATTGACTAATGATGACCTAGAAATTAAACGAGGTCTTAAAGATATATATATTGACACGACTAAGTCAAGTTACATAGATGGTAAAAATGGCCGTTTATTTTATAGAGGTTATGACATAAATCAATTAGCTAACAATTCAACATTTGAAGAAACTTCTTATTTATTAATGCATGGTGAATTACCTAATGAAAGAGAATTAGAAAAATTTGATTCTGAATTAAAATCAGCTAGAAAACTACCAGATAAAGTAATTGAAATTATTAGAAATGTACAGTCTTCTCATCCTATGGATGTTTTAAGAACATCTATTTCTGCTCTATCAGCTTTTGATGTTGATGTGAATGATAATTCTCGAGAAGCTAACTTGCGTAAAGGTATAAGGCTTACTGCTCAATCGCCTGCTATTGTAGCTGCTCATGATAGAATAAGAAGAGGCGAAAATGTAATTCCTCCGGATGAAAATCTTTCACATGCATCTAATTTTTTATATACTTTAACTGGAGAAATACCAGATAAAGAAGATGGTAAATTATTAGACAAAGATTTTTTGCTTCATGCTGAGCATGGATTAAATGCATCTTCTTTTGGAGCTAGAATTACTGCCTCTACTCAATCTGATCTACATAGTGCTGTTACCACTGGAGTAGGTATTTTGAAAGGACCATCTCATGGTGGTGCTGCAGAATCAGTTATGAAAATGGCTATGGATATAGGTGAACCTGATAATACAGAAGAATATATTAAAAATTTGCTTAATAATAGAGGAAGAGTGATGGGCTTTGGGCATAGAGTTTATAAGTCAGTTGATCCAAGGGCTATCCACTTAAGAGATGATGCAAAAAAATTAGGTGAAAGAAAAAATCAGACTAAATGGTATTCAATATTAGAATCAATAGCTGAATTAATGGTTCCATATGCAAAAAAAGGCATTTGTCAGAATGTAGATTTCTTTTCTGGTGCTATATATTATTTAATGGGAATATCCGAAGATCTTTATACATCAATATTTACTATGGGTAGAATTCCCGGATGGACTGCGCAAGTTATGGAGCAATTTGAAAAGAATATATTGATTAGGCCTAGATTATTGTACGATGGATTGTTAGATATAGATTATGTACCTATTAAAAAGCGATCTTGAGAAGGTTTCTTTATAATGAGTGATGAGATTCAAACGAATTCTGAATGTGTACATCATTGGGTAATAGAAAAGCCAAATGGACCTGTTAGTTATGGAAAATGCAAAAATTGTGGCCAAAATTCTGAATTTAAAAATTCAGTACAAGGTAGTGGATGGGATAGGGGCCCTGGTGCAGGGAAATCTGAAAAATCTGACAAATCTGAAAAATCTGAAAAATCTGATGAAAATTAAAGACCTTATTTTAGTTTGATTATTGAATCTCCTGAATTAGATATACTGAATAAAATAAGAATTTATTCAAAAATAACGTTTGCAGATTTTATGGAAACTGCTTTGTATCATCCAAAAGGTTATTATAATAGTTCGAATAATATATCCAGCCAAGGGGATTACTTTACTAGTTCAGTATTACATCCATCATTTGCTTACTTGCTTACTATTCAATTTAGGCAGATGTGGAAAATTTTAGGTTCTCCAGATGAATTTTGGGTTATTGAAATGGGTTCAGGAACTGGTCATCTTGGACATGAAATATCTAAATTTGCGAATATTATTTGTAATGATTTTGCTATGTCATTTAGATATTTATCTTTAGATAGATATGTTAGTGATTCAAAATTCACAGAAGATTATGAATCAATCGAGCATATTTTGACAAATTCTATACCTTTAAAAAATATTGTTGGATGCTTTATTTCTAATGAACTTGTCGATTCTTTCCCAGTACATAGATTTAAAATATTAGATAAGAAAATTTATGAAATATATGTAAGCATTGATAACAGAGGTGAAATTAAAGAGGTGATTGATGAAGCTAGCAGTGATGCTATTATCAAACAAATTGAGCCTTATGTTAATTATTTACCAGATGGATTCGAAGGAGAAGTTAATTTAAAAATTGAAGATTGGATTAGAACTATATCTAAATCACTTTTGAAAGGCTTTGTTTTGACAATCGACTACGGAGATATTAGGTCAGAATTATATTCTCAATTTAGGTCTCGAGGTACACTACAGACATATTATCAACATATAAATTCAAATAATCTTTTTACTAAAATTGGTAAGCAAGATATTACTGCTCATGTAGATTTTACTTCTATAATTGAGAGTGGGAATTTATATGGTTTGAAAACTTTATCCTATATGTTGCAAAGTACATACTTAAATAATTTAGGTATTAAAAAAATTTTATATGATTTATCTAAATCTGATTTATCACAATATGAATATTATAAAAATCGTATAGCAATTATGGAATTAGTAAAACCTCAGGGATTAGGAGGTTTTAAAGTGGTATTACAAGAAATGAATACAAATATTGTTGATTCGAAAGATTTATTTAATTTCGATTATAATGAGATAAATTTCAAATCTCCAATATTAAATTCGAATTATTTGGATTTAGCTGACAGCAGATATTCACATCAATTAGATATTAAAAATTTTGAATCTTATTTTATTTAATTTTTTAATTTAGATAATTCTGTAAATATTTGCTCCATATCTAATTCGGATACATCTAAATAAATTTTTTTAAACTTTATAATTCCATTTTTATTGATTATTATTATGGCTCTTTTGGAAGTCCCTTTATTATTATTAAATACTTTATATAGTTTTGAAATTTTACCCTTAGGATGAAAATCTGATAATAATGGATATGAAATATTTCCTAAAGACATAGAAAAAGCTTTTTGAGATGGAGAAGGGTCTGTACTTATACCCAAAACTTGGGTGTTTATTTCTTGTAATTCAGGCATTCTTTGTCTGAATTTAGAAATTTGAAAGGCTCATCCTTCAGTAAATGAATATACATAAAAAGAAAGGATTATATTTTTTACACCTATATATTTACTTAGCGATATTTTTTCATCCTGATGAGAATTTAAAGTAAAATTAGGTGCTACATCTCCTATATTTACCATCATTAAATTCCTTTATACTTAGGTATTATTTATTGGCGACCATCTTAAATTAGGATTTCGAGCAGCTTTAGCTTCATCTACTCTACTGTTAGTAGTATTGTGAGGTGCATTACGAAGTAATTCAGGATTGTCTTTTGCTTCTTTACTAATTACTTTCATTACTTCAATAAAATAATCAAGAGTATCTTTAGATTCTGTTTCAGTTGGCTCTATTAATAAAGCTTCATCAACTATTAAGGGGAAGTACATTGTGGGCGGATGTATTCCATAATCGATTAACCTTTTTGCAATATCAAGAGCGCTTATACCGTATTCTTGTTTATAATTCTTTGCTGAAAATACTACTTCATGCATACAGGTTCTATTGAAAGGTAAATCGTAATAATCTTTTAATTGGCTACGTATGTAATTTGCGTTTATTACTGCATTTTGGCTAATTTGATTAATACCAGGTTCTCCTAAAGTTTTTATATATGAATAAGCTCTAACTAAAGCTCCAAAATTACCATGAAACGCTCCCATTTTTCCAACAGTATTTTTAGGAGAATACAATGAATATGAATTGTCTTTTTGATTTAGTCTTACAACTGGAGATGGGAGGTAATCAGATAAAAAATCTTTGATGATTACAGGACCTGCGCCAGGGCCACCTCCGCCATGAGGTTGAGTAAAAGTTTTATGTAAATTAGAGTGTATAATGTCAAATCCTAATTCACCTAATTTAACTCTACCTAATAGAGAATTTAGATTTGCTCCATCTCCATATACTATCCCACCTGCATTGTGAACTATTCTACATACATCTAAAATGTTTGTATCAAATAAACCGAGAGTACTTGGTAAAGTAATCATTAATCCTGCTAATGTTTCATCTACGGATGATTTTAGTGCTTCTATATCAGCATTTCCATTATGATCTGATGGCAAGGTTATTACTTCAAATCCGGCCATTGCAGCTGATGCAGGGTTTGTCCCATGGGCACTGTCTGGTATTAAGATTTTTTTTCTTTGAGGCTCTTCATTAGCCAAATGGTATGCTTTAGTCATTAACATACCCGCAAGTTCACCGTCCGCACCTGCCATTGGAGCTAATGATATATCATCCATTCCAGTTATTTCGCAGAGTGAATTTTGCAATTCGAACATTAATTTTAAAGCACCTTGAACTGTAGATTCATCTTGTAATGGGTGTAAATTTGATAGTCCTTTAATTGATGCGATTTCATCATTGATTTTTGGGTTGTATTTCATTGTGCAACTGCCTAATGGATAAAAATTATGGTCAATTGAAAAATTAAATTGGCTTAATTTTGAAAAATATCTTACTAATTCACTTTCACTTAATTCAGGAAGGTTAATATTTTCTCTAAGGTATTTATCTGGAGGTAATTTTTGCTTTGGTACATCTGATGGAGGTAATGTTGCTCCAACTCTACCAGGAGAGCTTCTGTCCATTAATAATTTTCTATTGATATCATTAATTTTTGTATTCATATAAATATCTTTCTATTTTATTTCCGAAAGTGCTGATACAAGGAGGTCTATTTCTTCTTTTGAATTTAGTTCGGTTATTGATATTAACATTCCATTTTCGACTTTATCGCTAATATCTAGTCCCCCGATAATTTTTTTCTCTAGAAGGATTTTATTAATTTCTTTTGGTGGTCTAGGGCATATTATTCCAAATTCCCTAAAAAATACTTTGTCAGATAATAAACTATATCCTGGGATTTTATTAATCAAGTTAGAAGCATAGTGTGCTTTTTGATAACATAGTTCTGCTATATGTTTAATACCTGATTTTCCTAAACTAGCCATATATATAGTAGACATCAGAGCAATTAGTGCTACTGAAGTACATATATTAGAAGTTGCATTTTCTCTACGTATATGTTGTTCACGTGTTTGAAGAGTTAGAACATAAGCAGTATTACCTTTTGTATCTTCTGTTGCTCCAACAATTCTACCTGGCATTTGGCGAATATACTTCTTTTTACATGTAAAAATTCCTACATAAGGACCTCCAAATGAAGTTGGAACTCCTAAAGTTTGCCCTTCAGCAACAGCTATATCTGCATCATAATCTCCAGGAGGAATAAACATCCCTAATGACATTGCATCTGTATATGCAACTAAGAGTGCTTCATGTTTATGGGCAATATCTGCAAATTTATTCATATCATCTATATTTCCATAGAAGTTCGGATTTTGGACAATAAGACATGTCGTGTCATCCTCCAATTTAGTTTGATTTTCTTCTATCATATATATTGAAAGCCCTTGATATTGAGTGTATGTTTTTAAAATTTCAATATATGTAGGGGATACAGTATTTAATATAGCTATTTTACTTTTCTTATTTATACGTGCTGACATTAATGCTGCTTCTGCTAATGAAGTTGATCCATCGTACATACCAGCATTGGCTACTTCCATATTTGTTAATAAGCAGCACAAAGATTGAAATTCATATTCAGTTTGAAGAGTACCTTGTGAAACTTCAGGTTGATAAGGAGTATACGATGTCATATACTCACTGCGAGTGCTTAATTGGTTTACTATCGCAGGTATGTGGTGTTGATAAGATCCTCCTCCTAAGAAACATGAATAATCGCCAGGGACAATATTCATTGAGCATATTTCGTCTATATATTTTTTTAATTCAAATTCGCTTAGTGGTTTTGTTAAATTTAAATTAGGGTTACGATATTTATCTGGAATATCTTTAAATAATTCATCAATACTGCTAACACCAATTTTATTTAACATATTTTTTCTATCTAAATCGGTGTTTGGTATATATGGGGAAATGTATCCTAAATCTTCATGAGTATTCAAATCATTTATTCCTTTATAAGTTGATCATATTCATCAGAGTTCATTAAGTTGTCAAGTTCATCAGTATTTATATTTTCCACTTTAAACATCCAGCCATCTTCAAATGGGGAATTGTTAATAAGTTCTGGGTTATTTATAAGTTCATTGTTTTGTTCAATGATTTTTCCACTTATTGGGGTGAATATGTCTGATACGGCTTTTACTGATTCTATTTCTCCAATTTTTTCAAACTGTGTGATTTTAGTACCTATATCAGGTAATTCTATAAATACAACATCCCCTAAACTGTCAGTTGCAAATTCTGTAATACCAATCAAAGCAGAATCATTACCTTCTGTTTTTACCCATTCATGGTCTTTGGAGTATTTTAGTTCTTTTGGATTCATTTGGCTTTCCTCCTTTTATAAAACGGAATTTTACATATATATGATTCTACTAATTTTTCTCTAATTTTTATTTGGATTTTTGTATTCAAATCAGAAAATTCTATAGGTACATACCCGAGTGCTATAGGCTTATTCAATGTTGAAGAATATCCTCCGCTTGTTATATTACCGATAATTTTATTGTTGATAATAATTTCATGTCCTTTTCTAGGTATTATTCTATCCATAACTTCTAAACCCACTAGTTTCCTTTTAGGTCCTTTATTTGCAATAGCCTCTAAGGCATTTTTTGCTATATAACCATTTTTGTCACTATAAATAAATTTGCCTAAATTAGCTTCATAAGGATTTGTTGACAAGTTAATTTCATTACCATGTAATGGTAAGCTAGCTTCAAGTCTTAAAATATCTCGTGCTCCTAAGCCACAAGGAGTTGCGCCGATACTAATTAATTTTTCCCATAAATTATGACCATCTTTTTTATCAGCAATTATTTCAAAACCATCTTCACCTGTATAACCAGTTCTGGCAATAGACACCTTGATTTTATCTATATTAATATTTTGTATGTTAAAAGGTTTTATTTGTTCCAAATTTGACAATGTAATATTTTGTAATAATTTAATTGAGTCTGGTCCTTGGTAAGCTATCATAACTGTGTTAGAGGTAATGTCATTTATTAATATATTAGAATTATTTGAAACAAATGAATCTATCCATTCTAAAACCACTTTAGAATTAGAAGCATTTGGGATTAATAAAAAGTTTTGTTTGTTTGTTTTATAGATTATACAGTCATCTATAATGCCACCTTCTTTATTGCATATTAAGTTGTACTTGGCTTTTCCAATTTCTATTTTTTCGATATCTACACTAAGAATTTGGTTTAAAATTTTAGAAGAGTCAATACCAGATATCTCTATTCTACCCATGTGGGAAACATCAAAAATACCTGACTTTGTTCGTACAGACTTAGATTCAGATAAAATGCTATTGTACTGTATTGGCATAGACCAGCCTCCAAAATCCACCATTTTTGCATTTTGTTTAATATGGGAATTATAGAGAGCTGTTCTTTTTAAATCATTTTTCATATTTTCATATTAGTTATTTTTTTATTAAATATATTAACTTTTATTTTATATTATCTATTATTACAGATCAATTCTTATTTAAAAAAGAATATTTGTTAAATATTGGTATTTATAGCATATTATTTGGTATAATTATTTATGTTGATATATTTTATACAGGCGAGGTTGTATGGTCATTCGAAATAGCTTTATATATTTGTTGATAGCTATAGCTGGAATAACTATATTTTTTACTATACTTTCTCCTTCTTTACAGGGGAATCAAGAGATACCCTTAAGTCAATTAATATCTATGGCTATCAAAGGGCAATTAGATACTATAGAAATTAATGGAGAAAAATTAACTGCAATGACAGTTGATGGTGAAAAGGTTATTTCTCGAAAGGAAAAGGAAGCAAGTATAGTACAAATACTTGAATCTTCAGGTTTGGACCCTTTAACTAGTAAGGTTAAAGTAAGCGTTAAGGGTTCTAGTGGCTTAAGTAGTCTTTTTAGTATATTAATATCATTTTTACCATTAATAATATTTGGTTCAATTCTGTTTTTCATGTTACGCCAAGCTCAAGGAAATGCTAGTCAAACTTTTAGTTTTGGTCGTAGTAAAGCAAAAATGTTCGTTGGAGATAGCCCTACTGTTAGTTTTGCAGATGTTGCAGGAGTAGAGGAAGCAAAAGAAGATTTACAAGAAGTTGTTGAGTTTCTTAAGTATCCTGATAGGTTTTTATCTTTAGGTGCAAAGATTCCCCGTGGAGTGCTATTAATTGGTCCTCCTGGTACAGGTAAAACTTTACTTGCAAGAGCAGTTTCTGGAGAAGCTGGAGTCCCTTTCTTTTCAATAAGTGGAAGTGAATTTGTTGAAATGTTTGTTGGAGTGGGTGCTTCTAGAGTTAGAGACCTTTTTGATCAAGCAAAAAGAAATTCTCCTTGTATAGTATTTGTTGATGAAATTGATGCTGTTGGACGACATAGAGGTGCAGGTTTAGGAGGCGGACATGATGAAAGAGAACAGACATTGAATCAGATTTTAGTTGAAATGGACGGATTTGATAGAAATATTAATGTGATAGTTTTAGCTGCTACAAATCGGCCAGACATATTAGATCCTGCTCTTTTAAGACCAGGAAGATTTGATAGACGAGTAATACTAGATAATCCAGATGTTAAAGGAAGAGAAGAAATTCTTAGAGTACATGCTAAAGGTAAACCTCTAGAAGAAGATGTAAATTTTGAAGTTGTTGCAAAACAGACTACTGGCTTTAGCGGTGCGGATTTGGCTAACTTAGTTAATGAATCAGCTATATTAGCAGCACGTAGAAAAAAAGAACGTGCATCTTTTGAAGAATATGCAGAATCTATTGATAGAGTTGTTGCTGGTCCTGAGAGAAAAAGTAGAGTTATTAATAAAAAAGAAAAAGAAATAACTGCATACCATGAAGGAGGGCATGCTTTAGTAGGGTTCTTCTTAAAGAATGCAGATAATCCTTATAAAGTTACGATAGTTGCTAGAGGTATGAGCGGAGGACACACTAGGTATTTACCAGAAGAAGACAGGAAACTTTGGTCAAGGAATCAATTTGAAGACATGATGGCCGCAGCAATTGGAGGAAGAGTTGCAGAAGAGATAATATTTAAAGAAATTACTACTGGTGCTAGTAATGATCTTGAACAAGCTACCAATATCGCTAAAACGATGATTACAAGATATGGTATGAGTAATAAATTAGGACCTAGAACGTTTGGTAAAAGAGAAGAAATGGTTTTTCTGGGTAAAGAAATAAATGAACAAAGAGATTATAGTGATGCTATAGCAGAATCAATTGATAAAGAAATAGCTGTTCTTATTGATAAGGCTCATAAATTAGCAACTAAAGTTATTAAAGATCATCAAGATGTATTAGAAAAACTAGCTCAACATTTAATGATTCATGAATCTATTGAAGGTGATGAATTAAAAGACTTATTAGCAAGTTAAATTTGTATATTTTATAAGTTATCAATAATTTTTTTGAAATCTTTTATAACTTTTATGTGATCTGCATTTGATTTTAATCCCATATTCATAGTGTTAATTGATATATGAGTTACTCCTATTTTATTAAGTTGAGTGATTTTTTTTGATATATCTGATGCATTAAAATTGTTTTGGATTGATAGAGGTACTTCTATTCCTATATCTTTTGAATTTCTTTTATTTATTTCTGCATAAGATTTTATAGCGTTTATTATTTGTAACCCTTCTTTAATTGTTTTAAAAAATCCAATCCATCCATCCCCAAGTTCTCCTACTCTTTTAAATACATTTTCATGATACCCTCCAAACCATATAGGGATTGATTTATTTATTGGTAAAGGGTTTATTCCAGCATTATTTATTTTATGCCATTTACCTGAAAAAGTAAGAGATTCATTTTGCCAGAGTTCTTTCATTAATTTAATTTGCTCTACAGATCGTACGCCACGATTAGAAAAGTTTTCATTTAATGCTTCATATTCAATATTATTCCAACCTGTACCTATTCCTAATCTAAGTCTACCTTCACTTAGAACATCTAATGTTGCAGCTTGTTTAGCTACAAGTGCAGTTTGTCTTTGAGGTAATATTATTATTCCTGTTGCAAATTCAATATTCTTAGTAATGCTAGCCATATATGAAAATAATATAAAAGGCTCAAAAAACATATGTTTATTGTTATATGGGCCAGTCCATCCTGGTCTAGTATCTAAATTTGCACCTAAAATATGATCGTAAGCAAGTATGTGATTATATTTTAGGTGTTCAGCTTCTTGGATATATTCTTTAATTAAATATATATCTGTTCCGATTTCAGTTTGAGGAAAAACTACTCCGAAATTCATTTATTTCCTTTATGTATATTATTAAAAATAAATTTTGTATAATTGTTTGCAATGGGCATTCGCCTATCTCTTCCAAAGTTTTTTGACGTAACTTTTATTCCAGGAGCTGATTGCCTTCTTTTATATTCATTTTTGTCTACTAATTTTATAATATCTTTGACTGTATTTTTATCATGTCCTTTATTTATGATTTCATTAACATTATTGTCATTTTCTATATATAAATTTAGTATAGAATCTAATTCTATATATTCTGGCAAAGAATCTTGATCAGTTTGATTAGGGCGTAATTCAGCACTAGGAGGTCTTTGAATGATTGATTGTGGAATTATATTCTTTTTTGATAAAGAATTTCTGTAATTAGCAAGCTTATAGACGTTTGTTTTATATACATCTTTTATAATTGAAAACCCTCCTACCATATCTCCATAAATAGTAGTATATCCTGTAGCTATTTCACTTTTATTCCCCGTTGCTAATATAAGTAAATTTTCTTGATTTGATAATGCCATAATGATGTTTGCTCTTATTCGTGCTTGGATATTTTCTGCGACCAAATTTGATTCCCAATTTGGAACATCATTTTTTAAAATTTTTTCATAGTGGTTGAATATTTCTTCAATTGGTATAGTATGTAGTTTAATACCTAAGTTAATTGCAAGTTCTTTAGTATCATTTATAGTTGTTTTAGAATTAAACCTGGATGGCATTGATATCCCATATACATTATCTTTACCTAATGCATCAGTAGCAATTGTACTAACTAGACTAGAATCTATTCCCCCAGACATAGCTATAATAACGCTATCGAAATTACATTTTTCTACATAATCTTTTGTCCCCATTATCAAGGCTTGGTATAAGTCTTTAATTTCATTAGTATCTAATAAATTATCAATATTATTTTTATTTACTTTACTAACTTTATTGTTATTTGGAATATAATTATTGCTTACAATTGTAGGTTTATTAATATATTTATTTGTTAATATATCTAAATCAATAGTTATTAAATCTTCTTGGAAACTTTTTGCCTGTGCAATGATATCTCCTTTAGGGTTTAACACAGTACTATATCCATCAAAAATCAATTCATCTTGCCCTCCAACTAAATTTATATATGCAATATATAAATTATTTGATTGTGCTCTATCTATGAGCATTGATTCACGTATTTTTCTTTTACCAATTTCGAATGGAGATGCATTTATATTAATTATGATTTGTGCTCCCATTTCACGTTGTTTTACAAATGGGCCATTATTATGCCAAATATCTTCACATATATTAATACCTATAAATATGCCATTAATATTAAATATAGTTGGGTTTTCTCCAGGCTTGAAATATCTTAATTCATCAAATACTCCATAATTAGGAAGGAGAGCTTTATGGTGTACTCCCTCTAATTTTTTATTTGAAATTAGCGCTGCAGAATTAAATATATCTGATTTAGCATCAACGAACCCGATTATTGCTGATATTTTTTCAGTTACTGGAATGATTTTTTCTAGTTGTATTATATTATCTTGTATAAATTGAGGTTTTAATAATAAGTCTTCAGGTGGATATCCAGTAATAGATAATTCAGGAAATATTACTAAGTCTGAATCTTGTGATTTAGCGAGTTCAATATTGGAGATAATTTTTTCAGTATTTAGATCTAAATCTCCTACAGTTGTGTTAATTTGAGCCAAGCTTATTCTGAAGTTATTCATATAATGAACATCTTTAAATTAAATTTTTTGGACAAATGATTCAATTCTATTTAAAGCTTCTAAGATATTTTCTGTAGAATTTGCAAAAGAGAATCTAACATAATCTTTACCGAACTTCCCAAAAGATTCACCATTTAAGGATGCGACTCCAGCATTTTGCAATAGATCATCTGCAAACTTTTTACTTGATATACCTGTTTCTTTTATATTTGGGAATACATAAAAGGCACCTTTTGGAGTTTTACAAGATATACCATTAATATTGTTTAACCCATTTACAATTATATCTCTACGTTTTTTGAATTCTGATACAATTTTGTTTGCTTCATCTTGCGAACCAGTTAATGCTTCTTTAGCAGCAATTTGAGTGAAGCTAGCAGTACATGAGACACTATTTGTCATTAATCTAGAAATTGGCTCTACCAATGGGATCGGCATTATCCCGTAACCTATTCGCCAGCCAGTCATTGCATAAGTTTTAGAGAATCCATCTAATATTATAGTTCTTTCTTGTAAGCCAGGGAATTTAGTTATACTTTGATGGGAACCTTCATATAAGTATCTACAATATATTTCGTCAGATAAAATAATTAAATCTTTATCAATTGCTATCTTTGCTAAGGCTTCAAGGTCAGAATCAGGAATAATACTACCACAGGGGTTATTTGGTGAATTAATTATTATCATTTTAGTATTATCAGTGATTTGATTAATTATTTCATCGATATTAAAACTAAAATCTAATTCCTCATGTAATTTCATAGGAATAGGCGTTCCACCAGCAAAATTGATCATAGATTCATATATAGGGAATCCTGGGTTTGGATATAAAACTTCGTCACCTTGTTCAATTAATGCAAGAATACAAAAAAACATTATAGGTTTACCTCCAGGTGTTACTACAACATTTTCTGAAGAGATAGGTATTTTACGTGTTGAAGAAATTTCTTCAGCAATTTTTTCTCTAAGTTCAGGTAATCCAGGGGAAGGTCCGTAATGAGTATAACCTGATGATAGGGCAGAGGATCCGGCATTAATAATATTTTCAGGGGTGTCAAAATCGGGTTCTCCTATTTCAAGATGTATGACATCTACACCTTCAGCTTCAAGTATTTTTGCTTTGGCTAATACTTCAAATGCAGTTTCAGTTCCTAGCCTATTCATTCTTTTTGCTAATTTCATTTTTTTCCTCATGATATTTGTTACAAATAAATTAGTTTTTGTATGTTAAAATTATTATATTCAAATTTTAACATAAATTGCATCGGAGTGATTTTGTGAAAGTATATTTAGCTGTTCCAAGAGGTTTTTGTGCAGGTGTTGTGCGTGCAATTGATATTGTTCAATTAGCATTAAAAAAATTTGGTCCTCCTATATATGTTAAGCACCAAATAGTACACAACCAATTTGTTGTAAATTCACTCGATGAATTAGGTGCGATAACTGTAGAAAATGTATCTGATGTTCCAATGGGTTCAAATGTAGTTTTTTCAGCACATGGTTCTCCTCCTGAAGATTATGAAATAGCTAGATCTAGGAATTTAAAAGTTATTGATGGCACTTGCCCCTTAGTTACTAAAGTACATAATGAAGCTCATAAATATTCGAAAGATGGTAGGAAAATAATTTTAATTGGACATAAAGGGCATCAAGAAGTCATTGGGACTATGGGTCAAGAACCAATGGAATTATTTGATGACAGAGAAGATAAAGAATTACCTAGTTGGAATAAGGAAGACCCTGTAGTTGTATTAACTCAAACAACTTTATCGGTAGATGATACTGAAAAATCTATTAAATCTATAACAGATAATTTCAAAAATGTAGTAGTCAAAAATGATCTTTGTTATGCAACTACTAATAGGCAAGAATCAGTAAAAGTGCTAGCTAAGAAGGTTGATCTTATATTAGTAATTGGGTCATCTGAAAGTTCTAATTGTAATAGATTAAGAGATGTAGCAATTGATAATGGAGTTCAATCTTACCTTATAAATGGATCTAAAGATTTAGATTTAGATTGGGTAAAAGATATTGATAAAATTGGTATTACTTCTGGCGCTTCTACTCCTGATTTACTAGTAGATGAAGTAATTAATTTTCTGAATCCTGATGAAGTTGTTGAAGTAAAAATAACTGATGAAAATGTTAGTTTTGTTTTACCGGATGAATTTAAGTAATTATAATGTTTAATGGAGATGAATTGATATATGAAAATTTATATTAACAGCTTATTAAGTGGTGCTAAAAATGCTAGAGGGACTGTAATCATAATTGATGTATTTAGAGCTTTCTCAACTGCAGCATTTGCTTTTGTTGGAGGTGCGGAGAAAATAATTTTAGTAGATGGAGCACAAAAAGCATTAGAATTAAAAAAGAAAGGTTATGGAGATATTTGTTTTGGAGAAGTAGATGGAATTAAACCAAATGGTTTTGATTTTGGTAATTCTCCTTATGAAATTTCAAATTCTAATATAGAAGGTAAAGTATTAATTCAATCTACTATGGCAGGAACTGCGGGAGTTGTGGCAGCAAAAAATGCAGATGATATTTATTTAGGCTCTTTAGTAATTGCTGAAGCAACAGTAAAAAGTATAAAAAAATCTAAACCTCAAATTATAGATATTATTGCTATGGGAAGCGGAGGTGAATTTCGGACTGATGAAGATGAACAATGTGCGTTATATTTAAGAAATTTACTAGAAGGTAGGCTGCCCGATATAGCAGCCGTGAAAAAATTGATACTTACAGGAAATGAATCAGATAAATTTGATGATTCAACACTGACTCATTTTCACCCTCAAGATAGAGAATTAGCTCTTCAGATCAATTCTATTCCATTTGCAATTAAAGTTAAAAAAATAGATGGTTTGTTGATTGCTTCTCCTGTTGACACCCATTAAGATCAAATTTAAGTATATAAAAAAGAACAGGGTGTGCAACTTGAATATTAAAAAGAGTTATTTTTCTTTGTGATTATGTTCAAGGATTCCTTTTCCTTTTAAAGTTTTGATTAATTTTTCAACACGGAATAATGCTAGTATTCCTAACCCTCCAAAAACAAAATCCATAAAGGTTTCGATTACAACCAATAAAGACCATCCTTCTATAAATACCTCCTGGATGCATAATGACAAGATCATATTACATTTAAATCTAAAGGTACGTACTACAGGGATCCTAAATAAGACAAATAAAATAATTTACTTGAAAGTATAACTCTTCACATGTGAATGAAAATAATTATTACTTATTATATTATTTTAATTCCTAGTAGATTCAGATTCATCATCTGATTCAGATTCATCATCTGGTTCAGGTTCATCATCTGGTTCAGGTTCATCATCTGGTTCAGGTTCATCATCT
>PBKN01000004.1 GCA_002721445.1 Chloroflexota bacterium | reverse complement strand
GTCATTTGTTCAGTTGGGTGCCCAGTTACCGCTACTGCTCTACCCCCTCTAAATGGACCTATACTTCTCCATTCCATGCCATTAATATTCATAGCTGTATTTATGGATGAATTTAGCATATTTTTAGACTCCGTATAAACGATATTATTTTATTATCTATTTAATTGAAAAATAATAATTATATTTTTAGCAATTATAATTTACATAAAAAATGGTTTCAATGCAAAAAAATTAGATTGACATGTTATATAGCAGTAATTAGACTAATATAAATTTATTTAATAAAGATAAAAATTAATTAATTTGATTTAAAAGGAAAATTATGAGAAATAACAATGAACTGATAGCTCATTTACTACGTAGGGCTAGTTTTGGTAGTACTATTGATCAAATTGAAAAATATTCATCAATGGGTTATGAGGAAACTGTTAAAGATCTATTATATATAAAAGATTCGAATGGAATTCAAGATGATTTACTTTTTCGATATCATTCAGACCATTCAGCTGGCATAGGTATGGCTGGATTTAATGCGAATTTTATTTATAAAATGACTAATTCTAATAATCCTCTTCAAGAAAAAATGGCTTTATTTTGGCATAGAGTGTTTGCTACAGGGTATGCAAAAGTTACGCAAGGTAGAGCTTTAATGGACCAAATTGAAATGTTTCGTAATAATGCTTTCGGTGATTTTAGAGATTTATTGTTGGCTTTATCTAAAGAACCATCAATGATCCTGTGGTTAGATAATTATGATAATCATAAAGATGCAATTAACGAAAATTACGGAAGAGAGCTTTTAGAGCTTTTTTCCATGGGTGTGGGTAGTTACAGTGAAGAAGATATTAAATCTTGTGCTAAGGCTTTTACAGGTTGGACTATTTCAAATTTGGAATATATGACTATGAGAGCAAATAATGATTCATTATTTCCTTATGGAAGATTAAATCTACAATTTGAATATAAAGAAGATGATCATTATAAAGAAGAGATAGAATTTTTAGGACATTTAGGTAAATTTAATGGTAAAGATATTATAGATATAATTTGCAAACAAGAAGCTACTGCTAAATTTATTTCTAGACATTTGTATAGTTACTTTGTATGTGATGAACCCCCTGTTCCTCAATGGCCATATATACCACCTAAGGATCCTGAAGCAATATCAATTCTATCTAAAGCTTATTTTGACAGTGGATATAATATATCAAATATGCTTTATATTTTATTCACATCAGATTTTTTCAAATCTGAATTTATTAGGTTTAAAAAAGTAAAAAGTCCATCTGAATTAGTTTCAGGAATTTTGAAATTAACTGGAGATAATAACCCAGGAGTGCCTAAAATTCAAGATTATGCTAATTATGCATCATTTATGGGACAAACTCTTGTAAACCCGCCTAGTGTAGAAGGCTGGCATGAAGGAGTTGAATGGATTGATTCTGGAACATTGTTAGAAAGAGTTAATTTTGCTTCAAGTCAATTTTCAGATTTTGATAAACCAGGTATTTTAAATATTGTAGACAACATTAATAGAAATAAAAAAAATATAGACAGCATTGACTCATTAATTGATATTTTATTAAAAAATTTAGGTTTGATAACTTTATCAGAATCAAGTAGAAAAGCGTTGTCTGAATTTTATTTTAAACAATTAAATATTGAATTCAAAGAAAGTGATTTTAGTTTTCACAAAGAAATGATTGCGCCAATGCTTAATATGATAGCTGCAACTCCTGATTTCCAGATGGTCTGATATTTATAATTGGTAAAGGAAAATTTAAGATTGAATAAAACTCATAATTTTCAAATAATATATGAAGAAACGCTTGGGGCAGCTGCAATGAATAACAGGGGGTTTTATTATCCTGTCGATTTAGACTTTGGAGCTAAAGGAAAGATTTATTGTTTAAATAGAGCCCATGAAGGTGACACGAGTGGCGTAAGAGTTTGTGTCCTCGATTCGGATAGTAATTATTATGGGGTATTTGGTTCAAATGGTTATAATGAAGGTCAATTTATTTATGCTACGGGTATAGCTGTATATGATGAAATAGTTTATGTCAGCGACGAACATCTTAATAAAATTTCTTTATTTGATTCTTCAGGAGAATTTATTAAAAGATGGGGAATTCCTGGTTCTAAAGAAGGGCAACTAAATGGACCTTCTGCTATAAAGTTTGATTTAAATGGTAATTTGTATATAGTTGACCATTTAAATAATAGGATACAAGTTTTTGATAAAGATGGTAAATATATATCAGGATTTGGTTCATACGGGACTAATCCTGGTCAATTTAATTTGCCATGGGGAATTACAATTGATAGTTTAGGTTTCATTTATGTATCTGACTGGCGTAATGATAGGGTCCAAAAGTTTTCACATGAAGGTGGTTTTGTTTCTTTATTTGGTAGTAGTGGTAATAAAAATGGACAATTTAATAGGCCTTCATCTGTTGCTGTAGATCTCGAGGGAGATATATATATTACGGATTGGGGTAACCATAGGGTACAAGTATTTGACAAGAATTTTAATTTTATTCAGTCATTACGAGGTGAGTCTACTTTATCTCCATGGGCTAAAGAATTTTTAGAAGCTAACCCTGATGAAATGGCAGCTAGAAAATCTTCAGATTTAGATTTGGATTTAGATATTGAGGATCAGCATATGCTATCTTCTCATATTGAAAAACTATTTTGGGCACCTATTTCTGTAAAAATTGATAAACAAGGTAAAATATATGTTGTTGATAGAAATAGACATAGAATACAAGTATATTCAAAAAAAATATTTAATTAATGAGAAATCCAATAAATCATTTAATAAATGTTGGCGAATGTAATATTTCTTTGTTTGAATGGGAGGGAGTCGGGCCTCCTCTATTTTTTTCTCATGCTACAGGATTTCATGCTAGAGTTTGGGATAATGTTATAAGAAAATTACCAGGAAGACATGTATATTCAATTGATCTACGTGGACATGGTCGCAGTGATAAAACTCCTCTTTTATACGATTGGGAAATATTTGTAAATGATGTGATAAAAATTTTCCAAAAACTTAATTTATCTAATGTGGTTGGAGTTGGACATTCAATGGGAGGGCATACAATAACTGCCGTTGCAGCACAACTTTTGAATAGCTTTAAAGGTTTAGTTTTATGTGATCCGAGTATTTTTCCTTTAGACAGATATGCTAAAGAACCTAGAGAAGGAATCCATCCTGTTTCTAAAAGAAGAAATATATGGTCTAGTCCTTTAGAAATGCATGAAAGACTTAAATCACATAAAAATTTTATTAATTGGGAAGACGATGCGCTTTGGGATTATTGCAAATATGGTTTGATTCAAATTGAAGGCCAGACTGACTTTAAACTAGCTTGCCCTCCATTAGCTGAAGCAGAGATGTATGACTCATTACTTGATCCTAAGATATTGAAATCACTACCTGGAATCGATATTCCTGTAAAAGTTTTACGTGCTAAGCCTAGAAAAAACAAAGGAGATGTTTCTGATTTTGATGGATCAATAACATGGCCAGAAATATCAGATCATTTTCCAGACTCTGAAGATATAATTCTAAATCACTGTTCTCATTTTATACCTATGGAGGATTCAGATTCTGTAGTAAATGAAATTATTAAGATTTTAAAATAAGTATTTTTAAAGGTGTTGTTATGAAAGTTATAGATTTTGCTAAATCATATATGACTTGGTTTGGTGCTGGAGAAATGAGTAGTATATCAAGGATATTATTAGATGGAGTATGTACTTTAATTAATTCACGTGGTGAAGAGGATGTATTTTATCTGATTGCGCCATGCAGATCTGAGCATACCCATTCAGATGGTCAATTAATTGTAATGCCTAATTATGATTTTAGAGGTATATTTGGTTCTAAGGAATACAAAATATTTCGTAATCACTGGGTGAGTAATCCTGATTATTTGGATGATCCTGGTTTAGATACAACTGGAGGCAGAATTTTAGAAGAATCTGGTTTGCATCATACAAAATGGGATGATGTAAAGCTAAATATAAATTACTTTCATAACATTAAAGAACTTACTAATAAACAGAGTGTAGTTGATTCAACATTAAATAATTCTATTTTAGTTGGGCAGACAGAATTATTTAATGATAAGACTCAAGAAAAAGCGATATTGGAATATCCAATAAAAACTATGAATGTAATAAAAGGAATTCCTAGATTCCAGGTTGATACAGGCCCTATTTTAGTACCAAATTTTAAACATGATAAAAAATTAAAAGTTAATTCATTAGATATAGCGCATATAGTATATAATTTATTCGATCGCGGTGAATATATTTCACGAAAGCCTGTTCAAATTGCAAATAATGATGAAGGGCCTATAACTGTTACAGATTACTCTGAACTAGTTAAATATGTAGGGATAAATAAACTTTATGCGGTAAATTAAATTTTATATGGATACTTATAATTTAAATTGTGATGTTTTAGTTGCTGGTGGAGGACCTGCAGGGATTGCTTGCGCAATTTCAGCTGCTAGAAATGGCTCAAAAGTAATATTATGTCATGACAGGTCAGTATTAGGTGGAAATGCTTCTAGTGAAGTTAGAATGCATATTGTTGGAGCTGATGGTAGTGGCAGAAGAGGAGTTCCTTTAGAAACAGAGACTAGAGAAGGAGGCATTATAGAAGAAATTCGACTTGAGTCTACAGTTAAAAACCCTCAACGTTCTGCTTCAATGTTGGATTTAATATTTTATGACTTTTGTAATAAAGAACCGAATCTAACTTTAATGTTAAATACTACAGTTACAGAAGTTAATATTATTGATTCCTCAATAAGTTCCGTAATAGCTTATAGGCATTCAACAGAAGATAAATTTGAAATTAAATCAAAAATATTTTGTGATTGTACAGGAGATGGTCGTATTGGCTTTGAAGCTAAGGCAAAATTTATTCAAGGTAGAGAGAGTAAATCAGATTTTGATGAATCATTAGCTCAAGATAAAAGAGATAATAAAAGTTTAGGTTCTACTATTTTATTACAAGCTAGAAAACATAATAAACCTATGCCTTTTATACCTCCAAATTGGGTAAGGAAATTTACTGAGGATGAATTAAATTTGAGACCTCATGGAGGTACTGGAGTTGACCAAGGATTTGAATATGGTTATTGGTGGGTAGAATGGGGAGGTCAATTGGACACTATTAAAGATAATGAAATAATACGAGATGAATTATTATCAATTCTATTGGGTGTTTGGGATCATATCAAAAATAGTGGTAACCACCAATCGGATAATTGGGCTTTAGATTGGTTTGGGTTTTTACCAGGGAAAAGAGAAAGTAGAAGATTTATAGGACAACATATTTTAAATCAGAAAGAAATACAAGAATCTATTCCTTTCGAAGATGCTATCGCATTTGGAGGTTGGATGATTGATACACACCCCCCAGAAGGAGTAGATGCTATCGATCAAAAGCCTGCAAACCAAATTGAATTAGATCATATTTATGATATTCCACTTAGATCTTGTGTTGCAGAATTTCCAGATAATTTAATGTTTGCTGGTAGAAATATTTCAGCCACACATATAGCTTTTGCATCTACAAGAGTAATGGCAACTTGTTTTGCTGTGGGTCAAGGTATTGGAACTGTAGCTGCATACTTGTCTGATAAACAAATGCCTGCTAATAAAATAATTAATGATCCAAATGGTATTAAAGCCATACAACAACGATTATTAAGAGATGATGCATATTTAATTGGGTTATTTAATTCAGACGTGAATGATTTAGCCTTGAAGGCCAAAATTAAAGCTTCTAGTGAACAAGAATTTGGTAAGGTAATGGATATTATATCTGGCCAAACTCGGTCAGTTCATGGAATAAAAGGTGCAAAATTAGATAGAATAATTAAAGGTGCAAATAGATGGATGAGTAAGCCAGTAGATGGCTTCCCTGTATTCGTAGAATTAGATTGGGATAAAGAGATTTCTGTAGAGGAAATACAGATAATTTTTGATTCTGGAATGCACAGAATTTTAACTTTAAGTCATAGCGACGCATATGCTGATAAAATGATTTGGGGTAAACCTCAACCTGAGACAGTAAAAGATTATATAATTGAAGGGTTTTATAAAAAAGAAAGAATAATAAATATAAAAATACTCGATAATTTTCAGAGAAAGAATATACATTATCTTAAACAGATAAAAACAGTAGATCGAATAAGAATTACTATTTTATCTACTAATGGCATTGATCATGCAAGGATTCACGAAGTGAGAGTTTATTCATCATCAGATAGGTCTTTTAGGTAATATTAGCAGATTTCTTAACCAACATCACCCCATCTCTAATAGGAAGTATAACTTGTTCTACTCTTTTATCATTTGAAACGTAAGTATTAAAATTATTAATGTTGTGATCTGTTTTATCTATAGGGTTTAAAACTTTGCCTCCCCATAATACGTTATCAATAACTATTAACCCTCTATCAGAGATTAAATTTAAAGCTATATCATAATAATCTTTGTAACTTGATTTATCTGCGTCTATAAATATTACATCAAATTGATCAGATAGGCTTTTTATAGTATCTATAGCTGGGCTTAAAATTAATTCTATTTTGTGTCCATGAGGACTTTTATCGAAATATTTTTTTGCAATTTTTGCATGTTTTGTATTTATTTCACATGTAATAACTTTTCCATCATCTGGTAGGGCTGAAGCCATCATTTGAGCACTGAATCCAGTAAATGTACCAATGTCTAAAACATTTTTTGCATTTGTTGTCCAAACTATAAACTGTAAAAGGCTGCCTTCAATTTGCCCACTTATCATTTGAGGAGAATTACATGATTTATATGTTTCTTCTATAAGTTCAATTAAGTGGACTGGTAGTTTAGTTGTATTTTTTTGGACGTAATTTTCAATTTGATCAGAAACTAGAGATAGCATTTCTCCTCCATATTAATAATTATTTTACCATTTACCAAAATATAATTTATTTAAATTAAATTCTTTTACACTTAATAACATAATTATTATAAATGCAATTCCGCCCCATAAAAGTAAATTGACAGCTCCTAAAGATTTATCTAAAAATCCATTAAATAAATTTGCTATTGCCATAATTCCTCCGATATGGACAGAATATATAGCTCCTACCCTTCCTCTAACTTCATCTAATGTATTAGATTGAATAATCGTATGTGCTAAAGTCATGAATCCAGCTTGAGATATGCCTATAATAAAGCTAGAAAATATAGCGTAATTAAGATTTGGTGATTTGACTAACATTATAGGAGCTATTCCGCTTAATAATCCAAAGGCAAAATAAATATATCCATTAATCTTTAATTTAGTAATTAAAGATATTGTTATTACAGACAATAAAGATCCCGCTCCTACACCCATCATAAGATAACTAAACCCTTTACCTTCAGCATTAAAATTTTTTTCTGATAATACAGGTAATAAAGATTCGAAAGACATAGTTAATCCACAGTGGAAGAATGTTAAAAATACAACTACAAGTAATAGTTGATTTTTATATACGTAATTAAGTCCAGCGATGAAATTTCCGAAAAAGTTTAAATTTTTTGAAATTACTCCAGTAGAAACAGTACTTATTAGTAAAGATGCAATTAAGCTAATCACATAAAATGCTGAACATAAGTAAAATGCCCACTCTAAGTTAAATAAAGATAATAATGGCGCAATAGCCGCAGGTCCAAATAATCTTGAACCATGTAAAGCAGCTTGATTCCAAGCAATCCCATTAAGTAACAATTCTTTTGGTATTAAATTAGGTAACAAGGATTCAGAGGCAGATGTTTGAGCAGCCCTTGCAGAGCCATTAATAAATGCCAATACTGCTAAAAACAATATTTTTACACCATCTGATACATCAGTCGTAACTAATATACCTAGAAATATATTATGTATAATATTGATAGCAAACATAAACGCTAAAAATCGTTTTCTATCTAGTTTGTCTGATAGGTATCCAAATATGGGAGTAATTAGTACCCTGGGTATCATTGCTGAAAATGTAACTATAGCAACCCAAGCTGAAGATCCGTCGGTGATTTC
Organism: Chloroflexota bacterium; assembly: GCA_002721445.1. GTDB lineage: Bacteria > Chloroflexota > Dehalococcoidia > Lucifugimonadales. The sequence continues at coordinate 24,197 of PBKN01000004.1, read as the reverse complement.
ATACATCAACCATCCCCTTGCTACTATTAATGCCCAAGCAGACGCACTGCTGAACATAGTTGCAGTCCATAATAATCTAAAGTCACGATAGTGAAAGGCTGTCCCTTGTTTAGCTACTTTGTTCATATATTCTTTAATTCAAATTTTGATGTGTTATGATGTTATCATGATTAAGCTAGGTAAGTTGGTTAGTTATTTATTAATATCATTTATTTTTTTTATTTTTCTTGCTTGTACTACTAAAAATAGTATTTCAAGTGCTGATACTTTAAGATCTGCTTCGTTTGCTATGCCTTCTGCTCCACCTGCATCAGCTTTAATCAAATCTGCCAATTTTGAATCTTCAGACTTGGGTAGTTCAAATATTGGTGTAAATGAGAATAGTTTAATATATCAAGATAGAAAAATTATTAAAAACGTAGATTTAAATCTAGTAGTTGATGATATAAATAAAACTATTCAAAGCATTTCTAGTTTAGTTGACCAAATGAATGGATTTATTGTTTCATCTTCAGTTTCAGGAGAAGAAACTATTAATATGTCTGGATATATTAATATTAGAATACCTTCAGAAAATGTAGATCAAACACTGAAACTTGTAAGAGATATGTCAGTAAGAATTTCTAATGAAAGTTCTTATACTACAGATGTTACTGAAGAATTTATTGATTTAACTGCAAGAATTAACAATTTGAAAGCAACTGAAACGCAATTAGTAAAATTATTAGGGAAAGCTGAGAAGATTGAAGATATATTAGCTATACAACGTGAGTTAACATCGATGAGAGGTCAAATCGAGAGTCTTGAAGGAAGAATTAATTATATAAAAAGAACTTCATCTACAAGTTTAATATCTATTGTTCTTTCTACAGCAATAGATAATAAGCCTATATATGATAAAAGTTGGACTCCAGTAAATACAATTAAATCAGCTTTAAGAGGTTTGTCAGGCTTTTTTGAAGGTTTTCTTGATTTGTTAATTTGGATTGGTATATTTTCACCAGTATGGATAATTTTTAGTGGGATAACTTTTTTTATATATAAACGTATAATAAGAAGATTTAAAAATTAGACTTTAATAATATAAATTATTGTTTATATGCTAATTGCTACTTTAATAATATTGTCAGTTCTATTTTCATACATTTCGTATGCATCGTTAGCAGATTCAAAACTTGAATTGTGAGTTATCATTTCACCTGGGTTCCACCAACCTCTATCTTTTAATTCGATCATTCTATTTATATGACCAATTGAATCACCACTAGACCCTCCTGCAGTAGGTATAATTGTTGCAGCTTTAGGTAATATATATTGAGTATCTAATGATACGGTTTTATTGTTAAATCCATCTTGAATTCCAAAGAGTATTACTTTGCCAAATTTTTTTACTAATCTAATGCTTGAATTTAATGTTTCCGGGTAGCCTGCAGCTTCAATTGTTATATCTGCTCCTTGTCCTTGAGTAATTTCTGTAATAGCTTCATCAATAGATTCTGAGTTAGGGTTTATAGTATGGGTAGCTCCGAATTTTTTTGCATATTCCAGTCTATAATCAAATAGGTCGGTAGCAATCACTTTACTTGCTCCTGCTCTAGCACATATAGCAGAGAAAGATAATCCTATTCCTCCCTGACCCAATATAAGCACAGTTTTACCTAATATTGTTCCAATTTGCTGGCAAGCATATAAAACAGTACCTGATGGTTGGCACATCATCCATTCTTTCAAGTCACCATGTTCTGGTAATAAGGCAATTTTATCTTCATCACCAGCTATATATTCAACTAATCCACCTGAACTTTCCTCTGAAGGTAAAACAATTACTCTTTGACCTTCTTTAAATTTTTCTGATCTTGTTTCAGCAATAGTTCCGACTAATTCATGACAAGGATTACCTAATTTCAAGGGATATTCTTCTTCAGGTAAGACCGGCCCATAGGCATGCCTTATATCGCTTCCGCATATAGATACGTAATGTAATTTTATAAGTGATTGCGAACTTTTTATTTCTGGAATAGGGGCATCTTCAAAGGATATTTTTTTAGGTCCAGTTAGCCTTGCAGCTTTCATTTAATTCTCCAAAATCAAGTATTATGAATTTTTAATATATTATTAGTAAATGGTTAATATATCAATCTTTATTTTTGCTAAATTTTTTAATCCATTTAATAAATTTCATTGAATTAATATATGATGGAGCACTTGATGTAAATGTATGCTTACTAGAGGGGGATGGTTTTTGATAGAATTTTAATTTTTTAACTATCATAAGTTTATATGCTTGAATTAATATCCTTAACTCAGTTAGGTATACTATAGATGTTATTCTTATAATGTTTTTTAATAAATTTAAATTTGATAATTTTTCATATTTACCAGTGAAATTTGCAATTATAAATGGAGAATTATCTTTAATTAAATCAATTTGAGTACTGATATATTCGTTATTGAGTATAAATTTAAATTTATACTCCCCTTCCATGTCTGCAAAAGGTGAAACATGGAAGCTTTTATTATCATGGTATGTGTACGTATTTTTATTTATATCTAGTTTATTTAAAATATATGTATGTCCTTCTCCAAATGTATTATTTACTTCTACTATTATTAGTTCTACAACATTTTTTTCATTATCTATTTGAAAATAAAAAGTAGCTGGGTTAAATACATGGCCAAAGACGCTTGGAGTCGTCATTATTATCATTTTATGATTTGGATTATATGTATTATTGTTTTTCAGTAGGTCTGATAAACTTGAGCGTAGGTCAGAGTATTTACCTCCAAGATGATTTTTAGCATTTATAGATAAAAACCCAAATTTATTTATTCCGAATAGGATTTTTGATAAATTCTTGTCTATAGCTGAATCGATATCTAAGGAAATCATAATATGTTTATATTTAAATGTATGAATTTTAGGAGAAAACCTCTTGTGAGCTATTTCACCTATATATATACCTTCTGATATAGACATTTTAAAACCGTTTTAAGATTTCTTTAGATGCATTTAAACCTGATAAATATCCATCTTCGTGAAATCCAAATCCAAAATATGCACCACTAAATAAAATTCGTGATTCTTTATTTAAATTATTTAATTCTTTTTGCATATTTATAGCATCTTTTCCCAATATTGGATGATTGTATTCAGTATTATAAATTATGCTTTCCTTACTAGGTTTTATTGATGGGTTTACTGAAACAATATAGTTTTTTTTAGAATCTAATTTTTGTAATCTATTCATATAATAATGTAATGATTCATTTATATTATTCGATTCATCTTTTAATGAAATAAAATTCCAAGATGCCCATATTTTTTTATTTTTGGGCATTATACTTGTATCAGTATGTAATATTATATTGTTTTTTGTATATTTAAATGCTGATAAAGTATTGTATTCATATTTAGAAGGGCTGTTGATCAAATTTAATGCTTCATTTGCATGACAGCTTAATATTATTATATCGAATTTATTTAAATAATTATTTTGTCCATTTACTATAATTTCATCTTTTTCTTTTATGATGTTTGTTATAGTTGTATTTTTAATAATTGTTCCATTAAATTGATGTTCAAATCTTCTAATATATTCTTCACTGCCGCCTTTGATTGTAAACCATTTTTCTCGATTAAATATTTTTAATAAACCGTGGTTGTTAAAAAATTCAATATATGATTTTGCCGGATAATTTTCTATTTGATATTGAGGGCTTGACCATATTGAAGCTGCTATTGGGTAAAAATAATTTTGCATAGTATATTTAGGACATTTTATAGAAGTTAAATATTCAGATATAGTGGTATCTTTATTTTCTAGTTTATCTAATTTATAGTCTGAATACATGATTTTTGAATATTTCACTATTGAATATAAAAGTTTGTAATGTTTAAAAGATACAAGTTTTCTTAAATTTGGTATTAATCCTTTTAATGTTCCAGCATATTGTATTTTGTTTACATTGTTATAATATGAGAAAGACATTTCTGACTCAATTAATTGAATATTTAATTCTTTCAAGAAGCTATAAAAATTAGGGTAATTTTTAGGGTTCATAACTATGAATCCTGTATCAATGTTTAGTTCTTTTGAATTATCGTCCATTACATTAATTGTATTAGAATGGCCACCTAACTTAGCTTTACTTTCAATCAAAGTAATATTGTGTCTTTTTTGTAGATTATATGCTGCAGATATACCTGATATTCCTGCGCCGATTATTCCTATATTCATTTATTATTCTTTTATTATTTTTTTAATAGATATTGCTTTATATACCATTCAGTTCCATCATTATATGCAAATAATTCTCCACAGATTATAAAGAATAATTTCCATCTATTTAAAAGTTTATTATTACTATATGTAAGATTAACTAATTTTGAGTAATTATTATCTAAATTTTCTAACCATGCATATAGGGTTTTAGAATAATGTTTACCGTTTTCTATCCAAGATTTATCTAAAGTAAAATTTGAATTTATTTCGTTGTAAAATCCATCATATGGCATGATTCCATTTGTAAAAAAATATTTTGACATCCAAGATGTTCTTATTTGATCAAAATCTTGAGGATATGATTTATGGCTAAACACTTGAAAAAATAAAGAGCCTTTTGGTTTAAGCCAATTGTATGTAAGTTGTAATAATTTTTTTGTATTATACATATGTTCAAACATTTCAATCGAAATTATTTTGTCATATTTTTTGTCAGTATTAAATTTATTCATATTTGAATGGACTATTTTAATATTATTTAATTTTTTTAAATTAATTATTTCATTAATATATTTATATTGAATTATTGAATTTGTTATAGATGTGATTTGAATATTAGGAAAATTAGTTGCTATATATAAAGAAAGGGAACCCCAGCCACAGCCTAATTCTAATATGGATTCACTGTTTTTCAATTCGGCATATTGAGTGTATTTTTCAAGAGAGTTTAATTCTGCATTTTCTAGATTGGAGTTTTGGTTTTTAAAATATGATCCACTGTATTTAAGTTTTGGTCCTAAAATAGTTTTGAAAAATTCTATTGGAAACTCATAGTGCTGATTATTTGCCTCATCTGTTGATTTAGCGATTGGTCCATACGAATGTTTTAAGCAAAAATCTTTCTGGATTTGTATTATTTCTGAATTAGATAGTTTGGAAGATTTAGTTAAATACCTTTTCAACATATACCTAACTGAAGATTTTACTATACTTCTAGGTAATAGACCTTTATCGATTAAGAATTCATACCACATATATTATTTCTTCCTCATAAATATTTGTAAGTTATCTATATGTTTTGCATCGAATGCAGCTTGGCAATAGCTAAAGTAATAGATGAATTTACGAATAAATTTATCCGAGAAACCTAAATTATTTATTTTATCTAAATTGTTGGAGAAGTTTTCTTTCCAATGTTCTAATGTTTTAACATAATGTTCGCCAATAGAAATATATTCTTTTTCAATTAAATTACTGTTTTTATTCATTGTTTCTAATATATATTTATGTGAAAGTAACAACCCTCCTGGAAATATATATTTTTGTATAAAATCACAATTTCTTCTATATGATTCATATCTTTCATTAGGAACAGTTATAACTTGTAATGATAATATTCCGTTATTTTTGAGAAGTTTATTTGATTGTATAAAGAAATCCTTTAATCCAGAGTGTCCTACTGCTTCTAACATTTCAACAGAAAATATTTTATCAAATTGGCCATTTAAGTTTCTGTAATCTTCTAATACAACTGTTATTCGATCACTTAGATTTAATTTATTTATTTTATCTTTAGTAAATTCATATTGATTTTTTGATAAAGTTACAGCAACACCAGTACAATTAAACTTTTCAACAGCCCTTATTATTAAAGCTCCCCAACCACAACCTATATCCAATATGTGGTCATTATGCTTCAATCCGCTTTTTAAAAAAAGGTTATCTAATTTTGCATGTTGTGCTTGTTTTAAATTAAAATTTGGTTCTTTAAAATAACCTGATGAATATGTCATAGATTCATCTAAGAATAAATCGAACAATTCATTACTTATATCATAATGGTCTTTTACGTTATTTTTTGCATTTATTCTGAAATTATAAGATTTAATTTTGTGCTGTATACGTGATATGAATTTTTCTGGGGTATAGTTTAAAATCGTATTATTTTTGTTACTACTATTATTAATCATCAATTTAAATATTTGAGTTAGATCTGAACAGTCCCACTTTGATTGTAAATACGATCTAGCTAATCCAAGATCATATCCTAAAGCTATGTCAGTAAATGTGGACCATTTATTTATATTTATTGTATTCGTGGATTTATTATTAGTTAATTGATTAGGTAGATCTACGTTTAATGACATTTTTGAAAGACGTTTTATAATTAATGGTGAAATTAATTTTCCTATTATTTCTGATATTTTTTGAATCAAAATCATTAAACTACTTTTTAAAAATTTCTTTCAATTCAAATTGGTCATTTATCCAGTTTTTTATAGAACGTTTAATTCTATACCTCCATCTTTCATAATTTGATTCTAAAGATTCTGGTTCATTTGCATATAAACCAATATTTTCTAGAATAATCTCCCCTACTAAACCATATCCTCCAGATAAATATTTAAATAAGGAAAACAATGTGGTGTTAGGTATGAATTTGACAAGTTTTTTATCTTGTTGAGTACCGTATAAAGCAAATAGTTGACCAATTTTTTCAGTATCATTCAATACTAATTGTGTATGCGATATTATTCTACGAATTAATTCTAAAACTTCTCCATTCATCTTAGGAATTAATGATTGAGATTTTTGCTCAATTTCTTTAACTTTATTAATATGATTAGAAGGCATTTTGAAATTAATAATTGTCTCTAAAATGGGCATTAATAAACTAGGATCATTTTCTAATTGAATTGCAGTTAAATCTCGAAATTGAACTGTATGTAATGCTTCTCTACCTTTAACTTTACTAATAGCTTTTCGTGTGCCAGACCCTTTCGGGAAAAAATCTAACTGTAATTCATACCAGTAGTCAGTTATACATTCTTGCACCATTCCATAAGTGGTTAATCCAATTGGAGTAATTTCAGTACTATGAGATTCTAAATAATTAGTTTCTTCTCTAGCTGAAGTTATTTGTTTTGAAAGGTCAGATTCAGTATAGCCTAAGTCTATTAATACATTCTTAAATGGATCCATGTGACCTAATTCATCAGGAACCCAAAAGTTTTCAATATAATTGCTTAACCATATTGCATTATTATCTAAGGCACCTTTAATAAATGTTTCAGCATATTGCTCTGTCAAGGATTCTGTAATCATAGAGAGTCTGAAAGTTTCTATTAGTTCAGTCTCTGTCATTTTGGAGTTTTTAACTAATTTTTTTACACTGAAACCTTCGAACATTGAATTAAGATCAGATTCATCTACAGTTTTTAATTTTGGCAACTGGTATTTTACATATTTATCCAGAATGTAATTATTTTGTGATTTATTTCCATTTGTCATATGAATTATTTATAATTTCAACATTTTTTATATATTATTTAACTATTTTATTTGTTTAAATTAATTCACACAACTATAAATATAAATATATTTTTAGGAATTATAATGATGAAACATTTTAATTTTTTTCTTTTTTCTTCTTTACTAGGAGCATTTGTATCAATTTTTTTTACAATCTCTCATGATATTCTTACCCAAGATAATCTATTTGAGTTTTGGGAATTTGTTTTAACTTTATTTATTCCATCATTGTCAGCTATTATATTTTCTAAAATACTTAAATTAAAATTAATAAAATTTATAGCTATTAGTAATTTAACTTTTGTAGTACCTATTTTAGGAGCCTCTTTCGGAGCTTCAGGTTCAGAACCTTTTATAACGTATATTTTGTTGGGATTAGTAGGTGGAGCATTTTGGAGTCTCCCATTTACAATTTATACAATTGTAAGAAATCAACTTAGTAAACATTAATAAGTTTATTAGAAAGAAATTATATATAATGAGTAAGAAATTGTTTCAATCTGGAGTGGTTGGTAGTTTACCTAGACCAAAGGTATTACTTGACTTTTTACCGGAAAATCCTGGCAAAAAATCATCTGAAATAGCTAGCTCAAAAGAAATGGACAAATTAGTTAATTATGCTATTTCTATCCAAGAACTTGCTGGTTTAGACTTAATTAGTGATGGTGAATGGAGGAGACATGCATATACACATATAATAGCTGATATAGCTTCTGGATTCACTCCTGATAATCGAATTGAACCCCATAGATGGGGAATTACAATTACTGAAAAAATGGAAGTAATTAATAAAGGTTTAATTGCTAAAGAAGCTGAATTTCTAGTTAAATCTACAGATAGAAATTCAAAAGTTTGTGTCCCTTCACCTTATTTATTGGCTGAGAGATTATGGGAAAAAGAATTATCTGCAAAAGCTTATTCAACAAGGGAATTATTTATTAAAGATTTGATCCCTATTCTCAATAAAGAATTGTTATTGTTAAAAGATACTGGAGTTACTGTTATTCAAATTGATGATCCTCATTTATGTGTTCTGGTAGATCCAAAAATTAGATCTCAATTTAAAAATCCAAAATATGAAATGGATTTAGCAGCAGATAATATTAATGCTATTTTAGATGGAGTAAATGGAGTTACATTGGCTTTGCATTTATGTCGTAGAAATTGGGGTAGATCTGGTTGGGGAGCTGATGGAAGTTATAATCCGATTATTGATGTTATGAAAAGAATAAATGTTGATCAATACGTATTGGAGTTTAGTATTCCTACTGCTGGAGACTTTGAAATATTAAAAAAATTACCTGAGGATTCTTTAATTGGATTAGGGTGTGTTGGTTGTAGATTTGAGCATATAGATACTCCAGAAGAAATTGTATCTAGAGTAGAAAAAGCAATTTCATATGTTGATCCAAATAGAATAAGTTTAAACCCGGATTGTGGATTTTCTCCAGGTAAAATTCCATATGCTCCCCTGGAAGAAGCTTATCAAAAATTAAAAAACGAAGTTAAAGCATCTAATATTTTACGTGAAAAATATGAATAATTTAAACTAATGGAGGCATTATGAATGAAGATGTATATAAAGATAGATTAACTGTAGAACAATTTGAAGTTACAAGAAGAAAAGCTACTGAGAGGCCATTTACTGGTAAATATTGGAATACTTTTGATAAAGGATCTTATGTTTGTGTGTGTTGTAATATAGAATTGTTTTCTTCAAAAACTAAGTATGATGCTGGGTGTGGGTGGCCAAGTTTCTGGGATACAATAGATTCTGAGAAAATAAAAACTGAAGAGGATTTAACTCTTGGTATGAAAAGGATTGAAGTTATGTGTGCAAACTGTGATGCACATTTAGGTCATGTTTTCCCGGATGGACCAGAGCCGACAGGAATAAGGTATTGCATTAATTCAGCATCATTAGACTTTAATTCAAGCTAATAAGGATATTTATTATCCTTTTTCTACTAGCTTTCTAAGTTCCTCAAAGTGCGTATTTATCCATTGCCATAGACCAATTAAATCATTACCCATACAAAAATGTTTAACCCCTAGTTCCATAAATTCAGCCGCTTGATTTGGGCTACCAATGCTAGGTCTAGGTTGAATACCCATTTGTAAAGCAACTTTAGCAACGTGTAATGCAACTTTTTTTATTTCTTCAGGGTTGGTTCTTATGTGTCCAGGCTTACCCAAACTCATAGAATAATCATTTCCCCCAAATACAACCATATCTATTCCCGGGACAGATAAAATTTCTTCTAAATTTTCTACTGCTTCTTTTTTCTCAATCATTAAAGCTATTACACTATTATTAAGATATTTTACATATTCTTTAGTACCACTTTCTAATCCGTATGATGCAAATCTACGGTCAGCAGATCCAAAATTGCCTGTATTAGTACCTAAGTCTGCTTTAACATATGAAACACACTTGATTGCCTCATCTTTACTTTTAGTATCAGAAAATAAAATATTTTGAAAACCTGATCCTATAGCTCTATTTGCTGTAAAACCTTGATTTTCTTTGTCTAATTTAATCATTGTAGACATTTCATATAATTCAGTAGTGCGAGCTATATTGTCAAGAGAATGTAGACTGTATGGCATATATTCTGCTTCAAATTCTATATAATCTACTAGTCCAGTTTTTCCTATGATTTCTACTATGTCAGGCGAGTCAACAGTTAGGTTGATACCAAAACTAGGTTTATCTTCCTGAATTAAACTTCTCAATTTATTTGCTCTCATTATTATAAATTCCTTATCTGTTAAAAATTATATCTACACAGATTAAAATAAATGTTCAAATTAGGCAATGATTATTTTAGAATAAATTTGCAATTAATTCATAGGATTTTTTTCTATCAGAAAAATAGTAACAATTTGATACAATTCCTATATCGTATGTTTCATAATTGTTAGATGCCTCAATAATTTTCTGTTTTACTTGTTCAGGATTGCCATCTATATAACCTTGGGTAAAATACTCAACTTGGTTTTGAATGTTTTGATTTAGTATCCAATTTGAAGCATCTTCAGGTTTTATAAAACCATAAGTTTTTAAGCCCATCGTAGATACAATTTTGTTGAAATTTCTAGAAGAACTTACATGCCTTGCATGTTCTTCAGATTCAGCACAAATGACTTGAAGGGTTACATTTAATTTTGGTTTTAGTAAAAACTCAGATGGTTTGAATTCCTCTCGATAAATTTTTGCTATATTTGGTCCTACATTATTTGTATATCCAAAAAAGTCTGCAAAACTAAATGGAAGTCCTAAATTTGCTGCTAGTCTAGCGCTATAATCGCTAGATCCCAGTAACCATATTTCAGGATATGTTTCTTCTGGTATGCCTGGTAAAACATTTATTTGATTAAATTGATGATTTTCATCAAGTGTATTGGATGTAAATCCAATTAAATCCTTAACCATTTGAGGGAACTCATTATGAACATTAATTATACCTTTAGGGTAATTTAATGCTTGATTTGTTATTTTATCTGTACCTGGTGCACGACCTATTCCTAAATCTATTCTGCCTGGATAAAATGCATCAAGCATTTTAAATTCCTCAGCTATTTTTAAAGGAGAATAATGACTTAGCATAACTCCAGCACTACCTATACGTATCTCTTTTGTAGCTGCAGCAATTTGTCCTATAAGAATCTCAGGGCTAGTTCCTGAAAAAGAGTTTGAATTGTGATGTTCTGATACCCAATATCTTTTAAATCCCATATTTTCAGTAAATTGTGCTAATTTCACTGACTCCTTTAATGCTTCTGATGGCTTACTTTCTTTACGTATAGGAGATTGGTCCACAACACTTAATTTAATTTTTTCAGATTTATTCATTATTTTTTGGTTCTTTTTGTGACATAAAGTTAATTGTATGCAATTTTAATTATAGGATAAAATTATATAACTAAATATATTTTTAATTTAATATTTTGTGGATTATATGGTACATACTCGTATACGAAAAGGAAATACTAAATCAGGCATTTTACTCCCTGCTGTTGATTATTGTTCTAGTCAGGCAGTTATCGCTGATGACCAGATATTTTTGCTTGGACAAACAGGGCTTACCCTCGATGGTGAAACTTTTGTGGGTAAAGGTAATCCAGCAGAACAAGCAGAAAATGCTATGTCGAATGTGAAAATTTTACTAGAAGAGTCAGGTTCAAGTATAAATGACATTTGTAAAATTGTAGTTTATACAACTGATATATCTTATAGAAATCAAGTTTATCCAGTAATAGCAAAATATTTGAAAGATGTTAATCCAGTTTCTACTGGTATAGTTGTTAAATCTTTAGCAAAACCATACATTGATTTTGAAATAGATGTTTGGGCAGTGATACCGAAAAATAAAGATATTGGACATTTAAGACTTATGTCATGCAATTCTAAAAATGGGTACCTTATGCCTAATTTAGATTTTGGAAATTCAAGAGTGATTAAAGCTAATGAAAATATATTTTTACAGGGACAGACTGGTCTTACTTTAGATGGTAAAAATTTTATCGGTAAAGGTGATTTAGAAAAACAAACTGATCAAGCAATGAAGAATATCCAAGAGCTACTATGTAAAATAGGATCTAATTTAGAAGATATATGTAAAATGACTGTTTATATTAAAGATTTGAAATACAGGCAAACAGTTTATCGTGTTATTTCTGAATATTTAAAAAATATACATCCTGTATCGACAGGGGTAGTAATAAAGGGATTAGCTAGTGATGAGCTTGATGTAGAAATAGATATATTTGCTCATTCACAAAAAGTCAAAAATAGATATTTTCAATCAAAACCCAATTATTTGTCTGATATAGATTTTCCACTAAGTAAAATTGTAAAATCTGGTAAATCAATATTTTTACAGGGACAAACTGGATTGTCCTTGAAGAACAATAAATTAATAGGGCAAAACAATCCAGAACTTCAGGCAGAAACTGCTATGAATAATGTAAAAGTATTGTTAGAGAGTATAGGGGCTAGTTTAGGCGATATCTGTAAAATTATTACTTATGTTGCTGATATAAAAACTAGAGACTTAGTATATCCAGTTATAGCTAAATATATTAAGGATGTATATCCTACATCTACTGGTTTAGTAGTAGAATCATTGTCAGATTCAGAACTTGAATTTGAGATAGATGTATTCGCAGTTTTGAAATAAATTATATATAATGTTTTAAGGTGATATATTAATGGAATTGAAAAAAAATATATTAAACAATATTCGATACCTTATATTGGCATTAGTGCTTATAATCGGTGTAATAACAATTTTTTATTATGTTGCAAACCAAGCTGATGACGAAGGACTATCTAATACTAGTCCTTGTTTCAATGATGCTTGGAAGGAAAGAAAGAGCAACTTCACTCAAAAAGGAACCTCACAATACCATATATATAGAGGTCTTGATCATCTCAAATGTTTAGAATACCAAATGTCTATAGATGAATTTAATATATCAATAAATGTATCTAATAATGACCCTGAAAGATTTGATTGGTTGTTAACATCAAATTTTTATATAGCTTTTATAAATTTTGAAATGGGTAATTTTGATGAAGCTGAGGCTTTTTATTCATCGGCAATTCAGTATTCTGATGAATCTTCAGTTAGGCCTAAATGGGAATTATATAGAAGTAGAGCTACTGTTTATGCAAAGTTAAATAAATCTACCGAAGCGATCGCAGATTATACAAAAGCAATTGAATTAAATTCTACACTTTGGAAATTATATAAAGAAAGATCAGATGCTTACACTGCACTTGATATGTTAGATGAAGCAGTTGCAGATCTAGAAATGTCTGAAAAATTAAAACGAAGTAATTAATATGAAAGTAGCTATTACTGGAGCTTCTGGACATTTAGGTAGTAATCTAATTAATTATCTGAATTCTCAAGATATCCCTGTGAGAATACTTACCCACAAAAATAATATTCAGAATTCACGTGGTCAAAATCTAATATATTCAGGAGATATATTAGATACTATTTCTTTAGAAAAATTTTTGGATGGAATAGATATTGTATTTCATTTAGCGTCTAGAATATCAATAAATGGAAGTCAAAATGGTTTAGTTTGGAATACTAATGTTCTGGGTACTAAGAATCTAATTTCAACATGCATTAAGCAAAAAGTTAAAAAATTTGTTTATTGCGGATCTATTCATGCTTTTGATTATAATTCGACAACAAGTATTATTAACGAGGATACAAGATTGACTACTAATTTAGATAGGCCAGATTATGATAGATCTAAATCTGAAGCAACTGAATTAATAAATGAATTTTCTGATTTCGGAAACAAGATAAAAGTAGCAAAAATTTATCCAACTGGTATATTAGGGCCGAATGACTATGCTATGTCTAGAATGGGAAGAGTCCTTCTAAATATTTTTAACCATAGGCAGAAATTTATAGTTGATGGTGGTTTTAATTGGGTCGATGTCAGAGATGTTTCATGGGCATTATTTGAAGCTTCGAAAATCAATTCTCCAAATGAAGATTATATAATTAGTGGGCATTGGTTAACTTTAAAAGAACTATTTAATATTGCTTTAAATATAAATAAAGATAATTATAGAGTTTATTCATTGCCATTTAAACTAGTTCAAAAAATTGCATATTTAAAAGATTCATTCAAGGTTTTTACTAATAATAATTCTTTATTTACTTTAGAATCTGTAAACGCTTTTGCATTTCCTAAGAATATAAGTTATTTAAAAGCAAAAAAAGAATTAGGATATAAACCTAGAAATATTGAGTATACTTTGAAGGACACTTACAATTGGTTCAAAGAACAAGGCCTGCTAGCGCATTAATTGCCTCTTCTTAATACTCTACCCGGCGTTTTATTTGAATGTACGCCATTATCTATAACAGGTTTTCCTGAAACAAAAACGTAAGGTATTCCAGAAGGATATTGATGAGGGTTATCAAATGTTGCATTATCTATTACTGTTTTAGGATCGAAAATAGTTAGGTCGGCTATATATCCTTTTCTAATTAATCCTCTGTTTTTCATACATAATCTTTTTGCAGGAAACCCTGTCATTTTATATATGGCCCCTTCTAATGTTAAGACTGATGGTTTTTCTCTAACATATCTTCCAAGAACTCTCGGGTATGTACCATAAAACCTAGGATGTGGTCTTCCAGATTTATAAAATCCATTTGGAGAAACAGCATTACCATCTGAACCGAACATTGCTAGAGGATGGTCCATAAAACATCTTATATCACTCTCTAACCTGTTATGTACTGTAACAGGGACTGCTCCTATTTCTTCTTCTACTAATTGCAAAGCTGTTTCAGCTGGATCAATCTTCCTTTTTTGGGCAATTTCTATTATTGACATTCCAATTAGTTCTTTATTTTTGTCATTATTTGAGGAAGATAATATTACAGTTTCCCATTTTGGAGCTAAGCCTCCTATGCCTTCTTTTACTTCTTCTCTAATCTTTGACCTTTGATTAGTATCCTTTAATCTATCTAAAAATTCATCAATACCGCCTGATTGAGCCCACAATGGTATCATTTGATCCAGACCTGCTCCTGCTGCAGTATATGGGTACATATCGTAAGTTATATCTAAGCCACTTTTATCTGCTTCATCAAAAATCTTAAGCATATTAGGCCCATGTCCATAATATCTCCAGTCTGTTATTGCTAGGTGCGAAAATTGAACAGGTATATTAGCCTTTTGTCCTATTTTGACTGCTTCCTCTATCATAGATATGTGTTTACCTGGACCGACTCTAGCATGTGTAACATAAAAAACTCCATCATAATGAGATACAGCTTTACATATTTCTATAACTTCTTCAGTAGAAGCGTATGCAGAAGGAGGTACCGAAAGACCAGTTGATATTGAAAAAGCACCTTGTTCAATTGCTTGAGAGGCTAAATATTTCATTTCAGTCATTTCTGTTTTTGTTGCAGGTCTTTCTTCAGTAGCACCTGTAGCAACTTGAAGAGCTGCATATCCTAATTGTGGTGCGATATTAATGCTAATGCCGTTTTTTTCTATGGTATTTGCCCAATCTTCTAATGTGTTCCATGTCCAATTTGTATTAGGGTCATCAGCTAAAGCTCCAGTTTCCCAAAGTCCCTTCTTAAGGTTATTTGGCCCTTTTTTACCGGTTGGAAAAGGAGAATAACTACAATTACCAGTAACTTCTGTCGTTACACCTTGATATGCTTTGCTTTCACCATATTTGTCATTTACAAGAGAAATATCAGAGTGAGTATGCATATCTATAAACCCAGGAGAAATAATTAAATTTCTAGCATTAATTATATTTTTGGCTTTAGCTTCTTTAAGTTGACCTATTTCAGTGATCTTTCCATCAAATATACCTAGATTAGATTTATATTTGGGTTCACCTGAACCATCAATAATTGTTCCGTTAATAATAAGAGTGTCAAATTGCATAATAATCTCCAAAATTGAATTATTTTGGGTAGATGTTAAATCAATTATTATTTTTTAACAACTATTAATATTTAATTAATTTATATATACTTGCCTAAAATGACCATGTAATTCGTTGGAGGTTTAATTATGAATAATGAATTAGCTATTTATGGTGGTCCAATGTCTATTCAAGATGATCCAGGAGATATATTTAAATGGCCAATTATTACAGAAGAAGATGAATTAGCTGTTTTAAATATGTTAAAACATGGGAAAATGTCGGGAATAGATGAAACATTAAAATTTGAAAAAGAATTTGCTAAATGGCATAACGTAAAATACGCTCTAGCTTGTAACAACGGTACTGCATCATTGCATTCTGCTATGTATGGAGTAGGAGTAGGTGTAGGAGATGAAGTTATATGCCAAAGTTTAACTATATGGGCTTCAGCTCTACCAGCATTTAGCTTAGGTGCAAGTATTGTTTTTGCTGACTTAGATAAACAGACTATGACTTTAGATCCAGAAGATATTGAACGTAAAATTACTGATAAAACTAAAGCTATTATAGTTGTTCATTATATGGGACATCCTGCAAATATGGATGCTATTATGAGTATTTCTAAAAAACATAATATTAAAGTCATTGAGGATGTATCACACGCTCATGGTGCTCTTTATAATGGGAAGATTGTTGGAACTATTGGTCATGTTGGAGCTATGTCTGTTATGTCAGAAAAATCATTAGCAATTGGTGAAGGTGGCTTTTTGATTACAGATGATAAAAATATATGGGACAGGGCTGTTGCCTTTGGACACTATGAAAGAACTGGTATTTATGCTAGTACTTCTACTTCATTTATTGGTGAAGATAAATATATACAGAATACAGAATTAAATCGTTTTGGAGGTTTTCCTCTTGGAGGTTACAAATATAGGATTAATCAACTTTCTAGTGCTTTAGGAAGAGTTCAACTTAAACATTATAGAAAAAGAATGGAAGAAATTCAGAAGGCTATGAATTATTTTTGGGATCAATTAGAAGGAGTTCCAGGTATTCGTTCACATAGGCCTCCTAAAGATTCTGGTAATACAAAAGGAGGTTGGTATTCTCCCAAAGGGTTATATATACCAGAGGAGTTAGGCGAGTTGAATATAGATAAGTTTTGTGAAGCTCTAAGAGCAGAAGGTGTATTAACAAAACCTGGGCTAAATGTGTTAATGCATGAGCATCCTGTAATAAATGAAGCAGATATATACGGACATGGAATCCCTACATTTGTAGCTAATTCAGGAGGTAAGAATAAAATAAATAAAGGGAGCTTACCTGTTTCAGAAATATTACCTAATTTAGCTTTTGATGTTCCTTGGTTTAAACATTATCGTCCTAAAATAATTGACCAATATGTAAACGCTTTTCGTAAAGTCGCTGAAAATGCAGATAAATTAGAATAATAGCAACAATTTATAAATCTATTATAGCTCTACCAAAAATTTTTCCAGATTTTAAATCTGAACAAGCTTCATTCATTTGATCAAGTTTATATCTTTTTGTTACTAATTTTTCTAATGGGAATTTACCTTCTTTATTCCATCTTAAAAATGTTTCAAAGTCTTTTTCAGGATATATAGCACCTAAGCTTCCTTTAAATTGCCTTTGTCCGTAAACAAACAGACCTGGGTCTAAGTTCATATTTTGAGAAGGCAGGCCAATTAGTATTGCAGTTCCGCCTGTATTATCCGCTCTGTTACCTCCAGATCTAACTGAAGGTAATATTTGTTCATTAGTAATTTTTAACCCTATAGCGTCAAAAGCAAAATCTACACCTCCGTTAGTAAGTTTTGTAATTTCTCCGATTGGATCTACATTAGATGAATTTATTGTATGAGTTGCTCCAAAATCTTTAGCAAATTTAAGTTTTATATCATCTATGTCTACAACGATTATAGGATCAGCTTTTAAAATTGATGCAGTTTTTATTGTTGCTAAACCTACTCCTCCAGCTCCATATATAGCTACTGAATTCCCTGGTTTAACTTTAGCAGTGTTCATTACTGCACCAGCACCAGTTAATATTGCACATCCTATTATTGATGTTATATCTGTAGGATGATCTTTAGATATAGGTACAACAAATTCACTATTAATTAATACATCTTCGGCCCAAGTAAAGTTTCCTGAGCATAATTTTCCTTTATATTTCACTCCAGTAGGCTCAATGGAGGGTCTGCCTTTTTTTGGAGTTCTATATACCCATGTAATTATTGCATGATCACCTTCTTTTAAATGGGTGACTTTTTTCCCTATTTTTGTAACTATACCAACAGCTTCATGACCTAGAAGTAATGGTCTTTCAAGTTTATTATTGTGCATTAAATGTAGCTGAGAATGACATATCCCAGATGAGAATATTTTTAATAATATTTGATCATCTTTAGGAGAAGGTATATCAATATCATCTAGTATTAATTTACCGCCGATTTCAGTTTGTATAATTGCNCTACTTTTCATTTTGTGTATTAAAANTTTTNTTATCTATTATTTATCTGGAAATATATCAATTCGATTATATCATTGCAAGCTTTTTTTATGAAAAATTTATATTTAGTTATAGAATTTTCAAAATAAATGTTTTAAATTCNAATAATAATAATTTTATTTTAAATTTAGGAGTAATAATGTCTAGTAAAAGATATCCTCAGGATATATTAGTTAGTTGTGAAATNCCATGGTCAGACAATGAAANATTGTTAGAAGATNTTTTTAGAAAAGAGATACAGACNAGTATAAATAATGGNTTTACTAATATGTATATATTTGGAACAGCTAGTGAGGGCTATGCAGTAACTAATAAACAGTTTAAAGAAATTGCAGAAATATTTTGGCAAGAAACNAAACTTAATCCAAATATAAAAACAATGGTAGGTNCTATTGGGATGTCAACNGTTCAAGTTGTAGAAAGGATTNCTATTGCNTATGACATAGGTTTTAGAATGTTTCANATACCTTTGCCTCCATGGGGAACTTTAAATGATAANGAATATATGACTTTCTTTAAGGATGTATGTGGTAATTTCTCTGATTGTAATTTTTTACATTACAATTTACNTAGGTCTGGGAGAATATTACTTACTGAAGATTATAAAANAATACAGGAATCTGTNCCAAATTTAGTCGCAACTAAATTTACTANTGCNTCACCTTCNGAATGTTATAAATTAATTACTNAAACGGATTTGCAGCACTTTTTGGGAGANGAGAATTTTGCTTTTGGNTCATTGCATGGAGAGTGTTCTTTATTGTCNTCTTTCGCAGCAATNGCNCCTNATAAAATAAAAAANTATTTNAATTATGGNAAAGAAAAAAATTATAAAGANCTNTTTAAATTACAATTAGAAATTAGTTTAGCTATNAAATCNTTNCTNAATTCTGCCTTTNNATTTAAAACTATGGANGGAGCTTACGATAAAATGTTTAANANAGCNNCNGGNNTTGANATGCCNTTAAANNTATTGTCNCCTTATGAAACTATTCCNTTAGANGTNTATAATCANTCTTTNAAAAATTTACAANCTGAATATGGAGAATGGCTTNCAACATAAANATTTTNNTGNANGCTNTGATNTAGGAGNTANNTATGAATTATGATTTATTAATAAAAAATGGAANTATNATTGACCCATCTCAAAATATAAANAAGNTNAGTGATTTGGCAATTAAAGACGGAAANATTGCNGATATTNANGANGNNATTGATTATNAANTAGCTAAAGAAGTNATNGATGCNAAAGGTAAAATAGTTNCTCCAGGCTTAATTGATTTNCANGTNCATTCNTTTTGGGGNGGANCAATATANGGNATAGANCCNGATTNAACATTAATATCTAAAGGAGTTACTACTGCTTTAGATGCTGGNTCAACTGGTTCTGTAAATTTTCCAGCTTTNANAAACCATGTAATTGATAAATCNAAAACAAGTATTTATGCATTATTAAATGTATCTAGTATTGGAATGATTTCTAATAATTATGGNGAAATNGAAAANATGAAATGGTTTGANTATGATTCNACTNTAGAAGTTNNNGAAGNTNATAGAGATTTAATTATTGGANTTAANGCNAGANTAGGNCGNGTACAAGCTGGAGNAAATGATNTNGAAGCTTTAAAACGTGCTATNGAATTAGCNGANGCTATTAATGGNATATTAATGATTCATATNGGNAATAGTCCTACNCCTTTACCTAAATTAATNCAAATGNTACGNGAAGGTGATATTNTTACNCATTCTTTTCATGGNATTGGNGATGGNATACTTGAAAANTCAGGNNAAGTTNTTGAATCTATGAANGAGGCTCANTCAAANGGAATNATTATTGATGTTGGNCATGGNGCNGGNGGNTTTTCTTTTAAANCTGCTGATAAAGCAATGNCTAATGGATTATTACCNAGTAATATAAGTAGNGATTTACATATNGGNNATATTGAAGGNCCTGTATTTGATTTNTTGACTACTTTAACTAAATTTATGTATTTGGGAATGTCNTTATATGATGTTNTAAATTTATGTACTAATAAAACTGCACANATTATGNCTAAAGNTNAAATTGGTACNNTAAANNTTGGNNCTANAGCTGATATTACTATNTTTNATGAAGAAGAAGGNNAATTNAAATTATATGATAGGACATCTTATAGNTANATGAANCCAGCAAATAAAATAGGNCCAAGTNATTGGGNATTACCACAAGTNGTAATNNCTNATAAGCGTTTATCTCATAGCTATACAATTAAGAATGGTGTTGTATATAGACCTTGGTTAAAATAGATTCTANCTTANNNNTGGNATATNTTGNGTCCANGGTTTAGNTTTTTCAAANGCNGAAGATGCTGNCATAACTAATATCATCAGCNCCNNTTTTACCNATTATNTGTAAACCNATAGGCATNCCNTCNTTAGAAAANCCACANGGAANNGTNGCTGCAGTATATCCAATTGTATTTATTGGATGTGTGAATGGAAGAAATCCAAATGCTGGACTAGGANATACTTNTTTACCTGCTATTGANTTTGGTAGGNNNGTCTACNGGAAATGCTGTTGTAGGCATCGTTGGTGATAATAATAAATCAAATTTTTCAAATTCATCTTCAAACTTAGATATCATAATATCTCTTTGACCTAATGCTTTGATGTAATTCCCGACATTAGACTTTACTCCTGATTCAAATACATATTTCATGTACCAAGTAAGTTTTTCTTTATTTGCTTCCAATATATCAAAATTCCTAGTACTAACTAGGTTCGTATATATAGTCCACCAAGCATAGAATGGATCTTCAAGTTTTAATTTTGATTCATCCAAGCTACATCCTAAATCTTGAAAAACTTTTGCAGCTTTAGATGTGATTTCTAATACTTCTGGTTCTGAATTAGTATAACCAAAATCTGAAGACCAACCTAAACGCAACCCTTTTATATCTTTGTCTAACGATCCTATATAATCTGGAATAGGATCTCTTAATGATGCTGGATCTCTTGAATCATAACCTGCTAATACTTCAAGCATGATTGCTGAATCTTTTACAGACCTGCTCATAGGACCAGATTGGGCAAAGAAATTTGGAAACTGTTGGCCTGGTATTCCGCTATATACTGGTACCCTGCCTTGAGTATTTTTTAATCCATAAAGACCGCAATAACTCGAAGGAATTCTTATTGAACCTCCGCCATCACTGCCAGTAGCTAAAGAGCATAAACCTGCAGCCATAGCTGCTCCTGCACCTCCACTTGATGCACCTGTAGTTCTTTCAGTATTCCATGGATTTCTACAGTGGTCACCTAGTCTGTTTTCATTAAAACCTACTGCTCCAAATTCAGATGTATTAGTTTTTCCTAATATTATTGCTCCGGCATTTCTCAGGCGTTCCACAACTATAGAATCAGCTGTAGGTAAAGTATCTTTGTATATTAAAGATCCTTGAGTAGTACGAATACCTGCAGTCATTTCTAAATCTTTTATACCTATAGGAATACCATGTAGTTTTCCTATAGGTTCTCCATTTAATATAGACTTCTCTGCCTTTGCAGCACTTTCCAAGGCTTCTTTTTCGTTTAAAGTTAAATATGAATTAAGTTGAGAGTCAAGTCTATGAATACGTTCAAAATAAATCTTTGTAATTTCTACAGGAGAAACTTTTTTATCTCTAATTAAATCTCGAATTTCCCATGCAGATGTAAATGCTAGTTCTTTACTCATATATAAATCCTTTCAAAATAACCTTGATAGGATTTAGAATAACATTTATTTAAGTAAACTTAAAATTATGTACCCATACGGCGTAATTTTTGAATTATATCTGTTGTTAAGATCAAATCAAATGTATTACTTAATGCAATATCTTTATCCAATACATCATGAAGAGCTATATTATCCCATTTTAATAACATAGCTTTTTCAGATGATATCCGTATAGTTGCACTAGCAGTTTTACCTGTAATGAATGCTTGTTCCCCTATAAATGTGTTATTGGAAACAATTTTTTTAGTATCGTCTTCTAAAGTTACTTCAATTTGTCCATTAATTATTAAATATAAATTGTGAATTGATTCATTACTGTGAAATAGTATTGAGTTATACTTATGTTCTTCTATTTTTGCTAATTGATAAATTTTATTAAATGTTCTAGTTGGTAAAGCATAAAATATAGAATCATGAATTTCTTTTTCTAAACCTTCTAAAATTAGTGGTCTTCTATCTCGTATCAAAAGTATAATATGTATTAGATTTATTCCGATTGCTGGTGTAGACCAAGCGAGATTAGTCCATAAAATTTCACTTTTTCCAAATAGATATAAAGGATAAACAAGTAAAGTTCCCATAACTGCAAAAATTCGCAGGTACAATATATCTTTAAAAAGTATTGCTAATAAAGCAACGGCAAAGCCCAAGTTTCCGAGTAATATGGGTATTGATACAGATGGCATAACTATCTTTCAATTATATTATATTATTGGTGATAATAACATTAAAGATTAATCTCTAATATGACTATAAAGTTCTATTTTTGAGCAAATGAATGAAAGATTATTCGCCTGTTAATGCCCTTTTTGGATTATCTATCATAATTTGATTAAATTGTTTTTCAGTGATACCGAAGTCTTTTAATTTTGTTTTTAATTTGGTAATTATATAAGCATAACCCTTACCACCATATCCAGTTAAATTTTGTCTAACACATACATCTTGGGATATTAATAATTGGTTTATTAATCCTGCATTTATAAATTTAAGTACTAAATTTAGCCAGGTTTCACTTTCAAATTGACTTGTTTCTCCCATTCTATCAAATTGCACATAAGCTCCTCTACGAGCAATTTCTAAATGGTATTCGTGGTTATTATAGGAATGACAATGACCAATAGTAACTCTAGTTAAATCTACTCCTTCTTCTTCTAATAAGTCTAATTGGTCTAATCCAACAGTCATTCCGGCTGTATGAGTTGCAATTGATAAATTTGTTTGTTTATGAGCACGAGCTACAGCTCGAAAAACTCTTTCCTCAACAGGAGAAATCCAAGTTGTGTGAGAGCCTATTTCACCGATTATACCTGCTTTAATTTCAGTTCCATCCATTCCTACTTCAATATCTTTAATTATTCCATCAGCAATTTCATTTGTCTTAGTTCTATGTAAATATTCTGGGTAATATAGATCTCTATACCATCCAGCTCCAAGTATAATATTTAGCCCTGTCTTTTTTGCGATGTTTTTTATTGCTATACAATGTTTTTCTGGCATTAAATCTCTTGAAGCACCTTCTTTAGTGCCTCCTCTTAATCCTCCTGTAGTTTGATCAACTATACTAACTCCACCTGCTTCTTTATATAACATCAATTCTTGGTACATTAATTCAGGGTCATTTAATAATCCATTTCTCCCTCCTACTTCTCTAGTTGCATCCATATAAATATGCTCATGCATAAGAGTTATACCTAATTTACTTGCATCTATTGGTCCATTTACAGTCATTACATTTGCCATAATGTCACCTCCATAAATTATTTTAATGAATTATATTATCTCAAGAAGAAATTTAGAACATTTTTTGTAATAGTAGAAATATTATTTTCATAGTTATTGAATTGTAAACTACTAGACCACGTTATTGATCCTACTGAAAATACTCCGCCATCATTTGGGCCAGGTATATATACTATATCTGATCT
>PBKN01000003.1 GCA_002721445.1 Chloroflexota bacterium | reverse complement strand
AGTAATAACTAAATGTTTGCTAAAGTTAAATATCTATTAGCAATTGGATTTCTTTTCCTTATCCCCGCTTGTGCCACTGGACAAACTACAGGTTCATCTGCTGTTGATATTGATGCAACCGTTGAAGCGAGGGTAGCTAGCATTCTTACACCTACACCACAGATAGTAATTCAAGAAGTAACCTCAACACCTACACCTATCTCTCCAACTGTTATACCTACACCGTTACCACCAACTGTTACTCCTACAGCTATACCCCCAACTGTTACTCCTACACCTATGCCTCCTACAGCTATACCCCCAACTGTTACTCCTACTCCAACTCCTGTGCCAATACCACCGACTGCAACACCAACTCCAACACCACTTCCACTTACAGTAAAGACTTTAACAGAATGGCACATAGCAGAATGTAAAAAACGAGGCTTGGAGATGATAAAAATAGATGACTATACTTTTACAGATGGTGAAAAATGTGTAGCAATACATGATGATGGTATAGATAGATATCCAACAGCAACCCCTACTGCTACGCCTACAGCTACTCCAATACCCACAGCTACGCCTACAATCAATTTTGATGACAAATTAATTGTTATCGATAATCCAATGGATAAATATATATTTATTGATTTTGGATTGGAAAAAGACTTAATCGATGAGGAAGGCTTAAAGTACGGTAAGACAGAGTTGGATAGTTGGGAAATTGTACCTGGCCCATGGGGCCACTATCCTCTTATCTTGACGGAGCCTTTTAGCAAGTCAGTATTTTTAATTCCAGGACAGTATGGTCTAGAGTTTGACAGAGGTTATCTCAATTATTATGTTGGTGGCGAAGATGCTCTCATTGACTACGCTAACTATAATCCGATTCCGAATCCTTTTTTTAGTGGCTTACTAAAACTAGATGGAGAATGGGTAAAGAATGATTTTGATATAGATATATCGGTCCATGGTTATTGTGAAGTAAAAAGGCCTTTGGAGATAGTATCCACAAAATTCCCAGATATTACTCATCTTAGTTCTACTGAAGTAAAATTTTATAAAAATAATACTTTTATCCCACGAATTAAAGCAAATACGAAAATCAAAATATCTGAATATGATGTTTTTTCTAGATTCAATATTGATTTTGATGAACTCACCAATAACGGCATACAGAATCTAAAAATATTAGATGAAGATAAGTACACAGGCTCAATATTGCTTGATGGTACAACTAATGAATCTGGATTGAAAACTGAATGCAATTTTTTTACGTATGATGAGGAAACTCTCAAGTTGTCTGAATCGTTAAAGCTAATATCTACCCCTACCCCCACGCCAACACCTATTGCTGAACTTCTTCCAGTAGACATTGATTGGGAAACAGCTAATATTGCTAAAAAATTTGAAATACCGTATTTACCTATTTTGATTGTAGTAAAAAACCCTAATAATTTTCCTGTAACCTATTCAATGGAATTTGAAGCAGCTTATATAGATAATCAAAATTTTAAAATTGGTTCTCAGTCTATATCTACTATTTCTGATGAATTAAAACCTTCTGGAAATTATGTTATATTGCCAAACTCTAATAATGTATTTTTGCATTTCATAGAGATGAAACAAGGTGCTGAAAAAATAGATATTAAATTGAAAAATACTGATACTTCCCGTTGGAGACTAAACGCTCTATATCCAAATAATATAATTCAAAATCCTTTTAATATTGGTCTATTAAGTCTAGTAGATGATTCAGGTGTTACAAGAAGCTTAGTTAGTGATTTTAAGACAAAGGTAGTTAATAACACTGATGTAAGTATTAATCTGGGAGGTATATGTGGAGTAAGTACAGGTATAACTAATTCTGCAAATATTCAAGGTTTTTATGAGAATACATTTTTTAAGTTTAATAGATTTAATGTTTCCCTAACTAATGCTTATATAGAAAATGCCTTTATTGATAATAACCCTCTACCTGATAGTTTCGTTAATATAGAAAGTAAATCTATAATTACAAAAAATGAATTCGACTCAGGTTATGATGAAAATAAAACAGGTAATGAACAAAAATATAGAGGCTCAATTTTCTTAGATGGAAGAACAATGACTAATGGAGTAAAAACGGATTGTATTACTATTGCTTTAGATGATGAAACTCTCAATGCTGCTAAAAAATTGAAATAATAACCACTTCACTAGCTGAGGTAAATATGAAAATATCTAAAGATGAGTACATATTAAGAAACTTTTCCAAAATACAGCATAAAAAATGGGAATTGTATGTGATTACTAGGATTATTCACTTATTAAATGACCCTGAATTAGAATTTGTTTGTCAGCAACTTGTTAAAACTTCAGATAATAAAAGATATTTAACTGACTTATGTTTTCCAGAATTAAATTTATATTGTGAAATAGATGAGTTGCAACACAGTTCAAAGGAGCACTCAATTTTAGATGATAAAAGGATGGAAGAAATTGTTGATGCCACTGATTTTGTTGAGAAAAGAATCAAAATGTATGACGAAAAATATAATTATAAAAAACTTGAAGATATCAACTTGGAGATTGATAAGTTAGTGAAATTTATTATTGAAAGAAAACAAAAATATATTTCAGAAAAAAAGTTTGTTGCTTGGAATTATTATCACAAATATGACCCAGACATTCATATAAAAACAGGTTATTTAGATATAAAAGATAACATAAGTTTTTTGTATATAAGGGATGCCTTAAGATGTTTTGGTTACAAAGGCGGACATTTCCAAAAGGGAATTTGGAATATTAAAGGCACATCGCAGTATTTATGGTTTCCTAAATTATATAAAAATAGAGATTGGAATAATTCACTGAGTGATGACTTAAAAGTTATAGAAATGAAAAAAGCGGATAACTCTGATATTGGAGTGATTAAAGAGCATCAAAAAAACAATATAGTGTTTGCACATTCTCAAAATCAATTAGGGCAAACAGTTTACAAGTTTTTAGGTGAGTTTTGTATATCTTTTGAACATTCAAATAATAACAAACATATTTATTTTAGAAAAAATACAAATGTTAATATTAAAAATTATCATGTGATATGAAAAATAATTGTTATCGGTTAAGATATAGCTATATAACTAATGGAGTAAAATTGATTTGAATTTTATTTAAGTGTTAACAAATCGTATTATGAATATATGGTTAAGCAATTACTTAAAGGTAATACTAGCAATCTTGTCTATGACTATTTGGGGGTAAAAACCTGTTGCTAGTTGCTCCACATAATCCCAATGCTTTGTAGTTAAGTTATGAGAATATTCACCTGACTTTGCTTCATTAGATATCAATTTATCTTTAACAAGTCTTCTTAGTCTATTATCAAAGTCCAATTCAAACTTACTTTTATTTCTTTGGTAGTTTTCCCACCAGTTGGAATATACCTCAGCCCATGTAGTGGGATATTTGCTTTCTTGCATCATTGTAATGACAGATTCTTTAATCTCTTTACGAGTTAATGTCTTTTTACCTAGTTGCTTGAATGAATAAAGAATAGAAGCATCAATTATGGCACTAGGAGGTTTAGTAGGTTTAGTTGGAATCTGATTACGAACTATATCAATTACTGTTTGTCTATCTTTGGCAATTGATTCTTGGAATTGTGGGTCTTTAGTAATTTTATCTATTTCATCTTGGTATATTTCTTTATTGGTAAAGGCTCCTTCAATATTCAATAGTTGGTCAAGACCTTTAGCCATTGTGATATTTTTGTCCTCACACAATTGCTTTAGCTTTGCTTTAGCTTCTGGGCTTATTCTAACTGCATCATATTTTTTCTGAGTCATAATATCTTAGGATATCACATATTGTACACAATTTATCTATGACAATTGTTATAACAGTAGCTTTAAAAGGTTAAATATGTAACAATTATGAACATCTTACATAAACAGTATGCTTGGGAAGCAGACACTCTACCACTGAGTTACACCCGCTATTTTTTTATAATTACTATATCAGTGATTAATCTAAATTGCTTCTAATTCTCCCCAATTAGGTACTGTTTTTACATGAATTTATAAGTGTTTTTATTAAACTTTCCAACTGTCACAGATGAGTCAAAACACCTTTTATGACAATTTTTATGACAATTCTATCTGATTGTATTCATTTATAGGCATCTTAAATATAATTCGCTTTTCTTATTCTAATTTCTCTCTCAGCATCTTTTTTATAATTAATTTCACTTACTATTCTTTTGAAACAACTAATACCTCTTGAATAATATATGCCTTAAAACGTATTAGAATCGCCTTTAAACGCTTTTAAAATTTAGATTGGTCTTGCTCCATAGACAACATAAAAAAACGTCTTAAATTTATGTGAATTATAAAAACTATAAAAGTAATGTAAACGTCTTAAAATCTTTTATCTTAATATAAAATATCATCAAAACATACTTAATACATTAATGTTTTTAAAGAGGTAAACATCTTGACATGTTACATAATTTTGTGGTAGAATTTAATTGTGGCAAAAAAGAAGTAAGGGGGTAGATTTTAGATGAGCAGTAAGAAAAAAAATATACAGATTATAAATGGGCAACGTTATTTTACGAAGAGAGCTCTTATGCCTGACCGTAGCTGGAAAATGGTTTATGGGAAAAATAAGCTGGATTGGGAAAGAAAATCAAATATCCAATATGATAATTTTCACAATGATAAACCAGAAGAAAACCTTTTAGATGAAATGCTTTTAAAAGATGAAATTTCTGAATGGTTATATTTTATAAAAGCAACATGTACTGAAAAGACATTTGATGAATATACATGGTTAGTTAATAAATATTTACTACCTTATATAGGTAAAACCAAAATGAAAGAAGTTACAACAGCCTTTGCTTTTAAATTAGCAGATAAAGTTAAAGAACAATCTAAAAATAATAGTGTAAAAATGGCTCAAAGAGTCAATAAAAGACTCTACTCAATAATGAATTGGCATGTTGAGAGAGAAAGAGGGTTGCAAGTAAATCCTATTTCAAAATTAGTTCAAAAAGACCTTAGTAGAGAAATAGCGAAAGATAAAGAGTTTGATACAGAGCCAGTTATTAGTCTTGTCTCAGTTCAAAGGTTTTTAGATTACTTTATAGATTCTCATTTATTTCTGGTCTTTAGCTTTATGGCTCTATGTGGTCTCAGAATAGCGGAAGCATTAGCTCTGAATTGGGAGGATATAGATTTTGACGAAAACGTCATTTATGTCCACCAGCAAATAACTGATAAGGGGAAATTAACTAAACCTAAAACTAAAGCTAGCATAAGATATGTACCTTATCCAACATTATTAAAACCATTTCTTTTAAAAATCCGTAAAGAAACTGGATACGTTACATTAAATACACAAAATAATCCTATTCGCCCTAACAACCTTAGAGAGAAGCATTTCCATAGGGCAAGAAAGCATTTGCTTGAACAATACCCTGACTTCGATATCAAAACACCACATCAATTTAGAAAGTTCTTTATTTCTTATAACCTTGATAATGGAACGAACCTTGAAGTAGTTAGGCAGTGGGCTGGGCATACTGATAGCACCATTACCCAGAAGATATATGCAAAGCCTATCAATGAAACAAGAAACAAAAATAAAGACTTGATGAGTGAAGTAATGGGAGGCAGTCAACCCAATAGACCTCATCTATCTATAGAGAGTAATAATAGGTTTGATAAATATTCATCTCGCCCTAAAGTCGCAATATATAAATAGATAGGGTTAAGGAAAGTAGAGGGTAAATATTATGCTTAAAAATAAAAGAAGTTATGACTATGAAGTAGATTGGTTAATTGGTACTTTTAGAGAAAGAGGAAATTTATGCCAGTTGAATGCTAGGGAACTATTTAAAATATTTGAAGCTTGCTGGAATCAAAAGTATGCACCTGATGATTTAATAACTCATCTAATAAATATATATGAATATCGTAATAAAAATGAGTCTAAGTATAGAGCAAGTTACGAAGAACCTCACCAAAAGAAAGAAGCAACAAGAGAGGGACAGCTAAAACATATTAAACCTCATATGGATAATTATTGTTCTTGCCAGCTTGCGTATGGAATAGTTAACTTCATGATTTCCTATGTAACTAATAAGAACAAATGGAATAAGCTAGATGAAGCTAATCTTAAATATTTGAATAACAACATAAAAATGCTTGGGAATGGCTACCTATGCAATATACCTACCCATGTTACTAATGAACGATTTAATGATATATATGCTTTCTTTCAATCTGATATTCAGGCATTCAAGAATGAGGGTGATTATGATATTGAAAAAGAAATTGGACAGATAGATTGGAAATCTGCATTAAGTGATTGCATACCTGAGATTGCTAGTGGTAATAAAATATTTTGCCCTTTTCATGATGATGTTAATAGACCAAACATTGAACTAGATAGATATAGTTGGTTAAAGAATATGTGGCATTGTTTAGCCTGTGGAAAAATCGGTCAATTTCCTACTCTAATTATGAAACGAACTGGTAAAGATTGGTTTGAATTAAAAAATAAATACTTAACTAAAGATGAAGCTAAACAAACAGATGTAATCCCACAAGAAAATATTGTCCCTGTTAAACAAGGAAAGATTGATTCGGCTATAGAATTAAAACAATTATCAAAAGACCATTGGATAATTACTGAAAGAGGATTTGACTGGAATCATCTTATCTCTTTTGACTGTAAAGAAACATCTAAAGAAGGTGCTGTTTACCTACCTTATTTAAATAGAGATAGTGTGGAAGTTGGACATATGATTCGCAATACCCCTGAATATTTGGAAAGCAATCCAGAAGCTGGGAAGTATATGGTTAAAAATAAATTCAGTAATGGTAATCACTTATTTGGTATTAACAAAGTAGTAGATACTAACCCTTTAATAATTGTTGAGGGGCCATTAGATACTATTAGGTTAAATTACTTTGGCTATAATTCAGTTGCTGTTGTTGCTACTGTAGCTTCAGGAATGTCTCAATCACAGTTATACGAATTACTAAAACTTAATCCTCAAGAAGTATGTTTAGCATACGATAATGATGAAACTGGTAATAGGGGATTAAATTCAGCTATTGGGAAATTACAAGAAGCCAATTTAAATATTTCTGTTATTGAATTTAAGGACGAACATAATGATTTTGGGGATATAAAAGATAAAGATATTATTGATAAATATGTTACGTCCAGAACATCTATTTAGACGTACCCTAAAACCTTAACAAAGCCTTAACATAAATCCTTAAGAAAATATTCATTACTTGAGTATAATAGATTATAAGAGGTTAATCCCTCTCTAGTTCTTGTTCAACTTGTTGAACCTATTAAACACTTACTCTACCTAAACACTTAGTATGTATATACTCTATTCTATGAATAGTTGTCTATTAATACTTAACTATATTTATACAAATACTTTAGGAGGAATATGCTTAAAACTAAATCAATTTATAAACCACAAGATACTACGCTAAATGAATTATTATTGGTATATCGTAATTATTTCAATGAGGAGGAAGAATATATGCAGAGTAAATTTACTAGAAGAACAATGGAAAAGATATTAAAGCAAGAAACAGGATTTATGGATAGACTAATGGAAATGATAGATTCTCGACCAAACTTTAAATCTTACTTGGAAAATGTTATTACTAATGATATTGATGATGAAGAGGTTATAGTACCTAGAGAAACTATTACAGTATAAGAAAGAATAGGATTTTTACTCTACTTGGGTCACGCCTCCCAACCCATCATCACTTGGTAAAATATGTACAATCCAACACCTAATACGACTAGAACCACCAAGAATCCAATTATGCCACCAATTTTCTCCCACATAATTTACTCTCCTGCATTTTTTATTTATGCTTAGTATAACTAATGTTGTCAATTTAGATAGCATAAGTCCAATTATTGAAAATTTTACTCTGTAGAGAAGACCCTACTTTATGGTTAGGAGTCCCATCTTTTTTCAGTATAACTAGGGTATTAATTGTATGTATATTACCTTCGCTATATAGGCACCCTAGAGCCTCTTAGATTATATTAAGGCAGGTATCATTGTGAGGGTAATTTATAATAACAGTCGAGGGTAGTCGTCAACCTAAACTGACTTCATCCCCTAAGGGGATGGTATTTGCAATTTAATGCTCTATTCTTTTTATAAAAGTGTTTATTTGTAATTTATAATATAAACGTAAATAGATTATATTTATCTAATTAGATTTAATTAGTTAGGTAGTTTTACTCTTGAAAATACATTATATTTTTAATATAAATATTATGTGATATCTAATCGAAAGTAATAACTAAATGTTTGCTAAAGTTAAATATCTATTAGCGTTAAGGTGAAGTATGAATAGCAAAACAATACGAAGCCAAAAAAAATCATTAAATAGAAATCCATTTAATGAAAAATTACTTCATCGATTTTACTTAGAAGCTTTGTATTTTTATTCTGCTGGTCTTCAAAAAAAGAAATTAATACCAGATGGATTAGGGGATGAAATAAAAACATCCAAACTAAAACTTGTAGTACCAGAAGATTCTAGTAAAACTAATCAATCAGGGTATAGACAAGACTTCTCTCTATATTTTGAAGGTTATAAGCCTTACATCCCTGTAGAAATAAAATGGAAATCCAGTGATTTTAAAGCTAAACATCAAGTTGAGTATATAAAAAATAATAATGGCTTTTTGGTAGTGTTATATAAAGATGTTGAAGTTGAAGTTCCATGTGTTGAAATCGAACCTGTATATTTCCAAGAATGGATGGCACGAAGAATTTTTACGCTTACTGGTGATTCGTTAGCAAGTAAAGGGATTTCAGCCGAAAGTTCTAATAAATGGTTAGTAGCTTTGCGTGGAGAACCAGCTTTAGATAATTTTCAAAGAATGAGAGATTCTACGAAACAATATTTTTGGGCATTTGCCAACAAATCCTTCGTGACTAGGCAAATATTTAACTTACAAAAAAACGATAAACTGATTTTTCTTTTTTTTAAGAGTCGTAAAGATAGTATGGCATTAAAAAAAGATATTGGGAATCGTAATATTGATATTTTAGGATGGGCAGAAGTACAAATAACAGACCCCTATTATATCTGTTTAGAAGGTGAACAAGCTGACTTTTTTGAAACACAGATTAGTAATGTATCAGATAGGCAATGGGTACATTTTATAGACTTTAATATTTTAGATGAGGAGTTTGGAACAACGAATAAACCGATTTTATTGAATACAGTAATAGAAGGTTCATTAAATGATTCAGTAGTTAAATCCACTAATAATGGTGGAGTATTAACTCCTATCCCTCAAAGTGTGTACGACACACTTTCTGGAACAATAAAAACAACTCCTAGAGAGGTTTAAGGGGATGAAAGTTAAATATCTATTAGCAATTGGTTTACTCTTCCTTATCCCCGCTTGTGCCACTGGACAAGCTACAGGTGCGTCTACTGCTGATATTGATGCTACCGTTGAAGCTAGATTAGCAATTATCCCTACACCTACACCACAAATAATTACCCAAGAAGTAGAAGTTATTAAAGAAGTTATTGTAGAAAAATAAGTAGTAATTGAAGTTCCTAAAGAAGTGGTGGGCCAGCCTGGACTCGAACCAGGGACCTCAGTCTTATCAGGACTGCACTCTAACCAGCTGAGCTACTGGCCCACATACATTATTCTTTTTCGTATTCTATCACTATTTCAGTAGGTGTATTTCTAGCAACTACCATAACTAAATCTTCTGTATCACTATCATTAATAGGTTGATGAACTGCCCCAGAAGGTACATGAATAAAATCACCTTCCTTTATTCTATTATCTTCATCTAGGTTAGGTCCAGTTAAAAACCTACCATTTCCATTCATAATATAAATACCAGTCTCACAATTAACATGATAATGGGGAGTGGCACTAGCCCCAGGGGGTAGCGTAGAAATAGCTAAGTGTATATTCTTTGCACCAACAAGTGATTCAGAAATACCAGCTTTACGTGTCATACTACCAGATGAAACTTCTACTTCCATCTGAGAATTATGGATTATTTTACATTTTTTATTCGGTTGCAAACTCACGTCAGAGAGTATATCTTTAGGTGAAAAATAATGCAAGGTAGGTAATGAAATTTTGAAGCTAAATGGATTCAATTTTAATTT
This sequence comes from Chloroflexota bacterium, assembly GCA_002721445.1. GTDB lineage: Bacteria > Chloroflexota > Dehalococcoidia > Lucifugimonadales. The sequence continues at coordinate 52,360 of PBKN01000003.1, read as the reverse complement.
TAAAGTCAGAGTTAGGTGGGCAGAAGTAGATCCACAAGAAATAGTATTTAACGCTAAATACCTTGAATACGGTGAAATAACTGTATCAGAATATTATAGGAATTTAGGTATAAAGCTATACAATAAAACTAGTCGAGAATATTTTGATACAGCACTTGTTAAAGCGACTATTGAATTCAAACAATCTGCAAAAGTTGAAGATATTTTACACATTTTCTCTAGAATAACCAAAATAGGTAAAACTAGTATTACTCAAGAAATAGAGATATATAATGCTGATACAGAAGAACATTTAACTTCGATAGAACTAATATATGTTGATTATGATTCATCAATAGGTAAATCTAAATTAGTCCCTGATAAAATGAGAAATTTAATTGAAGATTTTGAAAAATCAGGATCTTCAGAATGCTTTAGCCAGATTATATAGGTTCATTTAACTCGCAGTATGAATACAATTTAGAGTGTATATCTTTAATATTCTTATATTTATTTAAGTCAAATGTATTAGATTTTGTTTTTATTGAATTTAAAAACATATCTACACTTTCTTGCATACCTGCAAAAGCAAAAACAGGTAACTTTGCTGGTATAGATTGAGTTGTTTCGTTTTTATTTTCATCTATTATAGTTAAATCACCCGTAGATAAATCACATTTAATAAAACCATTTTCAAATAAAATTTCAAAAGTTAAATTCATTCCTGGATGCTCTTTTAAATTAAATTTCCATTCACCTATATATCCATTTTCATATTTAACTTCAATTGAACCAATATCAAAATTATTTTTAGAATTTATATATTTTGCATATTCTATATCTGCAGAAGTAAACATATCTGTTACAGGTACATACCAAGTTGAAAGTTCAATTACATAATTTTTCATTTGCTCAATGTTAAAATCTAATTCAGAACTCCAATCAACTTTAAGTTCTATTTTAGAACTTAAAGTTTTACCCAAATCTCCTGAATCTACTATTTCTTTACATTTCAAGATAACGGGTAAAAAGTTTAGCTCTACATCAATATGAATCGCTTTATTTTTTGATGTAACTAAATTATTTATATAATCATATTTATCTCCAAAATATAATGGTGGTTCAACAAAAACATGTTTATCATTTTCAATAGAATCAATTACTACCTGTGCACTATCTGTATGTGGTATTCCTATAAATACAGCTTCTATATCTGATTGCTCAATCAAATCTTTATAATTATTAAATAATTTAATATCTTTATTAATAATATTTTTTGCAATATCTAAAGTTTTATCAGTTCTAGCTGAAACAGCCAAAATTTCTACATCATCTCTGCCAAGTAATATAGGCAAATACGCTTCTTTAGCCCAATTACCAAGACCAATCAATCCTAATTTAATAGATTTATTATTTACATTCATATATTCCTCATCTAAATTTGAATAAGCTAAAAGTATATAATACTATAATCTTTCATTTATTAAACAATAAAAAGCACGCGGGTGTAACTCAGTGGTAGAGTGTCTGCTTCCCAAGCAGGATGTCGTGGGTTCGATCCCCATCACCCGCTCCAATGTGGTGGTAAATATGAAAAATTTAAAATATTTTGATTGTAACTCTATAGTAGGGCCGAGGCCTCATAAACATCCTAAAGAGAGATGGTCAACTACACATTTATTGGAGGATATGAAACTAGCTGAGATTTCAGGAGCGTTAGTAACTCATTCATCTGCTATTCATTACGAATCTATGTATGGAAATCTTAGATTATTGAAAGAAATTGAAGAATACTCAGATATACTATTCGGATCATGGTGCGTAGATCCAATAGGAGACCCAGGATTTTTTTCTAAATCTGAAGATATGATTAAATCTATGAATGAAAATAAAATTAGAGCAGTAAGGTTAGTACCTGGAAGTTATTCTTTACATAAAGATTTAATGGGTGAAACACTGGATTCTTTAGAGAACAATAAAATACTTACCTTAATGGAAGTTGGAAGCATTAGAAATATGCAAGCATGGGGTGCTAATGATGTATTCTCATTCTTTCACGAATTTCTAAATAGGTATAAATCATTACCTGTTTTATTTACAAATCACTATTGGTTTCAGCAACAACACATACATAAACTAATGAGTTTACATGAAAATCTACATTTAGAATTCTCTGATTATCAAATTAATAGAGGTATAGAAAAATATGTCGAAGACTTTGGAGACCAAAGACTGTTATTTGGATCAGGAATGACTTCTAGGTCGCCTGGAGCTGCAAGAGCATATATAGATTATGCTCAAATATCAGATAAATCTAAAGAACAAATAGCTAATAAGAACCTAAGTCGTCTATTAAAAGGCTTAGAACCTATAGATATAAATCCAAATGAACTTAGAGACGATAAAATTATTGAATTAGCTAGAGAAGGTATACCTATTTCATCTCATGTTATTGATGCGCATTCTCATATACTACATGAAGGTGGGCAGAGTGGATCTCCACTTGGCCCAATTATGTTAGATGGAGATGCAAAAGGTGTAATTGAATTAAATAGATGGTGTGGTATAGACCAAATAGCAATGATGACTTGGAATGGTCCAGTTTGTACTGATGCAATAGATGGAAATAAAATAGTTAGTAGAGCTATGCTAAATTTTAAAGAAGAAGTCTTTGGCGTAGCGGTAATTGATCCTACACATATGTCAGAAGAAGAAATTTCGAGTGAAATTGAATTAAGATATTTAAAACAAGGTTTCATAGGTATGAAACCATATGTACAAATGGATCTATCATATGAAGATCCTGCATTTGATCAATGGTGGGAATTTGGAAATAATCATAACCTCTATGCTTTAATGCATACTTTTGAATCCCCACACACAGGAGGATTAGATGCCATTAAACGACTAGCAAATAAATATCCAAATGTAAGTTGGTTAATAGCTCACTCAGCCGCTTCCTACAAATATATAGATGAAGTAGCAGAGTGTATAAATTCAACAAAGAATGTATTCGCTGAAATAACTTTTACAAATGTACCAAGCAGGTCTATAAAATATTTGAATGATTTAATCGGGGATGAAAAGATTATATTCGGAACTGATCAACCTATGAGAGACCCAAGGCAACAATTAGGTTGGGTAATTTGGGAAGATTTAAGCATAAAATCTAGAGAAAATATTTTAGGTAACAACTTTCAAAAAATAATATCCAGAGTCAAACTACCAAAAAATAACTATAAATAGGAAAATATATGTATGAATTAAATAATAAAACTACTCTAATTACTGGTGGTACATCAGGTATAGGAAAATCACTAGCAGAGCATTTTGCCCAAAATAATTCCAAAATTATTATATTAGATATAGATACTGATGGAGAAAAAGTGGCCAAATCTTTAAATGGTGACTTCTATCATGCAGATTTATCTAAACAAGTTGAAACAGAAAATATAATCAATCAAATAAAAAAAGATCATAAAAAAATTGATATATTAATAAATAATGCTGGTTTCCAAAAAGTTGAAAAAATTGAAAATTATGATAACGAAGTATGGAACTCAATGATACAAATTATGCTTACTACTCCTTTTCAACTTATAAAACACCTTTTACCCAATATGAAAATTAATAAGTGGGGTAGAGTAATAAATATTTCATCTATACATGGATTAGTTGCTAGTCCTTTTAAATCAGCATATATATCTGCCAAGCATGGTTTAATTGGTTTAACAAAAACAATAGCATTAGAAGTAGGTGAATATGGAATAACATCTAATGCGATATGTCCTGCTTATGTAAAAACAAATATGACTGAAAAACAAATTGCAGATCAAGCAAAGATTTTAAATATTAAAGAATCTGAATTTATTGAAAAAATCGCCCTAGGTCCAGCTGCAATTAAATCATTAATTGAACCAGATGAAATTGCAAATTTAGCACTTTTTCTAGCATCGGATAAAGCATCAAAAATAACTGGCTCCTCCTACACAATAGATTTAGGCTGGACAGCAAAATAAAAAATAAATGGAGTAAACATGATTAGATCTTTAGACGGCAAAACACCAAAAATAGACCCCACAGCTTTTATTAGTGAGTTCGCATACATTATTGGGGATGTAGAAATTGGTGCAGGTTCTAGCGTTTGGCCTGGAGCAGTAATTAGAGCAGATGCAGGTAAAATAGCTATTGGTAAAAACACATGTATACAGGACAATTCTGTACTACATGGAGATGCTGATGTAGAAATAGGTAACAATGTTGTAATTGGGCACAAAGTTTTATGTCATGCAGCAAAAATAGGGGATAGGGTTTTACTTGGAAATGGTTCAACTGTTAATGATGGAGTTGTTATTGGAAGTGATTCTTTAATAGCTTCAGGAACAGTATTACCCGATAAACAATCTATCGCAGCAAAATCAATAGTAATGGGAGTACCTGGTAAAATTAGAAGTGAAATCAACCAAAAGTTTATTGATTTAATTAAAAATACTTCAGAGGCATATGCTAAAAGAGCAATTAGATATAAAAAAGAAGGTAACTTAGAGTCTTAATATTATTCTACATTCTCTCAGGTTTATTTAATCCCATTAATGTTAAATATTTTGCCAATATTATTTTAGCTGATAAAACTAAACTTAACCTAGATTTACTTATCTCTAAATCTTCATCAGAAATTACTCTGCAATTTTGATAGAATAAATGGAAACTATTTGCAAATTCCATAGCATAATGTGTTAATTGATGAGGTCCAAGAGTATCAGATATTTTTAAAATAACCTCTGGCAATGCAATCATTTTTCTAATCATATCTAATTCAGAATTATCTGATATTAAATTCAAATCTGGATTAGAATAATCAATTCCTTTTTCATCTGCTAACCTTAAAATCCCACAAATCCTTGCATAAGCATATTGAATATAATATACAGGATTATCTTCAGACTCTTTTTTAGCTAAATCTATATCAAATTCCATCTGGCTTTCAGAAGATCTCGATAAGAAAAAGAATCTACAAACATCTGGGCCAACGTCTTCAAGTAATTCTTTAAAAGTAATTAAATCTCCCGTACGCTTAGAGATTCTAACTACTTCTCCACCTCTTTTTAAGGTAACTAACTGATAAATCAATAAATTTAGATTGTTTTTATCTATACCAATTTTTTCTATCATAGATTTCATAAAAGGAATTTGACCTTGATGGTCTGCACCCCATATATCTATTACTTTATTAAATTTACGTTTAATAAATTTATTGTAATGATATGCAATATCTGAAGCAAAATAAGTTGGATCACCATTACTTCTTATTACAACTTTATTATTATCATCATTCTCAGTTTTGAACCAAACTGCGCCTTCAGAATCTATTAGAGAACCATTTTGTCTTAAAAGATCTATAGATGCATTAAAATCACCATTTTTATAAAGATCATTTTCACTAAACCAAACATCATAATTTACTTTTAATTCCTTCATATCTTCCTTGATTGAATCTAATATAAAGTTCATACCGAATTTAGATAATTTATTATAAATATCCTTTTCATCAAATATTTCAAAATTCTCATTATTTTTTTCTATAAATTGTTTTGCAATATCTATTACATATGCTCCTACGTAACCATCTTCTGGAAATTTATTTTCTTTTCCTAGTATCTCAAGAAGACGAGCAAATAAACTATCATTAAATAATTTAATTTGCTTGCCAGCGTCATTGATATAATATTCTCTTTCAACTATATAACCAGCTGATTCTAATACATTAGCCAAAGTACTTCCTATAACTGCCCCTCTCGCATGTCCAACATGTAAAGGACCAGTAGGGTTAACACTTACAAATTCTATTTGAATTTTTTCTGCTGTATCTCTAATAATATCCCCAAACTTTTCCCCCTCTTTAATAACTTTCTTTACCTGGTCAACTAATGCAGAATTCTTAATTGAAAAATTAATAAAACCTGGTTGCTGTACCCAAGCTTTATCAATAATATGATCGCTATTTATTTTCTCAACAATACTATTAGCAAAATCTATAGGTTTTAAATTTAATTTATGAGCAAATTTCATAGCAATTGTACAAGCATAATCACCATGAATAGATTTTTGAGGTTTTTCCAATAAAGATTTATCTATTTCAAATTCAATAGATAAACCTTCTTTTTTTAAATCTAACAAACAATTATTTAAAATATTTATTATGTGTTCTACAAACATTTATATATTAGCCTTCAACTGATATATATTTACTATCATTACTCAATTTAGAAACCTCACCAATAATTGCAGCATTATTTATCCCCGAACTATTTAGTCTATCAATTAAATCTTTAGATTTTGACTTAGGTAAAGTAATCAATAAGCCTCCAGAAGTTTGAGCATCACATAAAAGCAATTTGTTTTTATTATCTATAATATTATTCCATTTTACAAAATCATTTAAAAAATCAAAATTACTTTTACTACCTCCAGGAAAATCATTTTTCTTAAGTAAATCAAAAACACCATCAAAAAAAGGTACAGATTTAAAATCTATATTTGCAGTAACATTGCTCGATTTACACAAATTATATAAGTGACCTAATAAACCAAAGCCAGTAATATCTGTACATCCGTTAACACCAATATCTTTCATAATTAACGAAGCATCTTTATTTAACTTTTTCATTGAATCTATAGCTGAATGTAAAGTTGATTCACTCACCGTCTTATTTATATGAGCTGCTGTAATAATACCAGTGCCTATAGGTTTAGTTAAAATAATATCGTCTTTTACTTTTGAATTAGAATTTGTTATTTCTTCTCCTGGCTTAATAATACCTGTAACACTTAATCCATATTTAGGCTCTTTATCTTTTATAGTATGGCCACCCGAAATCACAATACCAGCTTCCTTAGCTTTATCGTTGCCTCCACGCAATATTTCTACAAGAATATCTTCTGTAAGGTCATTTGGAAACCCTACAATATTTAATGCACTTATAGGAATAGCTCCCATTGCATATATATCACTAAAAGCATTAGCTGCAGATATTTGTCCATAATCATACGGATCATCTACAATAGGAGGAAAAAAATCAACAGAAGTTACTAGAGCAATATCTTCATTTAATTTATAAACTGAAGCATCATCAAATGAAGAATTACTTACTATTAAATTTTCATCAAATTCATTGCTAATCTGACGCAGAACCTGCGCTAAGTCTTTTTGACTATATTTAGAGGCTCAACCTCCAGAATTAGCTAATTGAGTCAAATGTATATCTTGTGTCATATAACTCCTCAATTATTTAATCTTATAATATTTAAATAATCGTTATAAATCTTTTCATCAAATTCAAAAGGGAACTCAGATAAACTATCTATTTCTATTAAATCAACAGCATCGGTCTCATATCCTGAATATAGTTTACCTCCAATTGATTTTGCTGAAAACGCTGCAATTATTACAGGATTATTATCTGATGAATATAATCCTATAAATTGATTTATTTTTATATCTAAACCTGTTTCTTCTTTAACTTCTCTAATTGCAGCTTTTTCAACTTTTTCACCTTTATTAACATAACCAGAAGGAAAGCACCATTTACCCATAGCAGGTTCAAAAGAACGTTTAATTAACACTAATTTAGAATTATGTTCCACTAAAACAACTACAACTAGTTTTGGGTCAGAATAAAAAAACCTTTCACATTTATCACAATAAGGGATATTGTTATTGTCTATATTCTTGTAAGATAGTGATTTACCACATTGATAGCAATATTTAAAAATATCTAACATTATATAACTCTTAGTTCAGTATTTTATAATTTATTTGAATTGACCCAAATAATTTAATTTAATTATAATCAAATTACATAAATTTGTAATTATTAAAAGTGTTAAAAATAAATATGAATAACTCAAAAATAAATATTTCTAAAAGATTAAATGAATGCTTATCAACTCAAATATTTGATTTACTGATCAAATGTGGAGAGTTTACTGAACGTAACTCAGCAAGCTTATTTCTTGTTGGTGGATGTTTAAGAGACATATTATTAAATAAACGACCAAAAGATATAGACCTAACCTTAGTGAATGGAGATTCAAATTTAGTACAAAATCTTTCAGAATATTTAGGTGGTAAAATAATATTCAAATCCCAATTTTTCACTTATAAACTAAAAGTAAATAATAATATTATAGATATCACCGAAGCTAGAAAAGAAGTTTATTCTTCACCTGGATCTCTACCTAAAATTACAAGTAAATGTTCTATAGATGATGACCTTTACAGAAGAGATTTTACTATAAATTCAATGGCATTATCTCTTAATCCAGCAAGTTTAGGTAACATTATAGATCCATTCAATGGGATAAATGATATTAATAATAAAAATATTAGAATTATTCATGACAATAGTTTTTCTGATGATCCAACAAGGATTTTAAGGGCCATTAGATATTCAATTAGATTAAACTTTAATATAGATAACCAAACGTTGTCTAAAATCAATGAATTTAAATCTAATATTAATTCTATTACCGGATTCCGTATAAAGAATGAATTAATAAAAATTCTAAGAGAAGATTCTAGGTCAAAAATTTTACTGTATTTAGATACTTTAAAAATATTAGATATTATTCAACCTAATATTAATTTAAATACAAAAATTAACGAAATATTTGATAATTTTCAATTTAAAGATGAATATATAGATGATTTAATTTTGATTGGCATATTAATATATAACTTAAATATACAAAATATTATTTATTTTGCTGAAAAATTATATTTAGATTCTATATTTATAAAAACTTTAAGAGATACAAATGAAATTAAACAATTATTACAAAACGTTAAATTAGATAAATTAAAAAATAGTTCTATATATAAACAGCTATATAAATATAAATATGAAGCAATAATAATAAACCGTTATTTTTCCAATGAAAATGTTTGTCAAAAGATTGATCTATATTTAAATAAATTAAAGGATACTATTCCTCCTCTAAATGGGAAAGAAATAATCGCACTTGGAGCTAAACCAGGACCAATAATCAAGGAAATTATGGATTACCTTTTACATGAAAAGTTAGACGGAAATATCAAAAATAAAGATCAAGCAAAGATAAAAGCAACTCAAATATTAAACAAATAAAAATATTTATAGTTTATCTGAAGGTTTAGTCATTTTTTCCGGATCAAGTATAACATCTAATTCATCTGCAGAAAAATCAGTCTTTTCTAATGCAACTTCTTTAACAGTTTTACCTAAAGCTTGAGCTTCTTTAGCTAGACTTGCTGAAGCATCATATCCTATATGAGGTACGAGAGTTGTTACTATTGATAAACCTTGTTCGACCATAGAAGGCCCTTTTGATGTTGATTTTAATCCTTTAATACATTGTTCATTAAAATTCTCTACAGCTTTTGACAATATATCTATAGATTGTAATAAATTATATGCAGCAACAGGCATCATAACGTTTATTTCAAAATTTCCCGACTGTCCAGCTATAACAATTGTAGAATCATTACCAATAACTTGTGCACAAACTTGACATACTGATTCAGGAATAACCGGATTAACTTTACCAGGCATTATAGAACTTCCAGGTTGTACAGCAGGTAATTCAACTTCTCCAAACCCTGCTCTAGGTCCAGATCCTAACCATCTTATATCATTTGCTATCTTCATTAAGCTAACAGCTAAAGTTTTAAGTGCTCCGCTACATTCTACTATGGTATCTAAAGTACTTTGAGCTTGAAAATGGTTAGTAGTTTCATTGACCGGAAAACCTAATGATTCAGACAATTTATTACATACTTTCATAGCAAAATCAGGGTGAGTGTTCACACCAGTACCAACTGCAGTACCCCCAATTGCTAACTCAGATAATTGGTTAACTACTTCAAATAATTTATCTATCCTTCTCTCTATTTGCCCAGAATAACCTTCAAATTCTTGACCTAATCTAATTGGTGTAGCATCTTGTAAATGAGTCCTACCAGTTTTTACAATTGGCATAAAATCTTGTGCTTTATTGTTTAATTCATCACGAAAATTTTCCAATACACCAATTAACTCATTTTGAATACCAATTAATGCAGAAATATGTATTGCAGAAGGAATAACATCATTTGAAGATTGACCTAGATTAACATGATCATTTGGATGCACTGGAGTTTTTGACCCTATTTCTCCTCCAAGTTTTTGAATAGCTCTATTTGAAATAACTTCATTAAAATTCATATTTGTAGACGTTCCAGATCCTGTTTGAAAAATATCTACTAAGAACTGGTCATCAAAATCTCCATTTATTACTTCTCTACATACTTGAACAATAATATCTCCAATTTCAGGCTCTAACAAACCTAAATCAACATTAACTTCAGCTGCTGCTAATTTAATTTCAGCAAGTCCTCTAATAAAATTTCTTGGAAATTTTAAATCACTTATTGGGAAATTTAAAATAGCTCTCATAGTTTGTGCACCATATAAAGCTTCACTAGGAACTTTAAATTCACCTATTGAATCTCTTTCAATCCGATAATTATCTTCTTTATTTTCCAAAAAATTCTCCTATTTTTTTATTTCTACTTATTTTTAATATAACCTAATAATTAGTTATTTTACAAATTTATCTGCTAATATATTATCAAATAAATAATTTATAATATTTTTATTAAAAAGTTAATACCATTAAGGAATAAAATGCAAAAAATAGATTTTAGAAGTGATACATCTACACATCCAACCAAAGCAATGAGAGAAGCCATTTACTCAGCTAAGCTTGGGGACGATATGTTGAGTGAAGATCCAACGGTAAATGAATTAGAAGATTTAGCTGCAAAATTACTTGGTAAAGAAGATGCTCTTTTAGTCAGCAGTGGAACAATGGGGAATTTAGTTTCTATATTGAGTCATTCTCAAAGAGGAGATGAAATAATAATTGGTAACAAATCGCATATATTTAGAGGAGAAAATAGTGGAGCATCTACTTTAGGCGGAATATCTATACATGTAATACCAAATCAAGAAAATGGAGAATTAAAGCCTGATGATATAATTAGTGCGATTAAAACTCCTCAAAGTATTAATTATCCAAGTACTTCTATGGTATCGATTGAAAATACCCAAAATGCATGCGGTGGGGCAGTGTTAAGTACAGAATATTCGGATAACATAGGTAAATTAGCGAAAGATAATAATATTAAGCTACATTTAGATGGAGCTAGAATATTTAATGCATCTGTATATTTGGGGATACCTGTTTCAAAATTAACTTCTTCAGCTGATAGTATAACTTTTTGTTTATCTAAAGGACTGAGTTGCCCTATAGGATCAATTATATGTGGAGATAAAGAATTTATTTCTAGAGCTAAATACTGGAGAAAAACATTAGGTGGAGCTATGAGGCAACTAGGAATAGTCGCTGCTTCAGGAATAGTTGCATTAAACAGCATGATTGATAGATTAAAAGATGATCACACGAATGCACAAATATTAGCTAAAGGTTTAAAAGAAATACCCGGAATTGAAATAAGCCCAGAAAAACTACCAACAAATTTAGTATTTTTTGACTTATTGGTACCTAATCCACAATTAATATCTGATGAATTAAATAAAATTGGTATTAAAGGTGGAAAACCAGATAAAAGATGGAGATTTGTAACTCACTCAGATATATCATCAGAAGATATTTATTTTGCCCTTAATTCATTATCAGGTATTATGAAAAAGAATTATAAATCAAATTAATTTATTTATTAAAATACTTATCACCCCAAAGTTTTTTCAACCTTTCAATTATCTTTAACTCAAAACCCTGATTACTAGGAAAATAATATTTTTTATCTTTTACCTTATCAGGTAAATTATCCATTTGAGCAAAGTTGTCTGGATAATCATGAGCATATTTATATCCTTTTCCATATCCAAGATCTTTCATAGTTTCAGTAACTGGGTTTCGTAGGTGTAAAGGAACTTCTTCTTTAAAGGTATATTTAGCATCAGACATAGCTTCGTTTATAGCTGTATAAACACTGTTACTCTTGGGTGCAGTAGATAGATAAACAACTACTTGAGATAAGTTAATTCTACATTCTGGCATTCCAATTAGAGATACTGCCTGCTGACCTGCAATTGCTAGTAATAAAGCATTAGGATCTGCCATACCTATATCTTCAGAAGCAAGAATAACCAATCTTCTACTAACAAATACAGGATCTTCTCCAGAATCTAATATCCTAGCTAGCCAATATAATGATGCATTTGGATCAGATCCCCTGATAGACTTTATTAATGCAGAAATATAATTATAGTGGTAATCTCCAGATTTATCATAGTTGTACGATGGATATTGATTTGCGTTTTGAATTATAGGCTTTGTTATTAGTCTTTGTGAATCTTTATTTGGTTTAGAATAAAGAGCTGCAATTTCCAAAGTGTTTAATAATATCCTAGCATCTCCACCAGATATATTAATTAACAAATCTAATGCGTCTGCATCAATTTCAGCTTTTAATGAACCAATACCCTTATCAGTATTATTAAGTGCATTTTCAACAATCAATTTCAAATCTTCAACTTTTAATTGATTAAATACAAACAGCTTACATCTAGATAATAAAGGAGATATTATTTCAAAAGAAGGATTTTCAGTAGTAGCTCCCAATAATATTATTGTTCCGTTTTCAACATAAGGTAATATGACATCCTGTTGAGATTTGTTAAATCTATGTATTTCATCAATAAAAAGAACTGATCTTTTAGAATACATACTCAAAGATTTTTGAGCATTAGATAATTGTTTTTTTATATCTGCCACTCCTGATACAACTGCACTCATTTCAGAAAAAATATAATTATCTGTATTTCCAATTAACTTTGCTAATGTTGTTTTACCGCAACCAGGAGGACCCCAAAATATCATAGAAAATAACTGATTATTCTCTAAAGCGTTTTTTATAATTGAATTGTCACCTATTATGTCTGAATGTCCAATAAAATCATTTAGATTCATTGGTCTCATTCTATGTGCTAAAGGACCATGGCTAAGTAATTGACTAGAAGCATTAAAATCAAATAAAGTCATAATTTATAATCCTAGTAAAAAATAATATACAAATTATAATTATTATATATTCGCATAAACAGAATTTATCCCATCAATTAATTTACTATCTTCATCACCTAAAACAGTTCTTGGATCAAATATAATGTTGTTTTTCTCTATTCGAGCAACTATTGGAAATTTATTATTCAATAGTTTATTAAAAAATTCATTTACTCCACAGTCTATCTTTAAACCAGAAATTGACAGTAGATAAGTAGGTAATATTTGGCCAGGTAAACTTCCTCCACCTATTGTTGACTGTCCTTCAATAATATTTGATTCGATTGTTATTTTATTCTGCCAATCTATTACGCGTGCCTTTAAACTCTCTATGTCTGCAGATATCATTTTCCAAACAGGAATCTTATCTATAGCTTCATCTTTAATATAATGTAATAATGTAGATGATAATGCTGTTAAATTTAACTTATCTATTCTAATTGCTCGCGCTATAGGGTGTTTTTTTATTAAATCTAAATATTTCTTCTTACCTACAATTATCCCTGACTGAGGTCCACCTAGTAATTTATCCCCAGAAAATAATACTAAATCAATTCCTGACTTTATACTATCTTGAATAGTTGGTTCATAATCAAGATTAAAATCCCTAGTATCAATTAATGTACCACTACCTAAATCTTGAATTATCGGTAAACCTTTTGAGCTTGATAATTTTACTAAATCTGAAATATCAGCAGAGTGAGTAAATCCAGTTATTTTAAAATTACTAGTATGTACCATAAGTATACAACCAGATTTATCATTTATAGCAGTTTCATAATCATGTACATAAGTTTTATTAGTAGTCCCAATCTCTACTAAATTAGCAGAGCTATTACTTATTATGTCAGGAATACGAAAGCCTCCACCAATTTCAACTGCTTCTCCTCTAGATACAATTACATCTTTATTTTCACATAATGCTAATATAGTTAGAAATACAGCTGATGCATTATTATTAACTACAAATGCAGACTCTGCACCAGTTAAATTACATAAAATATCACTTACTATTTCTTGCCTAGAACCTCTTTTCGCAGATTTAATGCTAAACTCTAAATCAGAATAACTTAAGGAAATGTCTCTAACTGAGTCAGCAGCATCTGAACTTAAAGGGGCTCTACCTAAATTAGTATGTAATATCACTCCAGTTGCATTAATTACATTTTTAATTTCATTTAACCATAAATTATTAGCTTTATTTATTAAATTATCTATCAATACTTCATAATTAAATTCTAAATTCGAATCAACTATTCTTTGCCTAATAACTTCTAATTCAATACGTATCAATTTAATTATTGAATCTCTAGAATATTTTTCTAATAGATCAATAATTCTATTATCATTAAGTATTTTTTCTACACTAGGTATGTGTGACAACATATTACTAATTTAAACCTACTAATATTTACAATTTATTATAAAAAAATTTTAAATATAATTTATAAACTGTAAATACAGTTTATAACATTGCATCTTTACTTTCATTAAATATACTGAATAATAATAAATTAACTGGAAATTAATATTTTCATAATATAGAATAATAAGATTATAAATAATATGAAAGAAGTAATATGTTTGTAATTGGTTTGACAGGAGGGATAGGTACTGGAAAAACATCAGTATCTAATATTTTAAGTTCTTTAGGTGCATCAATGATTAATGCAGATAAAATTGGACATAAAATATACGAACCTAATTCAGAAGGATGGATGGAAGTAGTAAACGCTTTTGGTAAAGAAATCCTTAATGAAAACCAAGAAATTGATAGGAAAAAATTAGGCTCAATCGTATTTAAAGATAAAAAATATTTAGACCAACTTAATTCAATAACTCATCCTAGAATATATTCAGAAATAGAATCTGAATTACAAACCCTCTCTAATAACAACGTTACTGTAAGTGTTGTTGAAGCTGCATTATTAATTGAAGCAAAATGGACTTCTTTAGCAGATCAAGTTTGGGTTACCGTTTCAAACGAAAATATTATTTATAAAAGATTAGAAAAACGCGATGGATTAAATATTGAAGCTATTAAAGCTAGAATTTCTAGTCAAATGTCTACTAAAGAAAAATTAAAATTTGCTGATGTAATTATAAAAAATGACTCAAGTATTAAAGACCTAGAAAAAGAAGTACAATATTATTGGAAAAAAATTAAATGAAATAAGGAGGGTAAATTACCCAAATGGCTAAATCCACAAAAACCTTATACCGAAGCTATATTATTGAAGAATATAACCTGACAGAAGAACCTTACTATCTACCAGTAAATGACGAAGTAGAATTATTTGAAGCTGCATATAAACAAAGAATTCCTGTGATTTTTAAAGGCCCTACAGGTTGTGGCAAAACTAGATTTATAGAATATATGTCATACAAAATCGGAGTCCCATTAACAAAAGTAAAAAAACAAGATACACAAAAACAAAACAATATTCCATTAGTTACAATTGCTTGTCATGAGGATCTAACTGCCAGTGACCTAGTAGGAAGATATTTATTAGAAGGTGATAAAACTGTTTGGATTGATGGGCCATTAACTCGTGCAGTAAAAGCTGGAGGGATATGCTATCTTGACGAAATAGTTGAAGCTAGAAAAGATACAACAGTAATTATTCACCCACTAACTGACCATAGAAGAATATTACCAGTAGAAAAGAAAGGTGAATTATTAGAAGCCGCTGAAGGTTTCTTATTAGTTTTATCATATAACCCAGGGTATCAGAGTGCTCTTAAAGATTTAAAACAGAGCACGAGACAAAGATTTATATCTGTAGAGTTTGATTATCCTTCTCGTGATGCAGAAGCAGAAATCATTAAACATGAATCAGGCGTTGATATTCAAACTTCTACTCAATTAGCTAAATTAGGCGAAAAGGTTAGAAACTTAAAAGAACATGGACTACAGGAAGGTTCCAGTACTAGGCTTCTTATTTATGCAGGTAAACTCATTTCTCAAGGAATTAAACCTAGACGTGCATGCCAGGTAGCAATAAATTGGGCTGTTACTGACGATATGTCAATTCAACAGAGTATATCTGAATTAATTTCTTCAATTTTTGAATAAACAAATTATAATATGAGTACTACTATAATAAATACTATTAAATTAGCTATTGAAAACGAACCTAAAGTACCGATATTAAATAAAAGTATGGTTCCTGCTGGTGTAATGGTACTAATCTTTGAAAAAGATAAAGATTTTTATTTTATTTTAAATAAAAGAACTGATTTAGTTGAACATCATAAAGGTGAGATATCATTTCCTGGAGGAAGTAAAGACCCTGAAGATGTAAATTTGTTAGCTACTGCATTAAGAGAAACCCACGAAGAAATGGGAATACATCCTGATAATATTTATGTAATTGGAGAAATAGATGATGTAGAAACAAATAGTGACTTTATAATTACACCATTTGTTGGATCTATATCATACCCATACGATTATAAAGTTAGTGAAATTGAGGTTGCAGAAGTATTGGAAGTTCCTTTATCTACTTTAACTAACCCAAATAATATAAATTATTCTAATCATAAAAAATATGGGAGTCTTATAAGTTACCAATACTTAAATCATAATATATATGGGGCAACTGCTCGTATACTCGAAAAAGTAATTAGTTTAATAAATTTAAATTAGGAGTATTTTTGAATAATAAAAAAATACCAAATAATACGCTAAAGGATATAAGAGCAAAGTTAAATAATTATCCGGATTCCTTAAAAGATAATTTTGAAATTAGTCTTAAATTGGTATCAGAAATCTTTACTAAAGAAGAAACTATATTGTGGGCATTAGTAGGCCTTAAGATTGCTCAAGTAACAACTAGATCATGGGAGCCAAGTTTAGAGTTTTATAGAGCAACACCTAATATAATTAAATATTTACCATTTAATTATATAATCCAATGGGGGGAAAGTGGATTAGACTTGTCAACTGAATCTCCTACTTTAGCTTCATCATATTTCAAAGCTAGTAAAGACACTATAAAAAAATTACGCTCAAGGCATATTGATAGTTGGGCACTAAGTGGTAAAAGTTTATATAATGGAACATGGAAATCTAGTACTTTAGCTTGTCAATTCTTCGAACATTCACCCTCTATAGTAAAGTCATTGACATTTCCTCAAATAGAAAAATTTATATCCATACTAAAAATTATTTCTAACAATTCATTTGATTTAGCATCAGATTCTCTTACTATTTCAACAAACATATTTGGAATCCTCGGTAAAAATAACGAAGAATTTTTAGAATTACTGCCTAATATAATGGAATCAAATTTCAGAGAACTCAAAGGATTTTTGGAAGCATGTTCGAAATCATTGAATAAAATCGACTCGAATGAAAGAATTAATTTTATAAAAATTGTTATTAAATTAATGCAAAATGGTGAAATGAATATACCAATGCATATAACTGAGATGTCTAAAAGTTTAAATGAAATTGACAAAGAAAACCATTCCTCTATATTAAATCTTGCTACCAGCCTTGAAGGTTCCAATTCAATATATTTTATAAATTCAGTACCTAAAGTCTTAGAAAAACTCACAGATAACCAATTAATCAAATGGGTAGATACAGGTAAAAATATATATAAAACTAATGTAGAAGGTGCATTAGCTTTTTTTAAAATTGAATCATCTTATTCAGAAGAAGTTATAGAAAACCTATCTTCAAGCATAGAATTATCTAGAATTAAAGAAATAATGGAATTGTACTGTAGAGGACTTGCTGGATCTGAAATAAATTTAGAAAATACTGGAGATTTAGTCGAAAAAAATATAGGATGGGTTTCAAATGAAGCACCTTCTACCGAAGGATCGACAGTATATCTTCCAGCAGTTACAGATAAATACACCTCTAAAACTGATAATTTTAATTGGTATAAAGTAGTATCAACTCATCAAGTAGCTCACGTTGAATTTGGAAGTTTTAGATTTAATTTTACAAAACCTTCTATAGCTTTTAAAGATTTACGTTACAAACTAGAAGAAAAAAAAATACATAATGATGAAAATTATAAATCACAAACATGGATAACTGATATCCAAAGATTTTTCAATATGTTTACAGACAGGCAATTATCGTTGGATATATTTACTGTAGTAGAAGATGGCAGATTAGACGAAAGAATAAAATATGAATATCCTGGAGTAAAAAACGCTTACATCAAAATTCAGACAGATTCTTTTAAACAACGTAAACCAATACAAGAACTACCAGCTCGAGAAGCTCTAGTAGAGCTAATAGTAAGAATTGGATTACAAGAATTAAAATCTATTCCTGTGCCAAAAGAGCATAAAAACGCAGCAAAAGAAATTGTTTTAATTGCGAATCAAGTATTTAATCACTCAGCATCCGTTGAAGACGTAGCTGAAGCTACACTAAGAATTTATGCAATAATATCTCAAATTTCAAATGATAATATAGATCAAGATAACTGGGATAATATTGATATAGATGATATAAACCAAGAATATAACGACTCAGATGACATGGATCAATTAATTGAAAACATATCTCAAATACCAGATACAGAATCAAATAAAGATGAACAAGAATATACTCCATCAGAACAAGTTGATTACAGAGGTG
Organism: Chloroflexota bacterium; assembly: GCA_002721445.1. Lineage (GTDB taxonomy): Bacteria > Chloroflexota > Dehalococcoidia > Lucifugimonadales. The sequence continues at coordinate 33,666 of PBKN01000003.1, read as the reverse complement.
ACTTTAAGCCTGAATTATCACAATTATTAAACGAACTTAGGAACCAAGGAGAAATGTCCGAGGACAGTAATAAAGATAGTAATTTAACTCAACAAATGTTAGAAGAAATGTTTCAAAGCAGTGCAGAAATAGATGTAGATTCTAATGTATCTGAAATGCAAAATGCTAGTGGTAAATTTGCTAATAATATACTTAAAGAAACTGGTGTTAATATAAATCAGCAAGATTATGGCGATGGGGCACCTAGCCATGTTGATGAAGATGGAGGTGCTTTAGATCCAAATGAACCACAAACTTTTGTATATGATGAATGGGATTTCCGTGCAGGTGATTATAAACCAAGATGGTGTATAGTACACCAGAAGGAGATGCCTGAAGGTGATCCTAATTTTTATACAACTACTTTACATAGCTATAGACCTTTAGTTCAACGAATACAAAGACAATTTGAAATGATGGTACCTGAAACATTTAGAAAAGTTAGAAAATTAGATGACGGTGAAGACTTTGATATTGATGATGTAATAGAAGCGATGATAGATATTAAAACTGGTAATAGTCCAAATGAAAAATTTTATTGGAGACGAAATAAAGTACAAAGAGACGTAGCTGTTGCACTCTTGTTAGATACGAGCGCATCTACAGCTGAAGCTATAGATGACTCAAAAAAACCTGGGGACGATTGGGATGCACCAGATGACCCAGTAAAATATATGGAATGGTTGAAAAAGCGTAAATCAGAAGGAGCAAGAAGGTCATACAAAAGAATAATAGATGTAGAAAAAGAATCCATAGTTCTATTAATTAATGCATTAGAATCTATTGGAGATATGTATGGAATTTACGGCTTTTCTGGATATGGAAGAGAAAATGTTGAATTCTATAATATTAAAGACCTACATGAAAATTTTTCTGAAAACATCAAACAACGAATAGATAGAATATCTCCACTTCATGCAACTAGAATGGGACCTGCAATTAGACATACGATTACTAAACTACAAAAAGCTGAAGCAAGAACAAAATTGCTTTTCCTGATTAGTGATGGACGACCACAGGACAGAGGTTACAGTAGGGAAGGTGTAGAAAAAGAATATGCTGTGCATGACACTAAAATGGCACTAGATGAAGCAAAAAAAGAAGACATTAATGCATTTTGCCTTACCGTAGATAAATCAGGACATGATTATTTGAAAACTATGTGTGAGGATATTGGATATGAAGTATTAGATGATATTCATGCTTTACCTGAAAGGTTATTATATTTATATAGACGACTAACTATGTAATTAAATCTTATAATTGCCTATTAAATACATCTAATAAAGTTTCTACCCAATTACTATCTAGAATAATTACAGGTCTGAAAAATTGCTGTGCAACCCAGAGTGCATAATAACCTTTATTATCTGGAGTTTTATTTCCAATAAGTAATGCCATTTCTTCTACATATTCTGTACCCATATCAGACATCGCCGGAAATCTAACTGCAATAACATCTGAGGTTTGTTCATTAATACCCCAAGGGCTATAATCTTGATCTTCTACTCTAGGATTTTCAACTTTAATATTAGGTGATCCTGAAAATAGAGGTATGATATTGTCATTAATATCTGCATTAATTTTTACTTTATCAGGACTTATAGCTAATCTGTAATCTTTTACAAACCATTCATCATTTTCTTTAACAAATTCAATTATATCTGCATTAGTTTGATCAGAATCTGAATTATGCTTTTTTAAACTTGTTGACACAAGTTGACTAATATCTCTAGGCAAATACCATTGAGGAAGAGGAGGATTTAAAGCCAATTTACCTACAACTCTGCCCCAAATTTCTGCTACCATATATAATTGAGGAAAGCCTACTACCTCACCATAAAAATAATCTTCATTTGGAGTCTTATTTCCAAGTTTAAAAGTAATAAATCTATTTGAAGTTAATTCAACGTCAACAATTATTTCAGGTGCATCTAAGCCATATTGAACAGGATCTTCTATAGTATATGATGAAATGGTCAAATCTCTTTGAGTCCTAGGTCCGCTTAATAATAAGTCTACACCTTGAAAAACTTCCCAAGCTGCTGGAATACCATTATATTCATTAGGCTCTTTAATAAACCATGTTTTATCTTCTTTAAAAAATTTAATAACATTATCTTTATTTGTTATATTAACTCCAATAATATCTTCTTTAGCTACTTGGTAAAACCATGGAGATTGTTCTACAATTATATCTTCAGACTTAAAAGGGTTTATATATACAACCACACCAACAACTAATGCAATTAATATTAAAGATATAGTAATTTTTATATTCATTCGAAAATTATACCTTCTTACTTCCTAACGCCTTCGCCACCATACTATAATTCCAATAAACAACATTATAAATGGAGGGAAAAACCAACTAGACCATTTTACAAAGTCTTTTTCTCTTTTGTTAAGATTTAATTCACGAGAAACCATTACCTTCGCTCTGATAGAAATTAAATCGTAATCTTCTGTTAACCAATTTACTGAATTTAAAAACAAATCCTGATTGTCGTTAAAATTAAAATGATAATTCTTAATGAAATCAGAATCCCCTAAAATTATCATTTTAGCTTCCGGATTTCTTTCTAAAGACATAACGCTCTCATCAAGAGTTATATTAGTCCTCATTAAAACACCAACTGGAAAAGGTCCAGGAAAAAAGTCTTTATCGTCTAGAGCAATATTACTTACATCTGTCTCTATCCAACTTGCAGGTGTAGTTTTAATTATTGTAGTAGGTTTCAGACTATTAGGAAGATCAAAATTAGGGAGCATTGTATTAATAGCTGAAACTCCGGGAAAATATACAGTATCTAAATCTTTAGCTATAGGAATAGATTCATCAGCATAAAATTGTCCATTTGCTTTTTGAATTAATGGAGTAAGCAACTCATCACCTACGTGACTAACTGAATCAGCCACACTATCAGAAGATAATATGATCCCCCAATCTTCAAACAGTTTCTTAAAAAGCTGAGGGCTTTCAGGATCTAGCATAGCAAGAATCCTGCCACCAGATTTAATATATTTATTAATAATCTCATATTCAGATTGCGAAAGATCATTTTCTGGCCCAGAAATAATTAATGCAGCTGCATCATCTGGTATTATATTGTCTTGAATTAAATTAATTGGAGTCACTGTATAATTATCTTTTTCTAATCCTTCAATTGCATAATCAAAACCATCTTGGCTAGGTTGTAAATTATTTACTGAAGTTGTAATAGAAGGTTCACCATGACCAGTTAATACATATACTACTTTTTTCTCTTGTCCTGTAGAAATAAGCAAAGCTGATATAAAATCTTGTTCTGAAAAATTAAGACATAACTGAGAACCCGGAGTAGCTGAACAATTAATTGGCTGTTTAACACCATTAGAAATATTCTCAAAAACTATTGCGGGGTATTGTGAGATTTCATATTTTTTAGCTTCACCTGGCTTCAATTCTGGGTCAACAAAATTATAACTTAAATTAGGTGAAATCCTAGTGAACTCATCTAATAAATCTACAACCTGTTTACGTCTTGCATCTGTTCCCGAAGGATCAGGTACCATAAAAACAGTAGCATTTATTGTAGTATTAATATTTTCTAAAATTTGAATTGATTGAGGAGACAAAGTAAATACACGGGTTGCAGTAACATCTTGCCTCAAAAATCCATCTTGACTCAAACGATAGAACAAAACATTAACCAAAATTATAATAAAAAAGAATACAAAAGTGATAATTAATGCGTTAGTACCGTATCTTCCTTGTCTTCCTATTAAGAAAGAAATCACTGATTTTGGAGATAAAACAACTGCTAATATTAATAATATTATAGAAAATATTATTAATCCTAAAGATAAATTTTTTAAACCAGAAACACCAAAAAATAATATTGATGAAACAAATAATATTATTACTCCAAGAATTGTAGCAATATTACTCCATAAACCTGCTGCATTAATTATTGAATAAAAATTATTTTCTTGTTTTTGATTTTCTATAGGGTCTGGTTCCACTATCTCCACCTTCTACTTTGTAAAGACATAATAGTGAAAAATAAAAATATCCCTATAACGCTAAAATAATAGATTATATGGCTAAAATCAAAAACACCTTTTGTGAAATCATTCAAATGAGCGTCCATACAAACCCACATTAATATTGTTTTAATAACTCCTGATAATGTATAACCCACACTATCAGCAAAAGATAAAGTTAATAAAATTGCTACTCCAACTACTGCAGCTATCAATTGATTACTAGTTAAAGATGAAGCAGCTAGACCAATAGCACCACAAGCTGCTGAATATAATAACAAACCAAGATAACCAGTTAAAACAGGCCCTATATCTGGACTACCAAATATATATAATAATAAAACGTAATATAAAGTAAGAGACACTGTAACATATAATATTATAATACTAGCTAAATACTTACCCAAGGCAACTTGCCAATCACTTACAGGAGAAGTCAATAGCAATTCCAGTGTTCCTAATTTTTGCTCTTCAGCTAAAAGCCTCATTGTTATTAATGGAGCAAAAAATACCATAAAAAAAGTTGCCCATTCAATAATACTTCTTACAGATGCTTCAGGTCTTGTACTGGTAACCTGAAATACAAAAAATATTCCAGTTAAAACTAAAAACATTGCTCCAACAATATAAGCAGTTGGGGTCAAAAAATATGCTCTTGTTTCACGCCAAGCTATATAAAATGTATTTCTCATTCCTTAATCGATTCTTCTGTTGTTGTTAATTTTAAAAATATCTCTTCCAATGTCATACCTAACGTCTCTAATTTTTTTAATTCCCACCCAGAATTAACTATTAAGCTAGCTAACTTTGGAGAAACATCTATACTTTGATCAGTATCAACAGAATATGTTGCTGTTCCATCATCTTCCCCTGTAACCCTCATAACATTTCTTACTCCATCCAAATTCTGCAACGCTTTAACAACTTGTTTTCTTGGACCTTTAATATCTAACTCTATCAATACTCCACCCCTAAGCCTGTTACCTAATTGATCAGGAGAATCAATAGCAACTATCTCTCCTTCATGAATAATAATAACTCTATCACATATAGCACTAGCTTCCGGTAATATGTGAGTACTAACAATTAAAGTGTGGTTGCCTTTTAAATTTTTAATTAAATCCCTGGTTTCAACTACTTGTATAGGATCTATCCCAATAGTAGGTTCATCTAATACTAATATTTCTGGTTCATGTAAAATTGCCTGTGAAATTCCTAATCTTTGCCGAAAACCTTTTGACAACTTGCCAATAATAGAATTTCTATATATCTCTAAACCACACATTTCAATTACATCATCAATTCTTTTATTTATTTTCGAATTAGACATACCTCTTATTTTACCCATAAAGTATAAATATTCTCTTACGACCATATCAGTGTATAAAGGAACAGTTTCAGGTAAATATCCAATCATTCGCCTAGCCTGCAATGACTCAGACACAACATCATAGCCAGCTATAGAAACTGATCCAGATGTTGGAGGCATGAAACCCGTAATAATTTTCATTGTTGTAGATTTACCTGCACCATTCGGCCCTAAGAAACCTACACTTTCACCTAAAGACACATCAAAACTAATATCTGTTATAGCAGGGTAATTTCCATAATATTTAGTTACCCCATTTAATTGAATTGCACTAGAATTTTTATTAATTACTAAAACCTTCCTAAAATTAAATATACTGAATAATATAATTTCATTAAGAAATTTTATTACAGTATCTCCACTCAATCAAGCAGAATTTATACATTTATATTTACTATATTTTTAGTAAAATTATAATACATAGTATATATTAAAATGTTTGATAATAAATTACGTGTTAAAATATACTAAATATATAGGTGAATTTAATATGGATTTAAATAAAATAATATATTTAGACCATGCAGCTACAACTCCTGTTAGCGGCCAAGTCTTAGAAGAAGCGTTACCATATTTTAGTAATGAATATGGTAATCCTTCAGGTATTTATTCATTATCTCAATTTGCTAGAAAAGCAATTGACGATTCAAGAAGAAATATATCTGAAGTTTTAAATTGTAGACCTTCAGAAATTGTTTTTACTAGCGGAGGAACTGAAGCTGACAATTCAGCTATTAGAGGCGTAGCTTCAGCAATGCAAAATTTCGGAAATCATATAATTACAACAAATATCGAACACCATGCAGTTTTAAATACTTGCCAAGAATTAGAAAATTCAGGATATAAAATATCATATATACCTGTAAATAAATACGGGTTAATTGACCCAGATGACATTTCAAAGTCAATTAATAATAACACTGTACTAGTAAGTGTTATGCTTGCTAATAATGAAATAGGTACTATACAACCTATTTCAGAAATATCTAAAGTAATTAAAAGCCATAGCAAGAAAATTGGGCACCCTATAATATTTCATACTGACGCAGTTCAATGCCCCTCAGCTTTAGATATATCCGTTGACAAACTTGGAGTAGATTTAATGTCCCTTTCTGCTCATAAATTTAATGGAATGAAAGGCACTGGTTCTTTATACATTAAAAGAAGAACACCTTTCAAAACACAAATAACTGGTGGAGGTCAAGAACGTGAACGAAGATCTGGTACAGAAAATGTGCCAGGAATTGTTGCTATGGGAGCAGCACTTAAATTAGCTTCAGAAGGAAGAGAAGAATCAAATTTAAAACTTGTTAAATTAAGAAATAAGATAATCAATAATTTACTTAATAATGTTGAAAATAGTTATCTAAATGGAGATATAAATTATAGATTACCAAATAACATAAATATATCTTTTAAATCAGTAGAAGGTGAACCAATTTTACTCGGATTAGATTTGGCAGGTATATGTGCATCAAGTGGCAGTGCATGTTCTTCAGCTTCTTTGGAACCCTCACATGTCTTAACTGCAATTGGCTTATCTGATGAATTAGCAAGAAGTAGCTTGAGAATATCTTTAGGAAAAGAAAATACAGAAGAAGAAATTGACTATTTATTATCAATTTTACCAAATCTTGTGAAAAAACTACGCTCTATGAACACAATAGAAGCTTATAATTAAAATTATGAAAACTATAACATTATTAATATTAACACTAACTATTTTAACTTTGATATCCTGTAAACAAGAAATTACTCTAGTTGGAAAATCAGGAAGAAGTTTAGAAATATTAGTAGATAAACCATTAAAGTTAGAGAACTTAGATTATGTGCATCTAAACGGCCAATATAATAGATTGTTCCCTAAAGCATCAAATAGGATACTAGCTTTAGTAGAAGTAACAGTAATTAACAGAACTAGTACTGTAGTACCAATAAAAATTGATGAAAATGCATCTCTTCTAGGTGACAGTAGGGGAGAGACAATTGAACCTCTAAATCCTTTTAAAAATGAACAACTCATAATACTAAATGAGCCAATAAAAGATATTTATTCACCATTACTTTGGGGAGATATTGAATTAGCTCGAAATACTCAAGTTTCAGGTTGGATGATTTTTGATGTACCAAGGGGTTTAAGATTAAATTCATTCACATGGGATGAAGTAGACTATATAATAACAGGATTAATAGAATAAACAACACAGGAGGAATAATGGCTTCACCGATAGCAATTACCGATAGCTCATTTGATAATGATGTAATAAAATCTAAACTGCCAGTACTTGTAGATTTCTGGGCTGAATGGTGTGGCCCATGTAAAATGATTGCTCCTACTCTGGAAGAACTTGCAGAAGAATATAGCGAATCCTTAGTGATAGCTAAATTAGATGTAGATAACAATCCTCAAACAGCTTCTAGTTATGGAATTAGAGGAATACCAGCTCTTTTAATTTTTAAAGATGGTAAACCTGTGGACCAAATAGTAGGCGCAGTTCCAAAATCAGTAATTAAAAGTCGAATTGATCAAATAATTTAAAAATCACTTTAATTGGGTGTGAATAGGCCCCGGTGGACCTCACAGACTTCAAATCTGATGGCAGGTACTTCGCAGTACCTACGGTGGGTTCGACTCCCTCTCACTCCCGCCAATAATATTAAATAGAAAATATAAATTAGTGAAAGTTAGTTTTTATCAATTATGAAAAACATTTTAAATATCATAAACTCGCCTTTATCTTGGGGATTGCCTGCATTCCTAATAGGATTTATATTAGGTGTAACTCAATTATCTGTATGGTTATTAACAATTCTATTAGTTGGATTTGTTATATATATAATATTTCAAAAACCTGCAACTAATTCGCGCGAAGGAAGAATATTCGCTCCTGCAGGAATTGTTATATTTACATGGTTAATAGGTTTCATACTAAAAGGAATTATTTTTTAATATTTAACAGGCACTATATTGAACGAACCAAAAAACAATCTTGATGCTTATATTTTTACAACATGCATTATTGATAGATTAATTAAAATCTAATTTAGATCCAACTTTTATAAAGCGCATTACTTGTTCTGTAGATTCAATTATCAATTCACTTACAGAAGCTGTTAGTTGATCTAAATTCATTGCACCTTGTGATATAGATGTAACTGCATCAATTCCATTGTCATTTACATCTTGAAAACTATCACCAAGAGAACCAGAAATACCTATAACAGGAATATCAAATTTCTTGGCCCTTAATGCAACTCCATAAGGAGCTTTGTTATATACAGTTTGATAATCCATTTGCCCTTCACCAGTAATTACTAAATCAATATTATTTAAATATTTATTAAAATTAATTTTATCTAAAACAATATCAACACCAGGTTTTAATTCAGCATTTACAAACATCATTAAGCCAGCACCTAGCCCTCCTGCTGCTCCTGAACCTGGAACCTCTGAGACGTCTAATTCAAGACTCTTTTTTGCAACATCTACATAATTAATCATTGCCTTTTCCAATATAGGTATCATCTCTTTACTAGCGCCTTTCTGAGGGCCATATACTGCTGATGCTCCTAATTCACCTAATAAAGGATTAGTCACATCACTTGCAACTAAAAATTTAGTCTCTTGCAATCTATCATCCATATTACTTAAATCAATTTTAACTAATTTAGATAAGCCTTCAGCACCATATTTAATTTGTTCTCCCGAAGAATCTAAAAACAACCCTCCCAATGCTTGAGCCATTCCAACACCACCGTCATTTGTTGCACTACCACCAATGCCAATAATAAAATCTCGATATCCTTCGTCCAAAGCATGTTTAATTGTTTCACCTAAACCATATGTTGTAGTAAACATAGGATTTCTTTTTTCAGGTTCAACTAATGCTAAGCCACTCATTTTTGCCATTTCTATAACAGCTGTATTATTATCACCCATACCACCCCAATTCGAATCTATTAACACTCCTAATGGATCTAAAACTTTACATGGTTTAATTTGCCCATTAGAAACATCAACTAAAGTTTCTAATGTACCATCTCCTCCATCAGCTACAGGTAAGATTATTGTATTTGCTTCAGGTAAAACATTTTTCACGCCTATACTAATAGCTTTAGCTGTATTTAAAGCAGAAATACTACCTTTATATGATTGTGGAGAAATTAAAATATTCATACTATTTATTATATAACAATTAATTAATCAAAAACGATTTTAAATAATACAATTTATTAAAAATCACGTTGACAATATTTATAACTGCTTTTATTCTCTATTATATGGAAAATGATAACACAAATAAAACAAGGCAAATTTTTGCTATAGTTAGTGAAGATATATACCTTGCTTCTAAAGCTAAAGCAACTGAACTTAGATTGCCATTAAGAAAATTTATTGAATTAGCTCTCGAAAAAGCTTTAAATTTTAATGCTAATGAAACTTTAAATCAGGAAGTTGATTCAAGTGATACTGAAAATAAATCTATATGGCAAGATGAATACCTTAAAATACAATTACAACAACCTATAGGATCACCAATTGAATTAACAGAAGAAGAAGCAAATAAAATACTATTTAATGATGATCCTAAATAACCAAAACGATGTCAAAAATATTATTAGATAAAACAATTTTTATAGATTTTTTTAATTCAGATTCTTCAGCACGAAGTATTATCAAGAAAATCATTGATAAAGAACTTAAAGCATCAGTATCACCTATCACATTATATGATTTATGGAAAATGGAAAGTTTTGATAGAAAATATGAAATAAGTACTACAGCTATATTAAAATTTATAGAAGTAGCTACTTTATCAATTTCAGCCGCTAAATCTGCAGCAAATTTAATATCAAAATTAAATTTAGTTGATGCTGATAAAGATATTTATCTATCTTCTTTAATAGCTGCAACAGCTAAAGAGAGAAATGAGTCAATCTGTACTAGAAATATTGACACTTATAACAAATTTGATATTGAAATTTTTGATTATTAAATTTTAGATTTGATATCTTTTGCTAGAGCCTTACTAATTCCTTTAACTAAACTTATAGAATTAATATTAGCTTTTTGAATTTCCTTAAGAGAACCAAATTCTTTCAAAAGTCTGTTTCTAATAATAGGACCAACTCCTACTATATTATCTAATACTGAAATATTACTTTTTTTAGACCTTAAATTTCTATGAAAGGTTATAGCAAATCTATGCGCTTCATCTCTAATATTTTGTATCAAATGCAAAGCAGGTGACTGTGAATCTAATAAAATTGGCTCTAACATCTCAGGTATAAATAGTTCTTCATTTTCTTTAGCTATACTTGCTAATCCTATAGAGTTTATACCTAATTCTAAGAATACACTTGCAGCAACCCCTAAATGACCTTTTCCTCCATCTATTAAAACCAAATCAGGAATTATATGCCAATCAGATTCTACCTTATTAGTAAAACTATCTAATTTATTATTATCATTTACTAATCTTTTAAATCTTCTAATCAACATCTCTCTCATCATAGCGTAGTCATCTATTCCATTAATATTTTTAATCCTAAATTTTCTATAATCAGACTTTTTAGGTAATCCTTCTTCAAAAACAACCATGCTCCCAACTGGGTTAGTACCAGAAATATTTGAAATATCATAACATTCTATTCGTATTGGATCTCTGACTAAACTTAGTTCTTCTTTTAACTGATAAATAGCTTTATTTAATCTGGATTTCCTATTAATTTTTTCATTTTTATATTTAGACAATCCAAATAGAGCATTTTCAGAAACCATATTCAATAATTTTCTTTTCGCACCTCTTTTAGGTACAATTATTTTTACTTTAGCATTACGCTTGTTACTTAACCAAATTTCCAATAAAGAAATCTCCTTAATTGGATATTGAATAATAACCTCAGGTGGAATATAAGGATTCTTATTATAAAACTGTTTTATAAAAGCATTTAATATATCTTTATCTATTTCATGCTTTATATCACTCATAATAAAATTATCTTTACCAATTAATTTTCCTGAACGTACAAAAAACACTTCTATCCAAGAATTATTTAATGATTTATCTGAAGATATTGCTAGTATATCTGCATCTTGATTTTCGAAAAATAAAACTCTCTGTTTTTGATTAATATTTTCTATTGACTTTAGCTGATCCCTTAAAATAGCAGCTTTTTCAAAATTCAAACTGTCAGATGCATTAAGCATTTGTTGACGTATAACTTTAACAAGATTATCAGTCTTACCCTCTAAAAATAATACTACCTGATTAATAATTTCTATATATTCTTTTTGGTTTACTGCACCTATGCATGGCCCCACACACCTATTAATATGAAAATCTAAGCAAGGCTTTTTGTCAGTACCAGTTATTACTTTATTACAAGATCTATATGGAAAAAGTTTTTTTAATAGATTCAAAGTACTTCTTACACTCTTTGCACTAGCAAATGGCCCAAAATATTTACTGTTATCGTGTTTCACTTCTCTAGTTATATATACTTTAGGAAATTTTTCAGTCAAATCTACTTTAATAAATGGATAGGTTTTATCATCTTTTAATCTTATATTAAACTTAGGCTTGTATTGCTTAATAAGGTTATTTTCTAATATTAAGGCTTCTTGTTCAGAATTAGTAATAATTACATCAAAATTAAAAATATTTTTTACTAATATTTCAGTCTTAATGTCAAGCTTTTGTATATTACTAAAATATGAACTAACTCTATTTTTTAGGTTTTTTGCTTTTCCAACATAAATTACATTTTTGGATGAATCGCGCATTAAATAAACACCTGATTTATCAGGAAGTGTATTAATTTGCTCTAAAAACCTTTCTTTGATCATAATGTAATCTTCCATATGAATAGTAAAAAGAATTTTTCAAATACAAATTATATTATTAATGAAGTTATGGAATAGATACAGTTAGAATACCTAATAAAATAGCAATTATGCCTGAAACTAATAAAATTCTTTTTAATTCAAAAAATAAATTATTATCAATATTAACTGTAGCTTCATTTGAAACAATTTTTTTAGAAATATCTCTAGTATGTTGGGCTATATTATTATAATCAGAATTATCTTTGTTTATTTCGGTAATTTCATTTATATCTTGAGGTTTTTCTAAATCAAAATTTTTTATGTTAGGCTTTGTTACTTTTTTTCTTTTTCTAGTGTTACTTTGTCTTATCGCAGCTTTACGAGATTTGCTTGGCATTTACTACTCCTATCAATATTATATAGCTTACATGAATTTATATATATAGTCCATATTACTTAACTAGACCTAGGATGCGCTCTATGAAATTCATCTCTTAAATGGTCATCTGTTAAATGAGTATAAATTTGAGTAGTTGTAATACTTGCATGTCCTAAAAGAACCTGTACATGTCTTAATGAGGCTCCTCCATGCAACAAATGGGTAGCAAAGCTATGCCTAAAAACATGAGGATACAACTTGTTTTTTAAATTCAATTTAACTGCATAGGTCTTTAAAATAAACCAAAACCCTTGTCTTGATAATTTTTTACCTAACCTGTTTAAAAAAAGATTTTTTTCATTTCTAAGTTTTGTAAATTCTGGCCTATATTTATGTATATAATTATCTAGAACAATCTTTGAATTTTCATGTATTGGTAAAATACGCTCTTTAGATCCTTTACCCATGCATCTTATTCGTTGGCTATTCAAATCAATATCATTAAGTTTTAAATCAACTAATTCACTAACTCTCATTCCTGTAGCATACAATAACTCTAACATAGCAAAATCTCTATAACCTTCTTTAGTTTTATTCGAAAAAACAAAATCAAACAATTTATTTATATCATCTTCCGACATTACTTCAGGTAATTTTGATATATTACGTGGAGACTTAATATCTTCTGTTGGATCAATATTAATAATATTAGCTTCTAATAAAAAACTAAAAAATGTTTTTAAAGAAGCTAACCTTCGTGCCCTAGTAGAATCAGATAGACCATCTTTCATAATTTGAAATAAATATTTACTTATATAATCATGTTTAATTTTATCCCAATTAACTTTAAATGATTTCTTATTTAAAAATAAAACAAAACAATGTATATCATGTTTATATGCAGTTATCGTATTATGGGATAAACCACGTTCTACTCTTAAGTGCTCTAAAAAATCTTCTAATTCATTATTCAAGTTTCTTATACCTTAATTATATCTATTATTTAAATAAATATCATAAATAATCAAATATTTAAATATAAATTAGAATTATAAAATAAATATTTATTGTTCTATTATTATAAATTTTATAAAATGATTAATATTACTATTGAAAATTTTTTATAGATGAACTTAAATAATATCTATTACAAATATCCATTACAAGGTTTAAAAACATATGATACCAATTGAAATAGATCCTAACCTTATAGTTTCGGGATCATTAATAATTAGCTGGCATGGATTCTTTAGCTTACTAGCAGTTATAACTGCATTAATACTTGTTGCACGTTGGGCACCAACAAAAAATATTGACCCAGATGATATTTATTCTATTGGAGCGTGGGGAATAATTGGCGGAATAATTGGTGCAAGAATTGTTCATGTTATAGACCAATGGTCATACTATAACCAAAATCCATATGAAATTATTGCATTATGGCAAGGCGGAATAGGTATTTGGGGTGCAATACTAGGAGGATTTATTGGAGCAGCACTATATGCAAAAATAAAGAATAAACCAGTTGGAATTATAGCTGATCTTACAGCCCCTGCATTGTTATTAGCTCAGACTATAGGTAGGTTAGGGGATATAGTAAACGGGGAACATTGTGCAAAAGCTACAGAATTATTATTTGGTTTTATATGGACATCTCCTTTAAGTAATGCTAAATACTGTGATAATCCTATTGGAATTGCAGTACATCCAGTAATAGGATATGAAATATTGTGGAATCTATCAGTTTTATTCTTAATTTGGCAATTAAGGAATAAAGTAAGTCCTCCAGGTATTATATTTACAATTTATTTATTCCTATATGCTGTTGGCAGATTTATCATAACATTCTTTAGAGACGATAGAGTTTGGTATTTAGGATTACAGGAAGCACATTTTATTTCAATAATTGTTGGAATAATTACAACAACTTTAATAATAATGAAATTCAAACTAATCCCCAAAGAAGAACAAAATAATATTAATATTGAAGAACAAATTTTTGATAAAAAAGTTTCAGGTACTCGCGCAGAGAGACGAAGAAAAAAATAACAAATATAAAATCAACCTATTTTTATAAAATCAACTATTCATATTTTTTAAATATTAAAGATGTATTATGTCCTCCAAAACCAAATGAATTACTCATAGCATAATTTATATCTAATTCTTTTGAATGCCCAGAAGTATAATCTAAGTCGCATTCAGGATCAGGACTTTCTAAATTAGCAGTAGGGTGTATCATAGAATTTTTTATAGATAAAGCAGTAACAGCCGCTTCTATGGCTCCACTTGCTCCAAGTAAATGCCCAATCATAGATTTAGTTGAATTAATTGGAATTTTATATGCTTGATTTCCAAATACAGATTTCATTGCCATTGTCTCAAATTTATCATTTAATGGTGTTGAAGTGCCATGCGCATTAATATAATTAATATCATTTTGAGAAATCGAAGCTTGATCTAATGCTTTTTTCATTGCTCTGGCTCCACCTTCACCTCCAGGAGCAGGTTGTGTAATATGATGAGCATCAGCTGATGCTCCATATCCAACTATCTCTGCAATAGGTTTTGCTCCTCTATTTATAGCATGATCTAATTTTTCTAATACTAAAACAGCAGAACCTTCCCCAAGAACAAAACCATCTCTCTTAATATCAAAAGGCTTTGATGCTGATTTAGGATCATGATTACATTTTGACAATGCTTTGCATGCACTAAATCCTGCTACTCCAATCGGACAAATTGCAGCTTCTGAACCTCCAGCAAAAACAATATCAACATCATCTCTTTTAATAGCTTCATAAGCTAAACCGATAGTATCGCCAGAACTAGCACAAGCTGATACAACACTATAGTTTGGACCTTTAGCTCCAATCATCATAGATATCTGTCCTGAAGCCATATCAGGTAACATCATAGGAACTAAAAATGGACTGATTCTTGATGGCCCTTTATCAAATAAAACTTCATTTTGTTCTGATAAAGTAATTATACCTCCTATACCGCTAGCAATCATAACTGATATTCTAGTAGCATTATCTGAGTTAATATTAACTTGTGAATCTTCCATAGCTTCTAACGTAGATACTCCAGCAAGTTGAACAAATCTATCCATTCTTCTTGATTCTTTTTTCCCAAAATATTCTATAGGATCAAAATTTTTAACTTCTGCAGCTATTGTAGTTTCAAAATTATTTGTATCAAAAGTAGATATTTGATCAATTCCAGAGTTTCCTTTTAATAAATTGTCCCATGTAGTTTTAGCTGTTAATCCAATTGGACTAATAATTCCAACTGATGTAACAACTACTCTATTAAGCATATATTTCTCCAATGTGTTTATTTAATTATACAAATCTATATAATATAAATTATTATAGTATCATAAATAAATAAACATATTTAAGGATATAATTTGACAAATAATTTTTCTCCTACATTTATAGTAGAAACACAAGGCTGTAAATTAAATCAATCTGATTCTTTAGAAATTGCTAATACCCTTATAGAATCTGGTTATTCTATATCTGATACAAATAAATATGCTGATATTTTTGTACTAAACACATGTACTGTAACTCACATTGCTGATAGAAAAGCACGAAATAGAATAAGGAATTTCAAAAGATCTAATCCTGAATCTACTATTGTAGCTACAGGCTGTTATGCAGAACGTTCACCAGAATTTATAAAATCTATGGAAGAAGTAGACTTAGTTATATCTAATAAAGGTAAAGAAAAAATTACTGACGAAATTACAAGACATTTGAGTATAAATCAAGAATTTATAAAACCTTTTCCTAATACTCTAATTAAAAGTCCAAAATTAAAAACTAGAGCTATGGTTAAAATACAAGAAGGTTGTGACCAAGTATGTTCTTATTGTATTGTACCTATAGTTAGAGGTAGAGAGAAAAGCATTCCAATAAATAAAATAGTTGATAATATAAACAAACTTTCATTAATAGGTTACAAAGAAATTGTTTTAACTGGAACTCAATTAGGCTCATATGGATTTGAATTTAAAGAGATTAATCTTACTCAACTATTAAAAAACATAATTGATAATACTAATATATCTAGATTAAGAATCTCTTCACTTCAACCACAAGACCTAAACCCCGAACTATTAGAAATGTGGAAAAACCCTAGGCTTTCTCCTCATCTTCATATACCTCTACAAAGTGGCAATAATAATATTTTAAAAAAAATGCGTAGAAGATATTCACGCGATATTTTTGAAAAAACTGTAGAATTTGTAAGAAATTCAATTAAAGATGTTTCAATTACAACTGATGTTATTGTTGGCTTCCCTGGAGAAAATGAAGAAAGTTTCGAAGATACTTATAATATTTGTAGAAATATTAAATTTTCAAATATGCACATTTTTCCATATTCAAAAAGACCTAAGACTAGTGCTGCATATTTCAAGGACCATATTAAATCAGAAGTTAAATCACAAAGAGTAAGAAAATTGATTGAACTTAGTAAAAAGCATAAAACTATGTTTGAACAAAGTTTCAATAATTCAATTAGAACAGTTTTATGGGAAGAATCATATATAAAAGAAAATAAAAACTATTGGTCGGGATTAACTGACAACTATATTAAAGTCTCTACCCAAAATAATAATAATATTAGAAATACCATCACAAATGTTAAATTAAATTATGAAAATTTGGAATTGACTGGTAAGCTAATCAATTAAGTTAAATCAATAGGCTCAAATCTCATAGTACCATTTTGTCCACTTATATAGCCCGATTTATTTTCTAAACTATGCCCAAATATAAGTAACCAACCATTACCTAGAGATGTTTCTAGAATTTTAAGTTTTTGTTCCAATGTAGCATTTGGTTTTTCATCTTTAGCTGATATAACAGAAGGATCTAAATGATATGGAGTAGGAATAAGGTCTGCAACATAAGCAATTTTCTCACTACCTTTTTGAATAAGTACTATTTGATGACCATCTGCTGGCCCATCATTAACTTCAACTGATACACCAGGTATTATCATTGAATTGCCATCTATAATTTGCAACTGGTCTTTTTCATATAAAGGTAAAAAGTCATCTTCAAAATAATTACCACTAAATCTTTGTCCGGGGTTATTAGCTTTCTCCCAAGCAGATTTTTGAACAATGTATTTTGCTTTTGGAAAAGAAGGAACTGCTACCCCAGTCCTGTCTAATTTAGTAGCTCCACCTGCATGATCAAATTGTAAAGAAGTTAATATTATTATATCTATATCTCTAGCAGTAAGACCTAGAGACCTAATTCCTCTTAATAATTTATTACCATTTAAACCATATTGTTCTTTTAAAAGGTCAGTACGCTTAGTCCCTGCTCCTGTATCAATTAAAATATTGCTTTGAGGAGTTTTAATAACTAAAGAATTTAATGCTAGTTTGACCCGATTTCTACGGTCAGGTTTGATCCATTGTTCCCATTTAGTTTTAGGGATCTGACCGAACACACTACCTCCATCAACATGATAAATACCATCTGATATGATATTAATGGTTGACGTGCCAAGATTCATGTTTTTCACCTCTTTATAAAAAAAATTACAAGAACAAAATAAGAATTATTAAGAAAAATACATTTTTTCACGATATTAAAAATAGAAATTTTTGTCAAGTAATTAATTACTTTTTATACTTTCTATAGTTTCTTCCAAGGCTTTTATAGTATCTCGTATATCATCATTTTCATGTGCTGATGAAATATAAAATTTTGAATTTCCTTTTAAGACCCCATTTTGAAGTAATTT
This sequence comes from Chloroflexota bacterium, assembly GCA_002721445.1. Classification (GTDB taxonomy): domain Bacteria; phylum Chloroflexota; class Dehalococcoidia; order Lucifugimonadales. The sequence continues at coordinate 15,249 of PBKN01000003.1, read as the reverse complement.
TTTATTAAAATCAACCATTTTAGATTTATTAGCAGTAAGAGTAGAACGATAATCTATTATTTCCTCATCTGTAAAATAAATATCAAATAACGCACCAACTCCCGTAACTTTAGCAGGTATTTTAGCAGCTTCAAACAACTCTACCAAAGATTTCATTATTTTGTTACCTGTTTCAAATATCCTATTGTAAACACCAGGTTTTTTTAACTCATTCAATGTAGCTAATCCAGCTACTGCGGCTATTGGGTTACCATTTAAAGTCCCAATTTGAGGGACAAAACGATTACCTGGTGATTCTATATAGTCAAAATGAGACATCATATCTAGTCTTCCACAAACTGCAGTAAGAGGAAATCCTCCTGAAACTGCTTTTCCTACTGTACATAGGTCTGGAGTAACATCGTAATACTCTTGGGCACCACCATAAGCAAATCTAAAACCAGTAACTGTTTCATCAAAAATCAAAGGTATATCATAAGACTTTGTGATTTTTCTAAGCCCTTCCAAAAAGCCAGGAAGAGGAGGTATTGATCTTTGAAATGGTTCAACAATGACACCAGCTAATTCATCTTTATGCTTCTCAACAATATCAGAAGTTACAGATAAATTATTAAAAGGAGCAATTAAAATCTCAGATTCAATAGATTTAGGTATTCCAGCAGAATCAGAACTAGCTAAAGGAAAAGGTTTTGGATCTAGAGGGTTCATACTCATTAAAGCATAGTCATTCATACCATGAAACCCACCTTCAAATTTTAAAATCTTATCCTTATTTTTAAAAGCTCTTGCAATTCTCATAGCATATAAAGTTGCTTCAGTACCAGTAGAACAAAACCTTACTGATTCAGCACATTTAACTGCATTTACTATTTCCTCAGCTAGTAATATAACTTGTTCATTGCCAGCAAAAAAAGTAAAACCTAAGTCAAGCTGTTTTTTTATTGCAGATATTACATTAGAATTTGAATGCCCTATTAGCATTGGACCAGAGCCTAAAAGATAATCTATATATTTATTACCTTTCAGATCCCATACTTTGCTGCCTAAACCTCTGCTTATTATTGGTTCATAATCCTTTAAATTACCTAGAGAACCTCCCGCAAGAAATTCAGTATATTTTCTTTTTAAGTCGCTTTTATTTAGTTTACCTTGAGGATTATTTGTCATTAAAACTCCAAAAAAAAATTGCTATTTTATTTAATAGATAAAAATAGACTGTTAATATATAATTAATTTTAATAATTAAAACACTATTATATCAAATTTGAGGTACAAATGAATATTAAACTAATACCTACAAATGAAGTTAAAAAAACTGGTTCACTTATAATACCTATATTCGAGGATATACCAATATCTAAATTACCAGAAAAAATTTTAGATACTACAGTAAAAAATTATATTAATAAAACTATAAAACAAAATAAAGATTGCACAAGTATCGGAAAAATAAATATTTTACCTGTGACAAATCATAAAAATTATAACCAAATATTAATATTGGGCTTAGGAAATACTAATAAATTATCTATTAATGAATTTAGAATTAATTTAGCTGAAAGTATAAGAAGGGTAAAGCGATCAAACACGAAAAGCTTATATTTACTATCTTATAAACAATTATATAAAAACTTCCCTATTATTGATTTTGGCCAAGTAATTTCAGAGTCAACAACTCTTGGTTTATATCAATTTAATAAATATAAGACAAAATCCACAAAAATATCTATTCAATACTTTTATATAATAGAAGAAAACAAAAAAAACTATGATGAAATAAATCAAGGAATCTCAAATGGAGAAATAATTTCAAATTCAGTCAATTTATGTAGAGATTTAGTAAATGAACCAGCAAATTATATGACTCCAACTCAATTAGCTGAAGAAGCAACAGAAATTTCTATTAATAACAATATATCTATAAAAATACTCGAAACTTCTGATATGAAAAAGCTTGGAATGGGTGCAATATTAGGAGTAGCACAAGGAAGCAATGAGCCTCCAAAATTTATTATTATGCGTTATGAAGGAGATCCAAAAAATAAATCTAATCAATTAGGCATAATAGGAAAAGGAATCACATTTGATAGTGGAGGTATAAGTATAAAACCATCTAGAAATATGGGAGATATGAAGGGAGACATGGCAGGAGCTGCTGCTGTAATATCTTCGATTCAAGCAATAAGCAAACTTAAACTAAAAATAAACGTCACTTCTATAGCTGTTGCAACAGAAAATATGCCAGGAGGCAAAGCTCAAAGACCTGGTGATGTAGTGAAAACTTTTAACGGTAAGACAATTGAAATTGATAACACTGATGCTGAAGGAAGACTGGTATTGGCTGATGCAGTAGCATATGCAAATTCAATTGGAATTAAAAAAATTATAGATATTGCAACACTCACTGGAGCTATTAGAGTTGCATTAGGAAATATATGCACTGGTGCTTTTGGAAATAATAAAAAATTCACATCACAATTAATAGAATCAAGTATAAATACAGGTGAAAATATATGGGAGCTACCTATATACGAAGAATATAAAGAACAGTATCAAAGTGATATAGCAGATATAAAAAATACTGGTGGCATGTATGCTGGTGCAACTACAGGAGCAATGATAATTGGTGAATTTGTAGGCGACTCATCTTGGATTCATTTAGATATAGCGGGAACATCAACTACAAATATAACCAAAGGCTATAATATAAAAGGAGCTACGGGCATACCAGTTAGAACAATTGTTGATTTAGCGCAAAATCTACAAAGTAAAAAATAATATTTATAATTGCTGATAATATTTACCTATGATAATATCTAATTTATGAATAATACTAAAAAACCATGGACTTTTATAACAAATCACGGCTTAGTTTTAAGTTATATTTTCAAAAACCCTAGTCACACTGCTAGAGAAATATCTAATGAAATTGGAATTACTGAAAGAACTACTCATAATATAATTATTGATCTAGAGTCAGTTGGTTATATAATTAAACAAAAACAGGGAAGAAAAAATTTATACACCATAAATACTAACCTCCCTTTAAGGCATCATTCAAAACAAGACATTATAGTAGATGATTTACTACATGCTATAAATTCAAGTCATACAGAATAATTTATTCATGGTGAGTGTGGCCAAGTAGGTTAAGGCGCCAGGTTGTGGCCCTGGAGATCAAGGGTTCGAATCCCTTCACTCACCCCATTCTTAAAGATATAAATTTAATTTACTTAACCAGCGCCCGTAGCTCAGGGGACAGAGCATCGGTCTTCGGAACCGAGTGTCGGGGGTTCGAATCCCTCCGGGCGTGTGCCAAAAAATATAAATTTGATATTTATAAAAGTAAATTCTATACTATAGGAAATTAATATATTATTATTTATGAAAATTTATAATTGCAATGAAACTTGTTAATTTTGGCAAACTAAGTAAAGTAAGTAAATTAAGCCTTGGTGGTGCAGGCCTTGGTCAAGTATGGGGATCCACCACACGTAAAGAAAGTATTTCTACTTTATTACAAGCTTTAGATCATGGAATTAACTTACTTGATATGGCCCCAACATATGGCAATAATGAAGCAGAATTAGTTTTAGGTGAAGCTTTATCAGGGAAAAAGCCTAAAAATATAAAAATTACAACAAAATGTAAAATATCAAATACTAATCCTTTAAAAATATATGATCTTTTAGATAAAAGCATTACCAATAGCTTATCAAGAATGAAAATAGATTATGTAGATATATTATTTATGCATAACGGAATAGTTGATGACAATGAAGTTAACAATTATAGTCATTCTTTTAGATCAATATTTGATAATTATATAGTAGATGCTTTCGAAAAACTTGTTAAGGATGGACGTATTAAAACTTGGGGTATAACTGGTATTGGTGAACCTAAAGCCTTGATTAAAATGTTAGAAGACAATCCTCCTATAGATTATATTCAAGTAGTTGCAAATATGTTAAATTCAGCAGGAAATCTACATTATTATTCTGGTCCTTCTTACGCAAGAGAGATAATGAATAAAGCTGTAAAATCTGGTGTGCATGTATTAGGTATCAGGCCTGTCCAAGCAGGTGCATTAACCGATAAAATAGATAGAAAATTACCTGCAAATCACCCAGAAATGATTGACTACCAAAATGTCTCTGAAATTAGAGAACTTTCAAAAGAATTAGGAATAACTACTGCAGCTTTAGCTCATCATTACTCATTATCCATGAGTGATGCTTCAACTATCGTACTTGGTGTAAAAAATAGAAAAGAATTAAGAGAATGTATTGAAGTAGAAAAACTGGGAAAAATGCAATCATATATGATTAAACGTTTAGATGATATTATATCTAACCTAAATATTTAATTTTAATAGTTAAGGAGTAAAATATGTCAAAAATAAAAGATTCCTTAGTAAACAAACAGACAATTAGGATTTTAATTAACCAAAAATGTAAAATGAGAGATGGAACGGAACTCGCAACTGATGTTTACTTACCACTTAATGATGGCAAATATCCAACAATTCTTAACCGAACGCCATATGATAAAGCTAACTATGAACTTAATGTTGCTCATTTAATTAAATATGCTCAACAAGGTTATGCAGTGGTTACTCAAGATGTAAGAGGACGTTATGGATCTTCAGGCGAACTATATGCCTTTATCAATGAATATAATGACGGAACAGATTGTATTGAATGGATCACAGAACAACCTTGGTACAATGGTAAAATTGGTGGTGTAGGAGGCTCTTACGTAGCACTAACCCAATGGCAAGCAGCTCAACAAGTTGGTAATAAGTTTTCAGCATTATTAACTCAAGTTGGATACTCTAATACATACCATAACTGGGTTTATACTGGTGGAGCTTTCCAATTAGCATTTAACCTTTCTTGGGGTCTAGCAATTTCTGCCCGTACTCACCAAAGAGTATTTATGTATTCACCTCCTGGAATAAATCAAGCTGATTTGTTCTACCATTTACCACTGATAGATATACCAAAGAAAGCTGGAAGAATAAGTAAACATTGGAACGATTGGATTTCACATCCCTCATACGATAATTATTGGAAAAATCTTAAACCAATAGATGAAAATTATTCATCAATAGATACACCTGTACTTAATATAGGTGGTTGGTATGATGTTTTTTTACAAGGAAATTTAAATAATTTTATGGGAGTTCAAAAGTATGGGAAAACTAAAAAAACCAGAGAGTCTCAAAAACTAATTGTGGGGCCATGGATACATAATTATGGTAATTACGGTTCCGAAACGGTTACCATAAAAACAGATTTTGGAATAAATTCACTTTTAGATTTGAAGTCAGAAGAAAAAAAATGGTATGACTATTGGTTAAAAGGTATAGACAATGGAATAATGGATGAACCAAAAGTCAAAATTTTTGTAATGGGTATAAATAAATGGAGAGAAGCTGAAACATGGCCATTACCCAATACAAAATATACACCTTACTATATACACAGCAAAGGAAATGCAAATTCATTATTTGGAGATGGATTATTAAATACTGAAAAACCTGGCAAAGAAAAAACAGATAAATATATATATGATCCAGAACACCCAGTTATTACTACAGGTGGAAGTACATGCTGTTCAGAAGACACAGTTGCTACAAGTTTAGGGCCAAAAGACCAACGCCAAAATGAGGCTAGACCAGATGTATTAGTTTACTCAACTGAGATATTAGAAGAAAATATAGAAGTTACAGGACCAATTAAAGCAACAATTTATGCAGCATCCGATGTGAAAGACACTGATTTTACAGTTAAATTAGTTGATGTGTATCCTGATGGATATGCTATGAATGTTGCTCAAGGTATACAAAGGGCTAGGTATAGAGAAAGTTGGGAAAACCCATCCTTAATAGAACCAAACAAAATATATAAATATGATATAGATTTATGGTCAACAAGTAATTGTTTTCAAAAAGGACACAAGATTAGAATAGAAATATCTAGTAGTAATTTTCCTCAATTTGATAGAAACCCCAATACTGGCAATATATTTGGCATGGACTCTGAAATGAATATAGCTAATCAAACAATATATCATGATGAAAAATTCCCATCGTTTATATTATTACCAATTATAGATTAAATAATAAAATATTATTAATTTAATAGGTTGACTTATAATAGTTGAGTATAGTTATACTATATCTAAATTTTACTTTTGGAGATATTAATGGAAAATATTTTAACTAGTGCAACCATACCAGAAATAGCTACTTTAATTCTATTATTTTTATCAGGTATTATTATTGTTGTAGCTTTAATTAATAATTTAATTTTTTTAATGAAAAACTAAATGAATAAAGACAACTTCAAATCTAGATCAACAGTTTATTCAAATAATGGAATTGTCTGTTCGACATCTCCCCAAGCAGCATCAACTGGAATAAATATATTATCTTCTGGAGGTAATGCATATGATGCTGCAATTGCTGTAGCTGCAGTAGAATGTGTAACAATTCCTGGAATGTGCGGCTTTGGTGGAGAAGTTTTTTCAATATTCTACGATGCTAAAACTGGCATCACACGTGGCTTAACTTCTACAGGAGCTGCACCTAAACAAGCAACTTCAGAATATTTCATTTCAAAAGGCTTTTCATCAATGCCTGATACTGGTCCATTATCTGTATCACCTCCAGGAGAACTTGCTGCTTACAAATATATAAATGAAAATTATGGGACTTTAAAATTAGCTGATTTAATCGGACCTGCCATAAATTTTGCAGAAAATGGCCATCCTATTAGTCCAAGAGCTGGAAAAGTATTCCAGGATTCAAAAAACCGACTGAAACAATTTCCATCTTCAGCAAAAATCTTCTTAAAACCTGATGGTAATGTATATAAAGAAGGTGACTTATTCAAAAACAATGACTTAGCTAATACACTTAAATTCATTAGAGATAATGGAATAGATTCATTTTACAAAGGAGAAATAGCCGAAAAAATTATTAAAGAATTTAAATCTGCTGGTGGTATTTTAGACAAAGATTCTTTTTTAAATCAAAAAGTAGAAGTTTATGAACCAATAATTACTAACTACAGAGGTTATACTGTAGCGGAAAACAGACCTCCATCACAAGGTATGTTACTTTTGGAAATGTTAAACATAGTTGAAAATTTTGACCTGTCTTCTTATGAACATTTAGATCCAAATTCAATTCATCTAATGATAGAAGCAAAAAAAAGGGCATTTGCTGATAGAAATCATTATTTAGCTGACACAAAAATAAAAGATGTCCCTTTAGAAATTTTAATTTCTAAAGAATTTGCTAAAGTAAGAAAATCTACTATAGATATTAACAATGCAAGTTTAGATATACACCCAGGACCAATAATATCTGAAGGAACAGATACAAGTTATTTTTGCATAATTGATAAAGAAGGTAATGCTGTATCATTTATTCATAGTTTATATAGTGGGTTTGGTTCAGCATTTGTTGCTGAAGGAACAGGTATAGTATTTAATAATAGACAACAAGGGTTTAGATTAAACGAACCAAAACACCCTAATAATATTGAACCAGGCAAAAGGCCTATGCATACTCTGAATGCTTATATCGTGTTAAAAGAAAATAAACCAATAATTATTTCCGGTACCCCTGGAGCAGACTTTCAACCTCAAGGGAATTTACAAATTATTACCTCAATTATAGATTATAATTTAGACCCTCAGCAAGCAATTGATTCTCCTAGGTGGTATAGCATACCAGGTACTCATCCACCAGAAATAAATAATCCTTATCTAATACAAGTAGAACCTAATATGCCTAAATACGTAACAGATATTCTCTCGAAAAAAGGACATTCAATTACATGGGGACAAGAAGGAATAAGTCATGGAATTGTTCAGCTAATATGTGTAGATCAAAAAGCAGGCATTTTTGCAGGAGCATCTGATTCAAGAGGTGATGGATATGCTGCGGCTTTATAACTAATTTAATTTTTTAAATTAACCCTGTAACTTATAGGAATTACAGATAGACATATAACAAAAATTGCGTAAATAGCAACATTAATGTTAAATACATCTGATATTATTCCGAATATTAAAGGAGATATAGCTCCCATGCCTTCTGTAGCAGTATAATATATTCCGAAATATTTACCTCTTTTATTAACATCAGTTACACGAGCAACAGAACCGTAAAAAACAGATGAAGTACCATTTAGACCAATCCCAAGAAAAAACACTACTAACAATGCAATTTTATAATCTATAAATAATATCGCTAATAATGAAAAAGAAGTTAAAATTTTTGTAATCGCAATAATATTTATCGGCGGAAAATAATCACTTAGTTTGCCAGAAAAAACCTTACCTAATGCACCTCCAATATAAAGAATAATAAAAACTAAACTCGTATTTTTTATACTCATACCTTGTGAAATAAATATAAAAGGAAGAAAAGTTAAAACAGTATATCTAACAACAGAATCAAGTGATCCTGCAAACATTAGTTTAGTAAAATTAAATAAAGAAGTTTTTACTTTTACATTCTCTATTTGATCATTGTTTTCATGAATGTTTTTTAAATTATTATGCTTAAAAACCCATCTATTTATAGGTAATAAAGTTAAAATAGTTAAAGATACTCCAAATATTCCTACAGCTAACAAACAAGTTTGCCATCCCCATTTAAGGGTAACAACACTTACAACAATTGGTGCAGTAATTTTTCCTATATCTCCAGAAAAATTTAAAACTCCAATTGATGTATATAACCTGTCCTTAATAAAAGTCCTAGAAACTAACCTTGAAGCTACTGGATGCTGAAAACCTCCCCCTAAACCAGCTATAAGAGATAGAATCAATAATAAATAATAACTAGATGCAATGCTAATACCTATAACACCTAAACCAACCCATATGTTACCAATAGATAAAATCCAAAATTCACTCATAAAATCTGAGATTAAACCTGCAGGGAATTGCAACATAGATGATGCTCCCATTATAACTGTTTTAATTAAACCAATTTGAGAATATTTAAGATCTAAATCATCTGCTATAAAAGGAAGTAAAGGATAAAATATGGCTAAATATAAGTCATTCAATATATGAGTTACAGATGCATAAATTAATATTTTCTTTGGTAAATCTAATTTCATTTCAAATATATTAGTTGAATCTTTCTAAATTATTAATTAATAACTTCACATAATAATGTGTTATTTGATAATATACAAATAATTAAAATAACAATTCTTTTAATACAGGATTAAATTATGCCATCATTCGATATAGTATCAAAAACTGACTTAAATGAAGTAGACAACTCCATAAACATGGTTAATAGAACTATTCAAACAAGGTTTGACTTTAAAGGATCAAACTCTAGTATAGAAAGATCTGACGAAAATATTACTCTCTTAGCAAATGATGAAATGCAAATAAAACAATTAATTCAATTATTTGAAGAAAATTTATCTAAAAGAAAAATTGATAAAAGAGCATTAGAATATCAAACAATTGAAAATGCTTCTGGGGGTACAATTAGACAAATTGCAAATATAAAACAAGGAATAGAACAAATTATTGCTAAAAATATTTCTAAAAATATTAAGTCTGCAAAATTAAAAGTTCAGATATCTATACAAGGAGACGAGCTTAGGGTGACTGGTAAAAAAAGAGATGACCTACAAACAGTTATTGAGTTAGTAAAAAAAATGGACGTTAAAGTCCCGTTACAGTATATAAATTTTAGAGAATAATATATATTTATAATAATTAATAGGAGAATTTATGCATTCAGAATTTCTTAGTAATGAAGAAATAGTACAAGAAGCTAAAAAAAACCTTGTCCAGGGGGCCTGGGATTACTTAGCAGGAGGCTCGGAATCAGAGACAACTATGCGGAGAAACAGGCTTGCCTTTGATAAAATTGCATTTCGTCCAAGAGTACTAATTAATGTATCTAAAATTGATACCAACACTACAATATTAAATGAAAAGTTACGTATTCCAATTTTATTAGCTCCAATAGGATCTCTACAGACATTCACTCAAAAAGGTGGAGCTGCAGCAACTAAAAGCGCATCTGACTTTGGAATAGTTCATGTTGTAAGCTCTGTTACAGAACCAAGCTTAGAAGAAATTGCTGCAGTTAGCAACAGTCCAAAAATCTACCAATTATATATTCATGGTGATTGGGGTTGGACTAAAGAAATGATCCAAAGAGCTAAATCTGCTGGATACAAAGCTTTATGCATAACCGTAGATACTGCAAGTTATAGCCGTAGAGAAAGACCAATGCTTAATGATTATATACCATTTTCACAACAAACATCTGAGGCTTCAAAATCAGAGGTCAATCAATTTGGACAAATTGATGGAGAGCTAAAAGCATTTAGCATGGCATCAGTGACGTGGGATACTATTGATAAAATAAAAAAAGAATGGGGTAAGCCATTATTATTAAAAGGTATTGCTACTAAAGAAGATGCTAAAATTGCATTAGAACATGAAATAGAGTGTATTTGGGTTTCAAATCACGGAGGCAGACAATTAGACCATGGTCAAGGCACTATGGAAATGCTACCTGAAATTGTAGATGCAGTTAATGGAAAATCTGAAATCATTATAGATGGAGGTGTTCTAAGAGGAAGTGATGTGGTAAAGGCTGTAGCCATGGGAGCAAATGCTGTAGCAATTGGTAAAATGCAAGGATGGGGGTTAGCAGCAGGAGGATCAAATGCATTAACTAGATCATTAGAAATTTTAGAAGAAGAAATTATTATAGCAATGGGACTACTAGGTACTCCAAGTATAAATGACATATCACCTAATCATATATGCTATGCAGATCAAGTTAATCACCCTCATGAAATGAGTGCATGGACAAATATGCCAGGCGGAAGAATATTCTAATTTAAATATGAATTTTGATATTTTAATTAAAAATGGAACAATAATCGATGGAACTGGTAACATTAGATACAATGCTGATGTTGGAATATCTAAAAAGAAAATAGCTGCTATAGGAAATTTAGTACAATCTCAAGCACATACAATTATTGATGCTACTGATTTGATAATCGCCCCAGGATTTATAGATATGCATTCTCATTCTGATGTTACTCTATTAGATGACCCTGGAGGTGAAAGTAAAGCATTTCAAGGAGTAACAACTGAAGTTGTAGGAAATTGTGGATTTTCTCCTTATCCAATTATTAAAAACAATTCAAAAGAAGATATTTCTCCTATGGCATCTAGGTATCCATTAACTTGGGAAAATTTAGACTCATGGGCATGTTCTCTTCAATCTAACGGAATAAGTTTAAATATTGCTCCTCAAGTTGGTCATTCTGCAATAAGGTACGCTGTTGGGCTTATAGATAACCATCCTCCATCTAAAGAACAATTAAATAAAATGTGTAAACTTGTATTTGAATCTATTGAACAAGGCGCATTTAGTTTCTCTACAGGCCTGACCGTTGCTCCTTCTATGTATGCAAAAACTGAAGAAATAGTCGAACTAGCAAAAACATTATCAGAATTTGAGGGAGCTTTTTATGTGAGTCATGCACGTTTATGGGCAGGAAACCATATCAAAGCAGTAGAAGAAGCAATAGATATTGGAAAACAAGCAAATATACCTGTTCAATATTCTCACATGGCAATAATTGATTCACGTTATTACGGAACAGGTGAGCAAATGGTAAAACCTATAGAAATAGCTCGTTCTTTGGGCATAGATGCCACTTATGATGTATACCCATATACAGCTGCAGGCACTAACCTTGCACAAAGCGTACCATCATGGTTGCAAGAAGGAGGAGAACATACCATGCTCAAGAGATTAAGAAACCCTTCTGAATTTAATAAAGCATTAAAAGATATTAAGAAAGGGCATTTTGGTGGTTTACCATGGGCATTTGATACTTTTGTTATAAGCTATGTAAAAAATGAATCTAACCAAAATATTGTAGGAAAATCAATAGAGCAAATCGCTATTGAAAGAAATGAAGATCCACACAAGACTTATTTGTCATTAATTAAAGAAGAAGATAATCAAGTAGGTGTTGTTGTACATAATAGAGTTGAAAGTGATGTACGTTATTTTCTCTCTCACCCTCTAGCAATGATAGGATCTGATGGAAATGCTATATCTCCAACTGGCATTCATGCCAAAGAAAAACCTCATCCAAGATTTTATGGTACATATCCTCGTATACTAGGTAAATATGTAAGAGATGAATCTTTAATATCTCTTGAAACTGCAATCCACAAAATGACAGGTATGCCTGCAAAAAGACTCAATTTAAAAGATAGAGGATATATTATAGAAAATAAATTAGCAGATATAGCCATATTTAATCCTTTAACTATAATAGATAAATCTACGTTTAATAAACCTCATAAACTTTCTAAAGGAATTGTTCATCTATTTGTAAATGGGACACCAATTATTTCAAATGGGAAACATACTAATAAAAAACCTGGTGTAATTATAAGAAGAATATAAAATCTTAATTCAAATGCCTAGATTCTTATAAATCGAAATAATCTTAAACAAAAAATTATGATTTGTTGACTTGTTTAGACTTTATTATCTTTATCAAAACCTAATACTGATAAAGCTAAACTTAAACTTCTAGCAGCATCAGTAGCTGTAACCATGGGTGGGCATATCCCATTAATCACATCAGAAAAATGTTCTAATTGCTTAATTAATGGATTTTCTATTTCAACAGTTTTTATAAATTTTTTCATAGGATGTTGCCAACCAATATTATTATCAATATATTTCCAAACTTCCATTTTTGGAAAACCAATTGAACCTAAATCACCCATAAAGTAATAACAATTTTCAGGTACATGATAATACATAAGATTTTCAGACGTATTGCTTTCATATGACCATGGAGATACTACAGTATCTGAACCAATAATAGTAGCAAGTGCTCCATTAATAAATTTCATTGATATAGCTACTGAATCTTCTACGTTATATTCTCTAATATTTGAACTCAAATTAGAATAAATATTTTCAACTTCACCACAAATATACCTAAGAATATCTAATTCATGAATCAAATTGATTAAAACTGGTCCTCCTCCTGGTCGATTCTTCCTCCATTCATGAACAAAATAATCCTTTGGCTTCATGATTCCCCATACTGCTGAAACAGCAACTAAGTTACCAATTTCTCCAGATATAATAATTGAACGTAATTTTTGAATCAGATTATTATATCTTCGATGATGCCCTATTAAAATATTACAATCAGAAGAATTAGACAACTCAATAATTTTATTTGATGACTCTATAGAATCTGATATAGGTTTTTCAATCAAAACATCAATTTTATAAGCAGTACAAATTTCCAAAACTTTTAGATGTGTTTGATTTGGAGTAGCAATAATCACTGCATGAGGTTTTGTAATGGAAATTAATTTTTCTAGATTATTATAAAAAGGAACTCCAAATTCATGTAATTTATGTTCTAATGTAATGTTTTCATCGCACATACCAACTAATTCAAATTTATCCATATCAGATAATAATTGAGCATGACGAGTACCCATTAAACCCATACCAATAATAGCAATTCTAATTTTCTTCATAAAAATCTCGATTTAAATTTAATAATATTCTATACAATTATTATACCTAAGCATATACTACACAGATGAAATATAACTATATAAATCCATTAAATATAATCGGTAATATCTTTGAATAATAATTATCCTAAATGGCTAGCATTTGCTTCTATAGCTATAGGGTTATTCACATCAGTTGTAGATTATTCCAGCCTAACACTTGCTCTTCCTTCTATATCAAATTATTTCCAAACAGACCTTCGAAACGTACAGTTAATTATAATTGCATATGGAGTTACAATTGCTGCACTTTTAATTCCGATGGGAAAATTATCTGACCTACTTGGTAAGAAAAAAATATATATAACAGGTTTAATACTATTTGTAATAGGAGGTTTTATTGCAGCTTTATCATCTAACTTAAATCAATTAATTGTAGCAAAAACTCTTCAAGGAATTGGTTCAGCAATGAGTCAAAGTACATCAATGGCTATAGTAATATCTACTTTTCCAGAAAAAGAACGCGGTAAAATATTAGGAATACAATTAAGTATTGTTGGATTAGGTGGAGTAATAGGTCCAGTAATTGCAGGTATATTAATTGGCATTTGGGGTTGGCAATCTATATTTTGGCTAACAACTCTACTAGCAACTTTTGCAGTATTTAGTGCAATAAAATTTATTAATCCAACAAATATCTCACTAAACCAAGAAAATGTAAAAAGATTCGATTGGTTAGGTTCAATTCTATCTATATTTATTTTAACTTCTCTTATAATATTTCTGACTTCTATAGCAAATAACAATGGTATATCAATAATAACCACAATTGAAATATTATTTTTCATATCCTGTCTAATTATCTTTATTATTTGGGAATCAAAATATAAATATCCCCTTTTAGATCTGAATTTATTTAAAATAAACATTTTTGCTATAGGAATTCTATCAGGATACATTTGTTTTTTAGGAATGTCTTCTTTACGGTTTCTATTACCATTTTATTTACAAATAGTACTAGAATATAAGCCTAGTATTATAGGTTTGATCTTCGTACCTAGTGCTTTATGTATGGCTATAGCTGGACCAATTGGTGGTAGATTATCAGATAAATTAGGCTACAGATATTTCACATCAGGAGGATTACTATTATCGTCAATAGGCTTATTTATTTTATCTAATTTAAGCCTTAATTCATCTTTATATCTTATAATTCCTGCAATGATTATTCAGACAATAGGAATAGGTATGTTTCAGCCTGCAAATAATAGTTCTGTTCTCAGTGTAATTAAAAGTCAAAACTATGGGGTAATATCTGGTTTTTTAAATCTTATTAGAAATACTGGGAATGTTTCTAGTGTTGCTATAAGTACTATAATTGTAACTTCAACTATGGCAATTATGGGATTCGAACCCAATTTATCAGCTTTAAATTCAGAAAGTGAAATTGAAATACTAAAATCATTTACAAATGGAGTAAACATATCATATAAAATATTTGCTATTATAGTATTGATTGCGGCATTTGGATGTTTTATTAAAGGTAATAATAAAAACAGTAAAATAAATAAGGAGTAATTTTAATCATGCAAGTAGTTGGATACAGTGATCAAATAAGCTTACAACCTGGTGATACAGTCAACATCATGGTTAGCTGCAAACAAG
>PBKN01000002.1 GCA_002721445.1 Chloroflexota bacterium | reverse complement strand
TAAGTCCTCTATTCGTTACATCTACAACAGTGCTTCCACCATTATTTTTAAACTCTAAAGCTTCTTTTATTGCTAAATTCACATCTGAAAGAATATAATTATCTGCTATGGAAGCTCTGTCTTTAGCTAAGTGCAAATTTCCAAAATCAACTTTTGCATTCCACAAATTTAACTCTGTAGCAGGAAAATCTACTTCTGTTGACTCTGAAGGAAAACTAGTTATTTTTGGAAATAAAACATCTTCATCAGCTAGGTTTAATATGTTTTTTGTATAGACTGAAGGTTGATGTGGTAGGTGACTTTTTCTTAAATCTATAAAAAAATGTTCATGAGTAATAGTCTTTTTCAAATCAGAAGGATCTATTGCCCCTTTAACAGTCATTACTTTACCTGAAATATTCATTTTTTTACTCTCATGTATTTTTAAATTATTCTATCTGAGCGTAATGCAGATAATACATTTTGGAATCCGTATAAAGTTTGATTTATATCATCATCAGTATGCTCTGAAGACAGCATAAACCCTATACCTCCCATTATATCTATCCCTTCATTTAAAAATGCTAATTTTATCATCCTTGGTAAATTACCCGAAGTAGCTTCCTCTAGTTCTGAATGTGGTACTTGTGATATTTCATTTAAATATTCTCCTTCCACACCTAAAGCTATATGTACAATAGATGAAATTCCATGTACATGTCCTTTAACTTCCATTTTATCTAATACTTCCTTTAAGCCTATTCTCAATTTATTTGCGTTGGCATCAGCTTTTTCATTGATTGGTTCATTTGATATTATATTTAATGCTTCAATGCCTGCAGTTGCTGAAACTGGATTTCCGTTAAATGTACCAGGATGATACATATTTTTATAATGAGTTCCTTCGTTTAATAAAGACATTATTTCTTCTTTTCCTGCAACAGCACCTCCAGGTAATCCTCCTGCAACAATTTTTGCCATAGTAGTTAAATCAGGCAATACTCCATATTTTTTTTGTGCACCTCCTTCAGATACCCTAAATCCACATATAACTTCATCCATAATCATAACTATATTGTGCTTAGTTGTTAAATCTCTTAAATTTTGCATAAATTCAGGATTTTTTAGAGGAAGCTGTCCCCAATGAGCGCCAGTAGCTTCAAAAATCACACCTGCTACATCTGTGTTGTCTTCTAGATATTTTTTAAAAATTTTTATTTCAGGTTCAAGAACAGTAATTGTCCCGGTTGTCTCTTCTGGAACCCCAAAATCTGTATTTAATCCTGATTCTGGTACAACATAATCATGCCATCCATGATAATGTTGTTTAAATTTTATAATCTTTTTTTTCCCAGTAAAAGCTCTAGCAAGTCTCATTGCTAAAAGAGTAGACTCTGATCCTGATGCTGTGAATCTGACTAACTCAGCACTTGGTATCAAGTTTTTTACTTTAGTGCCCCAAATCAATTCTAATTCACTTAATGCACCTAAATGTGTGCCTTGTTCTAGTCTTTTAGCTACTTTTTCCATCACTGCAGGGTGGGAATGGCCTAAGAGTAAAGATCCAAAACCCATTTGATAGTCAATAATTCTGTTACCGTCTACGTCGAATTTAATCGAACCTTTTGCATTTTCTACAAAAATGGGAAAAGGTTTTTGAGGTCTAGATTCATGACCGCTGCCAGCTATTATTCCTCCACCTTTGGTGAAAAACTCTTCAGATTTTTTATATTTTTGACTGTATTTTTTTATTATTTCACTCATTAGAATATCTTTTCTTTAAATTTGTTCTTGTTTGGCATAAGATACATAGGAACTAAGTAATTGTCAAACAAGAAATTATTTTAATATGTTAAGAATCTTTGTAAAGGTGTAATCATGGATATAAAATTATTCCAACTGCAATCATTAACAAGAGAAGAATTTTTAGATCAACAAAATTTGGGTCATTTTAAAAGCGCTATTGTTCCTATAGGAAGTATTGAGCAACATTTAAATCATTTATCAATGAGTATGGATATAGATATGAGTAGGTTTATAGCTGAGAAAGCTGCAGAAGAGTTATATCCTAATGTTTTAATAACTTCACCCGTGACATTTGGTATAGCTGAACATCATATGTATTTTCCTGGCACAGTTAGTGCTAAGCCAGGTAGTTTTCTTTCATCAATATTCGACGTTCTTGAAAGTTTATTGCGGCATGGTGTTAAAAAAATATTATTGTTAAATGGGCACGGAGGCAACATTTCTCCAATTAATGGTATTTTTGAACAATGGAAATTGAATTTAATTGCTACTCAAAATTCATCAATAGAATTATTTAATAAAAAAGTTATAAATAATCATTCTGAATACATTGACGCAGTTTTAGATAATGAAAAAAATGAAATAGATATTAGATTTAATAGTTATTGGGATTTTATCCCTGAACAAATGATTAATTCAATTCTTGAAACAAAAGAATATCCTGGTCATGCAGGTGAATTTGAAACTTCTTTAGCATTGTATGCATTACCTAATATTGTGAGGCTAGACAAACTACAATCTTCAAATGAAATTGGTATACAGAAATCATCTTCGGATAAAGGGAAAAAATTAGCAATCAAGTCAATAAATGGGGTTGTGAATTCTATTAATGAGATGCTTTTTTCAAATAAAAATCAAAATTTATAAGGAGGAAATTATTGTTAAAAGGTAAGAATGCATTGATTACAGGTTCAAAGCAAGGAATTGGAAGGTCTATAGCAATCAAATTAGCTTCTCAGGGATGTAATATTGGAGTTAATGACATTATTAAAGATAAGTTTGCAAATGAGACGATGGATATATTAGAAAAATATGGTGTTAATGTTTCATGGCATAAAGCAGATATCTCTTCTAAATCTGAGACAGACAGAATGATTGATAATTTTTTAGTTGAACATGGTCATATAGATATATTAATTAATAACGCAGTTTCATCTATCAAAAAACCTTTTCTAGATATTACTGAAAAAGATTGGGAATTTGAAGTTGGAAATGCACTTAAAGGCTATTTGTTTTGCAGTCAGAAAGTAGCCCATGAAATGATTAAGAGAAAAACTAATGGCAGAATAATTAGTATTTCAAGTATTCATTCATTAGTTGCTGCAGACAATAATACTGTATATGGTATTTGTAAAGCAGGAATTAACCGTATGACTATGAGCATGGCAAAAGAATTAGGGAAATATAATATTATTTGCAATGCTATTGCTCCAGGTTATATAGATTCAAGGCCTCTGAGAGAAGATGAAGAGTATTTAAGGGCTGGTGAAGGTTATGCAGATGAAGCTAAAGCATATATACCTATCGGTATTGGTGGAATACCTGATAATATTTCTGATCTTACTGCAGCATTATGTTCTTCAGTTGGGAATTATATAAATGGTCAAACGATTACTGTTGATGGTGGTTTATTAACTCGTTTTCCTGTACCCGATATGGAGCAAATTTGATTTGAAATTTTATATAGCTTCAACTACTGATAGATTTAAAGGAGGTATATATTTAGCTGACTTAGATATGTCATCCGGGGAACTCTCTTTATTAAAAAACGTCGACAATAAAGAATATATTTCATTTATTACAACTGATTCTAAAGATGAATATTTGTATGCAGTTAGTACATCTAATAATAAAATTTATTCATATTTTATTAATCAAGATGATAAGAGTATTTCATTGGTAGATAGTAAGCCGTTGAATGGGTTAATACCTTGTTATATAAGTATTACTACAAATAATAATTTATTATTTGTAGCTAATTATAATAGTTCTAATTGTTTAGTAATCCAGATAAAAGATGGAATTATGAATATTGCGGATTCTTTTGTTTATGAAGGGTCTAGTCAGAATAAAGTTCGTCAAGAATCTTCTCATCCTCATTCCATTGTGCCTGATAAATATTCTAAATTTGTTTATGTTGCTGATCTAGGAACAGATAAGATTATGATATATTCAATTAATTCTGATGAAAAAAGTATTTCACCAGCTAGTCCATATTATAAAAAATTAAAACCAGGATCAGGGCCTAGGCATTTAATTTTTTATAATAAATATTATGCATATGTTATCAATGAATTAAATTCAACTATTTCATCTTTAAGTGTTGATAATAGGTCGGGAAATATAACAGAAAATCAAATAATCTCTACAGTTCCAAGCAATTATTCTGGAACTAATTGGGCAGCAGATATTCATACTAAAGGGCAATTTATTTATGCTTCAAACAGAGGTCATAATTCTATAGCTGTATTTAGAATTCATGAGGAAAATGGGAAACTTATTTATATAGAAAACACCGATGTTCATGGTGAGATTCCACGTAGCTTTGCTATAGATCCGACAGGTAAATATATTTTAATTGCAAATGAATTATCAAATAATATTACTTGTTTTATTAGAGATTATACAACTGGAAAACTAATATATACTGGTTTCAACTTAAGTGTTCCTGTTCCACAACACATAAAATTTATTTAGATATTATTGGAGTTAAAATATGAATATTGAAAAGTATATTCCAAGTCCAAAAAAATATGTTGCTGATCAAGTTGATTTATATGAAAATAGTGGAGGTACTAAAGGGATTACAATGTCTGGCTTGCCAGTAATAATAGTTACGCATATAGGTATTAAAACTGGTGCAATAAGAAAGACTCCGCTAATGACAGTTTTAGATGGTAATAAGTATGTGCTTGTTGCATCCCAAGGAGGTGCTCCAAAAAATCCTCTTTGGTATTATAATCTAAAAAATAATCCTGATATTAAAATACAAGATAAGCAAAGTATATTTTATATGAAAGCGAGAGAAATATGTAACCAAGAGGAGAGAGCAAGGCTATGGGATATAGCTGTTAAAGCCTATCCTCCGTATGAAGATTATCAAAATAAAACAAAGAGAATTATTCCTTTATTTATTACTGAACATAAAAAAAATTGAATGGTTAAATCTAAGATAGATTTCCTACTGGATAAATTTTAAGGATTTAAATATGGGCTTTGAAGATATAGATGAACAGAAATTCCAAGATATGATTATTACAAGTGATAGATTTGGTGTTGCTAGCTATATTGTTGACAAATTTTTTATGGATTTAATTGACGGGATTAACGAAAAATCTGTTAATAATGCATTTGATGCTATTGGTTTGAATAGGGTTAATATAGAGAATTCATGTATTAAAATAAATGAATTAGTTAATCCTATAGAGCCTGAACAATTAGGGCATAGAATTAGTAAAAAACTCATATATAAATCAATACTAGTTAATATATGGGAAAAGGAAATGCCAGATAATCTTGAGGATTTATTGTAATTATTATTTCAGATGTTTAAGAGTATCATTTGAATAGATGTTTACTTTGGATATATGATCATATAAATATGTCAAAGAGATTTCAAATATTCTATTATATTTAGAGAATGGTTATCTAGTGTATTAATTGGGCTTAATGCAAATGTTTCGTAGTTAAATTGATGCTCTAAAAACCTTTTTGCAATTTCTTGTGCATCTTTTTGACTTTTGTAATTTTTTAAACCTAGTATTTTTGTTTCAAAAGTATCTTGAATATCAACAACTATATCTGATTTTTTTTCATCTTCACTTAATTCGAGGTCAAATTGTTTAGCTCTGTCTTCTGGAATTGAGGGATATATAAGTATAGGGTTCATAGAGGTGTTGGATTTGTAATATTTATATGCCAGTAATGTTGCCTTGTGTGTTGCAATATGATCAGAATGATTAGATATACCAGAAGGACCAAATGTAATTATTAGATCGGGTGCTAATTTTTTAAGTATTTGGAGTATTTTTTTTGCTAAAATGTCTGGGTTTTCTTTATTTAAATCTTGATCTCTATAATCAAAAATATAAGGGGGGTTTACTCCAAATAAATTTAGATTCCTACGTAGTTCTGCCTCTCTAACTTTTCCTAAATCTTCTCTTTTAATTTTCATGTTACCTGTTCCTAAACTTCCTTCTTCTCCTCTAGTACAAGTTATGATGTATGCTTGATTATTACTTTTAACCCATTTAATCATTGTTCCTGAACTACTAGTTGTTTCATCATCTGGATGTGCAAAAATTCCAAGCCATACTAGAGGTTTTTTAAATTTAGGTGTTGTTGAAGTCATGATTAATTCCAAATCTTTATTAATTTAATATATTAAATAGTTATATATGATAATGTATTCATTTTATAACAAATTGTTAAATTAATACCTTAAACATGTTTATAAAATATATAGTTATAAGTTTTGTTTCACCTAATAATATTGATACCTGCTATTTATTAAAATAAATATGTAGCGATATTAAATTAAGCGTAAAGTTAACATTTCAAGGTGGCGAGATGTTACCAAAAAATAAAGAACCGCATTTCACCAAAATCAACTTTTGCATCAAGGGAATTTTATTGGAGATAAATCTGGTAACAACTCTGAATGTTACTTGAGATAAAGTAACTGTACATACTATTATATCAGAATTTTATACAATATTCCATAGTTTACCTTAGGTTCTTTATTGTTTATTTTGTTAGTATTAATTGATTCTTTCTATTTTGTAAACAACATCTGTATTGTTATGTTTTTTATCCCATTCAAGCATAGAAGAGTCAGTCATCGCTTTCTCCATTTTGTCAAAATCTATGACGTTTGCAAGTGTAATGACTTTACACCATCCTTCTTTGTCATAAGACAGTTCAGCACTTTCTGTAGGTTCACTAGGGTCTGTAATTCCTGGAAATTCTGCCCGGATTTTTTCCATCATATTATTAAAATCTTCGAAAGTCCCTTCGAATGTGGAAGTAAAACAGATATTCATTTAAGCTCTCCTCTATAGATGTTATTTAGATACTTATATTTAGTATATATAACGTTGTCAAATATAAAACATAGTCGCTACTATCTCTTAGACTATGTTTGAATTAGGAGAAATAAGGGATAATATTCGTATATTTTATTTAAAGGGCAATAGATTTAATTCACACAATGTAAGTATCCCTAAAAATACTCCTGAAGACAGCATTGCACCTAGAAGTATTGTAACCCACAGTCTCATTTCTTTCTTTTCAGTTGTTACCATATATATCCATTTCGATTGTATCTATATTACAACGACTTGCTATTAAAGGAAAATTAAAGCCAACTAAGGAATAATAAGTTATTATTGCTTAAGAATAGATGATTTAAATTGACATTCATCTAGCCTTATTGTTATATATTTATGTAATTTTTATTTATTAGTTGATATCAAAGGAGCTGGCATGCCAATAACAAAACTTGGTGGTTATTTAGTAATTTTCTCAGCTATAGGGTTGTTAATTAGTCAAATGTTTGACGGAATTGTAAGTGCACAAGCCAGTGGACTAATTGCAATTTGGTCAAATTCGGGATTCACTTTTGGAGTGTTCGCTTTTTGTTATTATTTTATACAAGATGACAAAGATAACGGATTATTATATTTAATTCCTGTATTAGCATTAATGGGTTGGACTGCTAATACCATAGGATTAGGAATGGGTTTGGTTCAAAGTACAACAAACATAGAGTCCGTTAATGCATTAGCATCAATGGCAGGTGCTACTGGGTTTTCAGCTGGTTTCGGTGGTTTTCTTTCAAATGCATTACTAGGGTATTATATCTTTAGAAAATCTCAATTTAATTCTAATATAATTTATAAAATAGTTACAGCTATATTTATAATTGGAAGCTTAGGCTTCGTAGTATTAGGGATTTTGATACCGCTATCAACTGAAGGAAGAGAAATTGCAACAGTTGTAGGAGAAGCAGGAGAAAATATTCTTCCATTTGATACAGTAATACTTGCTTTTATATGGATACCTGGAATATTGTCAACTTTAATTTGGACTATTTGGACAGGAATATTATTTTTAAAAAAATAACTAATTAGATTGCTTAAATTTTTTTTAATAAAACTAATATAACCTAAATCTTTGGTCAGTCGATCTGGGAATTTCTTTTAATAACAGCATCCAGTTGATCTTTCTTAATATGAAATGTGTGTTCATCCCCTGGGAATTGTTGACTTACTACATCGTTTACATATTCTTTGAATGTACCCTGTATCTGCTGTCCTAGGTTCGAATATTTTTTGACAAATTTAGGTGTGAATCGGTCAAATATACCGAGTATGTCATGAGCAACCAAGCCTTGTCCATCACAGTGAATACCCGCACCATAGCTGATGGTCGGAATCTTAAGGCGTTCTGTCACTATCCTGGATATTTGGTCTGGAACACACTCGAGTATGATAGCAAATGCTCCAGCTTTTTCGACAGCAATCGCATCTTCTATAACTCGGGAACCTGTTTCAAGGTCGGTCCCCTGTGCTTTGTAACCACCTAATTGAGAGATGTGTTGAGGAGTAAGCCCGATGTGTCCAACCACAGGTATACCGGCACGAACAATTGCACTTACTATGTGTGCTGCGTTTACTCCACCTTCTACTTTGACTGCATCGGTACCCGCTTCTTGCATAAACCGTCCTGCATTTATAATTGCATCTCTTTCTGAAGTGTTGTTCGACATGAATGGCATATCACCTACTACAAAGGCATATTTGGTTCCTCTGGTAACTGCTTTGGCGTGATGTAGCATTTCGTCCAATGTAATTGGAACAGTAGTCTCATAGCCTAGAACAGTCATTGCAAGGGAATCACCTACTAGAATAGTATCCAGACCTGCCCTGTCAGCGAGAAGCGCCAGGGGATAATCAGGGATACTCAACATTGTGATCTTACGACCGTTTTCTTTCATCTCCTGCAAATCAAGAACTGTGATCTTACTTCGTTTTTCCTTTTTCTCAGTCAATTTATCGTCTCGCTTTCAGCTAGATAACTGAAATTATAGTTCCATTGGATTGCATTCCCACACTTGAATGCTTTCAATACATTCATCGAAAATGGGTTTTGCTATCGCGTTCTTACCTGAAGCCAATTCTTTCAAAGCTTCTTCGTTATGCACGGAGATTTTAAACATAATATAACTTTTGTCTGGTGCTATTGCGGGAACTGTCTTTTCAGGATAAGCCATACTTTTTCGTACGCCCATTCCTTCATCTGATTGCATCCATCCCATGAATTTCTCGAAGATACCATCTCCAGATTTAAATTTTGCCAATACAAGGTTTTCTTTTTCCATATTTTGATCCTTTCTTTGTAATTTTAAAAAGTTATGAACTGTTTCTATGCTTGGCCATATTAGCGAGCACAGTTATCCCAAAGTATCTTTACTCGGCTTCCATTTCTTCTACATTAATTATTCGCCATTCGTTATTTCTCTTTTCAGTTTCTTTAAATGTCATATAATATTTTAATTCACCTTCAGTAGGGTGAGTGATAAAAACTGTCATTCCTAAAGTTGTTGATCCTGTTCTAGCCGCAGTACCATCAGTCTCAAATGTTATTTTGGCTCCTTCTGATTTTAATGAATTGATTTGTTCATCAATTTTCATTGAACCTTTTTCAAGATATTCAGGGTGTAGTAGATCTTTTGCTATTTCAGGAGTATATTCAATATGAGATGTCCAGTAAATTTCTAATAGCTTATTTGTTTGCTCTGCTTTAGCCATATTAAGAGATAATTCCGATGTCCATCCGCCAGCATTACCTGCCACAGTAACATTGCCAGCTGCACTCTCTGCTGCTTTGCCTGCTGCTTTACCTTGAGCTTTTGCCGTGTCTTTTGCGTCAATAGATTTGGATTTATCTGACATTTGAGTTTCTTCTGTGGCTGCAGGGGCTGCTGTAGCTGCTGGAGGTACTGTAGCTGCTGTAGCTGCTGGGGCAGACCTTGATGTTTGAGAATTAGAATCGTTTGAACTGCTGCATGCAGTTATTAATGACATTATTAATATTGATATATATATTATTGTGATTTTCTTTAACATTAATATCTCCTAAAAGGATATTATTTATTAATAAGTCTCTATATATAACAATATGCTTAAATGAATGTCAATTTACATAAAACTAGGAGTTCACTTTAAGAGGGATTTTCAGCTTAATAGACATATTATAATTATATTGTTAATGTATATTGCAAATGATACCAAAAATATTATGGAGTTAACTATGACAGATAAAATGGCGAACGGTATATTGTTTATAATTGCTGGGATTGGTTCAATTGTTGCTTATATAGCTCTAGGCGAAACAGGACTTCTAGATAAAGGGCATACAGAAAAATTTGCAGCTTATGCATTACTTACGTTCCCGCTAGCTTTTATGATGACAAGGAATGTTGTAAGGAATACTTATATTGATGCAGGGTTAATAATAATAGTTGTTGGTTTGAGTATCGGGCTTGTTTCAGATGCTATAAATAGTGCTGAATTGGGTGCTGAATCTAAATCAATTGGAGAAGCAATTGCGTGGACAGGTTGGTCTATTATGTATCTTGGGGTATTCATAACTGCAATAGGGTATTTGCGAACCAAGCTTTTCCCTAATTGGTTATCAGGTTTGTTAGCACTTACATCCTTTGCAATGTTTGCTTTTCTTGCTGTCTTGAATGGTGAGCAGTTAGAAAAGCATGGCGGCAACATTGTTCCACCTTTATGGATGATCAATAGTCTAGTTTTGGTTATCTTGGGAATATTCACTATGAGAAGATCAGAGTGAACTGATAATTTAGGTATAGAAATTCCTTAATCAGAAAAGACGCATTTAAAACAAGTAGTGTAAAATTGTCACACTCTTTTAAAACATATGTAGAATGTATGGTTGATTACAATGGTCAAGATGTAGTAGGACTAGATTCTAAAGGAAGAGAAGTTTTTGTTACTAGTGATATTAAAGATACTAAGAAAGAATAGGATTTTTACTCTACTTGGGTCACGCCTCCCAACCCATCATCTAAGTCTGAGATAATACTGTCAATTGTTACCCCATTTTCTTCATCGTAGACAAATACATGTATATTTCCATAAAATCTAAGGCTGGCCCAATCCTCAAAATCTCCCTCTAAACATACATCAAGTATAATTGTCGGAACACATGCGTTTTTTGCATTATCCTCTTCCCAAAAACTGAACTCAACCTTAGTGTCTACACTGCCTGAACTCGTTACATCACACACCACCACATTTACTGCACCAGCACCAAGTTGTGCAACTGTAACGCCAATCTCATTGCAATCTGTAACATTGTGCTTTTCAAGAGCTTTAATGACTGAATCCATATCTTTAAAAGTCTTTTCAGAATTACCACAAGCGGAGATAAGAAAGAGTAAAGCAATTGCTAATATATAATTAATTTTAACAAACATATTAAGTCCTTTAAGGATATAATTTATCAATAAATTTAAGTATTTTTACTCGTCCTCCATTTCTTTTACGTTACTTATTCTCCATTCGTTATTTTTCTTTTCAGTTTCTTTAAATGTCATGTTATATTTTAATTCACCTTCCGTAGGGTGAGTGACAAAAACAATCATCCCTAAAGTTGTAGAGCCTGTTCTAGCAGCAGTACCATCAGTCTCAAATGTTATTTTGGCTCCTTCTGATTTTAATGAATCGATTTGTTCATCAATTGTCATTGAACCTTTTTCAAGATATTCAGGGTGTAGAAGCTCTTTTGCTATTTCAGGAGAGTATTCAATATGAGATGTCCAGTAAGCTTCTAATAGCTTATTGGTTTGTTCTGATTTAGCCATATTAAGATTTTTTACAGAAGATTTAATGAAGTTGCTTCCACCAGCACTACCTGCCACAGTAACATTACCAGCTGCACTCTCTGATGCTTTATCTGCAGCTTTATCCATTGCTTTTTCAACGTCTTTTGCATCAACAGATTTAGACTTGTCTGACATTTTAGGTTCTTCTTTAGCTTCTGGAGCTGCACTTGATGTTTGAGAATTAGTTTCGTCTGAACTGTTGCATGCAGTCAGAGTCAGTGTCATTAATATTATTAGTGGAACAATTAACTTTTGCATATTTTACCTCTGCTAGATTATAGCACAGAGTAAATTGTCAGGGAGTGGCAAGCATTTTTAAAACTCTATCAAAAAAGACGCATTTAAAACAAGTAGTGTGAAATTGTAACACTTATTGTAACACTTGCACAAAAATCCGTTACCAAAACTTAACTTATCTAACTAAGATTAGTATCTAGAATAATGGCTTATTTTATCCGCAGTTTATGCAGCAAGAATCTACAAAATGTCCAGGAGAGACTTCCTTTAATTCCATTGGTTCAGTTGAATCAATACATGATTGTGCTGGTTCAGGGCAGCGTGTTTTAAATACACATCCTACAGGAGGGTTTAGAGGACTAGGGACATCTCCTTCTAGAACAGTTCGGCTTCTAGTTGCTTCAATAACTGGGTCAGGAATAGGAATTGCTGATAAAAGAGCTTTCGTATAAGGATGTACTGGGTTATTATAAAGTTCTTCTCTTTCTGCAATTTCTACTATATGTCCAAGGTACATTACAGCTATTCTGTCACTGATGTGTTTAACAACAGATAAATCATGAGCAATAAATAAATAAGTTAATCCAAATTGTTCTTGGAGGTCTTCTAATAGGTTAATTACTTGAGCTTGAATAGATACATCTAATGCTGATACAGGTTCATCGCAAACTATAAAAGATGGATTAACTGCCAAAGCTCTAGCTATACCAATTCTTTGTCTTTGTCCTCCACTAAATTCATGAGGATAACGTTCGGCCATATAAGGATGTAAACCAACGGTTTCAAGAAGATTTGATACTTTTTCTTTATACTCTGATCTACCATTATAAAGTTTATGAATTTTTAGAGGTTCTCCAACAATATCTCCACAGGTCATTCTTGGATTTAAAGACCCATAAGGGTCCTGAAATATAATCTGCATCTGGCGTCTCATGTTACGCATTTCCTTATTGTCAAGATTTAATACATCATTCCCGTCATAAGTTACTGCTCCTCCAGTTGGTTCATTAAGTCTAAGTATGCATCTACCAGTAGTAGTTTTTCCACAACCACTTTCTCCTACAAGTCCTAGTGTTTCACCTTTTTTAATATTAAATGAAACATTATCTACAGCTTTTATTTCAGCAATTTTCTTTTGCAATATAATTCCTGAAGTTACAGGAAAATACATTTCTAAATTGTTTACTTCAATTAGGTTTTCTGTGGTTTTTGTTTGAACCATTATTTTTCCTTTATTAATTAGGTATTATTTGTTTAAACATCTAAATTTATTATTCACTACCAGTTGATTCAGAAGTTGCTTCTCTAGGGAACCATCCTGCACAATTTTTATCATTACTGCATTTTGCTGATAAATGTCCAGGAGATACTTCTGTTAATACAGGTTCTAGGGATCCGCAGAATTGGCAAGGAAGTTCTCTACTTAAATCTGGAGGTAGCCCCTGAATAGGATCAAGTTTAGTTCCAGCCTTTTCATCAAGTCTAGGTACTGATTTTAATAGACCTACAGTGTATGGATGTTGAGGGTTATGAAAAATTTCTTCCGATGTACCTGATTCAACTATTTTCCCTGCATACATTACAATAACTCTTTTGGCATATCTTGCTACAACACCTAAGTTATGAGTTATGATTATCATAGAAGTACCAAATTCTTCTGAAAGAGAAGACATTAAGTCTAAAATTTGAGCTTGGATAGTTACATCCAATGCTGTAGTAGGCTCATCAGCAATAATTAGTTTTGGATTACAGCTTAAAGCCATTGCAATCATTACTCTTTGTCTCATCCCTCCACTAAATTGATGGGGATAGTCTTTAAGCCTTCTTTCTGAATCTGGAATTCCAACTTTTTCTAGCAATTCTGCAGCATGCTCTCGTGCTTCATCTTTGCTCATATCTTGATGAAGCTCTAAAGATTCAGTTAGCTGTCTTTCTACAGTTAAAACAGGGTTTAGAGATGTCATAGGTTCTTGGAATACCATAGATATTCTGTTTCCTCTAATATCTCTTAGACGTTTAATGTCCATATTAACTAAATCTTCTCCCTCAAAAGTGATGCTTCCATCTACAATTCTTCCGGGAGGGCTAGCAACTAATCCCATAATAGAAAGTGCACTAACGCTTTTTCCGCATCCACTTTCTCCTACAATACCTAGGGTTTCTCCCTCGGCTAGTTCATAGGATATTCCGTCGACTGCTTTAACTATGCCGTCATGGGTGAAAAAATACGTTTTTAAATCTTGTATTTCTAAGAGTTTAGGCATGGGTTCCCCTTATTTATTTAATTATTTCATTTTATATGATCTTGTTCTTAGACGTTATATTCTATTAAATTGATAGAGTAAGTGCAAGTTAATAATTTATTTTTAAATAAATATTTAATTTTGTAATTGATTATACATAAATTTTATAGTATCTATTGCTCTTTGGTTCGACATATCACTTGCATTAATTACTATATGATAATGCTTTGGATCATCTGGATTATCTATTTCAAAAAAACGTTTAAAATAATCTCTGCGTGATTGATCTCTATTTAAGATCTTTTCTTCAGCAGTCTTCTTATCTACTTTTTCCCTTTCCATAATATTATTTATTCGGTCTTCCCAATTTGATATAATCCCAACTCTAAGAGCTTTTGGGTTGTCTTTTAAAAGAATATGAGCACCTCTACCCACTAAAATTATATCTCCGGACTCAGATAATTCATGAATTGTCTTATTTATGGATTCAAAAAGCATATGTTCATCTATTTCGTGAGGGTTTTCTAAAAAAGTTTTAGAATTTACATTTTCAAATTCTTCAGTTAGATAAGAAGTTAAATATGGGCCAAAGTAAGGATCAATATTTGAGCTAGTAATAGCAGCTGTATCTAAGATCTTTTGTAGCTTAGCACTAAATCTTTCTCCAAAAGTCTTCGGGCGTTCTTCTATTTGTGTCACAGCATTTACAGATGCATTAATTGACTTAGAGGCATTAGTTAATATTAGCCTGTCTACATAGTCAAAGTTTAAGTCTTTAGCTAATAAGGGCCCTATCTTTCTTCCTCCTCCTCCAGACAGTCCTCCAATAGTTATCACGCTCATGTTATATCTCCGAAAAGTTTAATATTTTATTATTGAATGTATCTTGTCGGTGGTTGCATTTGAAAGAATTTCTCTACCATTTAGTTGAGTCAATTCTATTATAAATGACAACCCTTTAACAACCCCTCCTGCTGTATTAATTAACTTTATGCAAGCGTTAATTGTTCCCCCAGTAGCCAGTAAATCGTCTACAATTAATACTTTGTCGCCAGGGCGAATAGCATCTTTATGTATTTCTATAGTGTCTTTACCATATTCTAAATCATATGATACATCAAAAGTTTTATAGGGTAATTTACCAATTTTTCTGATCGGTATCATAGGTTTATTTAATTTTAATGATATAGGAGTTGATAGAAGGAATCCTCTTGCTTCAACACCTGCAACAATATCAATATTATTTTTTGAAAATGGTTCTATTAACTTATCTATTGAATAAGAAAGGGCTTTAGGGTTCTTTAGTAAAGGAGATATATCCTTAAATATTATTCCTGGTTTTGGAAAATCAGGAACATCTCTAATATATTCTTTTAAATTCATAATGATTTTATATTATGTCCTTTGAAATTCTTGTTCAAGTAATTTTGATGGAATACTTATTACTGTTGGTCTACCATGTGCACAGTTATTGGGCTGATGACACATTTCAAGGTCTTTTATTAACTTTTTCATTTCATCTATGGTTAGCTTATCGCCTGCTTTTATTGAGGAATGACATGCAATTGATGCAGATAATTTTTCGATCCAGGTATTATATGAAGTTTTTTCAACTAATTCATCTAATATTTCTAAGAGTGCATTTTTAGGATTTTTTTTATTTAATATAGAGGGAACAGCTGTAAGTAAATATATTCCATTGCCTATATTTTCTAATTGGAATCCAGTCTTAAGGATTAATTCATTTTGAGCTTCAATAATATCTTGCTGGCTTGAATCAAATTCTAATGTTATGGGTTCTAAAAGTTTTTGTATTTCAATTGAATTTATTTCAATAGATTTTTTTACTTTTTCAAATATGATTCTTTCATGTGCTCCATGTTGGTCTAAGACATGTATTCCATTAGGTCCTTCAGTAATTATATATTTATTTTCAATTTGCCCTAAGACTCTTAATATTGGCAATATATTTTTTGGAATTATAGAGGTTGAAGGCTCAGGGTATGTTTTTGCTAAAGGCTCAGGGTATGTTTTTGCTACTTTACTGTGTAGATTAAAATCGACTTCTGAGTTTAGACTATATCGTTTAGTATCTATTATTGGTTTTTCTATATTAAACCATTGATTCATTCCGAATTCGGGTAAAGGGGATGTTTCAATTAGAGTTTCTCTAACAGAAGCTTGGATTTGTTCGAATATTTGTCTTGGTTCCCTAAATTTTACTTCTGTTTTTGCTGGATGAACATTTACATCAACATCTGTTGATGGTATATAAATTTTAATTATGCATATTGGGTAAAGCCCTTGTCTCAAAAATCCGTGATATGCTTTTTCAATGGAAGATTTCAATATTGAACCTTGTATCCATCTGTTGTTTACATAAAAAATTATTTCTCTATTATTAGTTCTATGTAATGATATAGGGCTTATATATCCTTCAATTTTAATATTACTTCTATTGTCATTATTTATAATTTCAAGCATAGATTCTGCAATTTTGAAATTATATATTGAGGCAATTGATTCACGGATATTATTATTTCCAGGGCTAGAAAATATTGTTTTGTTATCATTTTGTAGTTGGAATTTAATATTTGGATATGATAAAGCATATCGATGTATTAAGGTTTTTATGTGTAGTTTTTCTGTTTGAGCAGACCTTAGAAATTTACGTCGCGCAGGATAATTTTTAAATATTTCTTCTACCCTTATGGTTGTTCCTAAGTCTGAAGCATGGGTTTTTTGAGATATTAGTTTTCCATGATTTATTTCTAGCTTTGAACCAGTTTTGTCTGATTTTGTTTTAGTAACAATTTGAAAGTTAGAAATTGCCGCTATACTTGGCAAAGCTTCTCCCCTAAATCCGAGTGTAGAAATATTGTCTAAATCT
Organism: Chloroflexota bacterium; assembly: GCA_002721445.1. Taxonomy (GTDB): domain Bacteria; phylum Chloroflexota; class Dehalococcoidia; order Lucifugimonadales. The sequence goes on along the minus strand of PBKN01000002.1, from coordinate 36,225 downwards.
TCAATAGTTGAAATTTTACTAGTTGCGTGCCTTTGTATTGCCAATTGAATTTCATTATGTGGTATTCCATTACCGTTATCAGATACTAATATACTATCTAAGCCTCCATTTTGGATAACTACATTTATTTTATTAGATGAGGCATCAATTGAATTATCTAAGAGTTCTTTAATTATTGAAGAAGGCCTCTCTATAATTTCGCCAGCAGCAATTCTTGTGGATAATTCTTTATTTAATATTTGTATTGGCATGTTTTTTTAAGTCAGTTTTTAAATATTTGATTCAGTTAATTTTTTTCTTATATTGTTAGGAATGGATTCTAATTTTGGGGATTTTTTATTAATTTTATTGTTTACAATAACAGATTCTTTAATTAGTTCAACTCCGCCTAAATAGTCATCGATAAAAATTGATTCTTCAACAATTTTACTTGTTTTATTGTATATTCCATCTGATGCATTATGGTAATTCTTCAAAGGAAAAGCTATTCCAGTAGTTTTATAGCCTTCTATATTAAATGCTGTCCCTTCACAAGTTCCTCCATCCATAAGTTTGCGCTGCCCTTTAAAACCAGGGTTTATTGATTGCAGATTTTTTAAGGATTCAATTAGTATTTGTTCAGCTTCATAATTAAAAGTAGTTTGCTTGTCTCCTGTTCGTATTATAGGCCCTTCACCTTGTAATACCCCATAAATTAGAGGGCTAGATTCTACAGATACTATAGTTGTATTTATAGGTAGAATTTTGTTTTCACATATTAATCTTGCACCTATTAGCCCAACTTCTTCTGCTCTAGTGAAAACTGCATATAAATTAGCTTTTATTTTATTTTCAGCAATTTGGCATAAAGCTGAAAGAATACTACTGCATCCTGCTAAATCATCTATCGCTCTCATATATATAATGTTATCTTTGATAAAAAACTTTTTTAAATCAAAAACTATTGGTGCTGGTAGTTTTATAGGGGTTTCATTATTTAAATCAACATATACAATTTTATTTTCTGTATTATTATTTGCTGGTTTTATAATACCTTTAACCCAGTCGCCTTTTGCAGATTTAATCAATATAGCATTTTGTGATTTTAATGATGAAAGAGGGACTCCACCTAAGGGTTTTGCTTCTAATTCATTATTTTGATTATAAGAAATAGCTTCAAATCCTGGATGATCCATATGGGCAACGAATGCAATAGGGTTAATATTTTTATTTAATTTATCAGGTTTATAATGAGCAATTATATTTCCAAAATCATCCTTAAAAAAAGGTATATTAAATTTTGCTAGTAAATTAATTATCAATTTACTCGTCTGACTTTCATAATATGGAGCAGAATTAACGGAACTTAAGATTTCGAGAATTTTTATAGGGCTATATATATCAGATTTCAAATTTCAACTTTCGGGTTAATTTTTAATAGTAATATGTTGTTACTTAATTATCATAAAACCATTTGCACTTTTGGCGAGCTGTGATTATAAGATTATTTTGGTTATCTAAAACACCAAATTGAGTAGTCCAAAACCATGTTTTTAAACCTATTCCTTTATCAACAATTTTCATTTTTATCGTATATTTTCTGTCGATAATAAATGGCTTATGTATTAATAATTCGAATTCAGCGTTCATTCCTGCATGGTCAACTGGGTGGCTAAGGACTAAATTTTGTACAGGTTTAGTAGCTGGATTAAAGACTGTTATTGGAGGTGCATAAGCTTTTGATAGTGTGTTTAAATTTTTTAACCAAATTTCACTATCATCAGCTCCTTCGCAAATCAATACAACATCCTCTTCACTTATAGTAAATTTAACATCATCAAATCTAAATCCTATTTTTATATCTGGAAAAGCTTTATCAGCTCCCTTTTGAAGGTCTTTATTTATGTTCCAGGGGGGAGAATTTCCTATACCGGCATTTCCAATTAAAGCGAGACGATTTCCTTTTGTTAAAATTTGAAGTTTTATTGAGTTTTTATTTGTTATTTCAGCAATTTCTTGTATTTCTTCGTCGTCATAAACAGGGCTAATAAATTTTACTGATAGCCATCCATTTTCTAGCCATTTTCCTCCAAAGATTTTTCTTAAAGTTGGGAAAATTGCTTGAGCTACAGTAGGACCGCCAACAATGCCTCTCCTAAACCCTCGTTTTATAGCTTTGAAATTATCATGTATAGTACCTTTTTCATCTTCTGCATGATTAGGTAATAATCTCCAGTTTCCATTAATAATGTTTGTGCGCATCGACATTTATTTCCTTTATTTAATAATAATTACTTTATAATGCCATTTGAGATTAGTTTGTCAATTTCTTTTTTTGAGATATTGAGAAGATCATTTAACACATAATTATTATGTTCTCCCATCATTGGTGATCTAGTCAAATCATTTTGCTTGCTATTAAACTTGATTGGATCTTTATCAATAACTATATCGAGATCTTTATCACTTGGCTGAACTACATGTTGATAATGGTTTTGCATATGAGGGTCTATTAATAGCGTTTCTTGTAAATCTTCAACCGCAGCAGAAGCAATACCATGATCTTGTAAAATATTTGCTATTTCCCATTTGTTAATATTTATAGTCCATTTACTTAATTCAGCATCAATTTCATTTTCATTAGTTTTTCTATTTGAGTGAGATTGAAATTTATTATTGTTAATAAGTTCAGGGCGATCTATAATTTTACATAAATTTTTCCATTCTCGATCAGTTTTAACAGCTATTGCGCACCATTGGTCTTTACCTTTAGATGGATATAAGCCATGTGGACAAAAATTAAGGTCTCTATTTTGGTTTTTTTCAGGTTGAATTCCTGTTGATTTAAATTGCATCCACTCTACTCCAAGTAGAGGAATTGCAGTTGCCAATTGACCAATATTAAGTTCTTGCCCTTTTCCTGTAGTCGATCTTTCTAATAAGGCAGCCAAAATTGATGTCGCAATAATGTATGGAGTAGTGAAATCAGGGTAAGCCACTCCCATCCCACTTGGAGGCCTTTCAGGAAAGCCTGTTATTGAATTTAATCCTGAAGAACCCATTATCATATTACCTAAGGTTCTAATATTGGACCATGGGCCTTTTACTGAGCAGCCTGGAATATTTACCATTATAATTTTAGGGTTAATTTTTTTTAATGACTCATAGTCAAAGCCCAATTTCCCCATAACTGATGGCCTAAAGTTATTAGTTGTAACATCAGATATAGAGATTAGTTGTTTAATAATATTTTTTCCTTCTTTAGTTTTTAGATTAACAGTAAATGATTTTTTACCAGTATTTGCATTGTTATATAAGGGGTCTATATTTGGCCCAGGCGTACCATCAGGTCTTATTCCTGTACGTTTACTGCTCTGATGTGTATCAGTCTCAATTTTGATTATTTCCGCTCCATAATTTGCGAGAATTCTAGTTCCAAGAGGGCCTGCTAATACCCAACAAAAGTCTAAAATTCTAATACCTTTTAAAGGTAAGCTTGTGTTCATTCCTTATTTCCATTTTTCTTCAATTTAATTTTAAATTCTTCTAAGATATCATTTGTATGTTCGCCTAAAAGAGGGGCTCTATTTAATCGTATTTTTTTTTCAAATACATCTACAATACTTTTGCTGAAACCTAAAGTCTGGTTAAGATGTTCATGCCATACATCTGAAAATTGTTTAGTTTCTATAAGATGGTTATTTTCTTTGAGATCATGAAAATCGTTAACAGGTAAAGCCATTAGATCAAGGCTCCAAGCTTTTTCGAGGAAGTCTGTTCTATTAAGGGTCGAAGCAAGAGTTTTGGTAAAATTTAATACTTTTGGTACTAACATAGGACCTTCAGTATTAATTTTGCTCATTTCATAATCTATATTTACATTTATTCCTGAATCTTTTACCCAATTTAGAAAAATTTTATATCTATCACTAGAAACATTCAGAGTTGTCCATTTCCCATCAGCACATTTAAATACGCCTCGAGTCATTCCTGGTCGTTGAGGTATATTTCCATCTCTTGTGAAATGATTTGCGTTGGAAGTTTGTAATGCTGCCATAGAAGTTGATTCTTGTATGGATATATCTATATATGTTCCAGTATTCTTTTGGTTTGATTGTCTTCCGATAAGTGCTATTAGTACTCCTGATGTTGCAGCAAGGGAAGCCATTTTATATGACTGGTCTCCTGCTGCTTGTGTAGGAGGGTCTTTTGATTGCCCTGCTACGAAAACTAAACCGCTAGACGCAGCAGCAGTTAAGTCATTTCCTGTCCTGTTTTTCCAATCTCCATGTTGTCCGTAAGGAGTTATTGAAACGTAAATTAATTTAGGGTTAATTTTTTTTAATGTATTATAGTCTAAACTAAATTTAGCCATTTCCCCAGGTGCGAATGTTTCTATTATAATATCTATTTCAGAGGCTAATTTTTTTAAAACTTTTAGGTCATTATCATTAGATATATCTAATATTAATGATCTTTTATTTGCATTATGATGAAGGTGATATAGGCTTCTTTCGATTCCTTTTTTATTATCTAGAAATGGTGCTAAATTTCTTATTCTTCCTCCTTGAGGAGGTTCTATAAGTATTACATCTGCACCTAAATCTGCAAGTATTCTTGAAGCAAATGCACCAGATTCATTAGTCATATCTAATACTTTTATTCCACTTAAAGAAGCCATAAAAGATAGGAGTATTTCTTTCTTGTTTTAGTAAATTTAAATTATACTATAGGCATTATTATAGTCTTTGTTTTACTTCTTCTCAACAGATAAAATGATTACACATTAAATTAGTTTTTTAATATAATAAATATATTATGGATAAAGATATAAAATTTCTTCAAGATGATTTATTGAAATCAGGTATTTCTCATAATAATAAACCTTTTAAAAAAGAATTATATGAGGAATTTAGCAAGATTAATTATAAAGAAGAAGCTCATTTGCAAGATCTATCTTCATTATTTTGTTTTTCAATAGATGGCAAATCTACTAACGACAGAGATGATATTATTTCATTTGAAAAAAATATTGGTGAAGATACATATTCTTTAGGTATACATATTAGTAATGTTGCTTCTTTTATACCTTACAAAAGTTTGATTGATATAGAGGCAAGTAATCGTAGTTCATCTATTTATTCTTTGAATGCAAACATTTCAATGTTGCCTCAATATTTTATTGAAAAATTTGGTAGTTTAGATCCTTTTAAATTAAGAAAATCTTTGTCCGTTTTAATTAAAATAGATGCTGATGCTAACATATTGGATTCAGAGATTATAGTATCGAAAGTTGAGAATAAATTAGCCTTAAAATATGAAGATGTTGAATTAATTTTAAAAGATAAAAATCATAAATTATTCTCTTTATTTGAACAATTATATTCTGTCAGTTCTATATTGAATAATAAAAGGATTACAAAGGAAGCTTTAATATTAGACAAGCCTAATATGGAAATAAATTTGTTGGATAATGGAGAAATTGATGTTAGAGTTGCTGATCAAATTGCGAAGTCAAAATTGATAGTTAGTGAATTAATGATTCTTTACAATAGAATTTTAGCTGAATTTTGTTATGATTCAGAATTGCCTGTGATTTATAGAACTCAGGAAAAGATTGAAATTGATGATTTAGATCTTCAAGATTTATCAAGTATAGTTAAAAGGTATATAGTTTATAAAAAAATGAAACCTGCAGCTTTTAGCACTAATCCTTCTCCTCATTTTTTTATGGGAGTAGACAAATATATACAATCTACTTCTCCTTTAAGAAGGTATTTTGATCTAATTATGCAAAGACAAATTATTAATTATAAATTCTATAATAAGATTACTTATACTGCTGATGATTTGAAATTGATTATTGAAAAGTCAGTCATAAAATTAAAGTCTATATCCAAATTTGAAAGGGAAAGAGAAAAGTTCTGGATTGTTAGATATTTTGATCATATTTTGGATGACCTAATTCAAAAGAACCTTAGCAAATGTTTTGTAGGCATAGTTCTTGAAAGCAATCTTAATGGACTTGCTCTTTTAGAGCTTCAAGAAATTCCTTTTAGATTCAAGTGTTATATTCCTGAGGTTTGCTTTCAAGGGGACCGTGTAAATTTTAATATTAAAAATGTAGACTTAATGAATAGATCAGTAAATTTTATATTTAAAAACAAAATTTAAAATTAAGTAGCAGTGTGACTAAATAATTCAGTCCATTTAGGGTCCCTAATGCTATTTATTATGACTTTTGCATGTTTTTTCATTGAGGAATTAATTTTCCAAAAATGTCACGGTAGGCTCTGATATCACTCCAGCTGATTTCATTCTTTCTCCCTGTTCTGGAGTAGAAATAAAACTAAGGAAATCTTCCTTGGAGGTTACTGTGCCGAGTACAACTGCATTAGTAGGATTATCTAAATTCTTGTGTGCTTCCGCTATTAATCCTGCTTTTTTTCGAGCATTTTTTGCTCCCTCGCTGTTGAATACATTACCAAAGCTTTCGAAATCTTTTACATTCAGTGAAACAATAACTTTTATACTCATATAAGCATCTCCTATAATAAAATTTAAATTTTATTATTTTTTTAATATATAAAAGAAAGTATCGGGGCGACTGGGCTCGAACCAGCGACCTCAGCGTCCCAAACGCTGCGCGCTACCAACTGCGCCACGCCCCGTTGACAATCTATTAACTATACCATGATATTAAATCAGATGCTAAATAGGTTATATTAAAATTATATACCCATTATATTATAACCAGCATCTACGTGAAGAATTTCACCAGTGACACCACTAGACATTTCACTTGCTAAATAAAGTGCTGTTTTAGCAACTTCATCATGAGTTATGTTTCTTTTTAACGGGGATCTGTTAGAGGCAGCATTTTTCATGTCGTGGTAATGACTAATTACCCTTGATGACAATGTGTCTAAAGGGCCAGCAGATATTGCATTTACTCTAATATTTGATTCTCCAAGATCGTATGCTAATTGTCTTACTTCATTTTCTAGTGCAGCTTTTGCTGTACCCATTACGTTGTATCCGGGGAATACTCTGTTTGATGCTTGGAAAGTTAAAGTTAGTATACTTCCTCCATTATTAGTCATTAATTTAGAGCTGTGTTTTGCAATAGAAATTAAAGAGAATGCACTTATGTCTAGTGCAGTTTTAAAATCTTCCTGAGAAGTTTTTAAAAATTGTCCACCTAAATTATCTCTATTCGCAAATGCTATACTATGAACAACTATGTCTATGCTTTTGGTTATTTTTGAAACTTCATCTATGGTTTTAACTACATTTTCTTCTTTACTCACATCACATTCTACCAAGAAAGAATTATCCCATTCAGAAACAAGCTTTTCTACAGATTTTTTTACTCTTTCATTTTGATAAGCTAAAATTATTTGTGCCCCAGCTTCATGTAATATATTAGCTATACTCCATGCTATGCTTCTACTATTGGCAACTCCAAAAACCAAGGCTACTTTTTTTGATAAATCTAAGGGGTACATTTTTTACTCCTAAATAATTAATTAAAAAATTAGATTTTAATAATATATTACAGGTAAATTCGTTTACTTAAAAGTAAGTCAATAAATTTAAGGATTACTATAATTCAATTTTATTGACTATAATTAGGTTTTTAATTTAATATGTAAATACTATCTATAAATAATATTTGGTGATAAATGGCTAATTCCGAATTTAAACCTTTAACCATATCAATTTCCGAAAATGCTGCTAAGCATGTTAAAGAATTTGCGAGCAAGGAAGGTAAAGAGACTCCAAATCTTAGAGTTGGAGTTAAAGGAGGGGGTTGCTCAGGTTTAACTTACGTTCTTGATATAGTTGATGGCCCTAAAGAAAATGATAAAGTAATTAAGGATCAAGGAATGGAATTATATATAGATAAAAAATCCTATATATTTTTAGCTGGAACAATATTAGATTATTCTGGAGGGCTTAATGGAAAAGGTTTCGTTTTCGATAATCCTAATGCTAAAACATCATGTGGTTGCGGTACTTCATTTAGTGTATAAATAGTTAATTTGTGATTTTCAATGAAACTATCAGATCTAAGTATACAAGACCAGTATGATTATGTTCATAAGAATATAGGCATTATTGAAAGAGATGATGTTGGATGTTTAGAAATATCAGGCGAAGATGCTTTAGATCTTCTAAATCGTTTATCTACAAATGATTTGATTAATTTTGATTATTCTAATGGGAGCATAACCACTGTCCTTACGACAAACAAAGGTAGAATGATTGATGTTTTAACCATATCTAAAAGCTTTCAAGGTTATTTTATAACTTGTTCTTTGGGGGCATTAGAAGAAATTATAGAATGGATAAATTTTTATACTATTATTGAAGATATAAGTATAAAAAATGTTACTTCTGAAATTCTGTATATAACTCTAATTGGGCCAAATTCAAATAACATTTTGTTAAATTCCTTATCAGATAGAATTGAAACATTGAATATAATTCAATCAAAATTTATTTCTCATGACTCTGTAGATATACTAATTAATATAGAAGAAAAAAATAAATTATTTGAATATTTACAAAATTTAAAGATATCTAATATTAGTAATCAAATATTTAATATTATTAGGATTAAAGAAGCTGTCCCAATGTTTCAAAAAGAAATAACGCAAAAATTTAATCCTCTAGAGGCTAAATTAGAAAAATACATTAGCTTTAATAAAGGTTGCTATATTGGTCAAGAAGTAATTGCTAGGTTAAATACTTATAAGAAAGTAAAAAGAGTTTTAGTAAATATAGAATGGAATTCAGAAATAATAATTAATACAGGTGACAAAATAGTATTTGATCATAAAGATGTAGGGATCATTACATCTTATGTATATAATCCTGGTTTAGGTAAATATATAGGACTTGCTTATATTAATAAAGCTTTTAAATTACAAGAATTCATTGTGAATATTGGTGTTGAAAAAAATATTAAACTTTTAATCACACATTTAGAGAATAGCCCCCATCAACTATAATCACTTGGCCTCTTATCATTTCTGCATCTTTGGTACATAAAAAACTTACTACTTTTGCAATATCAGTTCCTTCGATAGGCCTGTCAGATAAATTATTTTTTGAAGCTGAAATCATTTCATCTTTATTTGGGAAGTGTTCTAATGCTCCAGTATAAACATAACCTCCAGAAACAGCATTAACAGAAATATCCTTATAGCTTAATTCTACAGCGAGGTATCTTGTCATAGCTTCTAAGGCAGCTTTTGAAGTTCCTACTGAGAAATAATAAGGCAAGACTTTTTGAGAACCCTGACTTGTAATGTTAATTATTTTACTTCCTTTTGGCATTATTTTAGAAGCTTCTATGGCACATAGCCAAGGGGCTCTAGCATTAATATTCATAGTCCAGTCCCAGTGTTTTTCTGAAAGTTCTTCTGCTTTTTTATGAATACCTGAAGCAGCATTATTTATTAAAATATCAAGTTTGCCAAATTTGGATTTTATATCTTTAAACATAGAGTTAATTTTCTCTATATTTCCTAAATGAGCTTTAATTTTTAAACAGTCTACTCCTAGTTCAAGTATTTCTTGTTCAGTATCTCTTGCTGCTTTGTGGTCCTTTAAATAGCTGAATGCAATATTGGAACCTTGTTGTGCGAAATTTAATGCAATTTGCTTGCCTATTCCCCGGCTGCCCCCAGTAATTAATACTACTTTGTTTTTAAAAGACATAAATTAATAGCTATCTAAATTTAGATAGCTAGTCCTCCATCTACACTAATAGTTTGACCAGTTATATAGTTTGATTCTTGACTTGCTAGAAATCCTACAATGTGAGCTATGTCTTCTTTCTCGCCAAATTGTTGTTGAGGAATATGAGTGAGTATATGATCTTTTAATTTTTGAGGCAGGATATCTACTGTTTCAGTATTAATATATCCAGGTGTCACAGTATTTACAGTAATATTACGTGCAGCAACTTCTTTTGCCAAAGCTTTAGTAAATCCTATAATTGCTGCTTTTGAAGCAGCATAATTTGTCTGGCCTATGTTTCCTCGCAAACCTACTACTGAACCAATATTTATTATTCTTCCCCAACGATTTTTCAACATGTTTCTTAATACTGATCTAGTACAGTAAAATGTTCCATTGAGATTAGTGTTAATAACTTTGGTCCATTCTTCAATAGACATTCTAACTAATAAATTGTCGCTTATTATTCCTGCATTATTTACCAGTATGTCAATGGGACCCCAAGTAGAATCTACTTCTTTAATTATTTCTTGCACTTCATCATAATTAGACACATCAGCTTTAAGTATGATTGCAGATCCTCCATTAGCAATAATTTTATCAGCAGTTTCTTTTGCATCATCTTTTGAAGAATTATAATTTATTGCTACCTTTATTCCCATAGATGCTAATTTTAAAGTTATTGCTTTACCTATACCTTTTGAAGCTCCTGTAACCAAAGCAATTTTTTCTTTTTGTGCATTTTCTTTCATATTATTTAATCTCTTTAAGTGTTTTATTTAGATTATCTATGAATTTCTCATTTGCCAATGTTTTTGCTGTGTTTATTGCCCTCGCAATGGCTGAAGCCTGCGCTCTTCCATGTCCCACAATGCTTAACCCGTTAACTCCAAAAAGCGGTCCTCCTCCGAAAGTCTCAGCAGGAGTATTTAAAGAGTAAATTTTATTTTGTATTTCAATTACATCATCATTAGGAAGCTTAGATTTTAAAAGTGGTTCTAAATGTGTAGGTATAGAATGTCCTAGAGATTCAACTAATTTCATTAATATATTACCAACAAATCCATCACATATTACTACTTCGGCAACGTTTTTTGGCAAATCAGTTGGTTCAACATTTCCTATAAAATTTAATTTAGAATTTTTTAATAATTCCGCAGTTTCTTTAATTTGTCTATTACCTTTACTATTTTCAGTCCCTACACTCAGTAATCCAACTTTAGGGTTTTTAATTTTCCAAAATTGTTGAGCAAATACGCTTCCGATTATTCCAAAAGTAAACAATTGCATAGGCCTGCAGTCCACATTAGCTCCTAGATCGATAAATATTGTTTGTGGCGCTATGCCTAGTATTGGTCCCCCAAGAGCAGGTCGCTCAAATCCATCGACTAATCCCAATATATGAGCTGCAGTAGCCATAGATGCTCCTGTTGAGCCCATTGATACTAGTGCATCAGCTTTTTGTGATTTTACAAGCATTGTTGCAATAGCAATGGAGGCTTCTGGGTTTTTTTTCAATGCTAAAATTGGAGATTCTGATTCTTTTATGTATCCTTTAGAAGGAATAATCTGTATTTGACTATTGGTAGGGTATTTTTTTAATTCATCACTAATTTCTTCAATGTCCCCTACTAAAGCTATATTTAGACTTGAGTCATTTCCTATAGATTCTATAGCTGCTTTTACAGTTTCTGAAGGCCCATGATCCCCGCCCATTGCATCTAGAGCAATGGTTACTTGGTTTGTGGCTTGTTTTTTATTACTTGTATTCATGAAATTAGTATACACTTATTTTTTATATATATAAATATTTAATTGATATTTTGTATTACTGATGCAGTTCCAGAGATTACAACTTCCCCAGATTCTTTTTTTACAAATACGGAACTTGTTATTTCTTTTTTTGTCCCTAAAATTTTTATTTTATTTATTTCTCCAGATGTGATTATTTTTTCTTTATCGAAAACAGGAGATTTGAATTTTAATTTTAATTTTCCAGATTCTATCCAGTCATTTTTGAAATTTAGTGTCATCATTTCAGATATTGATGCTGCAATCATCATTCCGTGTGCAATAATTTGTCCAAATTGAGAATTTTTAGCAAAATCTTTGTCGATGTGAATCGGGTTAAAATCCCCTGAAGCATTAGCATATTCGATTATTTTTTCTTTAGTGATATATTTTATCACTTTGATAAGTTGATCATTTTCTTTCATATATTTACTCTTTATCATTATGCGGCAGCATTATATTACTTTTGCCATACATAATATTTTTGCCTTCTTTATTAGTTACATTTATACCAATTGTTAGAAAACGCCAATCTCCTCGTATTGAATTGAGAATTAACTTTGCTATGCATTCTAATTTTTCTCCTGTTTTAGCACTATTCGTAAATTCAAGTTCTTGAGTGGTATGAATAGTTCCTCCAGGAATTTTTAGCTTATTTATTACGCCGCGTAAGCTCAATGCTGCAATACACATTGGCGGAATGAAATTTTTTTCTAATTCATTTAATTCAACTCTACTAGAATCGTTTATAGCATTCAGGTAATTATTAATTATATTTGAATCTATTATTAAAGATTCTTTTGAAATTTCAGTTCCAGTTTTTATATTTGAATATCTATCAGTCATAAATTTAATTTCGTTCAACTTTTCTTATTTAATGTTATGTTAAATCACTGCTGCCGCCAAGCTGGTCTTTAGCCTCAGATAAAAGCCTTTCAAGGATTATAAAAGATTCTTTATTAGAATAATCTAGATTTGATATTGCCATTACGCGAAACAAAACACCGGTTGATACTCTAGCCTTATTAGATTTATTCAGTGGCGGGACATCTATTCCTAAAGCCTGAGCCATAAATGTAGCTGCAGTCATACCGTTTAAATTAATTGGACATTCAATTAATAAATTCTCATTATGTAATAATTTAACACTATTATAATCTTGTTTTAATTCTAGAGCTAAATGTGCTCTTGGTATATTCACTAAGTCTTCAGAGTATTTATATACAATTACATCAGTTTGAGGCATTTTTAAATTATTTTAATGATTTGTTATTGATTAATATGTGGATTAGAATAAGCAGTATTATGAATAAGGTCAAGAGGATAATATTTTTTTGAAATATGAGTTATCATATAAATACAAATTTTATTTAGGTGAAATAATTGATTGATATAGATTTATTAAGGAATAAGCCCGAAATTATTCGCGAGGCTCTTTCTAAAAGAGGTGAGTCTTTAGACCTTGATCAGGTTATAAAACTAGATCAAGAGAGGCGATCTATGATTGTTGAGGCTGATGATTTACGTAATAAGAGAAATAAAGGCAGCAAAGAATTGTCTGTTTTAAAAGATAAACCTCAACAATTAATTGATTCTATGAGAAGCTTAGGTCAAGATATTAAAAAATTAGAAGATGCAATTAAAGATATAAATAATAAAATAAATAAAATTATGCTTAAAATTCCTAATATCCCTCAAGATAAAGTTCCATTAGGTATCGATGATTCAGAAAATGTAATACTTCGTCAATATGGAGATATACTTGAACCTTCTTTTTCAATTAAGCCACATTGGGAAATTGGAGAAGAATTAGGGATTATTGATTTTAAAAGAGCTGTGAAAATTTCTGGTACAAGGTTTTTTGTTTTAAAAGGCCAAGGGGCTATGTTGCAGAGAGCATTAATTTCTTGGATGTTAGATTTACATATCAAGGAACATGGTTATGAAGAAATATATGTACCCAATATTGTTAATACTGAAACAGCCATTGGAAGTGGTCAATTGCCAAAATTTTCTAATAACATGTATTTTGATGAAGAAGATGATTTTTGGTTAATACCTACAGCTGAAGTTCCTTTAACTAGCATGCATAAAAATGAGATTCTAAAAGAAGAAGATTTACCCATAAACTATGTAGCACATAGTTTATGTTTTAGAAGAGAAAAAGTAGCAGCTGGCAGAGATTCCAGAGGCATAAAAAGAGTACACCAATTTGATAAAATTGAAATGTATAAATTAGTTCAACAAGAAAATTCTGACTTTGAACTAGACTTATTATTAAAACATGCGACAGAAGTATGTTTAAGATTAGGAATACCTTATAGAGTTATTGAGATTTGCACTGGAGATTTAGGATTTGGTTCTTCAAGGTCTTATGATATTGAAATGTGGGCACCAGGTAGTGAAGAATGGTTAGAGGTTAGTTCTTGTTCAAATTGTACTGATTTTCAATCAAGGCGTAGTTCAATAAAATATCGTAGTGCAAGGAAAAAAACATCTGATTTTGTTCATACATTAAATGGCTCAGGGCTTGCTTTACCACGTGTAATGATAGCAATTTTAGAAAATTACCAAAAAGAAGATGGTTCAATAGAAATACCAGAAGTTCTTAAGCCATATACAGGATTTAATCAGATTTCATGATTTAAATTTACTATATTTATCTCGCAAAAGATTTTTCAAAACTTTACCTAGCGGATTAGTTGGTAAATTATTTTCAAAAATTACTTTTTCAGGTTTTTTAAAGCTTGATAAATGGTCATGGCAATATTCGATTATTTTTTCATCATTAACAGAAGAAGTATTTTTTGGAACTACTATGGCAATAATTTTTTCTCCCCAAACTGTGTCAGGAATGCCAATTACTGCCACATCTTCAACACCTGGAATAGATCTTATTATTTCTTCAACTTCGCTAGGGGCAATCATTTCGCCACCTCTTTTAATTATGTCCTTACTTCTTCCAGATAAGAAAATGTATCCATCTTTATCGAAATAACCTAAATCTCCAGTATAGAGCCATCCATTTTTTAATACTTGGCTACTTTCTTTATCTCTATTCCAATAGCCTTTCATCAATCTTTCACCTTTTGCTACAATTTCGCCGACTTCACCAATTTGTACATTTTCCCCAAATGCATCAACTATTTTTACTTCAATATCATTTAATGGTTTCCCAATAGATGTAAGTCTTTTTTGTTTTATTTTTAATTCTTCTGCAGAGTCAGATTCTAAGATATGATCATCAGGGGGTAGCATAGTAATTGTTGCAGCTGTTTCTGTCTGTCCAAATGCATTAATAAATTTCATCCAAGGTAGTTTTTTAATAGCATCTTGAATTATTGTTTTAGGCATGGGTGCCGCACCATAAGTAATAATTTTAAGATTTTGTAAGTTGTGTTTTTTAAAATCAGGGTGATCTAATATCATTTTTAACATGGTTGGTACCATCATTGCTCTGTTTGCATTTTCTTTTTCTGCTAATACCAGCCATTCTTTGGCATCAAATTGAGATTGTATTATTAATGTTCTTCCTGCATATATTGCAGAAAGCATACTTTGTATTCCCGCAATATGGAATAATGGAACAGTTAGTATATTACTTTCATTTATTTCAGGGTCTACTGGGTCAACTTGATTTAATATGAACGAAGAAAAACTATTATGGCTTAACATTACGCCTTTAGATTTACCAGTCGTTCCAGCTGTATAAATTAACAAATTAGTATCAGATTCGTCATGTTTTGGATTTATAGTTTGCGATTCAGAATTTTTTAGTATTGAATTATAATTTAACCAGCCGTCCTCTTCAGATTCTAGTGAAATAAAATGAGTTACTGACTTTAATTCTTTTTTTAAAGAATTAATTAAGCCAATATATCTTTTCCCTACTAGTAGTATTTTTGGAGATGAGTCATTGATTAAATGAAGTATTTCTTGTTTTTTCGATCTGAAGTTTAATGGGACATATATAGCATCTACTTTTGAAGTTGCAAAATAGGACTCAATTATTTCATTACAATTTACTTGTAGTATAGCAATTCGATCTCCAGGTGCAACTTTTGATTTTAAAAAAAAGTTTGCTAATTTATTTGATTTTATGTTTAATTCATTAAAACTTAATCTTATATCGTTATATATAATTGCAGTTCTGTCAGGAGTGATTTCCTTTGGTAATAATAAAAATTCTGTAGTATTCATTTAATTTGATTGGTTATTAATTTAAAAAATATGATTGTATCATGTATTTGCAAGGTGTATTTGTAATTATGAGACTTTAGAGTTTTTTAAAAGATTTTTTTCTATTTGCGTTAGATAGTGTGAAGAATAATCTTTGCTAGATTTAATTAGGTTTTTAGCTATATGTATAGAATTTGGATTTATTTTTGATAATTGTTTTGCAAGTTTGTCTACATAACTAGTTAAATTTTTCTTTTGAACTATTGTTTTTACTAGGCCAATATCTTTAGCTTTTGTTGCTGAAATACTTTTGTTAGATAAGATAATATTTAAAGATTGAGAATAATTCAATATTCTACTTAACGTTTGGGTTCCTCCGGCTGCAGGAATCAATGATAAACTCAATTCAGGCATTTTGAAAATTGTATCATTGGCAGCAATTCTAATGTCGCTAAAGCATGCTATTTCTAAGCCAGAACCTATAACATATCCATGAAGTGCAGCAATTATAGGTTGTTTGATTTCATTCATTAGTGTCCAAATATCTCTTTCGTATTTTACAGATCTTGCAATTATTTGCGAAGGAGTTGAACCAAATTCTGTTAAGTCTGCTCCTGCACAAAACCCTTTATCTCCATTCCCAGATATTATTAATACTCTAATTTCTTCATCATCTTTTACCGCAGATAAGGCTTCATATAATTCATCCCTCATTTGAGTGTTGTATGCATTTATAACTTCTGGTCGGTTTAATTTTATATGCGCAACAAAGTTTGATTTTGAATATATAATCGTCATTTTAAGTTTATTTTCCGTAGTAATTAGGTGTAGTTTTATTTATAAAGCTACTAATGCCTTCAGATCTGTCTGCAGAAGTTTGTAAGATAAAATTTAAATCTCCTTCTAATTTTAACCCTTGATCAATTGTCATATCCAAGCCAGAAATTATTGCTTCTTTAGCATATTTGCAAGCTATAGGACCAAGTTGTGCGATGTTATTTGCGATATCAAACACAAAAGAATTTAATTCATTAAATTCAATACTTTCTGTTATAAGTCCATATTTGATAGCAGTTTTACTATTAATAATATTAGATGTTAAAATCATATCCATAGCTCTACCTAGTCCAATTATTCTTGGTAAACGTTGAGTACCTCCATCCCAAGGCGCGATATCATTTTTTAAAGATTCGAATCCAAACCTTGCATTTTTTGAAGCAATTCTAATATCACATGCTAGTGCTATTTCTAGTCCTTGGTCTATCGCGTCTCCATTTATTGAAGCTATAACAGGTTTTGTAATTTTAGCGATCGAATTAGAAATTCGCATATTAGAATATGAAGAATTTTGTAAATTAGAGCCTATGCAAAAATGTTCTTCTTCACCGGTAATTACTATTACTTTAGTCTTGTCATCGTAAGATAATATTTCACAAAGTTTTTCTAATTCTCTAATTATTTGCTCATTGATTATATAATCAAAATTTTGCAATTTTAAAATTATTTTTGCAATTCCTTTATTTTCATATAATTCAATATGTTTTAAAATCATCACTCAATTTATATTTATTTAGAAAATCTTAATAGATTATTTTGGATTTATTTTGACTTTTCGGTCACTGCCGTAACCATAGCTTTCTGAAGAGACATCAGGATTGTCTTGCAAAGATAAATGAATTATTCGTCGTTCATTGGGTGGCATTGGATTCAATGTTATAGGCCTACCAGTTTTAGTTACTTGCATTGCAGAATGTGAGGCTAAACTTTTTAAAGAATTATAACGTCTTTTTTGATACCCTTCAACATCTATATTTAGGTTAACATAGGAATCAATTTTATGATTAACTATTGCTTTTACTAAAATCTGTAAACTACGTAAAGTTTCGCCCTTCCGACCAATTAACAGGCCTCCATCTTCTCCTTCTATTTCAAAATTTGGAGATTCTATATTTGCATTATCGTCGATATTCATATTTAATACACAAGACACTTGTAATAAAGCTAGAATTTTATTGATTGTTTCTGTAGTCGCTTTTGTTATATCTGATTTTGATTCTAGTAATGAAACTTCTACAACTGCTGGTTCACTACCTATACCTAGCATTCCACCTTCTTTACCAGGGTTAATTATTTCTATTGTTACTTCGTCTCGATTTGCGTCTAGTTCGATCAGTGCTATTTCTATTGCTTCTTCTTTTGTTTTTGCTTTCGTTTCTATCTTTTTCACCATTATTTTCTTCTCCAGTTGAATCAGTAATACTCTGATCTTCTTTCAATATATTTTCATTATTATCTGTAGTTTGCGGCTGTACGGGTTTCGTTCTGATACTTGATAAAGGTGCCCACCCAGTAACAAATCCTTGAATAACTATTCCAGCTATATTAGATATTATCCAATATAGTGCTAGTCCACTAGGGAAACTTATTGTGAAAAATCCAAACATAACAGGCATCATCCATAACATCATTTGATTAGTTGATTGTTGCTTGGGGTCAGCTGAAGGTATAGTAGTCATTTTCTGCATCATCCACATTGAAACTCCAACTAGTATCGGTAATAAAGGGGTTCTATCAGGTTGAGCAAGGTCTAGCCAGAAAAAGCCACTGTTAATTGGGATGATTTCATTTACTTTAGGCATCCAGTAGTAAAGGTATCCAGATAAGTCTATCAGTTTTTCTGGAGTTGATGGTAGAGTTTTAATTAGTGCTTGATATAGACCAATCCATATTGGAAATTGTATAAACATAGGGCCTAGACATCCTAAAGGATTAACTCCGTGTTCTTTATAAAGCCGCATAGTTTCTTGAGATATTTTTTGACGGTCTTTTCCATATTTTTGTTGAAGTTCTTTAAGCTTTGGCTGGAGTAAAGTCATTTCTCTAATTTGACGACTTTGCTTCACAGTCAAAGGAATCATTATGCCTCTAATAATAATAGTAAATATAATAATGCTTAATCCAAAATTATTGAAGAATAAACTATACAAAATCACTAAGCTATTAATCATTGGCTCAATAATTACTGTATTCCATATTTCAGATATTAATTGCAATTGTCAACCTTATTATTTGTTATTAACATGATCTAATCCTGTTACTAGAAATAGGCTGTTCTTCTTTAAAGAAATGCCCTCCATCCCATTCTTCATCCATATTACCATTTTGTTTGATTTTTATGGACCTAATAGAGTCTTCAGTACTAAAAAAAATCAGATCATTATCCGTGATAATATCAGACTCGATTTTATCTCCTATATTGCATATATCGATTTGTTGTCCGTCATTTAATTTAAGTAATCTGATTTTTTTATCTGTAGAAGAAATTACAATGAAATTATTAATGACGGCAGGAGTTCCAACTACTTTTCCTTCAGTACTTGAAGACCATAATAGTTTTCCAGAATTGATGTCTAAAGCATAAAGATTGCCATCTAATGATGGAGCAAATAAGTAATCCTCGTGTATTACAGGAGTACCCCAGTACCAGCTTTTTGAATTTTCAAACCTCCATAGTTCATCTCCTGATTTGGAGTTGAGGGCATATAATATTCTGTCAAAAGATCCAACATATAGTTTATTTTTATGCACGATAGGGCTAGACGATATTGCTCCTTCAGTCTTAAATTTCCATGCCAAAGATCCGTCTTCGAGGTTAATAGAATAAATATATTTATCTAAAGAAGTAAAATATACTTGGTTTTCATATATGTATGCAGAAGACCAGATTGGGCCATCAGTCTGGAATGTCCATTTTTTTGTTCTATTTTCTACGTCAAATGCAATTAGGCTGTTTTCAGAAGATCCAATAATTAAAATTCCATTTTCTATTGTAGGCGTAGCAACAAATTTATTATCTGAACTGATAATTTGACCTATAGGCTCTCTCCATTCTTCAATTAAATCTAGAGTAAGCTTAAATAGGTATCCATCATAAGTTACTAAATATAAACTTTCTTTCCAAATTGCTGGTGCTCCATATATAGCTAATGAACGATATTTTTGATCTTCTTTATCAAGTTTTTTATCAATGCTTATTTCTTGATCTGATGGCCAATGTGGTTTATATTTTTCTTCCCCAGATATAATATCTAATGCCCTTATTTGGCCCGTAGAAGTATTTGTATACAAAGTATCTTCGTTAATTATTCCTACTGAACCTCCCTTAGGCTGGGCGACTGTTGTACACGAAGCATGAAAAAGAAAAAATAGGCTAATAAATAAGACTATTTTAAATTTTGTTATTTTTAAATTTATTTGATTAAGGTATAGGGTCATATCCACTTGAGCCAAAGGGACGACATCGAGTTAGTCTTTTAATTCCAAATATAATGCCTCGAAAAGTCCCATATTTAATAATTGAATTTTTTGTATATTCTGAACATGAAGGGTCATGTCTGCAATAGCCTCTAATATAAGGTGAAATTGAAATTTGATATATATTTATTATTTTTATTATAAATTTTTCTAACATTTAAATTTCAACTTTTTTATTTAATAATCCTGCACGTATTAATAGGTTCTTTATAGATAATTCAATTTGTTGATAGTTCTTTGTTTTTATATTTTTTCTTGGTATAAATACAATATCCCAGCCACCTATTATATTTGTACGCCTAATAGATTCTTTTAACCTTCGTTTAATTTTATTGCGTTTTACAGCAGTTCCAAATTTTTTCTTAATCGAAAATCCAAATCTTGACAGTGTGCAATTATTAGGTTTCAAAATAAGAATTAATTCATTATTAATTAGCCTTTTAGAGTTTATATAAAGATTACTAAAATCTGATTTTGTTTTTAATCTATTATCTTTATGCATTAATGATTAAATACTCTAAACAGTAAGTTTGTGACGGCCTTTATACATCCTTCTTTTAAGCACGTTTCTTCCTCCGCGTGTACTCATTCGAGATCGAAATCCATGTACGCGGCTTCTGCGCCTTTTTCGTGGTTGGTAGGTTCTTTTTGACATAATTATAATACCTAAAATATAAAATGATTACATAATTATACTAACTTCTTAATTCTGGGTCAATTGATCTGAAGTTATTATAATTTCAAGATTTATCATTGTGTTTAGTTATTTTATCCTGAATATCATATTTGATTTTTCTTACTGGATAATTAATTTCTATATTTTCATTAGCAAATTCTTCATAAATTGATTTTATCAATTCACTCTTTAATTTGAAGCTACCTATTCGATCTTTTGCTTGTAAAAATACAAAGAATTCAATATTTGAATCACCAAATTCTGAAAATCCAACAAATGGATCTGCATCTTTTACTGCTTCATCTGAAGAATTTATAATTTCTTTGGCAACATTATTGACTATTTTTTCTACATGATTTAAATCTGATTCATAGCTTATACCGCAAGTTACTATAACATTTGTAGCTGGTGTAGGACTGTAGTAATTAGTTAAAATCGAATCAATCATCTTTGAGTTAGGAATAATTACTAAATTATTAAACCTGTTTTTTATCTTTGTGCTTCTCCATCCAACTTCTTCTATATAGCCAGAAGGCCCACCTTCTAATTCTATGAAGTCTCCTTCTTTTAATTGGCCTTCAGAGACTAAATATGTGCCTGCGAAGAAATTACTTAATGTAGGCTGAACTGCTAGAGCAACTGCTAAACCTCCAATTCCAAATCCAGCTAATAGAGGACTTATTGCTATATTTAATTGGTCTAGCGCTATTAATGTTGCTACAGCATAAATAGTTATAGGTAATATTCTTTTGATTGGCGGTAGAAGCTTTGTTTCTAGCTTAGTTGTTTCTGATGTGGATAATTTTTTTACATACCACTGCATTAACACTTGGCTTATTTTTGATGCAACATAAGATATTTCAAATATTATAATTAATGTCCAAAGCTTTTTTGCCCAAATATCTAAACCAGCTAAATTAATCCATAATTCAGCTTCAATTCTTGTTAGGACTATAAATCCTAATATTGGAGCTAATATTATGAAAAATAATACTAATGGTCCTTTTATTGCCTCTAATATTTCTAAGTCTATGGAGTTTTCAGATATTTTTCTTCTTTTTCTAATAAGTAATTGAAGAATAACTTGAGTGGTTATAGCCAAAATCAACACTAATATAAAAATAGTTAATGCAAATAATGGGCCCCATAATTCAGATGTTTTAATTATTTCAGGTAGCATTTTATAATTATATTAATTTAATTAACTGGATAATAATATTACGTTCTTGACCATGTTATTGTAGTAAAACTATAATTAAACCCTATCAGACTTTGACTAATTATAAACTGGATTAAACTATGAGTGAAGTATTAAATATAGAAAAAATAGGTCAAATCAGAGGCAATGTTATCTCAGAAATTTCTAAATTGAGATCTAAAGATGAAATTTCAAACCTACGGATTAAATATTTGGGTAGAAAAGGGATCGTCTCTAAATTATTAAGAAGCATTCATGAAATTCCTATAGATCAAAGAAAAATTTTTGGACAAAAATTAAATATTCTTAAAGAAGAATTAGAATTATTATTTGAAGAAAAATCAAATGAAGGTTTCAATGAATTTGATCAATTTAACAAAGAGAAGTCTTTACAGGATATTTCATTACCAGGACGTAAAGGAATAATAGGAAACTTACATCCAACATCTAAAGTTGTTAGAGAAATATGTAAAGCCTTTACTCCAATGGGGTTTCAAATTGTTGAAGGTCCTGAGATAGAGCTTGATAAATATAATTTTGAACTTTTGAATATTCCTAAAGATCACCCTTCTAGAGATATGTTTGATACTTTTTGGGTAGATTGGAAAAATGATAAAGATGAATATCCTTTGTTAATGAGAACTCATACATCTCCAATGCAAGCAAGGGTTATGGAAGGATCAATACCTCCAATAAGAGTTTTGGTTCCTGGTAAAGTGTTTAGATATGAAGCCACAGATGCTTCACACGAATGGCATTTTTTTCAAGTTGAAGGATTAGCTGTTGATAAGGGTATAACTTTTGCTGATTTAAAAGGTACGGTTTATGAATTTGCTCGAGCGATATTTGGGAGCGAGAGAAAGATAAGGTTTAGATGTGATTATTTTCCATTTGTAGAACCTGGAGTTGATGTTTCAATTGATTGTTTTATTTGTGAAGGTGGTGGGTGTCGAGTATGTAGTAAAACTGGATGGATAGAAATAATGGGTGCAGGAATGGTTCATCCTAAAGTTTTGTCATCTGTTGGGTATGATCCTGAAATATATTCAGGGTTTGCTTTTGGTATGGGCGTAGAACGTATAGCAATGCTAAAATATGGCATAGAAGATATTAGGTTGTTTTATTCTAATGATCTTCGATTTTTGAAGCAATTTTAATTTATAAGGGTTTATTGTGAAAATTCCTATTTCTTGGTTAAAAAAATATATTACATTCGAAGGAGATCCTGAGGATTTAGGTCGTCGTTTAACTATGGTGGGGCTAGAAGTTGAAAAAATTGATAATTTAGGCTCCAATTGGGCTAAGGATAAAGTTTTAGTGGGTGAAATTTTATCTATTGACCCTCATCCTAATGCAGAGAGATTAAGATTGCCAACAGTTTCTTTAGGTAATAACGATGTAACTGTTGTATGTGGGGCAGACAACCTTTATATAGGGCAAAAAATAGCTTTTGCACATGAGGGGGCAAGTTTAATAAGTAATCGATCAAAAAAAATTGAAATTCTTAAACAAGCTAAGATACGTGGCATTGAATCTAAAGGAATGGTATGTTCAGAATTTGAATTAGGTTTATCTGAAGAAAGTGATGGCATATTAGAGCTTCCATCCGACGCTCCGATTGGTACTCCTTTGGTAAATTATTTAGGTGATAGCATTTTAGATATAGATATAACGCCAAACAGACCAGATTGTTTATCTGTATTAGGTGTTGCCCACGAAGTAGCTGCGTTGACCCAAGAGATAGTTAGATTACCTAATAATAATTATATTGAAAATGAAATCGATATTGAATCAATTATAGATATTAAAATAGATGAACCTCAAAAATGTACTCGCTATATGGCAACATTGATTGATGATATAACTATTGGTGAATCTCCAAGATGGTTAAAAGATTTATTAATAAAATCTGATATTCGACCAATAAATAATCTTGTTGATATAACTAATTTTGTAATGTTAGAACATGGTCAGCCTTTACATGCATTTGATTTAGATAAAATTGAAGGCAATAAAATAATAGTTAGAAGTGCAAATTCAAAAGAACGTTTTACAACATTAGATAACCAGGAAAGACTTTTAGATTCTTCTATGTTGGTTATTGCAGATTCTCAATCACCAATAGCCTTAGCAGGAATAATGGGGGGTACAAAATGTGAGGTTGATGGTAATACTAAGTCAATAATTCTTGAATCTGCAAATTTTAACCAGACGGTCATCAGAAAAACCTCGTCTGCTTTAAAGTTAAGAACTGAAGCTTCTTATAGATTTGAACGAGGTTTACGGCCTGAATTAACTGAACCAGGTTTATTGAGAGCTACTAGTTTGATTAATGAAATTTGTGGAGGTCAGGTTTCTAAAGGGAAAATAGATATTAATTTTGAAAAATTTAATTATGAGCCTTTAGTATTAACATCTAAGCATATAAGTAAAGTCTTAGGTGTAGAAATAGATTCTTCAAAAGTTGAATCTATATTAATTTCTTTAGGATTTGATGTAGTTAATAAGAATATTGAGGATCAAACAAAAGTATATAATTTTTCTATTATACCTCCCTATTGGAGATCTGATATCTCTATTCCAGAGGATTTAGTTGAAGAAGTGGCGAGGATTATGGGCTATGATAATATACCAACTAAAATGATATCTTCTCCAATTCCTTCATCTACTGGATATAATATGTATAACTTTAAAGAAGATTTAAGAGATTTATTAATATCTTTTGGTATGAATGAGACGATTTCTTATAATTTGACTAATATTGACGATTTAAGGAAATCTGGGTTTTCCGATAAATATATTCCATCATTTAAAGTTCTTAATCCTATGAGTTTGGATCAGGAATATTTTAGACCTTCTTTACGTTCATCTATATTAAATACTTTGGCAAATAATCGTCTATTAATAGAAAAAGAAGGAGTAAAGATTTTTGAAATTGGAAAAGTTTTCTTGGAATTTAATAAAGAAGAATCATCTTATTTACCAAATGAAAAAGAGTTTTTAGCCGGACTATTTCAAGGTAGCAAGGGTCCTGATTCTTGGAATGTTAATAAAGAAGAAATAGATTTTTTTGATGCTAAAGGAGTTATTGAACAACTTTTCTTGAAATTAAATTTAGATTTAAATTTCGAGACAGGTAGCGATAATATGTTTCAAGATGAATTGTCTGCTATTATTGTTTGCAATAGTCAAACAGTTGGGGTTATAGGAGAAGTATCTAAGTCAATCAAAAATAATTATGGGCTACAAACTGGTTCGTTATTATATTTTGAAATTGATTTAGATAAATTAATTAAATTAAGACAATTGCAATTTAAAAAATATGTTCCATTTAATATATATCCTGGTGCATACAGAGATATTTCGCTTGTTGTTGATAAGGATGTGCAAGTTGGAGACTTAAATAGTTTGATATTGGAAAATAATCTTATATCAGAAACTTCATTAATCGACCTATATTTTGGAGAAGGCATTCCTGCTAATAAAAAGTCAGTTATGTTTTCTTTAGTCTTTGAATCAAGTAAAGGAACTTTAACTTCAAATCAAATTGAAAGATCATTGAACCAAATTGTAAAAAAATTAGAAAGAAATTTTGGTGCTTATTTAAGAACTAGCTCAAATTGAGGATTAGTATTATTAAATGTATAAACAAAAAGAAAAAAATAAATTTGATGAGGCTATGTTAAGTGTTGACGAGGCATTAGATCGGGTTTTAAAACAAATAAAAGTTTTAGAAACTGAACTAGTTTCTTTGGCAGGCAGTCTTGATTGTGTTTTAGCCGAGGATATTTTTTCAAAAATTAATGTTCCCAATGCTGATAACTCTGCTATGGATGGATATGCTGTTATAGCGGATAATTTAAAATTAGCCTCAGAGTTTTCTCCAGTAAAATTAAAAGTTATAGATTCAATTAAGGCTGGTGATACTCCTAGTATTAAATTAAAAGATTTCACAGCAATAAGGATAATGACAGGTGGATCTATACCTAAAGACGCTGATGCCATACTTCCTTTTGAATATACAAAAGAGAAGACTCTTGAAATTGGGGGGAATAATTCTCATGTTACTGCTATACAAAATGTATCGCCAGGAGATTATATACGATTATCAGGAAAAGATGTTAAAGAGGGAGAAAAAATATTAAATAAAGGAGTTGTTCTAGGGCCGGCAGAAATTGGATTAATTGCATCAATTGGAATAAATGAAATTAGTGTTTTTCGAAAACCAATTGTATCAATTTTATCCACTGGTGATGAATTGATTGCTCCTGGTGATGAATATAGTAAGCATATGGTATATGACAGTAATACATCTCTTATTGCAGCATCTGTGCTTAAATATGGAGGAATTCCTAAAATATTAGGAGTTGCTAATGATAGCATTAAATCAGTAAATGAAAAATTAAAATTAGCTTATGGTTCTGATTTATTAATAACAACTGCAGGGGTTTCTAAAGGAGATTATGATATTGTAAAGGATGTACTAGATCAAAAAGGCAGTATTGATTTTTGGTCTGTCAATATGAAGCCAGGTAAACCTTTAGCGTTTGGGAAATTAGATTTGGGGAATGGAATATTAATTCCTCATTTAGGATTACCTGGTAATCCTGTAAGTGCTTTAGTAACTTTTGAACAATTTGGTAAAAGCATTATTATGAAAATGTTAGGGAAAAAAATATCAAATAATATAATAAATGCAGTATTAGATGAGCCAATTTACAATCCTGATAAAAAAAGGATTTTTGCTAGGGTAGTTGTAGAAAATAATGGAGGAGTTTATAGAGCAAAATTGTCTGGTGATCAAAGTTCAAATTTGCTTACATCTGTTGTTCGTGCAAATGGATTAGCAATTTGTCCTGAAGAAACAGAAAAAAAAGAAATCGGAGATATAATTGAAGTACAAATGCTATATTAGATATAGGAGATTTTATGGTAAAAACAAAAAAACCTAGGACGAAAAAGACAAAAAGCAGAAGTGAAAAAAATATTCAAGAGCGTTATTCAATAGATTTAAATATACATGATAAAGATATGGCTTTAATGGTTAGCGATAGGAGATGCTACATGTGTTGTAAATCTACAGAAGATGAAGGTTCACATTTTGATATTGATTCTGTACTAAATTCGATCACATCATGCTGTTGCGATAAGGACGATTATTTATTATCTGATAGGCCCATAAAGGAATCATTATTTAGAGTTATTTTAATGAATGGCAATAATCCAATAACTTTAGAGGAAATTCATGGAATACTATCTGATAAGTGGGCATTAGCACCATATCCTAGAGATATATCTATTAAACTTTTGAAAAATTTAATAGATAATGCTGATGAATACGGGATTATTGTAAAGAATAATTAATTTATTCAAATTTTGTTAAATTAAATAAAGTATTTAGATGAGTTTAATTAACATATAATGTATGATACTAACTTGTATCATACATTATATGTTGGGTTTTTAAGTTATTAATATAAGGAGATGAAATATGGTTAAGTCTTTAGCTTTTTTTCAAGGCAAGGTTGTTCCAATTGATCAAGCTAAAGTTAGTGTTATGACACATGCTTTACATTATGGTTCAGCTGTGTTTGAAGGAATTAGAGGTAATTGGAATAAAAAGAAAAATAGCATGTATATATTTCGCATGAAAGAACATTATGAACGCTTAATTCAAGGGTGTAAGATGATGATGATGGATATTCCATATGGTGTTGACGAATTATGTGATATAACTATTGATTTGATTAAACAATCAGGAATTAAGGAAGATGTTTATATTCGGCCATTAGTTTATAAGAGTGAGGAAATGGTAGCGAATTTAGTGTTACATAAGTTAAGTAGTGATTTTACCTTGATAATAGTGCCATTTGGTGCTTATATTGATACGGATGGGGCTATCGAGTGCTGTACTTCATCATGGAGAAGAATGGATGACACTATTATTCCGCCTAGAGTAAAAATATCAGGTCATTATGTGAACAGTATTTTAGCAAAAACTGAAGCTGTATTAAGTGGATTTGATGAAGCAATCTTGTTGAATCAAGATGGAAATGTATCTGAAGGTTCAGGGGAGAATTTATTTTTAATATATAATGGTGTTTTAAATACTCCACTTGTATCAGACAATAATTTAACTGGAATTACTAGAGATTGTGCAATTAAAATTGCTCAAAATGAATTTGGACTGAAAGTTGTTGAAAGAAGTATTAGGCGTAGTGAATTATATTTAGCAGATGAAGTTTTCTTAACTGGTACTGCTGCGCATATAACTCCAGTAGGTTCATTAGATAATAGACTTATTGGAAATGGAAATGTAGGCTCAATAACTAAAAATATTAGAGAAATATATTTGAAGAGTATTAGAGGCGACAATGAAGATTATCAGGAATGGTTAACTGAAGTTAAGGTTTGATTATTGGCTAATAATTCATCTGGTATTTTTTGCAATAAATATTTTAGCTTGATATATTTTGTTTATATTAATATTTTTCAGGTTTTTAAATGAAATTAGAAGGGTATTCATATACTGAAGATAAATCATATTTTGATTTAGATCAAACAGTAAGATTAATTAAAAAATTACTTCCTTTATCTATAGCCTATAATAGGTTTCATGAATTACACGTAATTGATCAAGTAGATGTGTTTTTAAGACTTGACCATAAATCGCAAGTGCTTTTGTATGAAAATTTAGACTTAAAAATTATTGGCAAATTAAATAGCCAGCTGCAAGTTAATGAAATCATTAAGGTTATAAATAATATAGATGATTTAAGATTAGCTAAGATTCTAGATAATACTAATTCAAATATATCTGCTGACATATTACAAGCAATTAATCACAGAGATATAAAAGATATAGTTTCTTTAATGGTGAAAAAGGAAGATGTAGAGCCTTTACTTGGATTTGATGAAGATATAGCTGGGGGATTAATGGCTACAGAATTATTGGCTGTTAGAGATGATTTTAATATAGGGCAGATTTTATCAGTTATAAAAAATCAAGATTATTTGATTAACAATGATGATTTTTCATATTTATTCGTAATTGATCGTCAAGGTGTTTTGAAAGGAATAGTTGATAGTAAAATTTTAGTTGTTAGTAATCCAAACACATATATATCTTTTGTCATGAAAAAGGATTTTATTTCTGTAAAGGTTTCAACAACTAAAGATAAGTGCATTAAACTCATGAAAAGGTACAACCTTAATGTTCTTCCAGTAACTGATCATAAGGGTAAATTAGTAGGAGTGATTAATCTTACAGATATAATAAATATTGTTCAAAATGAAGCTACAGAAGATATGTACAAAATGATAGGAATTGCTGGTAAAGAGCATGTATTAGGCCCATTTTGGTCTTCAGTACGCCACCGATTACCATGGTTGAGTGTCAATCTTATAACTACAATTTTAGCAGGTATGATTGTAACTATGTTTGAGGGCACTATAAGTAGAGCAGTAGTCTTAGCTATATTTTTACCTATTATTTCAGGGCAAGGTGGTATCGCAGGAAGCCAGACTTTAATACTAATTGTTAGAGAAATTGCATTAGGAAATATTAATTCAAGAGATTATAAAAAATTATTAATAAAAGAAATTAATTTAGGGTTAGTTCATGGATTAATAATGTCATTAGCTATTGGTGTTATTGCTTGGTTTTGGAAAGATAGTTTTTATCTAGCTTTGGCAGTATCAATTGCAATGATGTTTGCTTTAATTGTTGCAGCGATAAGTGGAGTTTTAATTCCTATCAGTTTGAAGATATTAAGAATAGATCCAGCTCTAGGCTCAGCAGTTGCGGTAACTACTTTAACAGAAGTAATTGGATTTTTTATTTATCTTAGTCTAGCTTGGTATTTGATTAATTTGATTGAGAAGGGACTCGTGTAATTAGACCTTTTTTAGATTGGGAATATTTAATTCAGTTGTAATGTTATCAAACCACTCTACAACCTTTTTATGCAAAGGTATTCCTTCAGACAGCCTTTTAATTATTTCTTGGTGTTCTAATAATCCAGGATAATAGACTTGCTTGTGACCAGGTGCAGGCTTAGAATCCCTTAAAGTTTTTAACATTTTGTCCATATTGTTTTTAAATGTTTCAAGATCTGTAAATGCTGAAATATCATAAGCAATAAAGCAATGATTGCCTGCCTTGCTCTCAGGGTCCAGCATGCTTGACATTACTCCGGATAAGAGAGCAGTCATAGTTTCTGATATCATTGAAAAACCAAAGCCTTTATGAGATCCTAATTCTCTAGTGCCACCAACTGGAAGTAAAAAATAATCTCCTTTATTAGGAACATCTTCTTCTGTGTTTATAGGAGCACCTTTAGCATCTGAAATCCAACCAGGTAATAATTTTGCATTTACTCTAGAAGCAAGTTCAACTTTGTTTCCAGCTATAGCAGAAGTAGCAGCATCAAATAATAAAAAAGGCTCTTTTTTTGCTGGAGCAGCAAAAGCAATAGGATTTGTTCCCAGAAGTGGTTCAGATCCAAATGTTGGCAATACTGCTCTTCCTCCTGCAGTCATACACATACCTATCATATTTTCTTCAGCTGCTAACATAGCGTGATATCCAATAGCACCAGAATGTCCTGAGTTATGCATTGTTACAATTCCAACTCCAACTTTTTTAGCTTTTTCAATAGCAATTTTCATTGCCTTTGGTCCCAATATTACAGCTAATCCTTTATCTGCATCTATATTTGCTGTAGCTGGAGCTTCTCTCGTGATTTTCCAACTTGGTTTAGGGTTTAATTCTTTTTTATTATACATTTCTGTGTATTTACGCATCATGTTAGATACGCCATGAGTCTCAACTCCACGAAGGTCAGTTGTAACTAAAACATCGGCACCTAATAAAGAATCTTCATGGTTAACTCCCATTTTCTCAAAAATTTGAGTAACAGTTATTTTTAGAGATTCGCTTGATACTTTGACTTGATCAACCTGAGGTACTTTAAATCTTTCTAGCATTAATAGCCTCTCATTATATAAGTTGTTAAAATTATTTATTGTTGGAAAGCAATTCTTTTCTTAATCTTTCTATAATTATAGGTATCTCTTCTTCATCTAAATTATTAGGGTCTACAGCTAGTTCATCAGGATTTCCTAAAGAATGCAAATATATTTGGGGGCTTCCATTTGCCATATTATCTAATACTGTGTCTCTAGAAGGGCCGTTCCAGTTATTAGTAAATTTTATTAAAGCTGTGGGAACTAAGTAGCTAAATTCATCATATTCAACGCTAATTTCTAATCCAGGTATTTCAATTAATGCATCTACAACCTTTTGACACATTTGTGTATATTTTTTTGTTTCAAATTCTTCATCTTCATTTATAAATATGTTTAGTGCCTCGATTAAGCCAATAATCTCTTCTTTTGCAACCTTTAGTCCTCTTCCTAGAAATTGATGTGGACTGGCATTTGCAAATGCCGCTTCAATTAAGTCTTTCCTTCCGCAAAGGATCCCTGTTCCTTGAGGGCCTCTCACAGCCTTGCCGCCGCTAAATATTACTAAATCAGCACCTTCATTTATAAATCTCCGTAGGTTTGCTCTAGGAGGCGTAAAGGATGCTGCGTCAACAATAACAGGAACATTTTTAGAGTGAGCTATTTTAGATACTTCTTTTAAAGGTAATGCTCTTCTAGAAACAAATGGAGTAAATAAATATGCTACTGCAGCAGTGCGTTCGGAAAAAGCAGCTTCTAATTGCCAAGGTTGACATCGTCGTCCGTCACCAATCTCTATAAATTTTGCACCAGCAGATCTATAACACTGATCGTAAGCAAATCTATGACTTCTATGAATTATAATTTCATTATTTAATCCATCAGTATTTGGAAGCTGTACCATTTTTTCTGGATCAGATCCAGCTATGCAAGCAGCCGCTTGTAAAATCAGTCCTCCTGCTGCTCCACTTGTTACTAATCCAGCTTCAGCTCCAGTGATTTCTGCGATAATTTCACCTGCGGCTTTATTTAGCTGGTCCATATTGACCATCACATTTGAAGCTTTTTGCATAGCTTCAAAGACTTCAGGTCTTAGCTTGCTTCCCCCATAAGCAGATGTGTTTCCAGAAGCAACAATAATGGGTTCTACTCCAATATCTTTGTATATGTTTTCACCTAAACTCATTTATATCTCCTTAATGATTCCCAAAATGTATTAAAAGTATATCATGTCATTTCAATTTATATTATTAACATGCTGTCTCCTAAACTATAGAATCGGTAGTTATTGATTTTGGCTTGTTCATAAGCTTTATTTATTAAGGTTTTACCAGTAAAAGCTTCAGTCAACATTAACAATGTAGATTTTGGTAAATGAAAATTAGTTATAAGAGAATCAGTGATTAAAAATTTGTACCCTGGCAATATAAATAAACTAGTCTTACCACTTCCTGGCTGAAATAAAACTGGTGACGATTTAGATTTTGAAGCAACATGTTCTAAAAGTCGTGTGCATGTTGTTCCTACGGCAATTATACGCCTTTTATTTTTTATTGCTTCATTAATTTTTGAAGATGAATCATTTGTTAGATTCCAGTATTCTTCATGCATTAAATGGTTTGAGGCGTTGGTTTCTTTGACTGGGTTAAATGTTCCCCATCCAACATGTAGAGTTATATAAACAATTTCAATACCCATTGAAATTAAATTAGAAATTAATGTTGGCGTAAAATGCAATCCCGCAGTAGGAGCAGCTATGCTCCCATTTATTTTTGAATAAACAGTTTGATATCGTTCTTGATTTTCAAGTTTATTTTTTATATATGGAGGTAAGGGCATGTC
This sequence comes from Chloroflexota bacterium, assembly GCA_002721445.1. GTDB lineage: Bacteria > Chloroflexota > Dehalococcoidia > Lucifugimonadales. Next base: position 3,529 of record PBKN01000002.1, on the reverse strand, counting down.
TCCAATTTTTGATAACAATTCTGGTTCACTGAAAAATAGGATTCTTGAACCATCTTCTTCAATTGAATCAACTTTAGCATTTATTTGATTTAATTCGGATTCTTTGTATATTGATAGCTTAGTTCCAGGTTTAAGTTTTTTACCTGGTTTAGCTAAAACCTTCCAGTAATTTTTATTTATCTTTTCTAATAAAAGAATTTCAATATTTGATTTTTTACCTTCAATTTTTCCAGTTAATTTTGCAGGTATTACTCGTGTATTATTGAGTATTAGAAGATCCCCTTTATTTAGATAATTTGGTAAATTATAAAAATATGAATGATCAATTTCTTTACTTTGCCTGTCTAAAATCATTAACTTTGAATGATCTCTAGGTTCTACTGGTTTTTGAGCTATAAATTTTTTTGGCAGTATGTAATCAAAATCATCAGTATTAAATTTATTCATTTTTTATATTTAAAGAATCTTTTTAATACTATTATTCAGTAATTTCAACTATCATTTCAATTTCTACACATACATTATTTGGTAGAGAAGCAACTCCTATTGCAGACCTTGCATGTTTTCCTTTATCTCCAAATATTTCAACAAGTAAATCTGAACAGCCGTTTGCAACTAATGGATGGCTTTCAAAAGAATCAGTGGAGTTTACTAAACAAAGTAATTTTACGATTCTTTTAACTTTGTCTAAATCACCTATTGATGCTTTTAAAGAACCTAAAAGATTTAATCCAGTCTGTTTAGCTGCTGCATAGCCATCTTCTATTTCTAGATCTTTCCCAAGTTTTCCTGTAAGCAAGCTGCCATCTGCTGCTTTAGAAATTGTACCAGAGGTATAAATTAAATTAGCTTGTGAAATTAAAACAGTTGGCACATAATTTCCACCAGGAGTTGCTTGTTCNGGCAGACTGTATCCTAATTCGTTTATTCTGTCTTCAATTTTTCCCATAATTCCTCCTAAATTTGTATTTTTAAATTTTTACTATCATTTCAATTTCTACAGGTATGTTGTTAGGGAGGCTGTTTAATCCAATTGCAGACCTTGCATGTTTCCCTTTTTGACCAAATACTTCGACAAGAAGATCTGAACAGCCGTTTGCAACTTTAGAGTGTTCGGTAAAATCATCTGTTGAATTAATCATTACAAGTAATTTTACAATTTCTTTTAAATTATTTAAATCCTCAATAGATTCTTTTAATCGGGCTATTAAATTTAAACCTACTAGTTTAGCAATTTTATAGCCTTCTCGAGTATTAATGTCTTTACCTATTTTACCTCTTTGTTCATTTTTGTTCATATAATTTGCTGGGCCACACCCTGATAAGAAGATTAAATTATTAGTTTTTACGTATGTTACATAATTTGCAACAGGGCTAGGAGGATTAGGTAATTTTAATCCTAAATCTGTGAGTCTTTTTACTGGATCCAATAGTTTTCTCCATATTATTTAATTTTATTATAATCAAATTGCAAGTATACCTGCAGGATTATTAATTATAATATTATCAATTTGCTTCCTTGACATACCTTTTTCTATCATATGAGGGATTACATTTTCAATTATATGGCTAAAGCCATGTCCTCCATATTTTTGTAGTCTATGTTTTGTACATATATCTTGGGCAATAACTATTTGTTTTTCGTAGCCTTTTGATATTAAATATATTAAATAATCAATTCGTTGTCCGTCACTTGACATATCTTGAATTGTAGCAGGATTGTATGAACTTTCTAATCCAAATATATCATATTCTAAGTAACAACCGTTCTCTGCTATTTCAATTAATATTTCATGGTTTGTTGTAGTTCTATCTAGATGTCCCATAATTGTTCTGGTGAGATCAGCTCCAGATTCTTTTAATATTTCAATAATTTCTTTTGGAGATTTTTCATTTCTTCCTAGATGAATTGATATGGCAGCTCCAGTTTCAGCTTGAGCTGCAGCAGAGGCTCTTAAAACTTTAGTTTCATTTTTTGTTAATGGCCAAGAGCAACCTATTTCACCAATAATTCCTGCTTTAATATTAGTATCCCCTACCCCATGGGTTATATCGTCTATAATCATTTGTGTAATTGTAGATTCTTTGATCTCATCCATATTTTTTGGATGAGATTTATCTACATAATAACTTGCACCCATAACAACATTAATATTTGTAGCACGTGAAACTCGTGCTAATGCTAATGGATCTCTGCCTATACCAATTGAAGTAGCATCTACTATTGTGCCTCCCCCTGCCCTTTTATATTTACTTGCTTCTGTTATAGTTATTTCTTCATCTGATATTAATAGATTGTCTAAATTACTAGTCCAGTTTCTTCTTATCCATCCTAAATTATCAAGTCGTATAGGTTCATATGCCTTAAATAATTCTGTTGACTCTTTAGGAGGAACAAGCATCCATCGCAAATCTATAAATAGATGTTCGTGAGTAGTCGTTATTCCCAAATCTTCAGGTTTAATTTTGCCAAGAACAGTTTGTATATACTTTGATGAATTAGTCATTATATTCTGCCTTAAATATATTCTTAATTGTTAATATCTATACCATCTAACACAGGTAGTTTATCAAATATATTAGAATTTGGAGTTACATATATTAAACAATCTAAAGTTTCCGGGACAAATTCAGATATTTCAAAACTTTCAATATACCAATCCTTATCACTACCTCTATCAATAAACCTCCAATATAACGCAGGATAACTAGTATACTGGTATGATAAAGATTCACCTTTATATAACCATTTAACAGATACAAAACCTTGCAAATGATTTACTGATTTGTAATTCCCTAATAATTTTTCGCCTTGTTCTATTTTTTCTTTTTCTTTTTGACTAGTCGGTTTTACAATTTTAATTCTATCAATTGTAATAGATACATCTTTATCCCAATTAACAAAATCAGAATTCCTCTTCCAATTTTCCAATTCATTGTTATTAATATTTACAAAGTTGTCTAAATCACATTTCTCCTTCATTCGATAGCTAATATATTTAGTGTAAATTTCTTCCATATTTCCATTTTGCCATGAATTTATAAATCCTTGTGAACGAGATGTAAGGTTTTTCAAATCATTATCAGAACAACTGATTAAAATAAATGATGAAATGAGTAAAAAAATAAACACCCCAAAAATCTTAGAATAATACTTTAAATTATATTTATTAAACATCAATTACTAATTCTTTCTTTTAAAGGATCTATTTCATCTATGATTAACGATTCAAATCTAGAAATTTCAGAATCTATTTTTAATTTAAGATGTTCTAAAACATTATACGATTGAGCAGTCGGACGACCTTCTGCACTTGACACTGTACTGTCTAAATTAAATAAAGCATCGACCAGCCTAGAGAGCGGTTCTCCCATTTGACCAAGACCTTGATTTTTCCAAGAAGGTAACAACTCACCTTCAATCTTATCTAATTTTTCTAAGGCATTAATACAGTTCCCCTGATTTTGTTTGTCTAAATCTAATTGATCTAATATATTAACTAACTCTAATCTAATTTTTCTGATTTTA
>PBKN01000001.1 GCA_002721445.1 Chloroflexota bacterium | reverse complement strand
AATTCACTTCTGAATTTGTAGAATTATACTTATTACTTTTATCTTTAGTTGGCAATTTATCTGAATTCACTTCTGAATTTGTAGAATTATACTTATTACTTTCATCTTTAGTTAAATATTCATTTTTATTTAAAGAATCTGATAATTTATTTGTTTGTACATTTTTGTAAGAACATATATTAATTATAGCTAACTCAATATCTAAAATTGAAACAACTTTATTTTTAAGATATATATCATTAAATTCAGTTATAGCAAATATAATATTATCTAAAGAATAGTTTTGAATTAATGGTTTAATGTTCTTCATTTTATCAATGTTAAAACTCAAATCAGACATAATATCATTTTTTAATAAAATAAATACTCTAAATATTTCTATAATAGATTTCAATAAATTTTTTATATCAATACCTGATTGATTGATAAAGTCAATTTTTATTAATGCATCTCGTAAATTATTATCTAAAATATGTTTTATAAGATCATATGCCATATCATAATTATCAGTATGAAAAAACTCATTAATTTCTGATATTTTAAGTTCGTTTCCATATGCTACAACTAATTGTTCTAATAAATTTTCAGCATCTCTTAAGCTTCCATATGATTGCCTAGCAATTAAATCTAATTCTTTATTATTAAAAATTATACCTTCTTTTTTACATATAAATTGTAATTTTATAATTATCGATTGCAATGATACTCTTTTGAAATCCAACCTATGGCATCTAGATATTATAGTTAAAGGAACCTTATCTATATCAGTAGTAGCTAAAATAAATATTGCATGATTTGGAGGCTCTTCCAATGTTTTTAATAAGGCATTAAAAGCAGGATCAGTCAACATATGTACTTCATCAATTATATATACTTTATAATTAGATTTATTTGGTACAAAATTGATTTTATCACTGAGTTCTCTTATATCATCAATCCCTCTATTTGAAGCAGCATCTATTTCGATTAAGTCAAGTGAAGTTTTATTTTCAATTGATAAACAATTTTCACAACTAATATCTGGCTCACCATTAGTAGAATTCAAACAATTTATTGCCTTAGCTAAAATTCGAGCTGTAGAAGTTTTGCCTGACCCTCTGGGTCCTGAAAAGATATAAGCATGTGCTATTCTATTTGATGTAACACTATTTAATAAAATTTTAGACACAGAATCTTGCCCAATTATTTCTGAAAATATTTTTGGGCGCCATTTTCTATAATAAACTTCAGACATTTTTTATTACTCTATCAAATATTAATTTTTCTTTTCTTTGCATAATAGTTTTTTCATTTTTTTCATAATGATCATAGCCAAATATATGAAGTAATCCATGAATAGTCAATATTAAAACCTCATTGAAAACAGAATTATTATTTACTATAGATTGCTTTGAAGCAGTCGGTAGAGAAATAAATATTTCACCTATATTAGTCTTTGTACTAGGATGAAACAAAAATTCTTCTTTTAATAATTTATCACCATCTAAATCAGTATCATTAAAATAAGGAAAAGCCAATACATCAGTGACTTCATTAATACCAGCATATTTATAATTAATTTCTTTTATTATTTGATCAGATACAAAATTTAATTCCAGATATGAATCAATAAAAATTTCAATATTTTCAATTGTATTCAATGTAGTTAAAATAACATTATTAAATACTTCTTCAAAATTATTAATTATAAAGTCATCAGATAAATAATTAACATTACCCTGTATATTTTGTTTTTCTTTGTTCATAATTAGATTTCCTAAAGTCACATTAATTATTTCAATAACTTTTTTTAGAAATAAAACAAAGAAATATTAAATTTTATTTTTCATTTATTTCAGATGGGTCTTCAAGGAATTGGAATAGTTCACTTTCTGCAGGTAATACAATAGTAGTTTGTGAATCTATAAATATTCTATATGCTTGTAAAGTTCGTTGAAAATTATAGAATTCAGGATCTTTTTCCATTGCGTTTGCTAAAATAATAATAGCTTCTGCATCTCCTTCACCTTTAATTTTCTCAGCATCTCTTTTAGCTTCAGCTTTAATAATAGCAGCCTTTTTATCGACGTCAGCCCTGACTTCTAAATCTATTTTTGCACCTTCAGCTCTTTCCTTATCAGCTTTTCTTTTTCTCTCAGAACGCATTCGAGTATATACACTTTCCTGAATTGCATCTGGAAAATCTGCTCGTTTAATTCTCACATCTAATAAAGTTAGACCAAAATTTGCATATTTAGAATCCATATTGCTTTTAATTTGTTCCATAATTTCATTTCTTTTTGTTGTTACTATTTCAGCTTGCTGGTCTTTTGCAAATTCAGTTCTTAATTCAGAAGATAATATATCTATTGCCTGAGCTTTACCTAAAGCTTCTGATGTTAAGGTCTTATAAAAAGTAACTGGATCTGTTATATGCGCTCTAGCATAAACATCAACTATAAGTCGTTTCTTATCATCAGTTAATATAGATTCAGGAGGAGCATCAAAAATTAATAATCTTTTGTCAAAATATATTACTTGATCAACAAATGGAGCTTTAATATATAACCCTGGATTTTTAGATGTTGTTTTAACAGCACCAAATCTAAGAACAATAGCTTGGTTAGTTTCATCAACTTTATAAAAAACTTGAGGTATAAATATAAAAGATGCAAGTATTAAAAGAGCTAGTAATATTAAAACTCTTTTCATAATATACCTCGAATTATTATATTGATTTTTTTTCTTTGTATCATGGGGTCACCCCTAACGGGTTAGCATTACTATTTAACTGTAACAACTGTAATAAATTATTAGAATCTTCATTTTTAATAATAAATTTAGTTACTCCTGGTAAGATTTCTTCCATAGCTTCTAAATAAAGTCTTTTACGTGTAACTGATTTGGATTTAGAGTATTCAGTAAGTATTAAGTTAAATCTATCAGCTTCACCAGTAGCTTCAGCAATCTTTGTTGCTTTATAAGCTTCAGATTCTCTAAGTAATTTTGCAGCGTCACCTTCAGCTCTTGGAAGTATATCCTCTTTATAAGCATCGGCTAAATTAATAGTTGCTGCCTTATCTTCTTCTGCTCTAACTACGTCATCAAAGGCATCTTTCACTTGTTCTGGAGCAAATACATTTAATAACTTAACTTCAGTAATATTTATACCAGTACTGTATTTATCCATAAGCCCTTGAAGTATCAATTTAGTTTCAGCTTGAACATCTTCTTTTTTATCAGTTAACACATCATCTATAGGTCTGCTTCCAACTACTTGTCTTAATGCAGTTTCAGAAGCATCTTTTAACGTTTGCCCATCGGGATCAACTGACTGGTACAAATAATTTCTTACATCTTTAATGTTATATTGAACTAATAGTTGTACGTCAACAATATTGGGTGCTTGGCCAGGTATTCCTGCCTCATCAGCATCACCGGTAATCATAAGTGATTCTTCTAATATAGGGGTACTATCTCTAACTCCTAATTCTAATCTTCTAATTTCTTTCACTTTAACAGTGTCTACGTCTCCTACAGGTGATGGCCAATACCAATGCAATCCTTCTTCTTCAATCCGTTGATATTTACCAAAAAATTTCAAAGCAGCTTGCTCTGAAGGTTGAACGGTATACACACCACTAAAAAGCCATAAAGCAATAATTATTAAAAGTATTCCAGTTAACAATAAAAAACCTAATTTACCACCAGAAAAATTAAATTTAGAACCTAAGGAATTAAAAGAATTAATAAATTTCTTAAAATCAACTTCAGGTTCTTCTTGTCTAAACATTTTAAATATATTTGCTACCAAAACATTCACTATAATAAATTTTTTATCTATTCTAGATTATTACATAGATTCTTACGTCGTCAATATTATTATTATAAGTTTTAAACAATTATTGCGATTCTAATCTTAGTTTATATAATTTATTTTGGAATTCTTCATAATTAGATATATTTTTTATTTCTAATATGAAATTTTCTAAACTAGTAAAATAATTTCTAAATTCATCTAATTCATTCCCTATTGAGGTATTTGACGCAGCACTATCTGCATATGAACTATAAAACGCAAAATAAGCTTGATTCAACTTTCTAATATTATATCCATTATCTACAAAAATTAACCTCTGCAGTTCCATATAATTTTCAGCTTCAATTATTTTATTTTCTTTTAATAAAAATTCTGTTTTAATCCGAGTTTTAATCATTTCATCTCTAAAATCAAATTTATTTACATTATCAGTTTTAATATTATCAAAATCATCTTTAAGATTAAGGCCATATTCTTGATTTAAATATTTAACTATATGTATAAAAAGTTCTTCTGAAACTCTGCTTGCTAGTGTCTCATTTAGTATTCTCATTTCAGTTGATTTAAACATGTTTTGACCTAAATTAGTGAAAAACAAGTAATGATGAATCCATTCATGAGAAGATATTATAAATACATCTTTAATATTTTTATTTTTAGGTATAGATGATGGATATGTAGCTATACCTCCAATATTTAAAACTATTGAAGATAAATTATGTTGATTATAAATAGATTCTTCTATATATAAAATATCATTAAGATTTATATCAGGGTTTATTAATACATCATCTATATGTAAAATCTTATTTCGTGGAGATATGACTAATAATTTAGGTAATTCTATTAAACGAATGTCAACAGGTGGAAATTGCATACCTCCAATTAAATTAATATTCTGATCGCTTATAACACTACTTAAAGTAGATTCAATAAATTCTTCAATTTGATTTTGATTCTTTGAAAACTCTACAGAATCAATATCGCTTTTGCTATAAAAATAATTTTCAATAATATTAATTTCAGATATATTAGGTTTTTCATAAAAAACCCCAGATAATTTGTTAATCCATTTATCAAATACATTTTCAATTTCCCATTCGATTAATCCATATTTGTAATCAGAAACTATCAAATTGTAAGAATTATCGTTAATTTTTACATCTTTTGAAAATATAAAAAATAATAAAATAATATTGATAAATAAAATCTTAAATAAAAGTGTTATCACAATGGGGAAAGTAAAATTCTAATTAATATTATTAACGAAAAAGTGATAAAAATCTATCTTCATAATACTTAAAAACTCCCCATTTATCTAATTCATTCTTTAACATATCTTTATCGCCACCATTTTTTGCTGAAAAAAATAATTTTTCTATTTTTTCTGTAGCAGCTTTAGGTATACCACCAAATTGTGGTTGAGGATTAAGCAATCCTTTGCCTTGAAATTCAGATATATTACTTGAGGCTGAAAAATTTGTTAATTCATAAATAAATTTTAATAATGCCACATCCCATAATTCATCTACCCCTACCATTACAACAGACATATTTTCATTTTTGCTATCTAGATCTTTACTTATATTACTAGCAATGTCTTGAGGCATTCCCGTAACTATTTCCATATTTTTTGATTCATTCCTATACTGATACAAAATACCAGCTTGATTAGGTCCATATTCATTAGCAATATGTTTAAAATATTCATATGCATCTGAACTAAATCCAAGTAAATTTAATGCATATGTTGGAGTTATAACTGATGGCTTTTCAGCAATTACTTTGCCAGTCCGAATAACTGTTTCAGGATTCTTAGAATACTCATCTTGGTATACAGGGCATGTAAGAACATAATAATTAATATTTGTTATACCAAATGTTGCTAAATGCTGCTTAGGTATTCGTACAACCCATGTCTTTTCTAAAGCTTTAATTAATTCTTTATTATCTTCCAAACTCTTGCCATATTTACAATTTTTATATGTATAAAATCACTATATTAAATAATACATTAAAAAAGTTTATTTTTTAATACCTTTTTTTCTTTTTAATAAAAATATTATTGGAGATAAAGCTAATAATATAATTGAAAACTCTTTATTGCTTTTAACATTATTAAATGAGCATCCATTTGTGTCTTTATTCTGATTAGTTTTTTCTTTTATAATTGAGTTATCATCTTTATTTAATGATTTTGAACTAGTTAAAGGTTTCTTAATATCTTTATCATTATTGATTTTTGATGATTGATTATCAAGTGTATATGGTTTTATAGTTGGAATAGGTATAGCTGTCGGTAATGAAGTTAATTTTTTAGATGGTTTATACTCAGGTATACCTAAAGAATTTCGCCAATTATTTTCCAATTCAATTCTATTAAATCCATAAACATTTTCTAATGCTTTATCAATATTAAAACCTTCTTTTAAATTTATTAATAAATTACGTAAATTTTCTTCACCATAATTATTAATCATAAAATCAACTATGCTCATTGCTTGACCATAAAAAATTATTATTTCATCTGCATCACCTGGCATATTATTTTGAAGTGTAATAGGAATAATTAAATCATTATTAATTGCATATTCAAGAGCTTTATCATAAGTTAATGATGGGCTTGAATTTCCATATTCAGCTAATCCTTCATCTAACCATGATGGTAAACTTCTATATACACTATCGGCTGCTCGATGATTTAATATATGTGTAATTTCATGTGATGAAGTGCCAACTACAGACGCACTATTTCCTAATATTAGTAATACACCTAAATCAGGATAAGCTTGACCTTGGGTAACTAATTGAGTTCTTACAGTATCACTACTTGGAGGCAATGCAACAACCATTTCAGGAATATTATTATACATTGTTACTCTGATAGGTTCAGATATAGATATACCAAGTAATGGCGACATCCTATCAATAGTTTCAACTATAGTATCCAAAACTAATTGAGCTCTCGATTGAACTGGCCCATGATAGGAAACATTAATCATATTATTTGAGATATTTTTCCATTTAAACCTAGCATCTGAATATATAAAAATTTCTTGTTGAGTTCTATATATTTTATTTAATAAATCTGTAATCTCAAAATTATAATTAACAATAGTTCCAGGTGGTATATATTTTTCACGTGTATTGGTACGTAAGTATAAATTCCAAATATTATCAGAATTAACATTTTTATCTAAATATTCATAAATTGATGTCTTCTGTTGTCCCAGTGTATATCTTACTGCTATAGATTTAATATTTATATTATTTTCAGTTTCAACAATAAAATTTATACCATTTGGAAAATCACTTTTAACTTCAATATTTTTAAATATATTTATCTCTGCATTAAGAGAAGAAAAATTATGAAAAATTATGAAAAAAGAAATTATTATTGATAAAGTAATTTTATTTAACATATATAAGATTCCTTCATATAGATTTATATATATGATTAATTCTTTGAAATACAGTAAATAAACTTAAAACAAATATAGCTATAATAGAAATTAATAATATAAAATCTACAAAATTACAAAGTATCAATGAGAAAAATAAAACTAATAATCTTTCAGTTCTGGTCATAATACCTATTTCACATTTTATATTTAATGTTTCAGCTTTCGATCTTAAATATGTTACAACAGTTGAAGATGCTAATGCGAGAAGAACAAGTATATTAGGTATATTTGACTCATAAGCAGAAAAATATATCAAAATTCCAATAAATATAGCAGCTTCTCCAAACCTATCTAAAACTGAATCGAGTATTCCACCAAATTTAGTTACAGATTTAGTATATCTTGCAAGCGAACCATCCAATAAATCACAAACACCAGATAATAATAAAAATATTGGAGAAAGAATAAAATTACTATTCGAAATAAAATATGCAGAAATAAAGGCTAAAACCAAACCTAATATACTTATGTGATTTGGTTTTATTTTAAAATAATTTAATATTTTAATTATAGGAATTTCAAAAAATTTATTTAATTTTTCTCTTATCAATTTCCTATTTGAATATTTGTATAAAAACATATATTTATTTATTATTTAATACTTTTAAATAGTGTTTCATTACTCTTTCAGCAATTATACTCCATTTAAATTCTTTAGAAGTCTTTAAACCATTATTAGCTAAATTGTTTCTTAAATTAATATCATTTAGTAATTTTTCAATATGTTTAATTAATGATTCTTCACTTTTAGGCTCAAATAATACACCATCATGCATATCTGTTATTACACTGGAATAACCTTCAATAGCACTAGCAACAATTGGTAATCCAGATGCCATAGCTTCTAATAATACAATACCAAAACTTTCTTTTCCTGTAGCAGGAGAACAATATATATCAGCAGATTTATAATATCTAGCCTTATCATGGTCATCTACAGAGCCAGTAAATATTAAATCCTTCAAATTTCTCTCAGAAATAATTCTTATAGAATCTATATCTAAATTACCTGGTCCAACAACTAATAACCTTAAATTTGGCCAATCCCATTTAAGCTTACTATATGCAGATAGTAAATATTTAAGACCTTTTCTTTTTTCTAATCTACCTACAAACAATATATTTATCTTTCCGTCTCGCAAATTTTCAAACGGTTTTGCATTACTGAATAAATCAACATCTATTCCATTAGGAATAATTTCATAATCACCAGGTAAATATTTATTTATAAATTGATATGCAGGGATAGATACGGCAATTCTACCATCTAAATTTTTAAAATATCTTTGTGCAATACGTTTAGCACCAATTCTATATAATCTTGTACCACCAAAAGTATGAAAAGTTCCAATTTTTTTTTGAGATTGTTCAGAAGAAATTGCTAACATATTCATAGTTAAGGCACCAGCCATAGGTTCATGAAGGTGTAAAATATCAAATTTTTCTTTTTCTATTAAATTTTTTATTTTAGGTCTCAGCCATATAGAAAAAGAAACTCTTGCAATTGACCCTCCACTAGGTATAGGTAAAGCTTTACCCATTGGTATAACACCATCAGGAATAGAACTTAGTGATTTTGAATAAGGAGCAATGATTTTTACATCATGTCCACTAATTCGGAATTGTTTTGCTAAATTATTTATATGATCCCTAACACCACCGATTGTAGAATGATCATATGGTGAAACTAGTCCAATTTTAATAATATCACCTATAGAAGTTTAAATGTTATCTAAGTCACCGCTTATAAAGTTTTCTACCATTTCTCTAGCAACATCATCAGTATATTGCTTTAATGGAGATTTCATAAAATATGCAGATGGCGCAGCAATTGGACCAGATAATCCTCTGTCTTTAGCAATTTTAGCACATCTAATTGCATCAATTACAACACCTGCAGAATTAGGACTATCCCAAACCTCTAATTTTAAATCAATGTTCAATGGAACATCTCCAAAACCTGTACCTTCCATTTTAATATGACACCATTTTCGATCAGTTAACCATGGCACATAATCACTCGGGCCGATATGAATATTTTCATTATCCATATCATAGTCAATTTGAGATGAAACTGAATTAGTTTTAGATATTTTTTTTGAAGCTAATCTATCACGTTCTAACATATTCATAAAATCAGTGTTACCACCAAAATTTAATTGATAAGTTCTATCTAATCTTATCCCTCTATCCATAAACAATCTTGTTAAAGTTCTATGTGTTATAGTTGCTCCAACTTGTGACTTTATATCATCTCCAATTATAGGTGAGCCGGCCTCTTTAAATCTTTCTTGCCAATAACCACCTGCTCCACTTGCAATAAAAACAGGAACACAGTTGATAAATCCACAACCAGCAGCCAATACTTGTTCAACATACCATTTAGTTGCCTCTTCAGAACCAACTGGCAAATAATTTATTACCACATCTACTTTTTTATCTTTTAAAATACCCACAATATCATCAGTAGATCCTTCTGATTTTGTTATTATTTCACCAGTATACCTACCTATTCCATCATGAGTCATTCCACGGCTTACATTTACACCTTGATTAGGAACATCACTAAATTTAATCGTATTATTTGGTTCAGCAAAAATTGCTTGAGATAAATCTAATCCAACTTTATTTTGATCGACATCAAAAGCTGCAACAAACTTTATATCCCCAATACCATATTCACCTAATACAGGGTGCATAATTCCTGGTATTTCTTCATCATTTGTTGAATTACTATATTTGGAAACTCCTTGAATTAAAGAAGATGCACAATTACCTACACCAATGATAGCTACATTAATATCAGACAAGCTATATAAGCTCCTTACTATAAAATTTTTTTATATATTACATAAATAAGTTAAAGTTATTATTGAATTGTAGCATTTAGTGAAAACATGAACAAGAGAAATATTTATTTTTTTATATATAAATCAATTAATTTATTATATTTAAATTTCTCAGTTTAGAGATATACTTCTCATCAAATCCTAAAAGTTCTTTAAGAAGCTCTTCTGAATGCTCACCTAATAATGGATGTTTTTTTATCTTAATATTAAATGAATCCATATTAATTGGTGAACCAATTTGCTTATAATTTGTTTTAGTATTACTCGAATTTATATCCACTATCATTTCTCTAGATATTAAATGTACATCATTTGTAATTTCATGTGTTGAATACACAGCACTACAAGGAATACCAGCATTATTAAAGATATCCATAATCTGAAATTTAGAATATTTCATGGTCCACTTTTCGATAATTTTTTTTATTTCATTAAAGTGTTTTTTTCTACTCGATTCTGAACTAAATTTTTCATCCAAAATCAAATCACTTCTATCAATAATTGCTAAAATACTTTCCCAAGACTCACCGCCAATACATATATATATATAGTCATAGTATCCACCAGGATAACAAGCAAATAATGAAGGTTGTCCTCTTAAAATATTTCCAATCCTAGGTTCTGGAGTACCTGAACTTAAAGTATTAATCATTTTCATACGATTTAAATTTAAAGACGCATCTTGCATAGATATATCAATAAAATCACCCTTTTGAGTCTTTGATCTATTAATTATGGCAGTTAAAATTCCAATAACACAATGCAATCCTGAACCAGAATCAGATACTCCAGCTGAAACAATTTGAGGCTCATTATTTGGTTCTCCGTTAGTACTCATAATACCACTCGCTGCTTGAGCTACACCTTCAAAACTTTTATATTTAGAATTTATCCCTTTAGATCCATAGCCTTTAATAGATGCGTATATAATTTTTGGATTAATTTTTTTTAAATTTTTGTAATCAAGCCCTAATTTATCCATATATCCAGGAGCAAAGTTTTCAACTATAACATCAGATATTTTAATGAGTTTTTTAAAAATATTTAATCCTAATGATGATTTAATATCTAAACATATACTTTTTTTGTTTGAATTAAATATTCTAAAATAAAAGCTATCCTCATCACTATCAGTTGACATTTCAATACGTGCTTTATCACCGATTAAAGGTTCTTCAATTTTTATAACTTCAGCACCTAGCCATGCTAGCAATTGAGTAGCAGATGGCCCAGATTGAAAATGAGTCATATCTAGTATTTTAATTCCTTCTAATGGCGTAGACATAAATCACTCCAAATAAATATTCATAAATAACTTATGAATTAGGTCCTCTTTGCATAGAATATGGTTGCCAACGTTTAAGTTGAGTTTTTTCTAATACAGAAGGGTTAACACAAGTTCTAGGCCATCTACCAGATAAAACTAAAGAAATTTCTTGGCCTACTCTTCTTCTTGTTTCAGGAGCCATTCTAGAAGATGCAGAAGCAACATGAGGTGTAATTATTACATTATCCATTTTTAATAATGGATTATCTTTAGAAGGTGGTTCAAACTCAAGTACATCTAGTCCTGCACCTGCTATCCATTTTTGCTCTAAAGCATGAATAAGCGCTGCTTCCTCAACTGTAGGCCCTCTACCATTGTTAATGAATAAAGAGGTTCTTTTCATAGATTCAAAATGCTTATATGTAAACATATGGTGAGTTTCAGGTGTAGATGGAGCATGCATAGATACAATGTCAGATTTTTCTAATAATTCAAATAATCCAACTGGCTCTACATCATATCTAGTCATATTAATTTCTTCAATATATGGATCATATGCTAACATTCTCAAACCAAACGCTTTAGCACGAACTGCTGTTGCTCTAGCTACATGGCCAAAAGAAACAAAGCCTAATGTTTGTCCCATTAAACGTGGATAGTTTGATAATAATGGACGACCTTCACTCCAACGTCCATTTATTGAGTAATTATGCATAATAGTAAGTCTTCTAAAAGTAGATAGTAATAACATCATAGTATGATCACCTACTTCTTCAATAAAAACATCAGGGACATGAGTTACTGGTATAGATCTTTCTGTTGCAGCTTTTACATCTACAGTATCAGCCCCTACACTTCCTAATGCAATGACTTTACAATTATTTAAAGAATCAATAATTTTTTTAGTGATAACTCTGCCTCTAGCAATAATTGCATCAGCATTTTTTGCAGATTTAATAAATTCATCTTCATTTTTTGCATCAACTTCTATTATTTTCGCATTTATAGATCCAAGAGATTCCATTTCTAAATCAAAATCACCACCTGCCATATCAAAAGTAACACCTGCCGGTTTTTGGGTAACAACTATAAATTCTGACAAAATTTATTTCCTTTCTATTTAAATATATTAAATAATCAACTTAAAACTAAATAAATAAACTAATATATATTATAAAATATAAAATAATAAGAAATTATATTACATCTTCAATTGACATTTAAATCATTTATCTGCTAATATCCTTTCAAAATAGATGTTAAATTTTACTACATTTTCAGCAAATGTTACATAGCAATATAGCAATCATTTTAGCGGCTGGCATGGGTACTAGAATGAATTCTACTATACCCAAACCACTTCATAAAATTTGTGGTAAAGAGATGTTGCGTATATTAATAGATACTTTGGATAAAACTAAAGTCAATGAAATTTATGTAATAATTCCACCTAATTCTAAAGAGATTGTTAATTCAATAAATAATAAAAATATAAAATTTATTGAACAAAACACAGCTGATGGAACTTCAGGTGCTTTAATAAAAGCTAAATCAGAAATAAATAACTCAATAAATACTTTAGTTTTATATGCTGATGTCCCTCTTATAACTTCAGCCACAATAGATAAATTATTCGATAAACATATAAATTCTAAATCTGAAATCAGCTTAGTCACGTCATATAAAGAAAATCCAAAAGGATTAGGTAGAATAATAAGATCATCTAAACACCATATAACAAATATTGTAGAAGAAAAAAATATTAATGATCTTATATTAACCAATATTAAAGAAATCAATGTTGGTGTTTATTTTTTTAATTCAAAATGGCTTTATAACAATATTTCAAAAATTAAATTGAATAATGAAGAATATTTACTAACAGACATTATCGATATAGCTAATAGTCAATCAAAATCTATTACTTCTATAGAACTTGATAATTATAATGAAGGCATTGGAATTAATAATATGTCAGATTTATCCAAAGCAAACGAAATAGTTAGAAAAAATCTATTAGAAAACATTATGCTAAGAGGTACAAGTGTCATAGATCCAAATTCAGTTTATTTAGATTTAGATTCTGTTATAAATATTAATTGTTCAATTTTACCTAATACTCATATATTAGGTAATTCAAATATTGGCAACTATTCACAAATTGGACCAAATACAACAATATTAAATTCAAAAATAGGTAATAATTCGATTATACAAAATTCAATAATTAATGAATCTACTATTGGAAACAAATGTAAAATTGGCCCTTTTTCATTAGTGAGAAATAATTCAAAAATAATGGATAACGTTCACATTGGTAACAATTGTGAAATAAAAAATAGTAAAATTGGAACTGGAAGTAAGTCTGCACATTTTAGTTATATTGGAGACGCAACTGTGGGACGTAATGTTAACATTGGAGCAGGTACAGTCACATGTAATTATGACGGAAAAAATAAAAATAATACTATAATAGGTGATAAATGTTTTATTGGCTCATCAACAATGCTAATAGCACCAATTAAAATAGGTGAAAACTCTCAAACAGCTGCAGGTTCAGTAATTACAAAAAATGTACCTGCTAATCATATAGCAATAGGAATACCTGCTAAAATAAAAAATCTTAACAGTGATAGGAAAAAATAATTATTAATTTAACAACACTTATTCTATTATCAATAGCAATTTCATTAAGTATAATTTTTATTATTATATCCATTTTAGAAACAAAAATTAAGTTAATTAAGAAAGATCAAATACAAAAATTAATATCTGAAGAAAATGAAAAACTAAACTCACTTAAAGAAATTACTTCTTTATATTTATCACCAGTCACACCTTTTAAAATATTATTAAATGTAATAATCGTACTATTAATTGGAACAATAATTTCCATTTATTCTATAAATTCGAATAATCTATTATATTTAATTCCTATATATACAATAATAATATTCATAATAATCAATACTATAAAATTAATTATTAATTTCAAAATAAATTCAAAAGAAGACCATGATCCTAGAAAATCTTTATATATTTTATCTAAAATAGCATATCTTATTAACCCAATCATAATTCTTAAACATAAATTAAATAATAACAAATATTTCAATGATAATAATTCTAATCCTGAATTTATATCTACTGAAATAGATTTACCAGTCGAGGCATCAAATGAACCTTTAGACGAAAGAGAAGTTCAAATGATACATGCAGTTGTAAGATTAGATACTACTGTAGCTCGTGAAATTATGATTCCAAGAGTAGACATTGTATCCTCTCCATCAGGAATATCTATTAAAGATATTGCTACACAAATGGTTAATGATAGTCATAGTAGAATTCCAATTTATAAAGAAGATTTAGACCATATTATTGGAATAGCATATGCAAGAGATATATTAAAAATTATATCTGAAAATCCAAATAAAGCAGAAAATGCAGTAGATAGCTTATTAAGAACAGCATATTTTATACCTGAATCTAAAACTTTAGAAGAACTTTTAACTGAGTTCCAAAACCAAAGAGTCCAACTTGCTATAGTAGTTGATGAATATGGTGGAGTATCAGGTTTAGTAACTATAGAAGATTTACTTGAAGAAATTGTTGGTGAAATTCAAGATGAATTTGACACTATTGAGCCTGAAATATTATTTGATTCTTCAGGTGAATTTATTATTGATGCTCGAACAAGTATTGAACAACTTAATGCTCTTTTAAGTACATCATTTGAAGGAGAAGGTTTTGATACAGTTGGAGGATTAGTTTATAGTCAAATGGGAAAGATACCAAGTTCAGGTTCGAAAATCAATTATAAAGGAATAAATATAGAAGTTATTTCTACAATTGGTAGAAGATTAAAAAAGTTAAAAATTTCTCTCGAAAATAGAAGCAATTAAATACCAATTTTAATTATAAAATTACTTTTCAGAGGGATGTATTGGTGGCTTTGCTAATACAAACATAGCATTTACTATAAAACCTAAAATTCCAATATATATAAATGCAAGTCTATAATTCTGATCTATGTCATAGATATAACCTGCTATTACAGGAGCAATCATTGTCATAAACATCATAGGAATTAATGAAATACCCATTATTTTACCAAATGATTTTCTTCCAAAATATTCACCTCTCATAGCAGTCGTTATTGGTGCCCTTGCACCAAAACCAATACCATATATTAAAGCAAATACAATTGCTAATAATATAGAATCAACTTTATATGCAATTATTACTCCGATAGATTGAATACATCCAAATAAAGCTAGAGAGTACCTTTTAGTAAACTTATCACCAATAACTCCACCAAATAATTGAGATAAACCACCAATACCCATAGTAATCCCCCACATTAAAGATGCAATTTCTAAACTTAATCCTTGACTCTTAAAAGCTAAAATTAAATGTACCATCATAGTTGAAGTTAACATTGCTGAACCACCATGGGCAAACGCCATTATCCAAAAAACTTTTTCTTTTATAGCTTCTGTAATGGTAAAATCTTTTGAAGTTTCTATATATTTGTTAGTAGGTTCATTTTTAATTTCACCATAAGGTAATAATAATTTATCAGCAGGTTTGTCATATATAATTTTCCATATTAAAAAAGAAACTAATGGCATAAATATTGCTATAATCAATGCCGTTTTATTCCAACCAAGCACATCAGGATTGATTAATAATGCTAGTAAAGGAACTAATAGAAAAGTACCAATTGAAAAACCAGATGATGCTATAGACATAGCAAGAGTACGCTTATGAGTAAACCAATTATTAACTATTGATGTCATAGGAACCCACCCAGACATACTACCACCTAGCATAATTGTTAAATATGAAATATAAAATATTAAAGGATCAAATATATTATCTCTTGAATTAGTTATAGGAATAGTTTGGCTTAATAATAAAAAACCTAATATTGCTATAAATGTACCAATTAATGCAGTTTTTTTACCACCAATTTTATCAATTAAATAGCCAACAAAAGGCGAAGTAATAGTTCCTTCAAGTTGACCTAATGAAAATGCAATAGCAAGTTGTGTTCTAGTCCATCCAAATTCATTTTCAAACGCATCAATCCATAAACCTGCAGCACCAAAAGAAGGAGCAGAAAGTATAGCATTTACTACCAGAGCTGTAATACTTATCCACCATCCGTAATATATTTTTTTGTTCATGAAAGATAATCAACTAATTTATTCATAAAAAAAATAGAAGCAGTCATACAGAGATGACCACTTCTATTAAATTATTCTTAATTATATAAGCTTTATTTTGTTGCAGTGATAGTCAATATTGCTGTAGCACTAGATCCATGTGATCCATTTGCTTGCAATGTATAAACACCAACTTCTAAATCAGGTGAAATATCAGCTGAAAATGCACCATAGGCATTAGCATCTTGACCTTTCCAAATACTATCTCCACCAGTTGTTAGTGTAGCTCTAGTTGAAATTGTTACAGGTTCATTTGCTTTAAATCCTGCACCTTTAACAGTAACAGTATTTCCTTTAGCAACTGTAACAGAAGTCAAACTACTATCAACATTAGGAGCATGAACTCTTGATTTAACTACATTAACAGGTGTACTAGCATGACTACCATCAGCTCCTACAGCAACAAGACTTCTTATGCCACCTTGAGCTTTTGCGTCAACACCATCTTCCTGCTTTAATCCATCATATGTTCCAGAAATTCCTCCAGATGCATTCGCAGTTAAAGTACCTAAAATAGGTTGTATAGTTTGATCAATTTTAATCTGAATGATCACTGGTTCTCCTGGATTGAATCCAGATCCCCAAACTGTAAAAGTATCATCAACAGTCATTGTAGAATGAGTTGTGTATAAGCTAGCTGATCCAGATTGACCATCTGCCCCAGCAGGTCCTTGTGGTCCAGTTGGTCCAGCATTACCTGGGTTACCTGGCTCTCCTGGATTACCTGGAAGACCAGGTTCTCCTTGTGGCCCAGCAGCTCCAGCAGGTCCAGCAGGTCCTGGATTACCTGGATTACCAGGTTCTCCTGGAAGACCAGCAGCTCCAGCAGCTCCAGCAGGTCCAGCACAAGCTATTACAGCAAGTACCAATATGGATGAAATAGTTAAACTCAATGCTTTACTATAGAAACGCATTATTTTCCCCCTATCTTCGAAAATCTTATTTTTAAAAAAAAAATTCTAAAAGATATTCCAAAGAATATTTTTTATAATTATATCGCTAGTTAATCTTATTTATCATATGCAAGTATGTCAAGGTCATTTTTGACATATAATATAATAACATATATAAATATAAAATACACTTACTTAAATTTAGTATATTTTCGTAATAAGTCTATTTATATCACTAAACTTACTTGGTTCTAGGATTAAAAACATCATTTAAAGAATCACCAAGTATATTCCATGATAATAGCAATAAAGATGAAACTAAACCTGGGCCAATTAACATCCAAGGATAGCTTCTGATAACTGATAAATTTCCAGTTTCACTAAGCATTACTCCTAAACTAGGCCTTGGCGGTTGAACTCCTAGACCCAAAAATCCTAAAATAATTTCAGTTCCAACAAATACACCCATACTCATTGTAGTTGTAACAATAATAGTACTCATAACATTCGGCAATACATGAAAAATTAATATTCTGCTGTTTGAACAACCAATAGCTTTTGCAGATTCAATAAATTCAGATCTTTGTAACGTTAATACTTGGCCTCTAACAAACCTTGACATTCCATACCAGCTAAAAGCTACTAATGCAAAAGAGATAATTAAATAATCTGCGATTCCACTTCTAATTAAACCTTCTAGAAAAGTTTTGTCTTCAATTGATATGATCCAACTAACAACTCTAGGTCTTATAGTAGCAACTAATAATATTATTAAAAAAATATCAGGAAAAGATGCAAATACCTCACCTATTCTTTGAATTAATCCATCAATCCATTTCCCAAAATACCCAGAAATTAATCCAAGAGTAACACCTATAAATAAACTTCCACTTATAATCGATATCAATGTGATTATTAAAGAATTTTGAACGCCCCAAAAGACTCTTGTTAATATATCCCTACCAGCATTATCAGTACCCAACCAATGATCAAAACTTGGTGAAGATCTAACCATTGAAAGATCTTGAGTAGCATAACCATATGGAGAAATCCATTCAATAAATAAAGAAGTTAAATATATTATTATCAATAATGAAATAGAAAATATAGCTAATTTCTTACGAAATAACCTTGATATAGATTTTTCTAAATGTCCTTGATTTATACTCATACAATTATCAACTATATCTAATTCTTGGGTCTACAAAAGCATATAATATATCAGCTAAAAGATTAGCAAACACAAAAACTGTAGAACCGATTAAAGTAAATGCTAAGATTACAGGGTAATCTCTATTAAATATTGATTCTATAAGAAAATTCCCAACTCCTGGAAATCCCAGTATTCTTTCAACAATAAAACTAGTAGTCAATATTCCAGCCAAAGAAAAAGAAATAAGGGTAATAATAGGAATCAATGCATTTTTTAATATATGCCTAATATTTATTGTATGATCTGACAAACCTTTAGCATGAGCAGTACGGATAAAGTCTTGACCTAAAACATCTAATGTAGATGATCTCATTAATCTCATAAACACACATGAACCAGGTATACCTAAAGCAAAAGCTGGCAATAACATTCTTAAATCCCAAAACCCACCCCATCCAGAACATGGAATTAAATTTAATGTTAAACATGATAACCTTAAAAGGTATGGAATTGTCACCATAACTGGAATAGACATAGTAACAATAAATATAGTAACTATAGTTGGATCAATCCATGAACCTTGCTTATAAGCTATAAAAAACCCAATTGATATACCAATAATCAAGCTAACAATCATTGCTGATATATTTATTTGAAAAGAAACCCATATTTTTGAACCTAATAGAGAGCTAACAGACCTACCTCTATGTCTCAAACTTTCTCCAAAATCTCCTTTTAATGCCCCATCCATGTAATCAAAATATTGCACTAAAACAGGTCTATCTAAGCCAAGAGATTCTCTTAAGTTTTGAGCTTTTTCTTCAGTATATTTATTACCTAACATAACAACTACAGGATCACCAGGTCCATATGTTCCTAAGGTAAACGTAATAAACGAAATAATAAATAATAAAAAAGGCAACCAAATTATACGTCGAATAATATAAACCAGCATTAATATCACTCAATTAATATATATATATTTTAAATATAATCTATTTATTCTGTTTTATCTATATATACATATCTAAGTTTTGGTATTACCATAGGCGTAAGAAAATAATTCTTAATATAGGGTTTAATTAATACATATCTTTCTCCTGCAAACCAAAGAGGTATCCATGGAGAATCGTTAACTAAACGCTGTTCAATATCATGATAAATTTCTATACGTTTGTTGGAATCTACTTCAGTTCTTGCTTCTACAATTAAGCTATCAATAACATCATTAGAATAACCACCATGATTTAATTCACTTTCAGTATGAAATAATATATCAAGAAAATCTTGTGGGTCAGGATAATCTGCTTCCCAGCCTAAACCGCCAAATGCTTGAAATTTTTGTTTTTGTAAATCTTCTAAATAAGTTGCCCATTCAACTTGCTGTATTTCAACTTCAATACCTAATTCTTCAGACCACATATTCAATATTACTTCAAGATCAATTCCTATATTGCCGCCACTTCCAGGAACAGTTATAACTATTCTATCTCTAGTACTTGGGTCAGAATATTTAGATTTTGCTAAATATTCTCTTGCTATTTCAAGATTATATTCTAATCCTTTTAAATCTTTCTGATAACCAGGAAATCCAGGAGGAAGTATTCCATAAGCAGGTATCACTAAGTCAGACAAAACTTCTGAAGCTATTAAAGGTTTGTTAATAGAATGAGTTAAAGCTTTACGAAAATATATGTCGTCAAAAGGGTTAACATTTGTATTAAATCCGATATAGGTGATTGAAAAAGAAGGTGGTGCTACTACAATTTCAGTACTTAAAGGGTTATTTAAATCTAAAACTCTCTCTAGATCTAACATCCCTACACCAGTAATATCAATTTCATCATTTTCATACATAGCCATTGATTGACCACCAGCAAGGTTCATAACAATTCTATTTAATTTTGGTGAACCTAAATGATAATTTTGATTCCTCTCTAAAATGAGTCTTTCTCCAACTTTATATTCTTTTAATTTAAATGGTCCAGCACCATTAGGTTTATCAGCCCAATTACTTCCTCCATTTAATACATTTTCTTTATCTAAAACATAAGCTGTAGGATATGTTAACTTAGCTAAAAAGTATGGCTTAGGTTCATCTATTGTTATTTCTAAAGTAAGGTTATCTATAATTTTTACTCCTGAAATATCATTTCTAATACCATCTATAACATCATTAACTCCAATAATGTCACTCAAATATGTATCAGCTACAGGGGAAGCTGTTTTAGGATTAGCTGCTCTTTCAAACGACCATTTAAAATCATTAGCAGTGATTTTTTTTCCGTCATGAAATACTGCATCATCTCTAATTATGAATGTATAAGTTAATAAATCATCAGATATTTCCCAAGATTCAGCTATATCAGGAATGATTTCAAGTTGAGGATTTAAAGTTATTAAACCTGAATGAATTTCAACTACAATTCCAGAAGATGTTGTATCTGAACTTAAATGAGGATCTAAAGTTGGAGGATCAGACCATAATCGTCTTAAAACACCTCCGGTTTTGGAATTTGTATCAGTTGATTCTTTATCTTTAGAATTAGATTTTATGTGTGAATCATTATCTGTTGAAGAATCTTTGTTTGAATTAAGGTTTTTTATAGATTCTTCATTATTTGATTTAGTTATATTCTCAGTAACTTGAGTTGAATCTTTATCTAAATCAATATCAGACTCATTAGAAGTACCTTCACCTACTAAACTATTACAAGAAAAAGTTAATAAAAGTATCGTTGTTATTAAAAATAATTTTAAAAATTTTACAAAACATTTAATCATATTATTTCCCCCATATGATATATATTATATATTAAAATAAATAAATAAAATTAGTAAAACCACCTAGTAATAATATCAATCTCCAAGTTTGTAATTTAAATATGACTTCATAAATTGCAAAATATCCCCGTCTAATACATTGTCGGGGTCAGAAACTTCTAAATTAGTTCTATGGTCTTTGACCATTTTATAAGGATGTAGAACATAACTTCTTATTTGATTACCCCATTCAGCAGAAATATGTTCGCCTTTTAAAGATTTCTTTTCTTTTTCCTGTATTTGCATTGCCCTATCTTCAAGCCTAGCATATAAAATCTTCATTGCAATTTCTTTATTTTGTACTAGTGATCGTTCATTTTGACAAGTAACTTTTATACCTGTTGGTAAATGTGTAATACGTACAGCAGTAGAATTTTTTTGTACACTTTGTCCTCCAGCGCCACCTGCCTTAAACACATCAATTTTTAATTCATTTTGGTTAATTTCTACATTAAAATCTTTTTCAGATTCTGGAAGTACTTCTACCAATGCAAATGATGTATGTCTAGCGTGGTCAGAATCAAATGGAGATAAACGCACTAATCTATGAACACCTTTTTCCGATTGCAAATATCCATAAGCATAAATTCCTGATATTTGAATAACTACACTCTTAATACCTGACTCATCTCCAGAAGAAATATCTAAAACTTCTTGATTGAAATTAGACCTTTCAGACCATCTTAAATACATTCTCATAAGCATTTCTGTCCAATCTTGAGAATCTACTCCGCCTGCTCCAGCATGTATAGCCAAAATGACATTATTTTTGTCATATTTACCTGAAAATAAAAGCTCATGTTTAGAATCTTCTATTTTTGAGTCTAATCTTAAAATATCAGACTCAATATCTGATAAAGTAACTGTATCATTTTCATCTTTAGCCAAAAAATACAATTCTTTTAAATTGTTGATTTCAGAAAAAATATTAGACCAATAATTTATTTGTTCTTTTAAGGCAGAGAAAATTTTCATCTTTTCTCTAGCTAATTTTGGAGAATTCCAAAAGGCAGGATCAGCAATTTCTTTTTCTAATATATCTACTTGCTTTTTCTTTGAATCAAAGTCAAAGACGCACCAATATTTCTGAAATTTTTTTATCTAATTCGTTAATATTTTCTAATATATTTTTCATTATATATACTCGTTTTCTATTTTATTACTGTAAAGGTAAAACAATATATGATGGATTTTGTATAGAATGGTAAACTTTTTGATTAGCTACAATATAATCTCTATCTAAGCCAAGAGAACCCCCAGTATTATGATTAACGTCAAAACGAGGCCAATTACTACTACTTATGTGTAAACCTATTTTATGATTCTTTTTAATTAATATAGATGTAGGATATAATTCAAATTCAACAGAATAAATTTCATTTGGAATCATAAATTCAGGGTTTACAAATCCATTTCTATAACGACATCTTATAATTGAATCAGTTATATTTAGCTCAAGACCACTAGAATAATTATCAGAAACTGGATGAATATCTAATAATTTAGCTGTAAAATCTGTATCTATAGCTGACGATGATATAAATAATTTTATTTTGATTGGACCAGTAATTTCTACCTCTTTATTTAATACTTCTGTTTCAAATGATAAAACATCATGTCTAGATTTTAATGGTAAATTATCTCTAGATCCTACAAATCTTGAGCCAGCAACTTGGTTATACCCTCCAGGTTCTATATACCCAGAAGCTGCAGATATTCCTCCTCCTATAGTAGGTACAGGGTCTTTTGGATCAAAAGTAAAAGAAGAAAATTCTAAATCAATTTTATTTGGCTTATCAAGCAATAATTTACCATTAGAATTTAAGTAATAATTAGTAAATGTAGTATTAGGTATAGGCCAATCATTAGATGATTTCCAAATCCCACCTTGATGAATTAATTCATCAGTAAAAGGGTTATCTCTTTTAATATTGCCATCTCCTCCACCCATAGTAAAATATCTTACTGGTTGTCCATCAGAGAAAGATGTATACATATCTTTCATATATTTATCAAACCATGAAAGTTTTAAGTCATTAAAATTGATTTGAGAGTCATTACCAAAATCTAAATCTCCAGAAAAAGTTACTTCATATTGTCCATGAGTCCAAGGTCCCATTAACAAAAATTGATCAGTTTCTTTAATTTTACTTAATTTAATATAAGATTCACATGTATTTCTTGCATAAGAATCATACCAACCTCCTAAATATAATGTAGGAACATCAGCATGTTCTTGATAGTATTTATCTGGGGAGTAACCTCTTTTATGCCAATATTCACTATACTCTCCATGTGTTTGGATATCGATCGCCCATTTTTCATAACTAGGTAATCTATTTAATATAGTAGTACCTTCCCTAAGTGGAAATTTATTTATTATACTCTCCATATCTTCGTTATAAATTCTTATAAGTTCATTTCTTAAACCTGGATCATTCAAAGCTTCTTTGCTAGACGCAGCCATACGAAAAATATATATTAAAAATCTTTGTTCAACAGTTCCATTATGACGCATAGAACTATGAAAATAATTTGAAGCACCCACATCAATGATCATAGTAGAAAGATGTGGAGGATTTAAAGTTGCAAGAGCTGCTTGATCACTCCCTGCATAAGATCCACCCATTGTACCTATTTTCCCATTACACCAATCTTGTTTAGCTAGCCATTCTACAGTATCATGGCCATCTTCAGCTTCATCTGCAAACGCATACCATTCCCCTTCTGATTTAAATCTACCTCTTACATCTTGTATAACACATATATATCCTCTTCTTGCAAAATAATTACCCTTAGAATGCGCTCTAGATGCAGTCTTATCATAAGGAGTTCTTTCCAAAACAACAGGAAAAGGTCCAGGTGCTTTTTTTCCGTTAAGAGATGGGAAAAATATATCTGATGACAATTTAATTCCATCTCTCATAGTCATAATTACATTACTATCATACATAGAGGAATATTCCTGATAAGATCCATTATATATTTTTTCTACCATATTATTTCCTTCCTAAATTAGTAAATTTTTATATATTATACAAACTATCGGGGAGACTGGATTTGAACCAGCGACCCCCTGCACCCCATGCAGGTGCGCTACCAAGCTGCGCCACTCCCCGGACAAATAGAATAATATACTTTAATTTTAAATTCAATTTTCATTTAAAAAGTCTTCTATTATGAAATAAATATTGGTTCGCATAACCAGCATAATTACTAAAGTATTTCTGAGCTTTTAAGCGTACCTTAATAATATTTGTTTTATCTTTAATATTAAAGTACTTTTCTTTAAGAACTCTTTGTATCCATACATCCACGGGGAAAGCTTCATTTTGATCTAAAGAAAACAATAAAATACAATTAGCGACTTTATCGCCAACGCCAGGTAGTTTAATCAAATTGTCTAAAGCGTCTTGATAATTTAAATCGCGTAAATTATTAAGATTAATTTGGTTTGAAGCTATAACTTTAGCAGTTTCAAGAACATAAGGGGCTCTAAAGCCTAAACCTAAATTTCTTAACTTTTGCTCTGTAGTATTAGATAAAGTTATAGCAGAAGGAAAAGAATATCTATCTTTCCCATTAAAAGTTATCTTGTTTCCAAATTCAATACTAATATCTTCGATATTTTTTGATATTCTTTTTATATTTGAATTACTTGAACATATAAATGATATGAGGCATTCCCATGGATCTTGTCTTAATATTTTCATACCTCTATATTTATTGATAGCTAATTTAATATATATATCTTTTGAAATATATTTATAAACCTCATCTAAGTTTTCATCTAATCTTAAATAATCAATAATAAGTTTTTTAATTGATACATGGTCTCCTGAAGATTCTAATAGTATAGATTCCTGATCTTGAGATAAGTGTACAATCTTGTCATGAATTACACCTTCATAATATAAAGAACCGTTGAAATATTGTTTATTCCATCTAAATGATTGTCCACTCTCTAAAGTATATTTTAAGCTGAAAGGAGGAATGTAATTTATTAGCAAGTTTATTTTTTAAACCATTTCTTAATAACATCTGGTATTTGATTTAAGTTAGATCTATCAATTTTCAAATCTGGTAATGAATTAATAAAATTTTCACCATATTTTTTGGATATAATTCTTTTATCTAAAATTATTACAACACCTCTGTCATCAATTGTCCTAATTAATCTACCAAAACCTTGTCTTAATCTCAACACTGCTTGAGGTACTGCATATTCAAAAAAAGCATTTTCATATAATTCTGATCTGGCTTGAAAAATTGGTTCATTAGGAGGAGTAAATGGAAGTTTACTCAATATGAGTAACTTTAGTAAATCGCCAGGCAAGTCTATACCTTCCCAAAAACTATTTGTACCCATTAATATTGATTTAGGATTATTTATAAATTTTTTTATAAGTTGTGCTGGCGTACCGTCAACACCTTGCACTAGACAGCTTATACCATTAGATTCTAATACTGGTCTAACTAATTTTGAGGATCTTCTTAATAATTCATGAGAAGTAAACAAAGCTAAAGTACTTCCACCAACAGCTATAGTGGATTTAATAATAGAGTCAGATAAAAATTGCATATAATTTGGATGAAATAATTCTGGTAAATCGCCAGGCACACAAAGTAATGATGAATTAAAATAATCAAATGGAGAATCAAGTAATAATTCATCAGCATCACTTGGTCCAATTCTATTTCTAATATGTTCAAATTTACCGTTTGTAGACAGAGTAGCACTTGTTAAAATAACACTATCTTTTTTTAAATAAATATTTTCTTCTAAAATATCTGAAACATTTAATGGAGCACTATTAAAAAAGATATCTTTTTTATTTAAATTAAAACTTATCCAATATACATAATCATCTTTTGGATTTAATATCAATTCAGCATAATTATTTCTAATATCAACTAATTGTGAAATTAAATTTCCAAAACTATTTTTCAGAGATGAATAATTATTAATTTCATTATCATCTAAATCTTCTAAAACAACATTCATTTCCTCTAATTGATTTATTAAATTTAATAATATGTTGTCTGAATTTTGCCACTGTATTTCAAAATCTGACCATATTGGTTGTTTTCTAGTAGTTGATGTAATCCTAATATCATTAAATTTATTTTCATCCGATGACAAATTAATTAAATTAGAAAGTATAAAATTATAAAGTTCAGTATGTTCAGAAAAAATTTGATCAATAGTTTTTGTTATATTAGATACATTATTATTAAATGAATTTATTCTAGTATCTGAAAAATTACTATTAATAAAATATTGTCTTATTTTATCCCAAATATTATTTTGTTTATTAATATCTGATAATAAATCATTAAAAATATTTGTATTAAAATTAAATCCAAATTGACTAGATACCTCATCTTCTAAATGATGTGCTTCATCAATAACCAAGATATCATAATCAGGAATCAAAGAGCCTCCCGACACAATATCAGAAATTAAAAGTGAATGATTAACTACTAATACATTTGCAAAATTTGCTTTCTCTCTCGCAAGCCTTAAAAAACAAGGTGATGATATATCTGGGCAATCAATAGCACCTTGTGCCGATATATGATCCCAATAAAATGCAACACCAGGATGTCCTAAGTTTAATTCATTTTTATCACCAGTAACTGTTTTATGAATCCACTGGTTAGTTTTAGATATTATCCGTGCATCACCAACGTTAATATTTTCATTATTTTGTAAAGTTTGCCATTTTTTCAAACATATATAATTACTTCTACCTTTTAATAAATTAAAATCGAACTCAGAATTATCAAATCCAGGTATTTTTGAAATTAATCTCTTTAAATTCGGTAAATCTTTTTGAATTAATTGTTCTTGTAAATTAATAGTATTAGTTGATATAACAATTCTTTTTTTATTTTGAATAGAATATAAAATACTTGGAAATAAATAAGCTAATGACTTCCCTACACCTGTACCAGCCTCAACAATTAAATTCCTATTATTATTAATTGATTCAGCTATTTTTAAAGACATTGAAATTTGCTGAGGTCTTTTCTTGAAATTTTTTACCGCGCCAGATAATAAATTTTCAGATACTAATAACTCGTTTAGATTATTAATATTTAAATCAACAAGTTTATCATTAGGTTTTAATGAGCTTTTATTAGACATTTCTTTAAATAAATCTAAAATGTTTTTAAAATAAAGATCATTAGTATTATCATTCAAATATTTAGACTTCATTATTTCAAGTAAATTATTATTATTCATAAGATATGAAATTATCCATTTAGTTTTATTTGCTAAACTTTTAATTTTAATAAAAGAATTGTAGTCAATTTTAAGAAGTTCTAATATTAAATTTTCAAAAACGCCTTTAGTAGCAAT
Source organism: Chloroflexota bacterium (assembly GCA_002721445.1). Classification (GTDB taxonomy): domain Bacteria; phylum Chloroflexota; class Dehalococcoidia; order Lucifugimonadales. The sequence continues at coordinate 201,188 of PBKN01000001.1, read as the reverse complement.
AGCGTCATCTAAAGCCCTATGAGGCTTTTCATGTCCAACTTTAAATTTTTTAGATAACCCAATTAATGAATAATCAAAAAATTGTGGGAAAAGTATATATGCTAAATCCCATGTATCCGACTTGTTATTTTTTAAATTTAATCCATGAGATTTCAAAAAATTAATATCAAATTGAATATTATGACCAAGTATAGGTGAATCACCAATAAATTTTTTCAAATCATTATTTATTGAATTAAATGTGGGGGCATTATCAACATCTAATTGATTTATTCCAGTATATGTCTTTGTGAAATCACTTAATTTACAAGATGGATTTATAAAAGATTCAAAAGTTTCTAATGTTTTTTCTCCATCAAACCTAACTACACCTATTTCAATTATCTTATCTTCCTTTGCATCTAAACCTGTAGTTTCTAAATCCAAAGAAATCCATTTTTCATCTAATATATTACTTAAAATATCTTTATTCTGATTATTTAAAGACATTAAATCTACCTTTATTAAATGTCCCAGCTATAAAAGATTTATCTTTAATTGATTTTATAAGGTCATTTTCATTATAAATATTTTTTTTAAAAAATGTTACAGATTTTCCAATCCCGTGAAAAGAGTGTGCATCACTTCCGCCTGTACCAATAAAACCCTTAATTCTAGCTACTTCATGTGCAAAATTATTTTCTTCATTAGTATTTGAACCATTTAAAATTTCAATCTCATCAACAAAATTAAATATCTGATGATTAGATGCGGCAAGAGCATCTATAGGATATTTATTTTTATCTGGATATAATAAGTTTTTGGAATTATTTGGTAAACTAAATAAATTCCTAAACGGATGAGCAGAAATCATAACACCGCCAGCTGAATCAACTATTTTTCTTAAAGTCTCTATTTTATGCATACCTGAAACATATGAATATAATCCAAAAACTAATATATGCCCCATATCAGTTGAAACTTCTAAACCACGTAAAAGTGTGATTCCTGACTTCTCAAACTTATTTATAACATCTGAAATATTTGTAATTGAACTATGTTCAGTTAAACAAACTCCAGATAATCCAATATCTATAGCTTTTTCTAAAAGGATATCAGTAGTTAAACTACTATCACTACTACCTTTAACAGAATGTATATGTAAATCAAATATCATTTAAAATATTTTATTTTATATTTTTATTTAATTCTATACTTTATCCTATCAAGATATGAAAAATGGCATAATCCAACCAAATATAATAATAAATGGTAATGAAAATATAATAAAAGAAAACCTAAAGTTTTTAAAAATATATATACTGGGAAATAAATATAATAAATTTAAAATAATAATAAAACAAGTAAAATATAAATTTGAACTTAAAATTAAATATCTATCTACATTATCAAAAAACACCATATATATAATTGATAATAAAAGACCAAATATCATAAATATTAAATTTATACACAAGATAAAAATTATTACAAATATTGCAGAAGAAAATATTTTTCTCTGAGAGAATTTAATTAGAATTTCCTGATCTAATTTCACTAAATTTATAGAAAATATGCATACAAAAAAAGAAGAAACCAATACACCCAAAGTTGAGCCTAAAAACAGATTAGTTATCATATTTAACTTTTGATATTCCTTTATTTGATTTAACTAAAAATATTTTATAATTATTTAAATATTTATTTTTTTTCAATTTACTTATTATTCCCTTATCATCAATAATTATAAAAATAGACGGACCAGATCCACAAATGTTGAAATTTGATATTCCAAATTTGTTTAAAACTAGCAACAAATGGTTCATGAATTTGTAAGATTTAAAAGATAAATCATTAAAAATATTATAAATATCACGATTAGATATAAGAGATTTATTATTTATTTTTTTAATTAAATTATTTGTTATATCTCCATTAGAGTAATCATTCTTAGTTAAATATTTAAACATTTTTTCAGTTTTGTTGCTGATAATATGATCATAAGTAGTAATTATTAATATATCATCAAGATTAACATCTAATAATGGAGTGATTTTTTCACCTCTTCCTTCAACTAAAGCTGTACCTTGAAATAAAAAGTAAGGAACATCTGAGCCTAGCTTTATCGCTATTGCAATCATTTCATCTATAGTTAAATTTAATTTCCATAATTTATTTAATGCTAATATAGTAGCAGCAGCATTACTACTTCCTCCACCAAAACCAGCAGCTAATGGTATGTTTTTTATTACTTTTACACCTATACCTTGATTTACTAAATATAAATTTTTTAAATTAATTATAGTTTTATATATAAGATTATTTTCAATAGGAATATTTTGTCCAACAACATTAATATTAATAGAATCTGAAGGATAAAATTCCAAACAATCATGGAGGTCTATAGTTTGCATAATTGATTTAATCTCATGATATCCATCATTATATTTTCGTATTACTTCTAACGATAAATTTAATTTTGCATACGAATTTATTTTTAACATCTATAAATCACCTTGCTCACGAAATACGCACCATTGCTTATATAATAAATACCATTCATTTATATCTAATGTCTGTGCCCTCCTTGTATGTAAAATATTGGACTTAGCTAATATTTCTAAAGCTGAATTTGAAGATATTTTTAATCCATTTTCAATAGAATTTTTAAGTTGTTTTCTAGGTGTAGAAAATGATTTTTTTAAAAATTCAAAAAAATCCTCCTCATTCTCAATATTTATTATAGGAATTTGATAAGGTATTAACTTAACTAATGCTGAAGTTACTTTAGGCTTAGGCTTAAATGAATTTGCTGAAACATAAGAAATTATTTTAGGGTTACAATAAATTTGAGTTGATATAGATAATAAACTACTAGATCCAGGTTTAGATACCATAGATTGTGCTACTTCTTTTTGTAACATTACAACCATCAAAGATGGTTTATTTTTAGCAAGTAAAAACCTTCTAATTATTGGTAAAGCAGCATAATAAGGTAAATTAGCTAAAACCTTATATTTCTCAAAAATTTCTATCTGTATATTTCTTGCATCACCATAAATAATTTCTAAATTATTATAACTTTGAAACTTTGAAGTTAATATTTCATTCAATGAAGAATCAACCTCTATTGCAACAACTTTTTTTACTTTTTCCACTATAGCTTTCGTCAAAAATCCTTTCCCTGGACCAATTTCAACAACGTAGTCACTTGATTTAAGTTCAGCAGAATTAATAATATTCATTAAAACTTTATAATCTTTTAAGAAATTTTGACCAAATTTTTTTTTGGAATAAAAAGTAGACATATTGATATGATTTCTCTATATATAGGCCGTGCACCTACAATTCGATATATATTTATTACATAAACTTTAAAATTAGCTCAAGAAAGGCCACTCTATGTCACTCAAATTCCAATGATTACCGCTGCTTCTTTCCAGACCTGACGGAGTTGACAAGGTTTTGATGCATAGAACCCAACTATCAATACCAATATTAATATTTAGAGATAATAGAATATAAACCTCCATGAGGAATTCAGTCTCGCTAGAGCGGATTTCGAGTAAAAGGCACCGCTACCTCCCCACCTAGCACGGCCTTAAATATAGTAGACGAGTTATATAAATAATGTCAACGGTATAAATATTATTACCTATTCAATTTTAGTATAGATAAAAATGCTTCTTGAGGAATATCTACTCTACCTACTTTTTTCATTCTTTTCTTACCTTCAGCTTGTTGTTGTAACAATTTTCTTTTTCTAGTAATATCTCCACCATAACATTTAGCTAATACATTTTTTCTCAATGCTTTTATAGTTTCTCTAGCAATTATTTTATTTCCTATAGTTGCTTGAACGGGTACTTCAAAAAGCTGTCTGGGAATTAAATCTTTTAATGTACTTACTAGAGATCTCCCAAATTGATAGGATTTATCTTTATGAACAATTATAGATAAAGCGTCAACGATATCTCCTCCAACAAGGATATCTAATTTAATCAAATGACCTTGCCTATAATCTAATAATGAATAATCCATTGATGCATACCCTTGAGAAATTGCTTTAAGTTGGTCATAAAAATCTATCAAAACTTCTGACAATGGTATTTCACAATCAATTAAAGCTCTTGCTGTAGAATTTGAATCTCCTGAAGCAGAATTAAGGTAATCCATATTTTTATAGACACCTCTTCTTGATTTTATTAATTCCATAACACCTCCTATATATGACATAGGGGTTAATACTCTTAAATTTAACCACGGTTCGTTAATAGATTGAATTTCAGTTAATTCTGGCAATTGTGCTGGATTATCTATGTAATATGATGAAGCATCTTTAAGTTCTATTTCATAAGCTACACTAGGGGAAGTAGCTATTAAATTTATACCATACTCTCTCTCAAGTCTCTCTTGAACTATATCCATATGTAAGAGACCCAAAAATCCACACCTAAATCCATTACCTAAAGCCATTGAAGTTTCAAGTTGATAAGATAAAGCCGCATCATTTAATTTAAGTTTTTCAATTGCATCTCTAAGCGAGAGATAATCTTCCCCATCTGCAGGATAAAATCCAGCAAATACCATAGGTTTTAATGGCATATAACCAGGAAGTGGTTTATTAGCAGGGTTACCAGCTAATGTTATAGTATCACCAACTGGAGCATTAGTAATATTCTTTAAACCGGTTGCTATATAACCAACCTCACCAGTTTCTAATTTATTTAATTTTGTTGGGTTTGGATTAAAATACCCTATTTCTAAACAATCACCCTCTATTTTAGTGGACATAATTTGAATTCTTGAAGATATATCTAAAGAACCTTGGTATACTCTAACATAAGCAATTACACCTTTATAAGGATCATATTTAGCATCAAAAATTAATGCCTGTAAAGGGAGATCTTCTGATTCTTCAGGGCAAGGGATTCTTTTAACTATAGCTTCTAATATATTATCAATACCTCTACCATCTTTCGCAGAAGCAAATATTATTTCTGATTCTAAAAAACCAAATGTCTTTTGTATTTCTTCAGAGATTCTTTCAGGATCTGCTACGTCTAAATCTATTTTATTAACAATAGGAATAATTTCTAAACCATTATCTAACGCTAACAAAACATTTGCCATAGTTTGAGCTTGTATACCTTGAGTAGAATCTACAACTAACAAAGCACCTTCACAAGCAGCAAGGCTTCTAGAGACTTCATAACTAAAATCAACATGGCCAGGGGTATCAATTAAATTTAACTGATAATTATTTTTGGCATTACTAGTATATTTCATTCTTACAGCCTGAGCCTTAATAGTAATGCCTCGTTCTCTTTCTAAATCCATTGAATCTAATAGCTGCTCAACCATGTTATTCGATTCAATTGTTCCAGTATTTTGTAAAAGTCTATCTGCCAAAGTAGATTTACCATGGTCAATATGAGCTATGATACAAAAATTTCTTATATGAGTTTGGGGCATAAAGAAATATTAGCACATGAATAAATATGCCTCAAGCTAAATTATATTCATAATATTTCAATTATATTGTATAATTTATATTTAATTGAATATTTAAAATGAGTAATTATGAATATAAAAATACAAGTTCAATATCAAATACCTATTTTATTCTTAGCTATATTATTAATATTTGTTTCCGCATGTAATAATACAGAAACAGATAATAAAGGTATAGATTTAGACAAAATTAAAGTTATAAAAAATGAATCTTTAATTGACCCAAATAATTCGTTAATATCAAATATAAATATTGTATTAAATCATCCAGCTAAATTATTTATTGAGTATGAAAACGATCGTGCAGGTACATTCAAAAGTGTTAAATCTGGTGAAGAAAAAGAATCTCATAGTATACAAATATTTCGGTTAAAACCAAATTCTACTTACAAATATAAAATTAAAGCTATAAATAATGCAGAAATTGAAAAAATTATTGGCAAAGGTGAATTTACTACAGGTGACTTACCTGAAGCTTTAAAATCAATTGAAACTGTAGCTAAAGGAAATTTCACACCAGAATTATTACTTTCAGAAATCCATATAGGACCCCCATTAAACTTAACTGAAAGTTATATGTTCATAATGGATAAAGATTCAGAAATAGTTTGGTATTATTTAAATAAAACTATCGAAAACCATAAACCCTTAATGATTTTAGCTATTTCACAAAAAGAAAATTATAATTTAACATTTAATTTAGGTAGTCCATTTGACTATTGTTGTATAAGAGAAATAACACCATCAGGCAAAATTGTTGACAATCTACCTAGTGGACCAGTAGACGGTGTTTCACATAGAGAGCATTTATTATTAGACAACAATAGAATATTATACTCAGCTTATGAATATAGGAAAATAGATGATAGTAATATTTCAGGTGATTCAGATGTCCCTGTTGCCGGGTTTTCATTAAGAATATGGGACCAAACCAGTGGACTAACTACTGAAGTATGGAATTCTTTTGATTCTATAGGAATAGAAAACAGACACCACTGGACTGAAATTTTAGATCAGTGGCCTCCGTCAGGGTTTTATAATAGAAAATTAAGCGTCCCAGAATTGATTAAACATGTTCCATGGACAAGTGCTAACTCAATTCAAAAAGCTGATAATGGAAATTATATAATATCAATACCAGATTTAAACCAAATTATTTCTATATCAGAAGATTTTAAACAAATATTCTGGCGTCTTGGAGGAGAAAATTCTGATTTTAGATTTGAAGATGAGACAAATAAATTCTACCACCAACACACTGCTCAACAATTACCTAATGGTAATATATTATTGTTTGACAATGGACGAAACAGACCTGAAGAAGAAGGTGGCACCTATTCTAGAGCTTTAGAACTCACTATGAATACATATGATAGGATTGCAAATAAAGTCTGGGAATATATACCAGAACCTCAAATATTTTCTCCAAATAGAAGCAGCGCATACAGACTAGAAAATGGAAATACATTAATGAATTTTGTAGGCAATCCTAGAACAATTATAGAAGTTGATAATAATGGTGAAGAAGTATATAAAGTTATAATGAATACAAATACTGATCAAGGTAGCTTTAGAGTATATGGTTTACAATCAATTAATGGAGAAACGAAAGTAAAATAGATATATTATTACTTAGCAATTCCAGTAAGGTCTAATTCCTTAGCTCTATGACAACTTACAAAACGACCAGGCTGTACTTCTTCCAATGTTGGTTTAGTAGTCTTACATATATCCTGAGCATATGGACACCTAGGGTGAAAATAGCAACCAGAAGGAGGACTCGCAGGATTTGCAACTTCTCCAGATAAATGTTTCTTTTCTGATTTACGCTTCCTAGGATCAGGTACTGGAACAGCATTTAATAAAGCCTCTGTATAAGGATGTAATGGTTTTTCAAATATCTTTTTTGTAGAAGCTATTTCAACCATTTTACCAACATACATTACAGCAACTCTATCACTTATTTGTTTCACTACACTTAAATCATGTGCAACAAAAAGATAAGTAAGTTTTAATTGTTCCTGTAAGTCCATTAATAAATTAATTACTTGTGCTTGTACTGAGACATCTAAAGCTGAAACAGGTTCATCTGCTACAACTACTCTAGGATTTAATGCTAGAGCTCTAGCTATACCTATTCTCTGTCTTTCACCTCCGCTAAATGCATGAGGATATCTTTGCATGTATTCAGGTCTTAAACCAACTAAAGTCAATAATTCAGATACCCTTTCTAATCTTTCATCACGGTTAGAAACACCATTTACTAATAAGGGTTCTCCAACAATATCAAGAAGAGTCATTCTTGCATTTAATGAAGAAAAGGGATCTTGAAAAATCATTTGTATTTCTTTACGAATAGGCCTTAATTCACGGCTATTTAAAGAAGCCATATCGACAGTATTACCATCTGAAGTTCTGAAATTAATCTCACCACTAGTAGGATCAACTGCTCTTAAGACACATCTAGAAGCTGTTGTTTTACCACAACCACTTTCACCAACTAAACCTAATGTTTCTCCTTCTATCAAATTAAAATTAACGTCATCTACTGCTTGAACATTACCAACAAGTCTTTTAAAAAACCCAGACTTAATAGGAAAATATTTTGTTAAATTTTTTACTTCTAAAATATTATTTTTATCATCAATTTGAGTCACTATACCACCTCTTTTTCTGGATCATGATGTAAAAAACAACTTACTTTTTCTTCATTATTTAATGGTAAATACTTAGGAGTATAAGTGTCACATACTCCTTTTATAGAACTAGGGCAGCGTGGATGAAACGTACAACCATTCGGTCTGTTAAATGGAGCTGGAATAGTTCCAACGATAGATTTAAGACGTTCACCTTGAGCTGAATTAATACTAGGAATCGATTCTAGTAATCCTTTAGTATACGGGTGCTTTGAATCATGAAATATTGAATCAACAGGACCTTTTTCTGCACCTCTTCCTAAATACATAACCGAAACATCATCACATACTTCAGCAACAACTCCAAGATTATGAGTTATTAAAATCATAGCCATCTGATGTTTTTGTTGTAATTCTTGAAGAAGATCTAAAATTTGAGCCTGAGTTGTTACATCAAGAGCAGTTGTTGGCTCATCAGCAATTAATAATTTAGGCTCACATGAAATAGCCATAGCAATCATAGCTCTTTGACGCAGGCCTCCACTAAATTCATGGGCATAGTTATTGACTCTAGTAGATGCGTTTGGTATGCCAACCATATCAAAAAGCTCCATTGCCCACTCTTTAGCTTCTTTTTTATTCATATCTTTGTGAAGCATTATCATCTCGATAATCTGATTTCCTACAGAGTGAACTGGGCTAAATGATGTCATAGGTTCTTGAAATACTAGTGCTATTTCACTTCCTCTAACAGATCTCATAGTAGGACTATTAGGATTGATAGCAGCAAGGTCAACTTTGTTTCCATCGCTATTCCAATATATACTTCCACCAACAATTCTACCTGGTTTTTCTAGAATATTTAATATACCTTTACCAACCGTACTTTTACCACAGCCACTCTCTCCAACTATTCCTAAAGTTTTACCAGCTTCTAAATCAAAACTAACACCATCAACAGCCTTAACAATTCCTTCGTCTGTTGGAAAATGTATTTTTAAATCTTCTACTGAAAGTAATTTTTCTTTATCATTCATAATATTTTCCTATTTTATCCATATGGATCCGCAGCATCACGTAATCCGTCACCCATAAAATTGAATGCCAAAACAGCAATAGTTACAGGTACAGCTGGTAATGTTAACCACCAATAAAGCGCAACTGTTTGAACATTTTGAGCTGCTTGCAATAAAACACCCCAACTAACCGCAGGAGGTCTTAAACCTAAGCCTAAAAAGCTTAATGCTGTTTCACTTATAATCATAAATGGAATAGCTAATGATGTTGATGCGATTAAATGGCTAGCAAAATATGGCACCATATGCCTTAATATAACTCTTCTGTCAGATGCTCCAGCTAATTTTGCTGCAGTAACAAAATCTTCCTCTCTTAAAGCAAGGAATCTTCCTCTAACAACCCTTCCTAATTCAGTCCATACAAATAAAGAAATAATTATTGTAATTGCAAAATATATTTTTACTACGCTCCAATCTCTTGGAACTGAAGCTCCCAAAGCAATCCATAATGGAATAGTAGGTATTGACCTTGTGATTTCAATTATTCTTTGAACTACGGTATCAATCCAACCTCCGTAATAACCTGAGGCTCCACCTAATACAATTCCTAATATTAGACTAAAGGTTACTCCAATCAGTCCAATACTTAGAGAAAGCCTTGTTCCAATCAAAATTCTAGCTAAAAGATCTCTACCCTGCTTATCACTTCCTAATAAATAAGGAGAAATTATATTACCTTCTTCATCTTCAACTGCATATAAATGCTTAGTAGTTTTTATAAAACCAAATAATTTCCATTCATATCCATCTACAAAAAATTTAACAGGTAATTTAATTTCAGGATCTGTAGTATATTCTTTTTTATAAGTTTCTGGGTTTCTTGAACCTATAACTTTGTGAATTTTAGGTCTTATACCATCATCAAAAAACTTAATAGTTTGTGGAGGTAAATAAGCCACAGGCACATTTGATTCAGAAGGATTACTACTAGCTAGAAAAGGCGCAAATATAGCGACTAAATAAAATAAAATTACTATAGTAGTTGCTATTAAAGCAGCTTTATGTTTTCTAAAGCGCCACCACATAAGCTGCCATTGCGATGCAACTGAAACTACATCTTCTTCGATTATAATTTGTTGTTCTTCAGTACTCAAAAATTAACTCTCTATTCTTATTCTTGGATCCATAATACCAAGTAAAATATCTGAAATTAGTGTCCCAATAACTGTCATTAGTCCTAACAAGAAAATTATTGTAGCAGCCATGAATAAATCTTCAGATAACAAAGCTGCTAAAAGAAGTGGACCTACAGTAGGTAGAGCTAATACAACGGACACAATTACACTTCCAGAAATAAGGAATGGCAAAATGTACCCAATTGTACTAATTAGTGGATTAAGCGCAACTCTAACAGGATATTTCAAAATTAATTTCCATTCAGATATACCTTTAGCTCTAGCAGTAATAACATAAGGCTTAGAAAGTTCGTCTAATAAGTTATTACGCATAATACGAACTAAACTCGCAGTACCTGCAGTACCTAAAACAACAGCTGGAATCCATAAGTGTTTAATCATATCCCAAGCTCTAGCATAATTCCATCCACAATCTACATATTGATCTATATCACTAACATAGCATCCTGAAGTAGCCGCTGGACCTAATATAGTACCACCAGGAGATATATTCCAAAGGCCTCCATACCACCATGCAGCTTCAGCAAATTCACTTGAAAATAAACCTCCAACACTTGCATCGAACCAAAAGAAACTTATCCACATCAATGCTAAAGCTAATAGAAAATCAGGTATCGCTAAACCTAAAAATCCTAAGAATGTAACTCCATAATCTTCTAAAGAATTATGCCTTACAGCAGAATATATACCAATCGGCAATGCAATTACCCAAGTGAATAATATAGTACCACCAGCTAATATAATTGTATTAACTAGCCTATCTTGAACAACATCCCAAACAGGCTTCTGGTATTCCAAAGAAAATCCAAAATTTCCCCTTATAACTTTGTTCATCCATTTAAAATATTGAATGTATGCAGGTTTATCAAGACCATACTGTACTCTCAAATCATCTTCAATAGTTTGAGCTAATTCAGTACCAGCAGCTTGAGCTCCTAACAAAGTTTCTACATACCTATCTACAAAGTCACCAGGTGGAAGCTGAATAATAAGAAAAGAAATAACAGATATTGCGAAACAAGTAAATATCCCCAACAAAAATCTTTTCATTAAAAAAGTGTACATAAATATCCTTAATATTATATTAGAATACCATATATTATTTTGATATAAATAGCAATAATTTTTTCATCTATTAAATCCAAATTTTCTATTTATAAAACAAAAAAGGCATGGGGAAATTCCCCATGCCTTTTTTTAGTAATCTAAACTACTTTAGATATATAATCTAAGTTTATTTACTAGTTACCTGCGTCATTCTTTCCACCTTCGAAGAAGAACTGTACAGTTCTACCAATACCAGGATTCTGAAGTGCAGATTGGTTAGGTGCATTTGCAGGAACATTTAAGAAGTTTTTCTTCTTAACTACAACACCGTTAAATGCAGGTGTGTCACCAACAAGACCTACGATAAACATGTTATCAATAACAATCTGTTGAGTTTCAATGTAGTTAGCTTTCCTGTCACCATAAGCTAGTGTCTTAGCTTCATCAGCTAATGCACCAAGTCTCTTGATTGCATCACCTTGAGGGTGAACTGAAGGATCAGCTGCAACACCTGTACCACTATATCCATCAGTACCACCTGTGTACCAATTTCTATATGCAGCACCTATGCTGAACCATTCCTGTAATGCTAATGGATCTCGAGCACCTCTACTACCTGTAGCATATAATACGATATCATTCTTATCTCTTCTTTCAGCTATTACACTTACATCAACTGCTTTCATGAAAGTCTTAATACCAATTTTAGTTAAGTCTTCAGCAATTAATTCAGCAAGAGTTTCATAATCTACGAAGTAGTTTGCAATATACATTAATTCTAAGGAAAGTGTTCCGTTACCATCAGATCGCAATCTCATTCCATCAGAATCTTTTTTATCTAATCCAAGAGCATCTAATCTCTTATTAGCTTCTGCAACATCATATTTTGTATGCTTGTTTGCATAGTCATCACCTGGGTAGAAAGGATGTCCTTTCATAAATGAAGGTTGTTTAGGAGTACCAGTTCCTAAGAACATAACTTCATTAACTTTATCTCTATCAATACCATAAGATAAAGCAATTCTGAAGTCGCTACTCTGTAACCATTTCTTTATTTCAGGATCTACTTCATAAGCTACATCACCTTCACCGTATGAAACGTTGAATAGTAATGAACCTTGAGCTCCGTGCTCAGCCCAGAATGCAGTCTCAATATTACTCTTTTCAGAGTTTTCTTTGAATACTGGTACTTTATCCATAAGGATATGTCGGTGCTGGAAGTCAATTTCACCAGAAGCAGCTTTTAAGTTCAATACTTCTTGGTCAGACGTTAAAGTCATTGAAATTTTATCAATGTAAGGTAATTGGTTTCCAACAGGGTCAACTGCCCAGTAATACGGGTTTCTTACCCACTCATAAAGCTCTTCAGTAATAGGCTTAGTCATCATCCAAGGTGAAACTACTGGAGATTCTTGTGTATGAAGTGGACTAGCTTTTCTCTTATAATAAGCTACCCAGTTATCAAACCCTGCATCTGTAACTGCTTTATCATAAGCAGCTTGGTCAGCTACAAAGTCTCTGTGAATAGTCTTCTCATAGTGAGTTGGCCCATAAAGTCCATCAGCTATTCTTGCATGTAAAGTCCAACCACCAGTAAAGTAGCTAGCTAACTTATCTAAGAAGCCATCTCCTCTTTCTGGTAATGTAATTACAACTGTGTATTTATCAGGTGCAGTAATTGAAGCAGGAGAAAATCCTGACCAACCAATTTGACCCTTTCTAGTAGGGTTAATTTCAGTGTTCAAGATGATATTCTTATGATGCCAAACGAAGTTCTCTGAAGTAAATTCAGTTCCGTCGGACCATTTCATACCTTCTCTTAATTTTAGAGTGTAACTTAAACCGTCAGCGCTAAGTGAATATGATTTAGCTACGTTAGGAATAACTGTTGCACCATCTAAGTCATAATACAAAACAGCATCCATCATGATTCTGTCAGCATTTTGACCATCGTTAGGACCAGTGAAAGCTCTTCTCCAAGTTCCACCGTACTCACCAATTCTGTCTACAACAGGAACCACCATAACATCAGATGCTTTAGGCAATCTTTTTTCTACTGGTGGAATTTTACCTGCGTCAACTTGAGCAGCAAGCATTGGTGCTTCACTGAAGGCAGTTGGCATAGGACCTGTGTATAAGAATGAACCATTTGCTAATGCTGATTCAGGTGTATCCCCATGATCATGGTCTTCTTCCTTAGCAGCTGGTTTAGCAGCAGGTGCAGGAGCAGCTGGTTTAGCAGCAGGTGCAGCAGCAGCTGGTTTAGCAGCAGGTGCAGCAGCAGCCGCCGGAGCAGCTTCCTCATCATCACCACCACAAGCTATAACTAACAAAACAGTTAGAGATACAGCAAATAGTGATATTTTTGAAATATACTTTCGCATATAAAACCTCCCTTTTATAGGTTTTTGTATAAATACAATTTGACATATTTTTACTTTTTTAAAGGTTATAGATTAACTAAATAATGTTTACTTGTCAAATTTCATATATAATATTTGATATATAAGAAATAGAAACAGAGTAAAAATACCTATATAAATCAAAAATATGAAAGGTTGATAATTTAAAGAATAATTATGAAAAGATTTAATAATTTATACTTTTTAACAATATTATTGCTCTTTGTTATTCTAATAGGTTTTAGCTGTAATAATTCTAATTTAGAAAATAATAATAAAATATCTAATATAAACTCAACAGACATCCCAAAAATATTATCTTCTAATGCAAAAATCCATCCTAATAATTCTCTTATTGCTCAAATAACTGGAGTAATAGAATATCCAGGTGAAGTTTATGTTGAATACTGGAGTACAAATACAGGTAAATATAGGTCACACACTATAAAAACAGATGATAATAACTATGAAATTAATATATATAGATTAATAGCTAATACTCAATATAATTATGAAGTTTTTTCTATATTAAATGGAGTTAATAGTAAACCAAGTAAAACTGGAAGTTTTATAACTGGAGAACTTCCAGGTTCATTAAAAGATGCAAGTCTTGAAATAATTGGAGGAGATTCCTCTTTTAATCTAACATATATGGAATTCAGACAAGAGGGTTTTTTAGGTTTAGCTGCATATGATTCAAAAGGAAACATAGTATGGTATTTTGAAGCTGATAATGAAGAACAACCATATGTTATGTCTAAAAAAGAAAATGGAAATATAGTATATATAGCTGGATACGGAGGAGGAACTACATCTACAGGAATAGTTGAAATTACACCAGACGGCAAAGAAGTTAATAGACTAGATGATATATGCAAACCATATGGACCAATTCATCATGAAGTTTTAGCTTTGGAAAACGATCAAATAATTTATCTTTCAAGAGAAATTAAAGAAATTAAACTCCCAAATAAAATAGCTAAACAAGAAGGCGATACAATTGGAGTGTGGAATCAAAATACTAATACAAATAAAATAGTATGGAATATATTTGATCATATATCTCCTTTAGAAAGAACCTATTCATCAAATAAAACATTACCAGGAAATCCTATATGGGGTGGATGTGATAGAGACAGAAAAGTTGAAGACTGGTCTCATGGAAACTCAATCGACATAGGTAATAGAGGTAATATTATTGTATCCTTAGCACACTTAAACCAAATAATTTCTATTTCACCTGACTTTGAAAATATAGAATGGAGATTAGGAGGAGAAAGTAGTGATTTTGAATTCATAAACAATAGAGATAAATTCTATCATCAACATACAGCTACTCAATTAGATAATGGAAATATTTTATTATTTGATAATGGAAATTATAGACCTAGTAATGAAGGAGGCCAATACTCAAGAGCACTAGAGTTAAGGTTAGATATAGATAATATGGTAGCAAGTACAGTTTGGGAATTTCCAGATGGGCCACAGCCTGTTGAATTAGGAATTTTTGCACCCTGCTGCTCGAGTGCAAAACGACTTGAATCTGGTAATACTTTAATAATGTTTGGAAGTGGTATGACAACGCACGGATGCTGCGGGCCATTTATAATTGTTGAAGTAGACAATACAGGTCTTGTTGTATGGGAAGCATTACATAAATCATTAAATAAAAGAAACCAATATAGAATTTACCCTGAAAAATCAATATATAATGAAATAAAGTTAAATGACTAATTAGAATTTATCAAGCAAAATTACCTAATATTTTTAAAGGGACCCAATAAGGCAATGAAATCAATAACAATACAATTATTATTGATTTATTAAAAACTGATAAATACTGAGTTTTTAAATTAATAACCAAATACGATATAGGGCCAAAAAGTGTCCCTACGAATAAACTGGAAATTAATATAGGTACTCCTGATGTCATTATATTCATTGGAGCTCTGAATATTACATCAATAGAACCATTAACCATTTCTGTAAAAGTTATTAAATTTTCAAAAAAAGCATAAACAAGACCCGATAGTGGTATAAAAATTGCCCCACCTATTACTGGATATGTAAAAAAAGAAAATGTAAATCCAAAAAATATCCATTTTAATAAATCTGAAAAAGTTATTTTATTTTTTTCATTTGGAATTTGGTTTAAGTCATAAATAAAATAAAAAAATATTACTGCCATAACAAAACCAGCAGTAATAGCTCCACTAGAAAAAATCAACTCATCATTTAAATTAAATCTCTCTGGGTCTCTAAAAACTGGCGTTTCAGATAATTTATTACATACCATTATTAACCAGCCAATAACTGCAGCTATCAACCCAAAAGAAAATGAATAAAGCAATCTATTATAAATATTAAATCCTTTTACAATACGGTTATATCTATATTTTTATCTATAAATATCATCCCCAAGAAGACATTTCGTCTCTTAAATCTCCAAGTTTCAAGTTGTATGCTGAAATTGCATTTTTTAAATGATCAGGAGATTTAGCACCAGCTAAAGCAGCAGTTACATATTTATTTGACATTACCCATGCCATTGCAAGTTGTGTTATTGGGACACCCAATTCTTCAGACTTAAGTTTTAATTTATCAACTATATTAAAACTTCTATCATTAAAATATATATCAATGTGACCAGGAGCAACATCCATTCTAGTTCCTTTTGGAATAGATTCTCTGTCTCCACGTATATATTTTCCAGTTAAAAAACCTGCACCTAGAGGGCTATAAGGAGTAATAGCTATCTCCTCTTTTGTACAAATAGGAAAAACATCAATCTCTGCATCTGGTACTGCTAAACTATAATTAGGCTGCATTATTTCAAATCTTTTATATCTATTACTTTTAGCAGAATCTATCATCTCAGATATTTGAAATTCGTTATAATTTGACCCTCCAATAGTTCTAGTTTTTCCTAAGTTAACCTGATTTGTTAACTCAGATAAGGTTTCAGAAATTGGAGTATTTACATCAGGTGCATGTATTTTATATATATCAATATAGTCAGTACCTAAACGTTTTAGACTTGCATCTATCGATGAACGAATTTCTTCAGCTTTCCCTCTTCCTCCACTGATTTTTGTACAAATTTCCACATCTTTCCTAGTCCCTCTTGATTTCATCCACCTTCCTATAATTAATTCAGAAGAACTCATTTCCATGCTTTTTTCTCTTATATCAGTTGTACCATATGCATTTTTCCTATTTTCAAATGCTTGACCACCACCATATGCTTCAGCCGTATCGAAAAAAGTTATACCATTTTCTAATGCATAGTCCATTATCTGAAACGCTGTTTCTTCGCCTATCTCTCTTCCAAAAGTAGTTGTCCCTAAACCTATAGCACTAATTTCAACATCAGACTTCCCGACTTTTTTTCTATCCATATTAACTCCTCAGAAAAATAATACTCACAAAAATAAAGGTTAACTAATTAACCTTCGGAACACCCGCATCTTTCATTAACTTTTTCAACACATCCATATGAGCTTTAGTTGGACGTACAGAAGGCGGACGTGGAGGGCCAGCTTTCAAACCAACTTCTTCCATAGCTGCTTTAATAAAAGGTCCTTCTCCACCAGTATGTTTGACCACAGAGCCAACCCATTCCTGCCAACCCCATTTGAATTGAGCAAGTATACTAGGTACAGATGCATAATCTTTCGCTTGTAAAGCTTTCCAAATTCTATCAGGATAATCAGGCCAAAAACTACTTAAATGAGTAATAAATCCATTAGCTCCTAAAATATTACTCCAAACATGAGACCCGCTATTATCTATAGTAACTAAATCACCAGCAAAAGCTTTTAAACCATCTTGAAATAATTTAGCATCGGGAGCTGACCATTTAACAGCTTTAACGCTATCAATTTCGCCAATTTGCTTAACAAGGTCAACACTCATAGTTAAACCTTCCCACCATGTATGATAAAGCATTATCATTACATCTGACTCTGCATCAACAATTTCAAATAATCGTAAAGCATCACTCTCAGAAGGTTCATAATAATAAGTTGGCCCAAGTTGAACTCCATCAAGACCTATATCAGAAGCATATTTAGCCATTTTAATTATTTCTCGGTAATCAGTGTGCTGAATACTACTTAAAACAGGAACTCTTCCGTTAGCAACTTCTAAAGCTACAGACCAAAGTTCTTTTCTTTCTTCAACATTTAAAGCAGGATGTTCTCCTCCAGCACCAGCAACTAATAATGAACCATTTCCTGTAACCACTCCTCCTTTAATCATAAATTCCAAATTATCTCTGTAAGCATCGAGATCAAGTGAAAAATCTTCTTTAAATGGAGTTGCTACAGCAACCATTGGTCCACAAAGCCAGTCTCTAATAGTATTTTCGGGCATAGCCATTATTTTATTCTCCTTATCATCTAGAAATTTAAACAATTTAATTATAATATACATTAATTATTTATTTTGTAATATAAATTTTATCAATATTTAATAAAAAAAGGAATAATTATGAGAAGAAACGTATTAAGAGAACTATTGGATAACAACAAGCCTTCAATTGGAACACATGTACATACTTTATGGCCAGGAATGGCAGAAGTAATAGGATATGCAGGAACAATAGATTATGTAGAATTTACAGGTACTTATGCTCCTCATGACCTTTTCTCATTAGAAAATTTCGGTAGAGCAATAGATCTATTCGACAACATGTCTTCTATGATTAAGCTGGATCAACAACCAAGAACATATTTAGCAAAAAAGGCTGTGAATTCAGGTATTCAAAATATTCTTTATGCAGATGTAAGGTCATTAGAAGATGCAAAAGAATGTATTGCAGCAATGAGACCAGACACTCCTGAATCTAAAGGCAAACAGGGAGTATCAATGAGCAGAGACATGGGATATATTTACCCAGGCCTAACAACAGCTGATTATGTAAAAAATGCTGAAGAAGGTGTAGTAGCTCTAATGATAGAAAAAAAAGGTGCCGTTGAAGATTTAAAATCTATATTATCTTTAAAGGGTATTGATATGGTTCAGTTTGGTGCAGGAGACTATGCATTAAACATTGGAAAGTATGGAACTAATAATGATGAAGAAGTAAAAGAAGCTGAACTATATACTATAAATACAGCGATAAAAATGAATATCCGACCGAGAGTAGAAATTTCTAAATGGGAAGAAGCTGAACCTTATTTAGAACTCGGTGTCAAAGATTTTTCTATAGGTACTGATATAGTAGTTGTTCATGAATTTTGTAAAAATCAGGGAGAAAAATTAAGTAAATTACTTAATAGTTAAACCTAATCAAAGGAAATATTAAATTCCCTAGAGGCATTACTCCAAAATATTTTGTCAATATCAGATTTGTCTAATTGTGCAATTTCTGCAGCGTGCTTTATCGATAGAAGTTGCTCATATAGACATAATATTGGCCTATTATTTGTGTGCTTAAAAGATAAATCAATCTTATCAAGATCAATTGATTGCCAAGATCTTCCAAAAGCTCCGTAAGTACCATGATAAGAACTTGAATCTACGCCATCAGATCCATAGAAAATTCTATTTAAATTTTCTTTTTGAAATAATGTAATAAATGGACGTACATCAGTAACAGCAGATAAGTCATAAAAAATATTTGGCATTTCTTTAAGTTTATCTATTGCTTTTCTAATAGGTTCATATGTAAAACTTCTAGCACAATGTGCTAATATCCACTTAATATTCGGGTACCTTTTGGTGGTATATTCTTCTAAATCTTTCAAGTTTTCTTCATCCCCACATCCATCAGAACGAGACATATGCAATGTAACCCACAGACCTAACTCATTAGCTAATTCCATTTGTTCATGAGTTAAAAACTCATGAATCCTGCAATTAGCAGCATCTCCAGTAACTGAATAAATTCTGTAAATTTTTAACCCAACAAAACCTCTATTAATATCTCTTTTTATATCTTCAATTGTACAATCAGGAGTAGTCAATCGATTCATAACTGAATAAGAATCTTTTAAAGTTTGTTGATACATAAATTCATTATGTTTAGCTGTATCTGTACCTAATTTTGGAAAACCTAAATATAATGAATTAACTTTTCGATTTGGAAAAACTAGTTCATGATAATTTTTAATAAGCTTAAAATCAGCATCAGCTATCTGGCATTCGGAGCGATATTTGTGATAAAGTGCTTCTTTATTAAACATGTGAATATGGCAGTCAAATATTTTATCAGGAACAAACTTATCAAGTTCTTCATTCCAAAATTCTCTGTCACTTGCACGGTAATCTAAATTAGGATGTATGTTTTTTAACATTTTAAACCTTTAACTTAATAATTTTATATACAAAATAAGGAGATTTCATGATACTAGCTACTGAAGATTCAATCAAGTTACTTTATTCATTAGATTCTGCAACTGTTTTTAACGCTGTTGTAGAAAGTATGGGAGGAAGCCAAGGAGGCTTAGAATTAGAAGGTAAAGGAGGAGTTCCTCTAAATTATATGGGCCCGGAAATTCGGTCTATAATACCTTCTCTAGGTAAATCAGTAGGATATGCAGTAACCGCGGAATTAACTAGTAATGACCCTGATTCTCCTAGTTTACCATGGGAAGAACACTACACAGCTTTAGAAAATTCACCTAATCCTACAATAGCAATCATTAAGGATGTAGATTCTAATCCTGGAAGAGGAGCTTGTTTTGGAGATGGAATGGCTGCAAAGTATTCAACTTTAGGAGTTAGTGGTGTAATTGTTGAAGGATCAGCAAGAGACATAGCAGGTATAACTAAAGTAGGTATGCCTTTATGGGCAACAGGCAGTGTACCCGGACACGGAGTTTTTAATTTGATTAGTGTTAATAAATCAATAGTAGTTGGGAGTCTAAGAATACATCCTGGAGAATTATTGATTGCAGATTTAGATGGATGCACTAAAATACCATTAGGACTTGATCCTAATAAAATAGCCAATATAGCAAAAGAAATTCAAATACGCGAATTAGAAGGAATAAAAAAAATATTAGAATCTTAAATCAAATGTAAGAAATATAATGGATAAACATGAAATATCTCCCCCAATTGATAATATGGAAGTTGATAAATTATCAACTTTCTGGAATGAGATTTTTGGAATTGATTTAATACCTGACCTGCCAAAAGATGTATTTTTAGGTAGTGAAAATGCATATAATACTATTAAAGTATTTTATTACTCAGAAGAAAATTCTATAATATCTACTTGTGCAACAGTAACAAGCAATAACATAAATATACTAGGCGGGTTAGCTGAAGTCGCTACTCATAAAAGATTCAGAGGAAATGGATTTGCAAAAGATTTATGCGATAAAGCTTTAGATAAATTTTTCACAAATAAAGGTCAAGCATTATTTCTAGGAACAAGTAATCCTATTGCAGAAAAATTATATATTAAACTTGGATGGCAAAAAATTCATAATTCAAATGTCTTAGTAAATATTAATAGTAATATTCCATACAAAGAATTTTCAATTAATTACTTTAAAGATGAATATATAATTTCAATTGATGAAGCCAATCCTTCTGCCAGAATACCCATTATACCTTTAACTATTTATCCACATAGATCAGAATTACTCGATTCAAATATAAATATTTACTCAACAAAATATCATAACCAAAGTTCTTGTATGGGTCTATATAATAAATTTAATATACTAAAAAAAGAACATAATGGTTCGTGGTTTGTAGCAAAAACAAAATCAGGGAAAATCGTTGGTATTTCAACAAGTAAGTTAATTGATTATAAAACATATAATATTGATGGATTTGCACATCCTAACTTTAATAAAAACATAGATTTATTAATTAATAAATCTATTAAATGGTGTATCAACCAAGGAGCAGAAAAAATTACGGCTCAATCAAATATTAACGATTTTATAAAGCAATCAATTTTTGAAAAACTAAATTTCAGAAAAGATCCAAATATTAAGAAAAATAATAAAATATACTATTTATATAAATAACATTAAAATTAACGAACTAACCTTCTAAACGGTTCTTTTTTTATATCAGAAACTAAAAGATTATCTAAATCGCCTTCTAAAGCTTTCTGTATTACTTTTAATGAAGCTTCCATTGCTTCTGCTGTTTTCTTAATATCTTCTTCAGTGTGAGATAAAGTAGGCATAAATCCCATATTAGAATAAATCCCATTCTTAGCCATTTCTTGTATAAATAAAGTATTTATCTTTGGTCTTAAAGTCTCATCTGGCAAATCTATAGATAAAGAGGCTCTATAATGAAACCCAGAAGATTTTGCTGGAATACCAACGGATGAAATTACTTCATCAATTGTTTTACGCATACGTGCTCCTAAATCTTCAAATTGATCTTCAGAATTTCTAGACTTCAACTCATTAATAGTAGTTATAGATGCGGCTAAACCAACATTATCACTCCAATAAGAACTAGATATAAACATTTCAGATGCAGGCTCCATTACATCTCTTGAACCAACAGTAACTCCCATTGGATAACCATTAGACATAGCTTTAGCAAAAACTGACATGTCAGGAGTTACATTTAAAAATTCCTGTATACCCCCTATACGTGTTCGCCAACCACAAGAAACTTCATCAAATATTAGAATCGCATTATTTTCTTTTGCTAATTTCTGTACTCCTTCTAAATATCCTTTTTCTGGTATATCTGATCTTAAAGGCTCCATCATAATGGCAGCAACTTCGCCTTTATTCTCATTAAATAATTGCTCTAAATTTTTTAAATCTCCATATATAAAAGGTAATGCAGTACCAGCTAACACCTTAGGAACTCCAATAGGCTCTATACCAGCAAAAGGAAATTCACCTGACTCAGGGTCTACTAAATAATTTGCAGATTGATACCAGTCGTGCCATCCATGGTAACCAGAAAATAATATTTTATCTTTACCAGTAACTCCTCTTGCAATTCTAATAGCTACAGAGCATGCCTCTCCACCTCCCTTAGAATATCTAACCATTTCAGCACTTGGTATCGTATCAACTAATAATTCAGCCAATTCAACTTCCATTTTACTATTTAATGTATATATGCTACCTTTATCAATTTGTTGCTTAACAGCCGTATCAACTACATTATCTGAATGACCAAGTATGACTGCACTTACTGCATTAACCCAGTCAATATATTCATTTCCGTCAACATCAATAAATTTTGAACCTTTTGCTGATTCAGCATAAACAGGACTTACTCCTGCAGCAAATTGGCTAGCTCTACGACTTATCAATTGTGTTTTACCTGGAATCAAGTCTGTCGCTTGATCATAATATTTTATAGAATTTGTTATTCTTGATTTATCAGCCATATATGCCTCCAAATTTAATTATTAAATTTTTACCTATCGCCCTTATCACGAAAACCTACATAATCTGGATTCAAACTACCATGAGAAAAATGTAATCTGAAACCATTAAGTATATCTTCAATCTCTGCAAGATCACTTTTTGTTAATTCCCAATCTCCAGCTCTAGCATTTAATATTGCCTGCTCGGGTTTCTTAAATCCAACGATACTAGAAGTTACAACCTCATGAGCTGTTGGCCAAGCAATTGCCAGTTCAGAAAGTTCATGACCTTTAGATTCAGACCATTCTTTTAACTTGAAAGTTACTTCAAATATATTTTCAAATTCAGAACCATTATAATATTCCCAAGAATCCCTTTGATCATCTGAAGAAAATTTATGTCCTGGTAAATATTTACCAGCTAATAGACCTTTAGCCATTACTGAATGAGCAATAGCACCAATTCCATTATCTAAAGTAACAGGAAGTAATTCATCTTCCACATCTCTAAACAAAATATTATATCTCGGCTGTGAACTATGTATTCGTGTATACTTAGCCGCTTCAATTGTTTGAGTAGGAGTAAAATTAGAAATACCAAAATACCTAATATTTCCTAAATCTCTATGATGAATAAAGCGCTCTAAAGTATCTTCAATAGGATAATTTGGCTGAGGACCATGTATTTGATACAAATCAATATAATCAGTTTTTAATTTTTTTAAACTATTTTCAATTGCTTCGTCAATGTTTTTGGCAGAGTGATTTTTTCTAGAAATTTTTGTAGCTAAAAATACTTCATCTCTTCTATTTGATAAAGCTTCCCCTAAAATTTCTTCTGCATCATTATACCCTTCAGCAGTATCAATAAAATCTATACCTGCATCTAAAGCTGCATGTACAGTTTTTATTGCTTGGTTTTTAGGGACTGAACCGAAACCTCCGCCGATAGGAAAAGTACCAAAACAAACTACTGATACTTCTGGTCCATTCATTCCTAATTGTTTTTTCCTCATATTAATTCTCCAAATTTTAATTTATTAAGGTCCAAATTCTTCTCTTAATTCTTGAAAAATCTTTGTTGTTTGAGAAATACCAAACCCTAAAACACTGCCTACATTCATCATTCTATATCCTTCACTTATCCACCTTTTACAATGTTCAACTTCACCAAATGTAGTTGCTAATGCTTTATTAGTACCTTTCATTTTAGCTGCTAAATCAACCATAATATTTTCAACTTTAGGGTGATGAGTTTGACCTGGTACACCTAAGGATGCAGATAAATCTGAAGGCCCTACTAATATAACTTCAAAATTTGGGTTTTTTAATATCTCATCTATATTTTCCCATGCTTCCAAACTTTCCATTTGTAAAATAAGCATAGTTTCATCATTTGCATGTTGGATCACATCGTCTTGAGTAGCACCTAAATGACCAGCAAACCAGGGAGCAATACCTCTTTCTCCAACTGGAGGATATTTACCAAACCTAACAGCATCCGCTACTTCTTCTGGTGTGTCAACTTGAGGTATCATTACTCCTACAGCACCTACATCATAAGCTTTCTTAATATAAGCTGGGGTATTCCAAGGTATTCTTATAACCCCTGCAATTCCATTTTGACGAGCCATTATACAAGACATACCAACAGATTCTATTCCCCAAGGAGCATGTTCAGTATCAATCCAAAGCCAGTCAGGTTTTGTTTGACATACTATCGATGTAATATGTGGTTCAATCGAAAACATAGCTGTACCTAACAAAAGTTCATTATTAAGTATTCTTTTTCTTATATTACTTGGATACATATTTTTTTCCTTTCTTAATTTATTCATTTAATATTTTATTTAATATGGGGAAGGGGAGACTCGAACTCCCACGCATAAAGCACATGATCCTAAGTCATGCTCGTCTACCAATTCCGACACTTCCCCTTAATTCAAATTAATCATCTAATTTGACGCAAACTTTGCTCAAATATGTTAGATGTTTCATCAATTTCTTCTTTGGTATGAACTGTTGAAATATAAAAACTTGTTCCATGAGAAAAAATCCCCCGTTTCATTAATTCAACTGCCATATCATCATGTAAATCATTATCTTTTTTCAAGCTTGATCTATAATCCTTAATTGGATTATCGCTAAATTTCAAATCTACTGTAGGTCCTTGCTTAGAAATTACAGTTGGAACCTCTAATGATTCACATATTTTTTCTAGATTTGAACTTAATCTATCAGCCATTAAATAAAGTGACTCATAAGTACCAGGTTTTTCTAATACATTTAAAGCTGCCAATCCAGCAGTAGTTGCTAATGGGTTTCCTGTAAATGTCCCACTTCCCTGCACATATTCACCTGTTGATTTTTTGGATGGATCTAGATATTGCATAATCTCATCAGGTCCTACTAAACACCCAATACCTATTCCTCCACCAAGTGCTTTACCCAAAATAGTTAAATCAGGCTTTACTCCATAATATGATTGTGCACCACCCCACGCTACACGAAAGCCAGTTACAACTTCATCAAGTATGAATAAGACTCCATGTTCTTTTGTGGCACTTCTAACAGCATCAATAAATTGTTGTTCTGCAGGAATATGTAATGTTTGAGGGCATAAAATTACAGCAGCTAAATCATCTTTATTATCTTTAATAACTTGTGTAGCATAATCAGCATCATTATAAGGAGCGACTAATACAGTATCTTCTACACCTTTAGGGATTCCTTGTGTGTCAGGTTCAGGTTTAGGGAAATCAAGGTTTTGAGTAGGAATAGTACTAAATGAAACGTAATCACATGTCCCGTGAAAAGCTCCTTCAAATTTTAATATTTTAGATTTACCCGTATATCCTCTAGCTAATCTTAAGGCAATGAATACTGCTTCACTGCCAGTTCCTGTATATTTAATTTTTTGAGCACCTGAAATTGCACTTACAACTTTTTTTGCGTGTTTCAACATTATATCTGTAGGTTGCATAAATTGAGTACCATTTTCAATACGCTCATGTAAAGCTTTAGTAACATCTGGGTGGGCATGTCCTAATATCATTGGAGCAGAACCTAAAATATAATCAATATATTCATTCCCATCTACATCCCATAATCTACTACCACGACCATGTGAAAAAATAGTCCTAACAGCTTTATCTTGAGTACTCCTATAAACAATCCCTCCAGGAAGAAATTCTTCAAGGTCATGTAATAATTCTTCAGAAGTTTTACCTTTTATTACTTCATTCAACATATTATTCTCCCTTATTTATATAAATAGATTTAATTATTATCTATTTTGATAAACAATAACATAACATATATTAATATTCTAATAAATATTTATTTTCATATATTGAAAATTCCTATATCAAAGATCTATAATAGATAAATATCTTACTAAATGATTACTATTATAGATAGATATAAAATTTTATTATTGTTTATAGAAAGGATATTTTAAAAATGAAACTTGGTTTGTTTGCTATGCCATTACACGATCCTAAAAGACCACACTATGAAACTTATGAAGAAGATTTAAATATAATAAAACGAGGAGATGAATTAGGTTTTGTAGAATCTTGGATTGGCCAACACTTTACTCTGCCATGGGAAAATATGCCAGCCCCTGATCTTTTTATGGCAAAAGCTTTAGCATTAACAGAACAAATGACTTTAGCTACTGGAGTTACTTTACTTCACTACCATAACCCTGTTGAAATTGCTCTCAGAATGGCAATGTTTGACCATCTAGCTAAAGGTAGATTTTATTTTGGAATTGGCTCAGGAGCTTCAGCTGAAGAAACTAAAGTATTTGGTATAGATGTAGACTCAGGTTCTCCTAGAGATAGAATGAATGAATCAATAGAATTAATTTTAAAACTTTGGACTGAAGATGGTCCTTTTGACTTTAAAGGGAAATACTTTAATTCTGAAATGTATTCCAAGATGAATGACAGGCAAATGTGGCATCATATGAAACCATATCAAGACCCGCATCCTCCAATAGCAGTTGCTGGTACAAGTCCTAAATCAGAAACATTACAAGTTGCAGGAAAAAAAGGTTGGATGCCTTTGAGTTCTGCATTTGTTCATTCTTCATTTTTGCCAATGCAGTGGGAGATGGTTGAGCAAGGTGCTAAAGAAGTAGGAAAAGTTGCAAATAGAGACACATGGAGAATTTCTAGAGAAATTTATGTTGCTAATACAACTGAGCAAGCTAAAGATGATATTTTAAATGGACCATTTGCAGAAGGTTTTTTAAATTACTGGTTATATTTAATTGGAAATGGACCTAGAGGTAAAAAAGCTTTCAAGGTAGATCAAAGCATACCAGATTCAGAATTAACTCCAGAATATATGCTTGAGAACTTTTGGATTGTAGGCAGTCCTGATGAAGTAACTCAAAAAATTAAAGATTTACAAGATCTTACAGGTGGATTTGGTACACTCCTAACCCAAACACATGACTGGGGTAAAAATATTAATAAAGCATATAATTCTATGGAATTATTATCAAAAGAAGTTTTACCAGCTATTAATAGTTAAAATATTATTTAATAAAAAACAGATACGGCGGTATAAATGTCATTTTTGTTCATTCAAATGGCAGACCCACAATTTGGAATGTATGAACATTTCAGTAAACTTACTAATAAAGAGATTGAATATATTCGTAATGTTAAGGGTATGAATATATTAGATACCCATGATTTGTCCGGTCTTAATTTTGAAATTGAAAATTTTAATAAAGCAATTGATATTGCGAATTTTATTAAACCAAAATTCGTAATTATTTGTGGAGATATGATTAACTCAACAGAACAGGATAATCAATATCAGAATTTTATTAAAATATGTGATCGACTATCTAAAGATATAAAAATTTATTTTGCCCCAGGTAATCATGATATTGACAATCAAGAAATTACAAAAGATTCACTTGAAAATTACAGGAAATCTTTTGGAAATGACCAATATTACTTTGATTATAATAACTATCGATTTATAGTAATAAACAGTAATGTTACTTTTAACCCATATAAATTACCAGATGAATGGGAAAAGCAATTAAATTTTTTAAAAACTACTTTGAAAGAATCGAATAGTATAAAAAATAAAGTTGTATTTCTTCACCATCCTTTATTTATAAATAGTCCTTATGAAGAAAATAATTTTATTTCAATTCATAAACCTCATAGAAATATTTTATTAAGTTTATTCGATCTATATGGTGTCAATTTTGTTTTTGCAGGTCACTGGCATAGAAACTCATATACAAAATATAAAAATATTGAAATAATAACATCTGGCCCAGTGGGTTACCCCCTAGGGAAAGACCCATCTGGAATTAGAATTCTTAAAGCAAGTGATTCAAAATTAATTCATAAGTACTATGCTTTAGACTCAACAACTTATAAATTAGACTTTTAATATTGACAACATATTTCTTAAACCTTTAAACTCTTGAAAACATTGGTCAATTTTATTTGTATTTAAGAAAGGAGTAAATTTGTGTCAAATATAACATCTATAGAAGAAGAAATATTTATTCAAAGATCTCCAAGATCAAAAGCTACTTATCAAAAAGCTTTAAAATATCTTCCAGATGGAGTTACTAGGGGTACATCTACAGAACCTTATCCTTTATTTTGGGACAAAGGTGAAAATCAATATATTTTTGATATTGATGGTATAAAACGAATAGATTTTTTTGGCAATAATTCCTCCTTACCTTTTGGACATGCTAATGCAAATATTTTTAAAAGAGTTAACGAACAAATAAATAAAGGAGTCTCATTTAACGCTCCACATGAATCACATATAGAATTAGCTCAGATTCTTTGTGAACGAATAAAATCAATTGAATCGGTAAGATTCACAAATTCTGGTACTGAAGCAACTATGAATTGTATTCATGCTGCTAGAGCATTTACTGGGAAATCAAAGGTCGTTAAAGTAGATGGAGCATATCATGGCATATATGATGCTGTAGCATATAACACACCTGGCAGCATTAGTAATAGCAAAAACACCTACCCCACAAATAATCCCAGTATACCTAGTATGTCAGAATCAAATCAAAATGATGTAATAATTATACCTTTTAATAATCCAGATATAGCTAGTGAAATAATTGAAAAAAATAAAAGCGATATAGCTGCAGTAATAGTGGAACCTATGATGGGTGGAGCTGGTTTTATACAAGCAGAAAAAACATATTTACAATCTATAAGAGAAATAACAGAAAAAGAAAATATTATTTTAATTTTTGATGAAGTATGCAGTTTAAGAGCTGGATATGGCGCAGGACAGGGATACTTTGATATTTACCCAGATCTATCTGCATTCGGAAAATCTTTGGGTGGAGGTACTCCAATAGGTGCATTTGGAGGTAAAAAAGAAATAATGGATTTATATTCAAAAGAGGAATTAAATCGACATGTACAACATTCTGGGTCATTTAATGGTAATCCTCTTAGCATGGTTTCAGGAATTGCAACATTTAATCAATTAACGAAGCCAGTTTATGATCACCTAGATAACATAGCAAATAAACTTAGAGATGGAATTAAGTCTGTATGTGCAGAATTTGAAGTGCCAGTTCAAGTAACAGGTATAGGCTCATTATTTTGCGTACATTTTAATGATAATATAATTTTAAGTAGCAATGATGCTGCTAAAAATGACAAATTACGAACTCAACAAGTCTTCCTTGGACTACTTAATGAAGGGATTTGGCCATCTTCAAATTTATTGGGAGCAGTTTCTGCAACAATGACTTTAGAAAATATTGATGCCTATTTAAATGCTTTAAGTACTGTTCTAGCAAGAAATAGTTAAGTCTGGAGAAATTCATGGCTACTGGATGTGATACATTTGTTGCTTTAGGTAACTCTACAATTACAAAATCTACTATTTTTGCAAAAAACAGTGATAGACCTAAAGATGAATGCCAAACTTTGATTGAAGTTCCTAGATTAAATCATGAAACCAATTCAATTGTTAAATGCCAATTTATAGAAATACCCCAATCAGAAACTACCTATAGGCATTTCGGTTCTCAACCCTACTGGTTGTGGGGGTATGAACATGGGTTTAATGAACATCAAGTTGTTATAGGAAACGAAGCTGTACATTCAAAATTTCCGGACAATATTTCTCCTGGTCTTTTAGGTATGGATTTAGTTCGTTTAGGATTAGAAAGAGGAAATTCAGCTTCATCTGCAGTAAATATAATTACTAATTTAATAAGTAAATATGGTCAAGGAAAATTTACTAAAAATCATAAAAGTTCCAATTATGATAATTCGTTTATAGTGGCTGACCCTAATGAAGCTTATATAGTAGAAGCAGCAAATAAAGAATGGGTAACAAAAAAAATAGATTCAACAATTGGAATTAGTAATATTTATTCAATTAATACTGATTGGACTAATATTTCTTCTACTGCAAAACAAACTTCAATAGAAAATAAATGGTATATAGAATCTCAAGAGCGTTTAGATTTTTTTAAAACATTTTCTAATGATGAAATAAAAGGTGTTAAAGAAGGTAGAGGAGAATTCAGACGCATAAGATCATGTACTTACTTAAATTTATTTAAAGGAAAATTAGACTTAAATATTTTCTTATCTTTGTTAAAAGATCACTCTAACGGTGAAAACCCATCTGAAAATATACAATTAAATTATTCAAATAACAGATCTATATGCATGCATTACGGTGAAAATTCTATTAGTAATACAGCAGCAAGTTTAATTGCAGATTTATCACAAGATAAAAATAGAACAGCAATATATTGGTGTAGTTTATATACTCCATGTATAGGAATATTCATCCCGATTTTTTGTGAGGGCAATTTACCTGAAAAATTATCACTAAAATCTAAAGAATTTTCAAAAGAAACTCTTTGGTGGAAGTTCCATTCAATAAATAAAAAAATTAACGAAGATAATAATACAAAATCAAGTAAAACTGAATTTGTTCGCTCTAGTTTTCTACCTATACAAAAAACTTTTATTAAAGACTCATATATAATAGCTAAAGAAGCTCAAACATTAATTAATTCAGGTCAAAAAATTAAAGCTAATAATTTATTATCTGAATATATGAATAATTCATTTAAGAAAGTATACAATCTAACTGAAGAAATCAATAAATTAATTTAATTTCAAATCAGATAGTTTTGGCAATACTTCTTTAGCTAACAGCTCTAAAGAATTCTTCTGTAGGTTATGATCATCTGGGTCATAAGTAACAGTTAATAAATGACCAAAACCACCAACTAAATTATATAAATCACGAATTTTATTTGCACATTCATTAGGGTCACCAACTATCCAAACATCATCAATCATTTTTTCCAAAGAACTACCATTACTATCTTTACTTTCTCTATCAACTGCTGGAGCTAAATCAGATTTTTTTGCTTCTTCTTTAAATTGATTTAAATAATTATAACCTTTACCAAAAACTTCTAAAACTTCCCTTCTAGCATTTTCAGAAGTATCGCTTACATAAACATGTCTAGCTATTCTCCAATCAGACCTATTAGCGTTTCTATTTGCAGATTCTGCTCCATTCTCAATAACATTCCATTGAGGCTGAATATCTTTAGGCAGCATAGTTGATCCACTCATCGGCATCCAACCTTTTTTACCAGCTATACTTAGAGTTTCTGAACCAGGTGAATTACTTGCTACACCGATGGGAGGATGAGGAGTTTGGAATGGTTTTAACCAAATTTTAGCACCTTGACTCCTATAATTTTCAGGGCTCTTAATATCATAATATTTACCTTTAAATTCAAAAGGTGTATCTTCATCAGATCCCCAAATACCTAGTATTGCTTCCAAACATTCTTGACCACGATCTCTAACTTTATTCATGTCAGAAGTATCAACACCAAATATTTCTAAATCAGAAGGCATTGACCTTACTCCAATACCCCAATAAAACCTACCTTGAGCCATATGATCTAGCATTGCAATTCTATGAGCTAAATCAACTGGATGATGAATTGGTAATTGAGAGACACCTGTCCCAAGTTTAATATTTTTTGTTAGAACAAGTGCTTGAGATATTAATAATTCTGGACAAGGAACATTTTCCCAAGGTAAAGTAGTATGTTCTCCAATCCATGCTTCATGATATCCCAATTTATCTGCAAGGATAATTAAATCTAAATCTCTTTGCCAGGATTCAATTAAAGGTCTATATGGCATATGAAATGGCATTTGAAACAAACCAAGTTGCATTAAGTTTCTCCTTTATAAATAATCTTAAACAGCTTTAAAAGTTAACATTTTTTTAGGATTTTCAATTAATAAAGAGTTTATTGATTCTTCAGAATAACCTCTTGATCTCATTCTAGGAATTATATGCGAAAGAATATAATGAAGACCATGCCCGCCGTATTTAGTCAATCTTCCCTTATTACACAAATCATGTGCTAATAAAATCTGATCTTTATATCCTTCTTCAATTAAGAATTCAATTTGGTCCATTCTACCTGCATCAGTTGGTCTACCTTTTACTTTATAATGACCATAATAAGAGTCTTCTTCACCAATTAAATCCCAATTTATATAACAACCACTCTCAGCTATCTTTAATAAGGTATCTTTTTGAAAAACTGTTCTTTCTACATGTCCCATAACAGTACTTGAAAGATCTGCACCCACATCATTTAGTATTTCAATTATTTCATATGGAGCATTTTCATCTCTACCTGGATGAATTAGTAATGGTGCCCCAGTAAGTTTTTGAGCTTTACCAGAAGCTTTTAAAACTTTAAGTTCATTTTTATAAATTGGCCAACCTAAACCTACTTCACCAATTATTCCAGACTTAATACCAGTATTATTAACACCTATAGTTATATCTTTAATAATTTCTTCAGTAATCTCTTCTTCAGATTTATCATCCATGTCTTGTGGATGAGATAAATTTTGATAATAAGAAGCACCCATTATTATATTAAGCCCAGTAGTATTAGCAATTCTAAATAATCCCACAGCATCTCTGCCTACACCAATACTAGTTACGTCAACAATCCCATGGCCTCCAAATTGTTTATATAAATTTGCTTCTTGTAATGCTGATTCAATTTCCCATAATTGACCATTATCTGCATTAGCA
This sequence comes from Chloroflexota bacterium, assembly GCA_002721445.1. Lineage (GTDB taxonomy): Bacteria > Chloroflexota > Dehalococcoidia > Lucifugimonadales. The sequence goes on along the minus strand of PBKN01000001.1, from coordinate 167,945 downwards.
AAATAATGATGTCTTATATAACCTAAATTTTCTTGTGAAACTTTATCAAAAAAAATACTCTTCTTATTCGCTTCAGTAGGAACTGAAGAAAATCCTGATTGATCACAAAATAAATGCTCATGAGTTAATGTTATACCAAGATTTTCTGGTTCAATTAATCCATTAACAGTTTGAATTTTTCCGGCAAGATTTACATTATACATAATTAAAATATATACTCGAATATGTTAATATTTAATAATATTACATATAATTACATCTAAAATCTATATATATATTAAAATTATATTGTTTTTATTATTAAAAGACTTGTTGTGAAATGATAAATACCATAGAATCCATTTATGTTAAAGATTAATATATAAGTTAGATTATATTTATAATATAAGATAATATATTGATACTAATAATTAATTATTAAAGGGAGCATTTTAGTGAATTTAAATAACATTAAGAAATACATTATATTTATTACATTGATTATGACTATAACTCTTATAACTTCATGTGGTGGATCATCAGAAGATGTAGATGGACCCGCAACTGCAAGTATATTATTAAATTCAAGTCCCAATGCTAATCATTCAGGAATTTTCTTAGCACAAGATAAAGGTTATTTCACACAAGAAAATATAACATTAACAATAAACACCTCCCCTACTGATCAAGCTGCAATAATAAATTCAGTTATAAATGGAACTAATGATTTTGCAATTATTGGACAATTAGATTTATTAAAAGCAATAGATGATGGTAAGCTAATTAAAGGAATAACAGCTATAACTCAAAATTCATTACATGCTTTAGTATCTTTAAGCAGTTCAGATGAAATTAAATCACCAGAAGATTTAGTTGGAAAAAAAGTGGGATATCCAGGAACTATTTACAGCGAAAAACTTCTTGAAACAATGCTAATTACTGAAGGCGCTCAATTGAGTGATGTTAATTTGATCAACGTTGGTAAAGAAGGTGATACTGCGTTAATTAATGGAGAAGTAGATGTAACAGTTAGTGAAAATTGGCCTAGATTAAAATCTAAATTAGATATTGAAGGAAAAGAACCTACAATAATAAAATTCACTGGCTGGGCTGTGCCAGAATATTATGAACTAGTTTTAATTACAACTACAGATACTACAGATAAAAAAGAAAATTTTACTAAGAGATTTGTTAGAGCATTAAGAAGAGGATATGAAGATTCTATTAATGATCCAGCATCTGGCGTGCAAGCTATTATAAACCAGAATCCAAATATAGAATTTGATACTAACTTTGAAAATGAGAATGCAAAAAATTTAGTAGATTTATGGAAACCCTTTCGACCAGTTAGAGGTTCAAGAACACCTTTATATGGAGACCAAGATGCTAATATATATCAAGCCTTGATAAGGTGGATGAGGAAACATCAACTTGTTGGCAGTAAAGTACATTATGCGGATGCTTATTTAAATAAATTCAATTTAAATGAATAATATACATAACAAATATTTAATTCAAAGTTTTTACGTTTTAATTTAATAATAAATGGGAGTTAATATTGGAAAATATTTTCGAAGTCCAAATGTTGTTAGATGTTAAAGTACCCATGAAAGATGGAGTTAATCTTTCGACCGATATATATCTGCCAAAAACAAACGAAAAATTACCAACTGTATTAATGCGCACGCCGTATAGTAATAATACAGATGAAATGATATCTAAAGCTAAAAGTCTTGCAAAAAATGGATATGCTTGCGTAATGCAAGATTGTAGAGGTAGATGGGATTCAGAAGGTGTTTTCTATCCTTTTATAGATGATGGAGAAGATGGATTTATAACACAAGAATGGATTGGCAAACAACCATGGAGTAATGGAAAAATTGGTATGTCAGGTTCATCTTACTTAGGATCTGTACAATGGGCAAGTGCACCTTACAAATCAAAATACCTTACAACAATGGCTCCCAGGGTTATTTGTTGTGATTTTTATAATGGATTAATTTATCCTGGCGGGGCTCTACAACTAAATGTAGCATTATCATGGGGTATGCGTAGTAACAGTAGAACAGGCCAAAATATAGATTTTCATAATTGGACTGAAGTATTTTACAACTTACCATTAATAAAAATGGATGAAAAAGCTGGAAGAAATCTAACCTTTTGGAAAGATTGGGTAGAACACCCGAATTATGATGAATATTGGGAACAAATTAACGTTGAAAAACAATGGAGCGAAATCGAAGTTCCAGCTTTTAATATGGGTGGTTGGTTTGATTTATATTCGAAAGAAACTTTTACAAATTACAATGGATTAAAACATAATGGTAAAAATGAATCCTCCAAAAAAAGTAAACTTATTATTGGTCCTTGGCCACATGCATTAAGTACTTCAACAAAAACAGGTGATATTGATTTTGGACCTGACTCAATGATTGATTTAGACAGTATAGAATTAAGATGGTTTGATTATTGGCTAAAAGGTATTAATAATGGAATTATAGATGAAGCACCAATAGATATATTTGTGATGGGTATTAATAAATGGAGAAGCGAGAATGAATGGCCATTAAAACGAACTAAGTACCAAAACTGGAATTTACATTCAAATGGCGATGCAAATTCTATTATGGGTAATGGAACATTATCTAAAGAAAAACATACCAAGGAAAAACCTGATATTTTTAATTATGATCCAAGATTCCCAGTCCAAACTGTGGGAGGAGCAACTTGCTGTTCACCTCATATAGTACCTTGGGGACCATATGATCAAAGAGTAGTGGAATCTAGAAATGACGTATTATGTTACACAAGTAACATATTACAAGACGACTTAGAGGTAACAGGACCAATTAAATTAATCCTTTACGCTTCAACAAATGTAACTAATACAGACTGGACAGCTAAACTAGTAGATGTCTTTGAAAATGGATATGCAATGAACTTATGTGATGGAATTTTAAGAGCTTCACATAGAAACAATATGTCTAATCCTGAAGAAGTAATACCTGATAAAGTATACAAATATGAAATTGATATAGGTGTTACATCTAATGTATTCAAAAAAGGGCATAAAATAAGATTAGAAGTTTCATCATCAAATTTCCCTAAATTTGATAGAAACCCTAACACAGGTAAACAATTTGGAACAGATACAGATTTAAAAACTGCAACACAAGTAATTCATCATAATGATGAATACCCTTCACATTTAATATTACCAATAATATAAATTAATTTATGAGTACAGCTATGAATATTAATGGCATGGAATGGAGAAGTATAGGTCCATTTAGAGGGGGTAGAGCAGTAGCGGTAACTGGGCACCCAACTGAACAAATGACCTTTTATTTAGGTTGTGCTGGTGGAGTTTGGAAAACTGATGATGGCGGTACTTACTGGCAAAATATTTCAGACGGATTCTTTAAAACATCAGCTGTAGGTGCTATAGCCATATCTGATTCAGACCCAAATATTCTATATGTAGGCATGGGAGAAGCATGTACTGCTGTACCAAGATTACATTGGACTTCTCAAGCTGATGGGGTTTATAAATCAACTGATGCAGGTAAAACATGGGCAAACATAGGTCTAGAAACATCAGAACATATTTCTAGAATAAGAATACATCCTACTAATCCAGATATAGTATATGCTGGAGTTCTAGGACATCTAGAAGGTCCACGTAAAGACAAAGGTGTTTATAAATCTATAGATGGTGGTAAAACATGGAAACAAGTACTATTTAGAAAAGATGACGTAGGATGTAATGACCTATCTATAGATCCAAATAACCCAAGAATAATCTATGCTAGTATGTGGCAAACTCAACGTAATTTCTGGAATACATATAATGGAGGAGAAGATACTAGTCTCTACAGATCAGACGATGGTGGTGAAACATGGATAGATTTAACTAAAAACCCTGGGCTTGGTAATACCATTAAAGGGAAAATAGGTGTATCAGCTGGCATTCAACCAGGTATGGTTTGGGCTCTATTTGATACATGTGATTCAGAAGCTATAGCTGAAATAAATAATGATAATAATAGCCAAACCAGTGGACTATTTTTATCTAAAGATTATGGAAATTCATGGAAACTTGTAAATAATAACGCAATATTAACTACAAGACCTCATTACTACAACCATGTATTTGCTGATACAAAAGACCCTAATACTGTATACATACTATCTAATATGTTTTGGAAATCAATTGATACAGGTAAATCATTCGAATTACTTGAGACAACTCATTATGATCAACATGATTTATGGATAGACCCTAGAAATCCTAATCGCATGATCAACGGACATGATGGAGGAGCATCTGTATCTTTTAATCAAGGAGCTTCTTGGTCAACTATTAATAACCAACCAACTGCCGAATTCTATCACCTTACGGCTGATAACCAAACTCCATATAGAATTTATGCTACACAACAAGATAATACTGCGATAAGTATACCTAGTAGATCTAACTCTGGAGCTATACTTTGGCAGGATTGCTACAATGTTGGCAGTTCTGAAAGCGGACATATAATAGTCAATCCTGAAGATAGTAATATAGTATACGGAGGTGCTATTGGAAGCTCTCCAGGAGCAGGTTTAATTATTCTTAGATACGACCATAAAACTGGTGAACAAAAAAGTGTAACAGTTTGGCCAGACCTTATAGGATTAACTGTTAAAAATAAAAAATATAGATTCCAATGGGATTGCCCTCTAGCTTTATCTCCTCACAACTCAGAAGTTATTTATTCTGCTGCTAATGTAGTATTTAGATCAACTGATGAAGGGAATAGCTGGCAACCTATAAGCCCAGACCTAACTAGAAATGATCTAGATGAAAAAGAAAATATTAACCCAGATACAAATATCGCTCCTTTCGAAAGATGTACTGTAAGTAGAATAGCTGAATCTCCATTAAATATTGGATTAATATGGGCAGGATCAGATGATGGCCTAATTCATATTACTCAAAACGGTGGCCAAACTTGGGAAAACGTGACTCCTCCTAATATACCAGAATGGTCTCTAGTAAGCTCTATAGAACCTTCAAGCCATGACCCTGCTACTGTATATATTGCTGTAACTAGTTATCAGCATGGGGACTACAAACCTTACCTATTTAAAACTAATGACTACGGTAGGTCTTGGACTCTTATAATAAATGGAATACGTGATATAGATTTTACAAGAGTTATAAGGCATGACCCTAGTAGAAAAGGTTTGTTATATGCAGGTACTGAAGGAGGCGTATATTTATCACTTGATGATGGAGAAACTTGGGAATCACTTCAACTTAACTTACCTAAAGTACCTATACACGATATGATAGTCAAAGATTTAGACCTAGTAGTTGCTACTCATGGAAGAGCTATTTGGATACTAGATGATTTATCTCCTTTACACCAAATAGACAAACAAAATATTAATCAAGCAATTACTCTTTTTAAACCCCGTACAACCACTAGATACATATATCCTCCATCTTTTTACCATAAAATGGCTAATATGAATCATAAATCGACAGGAATGAAAACATATTTATTAACACTAGGAGTTTTTTCAACATTTATATCAGAAAAAAACTCTAAGGGTGAAATAAAAAGAACCTATCTTGATTCAGGTAATAACCCTCCAAATGGAGTTGTAATCAATTTTTATAATAATATGTCTGAACTATTAGAAATAACTATATTAGATAATGAAGGCAAAGAAATTAATACTTATTCTAACAATAATCAAAATTCAAATGTTCATTTGGTTCAAGGGCTAAATCGCTTTATTTGGGATATGAGATACCCAGACCCTTCTGGTATAGGAAGTAAAAGTATAGATGGTCGTAGATTAGTGGATTTATTTGCCCCACCTGGAGACTACAAAGTAAAAATAAACACCGGCAAGCAAGAACTCACTGAGATATTTACAATACATAAAGACCCTAGATCTACTGCAACAGAAGCAGATATTAAAATGCAATTTGATATTATGAAACAAATTTGGGATAAAATTAATGATTCAAGTGATGGATTAAACAAATTGTTAAACGTTAAATCTCAATCTGAAAATTGGTTAAATAATTGTAATAATCAGCAAAAAGATATATTAGAACAACCAATACTGGATATAAATGAAAAGATTTCCACTATAGAAACAATTCTCCTAAGAAATGCTGATATAGATCAAGAAAGCAACTCTAAAAGAGGCTCCTTTAAAGATAGAGGTTTAGTCAATAGGCTAGGTCAATTAAGTGATAGCATAGGACTCGCTGATGGAGCACCAACATTACAAGCTCAAAAAGTATATGAAGAAATTTCTAGTAAAATTGATCAACAGATAAAAAATATTGAATATATTTTGCAAAATGATCTAGAAGCACTTAATAGTATTGTAAACGAATTAGAAATACCTAAAATAAAACACAAGAATTAACTAATTTTTATTTATTTCCATAGTGTTTACTTTGATCGATAATATCTAGCCCAACTAATTCACTATAAGCAGCTAAGAGTTGCTTAGTAACTGGCCCAGGAAATTCATCGCTTTCACCAATATTTCTATTATCTACTTTACTACACGGAACAATACAAGGTGTGCTTCTTACAAAAAACACTTCATCTGCTGTATACAGATCATATGGTTGAATATTCTCTTCAGAAATTGGAATACCAATATTTTTTGCTAATCCTATTACAACAGATCTAGATACTCCTTGTAAAATTGACCTGTCAGTTGGAGTTTTAATTACTCCATCTTTAACCAACATAATATTAAAAGCATTTCCTTCAGATATATTTCCATCAACATCCATAAATATAGGAGATGCGTTAACATCAACATCTCTGGCTTCTAAAGTGCCCAATACCATATTCATTCTACTATGATGTTTAACTTTAGGATCCAAGGAGATACTTGAATAACTTCTTGATTTAGCAATTACTCCATGTACACCTGTTTCATACCAAGGTATAAATTCACCAAAATTAATAGGTTTTATTCTTACAAATACATTTCCTTTACCTTCAAAAGATAGTCCTCTAGTAACAAAAGGGATAATATTAAAATCTCCAACTTCATTTCTATACATTTCATTACGTTCAATAATTTCATAGTGTATTTTAAGCATTTCATCTTGAGAAACATCTATATCATTACGAACATATTGTAATGATCTATACAATCTATCAATATGCTCTTCCCAAGTAAAAGGTTTCCCATTAAATGTTCTAGCATATTCAAATACAACATCACCTAATTGGAAACCTAAATCATCTATGTCTACATGGACCTGACTCCATGGTAACCATTCACCATTAAAATATGTAATATAATCCCGCATATTATTCTCCATAAATATTATTTATATATAACTTAATATTTTTCCAGTCAAAATTCAAATCACATTGACATTTTACTATGTATTTTTTTGAATCCTTCAACATTTTCACGCAAATTCATAATTCTCCTAATAGATAATTTATTTTCCTGAATTTTTATAGTAGCTACTGCTGCTATAAGTAATAAAACGATGGATACGATAAATATTAAAGAATACGATTGATATCTATCAAATAAGAACCCAGCTAAGATTATGTTTAATGAACCTCCGATTTGATGAGCCAAAGTAGCCAAACCTGCCAATGTACCTGCAGTTTTCAAACCATAAATATCTGCCAATAAGGTAATAGTTAAAGGAGCAGTTACAACCCATGAAAGCCCTGCTAAAATTACAAAAGTCCACAAACCTAAATATGCATGTCCAAATAATAAGATTAAATAAGCAAAAGCTCTAATAATATATACAAATGTTAAAAAATTCTTCTGACCAAATTTATCTACCACAAGGCTTGAAATTACAACTCCTAATATTGTAAAACCGTATAACATACTAAATGCTATAGATGCCTCATTAGCTGTAAAACCTCTATCATTAGCTAAAGGTATAAAATGTACAGACATGAATGAAGTGGTTAGACCACATACCATATAAGATAACATTAATTGCCATGCAGGTAAGTGTTTAAATGCATCTTTCCATGAACTTACTTCTAATGGCCCTTTATTAATATTCAAATCCTCATTTTTGTCATTAGAAATATCTTCCATACCGTAAGGTAATATTCCAATATCTGAAGGATTATTTCGTATAAACAGTACAGAAATAAAAGATACCAGCAGTAAACACCCTCCCAGGACTACCCATGTTAACCTCCAGTTAGAAATATGAATAATATAAGTTGAAAATGGAGTCAAAAACATTGAACCCAATGATATCCCTAAACTACTTATACTTAAAATAGCCCCTCTTCTTTTATACCACCATCTTGCTAAAAGAGGCTGGACTGTAACAACTGAAGATGCTCCAGCAGAAGTACACATTATCAACCCATACATTAATAAAAAATACCAAAAGTTATTAGTAATACTAATTAACGCAGTAGATAAACCCATAATTAATAAACCAAAAGATATCACATATCTACCACCAAATTTATCGTAGACTCCTCCAATTACGGGTTGAGTGAGGCCATTTATTAGCCAACCTGCAGCAAATACTATAGATATTGTTGCTCTATTCCAATCAAATTCATCAACCATAGGTATAAAAAACACACTTACACTATTGCGCATACCCATAGAAAAAAATAATATTATTATTGAAATAAAAAGGATTATCCATCCATAAAACAATCTACCACTAGATCTAAGGTTAGGTTTACTCAAATATCACCTGATTTATTTCTTAAAATTAAATAGTACCATATGAATATTGAGGTAATTATGAATCCAATGTCAATAATTTTTTTAACATTATTTATAATTTTAATTATTAGTTGGGCAATTATAATTTTATTAATTAAAAATAATGTAAATAAGAGAAAGCAAATATCAGATTTAGATAAACGTAAACGCAGCCAAAGTACTTTATATGGACAAATTACAGAACAATTTATACCTTTTATGGATTCTTTTCCATGGGATAGAAAAAATTTTAAATTTTTAGGAAAACCAATTGATGGAATTCAATTTGAAAAAGAAAAAATAATATTTATTGAATTTAAAACTGCAAATAGTACATTAAATTCAGACCAAAGAAATATACGTGAACTAGTAAAATCCGGAAAAGTTGAATTTGAATTAATTAAATTAAAATAGTGATTAGTTTATATATTAAACCAACTATTCCAATCAATATTATTGGTATCCCAACTATTCCTCCAGCAGCATAGGAATATGAAAGCCTCTTATCACTAGAAGTTTGTGTAGCAGCTATATGACCAAATATACATCCAGGTAATAAACCTATCATAAATCCACAAAATAAAAATATAGAGGTATATCCAATTCCCCAAGCTAAAATTCCGCCAGTTATCAAACCTAAAGCAGTCAGAATAAATGCAGGACCAAAAGCTAAAAATAAAACCTCTAAAGTAATGTTAAAATATTTTTTTATCATATTTATAAAATTCATTTTAATTTTATTATTTATAAATAATAACACAAGTAAAAATTTCAAGTATTATATCTACATTAATCTATTGAATTAATTCTCGTTTTCTTAACCTAATATTTTTTGGGGTAACCTCTAATAATTCATCTATAGATATAAAATCCAATGATTCTTCTAAAGTCATAATAATAGGAGGACTAAGACGTTTAACAATATCAGCAGTTGAAGATCTCATATTAGTTAATTTTTTCTCTTTACAAACATTTACAAGAATATCTTGATTTCTAGAATGCATACCAACAATCATACCTTGATAAATATCGGTACCTGGTTCTACAAAAGTTGAACCTCTTTCTTGAGAATTTAACAAGCCATAACTTACTGCCTTGCCACTTTGAGAAGCAACCAATCTACCTGCAGTCCTTAATTTTATTTCCCCTAATTTAGGCTTAAATTTATCAAATACACTATTTAAAATACCATTACCTCTAGTTATTCTAATAAAAATCGATCTAAAACCTATCAATCCACGAGTAGGAATATCATATTCCAACCTTATGTTACCATCAGGGCTACTAGTCATATTTGAAAATTTTCCTAATCTAGATACTAATTCTTCAGTCAATGCACCTAAAAATTCCTGTGAAGTATCCATAATTAAATGCTCATAAGGTTCATGAATAATATTATTAATTTTTTTAAAAACAGGTTCAGGCTTTGAAACTTGAAATTCATATAACTCTCTACGCATAGTTTCTAACAAAACAGATAAATGAAGTTCACCTCTACCAGATATAATAAATGCTTCAGGAGTTGAAGTTGATTCTACTTTTAAACTTAAGTTAGTTTTTAATTCTTGATTTAATCTATCTAATATCAATCTTGAAGTACAATGAACACCTTCTTTACCCATAAATGGAGAATTATTTACTAAAATTGTCATCTTAACAGTAGGTTCATCGATATGAATAGAGGGTAATGGTAAAGGGTTTTCCAAGTCACATATAGTATCTCCTATAGATACATTTTCTAATCCTGAAACTGCTATTATGTCTCCAGCTTGAGCATTATTAACCTCTAAACGTTTAACACCATCAAAAACATGCACTTTTTCAACAATATATGAATTGTGTTTGCCATCAATCCCCTTAATTAAACAAACTTGTTTTTTTGGATTTATGCCGCCATTAAAAATTCTACCTATAGCTACTTGGCCTGAATATACATCATAATCCAATGCAGCTACAAGCATTTGTAAAGAAGCATCAGTATCACCTTTAGGAGGTGGAATATGTTCTATAATTGCATCTAATAATGGGCCCATATCTGACTTAGGAGAATCTAAATCCTTTATTGCATAGCCATCACGAGCTGAAGAATATAATATTGGAAAATCTAATTGATCTGCTGATTTAGCTGTATCTAAAAATAAATCTTGTACCATTTCTATAACTTCATCAACTCTAGCTTCTGGTCTGTCAATTTTATTTATCAACACCATTGGTACAACATCTTTATTTAAAGCCTGATCTAATACAAATCGTGTTTGAGGCATAGGTCCATCTACAGCATCTATAACTAATAAACAACCATTAGCCATATGCATAATTCTTTCAACCTCTCCACTAAAATCAGCATGACCAGGTGTATCTATAATATTAATCTTAATATCTTTATAAGTAACAGCAGTATTTTTTGCTAAAATAGTAATCCCTCTCTCACGCTCTAAAGGATTACTATCCATAATTAAATTACCTAATTTTTCACTATCTCTAGATAATCTCCCTTGTTTAAGTAAAGAATCTACTAATGTTGTTTTACCATGATCTACATGAGCAATAATTGCTAAATTACGAATATTTTCGTTGGATTTTCCCATTTATAACCTTCGTTAAACTAAATAAATTTAANTTNAATAAATATTTTGACCAATTTAAATGTTACGNTATACTAGTGCACATGCCAATNAGAAAATAGATGTAATTTTGAGAGGTTATANAATATGAAAATGCTTGCAGCAGTGTTNCATAANACACCTTCTGATTTAGTTATTGAAGAATTAGAATTAAAAGAACCTGGACCAGGAGAAGTTCGNNTAAAAATAGCAGCTAGCGGTTTATGTCATACAGATTGGGAAACAATGAAAGGNTATCANCCACAAATATTACCTGCAGTTATAGGNCATGAAGGTGCNGGCATAGTTGATAAAATAGGAGATGGAGTNACATTAGTTAAAGAAGGTGACCATGTAGTNTGTTCATGGGANCCTAACTGTGGTTATTGTTTTTATTGTGANCAAGGNCAACCTATATTATGTGAAGAAATGGNNAAAATAAGAACAAAAGGCTTNCTTTATAATGGTGAAGCTAAAATGTACTNTAATAATAAACCTGTNTATCATTACAGTAGNGTATCTTCTCATGCTCAATANACTATAATNCCTCAACAAGGNGCAGTNCCTGTTAGAAAAGATTTCCCTTTAGATAGAGCNTGTTTATTAGGATGTGCTGTNATGACNGGNTTTGGTGGTGCAGTATATGCNGGAAGAATAAANCCCGAANNTAGNGTTATTGTNATNGGATGTGGNGCAGTAGGNTTNAGTGCTATNCAAGGTGCNAGAATAGCNGGAGCNTCTATTATNGTTGCNGTAGATATTAACAATAAAAANTTAAAAACNGCTTTNGATGTTGGAGCTACTCATGNAATAAATTCAANNGANAATAATCCNTATGANTTCATACTAGNNTTAACAAATGGAAGAGGNGCTGACTGTTCNATAGAAGCAGCTGGNCANAATATATCTATCAAACANGCTTTAGAAACATCTAGNCCTGGNGGAAGGGTAGTTATATTAGGNAAAACACCTTTTGGNGAAGAAGTAACTTTNCCTTTTAATTTAATGATGGGTGATANAGAAATTATNAGAACATCATATGGTATGAGTAGGCCTAGAATAGATTTNCCTAAATTGGCAAANTTATATATGAATAATAAACTTCAATTAGANAATATGATTTCAATGCGNCTTCCTTTATCNTCTATNAATGATGGCTTCAAAGCTTTAGAAGAAGGAAAAGTTGCTAGAGCAATAATCGAATTNTNATTGGAGNATANTNATGAAAAAAATTACTNATNAAAAAGACTTAACAAANTTTTTATATCCCAGTGGTGGNCCTGGAAGAGAGCTTAAAANNCGNCTNGCAAANCNAGAANTTCTTTTAGGNGCAATGATTAATGAATATTCNAGACCTTCACTTGCAAAAATATATAAAGAAGCTGGNTATGATTTNCTNTTTATTGATTATGANCATCTNTACTTNGATTTCGANTCACTATCTGATACTGTNTTAGCTGCANGANCTTTTGGATTNCCTCCAATAGCTAAAACNCCNCAATTAGAACGTCAAGAAATTGCNAANTTACTAGCAATTGGAGTAGTAGGAATACAACTNCCNAGAACAGAATCNTCTGATCAAGTAAAAGAACTAGTCAATTATATNAANTTNCCNCCNAATGGNACTAGNGCTGCNGATGGGAATTTAGGNAATAGNGATTACAGACCAATTTCTAATTGGAANCAATGGATGATTGANCAAGACNNGGAAACAACTACNGTCATACATATTGAAACNAAATTAGGATATGAAAATGCTGAANACATTATAAAAACACCAGGCGTNGATATGGTTTATGTAGGNCCTGGAGATTTTTCAATTGAAATGGGNCAACCNTTTGATTGGNCTCATCCAGATGTAATAAANCCATTAAAAGAAATTCTAGAAATCTGTAAAAANTATAATGTNCCATTNGGNACTACNCCNTCANACATAGAATCAGCTAGAGANTTGNTTAACAATGGTATGTTGTTTGTTGAAGATGGAGGAGANCTTGGTTTTATTACNCAAGGTGCTAAAAANNNAGTTGAAGACTACAAANATATTATNNATTAATCAATAATATTTAAAACCTTAAAAAACCCTTTAGCTTTATCTAANGTTTCNTGGTATTCCATTGANGGANTTGAATCATNAACTATNCCACCTCCNACATGAAAATANCCCTTNNNATNTTTNANAATCATAGTACGNATTGGNATTGANGTNTTCATATTNCCATTAAANCCAAAATATCCTATAGCNCCACAATANACATTTCTTTCTACNGGNTCNANTTCATCTATTATTTCCATAGCNCGNATTTTTGGNGCACCAGTTANTGANCCNCCAGGAAANCANGANAATANNAAATCAATATNATTATANTTATNANTTANNTTAGCACTGTATATCTGTAATCATNTGAAANACATGTTCATATTTTTCNATTTNAAANAAATTNTCAACCTTAATNGANCCTGGNATACAAACTTTNCCTAAATCATTTCTGACTACATCAACAATCATTANATTNTCAGCTTTATCTTTTGAACTNTTTTTNAANTCNTTNAATAATNCTTNGTCNANAATANANTNNTCNCCNCGAGGCCTAGTNCCTTTCATAGGNTTAGANTCAACTAAAGAATNNTTTAATGAAACAAAATGNTCAGGAGANGTNCTTAATATATCNAATTCAGGATANNTNAGAAANGCTGAATANTTAGANGGAGTAATTTTTCTCAATCTTTTATATAAATCCCAGGAACTTTCTTCTAATTCAATTTCATATCTTTGAGCAATATTAACTTGATAAACATCTCCTTTTTGAATATATTTTTTTATTTTTTTTACNGAATTTATATATTCGTTTTTAGAAAAATTAGACTTCAATCCCCCAATTTTTATTTTATTTTTTTTGAGAACATTTATAGGATTTTCAATTTTATCCTTAATCCACTCAATACGTTTTAGAGCAGAATCATGTTTATTACCAGGCAAAATTGTTGAGATTAAATTTGTGACATTTTTATAATGATTAATAGATATAACCCAATCATAAAAACCAAAATTCATTTCAGGTAATTTCAATTGATCAACTGCATTAGANTTCNTATCTTCAACATGATGTCTTAATTCATAACTCATATATCCNATAGCACCGCCTTGAAATGGAGCTAANTNAATTCCATCTTTAAAATTATATTTTTTAATTAATTCATTTAATACGNCAAACGGATTTCCTATTAATTCTTTTATAGTCTCTCCTTCTTTAATNCGTATATTATTTCCTTTACTTGTAACAATTAAAAAAGGATCTGATGTGATATAAGAATANTTCTCTGATAAAGAAGAGTTTATTGAATTATCTAAAAATACAGAATAATTATCATAAGCAAAAGAATCAAAAATATCACTAGNGCTTAAATTTGTATTAAATTCTTCAAAAATAGTTTCCACAATATAAATTAATTCTAAATTATTTATTTAATGCATTTCTTGGGTTATCAATTACCATTTTATAATAATCTTCTCTATTAATACCAAAATCAGTTATATCTTTTTCACATTTACTTGGTAGGTATTCATATCCATTTCCTCCATAAATTACATAATCTGATCTATAACACACATCTTGTCCAAGTAGAATTTGATTAGTATATCCATAATCAATTANAGATTTAATTAAATCAAATGNNANATTTNTATCATATTCATTAATNACTCCCATNCTATCNAAAGCAAGNAANGCNCCNCTTTTAGCTANNGCTAANTGATAATCTTTATCTGGCCAAGNTTGACAATGNCCTATAATNACTTTNCTNAAATCTACTTTTTCTTCNTNAAAAATATCTAATTGNGCAANNCCNACAGGACAATTTANAGCATGNGTAGCNATAGGNACNCCAGTNTTNTTATGCGCTCTTGCAACAGCTCTAAAAACCCTTTCTTCTGCAGCAGACATCCANGTAAAATGNGTACCTATTTCNCCTAAAATACCNGCNTTAACATCNGTACCTTCAATACCTNTTTCAANATCATTTACTAATTCTTCAGCTAATTGNTNAGTTNTATTACTATAAATATGCTTGTCATAATANGGTTCNCTGTACCATCCTGTNCCTANTATTATATTNATNCCAGTAGANTNAGAAATTTTACGTATTGCNAAAGNATGNTNATAAGGAAATAATTCATNATCATGNCCTCTNAGNCCNCCNGTAGTTTGATCAATAATAGTTTNNCCNCCAGCTTNNTTATAAAGCATTAATTCCTTCATGNGCNAATTNAAAATCATTTAANANACTATTAGTTCCCCATTTATCTTTAGTCAAATCTNAAAAAATATGCTCATGAATAGATGTGAAACCTAATTTGTCTGAAGATATAGNNCCAGTAACNGACATTATTTTNCCCATANANACCTCNATNANTCNAAAATAAATATATTNTGCTTAANNTNTNTTTTATTTATATTACTATTATTATNTTAAACTNCAAAATATATNNTATATTAANTTTACAAGAAATAAATAAATTATGATAATTGATTCTCACACATACTGTTTTAANCCATACNATGATNTTGANGGTTACNAAAATGAAAAAGANCATAANTCATGGATAGAAGATGCNAANANAANNCANCATCAACCNTTAATAAATATTCGNGACNGAANAATNTNAANTAAANCNAANTCAAATATGACTTTTGATATTGATGGNAAATCGGGAAGGGTACTNTGGAAAATAAAAAATGAATTATATACNCAATATTANTATCCTCCAAATTTAANNAATTTAGAATTTANNCCANANAGTTTAATTTCNGANATGGATTANGCTGGAATNGATATAGCNTTATTNCATACNAANCCTAGNTTAGGTAGAAGNAANATNTANCAATCAGAATGNGTAAANCTTTNNCCNNANAGAATATTATCNATGGCNTGNGTAGATGAATGGCTTATTGAAGANAGNCCNGAACTAGTAAT
The DNA here is from genome assembly GCA_002721445.1 of Chloroflexota bacterium. Taxonomy (GTDB): domain Bacteria; phylum Chloroflexota; class Dehalococcoidia; order Lucifugimonadales. The sequence continues at coordinate 151,644 of PBKN01000001.1, read as the reverse complement.
AAAAAATGTAGTAGATGCAATTAAAGGATTAAATTTACATGCAATTAAATTTAATCCTTTAGGATANTTAANAAGCAANAANCNATGGGATAGNGGTGTNTATGAATATTTTTGGGAAANNNTTACTAAATTAAATGTNCCNATATTTTTCACTTTAGGAACNGGNCCAAATTTTAAANNNCAAAATTATTCNANTAAAGATGCNATNAANGGATATTTAGNNGAATTAAATATTCTNATNAAATGGATGNANANATATCCAGANAANAAGTGTAGTATAACTCANGGNTTNCCNTGGAGAATATTTATAGAAAATGNAANTATANNCTTNCCANANGATATATGGGCTNCNTTTAATAATCCAAACCTNTACATGGAAGTATGTTTCCCTGTAAGAATAGGNGATTTATTTGANTTTCCNTACANTGAAATATGGCCAACTTTNGATGAATTAATAAATNANATTGGTTTTNCAAATTTACATTATGGNACTGANATGCCTTTTCAAAATAGGTTTTGCACATATAANCAATCTAGAAAATGGATAGAANATNATTATANANATAAAACAGGAATGANTCAAANTGAANTAGATATGATTATGGGTNAANCTGCAGCNAAATTATTAAATATATTATAAATTTTTTGCAGTNAANCCNCCATCCATATAAATTANTTGCCCNGTCATATAATCAGTAGCNGGACTAGATAAATAAGCAGCTAAAANNCCNANNTCTCTTANNGAACCTTCTCTNNCAAGAGGNATNCCATCAAGATGTTTTTTNCGTGCANNAGGATCAATCCANGTNGGCTCTGTCATCTTAGTGTTATAATCNCCAGGNCCNATTGCATTAACNANTATATTNGATTCNGCCCATTCTAATGCTANTACTTTTGTNAACATATTNACAGCNGCNTTACTNGCATTATAAGCAGNAACTANAGGAAAAGCTTGNNTAGCATTATTAGAACTNATATTAACTATTTTCCCATANNTACGNNTTATCATATANGGNGCAACNGCTCTACAACAATANAAAACAGNATTTAAATTAGTATTTATTACACTNTCCCATTCNTCATCAGTCATNCTNNCATTTGAAAAACGAGTAACATGAGGNGGATGTAATTCAACNTCACTTAAAGGNACNACNGGTGCNCTTAAAAGNTNNCCAGCATTATTNATNANTATATCNATNTTNCCAAANTTATCTATTGATTTTTCNACCATNTANTCNACTTGTCCTGANTGNGTCACATCAATNGNTAAAGNTAATGANTTNCNNCCAATTGANTTTATTTCNTCAGATGTTTTNTNNAATTCATCNNTTGATCTAGANACAATTACNANATCAGCNCCATATTCAGCCATNACTAAAGCAATTTCTCTNCCTATNCCTCTNCNTCCNCCNGTNANNATTGCAACTTTATCTTGTAAATTAATATCCTTCATATNCAATCCTTATAAATTCATATCTTTTGGAATTGATAATCCATACTGATTAGTANTTGATATAACATTAAATATTTCAAACACATCTTTAGCAATATTCATAATATATTCTTCTTGAAATCCAGAGCCTTTATAACAAGATTTTGTCAAAATAGATATAATATATGGATTGTTTTCTAAAAATATAATACCTGAATCACCTCTAACATGCTCCATGCCTCCTCCTTTATTAGCTACAGTAATATCAGAAGGAGTAGAAAGATTTAAACAAGAATTCTTAGGCTCTGACATGATTTCTAAAACATATTTAGACACAGCCTTTGATGGCAATCCTAAATATAGTTTTTCTAACATTTTTGTTAATTCTTTAGGTGTAGATAAGTTTTCATTTCCCTNTATAATCGCCTTTTCATCCATCATTTTACGATTAAGCTTAGTTNAACTAAGTTCCATATCCGAAATAAATGAATTAATATTTTCTATCCCTAATAAATCTATACATATATTTGTAGCAGTATTATCAGATAACATTATCATTAATACTGCTATATCTCTCAATGTGAGATCAGGTTTTCCTTTTAAATACTTAAGAATCCCTGTCCCTCCAGTAAATTTATTTTTATCTACAGAAATTCTTTTATTAATATCTATAGAACCCGATTCTGCCATTTTCAACAAATACGTAAGTATATGAATTTTAATAATTGAAGCTGTTGGAAATATTTCATTNCCATTTATAGAAATATCATTACCANTAATTAAATCTTTTATAGAAACTCCAGCNACACCTGGGAACTGATCTAATTTATCAATTAAATCGTCCTCTAATTTTTCCAATAATAATTCATTGCTCATATAATTTAAACCCTCAAATATTATAAATTAATTATCTCTCAAAATGTCACTAAAGCTCTTCCAAATATATTTCCATCTCTTAAATCACTAAGACCTTTATTAATATCCATAAAATCATATTTTTTGGTAACAAGTTCTTTTAGAGGAAATTTACCTTCAGAATCTAACCTCAAATACATTTTAAAATCTTTATTTGGATCCGAAGCTCCATGNCTTCCTTTATATTGACGTTGNAAAAACAAAAAATCTCTTGGCACCATTTCCATGGTGTCATGAGGCCATCCAATTAATATAGCAGTACCTCCATTATTATAAGCTCCAGGCCCTCCTCCTTTAACCATTGGCAAAATTATTTCATGAGTCTTTTTAGTTCCTACAGCATCAAATGCATAATCGACTCCACCTTTAGAAATCTTTAATATCTCTTCTACTGGATCAGTTTTAGTAGAATTTATTGTATGTGTAGCACCCCATTTTCTAGCAAAATCTAATTTATCATCTGATATATCAACTGCAACTATAGGATAAGCCTGTAATAAAGATGCCATCTTTATTGCAGATAATCCTACCCCTCCAACACCAATAACTGCAACAGAATCTTCAGGCCTAACTGAGGCTGTGTGTAAAACAGATCCTGCTCCAGTCAACACAGCACATCCAACAATAGAAGCTTCTTCACTATAGTATTCTGATGGAATAGGTACTACTAATTCTTGGTCAACTAAACATTTCTGAGAAAAAGTACCNATTTTACCTGTTGCTTCTTTACCTTTATATTTTATTCCAGTAACTAAGCTATCTACAAAATCTCGTCCAGGAAAATTAGATCTAGGAACCCAAGTTGTAATAACATTGTCTCCTTCTTTTATAGATTTTACTGATGACCCAACATGTGTAGCAATTCCAACACCTTCATGTCCTATTATTCTTGGGCACTGATCTATGGGAGTTTTATCAATTTCATGTACTTGAGATAAGCATATTCCGCTTGCAATTTGTTCAACAACAACTTGCTCAGGAGAAGGATCGGGAATAATTAACTCTTCAATTTCTAGCGGTTTCTTTGGTTCAACCAATATTGCAGATAATGTTTTAATCATTATTACCTCTAATTATTATTTTTTATAAANTTATTAGTAAAGGCATCTTCAGCAACTATCTGTTTAGTAAGAAGTCCTTTATTAAACATCCAGTTANTAAAAGATTGCCATTTATCTAATTTTTGAACTCCAAAANCNCCTGAACTATCTTGCCATTCTTCTACTAATAGATCTGCTCCAGGTCTATCTATAGACTCGTCAATTTCTTCGTTNGATTCTTTAACAAGTATATCAACTCCTAATTGAGGCTCATTAATTGCATCTTCAAAACCTTTTACAAGTGCATTTGTAAGTGAAGAAACTAATCTTGAATTATTATTAATTTTATCTTCATTAGTCACTAATACTAATTCATAATAATCAGGGACTCCCCATTCTTGTACTTTCATAATGTTTACAGGNTATCCTTTGTTCTCCATTAATATACTTTCATGAGTCCAATAAGCACCTATAATAGCGTCAACTTTTCCAGATATCAACGATTCTGAGAGNTTAAANCCAACATTTANTAATTCNACATCNTTTAATCCNTTAGANCCNTCAGNTCTCAACATAGTTTCGAGTAAAGGCTCGTCAGTTGGAATACCTGGATAACCAACTTTTTTTCCCACCAAATCTTTTGGCGTAACAATATTTGATGTTTTTAATGACATTATTGAATTTAAAGGATGTTGGACAATTCCTAATACTGAAACAACTGGAACATCTTGAGCTCTAGCTAGTAAAACATCTGGTTGATAACTTACTCCGAAATCATCCGAGCCACTTCCGACAGTTTGTAAAACAGTAGAAGGGTCTGAAGGAGTATATAAAGTTACATCAAGTCCTTCTTCTTCAAAATAGCCTTTATTTTTTGCTATGAAAAACCCAATATGATTGGCATTAGGATACCAATCTAATGCAATCTTAACCTTATATTTTGTATTTTCATTAGATAAACTATTGTCATCTATCATGTCACAAGCATTAATACTAAATACAAAAACAATGATAAATATGGTCGCTATAATTTTCATCCAATATCCTTTCTTTATAATCATTATACTAATTATTATTTTTATTATTTGCCCAAGGGATTGACAATTTTTCTATTATTAAAAGAAGTAAAAATAATGATATACCTATAAATGATAATATAAAAATTGCAACAAAAACTCTTTCAGTAAGAAATAAAGGTTTTGATCTGATCATTAAATAACCAAGTCCTTCACTAGCTCCAACCCATTCTCCAATAACAGCACCTATTACGCTTACTGTCACAGCAACTCTAGCNCCTGAAAAAAAGAATGGCAAACAAGTTGGAACTCTAATTTTGACAAATATTTGCCATTTATTAGCTCCCATGGTTCGAAGTAAATTTAATAAATCTCTATCTATTGATTTCATACCATCAACAGTATTTACAACAATTGGGAAAAAGCTTATTAAGGCTACNACAATAACCTTTGGTAAAAGACCATAACCAATCCATACTAACAAAAGAGGAGCAATTACTATTATAGGAATAGTTTGAGAAGCAATTAAAAAAGGATAAAAACTCCTTTCAACTACTTTAAACATCACAATTACTGAAGCTAATANTAATGCTACAATAATTGCCAAAATAAACCCTATTAATATCTCAATTAACGTCACATATGTATGGTTTAAAAAAACTATTGGATTTTTAATAAAATCTAGAAATATAGCNGATGGAGACGGTAATAACCATTTCTCTATATCAAATATATAAACGCAAAACTCCCACATTAAAATCAAACTAAATATAATTAATAATGCTGGTATAAATGAAAATATACTATTGCTAACTTTATTATTAAATTTTAAATTAATCATATTCAATTCTCTAAACTAGATAATGCATCCATNATATTNTTTTTAGTTTTAAAATAATTGTNATCTGAAAGCATTGTCGTAGTATTAACTCTTGGATAATTTATATTTTCAGTTAATATAATTTGAGCTGGAATATTACTCATTACATAAATTTTATCTGATAGAAGTATAGCTTCATCAATATCATGAGTAACTAATATTATTGTTTTATCCAATTCTTTTTTTATNTTAAGTAACCAATCTTGCATTTTTGATCTATTAAGTGAATCAAGTGCACTAAAAGGTTCATCTAATAAAAATAATTTTTGATCAGCTAAAAGAGTTCTTAAGAACGATGCTCTTTGCCTCATACCTCCAGAAAGATTATGTGGATATTCATATTCAAAACCTTTTAATCCAAATCTATCTAAATATTTTTTTGCTTTGTAAAGAGATTCTTTTTTATTTTCTCCTTTAAGTTCTGATCCTAAAATGACATTATCTAAAATATTTCTCCATGGAAGTAATAAATCTTTTTGTTGTAGATAACCACAAACACCTAATCGATTCGCTTCAAGAGACTTATCAATATAAATATCCCCTTTATCTTGAACTTCAATACCCGCAATAATGTTAAGAAGAGTACTTTTNCCACAACCACTGGGNCCAATTAAACTTATTAATTGCCCATTATTAACTGTCAAATTTATTTCGCTAAATANATTTAAAGTACTATTATCTTTTTGTTTAAAAGATTTACTTATATTATGCAATGATACTTCCATAAGTTTCCCCAATACAAAAACTAATTTGTTACAAGAAGGAGAGAATTTACGAAATCACTTGGAATTTTTACATTCCCTCCGCTGGCATTATCCAGATCAGGTATATTAAGGAGTCGACAAATAATAAATTGCCCTCTCAGCCTAATAAATTAAGCTCCTCCAGTAACTTTTTCAATTTGAAGTTTACAATTCAATATAAATGAAGTCAAATTTATAATAATGAATAATATAAATTATTCTTCTTTTAGTAACCTAAATAAGATAGAATATAATAAGAAATCATATTTTAAACTTCAGGAGTTTACTAATGTATAAAATACCCAATTTAAATGATGTAGTTAAAGCTCACGATAGAATTAAACCTTATATTACGAGAACACCATTACACCATTATCCAGCACTTGATGAAATTACTGGAGCTGAAATTTTTGTTAAACACGAGAACCATCAATCTCTAGGAGCTTTCAAACTTAGAGGTGCATTAAATACTATAGCTCAAATGACATCAGATCAAAAAGAGCAAGGCGTCATATCTTCTTCAACAGGTAATTTTGGCCAAGGTGTCGCTTATGCAGGAAAAATATATAATGTAAAAGTAACTGTAGTGGTTCCAAAAAATACAAACAAGGATAAAGTTGCATCTATGAAAAGACTCGGAGCTGAACTAATATTTCATGGAAATGAATTTGACGAAGCAAGGAATTATGCAGAATCATTATCTAAAGAAGAAGGGTATTATTATGTACACTCAGCTAACGAACCCCGACTAGTAGAAGGGACAGGCACTTATACTTTAGAAATTTTAGAAGATGAACCAAAAATAGATACAATAATCGTGCCTTTAGGCGGAGGTAGTGGCACCTGTGGAGCATGTGTTGTTGCAAAAGCTATAAACCCAAAAATTAAAGTAATTGCTGTACAAGCTGAAAATGCTAAAGGAGCATATTTGTCGTGGAAGAAAGGCGAAATAGTCCAATCCCCTATGAACACTATAGCTGAAGGATTAGCAACAGCTATGGGATATGAATTTACTCAAAAAATATTGAAAGATATGTTAGATGATTTTGTACTAGTTTCAGAAAAAGAATTACTTGAATCAATTGTAATTTATCTNGAAAAAACTCATAACCTCATAGAACATGCTGGAGCTGCTTCATTAGCTGCTGCAATAAAAATAAAAAACAAGATTAAAGGTGAAAAAGTAGCATTAATTGCTAGTGGAGGTAATATTACATTACCTCAATTAGAATTTGCTATTTCAAACTATAAATCGAGTTAGAAGGGTTTAAAATTCAAGACCAAAATATAAACAGAAATTATTTTAAACCAACTAAGTTGGCTTTAATCACTCTTGTTTCGTGCCTTTTACTTAGTGCAATAATCGGAATTATAATCATACTAATAGGTGATTTTGGTGAAATTGAATTTAAGACCTTAGGAACTGCTGCTACATTAGCAGGATTCAGTATAGTATCATTGCCAAGTTTATTTAACATCGAAAGATTGCGTCACGAATTAATCTCCAAATTTGGATTTATATCATGCATAGTTTTCTTTAGTTTACTATTAATATTAATATGGATTGGAGACCCGGGAAATGGGGAAATATTTTTTAAAATCCTTGTAACTTTCGGAATATTCTCATTTTCAATTAATCATATATTATTAATATTAATAGTAAAACCTTTGAAAATATTAATAACTNTCACACAAANATTAACTATATCATCTATAAATTTATTATCATTGTTATTGTTATTAGCTATTTGGACTGAAGACTTACCAGAAATTTTAGCTAGAATTTCTGCTGCGATTGCTATAATTATAGCCTTAGGCACAATTTCTTTACCTATTTTATCTAGAATAAATACAAAAAACACATGANCTAAAAATCTAGACCTTTTTTACCAATCATTCTTTTATATTTCGCTGAAANTGATTCTTCAAATCTATTTAAAGTAAGAGAAGAGAAAGGTATTGCATTAACCAATTCAGGCTTCTCTCTAACAAAAGCCTCTCCATATAAAGTATTAGAAAACCAACCCGTATTCCCAAGACTTACTAATAAACGTCTCCTTGACCATTCTGGGCTATGTCCTTGACTGATATATAAAGCTTCTGCTTCGACTCTTTTTTCAAACCAGTCACTTATATCAACTATAAAATCTATATCATCATTATTAAAATACACTCCCGGATATATAATAATAGGAATAGTATGTGGGGTCTTTTGATTATCTCCAGGAATTGCTGCAGCTTCTTTAGCTTCTAATGTAGCCCTTGCTGTTTCTATATGATCATCAGCGCTAACTCCTATTCTCCCATGATGACCTTTGGAATATGGACTCTGCATNATTAATATATGAGGACGANTTTCTAAAATTATTGATGAAATATCTTCAATTACATCATTATACATGGCCAATCTAAATGGTTGAGGGTAATCTAATACTCTTACATCTGAAATACCAAAAATACTGCATGCTTTTCTTAACTCGAGTTTTTTTATTTTTTCTAATTCTTTATAATCTTGATTAAGAATTTCAGGATCTCTTTCATTAAAAGGTTTCATTAATTCATCGTGCAATTTCTCATTATGAGTATTTAACCCTGCTGTGACTGAAACTACAATCACATTATCACCTCTTTCTCGATGTATACCTAAAGTAGCAGCCATATGAGTAAAATCATGAGGATGTGCATTTATACTAAGAATATTCAATTTATCCATAATCCATCTGATCTAATAATAAAAATATATTTATAATTGCTATAATGATACTTTATTTAAAGATAAATATGTAATCAAATAATTTATATTATTAAGAGAGATTTTTATGAAAATGAATCGAACTATACTCTTTATTTTTTCATCATTAGGTTTATTATTAGTTAATAATTTATATTTGTACTGGCAATTTTTTCAATTTAATTTTTCAGATTTTTTATCTAATACCATTGGAATAGCTTTATTTATTGAAGTATTTGCGTTAATGTTTTTATTAGCATTATATTTCAAACAAAACCCTATAGGTAAATATAAATGGTATTGGTTAATTATTCTATCTATTTTTGGTAGTTTGTTATTTGCACTACCATTTTATTATTGGTTAAATACTAGAAAACAATAATAGAAAAATATAAATAGGTTTAATATAACTAAATTAATATGCTACAATCTCATAATTATTTTTTAAAAAACAGGACAATAATGGTAAATTGCAATAAAATCACAATAAAAATAATCCTTTTAATTACTTTATTATTAATACAAGGATGTAACGATAATCAATCAATACTGACTCCTACAGTTGTAACTACTGAAATTTCTACTACCCCTACTTCTCCAACTCCAGAATTCAGGCAATTATTACTTGAAACCAAATTAAGACCAGATAGAAAATTTGCAAGTTTAAATGAAGTTGAAAAATCTTTTGACAAGCATGGACTTTTAAATAAAGATCCCATGAGTAAAGAAATAAATGAACTTTTCGGAAGTGACGATGGAGCTAATTATATAGTTCAACCAGGTAATTATCCTATTAGTATTGTATTTTTTAATGATATTTCAAACATTGATAAAGAATTTTGGGATAATGCTAGATCTGAAGTCGAACCAGATGGAGGATATATTCTAGAATATGGGAATATCATAATTACGCATCAACTAAAAGAATTTGAACTTTCTATGTTGCTAGCAGATTTAGCTGACTCGGCAAAATCAATAGATTATTGAAATTAAATCTTTTAATTTATTCTACTGGCAATATAGGTACTTTATTACGTAACTCTAAAATACTTTCAAAGTAAGCAGAAGTAGATAACAAAAAGTTTTCTTGACTCCATGGGGCCATCACCTGAAGACCTACTGGCAAACCAGATTCCGTAAATCCACAAGGAATTGATATTACAGGACATCCAGTTAATGTTAAAGCAAAAGTTAATATTAACCAACCTATATATGTATCAAATTTAATTCCATCAATTTCTTCAAGATAACGTAAATTAACATCAAATGGAGGAGTAAGAACAGTAGGGCAAACAAGTAGATCATATTGTTCAAAAATTTTTGATGTATTGAAGACTATTTTTCCTCTATTTATTTCTGCATCAAATATTTGTTCTGAAGTTAAGTCTAACCCTTTTTCAATATTCCATACAATTTCTTTTTTAAGTTCTTCGCGATGATTTTTAAGTATATTATCCATATTCATAGCAAAATATGCTGCTCTAAGAACTTGAAAAGTATCTTCTGCTTTATCAAAATAACTATCTATTAATTCAATTTTACTGCCTGCGCTTTCAAACTTAGATAAAGCTTTAGAGCATATTTCCAAGACTTCAGAATCTACTTTAGCTATCCCTAAATCAGGAGAATAAGCAATTTTTGATGGCCTTATAGGCATTGATGCAGAATCGACATATGAAATTGAGTTGCCATACATACTAATTGGGTCATTAATATTAATACCAGATTGTGCATCTAATAATAATGATAAATCCATTACATTACGTCCCATAGGTCCTTCGACAGCTAAATTACTAAATGGCAAAATTCTAGGTCCATGAGCAACTAATCCAGCTGTTGGCCTTAAACCTACAACAGAACAAAAGCTTGCAGGTATTCTTAAACTACCTCCTAAATCACTTCCTGTCGCAAGCCATACTTGACCAGTAGCTAAAGCAACTGCAGATCCTCCAGATGAACCTCCACATGTTTTTGATATATCCCAAGGGTTTAAAGTTTTTCCAAATACATCATTAAAAGTGTTGGATCCAGCTCCAAATTCTGGGGTATTAGACTTAGCAATAATTACTCCACCTTTTGATTCTAAATTCTCAACTAAAACATCAGATTTTTGAGGAATATAGTCTTTATATATAGTTGAACCTTTAGTACTAATAACACCTTTAACATCAGTTAAATCTTTAATCGCTATAGGTAATCCATATAAATAACCTCTAGGAATATCTTTTGGAACATTATCTGTAATATACCTAGCATCTTCGATAGCTTTATCAAATATAACTGTTGGTAAAGCATTAACAATTTTATCAACTTCTGAGATTCTATTTATAGATGCATATACTAAATCCGTAGCAGATATTTCTCGTTTTTGTAAATATTTGACTGCATCAATTGCAGTTAAATTTGTTAGATTATCCAATTAACACTCCTAATTGACACTAATATTCTTTTTAAATAATATAACACTAGAGCCATAAAAACTTATTTCATAATTATATTTATTAGAAATCCAAATCATAGTATTTTTTGTATAAAAAGATAAATGAGTAGGATCTCTATTATAATACCAATCTTTAAAATTATCTTTAGAATCAAGCATGCTTGTCATTATTGCCAGTATGCCATTATTTTTAAGGATCTTATCAAGTTTATCAAATTCTTCTCTAGGGGATACAAAATGTTCCGCGGTTTCTGAGCACGTTATAAAATCGTAACTAAAAGTTAAAACTGAATCATCTTCTGAAAAATATATATCATATATATTAACTGAATACCCAAGTTCGTCTAACATTAAAGATAATGTTGGACCAGGACCTGAACCATAATCTAATCCCTTAGCACCAGGTATAATCTTATCTATTAAGGGCTCAATAATTTTTGATAAAAATTTTCTATACTCTGAATCATAAGGATTATTATTATGTTGCAAATAGCGATTAATTTGTTCTTGCTTTGATAGATGAAATTTTTCAGGAACAAATACCAACTCACAATTTATACAAAACATAAAATCACGCTTATGTTTATAAACTTTTTTTGAGACTAAAAATTCTATTTTAGATGAATAACAAAGAGGACAAAATTCCTTATTCATAAATAATCTCTCCTATAAGATTATTGTTCGATCGTATTTAATTTAACGTTTAAATTAGCTTATATCCATGTTTTGTTAATTTTTTCTATATAGATAACAAAACTTTATAAGTAAAACTTAACCTGATATATTTTATTTGACAAGAAATATAGTATATTTATTTTTATTATATGGAGGAAATATGGAATTAAAGGATCGTGTAGCCATAATTACTGGAGGTTCTAGAGGAATTGGTAAAGGCATTGCTTTAAGTTGCGCTGAGGAAGGAGCAAGTGTAGTAATCAATTATCAATCTAACAAAGAATCAGCATTAAAAACAGCTAAAGAAATTAATAATATAGGTGGCAAAGCAATTGTTTTTAAAGCTGATATTACAAATAAACTTGAAGTAATTAATATGGTAAATAAAACTATAGAAAAATTTGGCACTATCGATATTTTAGTTAATAACGCAGGTGTACATGATTTTGATAATTTTTTATCATCCAATGCTGAAAAAATACTTAAAAAAATGGTTGACACACACCTTTATGGTAGCTTTTATTGTACACAAGCTGTAATAAAAGAGATGAAAAAAAATAAACGTGGAGACATTATATTTATAACTTCTTTAGCTGAAAAGCAATTCATGCAAGAAGAATGGGCTTATACATCAGCAAAAACTGCAGTATCAACAATGGCTCAATGTATTGCAAAAGAACTAAGATGGGATGGGATCAGAGTAAATTGTATAGCCCCAACTATTGTAGAATCTGATATGGGTTTGAAAATTGTATCAGAATGGGCAAATACTAAAAACCATACTGAATTATACAAGAAAGTTCCATTTAATAGATTAGTTAAACCAAAAGATATTGGAAATTTATGTGTTTTTTTAGCTTCAGATAAAGCAAGCCATATATCTGGACAAGTTATATATCTGGATAGCGCTATTGGACCAAATTCTATGAGAGATATAGTACAAAATAAAAATATTTAATTCCATACATTACTAATTATTGTTAGTTAATAAATTTTAATATAAAATTCATATATACCAATTTAAAAAAGAAATAATTATGGTAGAAGAAGCAATAAATAAAGACAATAATTATATAATAAAAGTTGAAAATTTATATAAAACCTATGGCAACATTACAGCAATAAACAAAATATCTTTTAATGTAAATAAAGGCGAAGTATTTGGAATGTTGGGCCCCAATGGAGCTGGTAAAACTACTACGATTGAAATACTAGAAACTCTGAGAGATTATAACTCTGGTATTGCACATATTAATGGATTAGAAGTCAACAGTAATCAAAAAGAAATTAAATCTAAAATAGGTATACAATTACAATCTAATTCTTTTTTTGACTATCTAACATTAGAAGAAACTATAAATCTCTATTCAAAAATATATAAAACACACCGAACTCCTCAGGAAATGCTATCTAAAGTAGAATTAAATGATAAATCTAAAGCATATTACAAAGAATTATCCGGTGGACAAAAGCAAAGATTTTCTATAGCTATAGCATTAATTAATAACCCAATAGTAATCTTTTTAGATGAACCAACAACTGGGTTAGATCCTCAAGCTAGAAGAAATTTATGGGATTTAATTAAAGACATCAAAAAACAAGGTATAACAATAATGTTAACTACACATTATATGGAAGAAGCCCAAGAATTATGTGACAGAGTTGCTATTATAAATAATGGCAACATAGTAGCACTAGATTCTCCAAATAATTTAATACAAGAATTACTGGATAATGGTTTCACATCTCAAAGAATTGCACAAAAAGCAAATTTAGAAGATGTTTTTATAAATTTAACAGGAAATGAATTAACTCAAAGGTAATTATATGAAAATATACATAGCATTGATAAATGCTTCTTTAAAAATGTATTTTAGAAATAAACAATCCTTAATTTGGGCAATGTTCTTTCCTTTAGTATTAATGATAATTTTAGGATCGTATAATTTTTATCGTTATACCCCTCCAAAAATAGGAATTGAAAATTTAGCACAAAATTCTGATTCTGAAATACTAATAAATCATTTGGAAAATCAAAATATAGAGAAAATAGTCCAATTTAAATATGATAATAAAAACAATAGCTTGAAATCTCAACTTTTAAAAGGTGATCTGACTGCATTAATTACTATTCCTAACAATTTTATTTTGGACAACAATTCTAACAAAAAAATTAAATTTGAATTTAATAATAATAAAATACAACAATCTGGTATAGCATATTCTATAGTAGAAAATACAATAAATTATTTTAATATTGAAAATAATTTGCCAGGAAAACTACCTCAACAAATTATTGTTGAAAAAACAAAAATTAATAGCATAAATAAAAAATACCGAGACTTTCTTGTACCTGGAATAATATCAATGGCAATAATGCAAGGAGGAATATTTGGAGTAGTTTTTACTTTAATTCGATTTAAATCGCAAGGTGTATTAAGAAGGTTACAAGCTAGCCCAATAGGTCCTTCACATTTTTTAGTTGGACAAGGATTCACGAGAGTAATTATTTCATTATTGCAAACTTATGTATTAGTTATAGCCGCATTTTTTTTACTTAAAGTTTCAATAGGCCAAGGTATGCCACTAATAATAACTATAATTAACTTAAGTATAGTATCAATAATGGGAGGTATATTATTTATTTCTATGGGACTAGCAATATCAGGTTGGTCGAGAACCGAGGATACTGCTGCTCCTATGGCTAACCTTGTCACACTTCCAATGATGTTTTTATCAGGCGTTTTCTTTCCTATTACTTCATTACCATCCTGGGTAAAATATTTTTCACAATTTTTACCACTGACTTTTTTATCGGATGCTTTAAGACAAATAACACTAGACGGAAACAATTTTTTTGATATAATCCCACAATTAACTGGATTATTAATATGGATAATTATTACTTTTATATTAGCTTCTAGAGTTTTTAAATGGGAATAATTAATATATTATAAAATTAATAAAATACTCGATAGAAAAATCTACAATGCTAAACCAAAAACTACTTATAATAGAAGACGAAATAAACTTGCAAAACGCTTTGAAATATTATTTTGAACATGAAAATTATATAGTAGACACAGCTAATGATGGTGAAATGGGCTTATCTAAAGCAAGGAGTGTTGACCCCAGTATAATAATTCTAGATTTAATGCTACCAAAATTAGACGGATTAGAATTTTGCAGATTATTCAGAATTGAAAGTGACATACCTATAATAATGCTAACTGCTAAAGGAAGTGAAACAGATAAAGTACTAGGCTTAGAAATAGGTGCAGATGATTACTTAGTTAAACCATTTGCAATGAGAGAATTGCTTGCACGTGTAAGAGCATTATTAAGACGAAAATCAAATAATAACCACAAATACTTGATTTCAGAAAACCTAAAAATCAACCTTGACAGCCACATAACAAATTTAGATGATAAAAAAGTTAAGTTGTCTCCTAAAGAATTTTTACTTTTAAAATTGCTGATGAAAAACAAAGGAAAAGTATTAAATAGAAATTTCATATTAGATCATATTTGGGGAAGAAACTATATAGGAGACAATAGAACAGTAGATGTTCATATACGTTGGATACGAAAAAAAATTGAATCTGGTACAGAGAGAATAATAACTATTAGAGGAGTAGGGTATAGGTTTGAAAAATGATTTTCAATCTATCCAAAAACATAACTAAATTACTGATTTTATTAACTGTAACATTAATAATTACTATATTTTTATTAAATATTTTGTTGATTTTTTTTATTGAAAATATAAGTTTAACTTCTCATATTTTAATTACCCTAATTGTTTTATTTATATTTACCATATTTAGTTTTGTGATTGGTATAAATGTCTATAAATACTTATCCAAAGATTTATCAATATCTATAAAAGCTATCGTAGATGATTGCAAAGAAATACTTGATGGAAATGATAATTACACTATTGAAAGAGACAAAAAATCAAACTTCCTGCCTATAATAGAAACAATTAACTCAATTACAAGTAAATACAAAAATTCATTAGATAAATTATATTCTGAAAGAGATAAATTGTATTCAATTGGCAATGCTATGACTGATAGCGTTATAGTCATTGATTCCATTGGGAAAATAACTTTAATTAATCAGTCTGCTCAAGAATTATTTGATCTTAAAATATCAGATTCATTTAATAAACGTTTGGTGAATTTAATTAGAGATCATGAACTACAATCATTAATTACAAAAACATTAAAAATTAATCACATATTAGAAGAAGAAATTGAACTATTAGAACAACAAAAATATTTAAAAACAACTACTATCCCAATAAATCTATCTAGTGGTCGTGAAATAGTAATAATTTTTTCAGACCTCACAAAATTGAAGCAACTTGATATAACAAGGACAGAATTTGTTACAAATATTTCCCATGAACTTAGAAGCCCTTTGGCAAATATAAAAGCTATGATAGAAACTTTAGTTAACCCTAAAATAAATGATAAAGAAAAAACAGAAGAATTCCTTGCACTAATTAATCAAGACATAGACCGTATGACATCAATTGTTAATGATTTATTAGAACTTTCTAGTATCCAAAGCGGACATATACCTATACATATCGCTCCATTTGATATCAATACTGTAATAGATGAACTAATATCTATTAGCCTTGAGAAAGCCCAAAGTTTAAATATTAAAATTGAAAAAAATATAGAATCTAATCTACCTAAAGTATTAGGAAACACAAGAATGGTTCATCAAGTTTTATTGAATATACTTACAAATGCTTTTAATTCAATAAATAAGAACGGAACCATTCAATTTAAAACTCAAGAGGAAGATCATAATATTGCAATACTAATCCAAGATTCAGGAAAAGGAATAGCTAAGGAGCATATCCCTCATATTTTCGAAAGATTTTATAAAGTTGATAAATCAAGAAGAGACCAAGGAACAGGACTAGGTTTAGCAATATCTAAGCATATTATGAATGCAATAAATGGAAGTATTAAAGTTGAAAGCCAATTAGGCAATGGTGCAACTTTTTATATTATAATTCCAAAATCACATTAGTCATCTTAACATATTCTTAACATAACCATAAAATATTCTTAACATTGATCTCTTTACCTATAGTATAAGATTAAATCATAAATGTTTTTTTATGAATACTTATTTTAATGACTAATAATATAAATGAAGCAAATGTAAATATAGATAAAACTATATTTTATATTTGGACAACTCTTTCTTTTATTGCAACAATATTAATATTTTCTATATATTTTATTGCTATAAATTTAGATCCTGATATAAAAAACCATGTATTACTAAATAAAAAATTTGATATTTTATTTAGTTTATTTTCTTTATTAAATATAATTAATACCCTTATATTAATTATAAGCTATAAAAAAATATCAACCCTAAATGAAATAGATAAAAGAACATTTAAAAGTTTATTTTTTATTTGGTTAATATTTTCAATAATAATTACTGTGGGAATAATCGTCATATTAGTTCCATTAGGCAAGTTTATTGATAATTTATTTATAAAATTTATGTTCTTTACTGCCACATCACTTCCATTAATAACTAACATTGGCAAAATGGTTACAATTTCATCAAAATCACGTGAAATAGAAGGGTCAATAGTTAAATCAATTTTTTTTATTTGTGCAGCGCTATCATTAATTACTACAATAGGAATAATTGTAACTTTAGCATCACAAGCTTGGAGTTTTTTTATAGAAGTTACACCCTGGGAATATTTAACAGGTACTAATTGGTCTCCAATTTTAAAACCTCGTTCTTATGGAGTTTTACCTTTACTGGGAGGAACTTTATTAGTAACTTTCATAGCTATACTAGTAGCAATTCCTGTTGGTCTAGGAACAGCCATTTTCTTATCTGAATACGCTCCTAGTAAGATTAGACGGCTAATAAAACCTGTATTAGAAGTTTTAGCAGGTATGCCTACTATAGTTTATGGATATTTTGCTCTTACTTTTGTTACACCTCAACTACAAAATGTGATTCCTGATTTATTAATTTTTAACGCACTTAGTGCAGGTCTTGTAATGGGTCTTATGATAATCCCTATGATATCTTCTCTTTCAGAAGATGCTATGATGTCAGTACCTAGATCTTTAAGACAAGGAGCATACGCACTTGGAGCTACCAGACTTGAAGTGTCTTTAAGAGTAGTAATTCCTGCAGCACTTTCGGGTATTATTGCAGCAATTATACTTGGCATATCTAGAGCAATTGGAGAAACCATGCTAGTTACAATAGCTGCTGGGGCAACTCCAAGGCTAACGTTAAACCCTCTTGAAAGTATTCAAACAATGACAGCATTTATAGTTCAATTAAGTCTAGGAGAAACAATGCATGGTAGTCTAGAATACAACACAATATTCGCTGTAGGATTACTATTATTTGGATTAACTCTTTCCATGAATTTCTTGTCTCATTGGGTAGTAAAAAAATGGGGAGTTAGATATTGATAAATAACGAAAAACTTAAAAATGATATAAGTAACGTAGGATATAGACATTTTATCGGTAAGATATTCCTATCATTATTTATAATTTCAACTCTAATTGGAATTATTGGATTAATTATTTTATTAATTAGGGTAGGAATAGAAGGTATTCCTTGGCTTAGTACAGATCTTATAAATAATTACCCATCAAGAAAACCAGATGAAGCCGGCTTAAAAGCAGCTTTATTCGGTTCAATATGGTTGATGGGTCTTACTGGATTATTTTCTATACCTATAGGAATAGGAGCAGCAATATATTTAGAAGAATATGCCCCAAAAAATAAACTTACATCTTTAATTGAAATAAATATTTCTAATTTGGCAGGAGTTCCATCTATTATATATGGACTACTGGGTTTAAGTGTATTTGTATATGCTATAGCATTGGGAAGATCAGTATTAGCAGGATCTTTAACTATGTCACTTCTAATATTACCTATTGTAATACTTGCTTCCCGTGAATCAATTAGAGCAGTCCCAGGTACATATAGAGATGCAGCATATGCATTAGGGGCATCCCAATGGGATGTAGTAAGAAAAGTAGTTTTACCTGCAGCAACTCCTGGTATATTAACAGGTATAATATTAGGTATGTCTAGAGCTGTTGGTGAAACAGCTCCAGTTATTGCTATTAGTGCTCTTGTATATTTAAGATTTGTTCCAGATGGACCATTATCTCGTTTTACAGTTTTACCTATACAAATATACAATTGGGTAGCTAGGCCTCAGGAAGATTTCAGAGGTCTTGCAGCTGCAGGCATTATAGTATTATTAACCCTATTATTATCTATGAATTCAATTGCAATTTTCTTAAGAAATAAATATCAAAGAGAGTCGGAAGAATGAATACTATATTGGAAGCACAACACCTAAATGTATGGTATGGAGATTTTCATGCATTAAAAAATGTAGACCTAAAAATACAAGATCAAAAAATAACTGCATTCATAGGGCCATCTGGTTGTGGAAAAAGTACTTTGCTTAGATGTTTTAATAGAATGAATGACCTAGTAACAACTGCTAAAGTAGATGGAAATATAATTTATAAAGGAACAAATATAAATTCAAAATCTATTGACCCAATTAAAATCAGGTCTCAAATTGGTATGGTATTCCAAAAACCAAATCCATTCCCAAAATCAATTTTTGCAAATATAGCATTTGGTTTGAAAGTTAATGGATTTAAAGGAAACATGGAAGAAGCTGTAGAAGAATCCCTTACTAAAGCTGCATTATGGGATGAAGTTAAAGACAGACTCGACAAGAGTGCTTTAACTCTATCTGGTGGGCAGCAGCAAAGGCTTTGTATTGCTAGAGCTCTAGCTGTTAGACCTCAATTAATACTCATGGATGAACCGGCATCAGCATTAGATCCAATTGCCACATTAGCTGTTGAAGAATTAATTAGAGACTTATCTTCATATATCACAATCGTAATAGTCACTCACAATATGCAGCAAGCTGCTAGAGTTTCAGATGAAACCGTATTTCTTATGGTGGATGATCAAAGATCAGGATATATTGTAGAACATGACAACACAAAACAAATTTTCACCCAACCAAAAGATGAAAGAACCGAAGCCTATATTACTGGTAGGTTCAGTTAGGAATTAATTATGCCAAGAGAAGAATTCGACCGTGGATTACAATTACTAGAGGATGACTTACTAAATTTAAGTAGCATGGTAGAAAAATCTATATTAAGATCTATAGATGCTCTTAAAAATAGAGACTTAAAACTTGCTGAAGAGATAATTTTTCAAGATAATTATATTGATGAAAAAACTACCCAAATTGAAGAAAAATGTATCCACTTAATTGCTACTCAACAACCAATTGCTACAGATTTAAGAAAAATAGTAGTTTTCTTATTAATTTCAAATGAATTAGAACGTATAGGGGATTATGCTGAAGGAATTGCAAAAATATCTATAGCAATGGGAAATGAACCACCATTAAAGCCCTTAATTGACATACCCATAATGGCAGAAAAAACATCTTCTATGTTAAAGAATTCTATTGATTCATTAGTAAATAGAGACATAGTTACTGCTACATCAATTATGAGTGCAGATGATGAAATTGATGATTTATATAAAAAAGTATATAAAGATTTATTAAGATTTATGTTGGAAGACTCAAAAACTATTCAAAGAGCAACGTATTTATTATGGGTAGCTCATGATCTAGAACGTACCGCAGATAGAGCAACTAATATAGCTGAAAGGGTAATTTATTTAGTTACAGGTAAATCAGACGAATATAGTGAATCTAATAGCAATAATATAGATTGATTATTTTCTTAATAATAAATCATATACTCTTTGAGTTGATAAAGAATCAATTTGCAATTTAGCCTTTAAACGGTCTGAATTATATTTTAATTTTTTTGACAATAAATTGTTTACTTCATATTCAGTAACTGCTATATAACATCCACCATTTATATCTAAAGGAATACTTCCACAAAAATCACGAGTACTCCTTGCATCTTCATGTAATAAAATACAAATTGTAGGTATATTCATAATTGCTGACTTTAAACCCATTGTAGAATAATGTGTAATACAAATATCAGCTATATTTAATAATTCATCACTATTAATATCTAAATCATAGATACAATTATCAAAATTCAAAACTTTTGAATAATCTCTATGATCTCTAGGATGCTTAGAAAAAATTAATATATCTGAAGGTTTCATAGAATTAATAACCCACTTTAAAGTAATATAATGATCTGGAGAACCATTAGAAACTTCTGCTTGACCAAAATAAACTAATATTCTCTTAGATTTAGATATATCTAAATCTAATTTCAATTTATCACTAACGTATTCTTTTATTTCTGTTTTATAATAATCCATACTAGGATTTCCAGTTATAAATATACGCTCACTATATAAACCTCTATTGATACAAATAGCCTTATTAAGTTCATCAATAGCTGCATACCTATTAGCTAAGTTACCATTAATTTTTGGAAACCAAACATCCCAACCATCTAGAACTTGAACAGAATCTATATTTTCACAATTTGCAATTGCAAGAACAACTTCTTCAATTCCTATCTCTTCACCTGTAGAATCAGCAGAACATCCAACTATGACTTTATCTGGATTATATTCTTTAAAAAAATTTTTTATAACTTCAGGTTTAAGTGATATAACATCTCCAGAATATCCTATTTTACTAATTTCAATGTTATCTAAAGATTTCATATCAAAGATATCTTTAGAACCTCCATGTATTTTAGTTTCAGGGGTATCATTTCTAACAGATAAGAGTAATACATCATTCCCATTATCCCTTAATTTTTTTACCACTGAAGCAATTGATTCAGCTGGACCAGGATGCCTTGCAGCAGCTAGTACTTTAATTTTATTCATAGAATTAGATTCACAATCAAATAGATATAAGTTTTTTATCAATTAAATATTATTGATAAAAAACTTATATTTGTTTAATATGATTTTATCAATATAATAGGAGAAAAACTATGAATATTTTCATTCTATCTGGAGGAAACCATCCATATGAAGAATCTACACCTATTTTAAAAGAATTCCTAACTAATGCTGGGCACTCAACAATCATTACAGAAGACGCATCAAAAATTGAAAATACAACCTATATGAATCAATTTGATGTATTGGTGTTTAATACATTAAGAGTAGGGAATTTAGCTTTTACTAAAACCCAACAAGAATGTTTGAAAAATTTAATCAGTTCTGGAAAAGGATTCATCTGTATACACATATCTGGATGCATTCCTGACAATTGGCAAGAATATCGAGAAATAACTGGAGGAGGATGGGAAATGGCTAAAAGTTTCCACCCTCCATTTAGCAAATTTAATGTCAAAACAAATAAAAAGCATCCAATAGTAAATAACGTACCAAATTTTGAAACAAATGATGAATTATATATGAACATTGAATATGAAAATGACAACGAAGTATTTTTAACTGCTAATGCAGATGAAGGAACATATGAATGGAGAGATAAACCTGTTTTAATGCCAGCAGGGGAGTACCCTTTAGGGTGGACAAGAAAATATGGAAATGGCAAAGTAATGGTTACATTGCTTGGACATAATGGTTTAAGTTTTAAAACAAAAGAATTTCAAAAAATCATATTAAATGGCATTAACTGGTCAAATAATTCATAATTATTAACAAGGTGTTTCCAACCTTTTATTAGGAATTCTCCAAAGGACTGATTACTAAATAATAAACCTCCTTAGAAATCATCCGTAGCATTTAATTTTTGAATACTGTACAATATTCTATAATAAATAAACATATTAAGGATATTAAAATGCCAAGAGGTGGAGCACGTCTCGGAGCTGGAAGACCTAAAGGCCAAGGAAAATACAAAGAACAAACTAAGCCTATTCGAATTCCAAAAAGTATGGTTGAAGAAGTATTAGAATATATTGAAACAAGCGGACACAAGCTGCCCTTATATGCTTGCGCTGTACAAGCTGGATTCCCTTCTCCAGCAGATGACTATATGGAAGGAAAACTAGATTTAAATAAGCACCTTATTAAGCATCCTTCTGCAACTTTTTTCGTGCGAGCAGCTGGAACATCTATGATCAATGCGGGGATACACCCTGGAGACATATTAGTTGTTGACCGTAGCATAGAAGCTGTTGATGGGAAAATTATAATTGCTGCTATAGATGGACAACTAACAGTAAAACGCCTACATAAATCGCCTAAAGGAATTTACCTTGTACCAGAAAATAAAGACTATGCATCTATTAAAATCACAGAAGCTAATGATGTGATTATATGGGGAGTAGTCACAAATGTATTGCATAAAGTATAAATTAGATGAGTAAATTTGCACTCTTAGATTGCAATAATTTCTATGTATCTTGTGAAAGGTTATTCAATCCATCTCTAAATAATAAGCCTGTACTTGTATTGTCTAATAATGATGGCTGCATAGTTGCACGTTCAAATGAAGCAAAAAAACTCGGAATACCAATGGGAGCTCCATATCATCATTATCGACAAGTTATAGAAAAAAATAATATAGCTGTTTTCTCTTCAAACTATCAGTTTTATGGTGACATGTCACAACGTGTTATGGATTCATTAAGTATGATAATCCCCAATATAGAAATATACTCTATAGATGAAGCCTTTATACACTTGGACAATTTCAACTCTAATAATTTAACAGATATTGCTAAACACATTCGAAACAAAATTTTTATGTGGACAGGAATACCAACATCTATTGGAATAGCTCCGACTAAAACACTTTCTAAAATTGCTAATCGTATAGCAAAAAAACACAGAGCAAATGGAATATTTGACATACATGATTCCTCTACAAAGGATAAAATCATATCTGATATCCCTGTAGAAGATATATGGGGCATATCATATCGATGGGGAAGAAAACTCAGAGCTCTGGGAATATCTTCAGCACTTGAATTAAAAAATACCGATACTAAATTTATACGTAATAATTTTAGTATCGTATTAGAAAGAATAGTATATGAACTTAGAGGGTTATCATGTATTGATATAAATCTTAGCACTACTAAGAAAAGTATTGGCTCATCAAAATCCTTTGGGAAATTAATTATAGAAATAGAAAAAATAGAAGAAGCAATATCAAATTATGCAGCCAGAGCCTGTGAAAAGCTACGGACTCAAAAGAGTAAAACTAACGGGATTTACGTTTTTCTAAAAACTAATCCATTTAGAAAAAACGAACCCCAATACCAGAAAAGTGCTACATTGGGATTTGATTTACCTACATCAGACACTGGATTAATTATCCGTTCTGCAAAAAATCTAATTAAACGCATTTATGATAACAGATATCGATACCATAAATGCGGTATTATCCTACTTGATTTGGTACCTGAAAACCAGATCCAAAGTCATTTATTCATAAAATACGACGAATATCGAAAAGACAATTTAATGAAAGTATTAGATAATATCAATAAATCAATGGGTCGAAAAACCATATTTCATGCATCACAAGGAATTAAGTATGAATGGGAAACACGTAGAAACAAAGTTTCTCAACATTACACAACAAAATGGGAAGACCTTCCAAAAATATATTAACCAAGTTGCTCTCGTCTGATTTCGTCTAATATTTCTCTTTCTTCTTTAGTCAACTCAGGATAAGGCTCTCCTTTTTCTAAAATACCACCTGTAAAATTTGGCTTGCGTTTTTCTAAAAATGCATTTCTGCCTTCTTCTCCATCTTGACTAAGTTGAGTTAATAAACTATTCATTAAGGTTTGGACTCTCCAAGCTTCAGTAACTGGTATATCTCTGAACCTAATTACAAATTCTTTCATCATACGGACAGCTAGTGGAGGAAGACTTACAATGTGCCTAGCAATTTCTTCAGCTCTATCCATTAATGACTCATGAGGAACAACTTCATTTATCAAGTTAATTCTTAAAGCTTCTTTTGCATCAAAAGGCTCATCTGTTAATAATATTCTCATCGCATCAGCGTAACCTATTTGACGAACTAAATAAGTTGCTCCAGGGCCACCTCCAACCCAGCCTTGACTTAATAAAGCAAATTTAAATTTTGCGTTTTCTTCAGAAGCAATCCTGATATCAGTAGAAGTAAGCATAGAATAAAACCCTGCTCCTGCAGCCCATCCATTAATTGCTCCAATTACAGGCTTCCAAATCTGTGGATAATGGTCACCTAAGTGGCCAGAAGCACCAGTCCTAGCTCCATTAACAGTTCCACTCAATGGCCAAAAAGCGTTCTCAGCACGAATTCGTTCTCTTTGCTCTTCAGTTACTTCAGGTCTAGTAGCAAGATTATGACCAGCACAAAAATATTTATCCCCTGATCCCGTCAAAATAATTACTCTAACATCTCTATCTTCCCAAGCTTCATTCCATACTTCACTAATTTCATTTGAAGTTTCTCTATCTAATATATTAGCTTTTTTTGGATTATCTATTGTGATATATCCAATACCATCTTTAGTATTATAAATTACTCCCAAAATCACCTCCAAATGTTAATATAAAATTAATAAATTATTTGTTCGTTTTTAAAATCTAATATTTCTTTTTCAGACAATCCCAACAGGTCTCTAAAAACATATTCATTACCTTCTCCTAAACTAGGTACTGGAGTCATATTTAATTCCAAATCATCTTTAAAATGCCATGGTAAAAGAGGAAGTTCTCTAGTTTCCCCGTCAGTGTTGATAAAAGGTGCAAAGTAACCTGAATCTTTTAATTGCTTATTTTCATAAACTCTACCTATATCTAAAGATGGACCTGCAGCAATTCCTATTGATTGCAATATTTTCATAGCTTCTTCATCCTCTAAGTCTTTTGTCCATTGAGATATTATACTATTCACCTCATCTTCAATTAATAATCTAGATTCATTACTAGAAAACCTATCATTTGTAATTAAATCTTCTCTATTAATAATTTTACATAAATTTTGCCATTGATTATCTTCTGTGACAGCTATAGCTATCCAGCGGTCTTTTCCTTTACATTTATATACTCCATGAGGAACATAATTTCTATCTTTATTACCTTGAGGAGTAACAACTCTTTTGTTCATTTGATAATCCAATATCGCTTCAGGCAAAGTAGAAGTCAGAGCTTCAGACATTGAAAAATCTATATACTGTCCTAGTCCAGTAGTTAACCTATTAGTTAAAGCTGCACAAGACAACATAGCTATCTCAAGTCCAACCCATGGATCAGCCCATAGACCTCCTTTAATTGGTTCATTGTCTGGATAACCAGATATAGAATTCCAACCAGTATAATGCTGCAATAAGCTACCATATGCAACATAATCTTTATCAGGTCCTGAGTGTCCAGTCCCTGAAGAAGAAATCATGATTATATCTGACTTACATTCTTTCAAGGATTCGTAGCCTAATCCTAATCTATCAATTACTCCAACAGCAAAATTTTCTATCACTATATCTGATATAGATACTAGCTCTTTTGCTAACTTAAGTCCTTCAGGTTTAG
The DNA here is from genome assembly GCA_002721445.1 of Chloroflexota bacterium. Classification (GTDB taxonomy): domain Bacteria; phylum Chloroflexota; class Dehalococcoidia; order Lucifugimonadales. The sequence continues at coordinate 125,234 of PBKN01000001.1, read as the reverse complement.
AAATATTTAAAGATACATATTTTTTTGATTGATTATACACCTGAAATGGAGGGTATTTAAATGAAGGGTCAATTCTTCTAGCACTACCAACTTTAATAACTTCTGCTCCCATTAATGCAAGATGGCGAGTAGCAGTTGGACCAGCAATAATCCAACTAAAATCAACAATTCTTACTCCTTTTAACGGTAAATCATTCATTTTTTTCTCCAATTAATTCAGAAATCATATCATTATCTTGTCCTAAAATAGGGGCATGAAGCTTAAATACATTTGAAGGAGGGTTAGATAATTTATAAGCAACTCCTGGATATTTAAGTTTACCCACATAAGGATGATCCAATTCTATAAAAAACTCTCTTTCTGATAAATGCTTATCGGTCATCAAATCTTCTATAGTATTAACAGGAAAACAAGGAATACGTTTATTCTGACCTTTACGAGCAATATCAAATTTTGATTCTTTTATTGTCCATTCACTTATTAAATCCCATAAATCTCTATAGTTATCTTGCCTTCCTTCTCTAGTTTTAAAACGGTCTTGATTAGTCCATTCAGGTGAATCCATTACTTGTACCCATCTTTCCCATTGTGCATCTTCTCTAGGAGAAATAGCTACATAACCATCATTACAAGGTAAAATGCCTCCTATAGCTGTAACCATTCCACCAACAGAGGCTTCTTTTTGCAAACTCAAATCCCTTGATGGAACAGGTTTATCATATGCACAGTTAGCTAAACCACTAATTAATTGAGTAACCATAGATTCAAATGATGAAATAGTAATATGGCTACCTTTATTTTTAGATATCTTTCTATATAAGGCTATCATTGTAGCAGTTGCAGCAGCCATTCCAACTACAAATTCTGCTTGATAACCTCCAGCTCTAATTGGTGGAACAATTTCAGGATTTTCTACAGGCCCTAATAAGCCGTGAGAATGTCCAGCCATATGAAAAAGAACTAAATCTGTAAGCTTATAATTTTTATACGGTCCTTTATTTCCAAATGGAGTGATAGTAGTAAATATAATCTCTTTATTTAAATTTTCTATAACATCATAGCCAATACCTAATTTATCTAATTCGCCTAAAGGATGATTCTCTATAATAATATCTGCAGTACTAGATAATCTTAAAAATTTTTTAATATCTATGTCATTTTTTAAATCTAATACTATACTACGCTTACCAAGATTTAATGATAAATGCATCGCACTTTTTTCGATATGAAATTTATCTTCAGGGTAAGGGCCCATATATCTGACAGAATCACCTTTAGAAGATTCTATTTTTATTACTTCAGCACCTAAATCAGAAAATATTTTTGAACAATAACCAGAAGAAACTCCTGATCCTATATCAAGTACTCTAATACCAGACAACATAAATAAATCAACCTCGACATCGTTAAATCAATTAAAAATAATTATTTATTTTATATTAAATTATTTTTTTTCTCTACATAATATTTTTCATAAAATATACACAGATAATTAATTTATATTATTCTTATATAAATTTTGTATAGATATAAAACAATATATAAATATAAAATAAATAATTGGACTTGACTTTTTTATACAAATCTAAGACAATGCAAAAAATTGTATAATATAACATAAAGGAGACCAGGATGGTTACCCCAGTTGCTAAACCTATAATTTCAACATTAACAATCCCTTCTACTAGGCCTATTCAACCTGAAAAGAAACAGGTTGAAAAACAAAAAATACTTTGCCCTAGATGTAGTGCAAAACTACGAATTACATACTATGAGCCACAATGTATTCAATGTGGATTCGTTGATTATGAATATAAAGAAAAAATCAAAAAGACTAAAAATGTAGTTAACTCTGGCACTAAGTATGTATTAAGATACATTGGTGAATCAGAATCTTTAAACAACACTCTAGTTAATATTGAACTTTATAGATTGGGCAATAGAGCAGTGTATGATGTGACTTGCCCTTTTTGCACTACACACATGGAACAAACTTCTTTATCAGGTAAAAGGCGCGATATGAAAGAAGAACGTTATAGGTGTGACAAAGGTCATAGAGTTTCATTAAAAGTAAAAGATGACGGTGGTTTAGGCTGGAAATAAATTAAATACTTGATATAAAAAAATCTTTATAGAAATACATTTTATATGGATATTTCAAAATCAATAAATTTATTCGCAAAAGCAAAAAACTCACTCGCTGGGGGTGTTAGTAGTAATTCTAGGATTAGAGAATTACCTTCACCTCCTTTTTTTAATAGAGGCATAGGATCTCGTATTTATGATATAGACCAAAATGAATATGTTGACTATATTTTAGGAAGAGGTCCTTTAATGTTTGGACATTCTCCTAAATTCATTCTTAAAGAAGTAGAAAAACATATTAAGTATGGTCAAGTATTTGGAACTGCAAACAAATTAGAAATAGAATTATCTGAAAAAATAAAATCAATAATTCCATCAGCCGATTTAGTACGATATGCAACTACAGGCACAGAAATAGTAGAGCTGGCATTAAGACTATCTAGAGCTTTTACTAAAAAATCAAAAATAATAATGTTTGAAGGTCAATACCATGGATGGACTGATAATACTTTAGTGCCTCAAATTAATAATCAAGATAGATCAATGCTAGCTTCTGAAGGTATTCCTAATCAATTATTTAAGAATATTATCACAGTTCCGTGGAATAATATTGAATTGTTGAATAATATAATTTCAAATAATCACCATGAAATTGCTTCCATAATTACTAGTCCAGCTCCAGATTGTGAAATAAATAAGGAATTTTTGAAAAGTCTTCGATATTTGTGTGATAAATGGCAAATAATTTTAATATTTGATGAAGTAATAACTGGATTCAGATTATCTATAGGTGGAGCTCAAAAATTATGTGATATAAAACCTGATTTATCAACTTTTGCCAAGGCACTTGGAGGAGGTTTCCCTATATCAATGATCTGTGGAAAACTTAACATAATGTCTTTATTAGAAAAAAATAAAGTTTACCATGGAGGAACCTTAAATTCTAATATTATGTCATTAAGTGCATCAAATGCTGCTTTATCATACCTTATTAGTAATGAGAAAAGTATCTATAAGCAATTGTATGAAATAGGTGCACAGTTAATAAATGGGATTAAAGAACATGCCTTAAAATATAATATTCCTATTTTAATTCAAGGCGATGGCCCAATGTTTAAACTATCATTTATAGATGATTTAGAAAAACCAAAAAAAAGTAATTCAATTTACAAAAAATTTTATAGCCTCATGATTCAAAATGGAGTAAGAATTGAATATGGAGACTATTCGGGATCTATTTGGTTTATTTCAACAGAACATAATTTAGAAGATATTAAAATAACTTTAAATAGTATTGATAAAGTTTTTGAAAAGATTTCCAATAATTAATATATATATCTAAAATCATTAGGTTTTATAACTGAATTTTAATATAATTAAATATATAATTAAATATACAAAAATATTTTTTAGAGACAAATGATCATGACAGCATCTAAATTACCAAATATAGATTTTGATAAGACAAATAAAAAAATTATTGATACTATTGACAATATAAAAAACTTTTTTACTACTAAAGGCTATATTCCAACAAGTACATCATTAATTGAAGATTCAGATATTTTTACTCGTAAATCAGGAGTAAGACTATCTAGTAAATTATATTCTTTCGTAGACCCTGGTGGGCGCAGTGTTAGTTTAAGACCTGAATTTACAACATCTATAATAAAAAATTTTTTAAAGATATATGAACCCGACGATTTACCATTAAAATTCCAATATAATGGACCAGTATTCGCATATAATCCAAATCAGATAGATGGTTTAGAACAACGTAATCAAATAGGTATAGAGCTAATAGGCCAAAATGGTTTAGAAATAGATTCTGATATATTATATATGTCAATAAAAGCCTTAGAATTAATTGGAATAGATAAAACAAAAATTAAAATTGGAAATCTAGAATTTCTAAATAAAATATTAACGGTTTTTGAATTATCAAACCCTGCAATAAACCTAATACTAAACAACTTACAATCTATACAATCCAATAAAATAACAACTGAAGATATTATATATAAAGCTGAAAAATTAGGTATTTTTAATAATACAAAAAATAATCCCCAAAACACACCTGATAAAGAAAATAAACTCGATTTTTCAGATATTGTTCTAAAAGAACATTTAAATAGCACAGTTGGACAAAGGTCGCCTGATGACATCATTAAACGTTTATTTAAAAAAAGAAAATATTCAGATAACAGTCAGGCATTAAAAGATGCAATTTTTTTAACTAAAAGTTTAGTAAAAATAGATGCTCCGCCTGAAAAAGCTTTAAATGAAACTAGAAAAATACTCCAAGAAAATTCTATTCCAGAAAAATTGTTAATCCCTTTAGAAGAAATCTCTAATTCAATTGAAAAAACTATTGGGCCTAATGCTAATATTAATTTAGTTCCTGCACATATTCGTGGACTTGAATATTATACTGGTATTATTTTTGATATAAACTATCAAAATAAATCAGAATTAATACATCTAGGTGGAGGTGGTAGATATGATGAGCTTGTGCAAATTCTTGGAGGACGGGAAATGGTGCCCGCTTTGGGTTTCGCATATTCACTTGAAAATATACAAAAAGTTTTAGAAATAATTAATGGCAAATAATATGAGAAAAAATACCCAAATACAACTAGCTATACCAAGTAATGGAGCATTATATGATCCAACTTTAAAATTCTTATCAAAATCAGGCATCCCTGTATACAGATCAAATCCAAGAAAATATTCTGCAATAATACCTAATTTAAATGGGATCAATATTTTATTCCAAAGAACTTCAGATATAACATCAAAAGTAGAAGAAGGGAGTGCGGAATTAGGCATTGTTGGATTAGATAGATACTTAGAATTAAAAGAAAAAGATAGTAATACTTCTATATTGATAAATGATTTAAAATTCGGAGGATGTAGTCTCTTATTAGAAATACCGAACTCTTGGATTGACATTTCTTCTTTAGCAGACCTGACTGATCTAACTATGGAATTTAGAAATAAAGGAAAGGTATTGAAAATTGCTACTAAATTTCCAAGGCTTGTAAAAAAACACTTAATTGAAAACGGAATTAACCATTTCTCATTAATAAGGTCAGATGGTACTTTAGAAGTTGCCCCAGAAATGGGATTTGCTGATATAATTGCTGACATTTCTTCTAGCGGTACAACAATGAGAGAAAACAATTTAAAAACTATTAAAGGTGGCACTATATTAAATTCACAAGCAATTTTAATTGGTAACAAGAAGATATTAGAGTCTAACAAATCTAAACTTGAATTATCTCAAATGTTAATAAATACAATTGAATCACATATCTATGCTTCTGAATCATATATTATAACAGCTAACTTAAACGTAAATAATTCTAATAGGCTATTAAAAAAACTTAATTCTTTTATTGATAGCTCCGATATAACTATATCTGAAATATATAACCATTCAAAAGAAAAATTATACAAATTAGAAATCATGATAATTAAGCAAGACTTACTTTTAGTAATTAAAGCTATAAAAGGTTCTGGAGGGAAAAATATAAAAGTCTATAATCCAGAATATATATTTTAAGTATTGATTAATATTATAATTATGGATAATTAATTGCCTAATTTACCTAAACATATTCAACTAGCTAAGTTATCTTCAAGTAAAATAAATTTACATATTATTTCTAAAAATATTGGATATTTTTTACTTGGATCTACCTCACCTGATATGCATGTAATTTCAAAAGAGAATAGAGAGCAATACCATTTCTCAACTTTATCTGTTAATAAAATTGGCACAGGAGTAGAAAAGATTTTAATAAAATATCCTGAACTAAAAAATATACGTGAACAGAACTCCGAAACACAAGCTTTTTTTGCTGGATATATCTCGCACTTAATAGCTGATGAAATGTGGATTAATAAAATATTCAGGCCATATTTTGGAAACAAATCAATATATAATGATGAAATATTTGGTTTGTTAATGGATAGGGCCGTTCAATTAGACATGGATAAACAAGCCTGGCCAGTTTTAAATAATTCACTAATCTGTATAAGAACTGCATCCAAATCTCTAAATATTAAATTTATTAATAATAATAAATTAATAGAATGGAGAGAATGGGTTACGAATTTTTTATCAAAAGATTTTTCATGGGAAAGATTGAAATTTATGGCTAAAAGAATTGAAAAAAATAATTCAAATAAATCAGTAATCCTTATGGCAGATTCATTTTTAGAATCAATTGATTCTAATTTAGAAAAGATATATTCTAAAGTATCGAAAAATGAAATAATTAAATATGAAAAAGATACTATTGATATTACAACGAAATTAATTGGAAGCTTAATATCATGAAATTAATTAAAGGTTTAGAGGATGCTAAAAAATTTCTGTTAGATTTAAGAAAATTTGGAATTGATAATATTCCAAATGAAACTTTAGAATTAATATTAGAATCTAATAAAAAAATCTTTGGAAAAAAATTATCTCCAGTTCAAATTGTTGAAATGATAATAGATGAAGTAAAAATTAAAGGAGATAAAGCTGTAAAAAAATACACATCAAAATTAGATGGTTTTGATATAGACCAAATAAAAGTATCCAATGAAGACATAAAAAATGCGTACAATAAAGTCCCATTAAAATTAATAGAAGCATTAAAAATAGCCTCAGAAAGAGTAGCAGATTTTCATAGTAAAACCTTACCAAAATCATGGATGGATAAAGAAAAAGGATGGGGGCAGATAATTCAACCTATGAATATTATTGGAACTTATGCTCCAGGTGGTACTGCTACTTATCCATCAACAGTAATAATGACAGTGACACCTGCAAAAATTGCAGGAGTAGAAAAAATAATTCTATGTACCCCTACAAAAAACAACTCTCCACCTGATCCATCTATATTAGTAGCTGCCGATATATCGGGAGTAGATGATATTTTCCAAATAGGTGGTGCCCAAGCAATAGCTGCAATGGCTTATGGAACAAAAACAGTACCAGCTGTTGATATGATTTGTGGCCCTGGGAATATATTTGTTACACTAGCAAAAAAACTACTGTTCGGGCAAGTTGGAATTGATGGACTATTTGGTCCTACTGAAGCTATGTTGATTGCAGATAAATCTTCAAATTCTGATTACTGCTGTGCAGATTTATTAGCTCAAGCTGAACATGACATCTTAGCAAAACCAATTTTAATAACTACATCAGAAAAAATAGGAAAAGAAGTAAAAGAAAAAATTACCAACGCAATTCCTAAAATGGCAAGATCAGAAACTGCTAAATTATCAATTGAAACCCAAGGCGCAATTATTGTATTAGATAATTTAGAAGATGCATTTGATTTAGCAAATATTTTTTCACCCGAACACTTATCTCTTATGATAGATAGCCCTTTAAGCCACATAGACAAAATAAAAAATGCTGGAGCAATTTTTATAGGAGAATTTTCTCATGAAGTACTAGGTGATTATATAGCTGGACCAAGCCATGTTATGCCGACTGGAGGTTCAGCTAAGTTCAATTCTGGACTTGGTGTTCATACGTTTCTTAAATATAGCCCTGTTTTATCTTTAGATAAATCTTTAGCACTAGAATTAGGAGAAACTGCTTCAATAATTGCTCAAGCAGAAGGATTATATGGCCATTTTAACGCTTTAAAAATAAGGAAATCCAAAAATTAGTGTAGAATAAGATTTATCAAAATAAATAAAACTATTCTCATTGGATTATTAACTATGAATATAAAAATAGAAAAATTAATTAAACCTCACCTTTTAAAAATGAAAGTCTATGAACCTGTAGATCCCCCAGAAGTATTAGCTCAAAAATCTGGAATAAAAAAAGAAAATATTCTCAAACTTAATGGAAATGAAAACCCATATGGAGGATCCGAAAAGGCTATAAAAGCTCTTGAAAATGCTCCTTTACATATATATCCAGACCCATTACAAAGAAAAATAAGAAATAGTTTGTCTAAATATACAAATATGCCTACAGAAAATATAATTGCTGGAGCAGGCAGTGATGAGTTGATAGATTTAATTTTTAGATTATTTATTTCTTATGGAGATAATATAATTGATTTTGAACCAACATTTGCAATGTATGGGTTTTGTGCGCGTATAGCAGGTGCATCAATTATAAATGTACCTAGAGATAAAAATTTTGAAATAGATATAAAAGCTTTAGAAAACAAAATTAATGATAATACAAAAATAATATTTGTAAGTTCGCCTAATAACCCTACAGGTAATATATGTTCAAAAGATCAAGTATTAAGACTTCTACAGACGGGAAAGTTAGTTGTAATTGATGAAGCGTATTACGAATTTTCAGGACATACTGTAGCTGAACTTGTTAAAGAACATGAAAATTTAATAGTTCTAAGGACTTTGAGTAAATGGGCTGGTTTGGCTGGTTTAAGAATTGGATATGCTTTAGCAAACCCAATTTTAATAAATCATATAATAGATATAAAATCTCCATATAATGTTAATATTGCTGCAGAAGTAGCCCTTTTAGCTTCTCTTGATGATTGTGACAATTTAATAAAAAATGTTGAACTGATAATTAATGAACGTAATAGAATGTTTAATATACTTCAAAAAATAAATAATATAAAGCCTTTCCCTTCATATGGAAATTATATTCTTTGCGAACTAGATGAAGGTAAAGCAAAAATAATAGTCGATCAATTAGCAAATAATGGTATTTTTGTTCGATATTTTAATACAAATAGACTAAAAAATTTCTTTAGAATAGCTATTGGAACTCCATCTCAAACAGATATTTTAATAAAATATATAGAAAAATTTCTAAACAAATTATAAAAATTTAAATTTATAAGAAAAGGGAATAGAACTTTGCAAAAAAGAAAAACAGAACTTAGCAGAAATACAAATGAAACTCAAATATCAATAAAATTAGATGTAGATGGTACAGGAAAACAAAATATAACTACAGGTAATGGAATGATGGACCACCTCTTAGCACAATTATCTCGTCATAGCTTGATAGACATGGACATTATTGCAAAAGGAGACATCCAAACAGGATGGCATCATACAATAGAAGATTTAGGAATAATATTAGGAAAAGCTTTAAATGAAGCACTCGGAGACCATAAAGGTATTAATCGAATGGGGCATGCGTTTGTACCTTTAGATGAATCATTAGCTTTCACCGCAGTTGACTTTAGTGGACGAGGATATTCTGTATTAGATATAAAAATATCTGACAGTGACCTTGGAGGATTGCCTGCTGATATGATCAGACACTTTTTAGAATCTTTTGCAAGAGAAGGCAAGTTCAACTTACATGTAAAATTAATATCTGGTCAAAACAACCATCATATTGCCGAATCAATATTTAAAAGTTTAGCTAAATCTATAAGGTTTGCACTAACAACAGATGAAAGACAAAAGGATACTATACCTAGTACTAAGGGTACTATATCTGATTAATATCAAATTCATATTGCTCAATTATTGGGTTAGCAAGCAATTTACTACACATTTCTTCAACTTGAAGAATAACTTCATTTTTATCATCTGAGTCTATTTTAACTATTATATTCTTACCAACTCTTACACTATTTAGATTACTAAAACCTAAACTTTCTAAACTACTCTTAATTGTTAACCCTTCAGGATTATTAACAGTCGGTTTTAAATTAATTGTAATTTTTACCTCAAACACAATATTTACCTAAAATTTGGTTCCGGAGAATTCGGTGAACTTTCATGACTATTAATAAATTTTATTATACGATCCTCATCGAATTCATCAAAAATATCTATAAAATTCCAAGCAGTTAAGGCTATTTTTGTAGTCATACCAGGGTAGGGAGCCATAACTACTTTCATGCCTCCTCCAACTGCTTTATCTACCACTTGACTTAATTGGCTTACTAATTCAGGACAATCAACTTCACAATTGTAAAATATAGCTATTCCTCCATGCTCAAGGTTATGAATATAATATTCATCTTCAATATATGTAGAATGTATACCCCATCTCACTGGTGCAAGTGGTTGAGGATAATGCCAGCCAGATGTAGAAGGATAAGAGTTATAATTAGGATGTGTGTCTCCAGGACCAATATGTTGTCTTCCCTGATCAGCCATACGTTTACCAGGTCCATCTGGTACATCATTTGATCTATCAAATATCGGTAAGCTTGGCAACAAAAAAGAAATAACAAAAATTAAAGCTATCATTGACACTACTGATGTAGTAGCTATTCTAAATATTTTCTTTTTTTTATCTCTTCTTTCACGTCTCGCTGCCCTAACTTGAGAAGCACTTAATTTACTCATTTAATTCTCCAAATTATATTAGTTAATATCCAAGCCAGTTAACTTATTATAAGCTTGGAGGTACCTATCTTGTGTTTTATTTATTATATCTAAAGGTAACTTAGGTGCAGGTGGCTCATGATCCCAGCCAGAGGAGTCTACCCAATCTCTAACAAATTGTTTATCATAGTTTGGCTGAGATTTACCAGGACTATATCCATTCAAATCCCAAAACCTACTAGAATCAGGAGTTAGCAATTCATCAATTAAAGTTAATTCGCCATTAATTACACCAAACTCCATTTTGGTATCAGCAATCAGTATACCTTTAGACAATGCAAAATCATGTGCAAAGTTATAAATTTCAATAGTAATTGATTCCAATCTATCCGCCATATCTTTTCCTACCATATCTTTCACTTCATCAATTGTTAATGGTTCATCATGTCCAACTTCAGCTTTAGTTGTAGGAGTAAAAAGAGGGCTAGGAAATTTATCTCCTTCCTTTAAATCAGATGGCATATCGAATCCAGCTACTTTGCCAGTTTTTTTATATTCTGACCAAGCTGAGCCAGTAATATATCCTCTTACAACACACTCAACATCAATTCTTTCAGCTTTTTTTACAATACTACCTCTTTGTAATATCTCAGTATCAATATCTAATTCTTTAGTATCAGTAGCTAAATCAATTAGATGATTAGGAATAATATCTTTAGTTAAGTCAAACCAAAAAGAAGAAATTTTCGATAGTACAATTCCTTTACCAGGTATTGTACTAGGCAGGACTACATCAAACACAGAAATTCTATCTGTTGCAACTATCAGTAATCTATCATCACTCATAGGAAAAGTATCCCTAACTTTACCTCTGTAAAGCAGGTTTGGCAAATTAACTTTCTCAATTGATTTCATATTATCTCCTATATTAATAATTAATTTTTTAAAAATTTAACCTTAAAAAAACTTCATCTACATATCTTACATAGTATTTATAATTAAATAAATCTTCAATTTCATCTGATTGTAGGGTAGATGTAATAATTTGATTATTTCTTACTAAATCACGAAAATCTTTATTTTCATTCCAACTATTCATTGATAAATCATGAACAATCGAATATGCTTTTTCTCTCGCAAATCCTTTTTCTATCATGGCCAACAATACTCTTTGAGAAAACAAAACTCCTTTAGTCATTTCTAAGTTATATTCCATTCTCTCAACATTTACATTTAAATCCTTTATTATTTGATTTGTAATAAATAAGGCATAATCTAAAGCTAAGCAAGAATCAGGTAAAATAATTCTTTCTACTGAAGAATGACTAATATCTCTTTCAGACCATAATGCTACATTCTCTAATGCTGCCATTGAATTACCTCGTATCAATCTTGAAATACCACAAATTCTCTCTGACAATTCAGGATTTCTCTTATGAGGCATAGAAGAAGACCCAGGTTGTCCCTTAGGAAATGGCTCAGAAACTTCCCTAATTTCAGTACGTTGTAAATTTCTGATTTCAGTAGCTATCTTTTCTAGTGATGCAGCAATTACAGCTAAAGTAGTTAAAAATCTAGCATGGCGATCTCTTTGTATAATTTGGTTTGAAACTGGTGCTGGTGAAATTCCAAGCTTAGTACAAACAAAATTCTCTAATTCTGGATTTACTGTAGCAAACGTCCCTACTGGCCCAGAAATTTTACCAACTGATATCTCTTCCTTTGCTTGTATCAATCTATTTTGGTTTCTTCTCATTTCATCCCACCACAAGGCTAATTTTAAACCAAAAGTAATTGGCTCGGCATGAACACCGTGTGTTCTGCCTACCATTAATGTATTCTTATATTTAAGTGCTTGGATTTTTAACGTATCTAGTAATATTGCAACATCTTCTAATAAAATATTTGCGGCATCGATTAATTGCAGGCTTGTTGCTGTATCCCATACATCACTTGTTGTAAGACCAAGGTGCAGCCATCTTCCTTCAGGACCAATCACATCAGTAATTGACTGCAAAAAGGCTGTCATTTCATGCCTAGTAACTTTTAGAATATCATTAAGCTTATCAAAATCATAATTACATTTTTCTAATTTATCTATATCTGATTTAGGTATTACACCTTGTTTATGCCAGGCTTGGCATACTGATATTTCTACTTCTAGCCATTTATCATATTTATTATTTTCAGACCAAACTTTTTTCATTTGGTCTCTTGAATATCTATCAATCATTAACTATTTCTCTTTATAAATATATTTACTTATTTAAGCTACTTCTATAATTTTCATATTTTTCTTTAAAATCACTATATTTTAACCCCAATATTTGTAAAGCAAAATAAGCTGCGTTTCTAGCACCCCATGAACCTATGGCAACACATGCTACAGGAATACCTGGAGGCATTTGTACAATGGAATATAAAGAATCTACTCCTTTTAATTCACTTGATGCAATTGGAACACCTATGACTGGCAATGTAGTCCACGAAGCAATCGCTCCAGGTAAAGCAGCTGCTCCACCAGCCCCAGCAATTACAACCTCTGTCCCATTATCTTTTAATCCAGTTACATATTCCATTAGTTTTTTAGGATTACGATGAGCTGAAATAACTTTTATTTCATTTGGAATACCCATCTCATTTAATATATCAACACAGGCTTCCATAACTGGTAAGTCTGATTTACTCCCTGTTAATACTGATACTAATATATGATCATTTCCCAATTTTTATCTCCTTATTTCATATAAATTGTTTTTTTATTTTATATAGCAATATCTTTTCTATAAAACATATTTTCAAATAATATATTATTACTCAAATTTAAGTAAACTTTATTTCTTGCATCATTTAAATTATTACCTAAAGATGTTAATGTCAAAACTCTACCACCATTAGTAACAAGTAATTTGGAAGAAGGAATTATATCAGTACCTGCATGAAATATTAATACTGAATCACTAATTTCTTCAATCCCATCTATAGTATAACCCGTAACATACTTCTCAGGATAGCCTCCAGATGCTAGAACAATCGATACTGAATTTTTATCAGCCCATTGAACATTTATATCATTTAGTTTATTATCAGAAATTTTCAAAATCAAATCTGCTAAATCTGTTTTTAATAATGGCAATATTGTTTGAGCCTCTGGATCCCCAAACCTACAATTAAATTCTAATACCTTGGGTCCATTTTCAGTTAATATTAAACCACTATAAAGAATTCCCGAATATGGCGTTCCTAAATTTGATAATGCATTAATAGTAGGGTATATAATTTTATTTTTTATATTCTCTGACAAATCATGATTCCAATATGTTGGAGGTGAATAGGCTCCCATTCCTCCTGTATTAGGCCCCAAGTCACCTTCCAATAATTTCTTATAGTCACATGCAGCTATAACATTTGAAATATTTTTTCCGTCTACAAAAGTAAATACGCTAACTTCTTCACCGATTAAAAACTCTTCAATAATTACTTTTTTACCAGCACTACCAAATTTTTCTTCAATCATTTGTTCATACAAGAATCTATTAGCTTCATCGTATGTATTTGCTATAACCACACCTTTTCCACTTGCTAATCCATCTGCTTTAATAACACAAGGAAATTTTATTAACCTAATATGTTCTTTTGCATCAGCATAAGAATCGAATGTTTTGTAATCTGCAGTTGGTATATCATTATCTACCATTAATTTCTTAGCAAAATCCTTACTAGTTTCAATTAAAGCAGCTTCTTTTGTTGGCCCAAATATCTTCAAATTTCTAGATCTAAAAAGATTTACTATACCAACTTCTAATGAGCTCTCAGGGCCTACTATAGTTACATCAATTTTTTCTTTCAATACAAAATCAAGTAGCCTTGAAATATCTGTTTCAGAAATATCGATATTTTTAGCAATTTCTGCAGTACCTCCATTACCGGGTGCCACAAAAATATCATCCACTAAAGAAGACTGTGATACCTTCCAAGCTAAAGCATGCTCTCTAGCCCCCTTACCAACTACAAGTATCTTTAATTTATCAGACATAATGTAACCATTTTTCTTTCATTAAATATATTAAAATTATTTCTCTTTAAAATTACCTTTTATTTCTAATTCAATAAAAATTAGATCTTTTTTCCCAACATTGATTACATTATGTTCAATACCTGAATTTCGAAAATATGATAAGCCTCTTGATAACTTTGATCTTATTTCTTCTCCTTCTGAATTTATCAATAATAACTCTCCATCAGTTAAAGGGATTACAACATAATCAAATATATGTTTATGAAATGTAGTTTCAGCACCAGGAATAAAATGGTATTCAGTTACTCTAACATCCTCATTATCAACTTGATTTTTTGCATTAGCCGTTTTTCTATTTGAATTATTCACTAAGGTTTTCATTCCCATTCAATAGTTCCTGGAGGTTTACTAGTAATATCGTAAACAACCCTGTTAACATCTTTTACTTCATTAGCAATTCGATTTGATATTTTAGATAAAACATCATAAGGTAATCGAGCCCAATCAGCAGTCATAGCATCTGCGCTAGTAACTGCCCTTATAGCAATTAAATATCCATAAGTCCTAAAATCACCTGATACTCCAACCGTATGCGTATCAGTTAAAACAGCAAAACTTTGCCAAAGATCTCGATATAAACCATTAGACTTGATTTCATCCATTACAATCCAGTCAGAATCTCTTAATATATCTAATTTCTCTTTAGTAACTTCTCCTAATGTCCTTATAGCTAAACCTGGTCCTGGAAAAGGTTGTCTAAATACCATTTCCTCCGGTAATCCAAGCTCTAAACCTACATTCCTAACTTCATCTTTAAATAAATACCTCAAAGGTTCAACTAAATCCAATTTCATGTTTTCTGGTAATCCACCAACATTATGATGCGTTTTTATTTTTGCAGATATTTCATTTTCGCTAGTTTTACTTTCTATGACATCAGGATAAAGAGTTCCCTGAGCAAGAAAATCAACTTCACCCAAATTTAATGATTGTTCTTCAAATACTCTAATAAATTCTTTACCTATAATTTTCCTCTTTTCTTCAGGGTCAATTACTGATTTTAATTTTGTTAAAAATAACTCTGAAGCATCCTTATAAATTAAATTAATGTTCATGTTTTTATTAAATGTTTCCAATATACGTTCAGGCTCTTCTTTTCTCATCAAGCCATTATTAACGAAAATGCAGGTCAATTGATCTCCAATGGCTTTATGAATTAATGAAGCTGCAACTAAAGAATCTACACCTCCAGATAAAGCACATATAACTTTACCATCACCTATTTGATTTCTAATCAAATTTATTGAATTCAATACGAAATTTTCTGGAGTCCATTTACCACTACAACCACAAATTTTATACAAAAAATTATTAATAATTTTATTTCCTAAGGGTGTATGACTAACTTCCGGGTGAAACTGCAACCCAATTCTATTATATGAATCCCCAATTACAGCAATTGGCGAATTATTAGTAAAAGCCAACGTATTAAAACCCTCAGGCAATTTAGTAATCTTATCACCGTGACTCATCCATGCTTGTATTTTTAAATCAATATCATTGAACAAATCATGTTTTATATCAGAAATATTTAATTCCGAGTGCCCAAATTCTTTTTTGTTGCTAGGGTTAACATTTCCACCTAATTGATGCACCATAACTTGCATTCCATAACATATACCTAATATAGGTACATCAATTTCATAAACCCATTCAGGTGCTATAGGAGCATTTTCAGAATATACACTTGCAGGTCCACCTGACAGGATTATTCCTTTAATGCACAGGTGTTTTATAGAATCTAAAGGTGCATTATGATTAACAATTTCGCAATAAACATTATTTTCTCTAACTCTTCTTGCAATTAATTGACTGTATTGAGAACCAAAATCCATAACTAAAATGGTCTCAGATGAAGTATTATTTTCTTGTTTAAAGTTCAAACTTACTGGTTCCTTTTATGTAAATTCAAGATTAGTTAATGATATACTAAATCATTGTGGATTCCCACACTATAATTCTAAAAATTATTATGTGAACGTTGGTCTATATTGAAAAATTTAATCAAAAATTCTGTGAGTATTCTAAAAAATGATGGAATTATAGCATTACCTACAGATACTTTATATGCTTTATCAGCATCAATAGAATCATCTAAAGGTATCGAAAAGGTGTTTGATATAAAAGGTAGATCTTATAATTCTCCAATCTCATTATTAATTGATTCATCAGATCAATTGAAAAAATATACCCAAGAAATACCTAAAGAAACTTGGAACTTAATTGAAGAATTCTGGCCAGGACCTCTCACAATCATCCTGAAAAGCTCACCTGAAGTTCCAAATATTCTTTTAGCTCAAACAGGTAAAGTTGGTTTGCGAATTCCTAATAATATTGTTGCTAGAAACATCATTGGAAATTTAGGATCAGCAATTACTGGTACTAGTGTGAATATTAGTGGTCAAGCTGATATGATATCTCACATAGATATTAAAAATACTTTTGGAAATAAAATTGACTTAATTATAGAAAATAGTATTCAAAAAACAAATGTTGCTTCAACTATATTAGATTTAACAATAAAACCTGCTATTATAATTCGTGAAGGATTTATACCAAAAAAAATAATTCAAAATTTTATAGAAATACAATGATGACAGATTTACCAAAAGAATATTTAAAATTAAATAATTCCCTTGAAAATCATATGGGATCGATTCTAAACAAAAAAACAATCCCCCTATACGATATGATGTCATATCATATGAATTTTCAAAATGATCAGCCTCGAATATTAGGATTATTATGTTTATTTACTCATTTAGCTTTAGAGGGCAAATATGAAACAGCATTAAACTTTGCTTCTTCGATAGAATTTGTAAATAACTTTATAGAAATACACGATGATGTTCAATCAGGGCAACCTCAAAGAAATAAAAGAGATACATTGTGGTGGAAATGGGGTCCTGCACAAGCAATAAACGCAGGAGACGGTATGCATGCTTTAGCAAGGCTTTCTATATTAAATATAAAAAATAATCCCAATATTAACCAAACTAAAACCTTTGAAGCATTGAAGTTATTAGATAATGCAACTATAAAAACTTGTGAATCTAGGTATTCAGAGTTAGAGTATCAAGAACGCATAGACATAACATACCCAGAATATATTGATAATATATCAAACAAGGGGAGTGCATTATTTGAATGTGCATTATCATTAGGTGCTGTACTATCAAACAATTTACATAATTTAGAAAATAATATTCAAGAACTAGCGAGAAGCATATCTTTATCTATTAAAATGAAAAAAGATATATCTCAAATATGGACAGATAGCTCGTCAGAAGATCAAAATTATGCCCTAAATAAAACTAAGTTAATTCCAGTTATTATTGCATTAGAAAATGAATCAGTTTCATATAAAAGAATGATCGGGGAGATATATTTTAAAAGAGTCTTAGAAAAAGATGATTTAAATAATTTACGAAAAATTTTGGACGAATTAAATATAAAAAAACGATCATATAATATCTTAAATAAATCAAGTGAAAATGCAATAAAGATAATTGAAAATGAATCAATAATTCAACCAAAAAATAAACCACTACTACTTGATTTGATTAAATGGATTGTAAATTGAGAAATATAAATAAAAAGACTATAAAAGATATAGATATTTATAAAAAAACAATCCTATTAAGAACCGACTACAATGTTCCGTTAGAAAATAATGGACATATATCCGATGATATTAGAATAAAGGAATCAATTCCGACTTTACAATATTTGATAAAGAATAAATGTAAAATATTAATATGTTCTCATTTAGGCAGACCTAATGGAAAAATTATACCAAAGTTAAGTTTGCTGCCTATTTCAACTAGGTTATCAGAACTATTAAACATTCCAGTAAAACTTAAAAACATTGAAGATATTTGTACACCAAAAAAAGAAACTACCCAGATAACTATGCTTGAAAATATTAGATTTAATAAAGAAGAAGAAGAAAACAATCTTAAATTTGCTCAACATCTTTCATCATTTGCAGATATATTTGTAAATGATGCTTTTGGAACTGCACATAGGGGGCATGCATCAACTACTGGAATTACTAAATTTATCCCAAGCGTTGCAGGTTTATTATTTTCAAAGGAAATTGATATTTTAAATAACCTTCTTGATACCCCTCAAAAACCATTTACTGCTATTATAGGTGGAGCAAAAGTAACTGATAAAATAGGAGTTTTAGATAATTTAATTAAAATAGCAGAAAATATTATAATTGGTGGAGGCATGGCCTCTACTTTTATCTATACTAAAAGTCTTCCATTAAACAATGTACAATTTGACAATAAAGAAATTAAACAGGCTAATCTTATATTAAAAAAATCAAAAGAATTTAATGTCAAAATTCATTTGCCGCAGGACATAATAATAGGTAAAGAATTTAATGAAAATACTGAATTTAAAAATGTTAAATCAACGGAAGTAAAAAAAGATGAATTAATTATGGACATAGGACCTAAATCTATTTTAGAATTCCAAAATATATTAAAAAATTCAAAAACGGTTTTATGGAATGGACCAATGGGAGTTTTTGAGTGGAAAAATTTTTCTAATGGAACTCATAAAATTGCTAATTACCTTGCTAATTTAAATGAAATTACAACTATAATTGGTGGTGGCTCTACTGCAGAAGTATTTGGAAAATTAAATTTACAGAATTCCATTACACATATATCTACAGGTGGAGGAGCAACATTAGAATTTTTAGAAGGAAAGCTTTTGCCAGGATACGCAGCATTATTAAATAACTAACTTAAAGGAAAAAGTTTGATAGATTTACCATATTTAAATACTATTACTAGAAATACAGATTCAAAGATAATATTCTTAGTTATTGACGGCCTAGGTGGATATCCAGACAAAACTGGAAAATCCGAATTAGAAAAAGCAGAAATACCTAATTTAGATAACCTAGTAAAAAAAAGTGATTGTGGGTTAACTATACCTGTGTCGCATGGTATAACACCAGGTAGTGGTCCTGGGCATTTATCTTTATTTGGTTATGACCCAGTAAAATATCTATTAGGAAGAGGCGTTTTAGAAACTTTAGGAATAGATATAGATTTAAAACCAAATGAAATAGCTGCAAGAGGTAATTTCTGTACCGTTGACAATAATGGATATATTACTGATAGAAGAGCTAACCGAATTCCTACTAATATAAGCTCTAATATTGTTAAAGAACTCCAAAATATAAAAATACCTGGTATCGAATTCAAAATCTATTCAGTTAAAGATCATAGGTTTGTTTTAATTATGAATGGAGATAAATTATCTCCAGAAATTTCTGAAACAGATCCACAAATGCTAGGCCTAAAGCCACTTGAAGTTAGACCTTTATCTAATGATTCAAACGATACTGCTTCTATGATAAATAAATTCCTCAATGAGGCAAAAACAATTTTGTCACCCAGAAAAACAGCTAATATGATACTTTTAAGAGGATTTTCTAAATTGCCCAACCTCCCTAATTTTAACCTTCATTACAAATTAAATGCTTGTGCTATAGCAGCTTACCCTATGTACAGAGGTTTATCCAAATTATTAGGGATGGATGTACTTAATACTGGTGAAACTTTTGATAAAGAAATAGAAACTCTAAAAGAAAATTTTAATAAATACAATTTCTTTTTTCTCCATTATAAACCTGCTGATGCAGCTGGCGAAGATGGAGATTTTGACAAGAAAGTCAAAACTCTAGAAGACTTGGACAAAGTTATACCAATAATAAAAAATATTGGCGCAGACGTTTTAGTAATTGCAGGAGATCATTCAACTCCTGCAATATTAGGGAGTCATAGTTGGCACCCTGTACCATTAATGATTCATACAAATAATTCAACCAATAATAACGTCAAACAATTTACTGAAAAAGACCTGATCCATGGTAATCTTGGAACATTTCATGCTACAAAATTAATGATGTTATCTTTAGCTAATGCAGGAAAATTAAATAAATATGGACCTTAAAAGGCAGAAAATATGATTAAAACTCTTATTGTAGGCAATTGGAAAATGAATACAGACTCATTCGAAGCATATAAGTTAACTTCGAATTTAATCGATAATATTAATCATATTAATTCTGTTATAAAAGTAATTTGTCCACCATATATTTATATACCCAAATTGCATGAAATAATATCTTCTTCCAATTTATATTTAGGATCTCAAAACATGTTTTATAAAGATGCTGGAGCATATACTGGAGAAATCTCTCCTCAAATGTTAAAAGAATATTGTGAATATGTTATTTTGGGACATTCGGAAAGAAGAACTTTATTTGAAGAAAATGACGAGTTGATAAATAAAAAAACTAAAGCCGCGATTGAAAACAACATAATACCAATTATATGTGTTGGGGAAAACATATCCGAAAGAGAATCAGGTTTAACAAAAAACAAAATACGAAATCAATTATTGAATTCATTAAAAAATCTTGAAGAAAATGCTAATATTTCAATTGCATATGAACCTATATGGGCTATAGGAACAGGAGTTGCAGCAACTCCTGAAATCGCTCAAGAAACAATGAAATATATAAGATTAATTTTACAAGAAATATTTAATAGTGATACTGCAAATAAAACACCTATTTTATATGGAGGGAGTGTTACAGATCAAAATGCCTTAGAATATCTTAACCTTACTGATATAAACGGATGTCTTATTGGTGGAGCTAGCCTAGATTCCAAAAAATTTTCAAAAATAGTTGAAATAGCAGCAATAAAATAGCTATAAATTATGGCTAATAATAAATTACTTGTAATTGTCGGACCAACTGCTATAGGCAAAAGTCAATTTGCCATAGACATTGCTCAACAATATTCTGGGGAAATAATAAATGCAGACAGTAGGCAAATATACAAATTACTAAATATTGGAACATCAAAGCCTAATATTGATGATCAATCAAAAATTAATCACCACTTAATTGATATCAAATATCCTAATGAAACATATAATTTATCTATGTTTTTATCTGATTGTAAAAAATCAATAGATAAAATTCAAAATTCATCCAATCTTCCAATTTTAGTAGGAGGAACAGGGCAGTATATTTGGGCACTATTAGAAAACTGGCAACCTCCAAATATTAAACCAGATGAAGAATTAAGATCAAATCTATTTAAAGAAAGTTTAGATTTTGGTAAAGAATATTTACATAATAAATTATTCAATCTGAACCCTGAGTCAGCAAATAGAATTGACCTTAGAAATACTAGAAGAGTTATAAGAGCTATTGAAGTTGAACTGAATAAAAATACAATTGACATATCTACTAATAACAATAAATTCAATATAGATGATTTAAATATATTAATTATTGGCCTAACTGTAAACCGCGAAATATTATATAAAAAAATAGATTTAAGAGTAGATAAAATGATAGAATCAGGCTGGATAGAAGAAACAAAAAACATCTTATCAAAAGGATATGATATAAAACTACCCTCTCTATCGAGTTTAGGATACTCTGAAATAATATCATATTTAAATAGGGGAGGGGAGTTATCAGAAGTTATAAATTTAACCAAGTTTAGAACCCATAAATTTGCAAGAAGGCAATACACTTGGTTTAAAAGCTCTGATGAAAGAATAACATGGTTTGATATTCAGACCGAACTAAATAACGCAAAACAATATATAAATAACTGGCTATTATAATATATATATATCAAAATATGGAGATATTATGGATTTCACAAAGATGCATGGTGCAGGCAATGATTATGTGTTTATAAATGCGACTAATTTAAATTACAATTGGTCTTCATTGTCTATTCAAGTTAGTAATAGACACACAGGTATTGGGTCTGATGGCCTAATACTTTTACTAAATTCTGAAGTTGCTGATATAAAAATGACGATGTTCAATGCAGATGGCTCTGAAGGTAAAATGTGCGGCAACGGAATACGTTGTCTAGTCAAATTTGCTATCGACGAAGGAGTGATTCCCAAAAATAACAATTCAGTTTCAGTTGAAACTTTGTCAGGAATTTTATCTGTAAAGCCAATTTTCGAAAATAATATTATGATTAAAGCAATAGTTAGTATGGGAGAGCCTATTTTAAACCCTAAAGATGTTCCTGTAAGTATTGATCAAACTCAATTTGTTTCAAATTATCCTATGAAAATAAATGACTATAATTTTAAACTAGCCTTTGTTTCTATGGGTAATCCACATGCTGTATCTATACTTAAAGAACCAATTGAAAAGGTGCCATTGGAAATCATAGGACCTATAGCTGAGAAACACAATATTTTTCCAGAAAGAATAAATTTTGAAATAGTCAATATCATTTCTAAAGATTATGTAAAATTACGAGTATGGGAAAGAGGGAGCGGCTTAACAATGGCTTGCGGTACCGGCGCATGCGCAACAGTAGTTGCGTTAAAACTACAAAATTTAGTAAATAATTCAGTTGAAGTTGAATTGCCTGGTGGCAATCTAAATATTACTTGGCCAGGAAATGGCCCTGTGATAATGGAAGGACCTGTAAAAACTGTATTCGAGGGGCAATTATTTATTTAATTTTTAAATACGTATTAGTGTTTAAGTTAGCTTTTAATAGGAGGTAATATGAATGATTATGAACCATTAGACTTAACAAGCTCTTTCAATTCTGGAAAAGAAATCTATGCTAATAGAGATATTCCTATTCCAGGTGAGCATATTTTTCATGGATTACCATTTAAATTAGGAACTCCAGAGAATAAAGGTAATATCTGTATTAAATTAGATAAAAATAGTCCCCCCATAAATATAGACGTAAAAAAGTTTGCTCAAAATATAATTTTCGCTCACCATATAATTCCAGGAAGTTTTGGACTAAATGGTCTTGACCAAATAGAGCCTACAGGAAATGATATAGCTGATTACATATTTATATTATCTGATAAATCAGAACATATAGTTAATATAAGAGGTAGATTTGAAATTGCATCTGGACCTAACATTCAATGGACTCATAATAATAGATTAGGCTCGGCATTGATTCCTCAAGTACCATTTCTTGCATATCCTGATCAGAAAAACAGCTTAATGGATAGAGACAAAGGTCCATGGGAAGATACTGGTAAAAGGCAGATGGAATCTATACAAGGATCAGCAAAATGGAATTACTTATGGTCCTGGAATAATAAAGAAAAATCACAAAAAATTGATTCTATAAAAATTGTTCCTAAAGGTCCGGCATTTATAATTTCTGCAATTACTTTGGGATATATCGATGAATATCCTTTTGCTAAAGATGCAAATACACCTGTAAAAATTGAAACTGTTAAATCTAATTTAAGAAAAAATGTAGACTTAACAGTTGAGGTTGACAGAGGTACCTCGACTTATACATATCCCTTACCAGAATCTGATTCAGAATCTTTTTTAAAAGATGACTTAAAAGGATGGGGAGAATCACAAAATAAAACAGGTAATAAAGTTTATTCTGAAATTTCAGCAACTAAATCAGCAACTATAAAGATTAAAGAAAATGGGAAAATTATTGATAAGGTGAATTGGGAAACATTACAAAAAAACAACTTTGTTGATGGAAAAAATTCTACTATTCAAATTGTTGATACTCAAAAGAACTGGGTTAAAGTCAAGGTTATAGATGCAGATACTAACGAACAAGTTCCTTGTAGAATACATTTTAGATCTACTACAGGAATACCATATCAACCACATGGACATCATTCACATTTAAATTCTAACCAAGGTACTTGGCATATAGATATAGGCGGGGATGTAAGGTTAGGGCAAGTCACTTATGCAATTATTGATGGAAAATGTGAAGGATGGTTACCTAGAGGTAAAGTGATAGTAGATGTAGCTAGGGGATTTGAGTATGAACCTATTAGAACTACCGTACAAATTAAACCTGGACAGACTGATTTATTATTAAAAATAAAAAGATGGACAAATATGAATAAAGAGAGATGGTATAGTGGAGACTCTCATGTGCATTTTTTATCTACACAAGGAGCACATAAAGAAGCCCAATCTGAAGACCTGAACGTAGTAAATTTACTTCAAGCACAATGGGGTAGTTTATTTACAAATATTGAAGATTTTACTGGAGAACCTAATATCTCTAAAAATAAACAAAATATAATATATGTATCACAAGAAAATAGACAACATTTATTGGGACATATGATTTTATGGGGTTTAAAGAAACCCGTGATGCCTTGGGGTACCGATGGCCCAGGTGAAGGTGAATTAGGAGGACCTCTTGAAACTACTTTATCTCACTGGGCAGATGAAGCACATAAGCAAGGTGGATATGTTATAAGCCCTCATTTTCCTATGCCAAATGGAGAACCAGCTTCTTTAATAGCTACAAATCGTCTTGATGGTATTGAAATGCTAAGACAAACACCTCTAAACCACAAACACTATTACCAATATCTTAATTGTGGTTATAAGCTACCATTAGTTGGAGGTACAGACAAAATGGATGGGAGTGTGCCTGTAGGAGCTTATAGAACTTACGTATATATACCAGAAGAAGAAGATTTTACATATGAAAATTGGTGTAAAAATGTATCCCTTGGAAAAACATTTATGACAGGAGGACCTATCATAAAATTTAGTATCGATGGTAATCAAATAGGAGATACAGTTAACCTATCTTCAGCAGGTACTATTGAAGTTGAAGCATCTATTGAAAGCATTATTCCTGTACATAAATTAGAAATTATAAAAAACGGCAAAGTTGTAGCTTCAACTAATAGTAATAAAGGATCAAGAAAGTTAAGTATAAAAGAGAAAATACAAATTGATTCGAATTCCTGGCTAGCTGCCAGATCAGGTGGCCCAAATTATTTTGACAGTATAAACCATCATGATATATGGGAAAGAGGAATTTTTGCACACACCTCACCAATTTATATAGCATGCAGAGGGAAATGGTGGATGTTTGATAAATCTATAGCAAATTATATGCTAAAAACTATACAAGGAAATTTACTCTATGTTAAAAATACTGCTCTTCATCACCCGCAAGGTAAAGTTACACACCACCACGGAGAAGAAAACCATATTGAATACTTATCAAGACCTTTGTTAGAAGCTGAGAAAAAAATAAAAGATAGAATTAAAAATAGTCGATAATTTTATTTGTACAATATAAAATATAATATATTATTTAAATTTTGATAAGACTTATAAGGAGTAAAATGAAAATAGCTAAAAGATTAGACAAAATACCTCCATACCTTTTTGTAGAAATAAGTAAAAAAATTGCTGAGAAAAAATCACAAGGTATTGAAATAATTAACTTTGGAATTGGCGACCCTGATTTACCAACTCCTAACACTGTAATTACCGAACTTCAGAAAACTTCTTTAAATATTAGTAATCATAGGTATCCGGAAACAGATGGATTACCTGAATTTCGTACAGCTATCCAAAAATGGTATCAGAATCGATTTAATTTATCTTTCAATCCAGAGACTGAAATACTTCCATTAATAGGTGCTAAAGAAGGAATTGGGCATACAGCATTTTGCTTTATTGATAATGGAGACATAGCTTTAATCCCAGACCCAGGATACCCTGTATATTCTGTAGGGACTTGGTTTGCTGGAGGAGAGTGTTATACTATGCCTCTAACCGAAGATAATCAATGGCTTCCTGACTTGGATGCAATACCCAAAGAAATAGCCCAAAAGGCTAAAGTAATGTGGTTAAATTATCCTAATAACCCTACAAGTGCAATTGCAGATATAGAATATTTTAAAAGAGTAGTTGATTTTGCTAAAAAATATGAAATTATAATTTTACATGACGCATGTTATACCGAAGTTTCTTATGATGGATACCAACCAATAAGTTTTATGGAAACACCTGGAGCCAAAGATATCTCTCTTGAATTTCATTCATTATCAAAAAGTTATAATATGACAGGGTGGAGAGTTGGTTATGTAGTAGGAAATAGCAAGTTGATTAACCCACTAATGATAGTAAAATCAAACTTAGATTCAGGAATTCCTCAAGCAATTCAATCCATGGCTATTACAGCACTAAATACAAAACAAGAATTCATAGATAAAAGAAACAGTATATATGAAAAACGACGTGATAAAGTAGTTGGTGCATTAAATTCTATAGGGCTAAATGTTGAAAAACCAAAAGCAAGCTTATATATATGGGCAAAAATTCCAAATGGATTTACTTCAGCTGAATATGCAACAAAATTACTTGACGAAAAAGATATTGTTGTAACACCTGGTTCAGGCTATGGCGAATATGGTGAAGGGTATATTAGATTATCATTAACAATTCCAGATGAGCAACTTGATAAAGGTATAAATAAGCTAATAAATTAAATATTTATATAAATAAGGAAATTTAATCGTAAAAAAATTAATATCCACTAGAAACGCAACTGAAAAAGTTTTTTTAATTGCAGCTCAATTAAAAAAAGATAATTCTATTTGGAACATAAAAGAATCAATAGATGAACTTGGAGAACTTGCAAAAACTGCTCAAGCAACAATAGTAGGATCAGCGATTCAGTACCTAGAGAAACGTAGCCAAACATATTTAGGCCAAGGCAAATTAATAGAACTCAAAAATGACCCTAAATTCCAAAATGCAAATACGGTAATTTGTGATGATGAATTAACGCCAACACAACAGAGAAATATAGAAAACGAATTAAAAAACAAAAAAATCATAGATAGAACATCTTTAATATTAGATATATTTGCACAAAATGCAAAAAGTAAAGAAGGTAGATTACAAGTTGAATTAGCTCAAAATGAATATTTATTACCCAGACTTGCAGGTCAATGGTCACATTTAGAGAGATTAGGAGGAGGAATTGGTACAAGAGGGCCAGGAGAAACACAAATAGAAACTGATAGAAGGATTACAAGGCAAAGAATACAAAAACTTCGTAAAGATCTTAACAAATTAAAAACTAACAGAAAACAACAACGGAAACAAAGATCAAATTCCGGGATACCAATTATTTCCTTAATAGGATATACAAATGCAGGTAAAAGTTCATTATTGAATCTAATAACTGGTGCAAATGTAATACAAAAATCCAAATTATTTTCAACATTAGATCCAACAACAAGAAAATTATATTTAAAAAGCGGTAAACAAGTAGCAATTACAGACACAGTAGGATTTATAAATAAATTACCTACAACTCTAATTGATGCTTTTGATGCAACATTAGACGAAATTAATGAGGCAGATATATTACTACATATAATAGATATCTCTAATAAAAACGCAGCAGAACAGACTGATGTAGTAAAAGAAGTATTAGAAAAAATTAATATTAAAAAGAGTAATCAAATTATGGTATTAAATAAAATTGATAAACTTAATAAAAATCAACAGATAGAATTAGAATTAAAATTAAAAAATAATAAATCAACAGATTTAATAACAAAAATGATTTCCGTTAAAGAAAATATAGGCATAGATAATCTTATTAAATCTATTGATGACATGCTACAGAATACTTAATAAAAGGGTATATAAATACAAACTTAATGGTTCGCACTATATATGTTATGTAAAGTTCATGCAGTTATTTTAATAATTCCTTTATTGATCATTTTATTAAGTAGCAACTTATTTATATCGCTATCGTCACTTTCATTTAGTACGAGAGGGTCAAATCCTTTTAAAAGATCAATTAATTTAAGCGAATCTTCTATAACAATCACTACCTTCATGTCATAACTATAAAATAAAGCCCCCAAATTCAGCATTAAGTTTGCTTCCAATATGTCTAAACAATCATTGTTTTCTATTTTTTTAAAATAAATAATTGCCGAGCTGCATTGATTTGTTTTTAAGTAATAATCTTTATCAATGATATTATTTTCCCCAGCAATATCTTGAAAATTTAATAATGACAATTCAGTATATTTAATATCTATAGTCTCCAATAGATCATAAATTAATTTTAAAGAATCCGACTTGGTTGCATTAGATATTAAAAGGATTTGATTTGGTACGCTGTCATCCCTAAAATCACGATGCAACCTGCCGTCAATTATCTTTCCCTCATTAATATCCAGCGAAGAAACTTCTCTGTCAACAACCACATAGCCACCTGAAGTTTCTTTTATCAATTCAGAAAATATTCCATTAGACTTTAAAACTTCCAAGCATTCTCTGCTGATCTGGCTAGGCATACTGAATTCTCTTTCAAGTAAATTAACCATATGCGAATCACTTGGTAATATTTTGCCAGCTAAAACATTATATAGCTTTTTAAAAACTTGAGGATTTAAAGCTGATTTAATTAAAGAATTTTCGTATTCATACTTATTTTTAGGGGCCACAATTGATTTACCTAACTCAGTTAAACTGATGAGTTCATCTTTATATCCACCCATAGTAAGCCCATAACTAAAAGAAGAGTTAATTTTAGTAATAAATCCGCTGCTTTTATGAGTGGTGCCTAAAGACTCAGCTAATAACTTTCTATCTATCGGTAATCCAGCATTATTTTTATAGATTGACATAGGCACAATTAATACATCCTGCAATCTATTAATTGGGTATTCCCTAACAACTCTTGTACGTTTTATCAATTTACCCCCAGGATTATTTACAAAAAACTATACTGATTAATTTTTATTTAAATATATACCTGAAGGCATTCCAAGTCAATCTTTTCTATTCTTTTCAGGATTTTACAAGCCTATACCCTTCTCCACTCATACTTCTGAAAACTTTTGAAATAATCTATTGTGCATTTAAAATAAAGTAAGTTGCAATTATTTGTGATAAAATAAGTTCAATATATTTAGATCAAAATTAAGGTAAAAATGAAACCTGTCCTTATACATTTATCTATAATATTGGCTTTGACAATTATTTTGAGTTGTCAAAATAACAATCAAAGCCAAATTCAAGTCCCTACTAATTCTTCTAGGGAATTAATTTTAAACAATACTAACAATGATGCAGATATCCACCCAGAAATAATTATACCCAATGAACCTCTTAATTCTCCAGATAATGTACCTGATGATCTTATTTCTATATGGGAAACATGGAAATTCTTAAGCGATGATCACGTTGATAGAGCAAAAATAGATTCAGCTAAATTATCAGAAGAAGCTATAATTGCTATTTTAAAAACTTTTAATGATCAAGGAACATATTATATACCCCCAAATCAATTTAAAATACAAAATGAAGATATGGGGGGTGATTTTGAAGGAATAGGCGCACATGTCTCTATTAAAGCTGATGGCTCAATAATGATTGTAGCACCAATTGAAGGTAGTCCTGCCCAAAAAGCTGGAATTAAGCCTGGAGATATAATTTTAGAAATTGAAGGGATATCTACTGATGGCATCAGTTTATTAGAAGCAGTAAATAAAATACGTGGGCCAAAGGGATCTTCTGTGGCATTACTAATTAAGCATCTAGGCGACATGGATCCAGTTAATATTTCAATAATTCGAGATGTAATACCTTTAGAATCAGTTATTTTAATTACAGACGAAAATGCTGAAATTGCACATATAAAAATAACTAACTTCTATTCAAACACCTCTATACAGCTTAAAGAAATTTTGGAAAAAGTAAAGATAAATGGAGGTAAAGCTGTAATAATAGATGTCAGAAATAACCCAGGTGGATTTTTAAACTCAGCAATAGATGTAACTAGCCAGTTTTTAGATGATGGCTTAGCTTTATACGAAATAGATGGTAAAGGAAACAGAGTTAACTGGAAAATACGTAAAGGTGGGCTTGCAACTGAAATACCTTTAGTTATTTTAGCTAATGAATATAGTGCTAGTGCTAGTGAAATTTTAGTAGGAGCAATACAAGATTATGACCGAGGGAAAATTATTGGAAATACTACTTTTGGAAAAGGAAGTGTTAATATAATTAGAAAATTAAGTAATGGCGGAGGAATAGGCATATCTATATCTAGATTTTACTCACCATTAGGAAGATTAATTGAAGATAAAGGGCTAAAACCTGACATAATTATATCAAACCCTGATAAACAAACAGAGAACACTCAGCAACTAGATGAAGCATTAAAAATATTAAATAACATAATAAATAAAAATGAATAAAAAAATACAAACAATTTCTTTAAACAGAAAAGCAAGATTTAATTACGAAATATCTGACACATATGAAGCAGGTATAGTTCTAACTGGTCAGGAAATAAAAGCTATACGTAAAGGGCAAGTCAGTCTTGCTGAATCTTTTGTACGCCCTGAAAATGGTGAATTATGGCTATATAATACTCATATTGCTAACTATCAATCAGGAGCTAATACTAATTTCGGAGAACCATTAGACCCTACTCGAAAAAGAAAACTTTTACTACACAAACAAGACATTTTAAAGTTAAAGTCTAAAGTTATGGAAAAAGGCTTAACTATTATGGCTTTGAAGATTTATATCAAAGGACATATAGCTAAAGCAGAAATTGGATTAGCTAAGGGCAAGAAAAATTATGATAAAAGACGCACAATAATGGAACGTGACCTAAAGAGAGAAACAAGAAATTGGGAAAAACGAAAAAAGTGATTCCTACCCTACTCTTTTAACTTCTATAGAATCCCCAGGAGCTAAAGCAACTCTTCTAACATTAATTCCTAATTTAAGAAGCCAGTAACCCAAGGTAGCCTTACTTACACCAAGTTGATCGGCACTAGCAGTTAATCCGTACTCAGTAACCATTTGAGGAAGCATATCCTCTAAAGGTTGCTTGAATTTATTTTCTACTTCAATCATCTTTTTGCTTTTTCTAGTAACAAACATATTTCCTCTTACTTTCTTAATTTAAATTAATTTTATACATCACTTAGCTATAAGTCAATACTTTTTCAGATCTTTTCTAATACTTTTCCAGCTTTTTCAAATCTTTTCAAATCTTTTCAGGTGGTACAGCTTGACCTTACAAGTAGTTATGTTAGACTATTTTGATGTGCCCCTGTAGCTCAGTGGATAGAGCATCTGATTTCTAATCAGAGGGCCACAGGTTCGAATCCTGTCAGGGGTGCGCATATAAATATATAAACATATTGATATATCTACAATGACTAATAAACTTATAAACGAATCTAGCCCTTATTTATTGCAGCATGCTGATAACCCTGTCAACTGGTATCCTTGGAGCTCTGAGGCCCTTAATCTATCTAAAAATGAAAATAAACCTATTTTTTTAAGTATTGGGTATTCTGCGTGTCATTGGTGCCACGTCATGGAGAAAGAGTCTTTCGAAAATAATAAAGTTGCAAATATATTAAATGAGCATTTTATATCTATTAAAGTTGATAGAGAAGAAAGGCCTGACATTGATAGCATATATATGAATGCTGTTCAATCTATGGGTATAAATGGTGGATGGCCGCTAAGTGTATTTTTAACACCTGAATGTATGCCTTTTTATGCTGGCACATACTTCCCTACTAATGATCGACATGGTATGCCAGGCTTTATCAACATATTAGAAAATATACAAAAAATATATAATTCAGAATTTGAAAAAGTTAATTCTATAGCAAAAAATGTTACTGAACATTTACAACATGATGATGATAATAATACAAATGGTCTAATTAATGAAGGAATACTTCACAATGCATTTGAAATATTAAAAAATAATTTCGATGGTGAAAATGGAGGATTTGGAACATTTCCAAAATTCCCGCAGGCAATGATATATGAATTTTTACTTCAATATTATTCTAAATACGAAAATACTGAAGCTTTAGATATGGTTGAGTTTACATTAAGTAAAATAGCAAATGGTGGAATTTTTGATCAAATCGGTGGAGGTTTCCACAGATATTCAACAGACCAAAAATGGTTAATCCCTCATTTTGAAAAAATGCTTTATGATAATGCATTACTTGTAAAATTATATTTACATTTATATCAAATTACAGGAAATTCAATATTTAAAAACATAATTGATAAAACATTAAATTTTATTGAAAATGAAATGTTAGATAAAAATGGCGGGTTTTATTCTTCAATAGATGCTGATACTAATAATATTGAAGGAGAATATTTTGTTTGGACTAAAAAAGAATTAACAAATATCTTTGACAATAATGATTTAAATTTAATATGTGATTTTTTTGGTATCAAAGAAAATGGAAATTTTGAAGGTAGTAATGTTTTACACCTACCTATTAATGAAAAAGAATTTCTTGAAAAACATAATATAAAATCAAGTAAAATTGAAACCCTTATACAAAAGCTAATACACGAAAGAAACAAAAGAACAAAGCCAAATTTAGATACCAAGATATTAACTAGTTGGAATGGCTTAATGCTAGGAGCATTTGCAGAAGCAGGAGTAGTCCTTAACAATAATCATTATACCGAAGTAGCTAACATAAACGCTAAATATATAATAAACATATATAAAAACCATGGCATGTTATTAAGAGATAATAATTCCAAAAATGCTTCTAGGGGATTTCTTGAAGACTATGCTTACTTTATAGATGGCTTATTAAAATTACATGAATCTAATTTAAATAAAGAAATATTAAATAATGCTTTAGAAATTACAGAAGATATGAAAAATCTTTTCTGGGATAATTCTTCTAATTCACTCTATGATACAAGTAT
This sequence comes from Chloroflexota bacterium, assembly GCA_002721445.1. Classification (GTDB taxonomy): domain Bacteria; phylum Chloroflexota; class Dehalococcoidia; order Lucifugimonadales. The sequence goes on along the minus strand of PBKN01000001.1, from coordinate 92,171 downwards.
ATATCATGAAAAATTAATTAAACGACCCAAGGATTTATATGATAATGCTGTCCCCTCCCCTAACTCAGTATCGGCACAAATATTAATGAAATTATCAATAATTACAAATAATGATGAATACAAAAATATTTCAGATCAATTAATTAAAAGCTCTATAAATCTGATGAATAAATTCCCTAACGCTTCTGGTAATTGGTTATGTAATTTAAGCTATTTACTTTCTACAGTTAAAGAAATAGTTGTAGTAGGCAATCCTTACGATGAAGAATTGGTTAAATTAAAATTGCAAATCCATAAAACTTTTATACCCAATAAAATTGTAGTCGGAAAGAATTATTCCAGTACAGAAGAAAATTATTCAGAATTATTATTATTGAAAAATAAAATTTCTCTGAATAATAAACCTACGATATATATATGCCAAAATTATCAATGTAAATTACCCGTAAATACAATAGAAGAATTAACTAAACAATTAATTGATTAATATCTAATCCCCTCTATTTCTTGAATTATTTTATTACAAGCAACAGTAGAAATATTTGAATTTTTACATTCAATGTACATAATATATTTAACCTTTAATGTTTCTGGAGCTATAGCAGAACTTAATTTATAATATTTATAATATTTTTCTTCATAAATTAAATCTACTCTGAGAGCTTCTCTGTATACACGAGTTAGATCACCAAATATTGCCCAATTTTGAGGTTCTGATTGCAGAAGTTTTTCTGCTTCTCTGTCTACATACCCCATAACTAAATTAAAATCACTTTGATTCATAGTAATTAAATTTTTTTCTATTTGGGTAAATGAAAATTTCCTTGGATAATTTGCAAGAGGTGGAAACATATTAATAGAATCATTATATTTAGAAATTTTTTCTTCCCAACGCGGTTCTAGTATATGTGCATCAAGAAGAATTGTGGCAGACAAATAAATCTTAGTATTCATCCAAACTCCTATGACAATTGTTAATGTACAAAATACACTAATGATAATCATATAAAATACTTTTAAATTCATCGATAAAACTTTTTTAAACTTTGTTTGAAATGAATTAATAATACTTAATTTCTTAATCTTATTTTGATCAAATACAAAACCTTTATCTACAAAGACAACTAATGCTACTAATATACTAAATTGTAAAACTGTACTTGGGGTATCAAACAAAAATATATTTTGTGCAAAATATGAACCTAAGGCTGCAAGAAGAAACAAATTAAACACTTGCTCTCTATCATTTTGATATTTTGCCTTATTATAAACTGACAAAAACATTAGTACCCATAAAACAGAATAGGCTAAAAGTCCAACAATTCCCTTTGTAGACATTTCTTCTAAAATTTTATTATGAGCTTGATCATATATTTCATATGATTTTTGGTCAAAAATATAATTTTGTCCCCAAGCAACTAAATAATTTTCAGGACCATAGCCAAAAATTGGTCTATCTAAAACAGCTCGAAATCCAGCTGCATGAGAAGAAATTCTTCCTCTTATACTAGGATCATCTAAAGTTATATTTTGCACACGATTAATTAAATCATTTGATTTAGCAAAATAATCAAAAGCTGAACTTTCTCGTGAAAAAACAATTATAATGCTTAATATAATAATAATAAACAAAGCAAGTTTAGATATATTGCTTAATATAAGCCCTCTATGTTTATGCCATAAAGAAATCCCCCCCAATATAATTACTAAACCAACAGGTAATCCAATAAATATAGCTCCCCTAGTTTCAGTTAGAATTAAAACCCAAAAATTAACTATTAATGTAATTATCCAAAACCCTCTAAATAAATAAAAATTTGGTATTTTTGTATTCCTACGTTTATTTTTAATCTGTTTCGAAGATTTAAGTATAATATTTTTTTGCAGGTATTTTTGATCAACAATTGATTGAACAAATAAACCTGCAACTAAAAAAAAGTTCACTAGCATATATGCACCAACAAAAGTAGGATTACCTAAAGTTCCCATAATCCTTCTAGATTCAGGTATATTGTTAAATGCATCATAAGTAAAAAATTTATCTAAAGAATAGTATAGATCTAATGCCATTAAACCCATAAATAAACTTACTGCTGCATTAATTGAAATTAAAACACGCCAATTAAATACTTTAGAAACATCTAAATTATCATTATTTGATTTTTTAGATATAACCCAATCCTCTTTATAAGATGTCCCTGTTTTAAATATTGAAATTATAATTAAAATAAATGCAAACCAATGTAACAAATCTATAATACCTTGCATTCTCTCAAATGATGACCATAAACTTCTTTGGATACTAACTCCAAGAAATCCAGTGATTAAAGAAATTAAAATCCATATTAAAAATACATAAATAATTATGGAGTGTTTTGGTCTGTATTCAGGAATTCTATATGCCAATATTATCCAAAAAGCAAAAGCAAACTCTATAGACATACGTGATAAAACTGACTTCCCAACAATAAAAGGAAAGAATGTATTACTTGAAATTACTAAAGGAGTTACTAAGCATATACTTAAAGATAAAAGAATAAGTCCTAATAAAATATATTCCCAGGAATCATATTTTTCTTTAACTATTGCCATCTAAATTCCTTATTTAATTAAGTTTAACTCTGAAATTATATCAAATATTTATTCAACTATTTGATCATATCCTCAATAAATCAATAATAAAATAGTCAATAAAGTAAATTTGAAACTTTAAAATAACAGTAAACCTTGACAAACAGAAAGTATAAAGTCACAATAAATAAAAATATGCGTTCATTATTTGAACACACCTTAACTGAGACATATATAATGAGAAAAGAAAAAGAAGATACCGAGCAAAATATATACAGAGAGCTACAAATTCTAGAACAAATGGAATTTGATCCAAGAATAAGTCAGAGAAACTTATCTCAAAAACTTGGCATAGCTCTTGGATTAGCTAACTTATTAATTAAATCTATGGTTCAAAAAGGTTACGTTAAGGCAAGTAAACTTGGATGGAAAAGATGGGTTTATATTGTTACACCAGCTGGATTTACTAGAAAACTTCAATTAACTTTAGCATATATAGATAGATTTTTTGACCAATATAAAAATGTTAGAGAACTTTTAAAGCACCAACTAGGTAATCTAGATTTAAATAGCGAATCAAGAATTGCTTTATTAGGAAATAAAGAATTTACTGAATTAGCATATATATGTTTAAGAGACATGGGTATAACTGAAATAGATGTTATTAGTGAATCAGGAAATGAAAAATTTTTAGGAAATGATACGATTAAAATTGAAAATATAGATTTAACAAATCACAATTCAATTATTTTAGGAGCTCATAAGAACTCTATTGAAAACAAAGAATTATTAATAAATAAAGGAATACCTGAATCTCGAATTACGTTACTTTTAGACCACACTAGCAGTATATTGAATACTGATGAACTGGAGAGTTCATAATGAGTTATAAATGGTATGTTGTAATAACATCTGCAAATAGAGAAAATGAGACTGCAAAAATTTTAGATAAATATGATTTAGTATCTTATAATCCTCAAGTTAAAGTACCTTCAAATATTAAAGATCAAGATATATTTAAACCATTATTTCCCGGATATTTATTTGCTCATACAAAATATGAAAATATGAAACTCCCTTCAATTAGCCAAATCAACGGTATATATGGATGGTTGAAATTCAATGATGATCTGCCTTATATAGAAGATAGTGTGATTAGCGAAATAAAAAGAACACTGTTTAATATAAATTCTTCATATGGGTTATGGTCTAATTTCAAACCTGGTGAAAAAGTCATGGTAGAAGCTGGAAAGATAAGTGAATACGCAGAAATAATTGAAAATGCAAAATCGCCTCATGAAAATGCAAAAGTATTAATGCATTTCATGGGTCGTAAAATACCTGCTCTAGTTCCATGGCATAATATAAAACCAATAAAATCTTCTAATAAAAAAAATACGCGCCTAACTAGAGGTAGGGGAAGAAAAATTCGGAATATTGATCCGAATTCTACTAAATCATTGGTATTACAAAAATAATATATTTTGTTGTAGCGTTAGCTCCAAAAGGTATTCATAATTTTTTGAACGCATTTAAAATGCAATTGACTTTGCAACCCAAAAATTTAACAAATATATTTAAAAATAAAGTAATATTATGATAAATAGACTAATTAAAAATAGGTAATCATTATGGATCTAAAACAAAAATTATTAAATAAACAAGCTAAAATTTCTATTATTGGACTAGGCTATGTCGGTCTTCCTTTAGCAATAGCTTTGGCCAAATCAGGGTTTGAAGTATGCGGAATCGATACAAGTAAAAGTAAAATCCAATCGATTCAGTCAGGCAAATCATATATAGAAGACATTAAATCCAAAGATATAGCGACATTAACATCTTCTCAAGGTATTAAAGGTCCTCTGCTAAAAGCTACTACAAAATATTCCAGCATAAAAAACTCTGATGTCATAATAATTTGTGTACCAACTCCTTTAAGTAAAAGCAAAGACCCTGATATATCATATATTTTGAATTCAATAAATTCGATTTCTAGTGAACTGAAATTAAACACTCTGCTTGTGCTAGAAAGCACTACATACCCAGGGACTACAGAAGAATTAGTACTTCCAATTTTAGAAAAATCAAAGGGAAGAAATTTAAAAGTTGGAAATGATTTTTATCTAGGATATTCCCCTGAACGTATAGATCCTGCAAGATCAAATCAATCAATTCGCAACACGCCTAAGGTAATAGCCGGCATAACTGAAGAATGCTTAGACTTAGTAAAAATATTTTATGAATCAATAGTTGATAAAGTAGTTCCAGTTTCAAATACTAAAGCAGCTGAAATGGTGAAATTATTAGAAAACACATTTAGAGCTACTAATGTGGCATTAGTGAATGAAATATATTTAATTTGTGACAAATTGAATATTGATGTCTGGGAAGTTATTGAAGCTGCCAAAACTAAGCCTTTTGGATTTATGCCCTTCTATCCCGGCCCAGGAATTGGAGGGCATTGTATACCAGTAGATCCTCATTTACTTGAATGGAAATTAAAAACTCTTAACTACAAAGCACGCTTTATCCAATTGTCTGCAGAGATTAATGAATCTATGCCTGAGCATTGGATAGAGAAAACTCAGGACTTATTAAATCAAAATAATAAGCCTATTAAAAATTCAAAGATACTTGTACTTGGAGTTGCTTATAAACCAGATGTGTCAGATACCCGAGAATCTCCTTCACTATGCATAATAGAAAAACTTATTAGTAAGGGAGCAGAACTTGATTATCACGATCCATTGGCAAAAGTCATAACTGTTGACGGTAAAAATTTGATTTCAATTTCAAATTCTATTTTGGAAAATGGTTTGCAATCTTATGATTGTGTCATAATAGCTACAGACCATAGCTCTTACGACTGGAAGGAAATACAAAAAAAATCTAATCTGATTATAGATACTCGAAATGCATTGAAAAATAATAAGATTTAATTGATGAGCAAAAAATGAATATATTAATAACAGGTGGAGCAGGTTTTATAGGCTCCAATCTTGCAGAAAAAATTTTGAATGAAGGAAATAAAGTAACAATAATTGATGATCTATCTACTGGTAAACTCGATAATATAAATCATCTTTTAAAAAATCCAAATATCCAATTTGTAAATGACTCCATCCTGAATACAAAAACAATAGATACATTAATAAAAAACTCTGATACAATATTTCACCTAGCTGCAGCTGTAGGTGTATATCTAATTGTTAAAGATCCTGTAAAAGTAATTGAAACAAACATACTTGGGACACATAAAGTATTAGAATCTGCTAGTAAATATAATAAAAAAGTATTAATTGCTTCAACTTCAGAAATATATGGAAAAAGTTCCCATGTGCCATTTAAAGAAGATGCCGATCGTCTATTGGGTCCAACCACCAAGTCAAGATGGAGTTATTCAACATCAAAAGCAGTAGATGAATTTTTAGGCCTCGCATATTATAAACAAAAAGGATTACAAGTCACAATATTTCGCCTATTTAACACTGTTGGGCCTAAACAGGAAAGTAGGTACGGTATGGTTATTCCTAGACTAATAGACCAAAGTATTCAACAGAAACCACTGACTATATACGGAGATGGTAACCAGACGCGATGTTTTTGTGACGTTGAAGATGTTGTAAGTGCAATCATAGCTTTATCTAAATCTAATAAAGCTGTAGGTGAAGTATTTAATATAGGCTCTAGCGAAGAAATAAGTATATTAGATCTTGCTAAAAAGATTTTACAAATTGCCAAGAAAAACAAAGTGGAAATTTTATCTGACAATCAAATTAAATTCATTCCTTATGATAAAGCTTACGAAGTAGGATTTGAAGATATGCTTAGAAGAGTTCCTGATGTAACCAAAATTAAAAGATTAATAGGATGGGAACCGGAAATCACTTTAGATCAAACTTTATCTAGAATAATTACTAACAAACTAAATAATTAAAAAGCTCATTAATGATTAAATAGTAGGAGAATAATATTGGAAGAAAATTTAGATTTTACTAATGGATTTATTCAAAACAACCCTTGGCCTATACCAAATAAAACATTAATAATAGCAGAAATAGGCATCAATCATAATGGAGATATTGCAATAGCAAAAAAGCTAATTGACATGGCTAAAAATGCTGGGTGTGATTATGTGAAATTTCAAAAAAGAACAATTGATATAGTATACCCTAAAGATATCCTAGACTCATATAGAGAAAGTCCTTGGGGAAATACCCAAAGAGAGCAAAAGGAAGCTCTTGAATTTAATAAAGAACAATATAATGAAATAAATTCATATTGTAAAGAAAAGTCAATAGGATGGTTTGCTTCTGCTTGGGATATACCAAGTCAATTATTTTTGAAAGAATATAATTTTAAATATAATAAAATTGCATCCCCTATGATAACTCATATTGATTTATTGAAAATGGTTGCTGAAGAAAAAAAATTAACTTTTATTTCTACAGGAATGAGTACATATGATGATATAGACAAAGCAGTAGATATTTTCAAAAAAAACGACTGCCCTTTTATATTAAATCATTGCGTATCAGAATATCCTATTGCAGAAGACAAAATCAATCTAAAGGGAATGACTAACTTGCGAGAAAGATATAACTGTCACATAGGCTACAGTGGACATGAAGTAACTATGATACCTTGTGTTTTGGCTGCAATGATGGGAGCGGTAGTTATTGAAAGGCATATCACTTTAGATAGGGCTATGTATGGTAGTGACCAAGCTGCATCCTTAGAAAAACGCGGTTTAGAAATGATGTGTGGATATATAAAATCCATTCCAAGTATAATTGGCAACGGAAATAAAACAATTACCCCAGGAGAAAAAGCTAATTCAGATAAGTTACGCTACTGGGGTCCATTCCATGATGAACATATAAATTAAACAATAATGAATACAGTTTTAATAATACAAGCTAGAATGGGATCTACAAGGCTACCTGGCAAATCGACCTTAAACCTTGGAGGAAAACCCTTAATTGGCTGGGTGATTCATAGACTCAAAAAAACATCTCAAGTCGATAAAATAGTACTTTCAACAACAACAAAAACTGAAGATGATATATTAGAAAAAATAGGTTTAGAGTATGAAATAGATGTATTTAGAGGTTCAGAAAATGATTTGGTTGACAGGTATTATCAAGCCGCAAAAAAATATAAAGCAAATTTAATAGTTAGAGTACCCGGAGATAATGCATTACCTGAACCTAAAGAAATTGATAGAGTAATAAATTACCATAATAATAATGGCAACGATTTCTCTTCTAATTTTCCAGATGTAGCTCAACACGGTTATCCACATAATGGCTATCCTGATGGTATTGGAGCTGAAGTAATTAATTTTGAAGCTTTAAAAAGGATATGGGATTTATCATCCAGTCCACGTAATCGAGAACATCCTCACACAAATTTTTATGAAAATCCAAAAATGTTTAAAATTGGGGTGTTAGAATGTCCAGAAGAAATAAGGCGGCCTGACATAATATTAGATATAAACACAAAAGAACAATATGAATTCGTATCTGAAATGTATGAATATATGACTGCCAATTATATTGAATTCGGTATTCGTGAAGTTATCAAATGGTACGATAATATATATAAAAAATGATCTATTGTTTTGATATAGACGGTACTATTTGTACAAACACAAATGGAGATTACCCAAATGCTATACCCTACCCTAATATTATAAAAAAAGTTAACGAACTTTATGAACAAGGGAATGAAATAATATTAAATACTGCAAGAGGCGCAACAACAGGTATTGATTGGAGAAAAGAAACTGAAGTTCAAATGAAAGCATGGGGAGTAAAATATCATAAACTTTTTCTTGGAAAGCCTGGAGCAGATATTTATATTGATGATAAAGCTATAAATATTAAAGACTGGATTCAACAAAACTCAATTAATGAAAAACTTTAGATCAAATACGGAGATTAATAATGAATAATTCAGGACGCGTAGTATATTTTAACGGTAAATTTGTTCCAGAAAGCGAAGCAAAAATTTCAATATATGATTCATCTTTAATGTTTGGAGACATGGTGTTCGAAATGACCCGTTCTTTCAACAAAAAACAATTTAAATTAAAAGAACATTTAGAAAGGCTCTATAATTCAATTAAAATCACTAATATACCAATAGAAATGTCCCTGTCTGAAATGGAAGAAGCAGTCTTTAAAACAATAGAATTAAATGACCCTTTATTTGATGATGACGATGAACACAGAATTATGATAGATATTTCTAGAGGATTGCTTTCAATTTATCAAGATGTAGTTGGCGATAATAAAGGTTGTAATGTCATAATAGCTGATTTTCCTTTACGTTGGACTGTTTCAGGTATGGGAAAACTTTTTGATACAGGTATAAATGCGGTAATCCCATCTCAAAAAGCTATCCCTGCATATTTATTAGATCCAAAAATAAAAAATAGAAGCAGAATTCATTATTTGATGGCAAACATCGAAGTTTCAAATTATCAAGGAGATAACAATTGGGCTTTATTGACTGATACAGATGGATTTATTGCAGAGGGAACTGGCGATAATTTCTTTATAATTAAAGATAATCAAATTATCACTCCAGAAGGACGTAATATATTAAGAGGAATAAGTAGAGATTATGTTTTAAATGAATTGTCTCAACAATTAAATATTCCTGCGATAGAAAAAAATATTGAGCCATATGATGTTTTGACATCTGACGAAGCATTTATGACTGGAACTCCGTTTTGCATACTACCTGTGACTAGTTTAAATTCACAAAAAATTGGATCAGGCAAAGTAGGAGAAATCACAAAAAAACTTATAAACACTTGGGGAAATAACGTAGACGTAAATATAATTGATCAAATCAAAAAATGGAACCTGTCAGAAAATAAAGAATCTTCTGGCACTTCTCCATATAAATTCAGGAAAAAATAATGAGTAATATAGGAATTATGCAAGGAAGATTATCTCCTCCAAGAGGAGACCTTATTCAATGGTATCCTGAAGACACTTGGGAATCTGAATTCTATTTAGCTAAAGAAATTGGACTCGTCTGTATCGAATGGGTATTCCAAAAGTCAAGTGCAAATGAAAACTTAATTTCATATGATTCTGGTATAAATAAAATATTAGAGGTATCTAAGAAGTCAGGAGTTAATGTCTTGTCAATTACAGCTGATTATTATATGGAAGATAATCTAATATCTGAAAATGGACAGATTAATAAAAACACATTAGCACATTTAGAATGGCTAATCATTCAATCAAAAAAATTAGGAGTTAAATACATTATGACTCCTTTTGTAGACGCTTCTAGCCTGAAAAATTCTAAGCAACAAGAAGGTTTATTAATATTTTTAAAAACTATGATACCTATTTTAGAAAAACATCAAATTGAATTGCATATGGAAACAGATCTACACCCTAAAATATGGAGTAATATATTAAGCCAAACAAAACATCCTTTGATACGAGCATGCTATGATATAGGCGACAGGGCATCACTAGGCTTCGAGATAGATGAAGAATTCGAATTAATGTCAGAATTTATTGGCAGTATTCATATTAAAGATAGACCATTAAATAGTACTACAGTTTCATTAGGCCATGGTAATGCTGATTTCCCCAAAATATTTGATTTTGTAAAGAAACTCAACTTCAATAACCCATTCATACTTCAATCAGCACGTAACGACCAATTACCAGAAAAAGAATGGGCAAAACAAAATAAAAAATTTATAGAAAATTTTATTTAATTAACATTCGTTAGAGTAATAGCTATTATGTCTAAAAAAAACAAACAATTTTCACCAAATATTACAAGTGAATTGTTAAAATCGAAAATTGAAAATTTATTTAATGAATCAATTGAAATAAAAAGAAAAACATTAGAAAAATGTAGCGAACAAATGATAGAGATATCTGACGAGATTTCTAAAGCATTAATAAAAGGTAATAAAATATTATTATGTGGTAATGGAGGATCGGCTTCAGATGCTCAACATTTAGCAGCTGAACTTCTTATTCGACTTAGATCTAACATTAACCGTCAAAGTTTACCTGCAATTGCTTTAACAATGGATACTTCTTCTTTAACAGCAAGTGGGAACGATTATAGCTTTGAAGAATACTATGCTCGAATTATTGAAGCATTATCTAAACCTGGAGATTTGTTAATTGCAATCACTACTTCAGGAAAATCACAAAACATAATTAATGCTCTAAAAATGGCCCAAAGTTTAAAAATTACCACAATAGGGTTATTAGGAAGTGATGGGGGTAATGCTATCAATTATTGTGATTTAAAAATTTTGGTCCCATCAAATACTACTGGTAGAATCCAAGAATCTCATATTACTATAGGACATTGCATCATGGAATTAGTAGAAGATATCTTAATTGATAAAGGTTTTATCATATGCAATTAAAAAATTTGTTTAGCCTGGAAGGTAAAAATGCTGTCATAACAGGCGGCGCAGGGCTTTTAGGTCAAAAACACGCTGAAGCAATAGCTGAAATGGGTGGCAATCCTATACTTTTAGATATTAATGAAGAAAAATCTAATTATATTGCAAAAAATATTTCTAAGAAATTCGGTATCAATTCTAAAGGATATAAAACTGACATTACTAACCCGAAAGCAATTAGAATAACCAGAGATAAAATATTAAATAAATATGGGAAAATTAATATTTTAATTAATAACGCTGCCAACAATCCAAAAGTTGAAAAAGTAGATAATAAACCTAACAATGAATGGACAATGTTAGAAAATTTCCCTTTAGATTCATGGAACCAAGATATAGCTGTAGGATTAACAGGTGCTTTCCTATGCAGTCAAATTCTAGGACAAACAATGGCTGAAAATAATGAAGGAGTAATACTTAATATTGCTTCAGACTTGGGCGTAATTGCGCCAGATCAGAGAATTTACAAAGACTCAAATCAACCACAAGATTCACAGCCAAAAAAACCTATAACATATTCTGTAGTAAAATCAGGTCTTATAGGATTAACTAAATACTTAGCTACATATTGGTCTGACCAAGGGATAAGAGCAAACTCAATATCTCCTGGAGGTATTTATACAAATCAAGACCAGGATTTTGTAAACCGTTTAGAATCATTAATTCCTTTAGGAAGAATGGCGCATGAAGATGAATATAAAGCAGCAATAATTTTTTTAATTTCCGACGCATCTTCTTATATGACTGGAGCAAATTTAATTATAGATGGCGGCAGGACTACCTGGTAAATTAATCATGAGCAATTCTTGGCATGTAGTTAACCAATATGATGAATTTTCTTTATTCGAAAGTCAATATACAAATAAAGAAAAATATCCTTCTTTTTTAACAAACACTCCTGAAGCTTTTTTTTCTTTACAAAACTCAAATAAAAATTACAAAAGTCCTCATGAATTTGTGACAAAAAAACAATTAAATAATATTTCTGAAAAAAATTTTAATTTTACTAAATTAATCACACAAACAATGGATAATTGGTTCCATCAAATGCATCCACAAATACCAATTTCATTCAATCCTTTTTATTCCATTGAACATGGAGTGAAAAACTTTATAGATTCTTTAGCTTTTAGCATAAAAGAATTGCATGAATTATGTATGAAAGAAAATGTAAAAGAAATCACTTATGTAACAGATGTTCAAGAAAATGATTACATACATTATATAAATAAAAATAATAAAAATAGATATTTTTCTATACGTCCCATAGGGCCAAACGTAACATCATTAGTATTAGATCAAGATAAATGGTGGAATGAATTAGGTATAAATACCGTACCTATATATTCAAAAAAATTAAAATCTAATATTAATGAAAAACCTAAACTTAAAAATAAAATTTCTAATCTGATAAACCCAAATAGAATCGATTTAATAAAACAATTTACTTATAGGGTTCCTAGATCTATATTTAAGAATAAAAAAGATCGTCTATTAGTTATAGGTCAAGCAGATAATGTAATACCATTTTTACTACATTCAATAAATTCAGATATTTCAAAATTAGACTGGTGGGTTAGAGACACATTTGATCCTGTTAATTTCCCTACTTTTAAATCACTGATTTTTGAACAATCAGAAGAAGAAAATATAAATTTTACACCTAGTAATATTCCAAACGACCTATTAAATCATTTAATGATAGAAAATAATCAAAAGCCTCTAATTAATATTCTATATAAATGTTTCAAAAGCTTTTATAAATATAGAATTCCTTATTTGTTATCTTTATATTTAAAAGCTCAATCTTATTTCAAAACATATCAACCAATTGCAATTATATCGGGTACCACAGACCCTGATCGAATACAAATAATTCACCAAGCAGCTAAAATTTACAAAATACCATTAATATCTTTCCAGCATGGAGGGGCATATGGATACACTGAGACAAAATGGATTCAACTATCTGATTTAAGAGCTGATATATATGCTGCTTATGGAGCTAAATCGTGTGAATATATTGAAAAATTTGCAAAGTCATTAAATATGCCAACTAAATTGATCAATATCGGATGGCAAAATGGGAAACAAATATCAAAAAAAGCAAATTATTCTAAACAATTTAATAATAATACTGGTAGAAAGATTATATATGTACCAACAGGTATGATGGGAGATAATCGTTATGGTCCAAACCACGATCAAATGCATGATATAAAATATTGCCTTGAACAAATTGAAATAATTCAAACTTTATCTAAAATACCAAATACTGAAACTACTGTTAAATTACATTATAAAGACAAAATAGAAAACCCTATAGAAAATTTTATAATAAATTCAAATTTTACTAATGTTAAAGTTGTTAAATATTGTAATTTCGTTGAACTTTTAAATGAAGCTGACGTAATAATAATAGATTGTCCAACAACTGTTATTATTGAATCTCTAGCCTCTTGCAAAAATGTTATATATATCAACCTCAATATAGTTAAATTCACTAATGAAGGTGAAACTTTACTTAAAGAATCTGTTTTGTGGATTGAAAAAAATAAAAACTGGAAAAATGATCTTCAAAAAAGTATAAATAAATTCGATCAATTATCTAAAAATAACACAATTGAAAATTCTTTTATGCAGCACTATGCAAATACAAATTTCACACCTGAAAACATTTGGAAATTAATTAAAGAAGACACTTTGAAGATATAAATAATGAAAATATTAAATTCAATATTAATTTTATTTAAAATCAAACCAAAATCATCATTCTTATTAATAGCTTTATTAACTTTAGCATCAGCATTTGAGGCAGCAGGCATTGGATTTTTAATACCCATGCTGGAAACTATTGGAGCTAATGAAAGTAATCAACCAACTTCTAAGATCACTCAATACCTAATGAGAACATTTGAATTTTTAAACATACCTTTCAATTTAGCTACTATATTATCCGGAGGTTTTATTTTATTTGCAATACAAGCAGTTTTACGATATTTATCTGGTACAGAATCCACAAGAGTTGGAGGAGAAATTGCTGCGCAATTTAAAACTAAACTTTTTTCAAATATATTACACATGGATTTAGGTTATATACATAAACGTAAAGAAAGTGAATTTATAAACTCTATAATAACAGAGCCAACAAGAATTCAAGCTGCATATTTTTCTTCTATAAACATGGTCGCTATAATTTGTGAAAGTATAATGTACCTAACAATTGCTTTGCTTATCTCCTGGCCTTTAGTATTAATTGGAGGTGGAATAATTTCATTAATTACTTTAATAGTAAAATATGAACTCAAGCGAGCTGATCAACTTGGAGATGAGCTAGTTGTAGTTAATGAAAAACAACAAAGCACTGTTTCAGAACATCTTAGTGGAATAAGAATATTAAAATCTTTCAACTTAGAAAAAATTTCTTTTAACAAATTAAAAGAACAAGCTGACATAATACCTCAAATCAGTTATTCCGTTTCTAAAAGTAGGTTTAGGTTAGAAAATTTATTTAGACTAGGTATGGTTGGGGGAATGTCATTAATAGTATATATTTCTATTTCAGTTTTCACTATACCTACACAATTATTACTTACTTTAATGTATGTAGTATATAAATTTTATCCTAAAATAGGTGCGATAAACTCAAACCTGCACCAGATTAATTATCATATACCAGGTATAAACAGAGTTCTCAATTTTATTAAAGAAACTCAATCTCCTAAAATAATATCAGGGGGAAAAGATTTCAAAGGCTTAAATTCAAGTGTTGAATTTAAAAATATTTCTTTTGCTTATGAGAAAGATAATGATGTGATAAGCAAGGTGTCCTTTAATATTAAATCGGGGTCAACTACGGCAATAGTGGGAGGCTCTGGCAGTGGTAAAACTACTTTAACTAACCTTATTATGAGGTTTTATGATCCTGATTCTGGAGAAATATTAATTGATGAAACTGATTTAAGAAAATTGAATTTCGATTCGTGGCGAAAAAGTATTTCATTAGTAAACCAAGATATCTTTCTATTTAACGATACTATAAAAAATAATATATTGATGGGGAAATTAGATGCATCTAATGATCAAGTAATTCATGCATCTAATTTAGCAAATGCTGACGAATTTATAAACGAATTACCTGAAAAGTATGACACTTTAATTGGAGATAGAGGCGTATTGCTTTCAGGAGGCCAAAGGCAAAGAATCGCATTAGCCAGAGCAATAATTCGAAATCCACAAATATTAATATTAGATGAAGCTACAAGTGAATTAGATTCTAAATCTGAACAATTAATACATGAATCTGTTGAAAAACTTGGAAAAAATAAAACAGTTATTATTATTGCTCATAGACTTTCAACAATAAAAAATGCTGACAAAATTATCGTATTATTTGATGGCAAAATTGTCGAAGAAGGGACTCATGAATCCCTACTAATTAATGATAGCCATTATTCTGAGTTTTTAAAAATCCAACAAACTACAATTAAGTAAATCAAGATTATTATGACATCAAAAAAAGCATTAGTTACAGGTGGAGCAGGATTTATAGGGAGTCATTTAGTAGATAAATTATTAGAAGAAGGTCATGAAGTAATTGTTCTTGATAATTTAGTTACTGGAAATAAAAATAATTTGTCACATATTAAAGATAGAATTTCTTTTTTCAATGTAGACATAACAAACTTTGAAGAAATATTACCTCTATGCGATAAAGTAGATTGGGTGTTTCACCTGGCAGGTCTAGCTGACATTGTGCCTTCTATTGATAATCCCTTAGAATACTACAATTCAAATGTAAATGGCACCATTTGTTTATTAGAAGCTTCGCGTATTCAAAAAATAAAAAAATTTATTTATGCTGCCTCTTCTTCTTGTTATGGAATCCCAGTTGAATACCCAACAAATGAAAATTCAAAAATTTCCCCAATGTACCCATACGCTTTAACAAAATTCCAAGGAGAAGAAGCTGTATTACATTGGAACAAAGTTTATGGTTTAAACACAATATCATTAAGGTTATTTAATGTTTATGGTCCGAGAAGTAGAACTTCTGGAGCATATGGCGCAGTTTTTGGTGTCTTTTTAGCTCAAAAGCTATCAAATAAACCTTTCACGATAGTTGGAGACGGCAATCAATTACGGGATTTTATTTTCGTAACTGACGTTGTTAATGCATTTATAGAATCAGCTAAATCTAACATTGAAAACGATGTATTCAATGTAGGAACTAATAAACCTAATAGTATTAATAAATTAGTTCAACTATTAGGTAATGATAATGGTGTTGTAAATTTACCTAAACGAAAAGGTGAACCCCAACAAACTAATGCAGATATATCATATATAAAATCTCAAATCAATTGGTCGCCTAAAGTAAATTTTGAAAATGGAGTCAAAATTATGCTAAAAAATATAGAGAATTGGCAAGGGGCTCCTATATGGGATAAAAAATCCATAGCAGAACAAACTAAAACTTGGTTTAAATACATGAACTGAATAATATTTAATGAATAAAAATTTTAAAAATAATAATCGATTATTAAAATCTTTAGAAATTTTTTTACTAGCAAGTAAAGTAAGGGAGCTGTCTTATTCACCTATACCTATAAATTATAAAAGAATAATTTTATTAAAACCCATTTTTTTGATTATATTCAAACTAATGTATCCCCCTTTACAAAGAAACAATACGAAAGGGAAAAACCTTCTTTCAGTTTTATATATTCAATTAATAAATAATATAATTTTCTTATCGGAGATCCTAACTTTAATATTTATACATATTCTGATTTGGAATTTGAGAAGACCTAACATTTTTAAAAACGTTATATATAGTATTTATAAAAAATTAAATGATGATTCATATGAACATAACAATATTAATGGCTATATATATTCAAGTAAAAATGAAGATCCTTTAATAGAAGCCTGTTTAGTAGCACGGTCAGCAAATAAACACGGTATATATGCTGACATATTAATAAAAAGATTCAAGTCTGACTTACCTAATCTGAAGAGTAAAAGTTGGTTAAGCTTTTTTCTAGCTGAAATTGGAAATGAAAAAGACTCAAAATATCTGAATAGTATTATTCTGCAAGAAAGTTCTAATATAAAGCCTAATTACATAGAGAAATATACAAAAGCTAATTTAAATTACGGAATTGTAATTGCAGCAATGTTTGATTCTCCAACATTTCAAAGTTCTGTAAACAGTATATTAAACAGTGATTTTAATGGAGATATAGTTGTAGCTGAAGATGGAAGAACACAAAATAAAAATTGTGAAGAGTTTTGTAAATCTATAGGAGTAAAGTATATTAAAAACAAAAGCTGGCAAGGAATATCCGGAACCTTAAATATTGGAATTGATTATTTGGATCCGAAAACAGATATAGTAATCATAGTCCATAGTGATGTTTTGTGGCCAAATTATTGGTTTAAACAATTAGATACTGCTTGGAGTTCAGTTAATAAATATCAAAAAATAGCTCAAATTGGACTAGGTTATGTACAATTTCGTGCAGGAACAGATTCTACGACCAAAGAACTCTTTAACCAAGGTGAATATGACCATTTAGTTAAAATTCTCAAATCATCAAAAGATTTTGATAGACTAACAAAGAAAATTGACGATGTTCAAATTCATGATCCTAGCCTACAATTTGGTTTAAACCGAGAACCATGGCATGACAATCCGCACAAAATAAGATTTATGACAGGAAAAACTTGTATTGCCGCATCTTTTCCCAAAAAGTACTGGGAAGGTTTTGGTAAATATGATTCTTCAATTCCATTCGGACATGAAGGAGAAATGCAAATTAATGCAGCTAGAGATAAAAAATGGACAATCTATTTTAACAATCCACCGCTAATTCATATGCGCAGCGATGATACTCATAGGTTGAATAAAGAAGAAAAAAATTATTTTTCTAATATGATGAATAATACACATCCAAAATTTGAAGAAAAATATGGCTGGAAATTAGACCATTTCGAATTAACTAACTTTAGTGAAGTTAGAATCATTCATTATAAAGAAATCACTAATGCTATTAATAAAATGGATTTTGATAGTATTGATTATATTTTTGAAGAACTTTTTCAAAGATTAAAATCTAAAATTTTATCAAATTGCGAACATAATTGGTGCCCAAGTAGATCTGTATGTACATATATCTAAATAATAAATTATTGGAGTAATAATAGTTGAAAAAAATTCATAACAAAATTCAAGACATATTTGAATTATCTGAAACTTTAAAAAAACATAAACTAAATGGACAAAAAACAGTACTATGCCATGGAGTTTTTGATCTTCTGCATATAGGTCATATAAAATATTTTGAGGAAGCTAAAGCATCAGGGGATATATTAATTGTAACCATAACTCCAGATAAATATGTTAATAAAGGCCCTCACAGACCTGCTTTTAGTGAAACACTCCGTGCTGAAGCTATTGCATCTTTAGATTGTGTAGATTTTGTAGCAATAAATCAATGGCCTACAGCAATAGAAACGATTAAAACACTTAATGTTGATATATATGCTAAAGGACCTGATTATAAAGATCCAAATAATGATATTACTGGAAATATTTCTAAAGAAGAAGATGCAGTAAAATCTATAGGAGGTAAAATTATATTTACTGACGATATTGTATTCAGTTCTTCAAATTTAATTAATAAATATATTTCAATATATGATCCCAAGATCAAAGATTATCTAAATGAAATCTCAAACAAATTCTCAATTGAGACAATAAATAGCTATTTAGAAAATTCTAAATCTTTAAATGTATTGGTAATTGGAGAAACTATAATAGATGAATATCAATATGGTGAATTAATGGGTAAAACTTCTAAAGAACCTATACTAGCCACTAAAGCAACCACGTCTGAAAAATTTGCAGGAGGTGTAATAGCTGTTGCTAATCACGTTGCAGATTTCTCTAATAAAGTAACTCTTGTAAGCACTCTAGGAAGCTATAATACGCAAGAAAAATTCATCACTTCTAATTTAAAACCAAACATAAATTCAAAATTCATTTACAAAGAAAATTCTCCTACAATAGTTAAAAGACGTTTCTTAGAAGCACAATTAATACAAAAATTATTTGAAGTTTATGAAATGAATGACGAAGAATTAACAAATTCTCAAGATACTCAGTTATGCTCATTATTAGAGGAAATAGTTCCAAGTCAAGATTTAGTTATAGTAGTTGATTATGGGCATGGAATGTTAACTTCAAATGCAATTAATATTTTAAACAATAAATCAAAATATTTAGCAGTCAATACACAAGCTAATGCAGGCAATAGAGGTATCAACCCTATATCTAGATATAAAAAAGTAAATTACACATCCTTTGCTAGCCATGAAATAGCAATAGAAGCTAGAAAAAGAAGTGGCGATATTAAAGAATTAATCAAACATATTTCTTCTCAATTAAGCTGTGAATTAATAACAGTTACCCGAGGTAAAGATGGAAGCATAAGTTATAATGATAAAGAAGGATTTAATGAATCCCCTGCTCTATCTAATCAGGTCATAGATAGAATGGGTGCAGGAGATTCAGTGTTAGCAATAACAGCTTTATGTGCTGCACAAAAGGCACCTTTAGAAATTTTATCTTTTATAGGTAACGTTGCAGGAGCTCAAGCTGTAGCTACTCTTGGACATAGTAAAAGTATAAGTAAAGAAAATTTAATAAAACATATAAATTCACTATTAAAATAATTAAATGAATCAAAAAAACATTTCAATCAAAAAATATATTCAAAATATTTATGACGTATTAAATAATACAAAAGTTACAAATAAATTAGCTAAAATAATTGACCTTGATGAAGCGACTAGTAAAATAATTAACTACATAATAAAAGCTAAAGAGACCAATAATAAAGTTATACTTATAGGTAACGGAGGAAGTGCAGCAATTGCTAGCCATGCTCAAAATGATATGTGTAAAGCTGTAGGAATAAAATCAATTGTTTTTACTGAGCAACCATTATTAACCGCTTTGTCTAATGATGATGGATATGAAAATGCATATCAAAAGCTAATTGAATTATGGGCAGATAAAAATGATTTATTATTTGCTGTAAGCAGCTCAGGAAATTCTGAAAATATAATTAAGGCTATAAATGCTGCTGATAAAAAGCAATGTAATATTATTACTTTCACTGGATTTACACCAGAAAATATAATAAGAAAAATGGGTAAACTAAATTTTTATATTAATTCTATGCAATATGGACACGTAGAAATGTCACATTCAATATTAATTCATTATTTAACTGATCAAGCTAAGGATATATTAAATAAATAATGCAAAATAAAAAAATCTTAGTAACTGGAGGAGCTGGATATGTAGGCTCTGTATTAGTACCTAAGTTGCTTAATGCAGGATATTCAGTTAATGTATTAGACCTTTATCTTTTTGGTAAAGAATCTTTAAGTAAAGTTAGAAATAATCCCAAATTAAATGAATTTATTGGGGATATTAGAGATGTTGAAGCTATAAAAAAAGCAGTAAAAGAATGCTCATCAGTTATTCATTTAGCATGTATATCTAATGACCCAAGCTTTGAGTTAAATCCTCTTTTAGGTAAATCAATAAATTATGATGCTTTTCCAGAATTATTAAATATTTCTATAGATTCAGGAGTCCAGAGGTTTATATATGCTTCATCTTCAAGTGTGTATGGTTTAAAAGAAGAAGAAAACGTTACTGAGAATCTATCGCTTAAACCTTTAACTGATTATTCAAAGTATAAAGCTTTATGTGAAGAACTACTTTTGAATAATAATAGTAATAATAATTTCACTCCATTGGTTTTACGACCTGCTACAGTTTGCGGGTATTCTCCAAGGCAACGCTTAGATTTAATTGTAAATATATTAACTAACCACGCATTTAATAATAGAAAAATACAAGTATTTGGAGGAGAACAAAAAAGACCAAATATACACATACAAGATATGACTGATTTATATTTAAAGTGTCTAGAATATCCTAAAGAATTAATTGATTCTCAAATTTTCAACGCTGGTTATGAAAATTTCACTGTTAATGAAACTGCAAATATTATACAGGAAATTATAGGAGAGGATGTATTAATAAATACTGTCCCAACTAATGACAATAGGTCATACCACATATCATCAGAAAAAATTTATAACCAATTGAATTTCAAACCTCAATATGGAATTAAAAATGCTGTAACCGATATGTTGTCAGCATTTCAAAACAACTTAATTATTAATCCAATGACAAATAATAACTATTACAATATAAAAGTAATGCAATCGATGAATTTAAAATAGGTATGGAATTCTAATGCTAGATCTTAATCACGAAAATATTTTAAAAATGGGAGAATACTCCTCTTTATCATTAGACAATGTAAATATAGATGTAATTAAATCTTTATATAAATTTATGTATAGACTACGATTGTGTGAGCAGTCTTTAATTGATGAATACCACCCTGCAGATGAAATGAAATGTCCTGTTCATTTTTGCGTAGGGCAAGAGGCTATTCCTGCAGTTATATCAAATCTTATTTCTAAAGATGATTATTTGTTTTCACATCACAGGTCTCATGGCTACTTCCTTGCTAAGAAAGCCCCAATGAAATCTTTATTTGCTGAGTTATATGGAAAAGAAACTGGAGCAAGTGGAGGAATTGCTGGATCAATGGATTTATCAATGCCTTCAGTTAATTTCTATGCTGGTGCGATATTATCTGGAGCTATAGCTATAGCTGTAGGTGTAGCTTTATCAAATAAACTAAATAAATCTAAAAATCTTGTATTTGCTGGATTTGGAGAAGGAGCTACTGAAGAAGGAATATTTTGGGAAGCAATCAATTATGCTTCATTAAAAAAATTACCGATAATATTTATATGTGAAAATAATAAATATTCAACATATTCCACTCAATTAAAAAGGCAATTAGATGATAATATATCAGACAAAGTTTCATCATTTGGAGTTCGTACAAATAAAGTTTACGGGAATGATGTAATATCTGTATTTAAAACTATTAATGCAGCTATTAGAGATATAAGGTATAGTGGAGGACCACATTTCATCGAAGCATATACTTATAGATGGAATGGACATGTAGGACCAGAAAATGATGATTTAATAGAATACAGATCTATGAAGGAACTAGAAATTTGGAAATCGAATGATCCTATCAATATTTTAGAAAAGGCCATAATGAATAAAAAAATTATCTCTGAAGAATTCAAATCAAAAATGATTGATGAAATAAAATTAGAGATAAATAATTCATTTAAATTTGCTAAAGATAGTAATTTTCCAGATATAGATAATATTGAAAAATTAAATTTATCTACAGAAAGTCCTTTAGCAGACCTATTGCTTAAAGAGATTGATAATAACGACTTTGATGCTAATCAACCTGATGCAAAATTAGCTCCATTCTAAATATTAGGATAATAAATACTAAATGATGAGAAAGATAACATTTGCCAAAGCTATAAATGAAGCATTATTTCAATCTATGGAATTAAGTCAAGATGTAATAGTACTGGGCCAATCTGTAGATAATAAATCTGGGATATTTGGGACAACAACCGGATTATATGATGAATTTGGAAGTGACCGAGTTCAGGATTTCCCAAATGCTGAAAATATAATGACATCTACAGCAACTGGTTCTGCTTTAGCAGGTTTAAGACCAGTTATAATACATCAAAGATTAGACTTCATGATTTATTCTCTCGATGTAATTGTAAATTGGATGTCACTATGGAGATTTAAATCGAATGGTAAATCAGGATTGCCTGTAACAATAAGAGCGATAGTTGGAAAAGGTTGGGGGCAAGGACCTCAACATTCTAAAAGTCTACATGCATGGTTTGCACATCTTCCTGGTATAAAAGTTGCTATTCCTTCTACTGCATATGATGCAAAAGGCTTATTGTTAGAAAGTATATTTGGAGAAGACCCTTCAATAATTATAGAAAATAGATCATTATTTTCTATGGAAGACAATGTACCTGAAGCTCCATATAGAGTACGTTTTGGAAAATCAATAAAGCGTAGAAATGGTAATGATTTAACATTAGTAGCTATAGGAGACATGGTACCTTTAGCTCTAAGAGTTGCTGAATATTTTAAAGACAATAACTTTGATATAGAAGTAATAGACTTAAGAAGTGCTTCTCCAATAGACCACAAATCAATTATCGACTCTGTAACAAAAACAAAGCGACTTGCAATAGCAGACCCCGCATGGAAATCAGTTGGACTAGCCTCCGAAATCATTACTTTTGTATATGAATCACTAGGGTCCGAAATGAAATCTAACCCTATAAGAATTTGCCTACCTGATAGCCATACTCCAGTTGCCAGCTCTCTTGAATCTAATTATTATCCAAATGAAGAAGTTTTCATATCTTCAATAAATAAATTAATTAATAATTAAATGATTAAGCATATTAGAAAAATTCCTTATGTAGATATAGGCTTACANCATAGAGCNATATCTAAAGAATTATTATNCGAAATTGAAAAAGTCATNAACCATGGACAGTTTGTTCTTGGAAAAGAAGTAGNTTTATTCGAGAAAAAATTAGCNGATCTNTGNGGNGTTAAATTTTCAATAGGCGTTAATTCAGGGACAGATGCATTAATTTTAGCATTACAAGTCTTAGGAATTGGAAAAGGTGATGAAGTCATCACTGCTCCAAATTCCTTTGTTTCAACAGCAAGTGCAATTAAATTATCTGGGGCCATACCAAGATTTGTAGATGTTGATAATAGCTACAATATTGATCCAAGCCAAATTGAAAAACAAATTACAAATAAAACTAAAGCAATAATCCCTGTCCATCTTACAGGAAGGCCTGCAGACATGTCTCCGATAATAGAATTATCCAAAAAGCATAATATTTCAGTAATAGAAGATGCTGCGCAAGCAATAATGGGGAAATACGATAATAAACCAATAGGTTCTATTGGAGATATTGGATGTTTTAGTTTTCATCCTTTAAAAACTCTTAATGCATGTGGAGATGCAGGTGCAATTACTACTAACAATAAATTAATATATGAAAAATTACTTGTACTTAGNAACCTAGGCTTAAAAAATAGAAGNAATTGTGAATATTGGAGTATGAATTCTCGTTTAGACTCCATTCAAGCTTCTATTTTAAATGTAAAAATTAATTATATTAAAGAATGGACTTCTGCAAGAAGGAAAAATGCTNNTATATATAACAGGTNTTTTTCAGATATGAATGAAATCATTCTCCCTCCAGAAAATGAGAAAAACTATTCAGTTTATCATACATATGTTATACAAGTTGAAAAGAGAGATGAATTAAAAGAATATTTAAATAAAAATGGAATAGGTACAGCTATTCACTACCCTGTACCTATTCATTTGCAAAACGTAGCTAATGATCTTGGATATGATAAAGGTTCATTTCCAAATGCAGAAAAGCAATCGAAAAAGATAATCAGCTTGCCAGTATATCCTGAACTTGAAAATGATGATTTAAAATACATAATACAAACCATTAAAAGGTTTTATCAATAAAATGAAAATNGATAAAAAAACTATTCCNACTCCTTTCTCCTATTTAGACAAGCAATTNAGTTCTATTGATTTATATNTAGATGATATAAAAAGNTTAGTCTTNTCTGGTGATTTCACATTAGGCAAAGANCTTGAAAAATTTGAGAAAAGTTTTGCCAAAATTAGTAAAGTGAATTATGCAATTGGAGTTGCAAGTGGAACGGAAGCAATTACTCTTTCATTAAAATCTTTAGGTGTAGGTCCTGGAGATGAAGTCATTACTACTCCCACTACATTTGTGTCTACAGTTGGTGCCATTGTTGCTACAGGAGCTAAACCTGTTTTCGTTGATAGNGAGAATGGTTTTGTAATAGATCCATCTAAAATAGAANAGGTTATTACAAATAAAACTAAAGCTATTGTACCTGTCCACTATACAGGTAATGTAGCTGATATGCCTGCAATAATGAGCATAGCTAATAGCTATAAACTACATGTTNTAGAGGATTCTGCTCAAGCAATAGGTGCCTCTTTAAACAATAAACCTGTTGGCTCATGGGGCAGTACCGGTTGTTTTAGCTTCCACCCNCTAAAAAATTTAAATGTTTGGGGNGATGCAGGAATGATAATTACTAATTCTGAAGAAATAGCCAATAAATTAAAAATATTGCGTAACAATGGTCTAATAAACAGAGATGAAGTGGCTATATATGGACATAATTCTAGGCTGGATACACTTCAA
This sequence comes from Chloroflexota bacterium, assembly GCA_002721445.1. GTDB lineage: Bacteria > Chloroflexota > Dehalococcoidia > Lucifugimonadales. The sequence goes on along the minus strand of PBKN01000001.1, from coordinate 66,835 downwards.
GCTGTAATAGGAAATAGGCTAATTAAAACTATGCCAGACATTACACAAGCTAGNATAGATAANGCAAAGAAATATGATTNAGCATTTCTAAAATTAAANCTCCCTATTATTCCTCCAAATAGACGTAAGGGAGTAAAACACGTTTATCATTTATATATGCTTAGATGTGAAAAAAGAGATAAATTATTAGAATATTTAAACGCTAACCAAATTGAAGCGAAAATACATTACCCTATTCCTATGCATCTACAAAAAGCTTCATCTTATTTAGGCTATAAAAAAGGTNATTTTCCTATAAGTGAGGCTGATAGTAAATCTATAATTACATTACCNGCTCATCAACATTTAAATGATGATCAAATAGAATANACNATANAAACCATTAAAGATTTTTATTGTAATTAATGCAATTAAATTTATTAAGACAATATATTAATATAAAGTAACTTGAAAACTATATTATTATCTATTTTATATTTTTTTGGACTACCCNTTNTATATNTATTAGAAAAAATTGACTGGATTATACGAATNCGTTTTATTAGGCTTCATTACAAACGNATAGGTCATTTATCAACTAATACCGAATTATATTTGCGAAGAAGGTCTTTATCTAAACAAAAAAGGTTGCAAATAGATATGTGTATAAGTGGTAAGCCCGCTAATCACCAATTATTGAAAATGATTAAACGCAAAATAATAGTATTAGAAAACAATATAATTTTAAAAATTTACCATAAAGTNAAAGAAAAAACGCCTAACAGTAAATTATGGATAGAATTACCTATGAATACTAATGAATTCTACGAATTTAGCAACATTCCACCTCAATTATCGTTTACNTCATCCGAACACAACATAGGTAAATCTATACTTAAATCAATGAATATTAAAGAAAATGATAAATTTATTTGTTTTCATGCCAGAGATAAATCATATATGGAAAAATTATTNCCTAATCAAGATAATCAAAAACATATCTATAGAAATAGTAAAATCAAAAATTGTATTCCTGCTGTCGAATTCATTACTAAATCAAATATTTGGGCACTTCGAATGGGAGCAATAGTTGAAAATCCTATAATAAGTAAAAATCCAAAAATAATTGATTATGCAACTAACCATAGATCTGATTTTGGTGATATTTTCTTAATTAAGCACTGTAAATTTTTTCTTTCTAGCACATATCCAGGTATAGCNGCAGCAGCTTCTATGCTTGGNACTCCGATTGTTTCTCCTAATATAATTCCGATTGGAGTGATACCTTTAAATAAAAAAGACCTATTTATTCCGATGAAATACAAAGATACAAAAACAAACAATATAATAAGTTATAAAGAAGTAATTCGAATTGGTGGTGACAGATGGTCTGANACACAAAATTATATAGATAATGGTATTGAACTAATNGAAAACACTCCCGAAGAAATTTTAGAAGTTACTAAAGAAATGAATGAACGATTAAATGGAACNTGGATNNCTAATCCAATTGANGAAGAGCTGCAACAAATGTACCGCAATCTATTTGNAAAAGGAAATCACATATATAACTTTACTCCTAGAATCGGTGCAGATTTTTTAAGAAAAAATCAAAATTTACTTAACTAATATAAATTATAATTGGAGATAACAATGTCAGATTTTTTAAGTGGTAACTACAANCTACCAAAAAATAAAATAAAAAANCCTACTAATTCAAAAAAGCCCAAATCAAAAACTATAACTGAAGAAATGGAAGAAGAAGCNTTATCAAAATTAGGTGGTAGCATATGTTTTGTTACTAAATCTGACACTTTAATGTGGAATGGTAGTGATGAAAAAACTAGCTAGTGAACTAGTTCAAAATATGCAAAATTTAACTGCAATAAAATCTATAGATGTNGCGGTTAAAAACACAAAAATAAATTTAGGATTCTCAGGNCAATCAGTTTTAGATTTACCAAAAAANATACCTGATAAAAAATTACATTCAGCAATAGTAATAGGGGCAGGTCCTAGTCTACATATTAAAAAAAGCATTGAACAAATTATTCAATCAAGTTATTCAGGTTTAATAATTTGTTCAGATGGCGCTTTTCCTCATTGTCTTAGAAATGGACTAATACCTGATATAGTGGTAACTCTTGATCCTCATCCTACAAGAATCGTAAGGTGGTTCGGGGATACTAATCTAAATGAAAAAAATAATTTAAAAGATGATTATTTTCGCAGGCAAGACCTCGACCCATATTTAGGNGAAGAAGAAATAAATAAAAATAATGAATTGATTAAAANCATTAATAANTTAGGGNCGAAAATAAATGTAGCAATNGCTACATGTGTAGATATCAGTGTGACTAGAAGGTGTGAAGAAGCTAACATGAATATTTACTGGTGGAACCCTTTATACGATGATATCAATACTAAAAATAGTATTAGTAGGCATGTAAATTCTTTAAATTCTTATCCATGTTTAGCCACTGGAGGTAACACAGGGACCTCATCTTGGGTTCTAGGTAAATCAATTTTAGAAATAGATAAAATTGGATTAATCGGAATGGATTTTGGNTATGCCCCTGGTACATCTTTAAACAAAACTCAATATTACAAAGAATTAAATGAATTATTTGGAGATAAAACAGATGANGCATATATTGAAATTAANAACCCTTATANTAAGGAAAAATGGATGACAGATCCNACNTATTATTGGTACAGAGAAAAATTTTTAGATNTANTAAATAATACAAATTCTNNTACATACAACTGTACNGAAGGNGGAATATTGTTTGGNAAAGGTATTNATTTTATTAAATTAGATGAATTTTTAAATTTATAAGGGAATAAAAAATGTCNAAAATATTATTTATNAACCCAGTTATCAGAGAAGAAGATGATCCTAAACATGTCCCNTACGGNATGGCAATGCTTGCNGCTATTGCNAATAACCATGGTCATTTAGTACAAGTTTATGACGCAAACGCATGGAGNTTAGATGATGATGCNTTANAGAANGCTATTCTTGCAGACAAATGGGATGTAATAGCTACAGGAAACATAACAACAGCATATGGATATATTAAGAAAATAGTCCAATTTGCAAAAAAATTAGCTCCTAAATCCAAAGTAATAGCTGGTGGAGGGTTTATNACTAGTATGCCACGAGATATTATGGANTTNTTGCCNGAAATTGATATAGGAATAATTGGAGAAGCATATATAACATTTCCAGAAATCTTAAACAAAATAGATGAACAAAGTTTAGATTTNCAAAATATAAAAGGGATTATTTGGAAAGATAATAAAAAAATAAAAATGAACCCTCCTAGAGAATTAATTCCTAACGATGAATTAGATAAATTACCCTACCCTGCCTGGGAAATGTTNCCTTTAGAAATATATTGGAAAAATAGTAAACTTCTATACAGTGAAGAAGCATTTACTTCNAAAAGNCGTATAGATATAAATGCAAGCTATGGATGNTCNTTGATTTGNAGATTTTGCTTCCANTTNGGTATATCAGGNGACATGAAATATACTGAAANCAATGAAAATGCTGATGCTGTNTTNACATATGACAGAAATATACGCTGGCATAGNCCTAGATANATTGTTGACTTAGTAAAATACGCCCATGAAAAACTTGGTGTAGATTTTGTTCTCTTTCTAGATGAAAACTTAATGACAATGAATGCTCATAGTAAATGGAAATGGCTNCCAGAGATAACAAAATTATGGATTGAAGAAGGATTACANCCTACATGNAGAANGAAAGGAATCCCNCATGATTCTANCTGNACNGAAGGAGTACATTGGGGTGGCACAAGTCACGCNACTCTACTTAAACCNGAACTCCTAAAAAANNTATATGAATCTGGNTGNAGNCAACTTCTTTATGGATATGAATCCTTTTCAAATAGAATATTAAAAAATCTTGGNAAGGGTACNTCTAAAGCAACAAATGCTAGTAGCTTAAAANTAACNATGGAATCAGGNATTAGGCCTATACCTAANCAAATGATCGGATTTCCAGATGAATTCTTTGACAGTATATTAGAATGNATTGATGCTTGGGAAGAATTAGGNATACAAGCTATTCCATTTTTTGCAACCCCTTATCCTGGCTCAGANTGGTANTACACATATAAAGAAAAAATTCTTGANCAATATAATGGANACTTAGAACAATTTATTCTTGANCTAGGGGATGCTACAAAAATAACTGCTGTAATATCTGAAAATTTCAATGCAGTAGAATTATTAGGTCTTAGAGAATTAATGCTAACACGTGATAAAAAAAGAATTAAAGAATACGAAAAAATTTGGCGTAAAAANAATGTNGAACCTTATATTCCTGATTTTGTCCATGATGCAAANCCTAATAATTCTAACAAATATGATTTAAATTTAAANCCAAGAAAAAGNATNGATTTAANATTAAAATGAACACAAAANCANCAATTAANCCAAAGATTTTAGGAATAATTATCGCAAGAGGAGGNTCTAAAGGGTTACCTGGCAANCATTTAATGGATCTTGGAGGTAAGCCAGTTCTTGCGTATTCAATAGACGCTGCTTCAGCTTCAAAAAGATTAGATAGAACGATTTTATCNACNGATGACNAAGAAATAAGGCAAGCAGCTATTAATTTAGGAGTAGCTGCTCCATTTTTAAGGCCAGCTGAATTTGCAACAGATAAATCAATAGTATTTCCAACAATAAGGCATACACTGAAATGGCTAGAAGAAAACGAAAATTATAGACCTGAATATATTTTATTACTTCAAGCTGCATCTGGTGTTTTTAGAACTGCAGATGATATAGATAGCTGTATAGATTTGATATTAGAGAAAAACGCCGACTCGGTTGTAACATACACAAAATCTAAACAACATCCATTTTGGATGAAAAAATTAGTCGATGATGGAAGATTAGAAGAATATATCCCAGGAGCTGAAAATCCTGCAAATTTACAAAGACAATNGTTNCCAGAAGTCTATTACCCTACTGGATTTGTATATGTTGCTAAAACAACTATGGTTGAACAACAAGATTCATTTTATTCAAANAAATCTTATCCATATTTTATTGAACAAGAAAGAGCAATAGATATAGATTCGTTAAATGACCTCNTNTTAGCAAGGCTAATNATTGAGTCAAAACGTAATATNTAATAAATNAAAAANAANCCGTAAAATACCCGNTTATACATTATTAAAAACAAGTGANATNNANTNANANGAGGTNAANNTGCNAAANAANCAAAAAATANTNGCNGTNATTCCNGCNAGAATGGGATCATCAAGNTTNCCAGGNAAACCATTAAAAAAAATACTCGGNATTCCAATGATTGAACANGTAAGACGCAGAGTAGANATGAGNAAAATCNTAGATGAAGTCNTTGTNGCTACATGTGATNAAGAAATTTATGNTACTGTNAATAGCTTNAATGGNAATGCAATAATGACNTCAAATGTACATGAAAGNGCTAGCGATAGAGTTGCTGAAGTTGCNACNAAAATANATGCNGATATTTTTGTATTGGTTCAAGGAGATGAACCTATGATATATCCTGAAATGATTAANCNAGCTGTNGANCCNATGTTAAAAGACNNTACAATNANATGTGTAAANNTAACAAAACAAATNACTNCTGAAGAAGAATGGAAAAATCCAAATACAATTAAAGTAGTNACAGATAAATNTAAAAATGCTTTATATTTTTCTCGNCAATCAATTCCTACTATTAAAAATTTTGANNAAGANAATATGAAANTATTTAAACAAGTTTGTATAATTCCTTTTCNAAAAAATACAATTNTANAATANGCTNAATTAGATCCTACTCCNTTAGAANTTNCNGAATCAATAGANATGATGCGNTTNTTAGANCATGGANATAAAGTNCNTATGGTAGAGACAGANTTTGATACATTTTCAGTNGATACTCCTNNAGATCTAGTCAAAATNGAAAAACTAATNAAAACAGACCATCTNATAAAAGAATATATATNATAATAGATTGNNTGAANCATCANTAATTATAAGAACGTTAAATGAAGNTAAGTATCTCAAAGNCTTATTAACTTCAATANANTCNCAGACTTACANAAATTTTGAAATNATNAATGTAGATTCTGGNTCTANAGATGAAACTNTNNATATTNCAAACAGNTTTAATTGTAAANNAATANANATNAANCCNGAAGATTTTACATTTGGTTATNCNCTAAATAAAGGNATTGAAGTTNCNTCNGGNAAATTTATAGTAATTATATCTGCGCATACAATNCCNAAAAATGAATTNTGGTTAGANAATTTAATAAAACCCCTTAAAAGATNCTAAANNTGCNATGGTCTTTGGTAAACAANAAGGNGGAATTNANTCNAATATAGGTGAATTNAAAGATTTACAAAGAAAATATACTAATNANAAAATAGAACTGNCTACNAAAAATATTTTTGCNAATAATGCAAATTCTGCTATACAAAAAGAANTATGGTNTAATTATAAATTTAATGAAATTTTGACAGCTCAAGAAGATATTGANTGGNCNAAACATTGGTTAGAAAAAGNCTANANAGTAATTTATGAACCTAANTCATCNATTTACCATTANCATAANGAAAAATGGGATAAAGTACGTAACAGNTATTANAGAGAATCTTTAGCATATAAAAAGATTAAATTATGGGGTAAAAGACATATAATAAAATTTCTGCTGCAAGAATTATTGTTTTTTAATTTAGATATTATATATGCCATTCGGTCAAAAAAACTCAAAGATTTATTTCTGTTTAGAATAAATAAATTTTTTGGAACATTAAAGGGATTATTTCTCTAAATGATTTTTTTTAAATGTCTATACGTATAATTCCCAGACTTGATATTAAAGGACCTAACCTCGTAAAAGGAATACACCTAGAAGGGTTAAGAGTCTTAGGTAAGCCTGAGAAATTTGCCCAATATTATTACGAATCAGGTGCAGATGAATTAATTTACATGGATGTCGTAGCAAGTTTATATGGTAGAAACAATATATTAGATATAGTAACCAAGACTTCAGAAAAAATTTTTATACCCTTAACGGTTGGTGGAGGCATCAGAACTCTTGAAGATATAAACAATGCTCTAAACGCTGGAGCAGATAAAATCGCGCTTAACACAGCTGCTATTCATAAACCCGAATTTATAACTGAAGCAGCAAAAAAATTTGGTTCCTCTACAATTATAATATCTATTGAAGCAATTAAAAAAAATAATTCTTATGAAGTATACACAGATAATGGCCGAGAACCTACAAATATTAATGCAATTGATTGGGCTAAACAAGTTTCACAATTAGGTGCAGGAGAAATAATTATAACTTCAATAGATAAAGAAGGTACTGGTAAAGGACTTGACGTTGAATTGACAAAAATAATTTCTGAATCTGTTTCCATACCTGTTATAGCATGTGGAGGAGCTGGTAATTTAAATCATATACTAGAAATAATAAAAACTGGCAAAGCTGATGCTGTTAGTATAGCTTCAGTATTACATTATGAATCTTTTTTAAAATTTGATTATGAATCAGAAGATTTCAATAAAGAAGGTAATACTGACTTTCTATCTACAGGAAAAATAAATAAAAATATTTCTATTACTACAATTAAACAGATAAAAGAATTTTTATCTGCAAATAAAATTGAATCAAGAAAAATAAACTAAATAATATATTTAAATGAAAACTTATGACCAAATCAGGGTTTCTATTGTCGATTATGGATTAGGAAATTTATTTAGTATTAAACATGCCTGGAATCATATTGGCATAAAAGCTGAAATAACATCTTCTAAAGATACAATATTAAATTCAAATTTAGTAGTTTTACCAGGAGTAGGTGCATTTGCTGATGCTATGTACTCACTAAATTCACTTGATTTATCAAATACTATTAAAGAAGTTGCACAATCAGAAACTTTCATTATTAGTATCTGTTTAGGTATGCAATTACTTATGTCTAAAAGTTATGAATTTGGAGAACACAACGGATTAGACATCATAAAAGGACAAGTTTTACCACTTAAAAATAATAATGATCAAGTGAAAATCCCTCAAGTTGGGTGGAACAAGATTACTAAATATAATTCTCATGGATTAGATTGGAATAATTCTCCTTTAAAAAAATTACCTGATAATTCTTACATGTATTTTGTTCACTCTTTTTATGTTGCTCCAATTGAAAAAGATATCATATTATCTACAACTAAATATGGTGAAATAAATTTTTGTTCTTCTCTTCAATCTAATAATATTTTTGGGTTTCAATTTCATCCTGAACGTAGTGGACCTAATGGTCTTCAAATATATCAAAATTTAGCAGAATTAACTTTTAATAAATATAAAAACAGGAGCTACATTTGAGTAAATTAACACCTCATCAAGTAAAAGAATTCTATCAGTTACCAGAAAAAGTTGTATTTTGTAAAAAATGTGTAGTATCAAATCAAAGGCCTAGAATTGCATTTGACAAAAATGGAATATGTAATGCATGTAATTATGCATATAAAAAACATAACCTCATTGACTGGAATGAAAGAGAAAAAGAACTATTAGAATTATTAGACAAATTCAGAAGCAAAGATGGAAGTTATGATGTAGTAGTACCAGTAAGTGGAGGGAAAGATAGCTCAAGCGTAGCTCACAAATTAAAATACAAATACAATATGCATCCGCTTACAGTCACTTGGGCTCCACATATATATACTCAAGTAGGATGGTCAAATTTACAAAACTTTATACACTCTGGATTTGATAATATTTTAGGCACTCCTAATGGTAAAGTCCATAAATCTTTAACTAGGTTATCTTTTGAAATGCTGGGAGACCCTTTTCAACCATTTGTATTTGGACAAATGTCTTTCCCGTTTAAAATAGCTACAAAATTTAATATACCTTTAGTATTTTATGGAGAAAATGGGGAAGCTGAATATGGAGGTTCACAAGATAATGAAAATAAAAGTGGGCAATCATTAGAAGATTTCAATCGCTTCTATTTTTCAAAATTCACCCCGGAATCATTTACTGAATTCAATATAACTGACGCTGATTTGCAAACTTATACCCTGCCCTCTTATCAGGAAATGAAAGATGCTGGTGTCGAAATGCATTGGTTTGGCTATTATACAAAATGGATTCCCCAAGAAAATTATTATTATTCAGTTGAAAATTGCGGCTTTGAGGCAAATCCGAACGCACGATCTGAAGGTACTCACTCTCGGTATGCTAGCTTAGATGACAAAATTGATGGTTTTCACTATTATCTATCTTATATAAAATTTGGATTAGGTAGAGCAACAAGTGATGCCTCACAAGAAATAAGATCTGGACATATTACTAGAGAAGAAGGAATTGCTCTTGTAAAACGTTACGACGGGCAATTTCCCGAATTATGGTTTGAAGAATTTTTAAAATATACTGAGATTTCTGAAGATTTCTTTTGGAATATAATTAACAGCTTTAGATCACCTCATTTATGGCATAAAATTGATGGTGATTGGAAATTAAAAAATATCATCCAGTAAAATGACTAAAGAAGTATATTGGTTAGACAAATTATCTATATATTCTACGATTAAATTAGTATTAACCTTATTAATAAATTTCAATTCTAAGACAAATGAAATAAATTATTTATCATATACAAATAAAGGAAAATTAATATTTTTTATAAGTATAAAAATATTAAAAATTATTAATAAGAAAGTAGTTCATAAATTTGTAAACTATGACTTTTATAATCTTAGGCATGCTAATAAAGAAAAATCTACCTTTAACATGGATTTAGAAGTAGATTTGATTTGTAAACGAATAACATCTAAATTAATTAATAATATAAGAATTGACAATTTTAATAATACAACTTTACAACAAAATTATAGAACAAAACATTTTCATTTATATATTGAAAGATCAATGAGTTATGAGATATATAATACTGTATTAAATCTATATGTAATTTCTTTGTTAAATATAAAAAATAAAACTCAAAATTATAATTTAATTATAAAAAACAATATATTTATGAACGATATATTGAAAGATTTTTCAATATATAATAAAAATAAGATAAAGACTTACGGTAATTTTAGAGAATTTATTTCATGGCTAAAAATTATTACTGGCCTTATGTTCCAAATAAAAAAATCTATTTATTATTATTTTTCATACAAAACAAAAAAACTATTAATATTTAATAAGCGAACAAAAGATTTTGAAAAAGATGATATATCTAAAATTAAAATTGCAGTTCAATATTCAAGGGGATTGAATTTAGATAGACGAAACGATATTTTTTGGTATGAAGGATCTAAACTATTGCCCGAGCAGATTTTAATTTATAGTAATCGCAAACGTTTTCCTATAACTCCTGAAGATAAGAAACTAATATCTGAGTCAGGTTTTAAATATATCAATTTATATTCTTGGAAACCCAAAAAATCAAGTTTAAATTATTTGAAAAATTTACTTTCTATAATCCCACTATTTTTTAGGATTGTTAAAGCATCAATTAAAAATAATAATTACTGGTGGATATCAAAAGTATCCATTCAATTGTATCGCAAAACAAGTTATTGGCAGTTTTTTTTCCAAGAAAATAATGTAGGAATACATATACATTATTTGTCAAATACTCCCCAAGTAGTAACTAGAGTATTAGCAATTGAAAAAAATCAAGGAATAGATGTTGTCTATCAATGGAGCTCTGGTGATTTTATGGTCCCTATGCGAGGACGTGTTTTATCTAGCCATATTTATTTTGCTTGGGGACAATTTATTATTAATCCATTAAAGTCCCAAAGTTCATCAGAAGATATAATATTAATTTCTGGGCATATTTCATCTAATCTAGCTTATAAAAAATTTAATTATAAAAATAAAGTACAAAATATTGATAAATTTAAGATATGTATTTTTGACAGTAGCTATAGTAGAGAAATATATTTTACAAAAGCAATGATGTTAGAATTCTACTCAACATTAATAAATTTAGCTACTCAAGATGATAATATACATTTAATTTTAAAATACAAAGGGCCTAACGAAAACCCTGATAATCTTAAAGAATTAATACCTTCAATTAATAAATTAAAAGCAAGGAACCAATATACAATAATTGATTGGAAAACTTCTACATTTGAAGCTAGTAGACTATCTGATATCACAATAAGTCTTGGAGTTAATTCTGCAGGCATAGAATCTGCTTTGACAGGGAAACGAAGTATACATTTCGACCTTTCACTTATGAAAAATGGATATCCTACTTTATATAAAAATTTATCTTCTAGTATATTTATAAATAAAGCATTATTGGTACAATCGCTTAAAAATTATAAAAACAACCCTTCTTCTGTCCCAAATTTCGGTGATCATAATAGTGCTCTAAAGTCTATAGATCCATTTCAAGATGGGAAAAGCCATATTAGGATTGGTAAATATTTCGAATGGTTTTTAAAAAACAGAGAAAATGGTTCTTCAATGAAAATAAGCATGATAAATGCTGCAGAAAATTATTCAAAAGAATTCGGAAGAGAAAATGTTATTACTAATGATATATAAAGAGAAAAATAAATGAAAAAAAACTCAATCAGTATACCTGAACGCATTAGTTCTTTAAAAAGAATTATTAAACATAAAAATTATGCTCGAATTCTAGAAGCACATAGTGGCCTTAGTGCAATGATCGCAGAAAGTTCAAAAATAACAAAAAATAGAATTGATATTGAATTTGATGGTATATGGGAAAGTTCTTTAACTGATTCTGCGACTAAAGGTATGCCAGATGCCTCAATTATTGGAACTGAGTCTAGGCTACACACAATAAATGAAATCGCTCATGTGACTAATAAACCTATAATAGTCGACGGAGACACAGGTGGATCAATACCTCAATTTGAATTTTTAATATCTAATTTAGAAAGATTAGGGGTCTCAAGTGTAATAATTGAAGATAAAATATTCCCTAAACGTAATAGCTTAGATGCTTCTGCTAACCAAGAATTAGAAAACCCAAAAATATTTTCTAATAAGATTAAAGCTGGTATAAACCAAAAATCTAATTTAGATTTTTTAATTATAGCCCGAATTGAAAGCTTAATTGCCGGGACAGGGCTTAAAGATGCAATCAAAAGAGCTGAACATTATATTGAAGCTGGAATAGATGGAATAATGATTCACTCTAATGAAAAGAATCCAAAAAATTTGATTCATTTTGCAGAAAAATATAATTCTATTTGTAATAAATTTGGAAGAAGGCCTCTACTAGTCAGTGTACCAACAACATATAATAATTACACTGAAAAAGCATTAATTGATTTAGGATTTAATATAATCATTCATGCAAACCATCTTTTGAGAGCTTCACATCAAGCAATGAAAGAAACTGCTCAAATAATATTAAATGATAGCAAGTCCGAAAGAGTAGATAAAAATATAACCCCAGTAAAAGAAATATTTCAATTTGTTGGGCATGATAAAATCACTGAACAAGATCGTGAAAACTCTGTCCAACTACGTACACCTATTATTATTCCATCAGCAGGTAAAGATCCTATATTTACTAAAACACCTAAATCATTGATATCTATAAATAAAAAACCTATTATAGAACATCAAATGGAATCAATAAAATCTGCTGGATTCAAAAATATTGTATTAATTAATGGCTATAAATTAGAAGATTTCAGTATCTTATCAAAAAATGAAAACATCACAATAAAAACTCATACAGAATATAAAAATACTCATATATTACATTCTTTAATGGCTGCAAACCCTTACATGGATAATGGTTTTATATTATTATTTTCGGATATATTATTCGATCCTGAAATATTAAAGAAATTAACCAGCATAAAGTCGGATATTGTTTTAGGAATTGATAATTCATTCACCTATAACAATCAGAAAATTGATAAAAAGTTAGATTTAGTAGTAAGGAAAAAAAGTTTCCAAGAAGGATTTAGAAGTCTTAATAATGAAATATTGCCAGAAATTACAAGAATTGGTAAAAACATTGATCCAAAAATATCAGATTATGAATTTATTGGCATTGCGTATTTTTCAGAGAAAGGTACTGAAATATTAAAAAACACATTTAAAGAGCTCAATAATAATTTAAATTTAAAAAACAATTTTCATGAAGCCAAATCTTTTAAGATGTCTAGCATAACAGATATAATCCAAGAAATAATTAACAGAGGTTATTTAGTTAATGGCCTAGAAGTTAGACAAGGTTGGAGAGAAATACACTCACCCGAAGATATTCAAACTGCAGAAAAAGAAATTGCAAAATTAGATCAAACATGAATTCTTTAAATTTGGACCCCAAAAGGTTCTGGAAAACTATTAAAAAATTAGGATACAAAAATTTTGCAGGCGTACCTGATTCTAGTTTTGGTAATGCATATCAATTTATGATAGACGACCATGAAATTAAGTATATACCTGCAATTAGAGAAGATGTTGCAATTGGAATTGCAAGTGCTTCACACATAAGTAATTCCAAAGGCGGAATAATCTTACAAAACTCTGGTCTAGGTAATTTGGTTAACCCATTAACTTCTTTTAATTTAATATATAAAATACCCGTATTAATGATAATAGGATGGAGAGGTTATGGAGGCAGATCAAATGATGCTCCTGAACATTGGATAATGGGTGAGGAAACTACAAATATTTTAGATATATTTGGAATACCCTGGAGAAGTTTTGAAAATAACAATTATGAGATTATTGAAGAACTTACTGAAAAAATAGATGAATTATCAATACCTGGAGCATTAATAATACCCCCAGGGAGTTTTATATGATAATTAGAAGAGAAGCAATTGAACATATTCTAAAATATATAAACGACGAAAGTATAATAGTCAGTACTACAGGTATGATATCAAGAGAGATATTTTCTACAAAAGATAGACCTTCTAATTTTTATATGATCGGTTCAATGGGATTATTATCATCTTTAGGTTTAGGCTTGGCTTTATTAAATAAAGATAAACATATTTATATCATTGAAGGCGATGGTAGCTCTTTAATGAGTTTAGGAACTTTACCTTTGATAACATATGAATCACCTATAAATTTAACTCACATAATATTAGATAATGAAGCATATGAATCTACAGGGTCTCAAAAATCAATAAGCAATAAGATATCTATAGCAAATATAGCTAAAGCTTGTGGATATACCAATGTTACTCAAATTAATGATAAATTTACTTTAGATAAATATTTAAAAAATCTGAATGAATTTAATGGCCCAAATTTTTTAAACATTAAAACTAGTATAGAAAAGAATAAAAATATTCCTAGAATAAATTTGTCTCCAACAGATATTACTGATAGGTTTAAAAAATATATCAATGAGTAATATTTCTAATTTAATAAATTTTAAGTATTCTAATCCAACAATAATTAATTTTGGAATAGGTAAAATAAATGATATAGAACCCTTAATTACAATTAAAAATGCTAAAATATTACTTATTTATACTCCATCTATGGAAAAGAATGGGTACTTAAAAAATCTACTCACAAAACTAAATAATTTTTCAGTCTATTTATACAATAATACAACCCCCAATCCTACTCCAGAAACAGTTGATTTAGTAACTAAGTTATTCAGGAGTAATAATTGCAATTTTATAATTGGAATCGGAGGAGGAAGTACTATAGACCTAGCTAAAAGTGTTTCAATATTACAATCACACAAACACTCTTCAAGAAAATACCTATATAAGGAACATGATCTATCCAATGAATCTTGTCCGTTTATAGCAATACCTAGTACTTCTGGAACAGGCAGTGAAGTTACATCCTGGGCAACAATTTGGGACATGAAAAATAAAAAAAAATTGTCCCTTGAAAAATACTCCATGTACCCAACTCATTGTATCGTTGATCCGGAACTCACTTATTCCTTACCTAAATATCAAACAGCTCTTACAGGAATGGATGCACTAACTCAATCTATAGAAGCATATTGGTCACGTAATTCACAAGAGATTTCAGATATATATTCATTAACAGCAATCAAAATTATTTTAGAAAATTTAGAAGATGCTTATTTAACAAATAAACAAAATTCAAGAGTTAACATGTCTCTCGGAAGCTTATTAGGCGGATTAGCTTTTTCAAATACTAAGACAAGTATATGTCATTCTTTATCTTACCCTATGACAATCTACTATAATATACCTCATGGTCAAGCTGTTTCAATTACATTACCTTCATTTTTAGAATGGAATAAAGATTCTCTAAATTCCAAATTAAATCCATTGTTATATGCAATGGGTACTAAATCTATAAAGCAAAGCTGTGATAAAATCCGTAATCTTATGAAATCTATTGGTCTTAAAATAAATTTAAGTGAATTGAATATTAATAAACCAGATATAAAAAATATTATTAGAGAAGGGTTTTATAATGAAAGGGCTGATAATAACCCCAAAAGAATCTTAAAAAAAGATGCAGAAAAATTACTAAACGAAATACTATAGTAATGAAAAATATTAAAGCACTTATTGTAGCAGCAGGTAGAGGAAGTAGATTAGGAGCTATTACTACGGAAACTCCAAAACCTTTAGTCAAAGTAAATGGAGAACCTTTATTAAAAAGATCAATAGAAATATTATCTTCTTTTGGAGTAGATGATATAACAGTTGTAGTAGGTTATAAAGCAGAACTAATTAAAAACTCTTTACCAAAAAATATTAAATACGTTACAAACCCAGAATATGAATATACTAATAATCTAATGTCTATGTATTATGGATCTAAAAACGTAATCGGAAGCAATTTTTTATATTTACATTCAGATATATGGTATGACCCTAGAATTATCAAAAAAGTATTAAAACAAAGAGATAATATTACTTTTATGGTAGACCAAAAGCTTTGCCAAGAAGAAGAAATGAAATTAAAAATTAAAAACAATATAGTAGCAGAAGCTGATAAGAATATACCTCCTTCGGAATCATTAGGTGAATGGCTTGGCATTACTAAATTCAGCATAGAAGGTGGCATTAGTTATATTAATGAAATCAAATCAGTAGCTTCTCCAAAAAATAATTCTTATGACTGTTCAGTAGTGAAAAATTTATTCTTAAAAGGCATTGATGTTAATTGGAGTGGAGTTGGAAAATATCCTTGGATTGAAATAGACTTCATAGAAGATCTAAAAGAAGCTGAAAAATTATCAAGAAAAAATATTCTATGACTCAAGATCAAAAGACACCTAAAGAATTATTTGAAAAATCCAACTTACCGTATATTTACTTTATCCTAAGACCATTAGGTAAAATATTAATCCCTGTTTTTATCAAAATTGGAACTTCACCAAATCAAGTATCAATTTTATCTATTTTTATATCTATTATAGGAATTATATTTATCTCAATGGGAAATTTATCAAATAATATTATTGGTGTAATTGTACTGCAAATTGGACTAGTCCTCGATATGACTGATGGAGATTTAGCTAGAAGATTAGGAAAAACAAGTTTGCAAGGTGAACTATTAGATTCTGTTGGTGGTTTTCTTAGAGGTGCAATATTAATGCCGGCTATAGGTATATCTATATATTTATCCGCTGAAAATAAATTTTTAAATTTAAATGAAATTACAGAATTACAACCTTATATATATATATATATAGGTATGATTACATCTGTGTTAATTTTATTATCGAGAATAATATCTTTGAAATATAAATCTATTATAAATAAACCTTTTAGAGAGAGCACTAACTTGTTAAGCAAATTATCTTTACATTTTGAGGACTTAATGAATCCTCTGTTAATAATATGTGCTTTAACAAAAACTTTTAATTTATTACTAATAGGATATTTTATTTACTATTTTATGGCTTTAATATACACAATTCTATCAAGTTATAGAAAGTCTGCAAATATGTCATGAAATCAGAAACACTTATATTTATACCTACTTACAATGAAAGTGAAAATGTAGAAGAACTTATAAAAGATATTTCTGCAGAAAAACTAAATGTAGATTTATTATTTGTTGATGACAATTCTCCTGATGGAACTGGCAAGATTCTCGATAATTTATCAAATCAACATTCTAATATGAAAGTAATCCATAGAAATAAAAAACTAGGTATAGGAAGCGCGCATAAATGTGGTATTAATTGGGCATATAACAATGGATATAAAAATCTAATTACCATGGATTCCGATTTTACTCATAAACCTGAATATTTAAATCATTTCTTAAAAGAATCTAAAAACTATCACATTATAGTAGGTTCAAGATATATTTTAAAAGAAAGTTTAAAAGAATGGAGTTTATTGAGGCGAATTTTAACTTTAACTGCAAATTTCCTAACAAAAATATTATTAAATATAGAACATGATGCAACCGGTGCTTTTAGATTATATAATTTAGAGAAAATACCTAAAAAAATATTCGAATCAATTGAATCTGAAGGATATTCATTCTTTTTCGAAAGTTTATATATATTTAACATAAATAATTTTTCAATTAAAGATATCCCTATAGAATTACCTGCTAGAACTTATGGTAGTACTAAAATGAAAACTTCTGATGCCATAAAGAGCTTACTTCAATTAGGTAATCTATTCATACAACGATTATTTACAAAAAAGAGAATTATAAAATGAATAATAGTAAAATACCAATTAGAAAAAAAGAAATAAAAGATTGGGATGAATATTGGGACAAACCTAAAGGTATTACTAATAAATTATATGGAATAATTGCAAATTTTTATAGGAATAAATTAATTAAACCGAATTTAAATAAAATAATAAAGAAACATTTCCAAAAAAAATCGACATTATTACATGCTGGATGTGGAAGTGGAAAAGTCGACAAGGATTTTACTCTTAACCATTCTGTTTTTGCGCTAGATATGTCTAGTAATGCTTTAAAAGTATATAGATCCATACATAATGCTCAAGAAGAAATTATTCAAGGTACGATATTTTCTATACCTATAAAAAATTCTTCTTTTGATGGAATTTACCATTTAGGAGTCATGGAACACTTTAGTTTAAATGAAATAAAGCAAATATTATCCGAATTCCAAAGAATATTAAAAAATGACGGAAAAATGATTGTATTTTGGCCTCCAAAATTTGGACTGAGTGTAATAGTTCTTAACCTTATACATTTAATATTAAATAAAATACTTAGATTAAATATTAAATTACATCCAGATGAAATTACTTTAATAAAATCCAAAAAACATGCTCAAAATATTTTCTCTCAATCAAATTTTAAAATAATTGATTATTCTTTTGGAATTTCTGATTTTTTCACATATTGCATGATAGTTGTTCAAAAAGATATACAAGAAGAAATTAAATGAATTATATCAATATTTCCAAATGCCGAGTTTGCAAAAATACAGATTTGATTGAAGTATTAAACTTAGGTAATCAAGCGCTTAGCGGGGTGTTTCCTAAATCTAAAAACATGAAAATAACTTCAGGCCCTTTAGATTTAATAAAATGCAATAATCAAAACAACCAAAATTATTGTGGATTATTACAATTGAAACAATCTTACAATATTGAAGAAATGTATGGAGATAATTATGGTTATAGATCAGGGTTAAACCCCACTATGATCAAACATCTCGAACATATTACAAAAAATGCATTAAAATATGTAAAATTATATCCAGATGACATAGTAATTGATATAGGTAGTAACGATGCTACTCTTTTAAAGTCATATCCTTTTAACAAAAAAATAAATTATGTAGGTATTGATCCTACATCAAATAAATTTCGCAAATATTATCCCAGCTATATTCATCGAATTTCAAATTTTTTTGAAAAAGATTTAATTATTAATAAATTTAATAATTATAAAGCAAAAATAATCACTTCTATAGCAATGCTATATGACTTAGAAGATCCAATGAAATTTATGAAAGATGTTTATGAAATATTAGATGATGAAGGTATTTGGTATTTTGAACAAAGTTATATGCCTAAAATGATTGAAATGAATGCATATGACACTATATGCCATGAACACTTAGAATATTATGGTTTAAATCAAATAAATTGGATGGCTAAACAAATCGGTTTTAAAATATTATCTTTAGAATTCAATAATACCAATGGTGGAAGTTTTGCAATTATAGCTGCAAAAAATAATTCAAAACATAAAATTAAAGACACAGAAAAAGAAATTATAAATACATATTTAAATAAAGAATCAGAATTTTCTTTAATGGATCCATATGTTAAATTCAATCAAAAAGTAAATAAACATAAAAGTGACCTAAATACACTTATAAATGATATATTAAAACAGAATAAAAAAATTATAGGTTTAGGAGCTTCTACAAAAGGAAATATTCTTCTGCAATTTTGTGAATTAGATAACTCTAAAATACAATATATAGCTGAAGTAAATGAAGATAAATTTGGTTCATATACTCCAGGAACAAACATACCAATAATTTCAGAACAGGAAGCAGAACCTATAAACCCAGATTACATGATAGTCTTGCCTTGGCACTTTAGAGACTTTTTAATAAAGAAACAAAATAAGTATATACAATCTGGAGGAAAGCTCATATTTCCTCTTCCTGAACTTGAAATCACACCTCAATAATAACTATGCTGAAAAATAAAATAAATTTATTTAATACACTTAACGGTAGAATATTATTTCTTATAATATTATCCACTATTACACTGCAAATTATCTATTTTATAACTTTTCAAAATAAATATGGTGAATTAGGTTATACAACTGAGTCATATTATCAAGATACAGCGATTAATTTAATAACATTTAAAAGCTATAGCCAAGGTGATCCGCCAGTAAATACTGCATATAGGCCACCATTGTATCCATTTACTCTAGCTGGAGTTTATACTATTTTTGGAAAATACCCTCAATTAGCAATTATTTTAAATAATTTATTTATAATTATTAGCCTATTTACTACATATCTAATAGGAAAAAAAATATCCCCCTCCATAGGCCTTATTTCTGCTATATTATTTGCCTTAGATCCGGTAATTTTTGTCAACGCAAACCGTATTTCAGCTGGTTCTCAATATTGTATGCTTATTAGTCTATTTGTATTTATAACAATTAATAATTTTGATAGAAATATAACTTTAAAAAATAGCATATTAAGTTCTTTGATTCTTGGTCTAGCAACTTTTACTCGCGCTTTGACGTTATATATATCTATCCCTATTTCAATAGGAATATTTATAGTTCAAAAATATTTGATAAAAAATTTAAATCTTAAAAAAACTATTTATTGCATATTAATTTTTATTTTAATTCAAATATTAATAATAGGCAGTTGGATGGTAAGAAATTACAAGCAAACAGAGAATTTTACTTATGCTAGTATGACCTCAACACATTTGGGAGGATATTTTATCCCTTTAATCATTTCTGAGAAGAAAAATATTTCTTACGAAGAAGCTCAAAAAGAATTCAAAGATATTATTGAAAAAGACAACTATTCTAATGTTTCAGATAATAAGAAACACAACATAGTAACAAGCAGATCTATAGAAATAATCCAAGATAATCCAATAAATACAATTAAAGTTATGCTGAAACAATCCCCTGTTGTTTTTTTAAATTATCCTCAAACATCTGCTAGTATATTTCTAAATAATGAAAAAACTCTTAAATTGAACACATTCTTAGTAGATTATCATTTAAGTAAATCTTCTAAAATGGATGTTACTGGATACATAAATTATATAAAACATTACGCAGAAAACAACCTGATCTTTCCATTAATCCATGCCATTGTCTTTAAATCCTATCTTATATTAATGATGTTAATAGGCATTACAGGATCAATATTACTATTAATAAATAAAACCCATAGGCCTAAAGCTATATTTTTAACTATAATGATGATATATATAATAGTTATATGTAGTACATGGCCTACTGCAAGATTAAGGTTAACTTTATTGCCAATTAACTCTGTTTTCGCAGCATTTGCCCTTACGTATATATACAATTATTTAAAAAAAATAATTCATAAAGAAAATTAAAATGAAATATAAAAATAAAAACATATTAATCACAGGAATTAGTGGATTTGTTGGCTCATATTTAGCTGAACACCTAATTAAATCTGAAGCAAATATATATGGATTAGTAAGATGGAGAGCTGACGGAGATACTCCCAGGCATATTAGAAAACATGGCTTAGGTGAAAACGTAACTTTACTTTCTGGAGACTTGCTGGACCAAGGAAGTCTATCAAATGTGATTGCTAAATCTAAACCCGACATAGTTTTCCATCTAGCAGCACAGTCATTTGTACCTAGGTCATTCAACTATCCTGGTGAAACATATTCAACAAATACAACTGGCACAATGAATTTATTAGAGGCAATTAGAAATCAAAATATTACTCCCAAATTTATCTTTGCTGGTAGTAGCGAAGAATATGGACTAGTTTATTCAAATAAAAAACAATACTCTAAATTTATAAAAGAAAGAGGTAATTTGTTTCCTGAGCCTGAAAAAATACCCGAACTTCCTATAAATGAAAATAACCCTCTAAGGCCAATGTCTCCATATGCATTAAGTAAAGTTCAAGGTGATTATATGGTGAGAAGCTATTTTATGTGTTCAAAAATACCAACTGTAGTTAGTAGAGCATTTAACCACGAAGGCGCAGGACGCGGGAGTATGTTCGTATCCTCTGTTATTGCTAAACAAGTTAGTCAAATCAAAAACAAAGGTATTCAAGAAGGTATTGAAATAGGCAATGTCAATTCTTTTCGAGACTGGAGCCACGTAGAAGATATTGTTAAAGGAT
Organism: Chloroflexota bacterium; assembly: GCA_002721445.1. Lineage (GTDB taxonomy): Bacteria > Chloroflexota > Dehalococcoidia > Lucifugimonadales. The sequence continues at coordinate 44,992 of PBKN01000001.1, read as the reverse complement.
ACTGCTTGTTAGCAGATAAAGGCGTCCCTGGAGAAGTCTACAACCAAGGATCACAAAGAACTGATAGCATATTAACATATATATTATTAGCAATTAAAGAGATCAACTTAAACCCAATAAAAATAGAAACATTTAAAAATGGCAAATCAGTAATAGATCCTCTTGAAAGTGATAAAAGTAAAATATTTGATATTCATTTTAATAAAACTAAACTAGATGCTTTAATATTAAATGAAGAAATTTCTTTCAATTTAAGTGATGAAGGTATATGGATTACAACTGAGAAAGGTAAAATACCTGTATATTTTAATCAAAAGAGATTTCGTTCCCTAGAAGTGCCAATATTATTATCAGATACTACTAAGATTAATAAATTAGGATTTAAAGTTGAAAATAATCTTTCTGATATCGTAAAAGATCAAATACATTATTATTTAGAAAACTAAGACAGAATAAATTAATAAATTTTATGAGCATAAATAATCCTTATATTGTATTATTTTTCGCAATATTCACCGCAGTAATTAGTCAAATATTATTTCGATTTGGTGTAGGAAATATAGGTGAAATAAATCTTTCAAAATCTACATTCCCTAATGAAATCTTAAAAATAATTACCTCAGTACCAATAATATGTGGCCTGGTTTTTTATAGTTTTGGATTTTTAGCTTGGATGAGTGCAATGTCTAAATTAGGTTTGAGTTATGTATATCCATTTACTAGTTTAAATTATATATTAGTACTAATATTTTCTTGGATTATTTTTGAAGAGCCACTATCTCTTATTAAATGGCTTGGAATACTAATTATCATTATTGGTATATTTTTAGCTTCTAGAGGTTAATTTATTTCAATGATAAGAGTAAATATACTCTCTACAAAGAATCCTAACTATTCGTTAATATTTACTCCCATATTTGTTAACAAAAAGATATTAGAAAGTATGGGAGTAAATATTAAATTTTTTGATAGTATTTCTAATGAATTATTCAATGCAGATTGCGTAATCATAAATAACAGAATATATCGAAAAAACCCTAACAAAACTCGTGACTCTGATATGTTTAACTTACTCGAAAAATTAAATAAGAAAGTTGAAAAGGTTTATTGGTTAGATACTACTGACGGTACAGGAACTACTCAATTCCAGTTTTTACCTTATGTATCAAAATATTTTAAAACACAAATATTAAAAGACAAAAATAAATACCTTAAAAAATATTATGGAGGTCGTATTTTTACTGATTATTACCACAAAAAATTCCATGTTAACGATTCTGTAGAATATACAGATATTGAACCTGCTAAACAAGATCAATTACATAAAATAGAGATTTCTTGGGGACATTGCCTAGCAGATTTTGGTAAATATTCAACTATATTAAGAAAAATACGTAAATTTTTTCCAATAAAGACATTCTATTCACAAAACTTCATTAACTCTTACACTAAAGCTCAAACAGTCAATTTTCGATTTAACACTAATTATTCAAGAGAAACAATATCTTTTCAAAGAAACTTAATTCAAAAAAAAGCAAATGAGATTGGATATTCAACTAATAAAATACCTAGAAAAAAATATTTTTCCGAATTAAAACAGAGTAAACTAGCTGTATCACCTTTTGGCTGGGGAGAAACTTCATATAAAGATTTCGAAATTATTATCAACGGAGTTGCTCTTATCAAACCAGACATGTCTCATATGAGCACTTGGCCAGAGATTTACATAGATAATTTCACTTATTTACCTATTAATTGGGATTGCTCAAATTTGTCCGAAACTATTGAAGAATCTACAAAAGATGATAAATGGCAAAAAATAAATCTTCAAGCTCAAGAATTATATAAAAAATCTTTATATGGTGAAGAAGCTGAATTTNANTTTAATANTAGNTTNNTNAATATGNTTAATTAAANCTAAANANNATGTTCACATTTNCACANAAAAAATTATTAAAAANAATAATNAAAAAAATAACTCCNAAACCAATATTTNTATATNTTATTAAACCTNCNNTTAGATTTNTTTTATCAANAATATTNAATAAAAANGGATACANAATTAATATAGGAAATGCGGGTNAATATTTCATGTCANCTGATTTTATTTTTCGTGGATGGGAAGAATTTGGNAACAGGCATAANAAAGGGTTTAGTGTTTGTATAGAAAAATGNAAAAATAAATCNATTTTTTTCGATGTTGGNGCNCATATTGGNTTATATTCATTACCNGTTAGTCNAATTTTAAANCCTTCTGGTAAAGTNATAGCTTTTGAACCNTCCAACAGTAACTATGAATACTTAGTTAAACATATANAATATAATAAATTCNAAAATATATTNCCTCATAAATTNATTNTNGGGANCAATAATATTGATGAGGTTACTTTTTATGAACATNCNACATATAGNAGNCCNTTAAGTGGAATTATNAAAAGATCAAAAAACCCATCTGATAANTTTTTTGCTACAANNAAANNTCAAATTTCTCTNGANNATTTTTGTGAAAAAAANAAATTAATTCCAGATGTAATTAAAATAGATGTAGAAGGTTCAGAATTAAATGTTCTTCAGGGAGCAAAAAATATTTTAACTCAATATAAACCGATAATATTTTTAAGCGTTCATCCTGAACACTTAAAAATATTAGGACAAAAAACTATTGAAATTAATAATTTTTTGGAAAAACACGAATACAAAATTTATTATACTGATGAAAGCATAGTAAATAACGAGCTAAAATCCGAAGAATATATATGTATATCGAAATGAATTTGATAATATANANAATATGCAAAATAAAATATTAGGAATAATNGGATTAGGNCATGTAGGNCTCCCNACNGCTTTNGGATTTGCTGAATTAGGATTTCAAGTATTTGGNACTGACCAAAANCATGTTTTAGATTCAATAAANTCAAATAAAATTCCNTTTTANGAACCTGNTCTTAATAAATTATTAATTAAACATATAAATAATAATTTCAAATTAGTTGAAAACATTCCTGAACTAATGGCNGAATCCACAATCCTATTCATATGCGTTGGAACACCTGAAGGAGAGTATGGGAAATCTGATTTNTCAGCAATTGAAAAAGTAGCTAAAGAAATTGGCAATAATTTAACTAGCTATAAATTAATAGTAGAAAAAAGTACAGTACCAGTGACAACTGGAGACTGGATTAAAAAAATCATAAATCAAAACAGCAAGAAAAATATAAAATTTGACGTTGCTAGTAACCCAGAATTTTTAAGAGAAGGTACTGCTATTTATGACCTATTAAATCCTGACAGAATAGTTATAGGTGTAGAAACTGATAAAGCAAAAAACTTGTTGACCGATATATATAAATCTTTTGATTGNCCTATATTTACTACTGACATGAAAACTGTAGAAATCACTAAACATGCATCAAATGCATTTTTAGCAATGAGAGTATCTTTCATTAATATGATATCTGATATATGTGAACGAACTGGAGCAGATGTTACAAAAGTTGCTACTGCAATGGGGCTAGACCCCAGAATAGGCCAATCATATCTCCATGCAGGAATAGGTTATGGAGGATATTGTTTGCCTAAAGATATTAGGTCATTAATAAATATAGGCAATGAACTTGATTTAGACTTACATCTNTTAAAAAGCGTTGAATTAATAAATAATCAAAGAATTGATTTAATCTCAGAAAAAATTAAGCTTCATTTNAAAAAAGANCTTGAAAATAAAATAGGGATTTTAGGATTATCCTTTAAACCAAATACAGATGATATTAGAGAATCTCCAAGTATAAAAATTGTAGAAAAATTGTTGAATGAAAACTATGAATTATANTTACATGACCCNCAAGCNATTATTGAAGTGAAAAAATATTTCNNTAATAAAANNNATTTAAACTTAAATTATTGTNATTCAGNATANGAAGNAGCTATAAANAGCAATATTNTTGCAATACTAACNCCATGGAATNAATATAAAGATTTAGATTGGAGAAAAATAGCTACNTTAATGAAAANTCCTACTNTAATNGATGCTATGAATTTAATGGACCCNAAAANNATGAAAAATNTAGGNNTAAATTATATTTCNGTNGGNAGATAATGAAAAATAAAAAANCTGTATTAATNACAGGAGGNGCTGGNTTTATAGGATCCAATTTATNTGAAAANTTTNTTGAAGAAGATTGGAATGTTATAGCTGTAGACAATTCAATAACTGGCACGATAAAAAATTTTGAATCAATAAAAAATAACCCCAATTTCAACTTGATAGAAAAAGATGTAAGTTTACCCCTAAAAATACCTGGTAAAATAGACTTGATTCTACACCTCGCAAGCTTGGCAAGCCCTGTAAAATATGTTGAATATCAAATAGAAACACTTTGGGCTGGATCATTAGGNACATTTCATACTTTAGATTTAGCNAAAGAAAAAAATGCTGTATATCTCTTATCATCATCTTCCGAAGTATATGGAGACCCTAAAGTATATCCTCAAAATGAAGATTATTGGGGAAATGTAAATCCTATAGGACCAAGAAGNATGTATGACGAATCGAAACGTTTTGCCGAAGCAGCAGTAATGGCTTATTACAGAAGTTACAATGTTGATACTCGTATAATAAGATTGTTTAATGTCTATGGACCCAAGATGAAAATTGATGACGGTAGGGTAGTCTGTGAATTTATAAGACGTGCCATAAATAAAAGATCTATTCAAATATATGGTGATGGAACACAAACTCGTAGCCTATGTTATATAAAGGATACAATAGACGCTATTTGGCTTATAACTCAAACAAATGGGTTTAATGGTGAAGTCTTTAATGTAGGTAATCCTGATGAAAAAACAATGATAGAACTAGCAAAATTAGTTTTAAAGCACACTGAATCTAAATTNAAAATNGAATTTCTACCAAAAAGAACTGATGACCCTCAAAGACGCTGTCCTGATATATCAAAACTTCATAAGTTAACTGGTTGGAGTCCAAAGGTTAATTTATCTGAAGGTGTAAAAAAAACAATAGAATATTACAAAAATCAATTATAACTAGATAAAAAATCAAGAGGTAAAAATGCTAGAAAAAGTTTCTAAAATTATATCTGCTTTTACAGATGAACGAGGAGAAATAAAAAACATACTAGAAAATCCAATTAATCATGTTGCAATAATAACTTCAAAAGCCGGATCAATTAGAGGCAATCACTATCACCCAAACGATACTCAATACTGCTATCTAATTAATGGCAAATTTGAAAGTCATGCAAAAGATATTAATAATGATAAATTAGAAAAAGAAATTCAAATNATNGAACCTGGAGACCTTGTAACAACTCCTCCAAANATTGCACATGCNATGAAATTNNTAGAAGACTCAACATTTCTAGCTCTTACTTTAGATCATAGAGAAAATATTAGATTTTCAGATCATACAATAAAAATAAATATTTTATGAATTTAAAAAACAAAATTATTGTTATCACAGGCGGTTCTACTGGTTTAGGAAACAAATTAGCTGAATTATTTATAAAATCAGGTAGTAAAGTAGTAATTTGTTCACGTAAAAAGCCAAAAAACCTCCTAAACAATCAAACATGGAAAAAAGTTGATATATCTAAACAAGACGAAATAAAAAAATTTACCAATTGGATAAAAAAAGAATACGGAAAAATAGATATATTAATTAATAATGCTGGTTTTGTAGGAGAATTAAAAACTTTAGATAAAATTAATGACGTAGAACTTGAAGAATATATAAAAATTAATTTTATTGGAACTTTTTTAATGACAAAGTATTCATTAGGACTAATTGATAAACATAATGAATCTTGGATAATCAATATTTCTTCTCAGGCAGCCAAAAAACCTGTGCCTAATTTATCTATATATTCTGCTACTAAATCTGCTGTAACATCCATGACACAAGCCTTAGCAAAAGAATTAGAAGGTACTAAATTAAATTGTATTACAATTTGCCCTGCGGGAATAAATACTAACATGAGAAAAAAATTATTTGGTAAAGATGATGCGTTAAAACAGCAATCCACAAAAAGTGTAGGTGATTTAATTAAGCAAATAGTTGAATCTACAATAAAAATACAAAACGGATCTGTGATATTAATAAAACAAGGAAAAATAGAAAATATTGAAATCTCACCAAATAAATAAATGCAGAATTTGCAAAACAAATCTTAATGAACCTTTTTTATCGTTAGGATATTTACCTCCTGCAAATAATTTACCTCAGAACAACTATGAACCTGAAGATAAATATCCTTTAGAACTTGTATTTTGTAATAAGTGTAAATTAGTACAACTTAATTATGTAGTTAATCCAGAAAAATTATTTACTAATTATCTATATTCCTCAACTAGTGGTATGCTTGAAAACCATTTCATTGATTATGCGAAAAATGTAGCACAAGTTATAGGATTAACACAAAATTCAGTATTAGTTGATATAGGTAGTAACGACGGCCTATTGTTAGAATGCTTTAAAAAGCATATTTCACCTAACGTAATAGGAGTAGATCCATCTATTAATTTAGCTGATATTGCTAACCTCAATAATATTAAAACTTATTGTGAATTCTTTTCATATCAAACTGTCAAAAAAATTTCAGAAGAATTTGGTAAAGTTGATTTGATTACAGCCAATAATGTTTTTGCACACATAGAAGATATAACTAATCTAACAATAAATATTAGAACATTATTAAAAGATAACGGAGTATTTGTAATTGAAGTACCTTATTTAAATAATATGATAGAAATTGGTACTTTTGATTTAGTATATCATGAGCATCTTTCATATTTTTCAATAACTCCCCTACACTATTTTTTTGATAAATTGAAAATGAATATATTCAAAATAGAAAAAATATCTACCCATGGAGGATCTGTTAGAATATTTATTCAAAAGAATACAGGCATTCATCCAATTGATAATTCTGTAAAAACATATTTAAATAAAGAAAAACATTTAAATAATGTTAATGTATATCAAATTTTTAATAAAAAAATTAAATCTTCAGTCGATAATTTTAAAAATCAATTAATATCAATACGAAATCAAGGTAATGTAATAGCAGGTTATGCTGCCCCGGCTAAAGCTAGTACATTATTAGGTTACTCGAATATAGATAACAACTTGATTGAATATATTGTAGATGATAATCCTCTAAAACAAGGAAGGTTTCTACCTGGAACTGGTATCCCTATAGTTAATACAGAGTTTTTGAAAAATAATATACCAGATTATTTTGTGATTCTTGCATGGAATTTAGAAAAAATAATTAAAAAGAAACTCAAAAAAACAATTGCCAAGAGATTAAATTACATAGTGCCTTTTGTTAAATAAATTATTATTTAATTTTATGATTCTAATAGAAAAATTACAGAATAAAATAGATCATTTTAGAACTTTACTTATTTCATGGACTAAATTTGTAAAAGTCTGTCAAATAAATGGAGAAAAAATTAAAGTAGATATTACTAATTCTAGAGACTTAACTAGAACGAAAGCTTATATCACTAAAGAACCGGATACTTTAGACTGGATAACAAATTATATCTCCGAAGGAGATAATTTTTATGATATTGGTTCTAACATAGGGTTATATTCAATTTACGCTGTAAAAAAACATGTAAATAAAATAAAAGTATTTGCTTTCGAACCTGAATCTCAAAATTTCTCAACATTAAATCGTAATATTTATTTAAATCATATGTCTTCAACTATCACGTCCTACTGCTTAGCAATTTCAAATAAAGAAGAACAAGATAAATTATATATACGAAATAACCTCAGATCAGGCGAAGCTATACATGGATACAAATCAGCTTATGACGATCAAGGAAATTTATTTAATCCAGTTCATATTCAAGGAGCAAGTTCTCTTAGCTTAGATGACCTATGCTTTAAATATACGCTTGATTTCCCAAATCATATAAAGATAGATGTAGATGGACAAGAATATCAAATTGTTTTAGGAGCTAAAAAAACATTACTTGATAGTAGGTTAAAAAGCATTTGCATAGAAATTACTGAATCAATTAATAAAAATACTGAAACTAATCAAATATACAAAAATATAAAATCAGCAGGCTTTGAAATAATCAAAAAATCCCCAATAGGAAATCGAAAATCTAAAAGCTTCAACGTGATTTTTAAAAGAAAATAAATATTTATATTTAAAAATTTACTAAATTTAACTAATGAATAAAAATAAAAATTTACTCATATTATCGGCAGATAATTTTTCAACAAATAGCCTTATTTCCAGTTTAAAAAAACTATGCGATAAAGATCTAATTGAAATTGACATAATGGTTTTTACCCAAAATACTCCAGAAGATATGTTAAAACTTATAAGAGACAACTACAAAGGAAAAATAAATATTATTTATGGATCAGATGCTTTAGCCAGTATAGATATGGATGTTAAGTTGAATATAAATAAATTAATTTCTGAGATAAAAACAAGACTGAATTATATTGCATTAGAAACTGGAGGAGAAAATTGGGCTAAAAAATTTGATTATTTATGGTGGAAAACTTCTTTATCTGAAAAAAACAGCCCCTCAGAACCTTATTGGTTTGAATTATTTAAAATAGTTTCAATATCAAATCAAATTAAATCAAACAATTATACTAATTATATAGTGGTATGTGATGATAATTTAAAAGAATTGATAAATCAAATAAAAACATCCAGTAAAATACAATTTATCGATTCTCTAAATAATAAAAAATTATTTAGATTTCATAGGTTTATACTTGCTAGATTCTTAGGTTTAATTTGTTTATTAGTTTCAACAATTTTAGCAAAGATTTATTCAAATATAATTGAATTATTAAATAAAAAGACAATAAATAATAAACATCCTATTCTTTTATATACATGGTTCCCCAGGGTTTGGACTAACAAGTCTGGAACTTTACAAGATATGTATCTTGCTAACTTACCAGACCAAATAAAAAGAAAATATAAAAATAATTATACTTTAATTTTAAGAATATATGATAAAACAAATTTCCTATCTCCTATTACTTATATTAGAAGATTGGCAGTTTTGTACAAATCAAATTTTATAATTAAAAACTCCATAATCTTAGAATCATTTGGAAGCCTTAAAAATATTATTTATAAATATTTAAACCTATCAGATATTTTAGAATTTAAAAAAATGTCCCAACATTCAAAATACAAATCTGTATACCTCTGGCATGGATTTGATTTATATAAATATTTTCATAAAATGAACTGGAAATCTGTTTTGGTACATTGGCCACATTTAGAAATATTAAGTGAAAATTCTAAACTAGTAACAAATAAATTAAACCCCAGTGCAGTATTATTATATTGTTATGAATTTACATACGGCAAATCAATTACGCAAGGAACACGTAATAGCAATAAGAGTATTCCTATAATTGGAATGCAACACGGTCCTATTACGAATATGAAACTATTATATACTTTTGATATAAATGAAGTTGCAAATCATCCAGAGTATAATAACCCATCACCTTATCCAGATATTTTTTCAGTTGATGGAGAAATAGCAAAAAATATATTAAAACAAAACAATATCCCTGATTCTAGGATTGCAGTTACTGGCCCAGCTAGATTTGATGATGTATGGAAACAAATAAATTTAAAAAATACTCAAACTTTCGGTAAAAAAATAAAAGTTTTAATTGCTCCAGGATTACATGACACAAATTATGTGTTATCACTATCTCTTCCAGCACTTTTATCCAATCCAAATTTAGAAATCATAATTAAACTTCACCCAAAAGTTAGTAACAAAAAATTCCAATCATTAATAAATAGATATCATCATTCACAACAAAATAAAACCTTAGGCAAAATAAATATTTCTACAGAGCTCAACATTTATAAACTTATGCAAAAATCAGATATTTTCATCACGACATATTCATCCACATCAGTTGAAGCATTAATGTTTAATTTACCTATTATTTTATTAATCCCAAATCATATACCTGATATGAGTATTTATCATAAAAATGATGTGGAAGTGCTTAAAGCATCTTCAATTAGTCAATTAAAAAAACATGTTGAAAAAATTATAAACAACAAAGATTATTGTAAAAGCTATTCTAAAAATCTATCTATAATGCTACAAAAAACATTTGGAGAAGTTGATTACAAATCAACTCAAAGATTAGCTGAATTATGCAACAAAATGACTTTAACAAAATAATGTTAAATAAAAACTCTAAATTAATACGTGAAATTATCCGAACTCGAGAAATCGAATTGGTATTTAATAAATTTCCACAAAATCATTTTGAATATTCCTTAGAGCTAGGTGCTGGTAATGGAACACAAAGCAGAAAATTAATAAATTGGACATCTCATTTACTATCTACAGATATAAATTTTAATAGGTTGGAATATGAAAGAAATTCAAATATTGATTATCAAATTTGTGATGCAAATATACTTCCTTATAAATCTGAAACTTTTGATTTGATTTATTCATCAAATTTACTAGAGCATTTGTTAGATCCTAAGTTGTCGCTAAATGAAATGCATAGAGTTTTAAAAAATGACGGAATAATGATACATATTATTCCAAATCGATTTTGGAAATTATCTCATTTACTATTATTTTATCCCAATCAATTGCTTTTACTAATAAGAAAATTAATAGGTATAAAAAATCCAATTGAAAATAAAAAGAACTTAAACAATTGGTCAAATATAAAAAAAAGACCTCAAAAAAATAAAATCCTCAATAAGATTTGGCCTAAAGTTCATGGTGAATATAAAAACCACATATCCGAATTTGCAGGTATGGGATATAGTAATTGGAAAAATTATTTTAATAAATCATCATTTAAGATAATTGGGTATATTGATAAATTACCAGTACATTCTCCGTATAGGCTTGGTTTAAATAGAATAAGAAAGTATTTAGAATTCCTAGGACTTTCTTCTTCACATGGCTTTGTTCTAGTTAAACAATCTTCAACAAAAGATCCAATATTACCTTTTAATTTTAAGAAATAATTAATCATGAAAATTGCATTATTAACACCTTCATTTCTACCCAAAGTCGGAGGAGCACAAATTTTCTCGCATAACATATCTATAGCATTAAATAATTTAGGTCATGATGTAGATGTATATGTACCTAAGCATAATTTTGATGAACTTAATAAAAATTTTCGAAAGCTTTTAAAACCATTACCTAGGTACTTTTACACTCTACCCAGAATAATGCCAACTTTAGGAACATATTTTTCTCAAAAATACTTGTCCTATATTCAAAAAAAAAATAAATATGATGTATGGTTAATAATTACTACATATCCAAGTGGAATAATAGCAAGTTCTTTAAAAAAAGATACTACATTAATACTTAGAGCATCAGGCGAAGATATACAAAAGTCAGAAAAACTAAATTATGGAGTAAGACTTAATAATAAAAAAGAATCTGAAATTAAAAAAACTATCCAATCATATAATTCATTAGTTGCTCTAACAAAATCAGTAGTAAATGATTTTATAGATCTTGATGCTTCAATAGAATCGATAGAAATTATACCTAATGGAGTAGATTTAAAATTATTTCGAATGACTCAAACTGTCGAGAATATACGTAAGAAACTTACTTGGCCTATTGATATTCCAATAATATTGACTACTGGTCGAAATCATCCTAAAAAGGGATATGATCTTATTCCAGAGATAGCTTACAAAATAAAAAATTGTGGAATAGAATTTAAATGGTATATAGTTGGAAAAGGGTCTGAACAAATAAACGATAAAATTAAACACCTAAAACTAGAAAAATATATTATAACTTTACCACCCATTATTCCAACTGCAAGTAATGATAACGACTGGAGATTTCCTAACCAAAAACTAGTTGAAATGTATCAAGCTGCTGATATTTTCGCATTCCCTTCCCTATTAGAAACATTTGGCATGGTTCAATTAGAGGCTATGGCAGCAGGAACAGCTGTTATATCAACTGATGCTCCTGGCTGTAAAGATGTGATAAATGATGGAATTAATGGTCTACAAGCAAGGGCGGGAGATATAGATCATTTTGTATATCAATTAAATAGACTCTTAAATGATCAACATCTAAGAGAAAAATTGATAAAAAATGCTTTGGAATTTGTAGAAGATTACAAATGGGAAAATATTGCTAAAAATTATGAAAATTTATTTTTAAAATTTATAAAATAAAACTAATCGAATGGAAATTTATATTTAAATGTTTATCATAAAGCAATTCAGAAAAATCAAAAGATATGGAATATTAGGAATAATTCCTTTAATTAAACATGCTTTAAAATATTATTTTATAAAATATTTTACCAATAAATATTTTTACAAAAGAAATATATATAACTATCAATTATATCTAAGGTTATCCGATCCAGGGTTATCTAGAGATTTAGCAATAAGAGGAACCAGAGAAGAACAGCTAAAATTTATAATTGATAAAGAAGTAGGTCCTGGTAACGTTATTTTAGATGTTGGTGCAAATATTGGATATTACTCAATTATGCTAGCAAACATTGTTGGAAGTAATGGAAAAATTTATGCTTTAGAACCTGAACCAACAAATTATCAAACATTGAAAAAAAATATTACTCTAAATAAACTTGAAAATATAATTGAACCTTATCAAATGGGTGCTTCTGACACGAATTCACCTAGATTTTTGTACAGATCCAAATATTCAAATATGCACTCTTTTATTCTTCCAGAAAACGATATTTTAGATATAAAAAACCCAAAAAGCCAAATAGAAATAAAAATGACTAATTTATCAGATTTCATTAGTAATAAAGAAGCTATAGATATGCTGAGGATGGACATAGAAGGCTATGAAGTAGAAGTACTATTAGGGCTTCAAAATGCAATCAAAAACAATACATGGACAGGTAAAATTCTATTTGAATGTCATTTTAAAAAATATAATGAAGCTCATAGCATAAAAAATAAATTGGAATTTTTATTTAATAATGGATATAAAACTAGATATGTTACATCTACTGATGAACTCAAACCTAGAATTAGAAATCTTGGTTATAAACCAATCAAAATTATTCAAACGAATGATACTAGGTTTAGAGGAATATACGAAAATATTTCTAACTCTGATACTATCCAACTTATTTGTAATTCAGGTGGGGTAAGAGATGTATTATTTGAAAAAAGTTTTCATTAAACAAACTAAATGAAATCTAATATAAAACTAAATATCGGGTTCTGGGTTCCTAGGCCATCTAGGGGAACAATTCTAGCTGAAAAACTACGTCAAAAAGGACATAAAGTAATTATCTATCATTTTAATCCAATAAATGGAGAAGAAGAAAATGTTAAGCAAATAAATTATGGAATAAAGCATACACTAGAACTACTAAACACACGACATGATATATATTATACAGCTCATACTTTTGTACCTGCCCTACAACTTGCAATAAATAAATTAATCAAAAATAAACCTTTTATATTTAACCCAGGTGGCGTAATATGGGAATATTACAAAGAAAGGTCAAACAATTCAAAATTCAATTTATTAAAATCCTCTATATATCCTAAAATTTTAAATTTAATTNTAAATAAAGCTGATTCAATTATNGGNAATAGTAAATTNCTAGCTGGAAAATTNATAGAAAAATATCCNNAATATNAAAACAAAATNACAAGNATTTANAATGGNATNAANTACGAAACAATAGATAGTGGAAAACCTATTTCAAATTTATGGCCTAAATCGAAAATAAAAATATTATCAGTTTTGACTCTTAATTTTAACAATAAAACTGATGGAGCAATATTGCTAATTAAAGCATTTGAAGAACTATGCGAAAGAAACCTCGATGCTTCTTATTTAATTGCGGCTAAATCTTCAAATATAAAAATATTAAATAATATAAAATTAATAATTAAGAAATCTAAATTTAAAGATAGAATATTGCTGTTAGAAAACAGAACAGATATTCCAAATATACTTAAATCTGCNGATCTATTTTTATANGCTACACCTGAAAACTCNAGTGANAGTCTNCCTAGNTCCTTATTAGAAGCACAAGCTGCNGGNATNCCTTCAATAACTACTAATACNACTGGCTGNAATGAAATTATAAATCATAATNANANTGGTNTNATAGTAGAATATAACAAATCTGAANTTGCTAAAGCATCTTTAAAATTAATTAAAGANNCAANNAAATCATTGGAAATGGCAANTAATGNTTATAAAAATGTAAGAAAAAAATTTAATTGGGATGANATGGCAAANAATTATGAAAAAAAATTTTTAGANATATNTGAAAAATATCNNAAATANNAANAAATATANAATAAANTAATGANAATNTGTAGAATAACACCTACNTANCCATCNGATATAAANCCNGGNATTGGATTACCTAGTTANTATATGACTAAAAATATNANATATGATACTTTATTAATAACNCGTAAAAGACCTGGTANAATTTTANAAAGTCCTGAACATNNCAAAATTNTNTTAATNCCTTNTTTTGATNCTACTATAAGTGACAAAAAAGGAATTAATAAAAAAATNGCCTTATTAATAAAAATNTTAGGNTATTTAACTTTTTTNATNTTAAGTATTTTTCATATNTTAAAATTNANNCCNCACATAGTACATATTCACACNCCAATGCCTATANTTCATGCANTATTTGCAAAATATATATTAAANTCAAAAATNGTNANTACATTNCANGGTACAGATATTAANTCNTTNAAAAAATGGAGCCTACTNAATATATTGATNAAAAAATCNGATAAAATTTGCTATGTATCAAGNTCAATGATTAATAAATTAAAATGTTTTTTTGACCCNGAAAAATTAGTNTACACNCCAAGTGGAGTAGATACTAAATTTTTCNTTCCAACAGAAACAAATAGAGATAATACTATTTTAATGGTAGGAAATNTAAGATGGCAAAAATCTTANAATATAGCATTANTTGCATTTANCAAGTTTCTTCAANNNAACCCAGNTTGGACTTTGAAAATAGCTGGGTCTGGCCCTCTTAAGCAAAACCTTATAGATATAGCAGAAAAATTCAATATATCAAATAGTGTAAAATTTTTGGGGACTTGTTCAAGGTATAAAATACTTGAACTTATGCAAAAAAGTAAACTTTTATTACTTTCTTCAAAAAGTGAAGCATTTCCAAAAGTAATACTAGAGTCTATATCTACTGGTACCCCAATTGTAGTCACTAACGTAGGTAGCTGTGCTGAAATTGCTAATTTAACTAAAGGTGAGGTAGCTCCGCCTGAAGAACCTGAAGAATTATGTAATGCTATTAAAAAATTAGCAAATAATCCAGAAAAATGGAAAAAATCATCTGTACTATCAAGAAAAATAGCCTTAGATTATTCTTGGGATAACACATCAAAAAATGTAATTAATATATATCAATCACTAATAAAATTATAACTACAATGAAGAAAAAAGAACCAAAAATTAAAGTATTACGAATAATATCTAGACTTAATATTGGAGGCCCTTCAATACACGTAATAAATCTAAATAAAGGTTTGGATAAAAAAATATTTCAGTCATTATTATTATGTGGAGATATATCAGATGGTGAAAAATCAATGCTTAATGAAGCAAAAAAATCAGGTATCAAATTAATATCGATTCCTGAATTAACTAATGAACATAGTTTCAAATTAAAAGATTTTAAAGCATTGTTAAAAATTTATTCAATTATAAAAAGATATAAACCTGATATAGTCCATACTCATACTGCTAAAGCTGGTTTAGTAGGAAGAATTGCAGCACATTTAGCATTAACACCAAAAATAATTCACACATACCACGGACATGTATTACATGGTTATTTTAGTAATCCAAAAACATACCTGTTACGTTTTATGGAGAAAATGCTAGCTCTAATATCTGATAGTTTAATAGTAGTAAGTGATAAAATCAAAACTGAATTGATTAGTTATAAAATTTCCAAACCATCAAAATTCAACATAATTAAGCTAGGATTTAACCTTGATAAATTTTTAAATAACCATATTTTAAAAAACAAATTAAAAGAAAATCTTAAATTACCATATAATTCTAATTTAATTGGCATTGTCGGTCGAATAGTACCAATAAAAAATCATAAATTATTTATACAAGCTGCTTCTCAAATTATTGCTAAAAAAGAAAACACATATTTTTTAATTGTAGGAGATGGTCCTTTAAGAAAAAACATTGAAGATCTTGCTTATAAACTTAATATAAATAAAAATACCCTGTTTACAGGTTGGCGANATGATCTTCCTCTAATTTATGCAAGTCTAGATATATTAGTTTGTTCATCTGACAATGAGGGAACTAGTGTCTCAGTGATTGAAGCAATGGCTTCAGGCTGCACAGTAGTAACAACAAANGTAGGAGGGCATCCAGATATTATAGATAACGGTAATAATGGCTATTTAATAGAACCACAGAATATAGATTCATTAACTAATAAAATTCTTGAAATATTAAATGCCCCTGAAAAATATTTACACTTAGGAAAGAATGCTCGAGTTGATGCAAAAAACAATTTTTCATCGGATCGTTTAATTGATGATATTCAAAAACATTATGAAAAATTGTTAATAGGTGAAAATAATTAATATTATGTATAAAAGACCATTTGATTTAATTATATTAACTTCATCTCATATATTTCTATTCCCTTTATTATTGCTATTATGGACTGTGATTCCATTAATAATATGGTCTTCAGATAGAGGTTCAATATTCTATATTCAAATTCGTACAGGTGAAAAAGGCAAAAAGTTTAAAGTAAGAAAATTTAGAACAATGGTAGAAAATGCTGATCAATTAGGCCCTGTATGGACTAAAGCAAAAGATCCAAGAATAACCAGATTTGGAAAAATACTTCGTAAAACTGCTTTAGACGAATTACCTCAAACATTAAATATTTGGAAAGGTGAAGTAAGCTTTGTTGGACCCAGAGCATTACCTGTAAAAGAACAAGAAGAACTAGAAAAATCTATCCCTGGTTTTAATAAAAGGTTACAAGNAAAACCAGGTCTTACAGGCTACTCACAAGTATACAATACTACTGATGAACCTACTGTAAAATTAGAACATGATTTAAAATATATTAATACAATGAATCCTTTTTTAGATATAAAACTATTATTTATTTCTTTAATCAATACTATTCTTGGAAAATGGGATTCTAGAGAAGGAAAATCATCTGACTCTTATTCAAATATANAAAATTAAAGGAGAAAAAAATCATGAAATTGAAAGATTGCCATAATTTCCACGATTTCAGAAAACTTGCGAAAAAAAAATTACCGTCTCCTATATTTCATTATATAGATGGTGCTGCTGAAGACGAAATAACGTACCAAAGAAACACCAGTTCTTACAACGACGTAGAATTGGTACCAAATGTTCTACGCGGGGTAGACAATATAGACTTATCNACTACTATATTTGGTAAGAAGATGGATTTACCATTCTATTGTTCTCCTACTGCACTACAAAGACTTTTTCATCATGANGGTGAAAGAGCGGTAGCAAAGGCAGCAGCTAAATTTAACACTATGTTTGGTCTTTCGACTATCGGCACTGTAGCCATAGAGGAAATTGATCAGATTGACACACCTAAGATGTTCCAGTTTTACTTTCACAAGGATCATGGAATAAATGACGCAGTGCTCGATAGAGTGAAAGCTTCGAACTTTGATGTATTAGCTCTCACGGTTGACACAATAACTGCAGGTAGCAGAGAGAGAGATCTGAGAACAGGCTTCAAGTCTCCACCCCATTTAACGTTNTCAAGTTTNCTTAGCTTCATATCTAAACCAATGTGGGGATTAAATTATCTCTTACGCGAAAAATTTGAACTACCCTTACTGAAAGACAGTGTATCTGAGCTAAATAACGTATCAACCTCTATAGGAAGTTATTTTTCGACGATGCTTGATCAGTCGATGAATTGGAATGATGCTGAAAAGCTTGCTTCGGATTGGGGAGGACACTTTGCTCTAAAAGGAGTAATGAGTGTAGAAGATGCTAAACGAGCTGTAGATATAGGTTGTACAGGGATTATAGTTTCTAATCATGGTGGAAGGCAATTGGACGGACAAAGATCAAATTTTGATCAACTAGCCGAAATAGTAGATGCAGTAGGAGACAAGATAGATGTTATTTGTGAGGGAGGTATACAGAGATCAACTCATATGATAAAAGCTTTATCAATGGGCGCAAAAGCCGTGGCAGGTGGAAGATTATATTTATATGCACTCGGAGCAGCCGGACAGCCTGGTGTTGAGAGAGCATTAGGCCTATATAAAACCGCTTTAGAGAGAGATATGAAACTTATGGGATGTACCAAGATAAGTGAGCTAAGTAGATCTAACTTAAGATTTAGGTACCCACATCATTAATAATGATTACATTTTTTAATTGATTCTTGAATACTAATAACATTAACAATGGACAAAGAGATAAGTGCCTAAATCACAAATGAAATAAATAAATCTAATACTTCAATATTAACAACATCAAACCCAGGTTGTGTAATACAAATCCAATATGGAGTTCAATTATTGAAAACTAAAACAAAAATATGTTATGCAACAGATCTACTTGANGAAGCATACCAAATTTCTAATTACTGAGGAGCAAATTAATATGAACCTAGAACTTAATAACAAAATAGTATTAATTACTGGAGGAAGTCAAGGAATAGGAAAAGCAACAGCTCTATCTATGGTAAAAGAAGATGCAAAAACTATTATATGTGCAAGAGATATTAATGAACTTAAAAATGCTCAAAATGAAATAAAAAATTTAACAAATAAGACAATAGATATTCATATTACTGACGTAACAAAAATCCATCAAATTGAAAATTTATTTAAGATAATTATTGAAAAACATGGAAAAATTGATGTTTTAATTAATAATGCTGGTAGATCTGCAGGAGACGATTTTGAGAACGTAACAGATAATCAATGGCAAGAAGATTTAGAATTAAAACTTTTTGCAGCTATTCGATCTTCTAGAATAGCCATAAAATATATGAAAAAACAAAATTCTGGAAGAATAATTAATGTCACTAATTTAGGAGGTAAAGCACCTGGATATTCATCTGTACCTACATCAGTAAGTAGATCAGCAGGTATTGCATTAACAAAAGCACTATCAAAAGATTCTGCAAAATACAATATATTAGTTAATACAGTATGTATAGGTCTAATAAAAAGCGCACAACATGAAAAGCGTTGGATAAAGGATCATGAAAATTCAAACATATCATTAGAAGAATGGTATTTAGAGCTTGGTAAAGATGTCCCTTTAAAAAGAGTAGGTGAAAGTTCTGAAGCAGGTGATGTTATTACGTTTTTAGCTTCTGAAAGGGCCAGTTATATCTCAGGAATTGCGATAAATATCGATGGAGGATTATCTCCTGTAGTTTAATAGATTATTTTGTTTTTTGTATTAATGCATAATCAACTAAAACTAATGCAATCATAGCATCTACAAGTGGTACCGCACGAGGTAAAACACAAGGATCATGTCTTCCTCTACCTTGCATCTCAACAGGTTTACCTTCGTCATTTACTGTTTTCTGAGAACTCATAATTGTAGCTGTAGGTTTAAATGCAGCTCTAATAATAATATTTTCCCCATTAGAAATTCCACCTTGAACTCCTCCTGAATTATTTGTTTTAGTACGAATAATTCCATTATCATTATAAAACTCATCATTATGTTCAGAACCAGTCATATTAGCTGAAGAAAAACCTGAACCAATTTCAAAACCTTTGCAAGCTGGCAATGATAACATAGCTCTAGCTAACTCAGCATCAATTTTACCAAATACTGGCTCGCCTAAACCAGCTGGAACATTTCTAACAATAGCTTCTATGATTCCCCCTAATGAGTCTCCATTTTTCCTGATCAATTTTATATGATCAATCATTTTTTCTGCAATTTCTTTATCTGGACATCTTACAATATTTGAATCTATATCCGATTTTACAACATGTTCTGGTATAATATCTGCTTTTATATTATAAATTTGCTTTACATAAGATAATATTTCTATCCCAAAATGATCTTTCAAAATTTTTTTTGCAATCGCTCCTCCAGCGACTCTTCCAATAGTCTCTCTAGCACTTGCCCTTCCCCCTCCCTTCCAATTACGAATACCATATTTAGCTTGATAAGTGTAATCAGCATGAGAAGGTCTAAACAAATTTTTCATATGATTATAATCTTTACTTTTCATATCACTATTTCGTACAACTAGGTGAATTGGAGTACCTAATGTCTTACCTTCAAATACACCAGATTCAATTATAACTTTATCATCTTCCTTTCTCTGAGTTGAAATTTCACTTTGTCCAGGCTTTCTTCTATCTAAATCTAATTGAATATCTTCTTCAGACAAAGGTATTAAAGGAGGACAACCATCTACTACCACACCAATAGCATCTCCATGAGATTCACCCCATGTTGTAATTCTAAATAAATTACCAAATGTATTACTCATAATATATATTCCTATTTCAATAATTATATAGTGTACATCATTAATATAGACTATTACTATTATATTGTAGTATGTTATTATTCGTTGTAAACAAATTTAAATTGAAAAGCATGCTCGGGTGAACACCTGTAGGTGCCTTCTGTAAATGATGAGAGCTGCCTATAGCCCGAGCATAAATATACCTTAGGTTTTAAAGCAAATGGATGAATTTATAAGTTATTTTAACGGTAACTGGGTTAAGAATAGCGAAATAAAAATCGATTTCTTCGACCGTGGATTTACTATGGGAGATGCTGTTTTTGATGTTGAACGTACTTTTAATGGAAAAATATTTAGATTAGAAGACCATATATCAAGATTATTTAGGTCATTAAAATTTGCCCGAATTAACCCCAAATTAAATGAATACGATTTTATTAAATTAACTCATGCATTAATAAAAAAGAATGAAAAATTAAGAAAACCTGGACAGGAATTTGTTATAAGACAAACTATAACACGAGGAGTGCCTTCTACTCCTACACAAGGCAATGTAACAGAAGAGCTATCTCCGACAATAATAATTATGATTTCTCTATTAGACTTGGGAGGGTATGCAGAATCATATCTAAACGGTGCAAAAGTAATTTTCCCAAACGCAAGAACATATAATGTTACTTCACTTGACCCTAAATTCAAAAATTATAGTAGAGGTAATTATGTTCAGGCACAAATACAAGGTGCAGATATTGATCCAGAAGCCTATCCTGTGTTATTAGACCATCATGGAAATATTACAGAAAATATAGGTGCCAATTTTTTTATTGTAACTGATGGAAAAATCAGGACACCTAAAGGCAATAATATATTACACGGAATATCTCGAAAAGTAGTATTTGAATTGGCGCATCAAGCAAATATACCTATAACTGAAGATGATTTACAGCCATATGATGCTTACACAGCTGACGAAGTATTTTTATCAAACACTTTTTTCCAAGTTCTTCCAATAAAATCTGTTGATAATAGACTAATAAGAAATAAATGCCCTGGTCCAATTACTAATCAAATACTAGGTATATGGAGTGAATTAGTTGGATTAGATATAGTTGATCAATCAATTCAACAATCAAAACAAAAATCAAACTGAATATATACGGATATAAAATATGCAACCAATTACAGAGATTATAAAACCTTTAGGACTAAGTTCTGATGATTTAATTCCTTACGGAAAATTTAAAGCTAAAATACCTTTAAGCAATTTTTCTAATCCTACTAAAAAAGGTAAGCTAATAGTAGTAACAGGAATTACTCCAACTCCTGCTGGAGAAGGAAAAACTACTACAGCTATTGGAATTACACAAGGAATGGGTCTCTTAGGCAAAAATGTTATTGCTACTTTAAGAGAACCATCTTTAGGGCCAATATTTGGAATTAAAGGTGGTGGTTCAGGAGGAGGTTTATCTAAAGTAGAACCTGAAGATGAAATTAATATACATTTTACTGGTGATGCACACGCTGTAGGTTCAGCTCATAATTTATTATCTGCATTAACTGATAATATTGCTCAAAGAGGCAAATTAGAAGATTTCAGCCCATCAGGAATTACATGGAGAAGAGTAACAGATGTTGAAGACAGGGCTTTAAGAGATATTATGACAGGGATAGGTGGAAAAAATAATGCACCAATACGACAAACAGGATTTGATATAGTTACAGCATCAGAGATTATGGCTATATTGGCTCTATCCTCTAATTTAGAAGATTTACGTTACCGACTTGGAAAAATTATTGTTGGATTTGATAAAAAGGGAACACCAATTAATGCTAACCAAATTGAAGCTGTAGGTTCAATGATGGCATTACTTAGACAAGCAATCAACCCAAACATAGTTCAAACATCTGAAGGACAACCAGTTATTGTTCACACAGGCCCATTTGGTAACATAGCTCATGGATGTAGCTCAGTAGTGGGAGATACTCTTGCTTTACATTTAAGTGATTATGTATTTACTGAAGCCGGATTTGGAGCTGATTTAGGATTTGAAAAATTTATGCATATTAAATCTAGGTTTAATAACCTGGAACCCAGTGCTGCTGTAATCGTAGCATCTGTAAGAGCTGTTAAATCACATGGCGGTGTAAAGACGAAGGAATTAGAAATCCCAAATGAAAAAGCTACAATTAATGGAATGCCCAATTTAATTCACCTAATTAAAGTAATTAAATCCTTTGGACTACCTGCCATAGTTGCAATTAACAAATTCCCAACAGATACAAAAGAAGAATTATCCGTATTAAAAAATTTATCAGAGGATAATGGTGCATTTGCTGCAGTTGAAAGCGATGCTTTTCAAGAAGGTGGAAAAGGAACTATTGATTTATCTGAATCAATAATTAAAGCAACAAATAAAGAACATCCTAAAATTAATTATTTATATGAGAACAATATGTCTATTAAAGAAAAAGTAAATAATTTAGCTAAAATTGTCTACAATGCTAATGGTGTAAAATGGAGCTCCCAAGCAGAAAAGCGTATCAAAGAATATGAAGCTTATGGATGGGGTGGACTACCTATATGTATGGCAAAAACCCACTTATCTTTATCGCATGACAGATCAAAAAAAGGATTGCCAAAAGATTATATATTTGAAATTTCAGATGTTAGAGCATCTATTGGTGCAGGATTTATATACCCGATAGCTGGTAATATAGTAACTATGCCAGGATTGCCTGGTAATCCTAGAAAATTAGATACCAACAATAATAGTGAAATTATAGGTCTATAACGCCTATTAATGTGTATTATGACAGAGTTTTTCAATGTAACATCAGTACAAGAAGCTTTGAATTTAATATTACAAAAGCTAATCCCGAACAATCAAACTGAGCTTGTGAAAACTATTGATTCATTGGGAAGAATTACTCAAAATAAAACATATTCATTAGAAGACTTACCTATATTTACAAGATCATCTATGGATGGATATTCAGTAATTGCTAAAGATACTTATGGAGCTAGTGAAAGCATTCCAGCTTACTTAGATATAGTATCAGAAATACCTATGGGGAATACTCAACCTACTAGCATCACTTCAGGTCAAGCATCACAAGTATATACAGGGGGTATGATTGCAAAAAAATCAGACGCAGTTATTTTATTAGAACATACGCAAATAGTATCCAAAAACACAATAGAAGTATTAAGACCAGTTGCTCCTAATGAGAATTTAATACATATAGGTGAAGATGTACAAAAGGATGACTTGATACTAAATTCCAAACATCAAATACGCCCTCAAGATATTGGAGGTTTATTATCTGTAGGTATAAACAAAATTGAAGTAAAAAAACTTCCAAGAGTATCAGTTATATCTACAGGAGATGAATTAATACCTGCTACTAATAGACCAAAACAAGGCCAAACTCGTGATATAAATACTCATACTATTAATAGTTTGATAAAGCTTGCTGGAGGAAATCCGATACAACACAAATTAATTAAAGATGATTTTGATTCTCAATTAAATATTTCCTCTAAAATGCTAGAATCAACTGACATATTAATTTTTTCTGCAGGTAGTTCAGTTAGCAGTAGGGATTTAACTGCAAAAGTAATAAATAAACTTGGTAAACCAGGAGTAATTATACACGGAATTGCGCTTAAACCCGGAAAACCAACTATAGTTGGACTAGTAAATGATAAACCAATATTTGGACTACCTGGAAACCCTGTATCTGCAATAACTGTCTTCAACCTATTAGTAAAACCTGTTATAGAGGTATTATCTGGAAATAAAAAACCCAAAAAACCTAAAATATTAAAAGCTAAATTAACTCAAAACATACCTTCAGTTTCTGGTAGAGAAGATTATGTTCAAGTTAAGCTTTTTTACAAAAATTCTAATCTATATGCAAAACCTATATTTGGAAAATCAAACTTGGTTCATACAATGGTAAATGCTGATGGCAATGTAAGAATAGAATTAGATCAAGACGGTTTATATTCTGACAATATAGTAAATGTAGAGACTTATGATTATTAATATATAGACATGAAAAAAAATCAATCAAAAAGAAAATACTATCTTGAAAATATACCTCTTAAAGAAGCTATAGATAAATTCAATAATTCTATTGCAGAATCAGGCTTTTTTGATAATGTAAATACAATTAATATATCTTTGGAAGAATCTTTAGGTAAAATAACATCAAAACCAATATGGGCATTAGAATCATCTCCGCATTATGATTCGGCAGGCATGGATGGAATAGCAGTTAAAGCTAGCACTACTAATAAAGCATCTGAAAAAAACCCTGTAGAATTAACCGAAAATAATGAATACACCTGGGTAGATACAGGGAACCCATTACCTAAAGATAAAGATGCTGTAATTATGATTGAACATATAAACCAAATTTCTAATAACAAAGTACAAATCTTTAATTCGATTCCACCTTATGAAAATGTAAGAAGAATTGGAGAAGATATTGTAGCTACAGAAATGTTATTACCCAAATCACATAAAATGAGACCAATTGACATTGGAGCATGCGCATCATCAGGAATTGAAACAATAGAAGTTATAAGCCCACCAAAAATAGCTATATTCCCTACTGGAAGTGAATTAGTTCCTTATAATACCAAACCTAAAACAGGTCAAATTAAAGAATTCAATTCTTTAATAATCGAATCAATGATTAAAGACTGGGGAGGGGAAGCTTATAGATATCCACCCATTATTGATAAATTTGAAACAATTAAAAATACAATATTAAAAGAAATTAATAAGTACGATATTTTAATAATCAATGCTGGATCATCAGCGGGCAGCAAAGATTATACTGCCAAAATTGTTGAAAGTTTAGGCAAATTAATAGTTCATGGTACAGCGATTAAACCTGGACATCCTGTTGTTTTAGGATTAATTAATAAAACTCCAATAATAGGATTACCAGGATACCCTGTGTCTACAGCACTAACATGTGATTTATTTATTAAACCTATGATAGAAAAAGTTTTAAAAAATCAAACAAATAAATACGAAACAGTTAATGCAAATATGACTAGGAAAATTGCTTCATCACTTGGTGAAGATGAGTATATTAGAGTTAACTTAGGAGTTATTGATAAAAAAATTGTCGCTACACCAATAAAAAAAGGAGCAGGTATTATTTCTTCCCTTGTTAAGGCTGATGGATTAGTATTAATTCCTCGTTTTTCTGAAGGCTTACATCAAGGTGAAAAAGTGCAAGTTGAATTATTGAAAAATAAAGAAATAATAGAAAAAAACATACTCGTATCAGGCAGCCATGATATAGCCTTAGATTTAATATCAAGTTACTTAAGCCCAAAAGTATTTATATCGTCATCTAACATAGGTAGTATTGGAGGTTTAATTTCATTAAGTAGGAATGAAGCACATATTGCAGGTATTCATTTATTAGATGAAATCACAGGCGATTATAATATTACTTTTGCAAAAAAATATTTAAGTAATAAAGAAAAATACCATATTGTAAACTTAACTTATCGGACGCAAGGGTTTATAGTTCAGCCAAATAACCCTAAAGAAATAAAATCTTTACAATCATTAATAAATAAAGATATTAGATTTATTAATAGACAAAAAGGTTCTGGAACTCGTATATTATTAGACTACCAATTAAAAGAAGAAAATATTAACCCGAAAAATATAAATGGATATGACAGAGAAGAATATACTCATTTAGCCGTTGGAGCTGCAATTTTATCTGAAACTGCTGATGTTGGTCTTGGCATATATTCTTCAGCAGTCGCTCTTGGTTTAGACTTTATACCTTTAGCTGAAGAAAGATATGATCTAATTATTCCAGATAAAATTATCAAAACAGATAAAATACAAAACTTATTGGAATTATTGAATTTAAAAAAATTTAAAATACAAGTTGAAAACCTTGGAGGATATAATACTAATCATATGGGCAAATTGATTGAAACTATTGGATGAATTTTATCATGAACAATAAATTTATTTCAGGAATCATTTTAGCAGGAGGTAAAAGTAGTAGACTAGGTAGAAATAAAGCTTTAGAAAAATTAGGAGGTGCTACTTTAATTTCTAGAGTAATTAATAATATTTCAAAAATTGCTAATGAAATCGTCATAGTCATAAACCATGAAGATGTAAAGCAACAATTACCAATACCCAAAAATGCTAAAATAGCTGTAGATTTATATAGTAACAAAGGGTCTCTAAGTGGAATACACTCAGGACTTAATAGTATAAGTGGAAAATATGGAATTGTTGTTGCCTGCGATATGCCATTCATAAATTGCAAAATATTTGAATATTTAATTACAAAAACTAATGGGCATGATATTGTGATACCAAAAATAAATGACCGCCTCCAACCTACTCATGCAATTTATTCAAAATCGTGTGTTAAAGAAATTGAAAAACAATTAATTAATAATGACTTAAAAATAACTAATTTTTTTTCAAATATGAAAGTAAAAGAAATATTTGAAAAAGAATTAATCTCTTTTAAAGATTATGATTTAAGTTTTTTCAATATAAATACCGAAGAAGACCTTAATATAGCAAAATCAACTATAGGTAGGTATAATGACCCAAGATAAAAATGTTAATTTAGTTAAAATAAAAATAGAACTATTCGGAACTGCTAGAATGTTAACTCGGAAAAAAAATATCCTTATTAATGTGCCTATAAACACAACATTAACTACAATACTTAGCGAGACATTAAACCAATGTCCTGAATTATCAGAAAATATAATTTCAATCAAGCCTATCAAATTAAGAAAAAGTTACACTATGAATTTGAATGGCTATTCTTATTTAGAAAATGAAAAATTAAAAATTAAACCTAATGATTCAATACTATTAATTCCGAGTCAATCTGGAGGATAAGATTTTGAAAGGATACCATGGGAAAATCCTAATTATTGATTTATCTTCACAACAAATAATACAAAAAGATATATCCATAAACATATTAAAAAATTTTATTGGAGGCAATGGTCTAGGTACATATTTATTATATAAATATTGTCCAAAAGGGGTAGACCCTTTTAATGAAAGAAATCCAATAATATTTGTATCAAGCCCTCTTGCATCTACTAAAATAACTACTTCAAGTAAATTTGCAGTTCTTACAAAATCTCCTCTTACTGGATTTATAGGTGACTCCTTGTCATCTAGCCATTTAGCTATTCAATTAAAAAAAACTGGCTATGATGCTTTAATAATAACAGGTAAGTCTTCCTATCCTCTATTATTGTTTATAAATAACAATAGAGTTGAATTTAAAAACGCAGAAAAACTTACAGGATTATCAACCTCTGAGAAAGAAAAATCTATAAAAAAAATTTATGGTAACAATGTTAGCACTGCAACCATTGGCCCTGCTGGTGAGAATTTAGTTAGATTTGCAAGCATAAGTAATGATGGTGGTAGACAAGCTGGTCGCTCTGGCGCTGGAGCAGTTATGGGATCTAAAAACCTAAAAGGTATTGCTATTATTGGAGATAAAGAAGTTGAAATCAACAACGAAATTGAATTAGAAAAAATTGCAGTTAAACTTCGTAAAAAAAGTATTGGAGACAGTACAGAAAAATATAGGAATTTAGGTACAATTGCAAATATAAATATATTTAACAGACTTGGGACTTTACCTTCATTAAATTTCAACCAATCAAACTTTAATAAAGCTGAAAATATTAGTGGCGAATACATGCATGATAATCATTTCATAAAATCAGCACATTGTGCAAATTGTACAATTGGATGTGAAAAAATTATGCAAACAAATGATGGTAAATCTAATATAAAAACTCGAATGGAATATGAAAGTGCTTACGCTCTAGGTCCATTGGTAGGAATTAATGATTCAAATTCAGTTATACGTGCATCTCACTTATGTGACGAAATAGGTGTAGATACTATTAGTGCAGGAGCTACAATTGCCTGGGCAATTGAATCATTTAAAAAAGGTTTGATTTCATTAAAAGATACAAACCAAGTTCACTTAAACTTTGGTGATTCTAAATCAGTAATGACATGCTTAAACCTTATTGCTAAACGAAAAGGAATCGGTAATTTATTAGCTGAGGGTTCACAAATTGCATCAAAGTTAACTGGAGGAGGCTCAGAATATTGGGCCATGCATGTTAAAGGTTTAGAGATGCCTGGGTACGAACCTAGAAGTTTAAAAACTATGGCTTTAGGGCTAGCAGTTAGTACGAGAGGAGCATGCCACAATAGATCATCAGCATATGAAGCTGACTTTTCAAATAAAGTAGATAGATTATCTTCAGATGAAGAAAAAGGTAAAATAACCATGGATGGTGAAGATATATCTGTAGTCATGGACTCAATGATAATTTGTAAATTTCTTAGAAAATCATTCGATGATTTCCTATATGAATCTTCAATAATCTATAAGCATATAACAGGTATAAAAGTATCCAAATTCGACTTGAAAAAATCTGGAGAAAGAATAAATAATCTAAAAAAGATGTTTAATATTAGAGAAGGATGGACTATAAATCATGATACATTGCCTAAAAGAATATTAAACGAACCAATTAAAACTGGTATTGCTACAGGAGTTGAATTGTCGGAAAATGATTTAAATAAAATGATTCAATCATATTACAAATCTAGAGGATGGACAGATTCAGGTTTAATAACTAAACAAAAACTAAGAGATTTAAATTTATTAGAAATTGTCAACAAATAATGAGCTAATTAATGAAACTAAAAACAAATAATATTGAAAATGAATTCAAAAAACTCTTAAATAATAAATTTTCAAAATCCAGAGAAAATTTATTACCTGCATTACATTTATTACATGAAAATTCTAACTACCTGCCTGAATGGGGAATGAAAATCATTGGCTGGCATTTGAAAATACCCTTAAGTGAAGTATTCGGAGCTGCTACAAGCTACACAGAATTCACATTAGAAAAACCTAATGAGAATTCAATTACAATATGTACTGGAGTAAGTTGTTGGATAAATGGAGGAGAAGAATTAGCAAATCAAATAAAATTAAATAAAAATATTAATGAGAATTATGTTACAAAAACTACTCCATGTGCATTTATGTGTAGTATGAGTCCATTAGCAAAATTTAAGGATAAATGGATAGGAAGAATAAATATAAATAAATTATCAAATATAATAAAATGAATAAATCACCAGCTGAATCCCTAAACAAAATAAAAGCACTAAACAAAGAAATATATAGAAAAAATAATGGAAAAACACGTATTTCGATACAACTTGGACAATGTTCTATTTCAGTTGACACAAATTATTTATTTGAAAGTATTTCAAAATCTTTACCCTCAAAATCTCACTATCTTGTAACTACAGGATGTGATGGAGCATGCTATAAATCACCTTCGATCAATACAAAACATAGTTCAGGTGCAATAACTGAATATAAAAAATTAGATCTCTCTAAAACATCAATTAACGAAATCTTTTCCACAAGTAATCCAACTCCATCTGATGAAAAATTCTTTAAACTCCAAAACAGAGTTGTATTAGATAAATGTGGGGAAATAGACCCATACAATATCTTAGAATACCTTGAAATTGGAGGCTATCAAGCATTAATAAAAACACTATCTACAAACACTCAAAGTATTATTGATTTGATAGAAAAATCTGAGCTAACTGGTAGAGGTGGAGCTTACTTCCCTGTTGCAATCAAATGGAATAGTGTAAAAAAAATTAAATCACGAAAAAAATTCCTAGTAATAAATGCTGAAGAAGGAGAGCCTGGAATATTTAAAGATAGGCATATAATGGAAGGTATCCCGCATCGAATAATCGAAGGAGCAATAATTGCATCATATGCTACAGGCGTAGAAGAAATCTTATTATATATAAATGCAGAAGCAAATTTGTCTTATAAAAGAATGAATTATGCGATAGAAGAAGCATATAGAAACAATATATTAGGAGAAAATATTTTAGGCTCTGCTCTAAATATAGAAATGAAAATAATTAGAGGCGCTGGTGGATATGTATGTGGAGAAGAAACAACCTTACTAAATACTGTTGAAGGATATCGAAGAGAACCAAGGTTAAAACCACCATTTCCTACAGAATCGGGTTTATGGGAAAATCCCACGTTGATTAATAATGTGGAAACTCTATCTAATGTACCTTACATAATCAATAATGGACCTGAAGTATTTAAAAAAAATGGAATAAACAAATCCTTTGGAACAAAGATAATAAGTTTAAGTGGTNCAATAAAAAAACCAGGTGTAATTGAAGTCAACATGGGTACTTCGATTAGAAATATTATATATGAAATTGGTGGTGGAATAAACAATGATAAAAAATTACAAGCAATAGCTATTGGAGGACCTTCAAGTGGGATTTTACCTACCTCATATTTAGATGAAAAAATAAGAGGAGGAATGATACATGATAAAGGAATCATGCTAGGAGCAGGTGGAATAATTGCTATTGATGAAAAAGCAAATTTAATGNAATTATTAATTAAATTAATGAGTTATAATGCTGATGAATCTTGTGGAAAATGTACACCATGTAGAGAAGGTACTCCCAAAATGGTCGAACTTTTNAAAANAATAAATACTAATAATTTTTCTCCCAAAGATCTAGAAGAATTATTATATATTTCAAAAATAGTGAAATTTGCATCATTATGTGGTTTGGGACAGGCTGCGGGAAATCCTATAGAAAGTTTTAATTATTTCTTCCCTGATATTATAACAAGCAATGTATGAACGGATATTATGAATAATATTAAATTATATATTAATGACAATATCGTAGAAGTTCCTCCAGAATATACAGTATTGCAAGCAATAAATTCTTCAAATGAATACGTACCTCAATTATGTAAAGATANAGATATGAAAGCTATTGGAGCATGCAGAACATGTCTTGTAAAAATAGATAATNTTAATGGATTCCCATCCTCATGTTCAACTCCAGTATCAAATAATATGAAAATCTATACTAATACCCCTGATTTAATAAATATTAGAAAAGGGGTTATAGAGCTTACCTTATCGATGGTCAAGTCTCAAACTAAAAATAAATCTAATAAAGAACTTTTAGATGCGGCAAAATACCATGGTATATCTAAACCAAAATGGAACAATAGGAAAAGAGATCCAATTGATGATAGTAACCCAGTATTCAATATATCAATGGATTCTTGTATTTTATGTGCAAGATGTGTTCAAGCATGTCAAGATGGACATCAATTCATAGGAGCAATTGATTTCTTAGGAAATAGTACAAAATCTAAAATTGGCACATTTATGGATAAACCTCTTATTGAATCTACATGTACCACATGTGGGCAATGTTTATCTGTTTGTCCAACTGGAGCAATTCAAACAAAATTACCTGTNATTAACCCCATAAAAGAAATCACTACTACCTGTCCGTATTGTGGAGTGGGTTGTGGAATTAAAGCAAAAGTCAATAGTAATGAAGAAATNATTGAGATGCTCGATGANCCAGAAAATAAATCCAGTGTTGGAATGTTATGTGTAAAAGGAAGATTTGGGTATAAATATGTTCATCATAAAGATCGCCTAACTGACCCATTAATACGTAAAAATGGAGATTTAGTCCCAGTGAAATGGGAAGAAGTAATTGAATATACTACAAAAAAGCTTATGCANTATCGTGGAGATTCATTTGCTACTTTATGTTCAGCTAAAGCAACTAATGAAGATGGATATATTCAACAAAAATTTTCTAGACTTATAATGCAAAGCAACCATATAGACCATTGTACAAGATTATGCCACTCTCCGTCAGTAGAAGCTATGCTAGAATCTCTTGGAAGTGGAGCAACTAGTAATTCATATATAGACTATGAAGAAGCAGGATGTCTTGTAATTGTTGGATCTGATGCAAATTCGAACCATCCAGTAGCAGCAGCAAGAATGCGTAAAGCAGTAGTCGAAAATGGAGCAAAATTAATAATAATAAATCCTAGAAGAATAGAAATGTGCGATTATGCAGATATATGGTTAAGACCATTCCCTGGAACTGACGTTACGCTATTTAATGCTATTGCAAAAGTAATATTAGATCAAAATTTATTAGATAAGGAATTTATTGATCAAAGAACTGAAGGATTTAAAGAATGGTCAAAAATAATAGAAAAATATACTCTTGAATATGCTGAAAAAATNACAGGNGTAAGTTCTTCTGATATTTTAGAAGCTGCAAAATTATATGCTTCCCCCAGATTTAGCGGTTCATGCTTAATTTGGGGAATGGGTATAACTCAACATACAAATGGTACAGCTAATGCACATAGTTTACTTAATCTTGCCCTATTGACGGGACAGTTAGGTAAACCTGGGTCTGGTATTTCACCATTAAGAGGACAAAATAATGTCCAAGGTTGTGGCGATGCAGGCTGNCTTCCAAATTCATTTCCCGGATATCAAGTTATTAATCCAACCAATATTAAAAAATTTGAAACCGCTTGGGGAGGATTTANTCTACCTAACGAACATGGATTAGTTGTAACTGATATGGTTGAGCAAATAAATACAGGTAGAATAAAAGCTATGTATATAACAGGAGAAAATCCTTTATTAAGTGAACCTGATTTACATCATGCTGAAGAATCATTTAAAAAACTAGAACTATTGATAGTTCAAGATATATTTCTTCACGAAACTGCTGAAATTGCTGATATAGTATTACCAGCTACTACTTTTGCCGAAAAAGATGGAACTTTCACAAATAGTGAAAGAAGAGTCCAAAGAGTTAGAAAACTAGTAAATCCATTACACAACAGTCTCCCTGATTGGAAAATTATTTCTGAATTAGCTATAAATTTAAGTAAAAAAATCAACCCCAATTTGATAAAAGAATTTAAATATACCCATCCATCAGAAATCTGGGAAGAAATGGCTAATCTTACTCCTAGCATGTCAGGCATTTCATATGAAAGGCTTGAAAAAGAAGGTGGAATACAATGGCCTTGCATTAATAAAAATGACCCGGGCACAAGATACCTTTATGCAAATGATTTTCCNAGAGGAAACAAAGCTAAATTTGTGGGCTTTCATCAAGATGCTCCGGCAAAAGAATTACCTAGTAAAAATTTCCCTTTAATCTTAAATACTGGCCGAATACTATATCATTGGCATGGAGGNACAATAACCCGCAGATCAAAAGAATTGTTAGACAGAGCTCCTGAATTAGAAATAAGCATAAATGAATCAGATGGTAAATTTTATGGCGTTTTAGATAAAGAATGGATAANAATCAAATCAAGACGTGGAATTTTAGAAGGTAGAGCAATATTTTCTGATAAAATGCGTAAAGGTGAAATATTTATTCCATTTGTAAAATTAAATAAACATGCAGCAAATTTTCTCACTAATGCTGTATTTGATGAATATTCAAAAATACCTGAATATAAAGTATGTGCAGTAAAAATAGAAAAAATTCTTAATTAATAGGAGAGTTAATATATGTCTACACCTCTTAGCCAATTTCCTAAACCCGATGCATTAAAATATATTAATAAGCGAAAATTATTTCTGATTCCAAATTTTGCTTTTGGGCCAAACTTACCTGAAGAAGGTGAAAAAATTTTAAAAAAATATTGGGAAGAAGTAGAATTACATATAGAAAATCTAGAAACCACCTTAGGAAAATCTACACATTTATACTATGAAATGCTGTTTGACAATTCTCAACAAGGTTTACAATTTGTTGAATTAAGCAACCCAATAGGTTTCAAACTTATTAAAAAGCTATCGGATTGTGAAGCTAAACTTGAAATAACTGAAGACCAAATTATAGTTCAAGAAAACTCAGATTGGCAAAGATGTATTTCTATTGGATTATCCAGCGAAAAAGTATTGAATCTAGCAATTAAAAATTTTCAAGAAACTACAGACAATAGATGGGCATTTATTGGAGAAAAAATCAACAGTACCCTTAAAGAAAATGAGACAGGTTTATTATTTATTAGAGAAGATCATAAAATACAATTCGAACAGGATATTCAAGTTTTCTTTGTTGCTCCACCTAGTTTAGACAAACTAAAAAAATGGATTGAAGAAGAAATAAAGAAAAATAATCAAACTAATCCTATCGAAAAAGAAAATCAAAATCCAGAAGATTAAAAAAATAAATTTTTAGAATTATTTTTATTATTGAATTAATATTTTTTCAATCCACTTTTTGATATCAGATATCACATCTAAACTAATTTCATGAGTTATAGGATATTCTTTATATTCAACTTTAAATCCTATACCTTTAAGTATTTTATTAGCTTCTCTACCCTCATTGACTGAGATTACATTATCATAAACACCATGGCTAATAAATATTTTCTTATCTAAATTAATTTTTTCATCTTGATTAAATATTTCTTTATTAATCAATTTACCACTCATAGCAAGCAATCCAGAAAAATAATTTGTTTGCATAATACCAAATTCATAAGTAACCATAGCTCCTTGAGAAAACCCTCCTAAAATCATTTTTTTTCTATCAATACAGTATTCTTTATCTAATGAAAAAATTAATTCATTAATTAAATTAGAATAATTATCTTCTAATGATTTATATTCAGTATCGATATCAAACCACGAATAGCCTTTATTACCAAAACCAATATCAATCTCTAATGGAGCATTTGGGCATACATATATATATTCATTACTATCAATATGTTCACATATATTGGCTAAATCAGACATATTACTACCATACCCATGAAGCAAAAAGATAACCGGGTACATCATATCTGGCTTTATATAAGCGGGTTCAACAACAATGTATTCTATATTATTCAACTTTTTGTGTATTTTTTTCATAGAAACTAATCTCTTAATTTTACTTGACTAACATTACTAAATTAATATAATTATTTTAATATAATTATATTATTAATTAAAACTTTTAAGAAAGCATCTAAAATAAAAAATACAGAACAAATAGATTTTATAAGTAATAGTCCTGAATTCACACAATCGGTTGGTAAAATCATAGGGAAACTAGCTGTTAAAAAAACAGTCCTACTTTTAAATGGCGACCTTGGTTCAGGTAAAACATGTTTTACTCAGGGTATATTACAAGGACTAGATTCTGATGAATATGCTAGAAGTCCTACTTTTGTATTAAAAATACATTATTCCGCCAAAATAAATGTTCAACATATCGATCTTTACAGATTAAATTCAGAATCTGAAATAATTGAGCTAGATTTAGAAGAAGATTTTAATGGAGATAATGTTACAATAATCGAATGGGCAAATAAAATTAAATATTCATACCCATATGAAAATATAACTGTAAATTTTAATTATAAAGATGAAAATTCCAGAGAAATAAACATAACTTCAACTGGAAGTAAAAATATGAAAATAATTACAAAATTAAAATCCTTATTAAATTCTAAATAAGTTAATTCAAATGGAACTTTCAATTGACACATCTAATAAACATGCATCAATAGGATTATCTGAAGAAGGTAAACTAATAATTGATAAAACATGGATTTCAAAAAATAACCATTCAGTGGAATTACTTCCATCTATTGAAAAAATAATCACAAAAATTGAAAAAAAATTTTCAGATATAAACTGTATATTTATTGCTAGTGGACCAGGAAAATTTAGTTCTCTAAGAGTGGGTATGAGTATTGCAAAAGGATTAGCAATAAGCTTAAAATCTCCTATTTCAGCAATAAACACTTTATACTTAGAAGGATATCCAGAATTAATAGAAAATAAAGAAACTAATTCATTGATGGAATATAATAAAGATAAATTTTATATTGGCCAATTTAAAAATATAAATGGTCAAATTAAATCAGAATATTTAATAGCTGATCAAAGTGCATTATATAACCTAGTTTCTGAAAATTCATTCATTTGTGGTGAAGGAATCAGTAGTTTATCAAAAGATTTCTATGATAAATTAAAAAAAAGAACAAAATATATTAAATTAAAATCACCAGGTAGTAGAATAATAAAATTAGCTAAATTGGGTTTTGAAAATCATAAAAACAAAAACTATTGCAATACATCAACATTGCAACCTATGTACCTAGGGAATTCACAAATAACTAAGACCAAAATTAAATAAAAATTAAATGGAGAAGAATATATTCATGGAAAAAACTCTAATACTACTAAAACCAGATAGCCTACAAAGAGGTTTGTCTGGGGAAATAATCTCTAGATTCGAAAAAAAAGGATTTAAAATAATTGGTATGAAACTTATAAAAGTATCTAAGGATTTAGCTGAAACTCATTATTCAGAACATAAAGGAAAGCCTTTTTTTGAAGATTTAGTTGCATTTATAACTTCTAGCCCAATTATTGCAATGGTTATTGAAACTCAAAATGCAATCAATATAGCCAGAAATATGATGGGGTCTACAAATCCTATAGATGCTCTACCAGGTACTATCCGAGGAGATTTTGGGATTTCCGTAGAATATAACATTATTCATGGCTCAGATTCTGAAACATCAGCAAAAAGAGAAATCAGCTTATTCTTCAATGAAAAAGAATTGATTGAGTACTCTAAACCTATACAAAAATGGATTACAGGAGATTAATTAGTTTAGGAGCATCCGGCCAAGCTGATTCAAGATTATAGAATTCCCTTTTTTCAGCATTAAATATGTGTATAACAAATCCACCAAAATCTAGTAAAACCCACCCGTCATTTGATTTTCCTTCAGAATTAATAATGCCACATCCTATTAATTTTAATTCTTTAATAATTTTATCTGATAAACTATCTGCCTGACGCTTTGAAGAAACAGTTAATATAACAAAATAATCTGTAAATCCATTAATAAACTTTAAATCTAATAAAATAATTTCTGATGCCAAAGCATCAGAGGAAATCTCAATGGCTTTCTTTGAATAATCTAATGAGGTATATTTATTAGTATCTTCTATAATCATTTTATGATTATAGTTTTGATACAAAATATGGTCAATAAATAATATTAATAATTTAATAAATCATTTAAAATTACATTTAATTTAATATAAAGGTATAAATGAAAAAACAAAAAAGAATTATAGTTGCTATGAGCGGAGGAGTTGATTCTTCTGTAGCTGCACTTATATTAAAAAATCAAGACTATGAAGTTATTGGAGTAACAATGCGTTTGTGGTCTCTTGACAGAGATAATGTACCTAAATCAAATAAACGTTGCTGTTCAGTAGAAGATACCGATGATGCAAAAAGTGTGTGTCAAATATTAGGGATAAAACATTATGTGATGAATTTCGAAGAACCTTTTCAAGAACATGTAGTTAATTATTTTGTTAAAGAATATGAATCAGGAAGAACACCTCATCCTTGTCTAGCATGTAACGATAAAATTAAATTCGATTTCTTATTAAAAAAAGCATTGTTTTTAGAAGCTGATTATATAGCTACTGGACACTATGCAAAAATCAAGTCTAATAATGGTATCTATGAACTACATAGAGGAAAAGATAATAATAAAGATCAATCATACGTATTATTTAATTTGTCTCAAAAAGAATTATCCAAATTATTGTTACCAGTTGGAGAATATACAAAAAATGAAATTAGAGATCTAGCTTTAGAATATAAATTACCAGTAGCAAATAAACCTGACAGCCAAGATATATGTTTTATACCTAATGGAAATTATAGAGAGTTTGTCGAAAACAGAATAAAGAAAAATCCTGGGAAAACAATTAATACTGCTGGAGAGAATATTGGAGAACATCCAGGCGTACATTTTTTTACTATTGGACAAAGAAGAAAATTAGGTCTCAAAGATAATTTTAATGAAGCATTATATGTAACAAAAATTGATGCAGATAAAAATGAAATCACATTAGGTTCTGAATCTGAATTATATAAAACTAGGTTATATGCTTCAAAGATAAATTTTATATCTGGAATAATACCTGACAACTCAATAAAAGTTAATGTAAAAATAAGATATAAGTCACATATGTCACCCGCTACTCTTAGTGCAAATTTAAATAATGCAATTATTGATTTTGACGAACCACAAAGAGCTATTACCCCAGGACAACCTGCAGTATTTTATCAAAATGATAAAGTGGTTGGGGGAGGAATAATTGAAACTGTACCTGAAAATCTCGAATTAAAAAATGAAAATATCCTAGTACATAAAAGCTAATATATTTTATATAAATCTTAATAATGAATATGCTAAATAAACCTAGTTTTTACGAAGAATCTATATTATACAGTGAAGGTTTTGAATTAATAGCAGGTATTGATGAAGTAGGTAGAGGCACAATAGCAGGACCAGTATTAGTAGCTGCAATTATTTTCCCAAAAAACTTTAATTCAGAATGGGTTCATTTAATAAACGATAGTAAAAAATTAAGTCAAAATAAACGAGACGAAATATTTTATAATATCCAGAAGTCTAATATAAATTATAAAACAGGACTATCTACACCTGAAGAAATAGACCAAAATGGAATTGTTAAAGCAACTAATAAAGCGGTAACTAGAGCACTAGAAAAGTTAAACCCTAAACCTGATTTCTTATTATTAGATGGAGGATTGAACCCAAATATAAATATAAATAAAAAAATTATTATAAAAGGAGACAATATATCTATCTCAATTGCAGCTGCATCAATAGTTGCAAAAGTAACAAGAGATAAGCTTATGGAAAAATTTGATCAATCTATACATGGATATAAGTTCGCAAAACATAAAGGATATTTAACAAAACTTCATAAAGAAAGATTACAAGAACTCGGGCCTTCTAATATTCACCGTAAATCTTTTTATCCGGTAACTGAATTTTTTAAATAATATGAAACGAACTATCATATGAAAAAACAAATTAAAATTAAAGGTTTATACGTGATAGTTGATCCGAGTATGTGTAAAAAGAATTCTATTTTAGAAACTACAGATGCAATATTATCTGGTGGAGCTAATATAATCCAATATAGAGACAAAAATAACCCTATAACAAAACAAATAGAAATAGCCCGAAAAATTAAAAAATTATGCGAAAAATACTCAACTTTTTTTATTATTAATGATAACCCTGAACTTGCATTAATTACAAATTCACATGGACTACATATCGGTCAAGAAGATATCCCCATAAACTTAGCGAAAACAATACTAAATCATAATCAAATCATTGGCACATCAAATAATAATTTAAATCAAGTATTAGAATCTGACAAACAAAATGCTGACTATATAGCTATTGGAGCATTATATTCAACTAAAACAATGGGTAAACACAACCGAAAAATAGTAGGTCCAAGTTTAATAAAAAAATCTAAAAATATTACAGATAAACCTATAATAGGTATTGGTGGGATTAATAAAACAAACATAAATGAAGTACTTGATGCTGGTGCAGATGCTATATGTATAGTCAGTGAAATTATTTCACATTCAAACCCAGAGTTAATAACTAAAGAGTTTGCAGATATTATTCAAAGCAAGCTAAAATAAATATATAGGTAATTAACCTTGACTGATGCTTTAGCTATATGCTAACTTTGCTTATCTACATATATTTATAGTATACAAACTAATTACAGGAGAGTAGGATTGGACACTAAACTTATTTCTTTAATCTGCGGTGCAATAGCTATTGTTTTTGCAATATTCCTAGCACTAAACATACTAAAAAAAGACAAAGGAAATGACACGATTCAATTTATAGGACGTGCTATTCAAGAAGGATCTATTGCATTCCTGTCACGTGAATACAGATTATTAAGTGGCTTCGTCATTTTAATGTTTGTAATTTTAGCAGCACTAATCGACTATGACCTACTTAACAAAACAGATATTTCAAGATCAATCCCTTCAACAGCAATATCCTATTTATGTGGAGCAGTTGGATCTGCTTTAGCAGGATTTATAGGCATGAGCATAGCAGTACGAGCTAATACAAGGACAACAGTTCAAGCAATGCAAGGCTTAAATCCAGCTCTAAGAGTTGCCTTTAACAGCGGAGCTGTAATGGGTTTATGTGTTGTAGGAATTGGATTAATAGGAGTTACTACTATTTATTGGGTTTTCGAAGATATAGCAATTGTTGCAGGATTTGGATTAGGAGCTTCTTCTATTGCTTTATTTGCAAGAGTAGGTGGAGGAATATATACAAAAGCAGCAGATGTTGGTGCAGACTTAGTGGGAAAAATAGAACAAGGAATTCCTGAAGATGACCCTCGAAATCCTGCTACTGTCGCTGATAACGTAGGAGATAATGTGGGAGATGTTGCAGGAATGGGTGCAGATTTATTTGAATCATACGTAGGTTCAATAATTGCTACTATTGCACTTACAGCAGTAGGTGCTGCAGCATTAAATAATGCTAATTTACCTGATATGCTTACACTTCCTATCTTAGT
The DNA here is from genome assembly GCA_002721445.1 of Chloroflexota bacterium. Classification (GTDB taxonomy): domain Bacteria; phylum Chloroflexota; class Dehalococcoidia; order Lucifugimonadales. The sequence goes on along the minus strand of PBKN01000001.1, from coordinate 4,010 downwards.
TGCATCAATTGGCATAATAGCATCTATTATAGGAACTTTCTTAGTAAGAACTGGTGAAGGAGCTGACATGGGTAAGCTCCTCTGGTCTCTTAGAATTGGAATTTTTGGTGCAGGAATACTTGTCTTAATTGGAACTTTTATTGCAATAAGTATATTAAATCTTCCTACTGAATTATTTTGGGTTGTATTAATAGGACTTATAGCTGGCCAAATTATTGGAACAGCCTCAGAATATTACACATCCTTTGAATATGGACCTACTAAAGATGTAGCTAAACAAGCAGAAACAGGCCCAGCAACTGTAATTATTGGAGGATTAGGTCTTGGAATGTTAAGTACTTTCCTACCTGGAATTGTAGTAGTAATTGCTATGTGGCTTGGACATACTTTAGCTGACACTTATGGAGTAGCATTAGCTGCAGTTGGTATGTTATCAACACTCGGAATTACTCTTGCAACAGATGCTTATGGCCCAGTTGCAGACAATGCTGGAGGAATAGCAGAACAAGCTAAATTAGATCCTAAAGTTCGAGAAAGAACTGATGCTTTAGACTCCCTAGGAAATACAACAGCAGCAACAGGTAAAGGATTTGCAATAGGATCTGCAGTTTTAACTGCCCTTGCATTACTAGCTGCTTATTCAGCAACTACTGGTGTTGATATGTTCAATTTAATGGATATTAAAGTAATGATGGGACTCCTTATAGGAAGTATGATGCCATTTTTATTTGCTGCATTAACTATGCAAGCTGTAGGAAGAGCTGCGAATGCAATGGTAACTGAAGTAAGAAGACAATTTAGAGAAATAAAAGGCCTTTTAGAAGGTGAAGCTGATGCTGACTATGCTCGTGCAGTTGATATAAGCACTAAAGGAGCAATGAAAGAAATGGTTTTACCTGGATTGTTAGCAGTTATAGCTCCAATTATTGTTGGGGTAATCTTGGGACCAGAAGCTCTGGGGGGTCTTCTAATAGGCTCTATAGCTACAGGGTTCTTATTTGCTATTATGATGGCAAATTCAGGTGGAGCTTGGGATAACGCAAAAAAATATATAGAAGCTGGAAATTTAGGAGGAAAAGGCTCCGATGAACATTCTGCAGCTGTTGTTGGAGACACAGTAGGGGATCCTTTTAAAGATACTTCTGGTCCAGCCTTAAATATTTTAATTAAACTAATGTCTATTGTTGCATTAGTATTCTCTCCCCTATTTTTATAATATAGATTTTAGTTATTTATGTGCCCAGGTGGCGGAATGGTAGACGCGGCGGACTTAAAATCCGTTTCCTGTTGAAGGAGTGGGGGTTCGAGTCCCTTCCTGGGCACCATTTCTCCGATATATAAAGAATATCTATAAGAAGGCTGTATGAAGATTACTAAAATTGAAACGCACCTTGCTGATAAATTTACTTTTGTAAAAATACTAACTGACGAAGAGATATATGGAATAGGAGAAGTACATCCTGCTAGTGGAACAACTGGCACCGCATTCACAATCAGAGGAGCTATAAATCATTGCGCTGAATACCTTATTGGTAAGAACCCTTTAGAAATAGAAAAAAATTGGCAACATATGTTTAGGCGTACTATATTTAGAGGAGGTTCAGACTTAATGGCTGCTATTGGTGGCTTAGATATAGCATTATGGGATATAGCTGGCAAAGCATCTAACCTTCCAATACATAAACTTTTGGGAGGCCCAACACGAGACAGAGTAAGAGTTTATACCCATATAAATGGCAATAATACAGATGAACTCACAGAAGATGCTAAAGAAAAAATTAATCAAGGGTACACAGCTCTCAGATTCTATCCATTTGGAGATTTTAACGAGCCTCTTCCTAACAGCATAACTAGAATTGTGAAAACTGCTGTTAATAGAGTTGAAGCAGTGAAAAAAGTGTCCTCAGATGAAATTGACTTAATGATTGACTCAGTAAACAGACTTTCTCCACCAGAAGCAGTAGCAGTTGGGAAATCACTTGAACAATATAATTTATTTTTCTTTGAAGACCCTATAGAGTCAGATAATATAGATGCATTATCCAAAGTAGCAAACTCTATTACAGTTCCAATAGCTACAGGTGAACGTCTTTATACAATATATCAATTTCTTCAACTATTAAATAAAAATGCTGCATCATATATACGTCCCGACCTAAGTCTTGCAGGGGGAATCACAAATTGTAAAAAAATAGCTTCAATCGCAGAGGCTAATTATATTGGAGTAGTCCCTCATAACCCTTTAAGTCCAGTTCTTACAGCTGCTTGTGTGCAATTTTGCGCAGCAACACATAATATATCTATCCAAGAATATTTTACAAATGAACAATTGTCTCCAAAAAGTGACCTTGTGGATAGTCCTCTGTCTATTAAAGAAGGACATTTAATAATTCCGGACCGTGTAGGATTAGGTATTGATTTAAATCTAGAAGCATTTAAACATTACCCTCCTATAAAAAGAGCTAGAAATCCACTAAAGACAAGTGATGGTGCTCTTAGAGATTATTGATCCCAGGTAGGCCTTTCCATAGAAAACAAGTTATTCACCTCTACATAATCATTATAACCCAACCTACCTATAGCTCTTAATTTCATAAAATCTATACGATCTTCATGAATAATATCATCATTAATATGTACTCCAATAATTTCACCGAAGACTACAACATTAAAATCATTATTTTCTTTAGATAATAATGATATTGAGGTCGTATACCTACATTCCAAATTTACAGGACTCTCTGCTACTCTTGGGCATTTAACTAATTTACTTTCTTTTTTAGTCAATCCTGAATATTCAAATTCATCTACATTATGCGGAGCAGCAACTGAGGATTTATTCATCTGATCTTTTAAATCCAAAGTAGCTATATTGACTACAAATTCTCCTGAATTCTTTGCGTCCAATACTGCATCTTTATAACCGCCAAATTCATGTCTACTAGTAGATGCAAACATAACTTGCGGTGGTTCATATGCTACAGCATTAAAAAATGAATAAGGAGCAAGGTTTGAAATTCCATCTGAATTAATAGTAGAAATCCAACCAATAGGTCTAGGAATTATAATTGCATTTAATGGATTATTTTTTAAATTATATCCATTTTTGGGTTCATAAAACATAGATTTAACTACTCTTTATAGATTTAATCAAGGCAATTATAACAGCTACTAAAACCCCAACAAACAAATAAATAAATATACTCATCGTAATATATATATAAATATTAGATATTACAAATATCAGTTAGATAGCATGTCAAAGACATTACCCATTAATCCACCAGCATTTTGTTTGTACATTTCAGTATAGCCACATTTAACACAAGATACTGCAGCAAATTTTTTGTTTTGCATATTCAAAAAGCGAGATACCCCTGAACCAGTTGTTCTTATATAATCCACTGTATGTTCAGATGTTTCAGAACACTTCACACATGATCGTACTTTATCATCCATAATAATTACTCCTAGATTTGTTATGATGTTTTGAATTAAATCATTAATACATTAGTTATTCAAGTCTACAAAATATTTACTATTAAAAAATACTCTTGAAAAGTTGATTTATATAAAAATTGTTCTATACTGTTTACAAAAAGTATAATGAAATAAATTTAAAGAGGACATTATGGTTACAGAAGATAAAAAAGGCTTAGCACAAACTGTTACAGGTTTAATAAAACCTGATGAATTAGGTATTACCTTAACTCATGAACATTTACTTTTTGATGGGACAGGCTTTCCAAAGAGTTCAGGTTTTGATCAAATTCCAACTGAAGCAAGTCTTAAAGACCTATATTATAAACCCGTATCTTTTGAAACTCTCGGATGGATTAGACACCATGGAGTATATAATATAGATAATGGTAAATTACTTGATATTAATACTGCAATTGAAGAGGTTGATTTATTTAAGCAATACGGAGGCGGTACACTAGTTGATGTTACAAGTATTGGTATTGCTAGAGATCCTATTGGATTAGCGCGAATATCAAGGCATACTGGTG